>JBBAJS010000004.1:43561-209882 GCA_040403975.1 Sediminibacterium sp.
GTTTTAGAATTTAATCCAACCGATATGACTTTTATTTTAAAACAATCGGGGCAGAATTATAGCTTTAAAAAAGAGTAAAATAGTAGGCAAGGGACAGCAGCGAGATTTGGAAACAGACTGAGAAAAGAAATTTTTTGAATAATCCATCACACTTTCTTAAAATAAGCCATCAAAATTGCTGCTTTTGCAACGCCGATTTCTGCTGCTAGTGTAGATTCAGATTGAGCTTTGATATTTTTTACTGAACGAAAGGTTTTGAGTAATTGACTGATCGTTTGAGGACCAATTCCATCAATCTGTTCTAATTCATTTTTAAAAGTGCCTTTCGATCGTTGGTTTCGATGAAACCCAATTCCAAAACGATGTACTTCATCCCTGATTCTTCTGACTAGTTTTAAAGAATCACTGTCCCAGGGCAATTTGATAGAAGCTGTATCACCAGCAAAAAATATTTCTTCTTCATTTTTCGCTAATCCGATCAATGTAGTTCGTCCTTCTAGGCCAAGTGCTTCTATACTCTCTAGAGCAGCGCTTAATTGCCCTTTTCCGCCATCTATAATCACTAACTGAGGAAAAGGGGCATCTTCTTCTTTTAATCGCTTATAACGTCTAAAAACCACTTCCTTCATGGTTGCAAAATCATTGATGCCAACAACGGTTTTCACATTGAATTTTCTATAATCATTTTTGGAAGGCATTCCATCTTTAAAACAGATCATTGCAGAAACGGGGTAAGCTCCCTGAAAATTAGAATTATCAAAGCATTCAATATGTGTAGGAACTTCAGCTAATTGTAGGTATGCCTGTAATTCATACAATACCTTTTTCTTTTCTAGATCGGTTTTACCTTCCAAAAGCAATAATTTTTTCTTACGAAGTTCATCTTTGAAATACAAAACATTTTTGATGGAGAGGTCCAGTAATTTTTTCTTGTCTCCTAGTTTAGGAACAGTGATAGTAATAGATTCATCAGGGTAATTGATTGGAAAAGGCGCTACAATTTCATTGGCCAGGCTATTGAACTTTGTTCTTAGATTGCCAATGACAAATTCTAAAACCTCTTCCACTGATTCTTCTAATTTGGTTTCAACTGGCACAGTATGCGTTTGAACAATGGTACCATTTTGAACCATTAAATAATTCACAAAAGCATTGTCATCGTCTTTCTCAATAGAGAACACATCTAGATTGGTTAAGTGTTTACTTACGATCACAGACTTAGATTGGTAATTCTCTAAGTGCTCAATTTTTTGTTGAATAAAAGCAGCTTTTTCAAAATGAAGCGTAGCAGCTTCTTTTTGCATTTCCGATTTAAAATGTTGAATCACCGAACCCAAATTTCCTTTTAAAATATGTTTCACCATTTCTAATCCTTCCTGGTAATCAGCAGCAGATTGCAATCCTTCGCATGGACCTTTGCAATTACCCAGATGATATTCCAAACAAACTTTGAATTTTCCTTTTTGAATGTTTTGATCGGTGAGGTTCAGCTTGCAATTTCTTAATGGAATATATTGTTTTACAAAATCAATTAATTCTCTCACTCTTCCAGAAGAAGTAAATGGGCCAATGTATTCAGAGCCATCATTGATTTTTTTTCTTGTCAAAAAGATCCTCGAAAATGGTTCTTTTTTTACAACGATGTAGGGGTAGGTTTTATCGTCTTTTAAATTGATATTGTATTTAGGTTGGTATTCTTTGATCAATGCATTTTCCAGTAAAAAAGCATCTTGTTCAGAATCTACTATGGTAAACTCAATTTTGTGGATCCGCTGAACCAATTCGTGGGTCTTGTATCCAACAAATGTTTTATTGAAATAAGAACTTACTCTTTTTCTTAAACTTTTAGCTTTTCCGATATAAATTAAAACACCCTCTTTATTATAGTATTTATAAATACCTGGGTTAACTGGAATAGTATGGGCTAATTGTTGAAACTGTTCTTGTGTCATTTATCTAAAACTTTATCCCAACTAATTACAACTTGTTCCTCAACAGCTTTTCCATTAATCGTCTGTGACTGGCTTATCTGAAATTGATGATCGGCCAACCAGCTAATTTGTTGAACAGTAGTAATGCCATTTTCTGTTGAACTGGTTCTAATAAAACACCTTTTAATGATATTGGTTTCTTCGCTTAATAGCACATCCATTCTTTGTATAGAAAGGCTTGGGTCGGTAGGTGTATAATTGATGGTGTAACTCGCAGTGCTTAAATCTTGAAAAACAGATTCTTTATAGAGTTCCTTGTGTCGAGTGAATTCATTGGCAATGCTAAGCACTTTTGCGGCTTCCGCTAAAAAAGCTGATTTGTCTATTATTTCATTGCTTTCAGATGAATCTTTCGTGATCGTTCTATGAATAACAAAGTCTCTAAGATCTACAAATTTCATTTGATCTTTTATGAAATTATCAATGAGATAATATTTCGAAGTATCTGCAATTGCTTGCAGCTTGTCTAATTGCTTATTGCTTTTAGATTGACATGCTGCAATCAAAAGGGCTATTGAAATAAATGAGATAACTAATTTATTCATGCTGCAAAACTATCCAAAATTTAGTCTATTTCCACTGACGAGTAATACCCAATCTAATTCCATAATCCATCAGGTTTTCTTTGATAGGATATTGATTGGTATAAGTGGGAAGATGCTGGTACCTGATTTGAGGACCAATCTGCCAAATATTTGCACCACTCTTGTAGGAGAAGTTGATGCCAATACTGCTATTAACATTCCATTTGCGAATGAAACTATTTCCGTCAGTATAATTTTTATAATCTGTAGACAGCAAGAATGTGCTGTTATTAACGGATAATGTCGGTTGAACAGAAGCTTCTGCATTTAATCCAACCGTCTTTCCCTTGATCAATTCCCACTGTACTCCTACAGGAATAGAAACCTGATAGGTTTTATTGTTTAACTGTTCTGATTGATATCCAGTATTGTTATTATAGGTGGAAAATAAATTGATCGTTTGAATGCCATTATTATTGATCAATGAAAGTGTACTAGGGCTGGTTAATGTTTTAAATGTTTCAATATGATATTGGCGAACATTCAATTGAACACCTGTTTTAAATTTCAAGTTTTTGCTAATATTATACAAAGCGGCAAATCCAACTTCAACTCCCATCGAAGGGCTATGGCGAACAATATCATTTACAGTAGCAGAGTAATTGAGTCCTAAAGGAACGTTTTGTGTGTTGGTATTAGAAACAGTACTTGGTAGTATTACTTGTTTAACTGCAGCATCCGAAAGGGTACGATAACTCTTTGATGGGGTTACATAAAATTGAAATCCAACTCTTGATACTTTTTTCCAAGGAATTGTTTTGGGAGAAGAAACAATATTTTTTAAATATTCTTCCTCTAATTGAATGGGTTGTTGATTGGCCGGAATTGATTTCAATAAATTTGGAATGACCAATTCTTTCGATTCAATTGCTTCATCCTTTATAGAAATAGTATTTAAATTCAACGCTGTTATTGTATTTGCAGTAATTGAATTTACGTTAATAGGCAAGAGAACATCTTTGTTTTCAGTTGATATTGTTGGTCTGTTTTTTTCTATGCCAACAGTTAATTCTGGATTTACTGAAACAGTATTTTCATCCTGTAAGTAAACTGGTTCTTGCAATTGATTATTGGCAATTGCTGAAATAGTGTAATCAGTAATATGCTGTGGTTCTATCACTCCTAAATAAGATTCAGTAGATTCTTTTGGAGCTATCTGATTGGTTCTGGTGATTGTTTTTTTAGGTGCTGCTTCAATCGCTGCAATAGATTGGATTCTTTCAGCTGAAGGAGACATGAGTAAAGTAGAAACAGTCAAGCCAACAATAATAAATAAAGCAATGAAAGTAAGAGCTGGCCATGTTTGTGTTCCGTGGATTTCTGTTCGAATATTGTTCCAAACATGATCAGACGGATACATACGATGATGCTTCACTTCATCTTGTAGCAGTTGCTTAAATTCGTCGTCTTGGTAATTCTTGTACTCCATATAAACAAATCAATGAAACTACTTTTTTAAAGCAGCTAACCATTGATACTCTTCCTTTGGTTGATCGATAATTCTCTTTTTCACCAATATCATTTCTAACATTGCTTTTGCTCTGGTAAACTGACTTCTGCTCGTACTTTCTTCAATATCCAACATGTCGCCAATTTCTTTGTGACTGTATCCTTCCAATGCATATAAGTTCAGAACAGTTCTATAACCCAATGGCAAAAGCCGAATGCATTCTATGATTTGTCTTGCTTGCATGATAGAAGGCATTGTTTCTTCTTTCACTTCTAAATAGCCAGCATGCTCCAAATCGATATTTTCATTAAACTTTTTGTTTTTCTTCAAAAAGTTAATGCATGTATGCACGATGATTCTTCTTACCCATCCTTCAAATGCACCTTTGTTTTGAAAAGTATGAATTTGAGTAAAGATCTTAATGAACCCTTCCTGCAGCATGTCTTCTGCATCTTCCCTATTTTGACCAAAACGATAACATACACTCAACATTTTCGGACTGTAACGATTATACAGTTCGCGTTGAGCGGATGGGTCATTTTGTAAACAGCCTACTAAAATGGCTTGTTCTGTCATTTTCGGGAGTATATTAACCCTAAATATAAGACATATTTTTTATTCATTCTGCTGCATGTTTTTGCGGCTTTTAGGGGTTTTTGTAGAACAAAAATCAATTTATTTGTTGAAAGCCACATTTTTTGTATTTTGGTATCTATTCTTAACAATTGATGTATTATGGACAGAAGGTCCTTTTTAAAAGTAAAGACGGAGAAAAAAGAAAAAGCAGCAATTGCTTTTGAAATGCCACCTCCGCCTCCAAATGGAGGATTAACTCCATTTAGTGGCGCATTTACTGAATTAGAATTAACCCATTTATTGAAAAGAACCTTATTTGGTGTTTCTAAAGCAGACCTCAGTTATTTTAAGAATAAAACCTTGAATCAAACAGTGGATGAATTACTTACTCCCACTGCGCCATTACCTGCACCGCCATTGAAAGACTACGCAGTTGGTTCTGCGTTGGTTCCCGATAATAATATTACCATTGGTACTACTTGGGTAAACGATTTTAATACTGATGGAACAATTGCTTCTTTGAGAAGGTCATCATTTAAAAAATGGTGGATGGGAGTAATGATCAATCAAGACAGAAGTATCAGAGAAAAAATGACCCTTTTCTGGCACAATCATTTTGCTACAGAAACCAATGATATTGGTAATTCAGGGTATGTATATAAGCACCATAATTTATTGCGAACTTCTGCATTAGGCAATTTTAAAACCCTTACCAAAGCCGTTACACTCGACCCGGCAATGTTGGTCTATTTAAATGGTCAACTCAACACTGCAACAGCGCCTGATGAGAATTATGGCAGAGAGATTCAAGAATTGTTTTGTTGCGGAAAAGGTCCAGGATCAAAATATACCGAAGACGATGTTAAAGCTGCAGCTAAAGTGCTTACCGGATGGAGAGTAAATTCAACAACCAATACTTCTTTTTATACCGAAAGCAGGCATGATATTACCAATAAAACTTTTTCTTCTTTTTACAATAACACCGTTATTCAAGGTAGAACAGGAGCAACTGGAGGTGATTTGGAAATTGATGCAATGCTCAACATGATATTTTCTGCACAAGAAGTAGCCAAATATGTATGTAGAAGAATTTATCGTTGGTTTGTTTATTATGATATTGATGCAAGTGTAGAAACCAACATAATCAACCCTCTTGCGGATTTGTTCAGGAATAGTAATTACGAAATCAAACCTGTTTTATCTGCATTGCTCAAGAGTGAACATTTCTTTGATTCATTAGCAAAAGGATGTCAAATTAAAAGTCCGGTAGATCTGGTTGTTGGATTGTGCAGAGAGTTTAACGTTGCATTTCAACCTGCAGCTGATTATGCTACTAATTATGGATTTTATAATTACTTGGTAAGCTGGGTAAATAATATGCAACAAAGTATTGGAGACCCTCCTGATGTAAGTGGTTGGAAAGCGTATTATCAAGAACCACAGTTTTATCAAATTTGGGTAAACTCAGATACATTACCGAAAAGAAATCAATACACGGATACTTTAATAGTAAGTGGCTATACTTTCAATAGCAAAAAAATACAGATCGATGGGGCCGAATATGCAAAAACCTTGTCTAATCCCAGAGATCCCAATGTGTTGATCAATGACCTGGTTGCCGCAATGTATCGGATTGATATTTCAGCAGCTTCTAAAGCTCAACTAAAAAGAGATATTTTATTGGCCGGACAATCAACGGATATTTATTGGACAGAAGCATGGGATTTATTTATTTCTAATCCAAATAATACCACGAATGCAACAAGCGTAAGAAATAAAGTTCGTGATCTAATTAAATACTTAATGAATCTGGCTGAGTATCAGCTATCATAATTGATGACTATGAAAAGGAGAGACTTTTTACGAAATACTTTACCAGCAGGCATTGCACTGCCATCCTTGGTGGGAGGCTTTTCGTTTAAAGCATTTGGAGCTGATTCTCCTTTTGCCCAGTCGATGTTTTTACCTGTAACCAATACCGATCATATTGTGGTGATCGTTCAATTGAATGGAGGTAATGATGGATTAAACATGGTCATTCCATTGGAAAATTTTAGTAATTATGTTGCCGCTCGTCCCAATATTTATATTCCAGAAAACAAAGTGTTGAAGTTAAATGGAATTACAAAAACGGGTTTACATCCTGCTATGACCGGATTGCAAACCATGTATAATGAGGGTAAGTTAAATGTGATCCATTCTGTAGGATATCCTCAACCAAGCTTTTCTCATTTTAGAGCAACGGATATTTGGATGAGTGCAAGTGATAGTAATAATGAAGTAAATACTGGTTGGGCAGGCAGGTACTTAAACTATGAGTATCCTAATTTCCCGAATGGATATCCCAACTCATCAATGAAAGATCCATTGGCAATTCAAATTGGATCAGCAACATCACTTACTTTACAAGGGCCTTCGGTAAACATGGGTATGAGTATTACCAATCCTTCCAGTTTTTATAATCTGGTAAATGGAATACAAGATCCTGCACCAAATTCACCAGCAGGGAAGGAACTGACCTTTATTCGTCAAATTTCCCAACAAACGCAACAATATGCTACGGTCATTAAAGATGCTGCAGCAAAAGTGCCCACACAAGTAACTTATCCAACAGGAAATAGTTTAGCAGACCAGTTAAAGATTGTAGCGAGATTAATCAAAGGAGGCTTGCAAACCAGGGTATACATGGTTAATTATGGAGGATTCGATACCCATTCTGCTCAGGTAAATTCAACAGATACATCAACAGGTTCTCATGCAACTTTGTTAGGCAATGTAAGCAATGCCATCAAAGCTTTTCAGGATGATCTTAAATTCTTAGATATCGAAGAACGAGTTATTGGAATGACTTTTTCTGAATTTGGAAGAAGAATAAAAAGCAATGCAAGTACAGGAACCGATCATGGTTCTGCTGCTCCTTCTTTTGTATTTGGTAAAAATGTATTAGGTGGTGTAACAGGCGATACGCCTATGTTTGGAGCGAATGTTACAGTGAATGATAACCTTCCTTTTCAATACGATTTTAGAAGTGTTTATGCAACCATTTTATCGAACTGGCTTTGTGTAGAAAACAAAGATCTGCAACAGGTTATGTTGAAGAATTTTCAAACAATGCCATTGGTTAATGCTGCAGGTTGTAAAAAAGCGGTGAATTTATCGGGTGATTCATTGATCAGCAATTATCCGAATCCTTTTACCAGCAGCACTATTATTACATTTAAAACGAATGGCGGACATACATTGGTTCAAATATTGGATACAATGGGAAGGGTGATCGCCAACTTAACCGATCAGGTATATACGGCTGGTACTTATACTGTAGCTTTCAATGCAGGCACTTTACCATCAGGTGTCTATTATGCACGTCTTCAAAATATGAGTGTTCAACAAGTAAGGGCCATGATTAAAGCAGGAAGATAAACCGCGAAAAATATTTGCAACAATGATGTAAATATTTGATTCTTTGCTATATTTGCAACATAGTAGCAAATATATTGATCATGATGACCAGAATTTCAGTTGTTTTCTTATCCTTTTTTTTGTTTTCCATCCAAATTGATGCGAAGCCTTTTAGTACCGTTGAAAACGGTGATGTAACAGCACTTGATAAAGGAATTTTAAAAGGCAATGTGCTGGATGCCTTAACCGGAAAACCATTAGTGGGAGCTTCTGTCTTTTTACATGAAGCCAAATTAGGGGTGGTTACATCTGTTGATGGAAGTTTTACGACCCCGCAGGTTCCTGCAGGTAAATATTTAGTTGAAGTTTCATTTATAGGATACAAGTCTTTTTTAGAGACAATAGAAATCGGAGCCAATACAAATAGAACAATCAAATTAGCGATTGCAGTAGTTGAAAATGAAGCGGTAACCGTTACTGGTGTTGCATCTGCAATGAGGGTCAAGCAATCTGCTCAACCAGTGTCAATTGTAAAAAAAGCAGATTTATTGGCTACGACTTCTACCAATCTGATTGATGCATTAAGTAGGATAGTACCAGGTGTAGCTGCATTGAGTACAGGTCCGGCCATTTCAAAACCGATCATTCGCGGATTAGGGTATAATAGAATCATTACCATCAATGATGGTGTTAGACAAGAAGGTCAACAATGGGGCGATGAACATGGAATTGAAATAGATGAAAGCAGTGTTCAAAAAATAGAAGTACTCAAAGGACCAGCTTCATTATTATATGGAAGTGATGGAATGGGCGGGGTCATCAATATCATCTCTAATGCTCCTATAACACAAGGAACCATTAAAGGAAATTTGAATGCAGGTTTTTTAGACAATAATGGATTAATCAGCACTAATGCCAACCTTGCGGGCCACTTAAAAAATGGATTTAACTGGAATGTGTATGGTTCATCTAAGTCTGCAAAAGATTATCAAAATAAATTTGATGGAAGAGTATTGAACAGCCGATTCAACGAACAAAATTTTGGTGGCTATGTAGGTGTCAATCGTTCTTGGGGTTACAGTCATTTAATGGTGAGTAGCTTTAATCAAGACCTGGGTTTGATTGAAGGAGAAAGAGATGCAAGCACTGGAAATTTTCTATTATTTGCTGGTACTCCTTTAGAAAAAATTGCCAATAATGCAGACCTCAATTCTAGAGATATATTGGTGCCGGGGCAAAAAATCAATCATTTTAAAATAGCCAGTGATAATAATTTTGCCATTGGTTCAAATAGATTAATTCTTAATATTGGTTATCAGAGAAATCAACGCAAAGAACTGGGAGATCCTTTTGAACCAACAAAGCCTAGTTTGTATTTCGACTTACAAACCGTGAATTACAATGTGCAATTTCATCTACAAGAAAAAAATGGTTGGAAAACAGCAGTTGGCGTAAATGGAATGTTTCAAGAAAATAAAAATCGTGGAGAAGAAGTGTTGATACCAGAATACCAGCAATTTGATGCGGGCGCATTTGTGTATACCAGAAAAACCTTCAATGAAAAATTAACGCTTAGCGGAGGTTTGCGAGGAGATATTAGAAGTCTGCAAAGTAAGCGTTATGTGGATGCCGGTATTCTTAAGTTCAATAGTTTCAATAAAAACTTTGGCAATTTTAGTGGAAGTGTAGGATTGAGTTACAATGCTTCAGAATCTTTAACCATCAAAGCCAATCTTTCCAGAGGATACCGTGCGCCTTCTGTTTCTGAATTGGCCAGTAATGGAACCCATGAAGGAACCAACCGATACGAATACGGCGATCAAAATCTACAAACAGAATCTTCTTTACAGTTTGATGCAGGCATTGAGTTGAATACGCAACATGTAAGTTTTATGTTCAATGCATTTTACAATAATATCAATGATTATATTTTTTATAGCAAGCTATCTAATAAAGCAGGAGGAGATTCATTGGTGAATGTAGATGGGCAAGACATCATGGCATTTAAATTTAAACAATCAGGCGCTGCCTTGTATGGCTTTGAAACCAAATTAGATATACATCCACATCCATTAGATTGGTTGCATTTTTCCAATACATTTAGTATGGTTGCCGGAAAATTCAATGAATCTTTTGAAGGCGTAAATCGTTTGCCTTTTATACCACCCGCTCGATTACTCACAGAGTTAAGAGGAGATTTTAAAAAAGCTGGCAATACCATGCGCAATGCATATGTAAAATTAGAAATGGATAATGTGAGTACACAGAATAGAGTGTTTACTGCTTATGATACAGAAACAGCTACACAAGGTTATACTTTGTTGAATCTTGCAGTAGGAACCGATTTTGTACAAAAAGGGAAGACCATTTTTTCTTTGCATGTAGCATTGAATAATTTCACCGATGTAGCTTACCAAAATCACCTCAGCAGACTTAAATATGCCGGAGAGAATCTGGTTACAGGCCGAACAGGTGTATTTAATATGGGCAGAAATTTAAGTGTTAAATTAAATGTGCCTTTGGATTTTAGGGTGAAGTAGGTTTGATTATTTCAGTTTCTCTTTTATTAGCTTTTCAAGTGCTGCAATTCTTTCTTCTAAAGAATTGATGATAGTTTGTTGCTCCTGAACAGCTTTAACCAATGGCACTACAAATTGAGAATAAGCAAGGCTATAGTGATCTCTTGCATTTTGTGGTTTATGTATTCCGTCAAAATCGAAATTGACGCTTTTAGCAGCATATTCAACATCCTGCGCTAAGAATCCTGTTTTTCTTATTTGTACTTTATCAGAATAATTTACATTGCTAAATTTTGGAGCATTTAAATCTCCAGTTTTTACAAAATAATCTAACTTTTGATCATCAAATAAATAGGATACTGGTTTTAGTTTAGTAATAAATTCTAAACCAGGAATATTTTCTTCAATATTGTATTTGAACCTTGCATCTGAAAGGATTGTATAAGCTACGTTTCCTTCAATTACTGTGACATTTCCATCTCCAATCCTCACTTTATTGTTGGCATTTACACTCGCGTTAGCTCCAATCGCAGTTGCATTGTTTAGTCCATTAACGCTTGCAGTAGCACCACTCCCAATTGCTGTATTGTTAGTGCCGGTTGTATTGATTTTAAGCGCTTCCCACCCAACTGCAGTGTTTCCAGCCCCTGTTGTATTCTCTAATGCTGCTCTACCAATTGCTGTATTAAAATCAGCAGAAACATTTGATCTTAATGCTGCATGACCAACTGCGGTATTATTATTAGCAGTATATAAATTCAATGCTCCTTGACCTATAGCAGTATTATTGTCACCAATTAAGTTGTTTTGTAGTGCTCCTTGACCAATTGCAGTATTATCAACAGCACCAGTGTTTGAAAATTTTAATGCACTATGACCAAAAGAAGTATTGTTATTAGCGTTTACTGTTGCAACATTATTCAATCCTGATTCAAATCCAAAACTTGTATTCGTTGTAATTGGATTAATTTCTCCTGCCCATGTACTATTCACCCTAAATCTTAAAGCTCTTTGATCTGTAGTTCCCAAAAAATTGGTACCATCTACCAAACCTGAATTTCCTAAAATACTCCATTGATTATTTGCTGTCCAAGATGGGATACCTCCTGCAAGCGTTAAGATTTGTCCGTTGGTTCCTGCAGCCAATCTTGTACCAGTTCCTGCAGCAGCTCCATAAATAATATCACCATTAGTTGTCATTGGAGATAAAGCATTAAATGCAGCTGCTTTTGTTGTTGCTCCAGTTCCCCCATTGGCGATAGCAACTGTTCCTGTTACATTAGCTGCAGTTCCTGTTGTATTCTGATTCAATGTAGGAATATCGGCTGCAACTATAGATCTAAAACTTGGATTTCCAGCTGCCCCATTGGGTGCTGCAAAAAAGCTATTAGTAGCTTGGCTTCCCAAAGCATTGATCACATTATTACTAGTAATACTTATTGTTCCAGTTGTATTGGTAATATTAGCACCAGAAATAATTCCTCCCAATATTGTTCC
This sequence comes from Sediminibacterium sp., assembly GCA_040403975.1. Classification (GTDB taxonomy): domain Bacteria; phylum Bacteroidota; class Bacteroidia; order Chitinophagales; family Chitinophagaceae; genus Sediminibacterium. The sequence continues at coordinate 55,578 of JBBAJS010000004.1, forward strand.
CGTAGCAGCGGGTAAAACATAAGTTGGAATATTCAACACATTCGAAGTTAGTGTTGCAGCTCCTATTCCTGTGGTGGTTAAACTGGTAATTCTATTATTAAAAGCTGTAGTAAAATTGTTATAATCTACACTATTGATTAAGCCTCGTTGAGTTGATGAAGCGGTGGGTATATTAAAAGTATGCACTGCGCCTGTTGAACTAATATTAAAATCTATTCCAGTTGTTCCTGTAGCAAAACTTTGGGAACCTCCAAGGGTTAATGGTAAGGTATTAATGGTCACACTATTATTAGTAATCCCGATCTGGCCATTGGCATAAGTAATATTTGTTCCTGCGCTTAGCTGATTTCTTACATCTGTTTGAAAATTGCTTAAACTTAAATCGCCTCTAAAATATTGAGCAGTTGTTCCAAGAAGTATTGCATTTTGTTTGTTATTAAATGTGGTCCAATCCACACTATTGATCAAACCCCTTCTTGTGGAAGAAGCTGTTGGTATATTAAAAGTGTGAGTGGAGTCTACAGAACTAATATTAAAATCATTTCCATTAGTACCTATTGCAAAATATTGCCCCTTACCTAATTGGACTTGAAGATTATTAAAATTGATATATGGGTTAGTGATCTTTGCATTCGTTACTGCAAGTGGTGCGATTATTGGATCTGGATAAGTAGAACCTTTTAGATCTCCCCCAGCTGGTCCTACAGGAAAACCAGCATTAGCAAAAATGGCATAGGGAACATAAATTAATGGGGAACTGCCTGCTTGTAAAAAACTGCTTCCTCCTGCCGGATCAATCTCCACTTGTAATGTTTTGTTGCCTGCAATCCAATTCACTGAAGCGATAGTGCCTGTTGTATTGGTAGCACCTGTGCTGCCGATCATTACAACAAAAAGCCCAAACTGATTGGTTCTAACTTTTCTTGTTTCTGTATACTCTGTAACCCCACTTACATCTTTGATGGTAAGTCTTAAACTTATATCCTGAAATGCAATGGCTACTCCATTTGCATTGCGTGCAATACCTTGGTAATTAATTTGCTGTGCTTGTATGAAATTGCATCCAGCAATGATTAATAACAGAATAAGAATAATTTTTTGTTTCATATAGATGTTTATCTAAGTTTAAGAATTTTAAAAACACTGTTCTTTTTTAAAGCCCCATTACTATAAAGCGACAGTTTTAATAAATAAGTTCCAGAAGGATATTTTGAAAAATCAATCTTTTGATTAAGCGGTAATGTATTATAGTCGAAGTCCCTTAAACCTAAAGTGTTTCCTAATAGATCATATAATTGGATCACTACTCTTCCAGTGTCTTTGCTGAACAAATCAAATTGCAATAAAGTATTTACTGGAACAGGGTATATTTTCACCTCATCTTTGGTCCAGCCACTAATCGGAATAGTTTGCAAATCCATTTCAGTAAATGGTTGCAATACTCCATGAGTTAAAATAAATAGTCCATTTGAACTGGGAAAGGTTTCGATCATGGAAATTTCCCCAACACTCCATACCAAACTAAAATTACTTAAAACTGTAGAACCTCTGTTTACATAATTGCCGCCATTAGAATTTAAAATAAAAGGTTCAATTGATTGTGTTTTTGCAATCAGGCAACTTATTTGGAATAGAAATACCAATAAGACATATTTTCTTTTATTCATTTTTGAAACGGTTCTTCAAAAGTAAATTAAGTCAATTCTTTCAAACTAAACTGTCATGCAAAGAATTTCTTTAAGGAAAAAGGTTGCTTAAAAATAAAAGTCTATTAATTTGGTAGACTAAATAATGCCACTTATTTTCGTGCCATGAAGCTCAATTTTATTGCTTTAGCAATTCCATTGTTTATTGGTTTAATGTTACTTGAATATTGGGTATGCATTAAACAGAAAAAGCAATTGTTTCAATTCAACGAAGCAATTGCCAATATCAATGTGGGCATTGGGGAACGCTTATCTGATGTTCTTACAACGGGTGCATTTTTTTACGTTTTCTCATGGATTCACCAGCATTTTGCTTTGTTTTCTATTCCATCAACCATTTTTACCTGGGTATTTCTTTTCCTACTCACTGATTTATTATGGTATTGGTACCATCGCTTTGGTCATGAAGTAAATATTTTTTGGAGCGCACATGTAGTGCATCACCAGAGCGAAGATTATAATTTTACTGTTTCAGCGAGAATTACTGTTTTCCAGGCCATTGCAAGAGGAATTTTCTGGTCTTTTTTACCCCTGATCGGATTTGAACCTTCGATGATTGTTATTTTATTATTGATCCATGGGGCTTATCCTTTTTTTACACATACGCAATTGGTGGGTAAATTGGGTTGGGCCGAAAAAATATTCGTAACACCATCTCATCACAGGGTTCATCATAGCAGTAATCCTGCTTATTTAGATAAAAATTATGGAGATGTATTGATCATCTGGGATAAGCTTTTTGGAACATTTGTTGAGGAAGAAGAAACCCCTGTTTATGGTTTAACAACACCTTTAAAAAGCCATAGTTTTCTTTGGCAACATTTTCATTTTTTATTGGAATTGATTGTTGCAGTTAAATATGCCAAGGGGTTTGGAGCAAAATTGAAATTGATTTTTGGTAAACCTGATGATATTGATCCTCGGATCAGATTATTATTGGAAAGAAAATTGCTGAGTAGAAAGGAGCCACTAACAGACCATTCCCTTTTGCACAATTTTATCCGAATTCAAACACTGATAACATTGATTACCCTTTTCGGATTAATCCTTTTTGAAAAATACTTGCATCAAATACAATTATCTATTGCGGCAATATTTATTATCACGAGTGTAATCAGTACTGGTGCAATGATAGAGCAAAAACAATGGGTGTTTTACCTGGATTTTGCCAGACTTGGGTTACTCAGCATATTTATTTATTTGTTTTATCCAAGCTACTATTTACTGGTATCTATCTTGATCATTTTGTTTGCCAGCATTCTATTCTATAAATCTTTACAAAATAAATATGTACACCTGATTTATCGGTATTTATAAGCAAGCAAGCAAACAAGCGGGGGCTCCTAGTCTGTGGACGGGAGCTTCTTTGTTAGAATCATACAGGTTTATTACTAACTTGCTTATAATAAATTGAATTATGGATATCACTATCAATACTCCAGCATTACTTTTTCCTGCCATTAGTTTGATCATGCTCGCTTATACCAATCGCTTCTTGGCATTATCTAACCGTGTACGATCATTACACGATAAATACGAAGGGCATGAAAATAGACATATCATACATGCTCAGATTAGAAATCTTCGTTATCGTTTAAAGCTCATTAAAAACATGCAAGCCCTTGGAGTGCTTACTTTTTTAAGCAGTATTCTGTGTATGTATTTTATTTACAACGAATGGATGGTATTGGCACATTGGGTATTTGCTTTAAGCCTCTTTATTTTTGCTGCATCATTGGCACTTTCATTATTAGAAATTCAATTGAGCACCAAAGCCATTGAATTGGAATTAAGTGACATCGAAGGATTAGATGATCCTTCAGTTATGGACTACTTAAAAAAGAAATTCGAAAAGGACTAAGCCATTGCCATTGCTTTTCGCTCACCAATTTGTTGACGCCACATGGCGTAATACAACCCTTTATCTACCAATAGCTCGGCATGACTGCCTGTTTCCACCACTTGCCCTTTTTCCAATACATAAATTCTATCGGCGTGCATGATGGTACTCAATCTATGCGCAATCATTACCGTGATCTGTTCTTTTTGCGCGGAGATATTTCTGATCGTATTGGTAATTTCTTCTTCGGTGATACTATCCAATGCAGATGTTGCTTCGTCGAAAATCAATAATTGGGGATGTCTGATCAAAGCTCTTGCAATGGATAAACGTTGTTTTTCTCCACCACTTAATTTTAATCCACCTTCTCCAATCATTGAATCAATTCCTTTATCGGCCTTCGCTAATAAATTATCGCAACTTGCTTTGTGCAATGCATCTTTTACATCTTTTTCTGTAGCACCTGGTTTTACAAACAATAGATTCTCCCGAATAGTGCCCGCAAATAATTGGGTGTCTTGTGTAACAAAGCCAATTTGATTTCTGAGTTCATCAAAATTAATATCATGGCCGTCTACTCCATTGTAAATAATATTTCCTTCTTTTGGTTGATACAAGCCCACTAAGAGTTTTACCAAAGTGCTCTTGCCTGCACCAGATGGTCCTACAAAAGCAATGGTCTCACCTTTCTTGGCTTCAAAACTAATTCCATCCAATGCATTGTATTGGGCAGTTTGATGTTTGAAAATGATGTTATTAAAAGCCAAAGTATCTATATTGCCAATATGGTGCGGATATAAAGGTTTTGGCTCGGAAGGTTTCATCATTAGGTTGTGAAAATTATTGAGCGATGCTTCTGCTTCTCTATACGACAAAATAATATTTCCAATTTCTTGTAATGGGCCAAAGATGAAGAATGAATAAAATGTCAATGTCATTACTTCACCAGCGGTGAGTTTTCCTTGGAATACCAGCCATAATAAAGTGAACATAATGATCTGACGCAACAAATTCACAAATGTGCCTTGAACAAAACTAAGGGAACGAATGCTTTTTACTTTTCTTAATTCAAGCCCCAATATTTTGTAGGTATTTTTATTCAATCGGTCGATCTCCTGTTCGGTTAATCCCAAGCTTTTTACCAATTCAATATTTCTCAAACTTTCAGTTGTTGTACCTGCAAGAGTAGTGGTTTCCTTTACAATTACTTTTTGAATGGTTTTGATCTTCTTGCTTAAAAAACTGGTAAGCATCGATAAGAAAACAATTCCTGTTGCATATATCGGCATGATGGACCAATGCAATTTGAAAGAGTAAACAGATATGAATACAATCCCTACCAGAATACTGAACAGTACATTAATAAATGCAATGATGAATTTTTCTGTATCGGTTCTTACTTTAGATAAAATAGACAAAGTCTCTCCACTTCTCTGGTCTTCAAATTCCTGATAAGGCATCTGCATAGAGTGCTGCAATCCATCTGTAAAAATTTTAGCCCCAAATTTTTGTACAATCACATTACTGAAATAATCCTGGAATGCTTTGGCAATCCTGGAGATCATGGCCACGCTGATCAGAATTCCTAAAAATCCCATCACTCCCCAAATGAATTCCGATTCCGTTCTTTCACCGGTAGCAATGAATTGTTTCTTCTCATTGAAATAACCTGTATTCAATGGATGCATCCCATACTGGTCGAGTAACTTTCCAAAAAAGAAAGGGTCCAGCATAGAGAAAGACTGGTTAATGGCAGCCAATAATAAGGCCAAAGCGATCAACCATTTATAGGGTTTGAGGTATTGAAGCAGTAGTTTCATTGTATCGGTTTGTGTTTCTGTACTAGATTCTTATTCAATATCCGTACTATTTTTCAATTTCTGACATTATTGCCGTTTTTGTGCTTTTCCACTACTGTTAATAATAAGATCACACCGTTTTGATATAAGAAGTACAAATCATTAGTAACTTACAAAAACCCTATTTTATGCGTTGGAGAAAATTCAATGGCGAAAACATTGTACTTCCGATCAAAGATGCAGTGGAAGAAGCCATCAAAAAAGAAGCATCAGCAGGAACAAAATTGAAAGTTTGTATCGGTACCGATAGCCAGGTGAAAGGCGCCGATACTGAGTTTGCTACAGTGATTGTTTTTCTGCGAGAACACAATGGTGGATTCATGTACATCCACAATGAAAAAACAAAACAGAAATACCATATCAAAGAAAGGATGTTGGTAGAAGTGGCAAAGAGCATTGAAATTGCCTACGAACTATGTAATCTGTTTATTGAGTATCATGTAGAAATGGAAGTACATGCCGATATTAATACCAATCCACAATTTAAAAGCAATGACGCACTAAGAGAAGCCATGGGCTATATTCTTGGAATGGGGTTTGCGTTTAAAGCCAAGCCGGAAGCTTTTGCAAGTAGTTGCTGCGCCGATAAAGTAGTGAACTAATTCGGCTATTTGATTGGATTGTTTCCTTCTAATAATGTTCGCACTGATGTTGCTAGCAGTTGCTGCTTCGTCGCTTCAAATAAATCTTTTTTATCTGTAGGGATACGCAGATTGAATTTTTTTCCTTCAGCCAATGTTTTATCAAAGCCAGGATTCAACCGATTGAATTGTTGGATATTGATCATTAATCCATTGGCTACGATCAATGAATTATAGCGTCCGCTAATTTCTACAACAGTTGTATTTTCAATGGTCTCTTTTGATAAACCGCTTTCTTCTAAAGGCGTATTGGCTTTTTGTAATTTTATTTCCTGGGCAGTCATGGTAGTAAATCCTCCCTGGCCTTCCATAATGTAATGAGTGCCAATAAATTTCTTTACATGATTGCGTGTTTCTTCCGGAAGATAATACTGAAGATCCCAAAAATTATTGCTGTTTGCTTTTCTAATGCATTGCCTTACCCTTCCGGCTCCACCATTATATGCTGCCACAACCAATAACCAATCCTGAAATTCCGTGAATAATTCTTTCATCAATTTTGCTGCAACTGTTGTGCTCTTGTAATAATCGGTTCTTTCATCTTTAGGAGATAAACTCAAACCAAATCGGGTGGCTTCATAGGGCATTATTTGCCAAGGTCCCACTGCTCCTGCCCAGGAAACAAGCCCCGAGCTCAAATGACTTTCGATCACACTCAAGTATTTCATCTCCTTCGGAATGCCATACTGGGTAAGGATTTGATCGTATAGATCAAAATAAGGTTTGCCCCAACCTTTCATTCGCTCTAATTCTTTTCCTTGCTTTTTAATATAGTCCTGTACAAATGAAACAGCTCTTGGATTCAGTTGAGAAACATAGGGTTTAGAAGAGTTAAAAGATCCTTTAAACAAAGATTTAAATCCATATTTGTCTTTTGTCGTATCTGCTTTAGCAGTATTGGGTTGAGCTGAAATAGTTTGCAATAAATTGTTTTGCGCTGCAATAGTTGTTGAAGAAATCAATTGTAAGAGCACGCCAAAAAGCAATAAAACTATGGAGGATCGAATCAGTTGAATCGCATATTGATGGAAAACGCTCATATGGATTTAATTAAGCTGAAGCAGGTAACTGGATATTTGCAAGAGTGTAGTTTCTTCAAAATGTTTGGTCATGATCTGCAACCCAAAAGGCATACCATTCGTATGAGTAAATAAGGGAATTGAAATGGCCGGGATCCCAACCAAATTCGGATAGACCGTATATATATCAGCTAAAAACATTTCAATAGGGTCGGTCGACTTTTCACCAATTTTAAAAGCGGGAGAAGGAACAGTAGGAGAAATGATTGCATCGTATTGAGCAAACAATTCATCGGTTTTGTTTTTCAATAGTCTTCTAACTTGTTGGGCCTTGGTAAAATAAGCATCAAAATAGCCTTCACTCAACACAAATGTGCCCAATAATATTCTTCTTTTTACTTCTTCACCAAACCCTTCGCTGCGTGATGCTTTGTACATGGCAGTAAGATCAATGTCTTGCTGTTTTGTTCTATGCCCAAATTTTACGCCATCAAACCTAGATAAATTACTGGATGCTTCGGCTGTTGTTAAAACATAATAAGTGGGTACTACATATTCGAGCAATTCAAAATCAACTGATTCAACTATATGGCCTTCTGTTTTCAGTTGTTCAATCAGCGCATTGGTTTGTGCTTTGATGTCTTTATCCAATGAAGGATGTTCCAATGCTTCTTTAAAATAAGCGATTCGGTATTTTTTATTTGACGCTAAAGCAGCAACATATTGATCAACTGGTTTTTGGGAAACAGTACTATCGAATTCGTCTTCTCCTGCAATGATTTCCAAAACCAATGCTGCATCTTCCACTGTAGTTGAAAAAATACCAATCTGGTCGAATGAAGATGCATATGCAATCAATCCATAGCGCGATATTCTCCCATAGGTTGGCTTGATACCAATGATGCCACAAAAATCTGCAGGCTGCCTTACAGAGCCGCCAGTATCGCTTCCAAGGCTGATCATACAAAGCCCGGCCTGAACTGCAACAGCCGAACCACCTGATGATCCACCAGAAACCCTTTCCTGGTCTTTGGCATTCTTTACTGGACCATAGCTGGAATTTTCGTTACTGCTACCCATGGCAAATTCATCACAATTTTGTCTGCCAATAATAATAGCACCAGCATCCAATAATTTTTGGGTTGCGGTTGCATTATAAATGGAAGTAAAATTTTCGAGAATGGCAGATGCTGCAGTAACCTTATGTGCTTTATAACAAATCACATCTTTCAAACCAACCACTACTCCATGTAATGGTTCAATAGCTGCACCAGAAAGACGAAGCGCATCCAATGCATGTGCTTTTGCCATTGCTTCTGCTTCATAGATTTCAATAAAAGCATTGAGTGAAGCATTTGCTTTGATGGCATCTATATAAAAACAAACGGCCTCCACACAGGTGGTTTGGCCGTTCTGCAATGCTATATGATAGTCTTTGATTGAATTAAACCGAAACAAAGGCTTTGTTTATGATTACTTTAAATGTTATGTAGGAGTGTTGTCTTTTTCTTTCATGCCATCTTCTAATTCTTTCTTCACATTGTTCTTGGCATCGTTGAACTCACGAATACCTTTACCAAGGCCTCTCATGAATTCTGGTATTTTTCTACCACCAAATAAAACCAACACAACAATTCCGATGATCAATAATTCTTGAAATCCAAGATTGCCCATAATGATTAATTTAAGATTGTAAAGTTACTATAAATCAGATGCCATTTAAACAAATATTGTTAAATCCTACAATATGCAATAAAAAAAGCGCCCTGAAGATATCGGGACGCTTTAAAATGATATAACTGAATACTAGAAACGTTTTTCTTTAATACGAGCACTTTTACCACTACGCTCACGTAGGTAGAACAACTTAGCACGACGTACCTTACCTACTTTATTCAATACAATAGAATCAATATTTGGAGAAAGGATAGGGAACAAACGTTCTACACCTACTCCATCAGAGATCTTACGTACAGTGAAAGAGGCTGTTGCGCCTGTTCCTTGGTGCTTGATCACATCTCCACGAAAACTCTGGATACGTTCTTTACCACCCTCTACAATTTTATAATTAACGGTAATATTATCACCTGCTTTAAACTTCGGATGAGTTTTCTTAGTAGTTAACTGATCGTGTACAAACTGAACTGCTGCGTCCATAACTTTTAATTTTTGCGGACGGCAAAGGTAGTGAAAAAATTAGAAAAGAGCATACTCATTTCTGATTTTTTTTTACCTAGCCACATTTACTGCCCTTTTTTCTCTAATAACGGTTACTTTGATCTGACCAGGATAGGTCATTTCTGTCTGAATTTTTTGAGCTATTTCAAAACTGAGCTTATCACTGTCCATATCGGTTACTTTATCGGCCTCCACAATAACCCTTAATTCACGTCCAGCTTGAATTGCATAGGCTTTTTCTACCCCTTGGTATGCCAAAGCCAGGTTCTCCAGATCCTTGATTCTTTGGAGGTATTGTTGCATGATTTCCCTTCTGGCACCCGGTCTTGCACCGCTTATGGCGTCACAAGCCTGAATAATAGGAGAGATCACATATAACATTTCCATTTCATCGTGGTGAGCACCAATAGCATTCACTACAGCTGGGTTTTCACCATATTTTTCAGCCAATTTAGCCCCTAATAAGGCATGGCTCAATTCTGTTTCTTCGTCCGGAACCTTACCAATATCATGCAATAATCCTGCTCTTTTGGCCAATTTCGGGTTCATTCCGAGTTCAGAAGCCATGATTCCGCATAAATTAGCCGTTTCACGACTATGCATCAACAAGTTCTGACCATAAGAAGACCTGAAACGCATTTTACCCACTATTCTGATCAATTCTTTGTGTAATCCATGAATTCCCATTTCAATAACGGTCCTTTCTCCAATTTCCATCACCTGCTCTTCTAATTGACGACGGGTTTTTTCAACCACTTCTTCAATACGGGCAGGGTGAATTCTTCCATCGGAAACCAGTCTTTGTAAGCTTAAACGAGCTATTTCTCTCCTTAGCGGATCGAAAGAAGAAAGAATAATTGCTTCAGGTGTGTCATCAACAATTAGATCAACCCCTGTTGCTGCTTCAATTGCACGAATATTACGACCTTCTCTACCAATGATCTGACCTTTAATTTCATCGGTTTCTAAGTTGAAAACAGTCACTGTATTTTCAATAGTAATTTCTGCTGCCGTTCTTTGGATAGATTGAATAACAATTTTACGTGCCTCTTTATTGGCCTTCTGTTTAGCGTCTTCAATGATATCCTGCTGTAAGGATAAAGCCTGGGTATGGGCTTCCTGCTTAAGGCTTTCGATTAACTGAGTTTTTGCGTCATCAGCACTCAATCCGGCAATTTTTTCCAATCTGCGGATATGTTCTTCCTGGTGTTTCTCTAACTCAGTACGCTTTAAATTCACCACTTCAATCTGACGATTGAGGGTTTCTTTAATAGCTTCATTTTCCTTAACCTGCTTGTCTATGGAAGCTTCTTTCTGGTTAATGGTGATTTCTTTCTGCTTAACACGATTTTCGGTTTCTCCGATTTTTCGGTTCTTCTCCAATAATTCTTTGTCGTGATCTGCTTTAAGTTGAACAAAACGCTCTTTGGCTTCTAACTGCTTTTCTTTTTTAATTGTTTCAGCCCTTGATTCGGCCTCTTTTAAGATGTTTTGTGCCTGATTTTCTGCGTCTTCTAACTGTTTTTTGGTGTTTTTGGCGAAAATAAATCTACCCGCTATAACTCCTATAACTAGTGCTACAGTAGCCGATATGATTATTAATAATATTACTGAATCCATGGTTTTGGCAAGGTTTTAAATTGTTCACAATCCTATTTGTCTGATCACATCTCATTTAATACTAATAAGTAATGATTCGTTACGAAGATAACAAGAAGATTGCAGATTTAAGTTGAAGGAGATAAGAATTGTGATAGTTCTATAAAAAGAGTATTAATCCTTACCCTCGAGAAGGGCTTTTTCAATCAAGTTGCCCAGTTCGGCTATTTGATTGGCAGCATCGGTCCATTGAACAGGTTGGGAGCCTGTTTCTTTTTGTTCGGTTGCAAACCATAAAAGCACCATGGCGATATAGTCTTGCATGTCTTTGCCTGCAAACTGCGTTTTGAATGAATTGATTTTATCATTAATCAGGGCAGCCGTTTTACGCACCATTTCTTCATCTGCTGGCTCGATCTTTAATCGGTAACTTCTATCGGCGATTACAATATTTACAGGTATCAGTTCATTCATATGTTTAGGCATGCAGCAATGCCAGGCATTTGTCTATTTCTTTTAGATAGGTATCTATTTTTTTCTGTAATGCTTGTTTTTGTGAATCATCCCAATTGCCGCCAGTAATTTGAACAGCTGTTACTTTTTGTTCTAATTGTTCAACCTGTTGATCTTTTGCTAATTGATTGCTTTGTAATACCGCAATTTCCTTCTGCAATTTCTTATTCTCTTTTTGCACTTGCTTGTATTCCTTTATGAGCAATTGCAATTTTTCGTGCAGGTGGTGAATATGTTGGTTAATGTCGGTCATTATTTTCTGATTTCTGCCTGAATTTCTTTTTCAAAACATTGAATCAATTTTCCCATCATGCCATCTATCTCTGTATCAGTAAGCGTTTTGGCATCATCCCAAAAAGTAAAACTAACTGCCATCGACTTTTTGTTGGTGCCCAACTTCTCGCTTTCAAATAGGTCAAACAATTGCATTTGCTGAAGTTTAGGCAATTTAATGGTTTGTATTGACTTTTCAATAGCTCCATAAGTAATTGCTTTATCTACTACCAATGCTAGGTCTCTTTGAACGGCCGGATATTTATTTACTTCTTTGTAAACAATGTGCTTTTTTTGAACGGCACTCATTATTTTTTTGAACGTGAAATCGAGCATGTAAACCGGCTGCTTTAAATCGAATGCAACTAATTTTTTATTGCTTACAACAAGGATATTACCCAATAAGAGTTTGTCGGAATAAATGTGGATGGCTGATTCATTTTCTACCAATTCAAAACGAATATTCGATAAACCACAATACTGAAGAATGGCTGTAGCCAAGCCTTTCATCGAAAAGAAATCCATCGGGCTGCTTTTGCTTCTCCATCCTTGTTCCTGATTGTTGCCTGATACGAATAAACAAAAATGTTCTTCCTCTACAAATCCATCTTCTTTTGTTTGATAGGTTTTTCCAAATTCAAACAATTGTAGATTATTGTTTTTTCTGTTTAAGTTATAGGCAATGGTTTCTAATCCGCTCTCTAACATAGAGGGTCTCAAAACATCCAGCTCGGCACTTAAATTATTCATCATTTTCACCAGATGCAAACTACTTTCTTCATCAAAATATTTGCTATTGGTGATTGAATTGGTAATGATTTCTGTGAAGCCCTTGCCAATTAAAAATGTAGCAATTTTTTCGCGCAAATTTTCTTTGATTCCCAAACCATCTACTGCTGGGCTGATACTAATTAAAGAAGGGATTTCTACATTGTCTAATCCATCAATTCTTAAGATCTCTTCTACTATATCTGCCGGAATACTAATGTCTGGTTTACTGTAAGGAACTTCCACCATTAGTTCATCCATTCCTTCTTTTACAATGCCAAATCCTAGTGCAGTGAGTATTCTTTTTACTTTATCGGAATGATAATTCTTACCACTTAATTTTTTGAGATAATGATTTTTAATGGTTACCGTTACCCTTGGTGCAGGGTTTGGATAGAGGTCCACAATATCACTGCTGATTTCTCCACCTGCCAATTCTTTAATCAATAGGGCAGCGCGTTTCAGCACATTCACTGTATTGGAAATATCAATTCCTTTTTCGAATCTGGTTGCTGCATCGGTTCTTAAACCATGACGAATAGATGTTTTACGAATAGTGGTTGAATGGAAACAAGCACTCTCTAAAAATATGGCTTTGGTGTTTGCATTAACGCCACTTTTTGTTCCACCAAAAACACCGGCAATGCACATGCCTTCAGTAGCATTGCAAATCATTAGGTCGGCTGCATTCAGCTTTCTTTCTTTATCGTCTAATGTGGTAAAAACAGTTTGATCAGGACAATTCTTTACAATGATTTCATTGCCAGTAATGGCAGCTGCATCAAAAGCATGTAAGGGTTGACCAGTTTCATGCAGAATATAATTGGTGATGTCTACAATATTATTGATGCTTCTTACCCCTATAGCGGTTAGTTTATTCACCAACCATTCCGGAGAAGGTTTTACAGTTACTCCACTAATGGTAAGCCCCGAATAGCGTGGGCAATCAACACTATTTTCAACACTTACTTTTATTGGAAGATCATTGTTGTCGGGTTTAAAGCCATTGTTGAAAGGAGATTTCACCCTTGTTTCTTTCTGATGATGGGTTAAATACGCACATACATCTTTGGCAACACCCATATGGCTCATGGCATCCATTCTGTTGGGCGTTAATCCTATTTCATAGATCCAGTCGGAATATGGATTAAAATATTCTGCCGCTGGCGTTCCAGGTGTTAAGTTATTTGGCAAGACCATTATTCCATCATGGCCATAACCCAATCCAAGTTCATCTTCTGCGCAAATCATCCCTTGACTTTCTTCGCCCCTGATTTTAGCCGCTTTCATGGTCATTGGCTCACCGGAAATTGGATAAATAGTAGCACCAATGGTTGCTACTGCTACTTTTTGGCCTACAGCTACATTAGCCGCGCCACAAACCACTTTTAAAGGAGCTTCTTTACCAATATTGATGGTAGTTAACTTTAATTTATCTGCATTTGGGTGTTGCTCGCAGGTTAATACTTCTCCTATCACTACACCTGCTAAGCCGCCCTTGATTTTTTCGTATTGTTCCAAACTCTCTACTTCCAATCCAATGGAAGTTAAAATCTTAGATAATTGAACCGGATCGATCGCTTCGGGTAAATATTCAGATAACCAATTGTAACTAATTGTCATACTTGCTGCTACTTTGAAATGGGCAAATTTAAGGTTTGTTTCCCTACAAACCATTTTTGGGCAGAGAGGAGTGGGGTTTGTTGATTCGTTCAATTGTCAATAGTGTTACCAATGCCTTCATTTTTGGGCAGAGAGGAGTGGGGATTGTGGGTTCTTAAATTTTCTTCTAAATCCAGCCATGCCAAAATTGTATCAAACAACCATTTTTTAAACAGAGAACCGTGAAAGCACCCGAACTGAGGTACGTAATTTCCTCCGAATGAGTCCGTGTTTTTCGAAATTTCTTTCTGCACATGACTTTGTTAATTTCTCCAAATAAAAGCGTAAAACTTTTGAAAATAGGGGATAAGCGTAGTAATTTGTGTGGATAGGTGGTTTTTGGCTGTTAATAAGCATGGTATAGCCTGTGGAATAATATAGATGAATCATTTATTTTGGCTACCAAATACTTCCCTTTATATTCGCTCCCCTTCATTGAACAGGAAACAATTTGGTAACATAGAATTAATTCAGTTGAATGAAGTGTTTCTTAACTAACCCAAAGCATTTGCCACTTTATGGATATCACGAGTTTAAATAAGGATAGAAAAAGAAGAAAACCATCTGTTGATTTGAGTACCATGGTTTATGGTAAAGTTCCTCCTCAGGCCAAAGAATTAGAAGAAGCGGTTTTAGGTGCCATTATGTTGGAGAAAAGCGCTTTCGATACCGTTTCAGAAATCATCAAGCCTGAATGTTTTTATGTGGATGCACATAAATACATTTTCGAAGCCATGCAATCTTTACAACAAAAAAGTGTGCCTATCGATATTCTCACTGTGGTAGAAGAATTGAAAAGTCAGGAGAAATTGGATATGGTTGGCGGTCCTTATTTTGTAACTAAACTCACTAATTCCGTTGTTTCCACTGCCAACATAGATGCTCATGCTCGTATTGTTTTGCAGAAATTCATTCAAAGAGAATTAATTAGAATCAGTGGTGAAATTATTGGGGATGCATACGAAGACAGTACCGATGTTTTCGATTTGTTGGATCATAGTGAAACACTCATGTTCAACATCACCAACAATTATTTAAAAAAGAATTTTGAGGATATTGGCAATGTAATGGTGAAAACCATTAATCGCATTGATGAACTAAGAACTAAGACAGAAGAAATTTCTGGAGTTCCCAGTGGTTTTGCAACCATTGATAGAATTACCTATGGATGGCAACCTACCGATTTAATTATTCTGGCAGCAAGACCTTCAGTAGGTAAAACCGCTTTTGCTTTAAACCTTGCGCGTAATGCAGCATTGCATCCTACCAAGCCGGTTGGTGTAGGTTTCTTTTCTTTGGAGATGAGTGCTGCACAATTGGTTCAAAGAATTTTAAGTGCAGAGAGCGAAATAGAAATGCAGAAAATAAGTCGTGGTAAATTAGAAGACCATGAATACCAGCAACTGCATAGTAAGGGAATTAAAAAATTAGAATCTGCACCCATCTATATTGATGATACTGCTGCCTTGAATATTTTTGAATTCAGGGCAAAAGCCAGAAGATTGGTAAATAAACATCATGTAGGAGTGATCATTATTGACTATTTGCAATTGATGAGCGGCAGTAACGACAAGGGCGGAAACCGTGAACAAGAAATCAGTAATATCTCCAGAAACCTAAAAGCATTGGCTAAGGAATTAAGCGTTCCAATCATTGCATTGAGTCAGTTGAGTCGTGCTGTGGAAACCAGAAAAGAAAGTAAAATGCCGCAGCTTAGTGATCTTCGTGAATCTGGTGCAATTGAACAAGATGCTGATATGGTTATGTTTATTTATCGACCAGAATACTACGAAAACATGAGTAACGAAAATGGAGAAAGCACCATTGGAGAAACGCATATCAGAATTGCAAAACACAGAAATGGATCTTTGGAAACCATTAAGTTAAGGGCCAAATTAGCGATTCAGAAATTTGAAGAATGGGATGATGATAGCAATACTGGTTCTAATTGGAGACCAATTACACCAAATCTTCCTACTGGAGGAAATGCAGGTGCTGGAGAGGGGCCTAAATTTTTTATACAAAAAGGAAGTAAAATGAATGGCGAAGAATTTGATGAAGGAATTGATCAAGATGCTCCATTTAGTTAATTGTAATTTGGTATGAAAAAAAATGTATTATTTTTTATTGGCTGTTTTATTTTTCTAATTGGATTTTCTCAAAAATGTGATCCTTCCAAAACACCCATTGTTTTTGTACATGGTTTTTTAGGAAGCGGAGATACTTATGCTACTCAATTTCAGCGCTTCCTTTCAAATGGATATTGCGCTAATCAATTATTTGTTTTTGATTGGAACAGCATTGGCGCAAGAGGCAATACCAATGCACAATTGGATTCTTTTATTCAAATAGTATTGAAAAAATCAGGTGCCGAAAAAGTTAATCTTGTTGGCCACTCTGCTGGAGGTGGAATAGGGTATAGCTATTTAAACGATTCATTGCGCGCCTTGCACGTTGCGCATTACGTGCATGTTGGTAGCGGAAAAAATACAAAGCCAGCTGGTAAACGAGGTGAAGTACCCACTATGAATATTTATTCTACTGACGATAAAGTGGCCAAAGGTGGAGCCATTCCAGATGCGGTGAATGTTCAACAATCAGGAAATGATCATTATCAAGTTGCTACCAGCGAAGCTTCATTTGTCAATATGTATGCTTTCTTTAATAATGGCAAGCAGCCATCCTTACAATATAAAAAAGAGAAAAAACCAGTCATTGCGGGTAAAGCATGTTTAATGGGGGAGAATATTCCTTTAGCTGGTGCTAGGATTGATGTTTTTGCATTTGATTTAAATAAAGGAACAAGAAAAAATGAAACCGTAAGTTTTCAATTTGTAGCTGACTCATTAGGCAACTGGGGGCCATTCACAGCGGATCCTTCCATTGGATATGAATTTGTTCTACAACCAACAGGAGGTCAAAGAACCGTTTATTATTATTACGAACCTTTTGTTCAATCCAATCGCCTGGTTTATCTAAGGGCTTTGCCTAAAACAGGAATGACTGCTTTATTGCTCAACGTATTACCTGCTGATGATCAACAATCTGTATTGGCCATTTTTACCAGTAATGGCGCAGTTGTGAACGGCAGAGACTCCTTAACCATTAACTCATTTAATCTAAGTAACTCCACTATTTCACCTGCATCTAAAACGGGCATTGCACAGTTTATTTTTGATAATGGAGATCGGCAATCAAGTGGAAAACTGATTCCAAATTTTAATGCAGTGCCATTTATGAATGGAATAGATTTATTGTTGGATAATCAAAATATTGCTCCCATTCATCTCTATTTTAATGGAAGAGATTTGTATCTTCCTAAAAGAAAATCTGCCACCGAGGGAGTGATGGTGATGGTATTAAATTAGTAAAGTATTTCATTACATGTCTGTTCCATATTTTTTTGAACCTTCTTTACCTCATATGCCCGGGCATTTCACCCTTTCTGCGGAAACAGCCAAGCATTGCATTCAAGTGTTGAGAATGAAAGAAGGAGCTATGATTGTGCTAACAGATGGGAAAGGCAATCGCTTTGATGCAACGATTCTGTCAGCCAATAAAAAGGAAACAGTTGTACTACTTGCTAACAAAACAATGGTTCCTGCAAACAATCCACTTACAAGTATTGCCATTTCCTTTGTAAAAAACCCATCTCGGATGGAATGGTTTTTAGAAAAAGCCACTGAAATTGGCATCAGTCAATTTTTTCCATTACTCTCTGAAAGAACCGAAAAAAATCATTTTAAAGTGGAGCGATGGGAAAATATTATTGTATCTGCCATGTTACAAAGTAAACAGGTATGGAAGCCTGTTTTACATCAACCTAACCATTTTTCTGAATTGATACAACTGCCATTTGATGGTGAAAAACTGATTGCGCATTGCGAAAAGGGTGATAAAAAACAACTGGCCAATTTGCCGCAAAAAGATCAGCAACTTATTTTGATCGGGCCAGAGGGAGATTTCTCTCCATCTGAAATAACCAGCGCTTTAAATCTAGGATATACTCCGGTTAGTTTAGGAAACAATCGACTGAGAACTGAAACAGCTGGTTTAGTAGCTGCAGTTTTATTACAGACCAAATAATTCCAAACAAATTGTAACTTCATCGTATGTCGTGGAAACAATTATCAATCATTCTTTGTGCTACTTTCTTTTTATATGCTTGTGATGGAGTTAAAGGGAAAAGGCAACCAGTTGTTAGGGATTTGAGTATTACTCCAGTCAATTCTTTTAATGCACTTTTTTTTGATAGTGCTGATGTTCATGAATTTTTAGCAATACATCCAGACTTGTCTTCTTTTAAAGAGCAATATAACAATTTTTACACTCCACGTAATTTTGAATTTGCCTGGTTTGATTCTACCGGACTTTCAGAGCAAGCCCATAATTTTTTCAATCTTCAAAACAGTTTAATTACCGATTTAGGCGATAGTAGTATTTATGATCCAATACTTAATCATTTATACGATTCTTTAAATGGAATAAAATTCATTCCCGAAAAAAAAAATGCGGTCATTCAAAGAACTGAATTATTATTAACAGGGCAATTCTTTAAATACGCATCGAAAGTGTATAAAGGAGCCGATATTGATGCTGCTGAATTAGGTTGGTTTATTCCAAGAAAAAAAATTGATATTTCTGCTTTATTAGACACTGTAATAACTAATAAAGCCAAAGACCCTGCTGCATACGCACCTATGAGTGCTCAATATAATCGGCTAGAGAAGGTATTAATTGAATACATCAACTTAGAGAAAAAAGAAAGTCATGACACCATTGCCATGATTAAAAAACCAATTAAACAAGGTGACTCTGCTGAGGTCATTGTGCAAATCAAGCGGAGGTTGAATCTTTTACAATCCGATATTTTATTAGACAGCAGTTTTGTTTATGATACCACCCTTTTGCGATCCATAAAACTTTATCAGAAAAGACATGGGTTATCAATGGATGGTTCAATCGGCAATCAACTAATTACCGAATTGAATATTCCCTTGAAAAAAAGAGTACAGCAGATCTTGGTTAATTTAGAAAGAATCAGGTGGATGCCTCCTCAACAGGAAAGAAATTTTATTTTAGTAAATATTCCTGAATTTAAAATGCATGTAATGGATAGTGGTAAGCAGGTTTTTGAAATGCGTGTAATTGTAGGTTCAGCTGCCAATAATACAGTGATATTTTCCGGAAATTTAAAATACATTGTATTTAGCCCTTATTGGAATGTTCCTGAAAGCATTGTTAGAAAGGAAATTTTGCCTGCAATGCAAAAAAACCGCAACTATATTAGTTCACACAATATGGAAGTTACCGGATACAATGGTTCGCTTCCAATTGTTAGACAAAAGCCCGGTCCTGCAAACTCATTGGGCCTTGTAAAATTTCTTTTCCCTAATAGCTATAGCATTTATTTGCATGACACACCTAACAGAAATTTATTTCAACAATCGGGAAGGGGATTAAGTCATGGTTGTATAAGAATTGCTGATCCAAAAAAATTCGCTCAGTATTTATTAAGAGAGGATTCACTTACTTGGACAAGTTCTAAAATTGATACTGCCATGCATTTGGCAAAAGAAAAATGGGTCACTTTAAAGCAAACTGTTCCGGTTTACTTAGTTTATTTTACTGCATGGGTAGATAAAGATGGACTCCTGAATTTTAGAAAAGATATTTACGGGCATGATGCCAAAATGAATAATAAATTATTTAATCAATAAATAGAAAGTATGCAGATTATTGAAGTGCTAGATGCTACTTTGGTGAGTGATTTTTTGGAAGTAAATGCTATATTGAATGCCCATAATCCAGCGTATATAAGAGCATTGGATAATGAAGTGAATGATGTTTTTGATCCTCAAAAAAATAAGAACTTCAAATATGGCACTGCAAAAAGATGGGTTGCTAAAACCGACGATGGCGTTTTAGTAGGAAGAATTGCGGCTTTCACCAATGATAAGTATATCAATAAGGGCACTGAGTTTAAAACTGGCGGAATCGGTTTTTTCGATTGCATCGATGACCAGGCAACGGCCAATGTATTATTTGATACAGCAAAAAAATGGTTACAGGAAATGGGGATGGAAGCGATGGACGGCCCTATTAATTTTGGAGATAGAGATAAATGGTGGGGGTTAATGGTAGAAGGTTTTGATAGTGAACCTATGTATGGGATGTCTTTTAATCCTACTTATTATCAATCTTTATTTGATCATTATGGATTTAAGAATTATTACAATCAGTATTATTATTACATGAATGTGGATGATCCTTTGCCTGAAAGATTTCCAGAACGCTATGCCAAGTTTAATTCAAAACCTGGATATCAAGCAAAGCATATTAAATTAAAAGATCTGGAGAAATATGCTGGTGATTTTGCAACAGTATACAATGCTGCCTGGGCACAACATGGTGAAGCAAAAGAAATCACCCAAGAGCAGGTAATGAAGTTGTTTAATAAAATGAAACCCATCATGGATGAAAGAGTGGTTTGGTTTGCCTATTATAAAGAGGAACCGATTGCCATGTTTATCAATATTCCAGATATCAATCAGTATTTTAAATATTTCAATGGAAAATTTGGCTGGATAGAAAAGCTTAGACTTCTTTGGATGAAATTCAGGGGGATCAATAAACGGCTAACCGGACTGGCATTTGGAGTTGTACCCAAATACCAGGCTTTAGGAATTGATAGTTACCTGATTTATGCCTGTGGATTGACCATTCAAGGAAAGGGATGGTATGTTCAATATGAAATGGGCTGGGCTGGCGACTGGAACCCTAAAATGGTGAATATTTACAAAAGCCTTGGTGGAAAACAAAGTAGAAGAATGGTCACCTACCGATTTATATTTGAGGATAAATATTTGTTCGAAAGGCACCCCGAGATGGATTATAAATAAGCTATATTGCAACCCTTCTATGGATAATTTCATTGTTTCAGCTCGTAAGTACCGACCCCAGAACTTTAATACCGTTGTGGGGCAACAACATATTACTACCACGCTAAAGAATGCCATCAAGAACAATCAACTGGCACATGCTTTTTTATTTTGTGGGCCAAGAGGAGTAGGTAAAACTACTTGCGCCAGAATTTTAGCTAAAACCATTAATTGCACCAATCAAACTCCAGAAGGAGAAGCTTGTAATGTTTGCAACAGTTGTGTTTCATTCGATGCAGGTACATCTATGAATATTCATGAATTGGATGCAGCCAGTAATAATTCAGTAGATGATATTCGTGCACTCGTTGATCAGGTTCGTTTTGCACCTCAAGCTGGCAAATACAAAGTATATATTGTAGATGAGGTACACATGCTCAGTTCAAGTGCATTCAATGCATTTCTAAAAACATTGGAAGAGCCCCCTGCGCATGCTATTTTTATTCTGGCTACTACGGAGAAGCATAAAATTATTCCAACAATATTAAGTAGGTGTCAAATATTCGACTTCAAAAGAATTACCAACAATGATACCGTAGAACATTTACAAGAGATTGTAGATAAGGAACATATCAAGGCAGAAAAAGCTGCATTGCAGGTGATCGCTCAAAAAAGTGAGGGCTGCATGCGAGACTCTCTGAGTATTTTAGATAAGATCGTCAGCTTTACCAATGGTGAAGTAACTTATCAGAATACCCTAGAACACCTCAATATTTTAGATGAAGACTATTTTTTCAAGTTACTGGCTTCTATGCAAGAACAAGATCTGGCAGGGGCCATGTTGTTGTATGATAGCATCAATCGAAAAGGGTTTGAAGGTGATCTGGTATTGAACGGATTCGCAGAATTTATCAGAAATTTATTGGTATGTAAAGATGCTAAATCTGCCAGCTTATTAGAAGTGGTAGAAGGAATGCAGTCGAAATACATTGCAGTGGCAGAAAAAACCAGTCTTTCTTATCTGGTAAGCGCATTGAATATTTTAAATGATACAGAGATCAATTTTAAAATGGCCAGAAATAAACGCTTGCATGTTGAGCTGGCGTTGATCAAATTAAATTTTCTGCAACAGGCCATTGATATGGCAAGCGATAAAGGAACTGTAGTTAAAAAAAAACGACTTGATGGACCAATAGCTTTTAAAACAAAAGCAATTCAGCCCTTGGGAGCGGTTGCTATTCCAAGTTCGGCTACTGTTACAAGTTCAACTGCTGTTTCTGGTTCAGCTTCTGTTTCAAGCATATCTGCTGATTCAAATAAAACCAATTCTCCGAAATTATTTATTGATCAAGCGCCCAACTTATCGCAACCTCCAATACAGAGAACTGATTCACTACCTCCTGTTGAAATAGTTTCCGCAATTGGTGGCAAAAAGAATTTATTGGATGCGTTAAGAGAAAAAGCAGGAGCTAAATATGATATTCAGGAAGTAAAAGAAGCTTCCGTTTTAACGATTGAAGCGTTGAAACAGTTCTGGGATAAGTATACCATTGAATTAGAAAAGCAATTGAAGCATTCGGCAGCAGGAACTTTTAAAATTGCAGGACTGAGCATTGATTCTGATATTCATTTTACTGTACACGTGTCTGCAATTACTGCCCAAAAATTTGTGGAACAAGAAAAACTGGATTTGAAAGAGCAATTGCATTTATTGTTCAATAATCGATTGATTGATTTTGATATTTTGGTAGATCTTGGAGAAAAAGAAGATATTCCATTGCACATGCGCTTAAACAGCAAACAAAAATTTGAAAGAATTGCAGAGCAATATCCTTTGATCAAAGAATTAAAAGAAAAATTGCGTTTGGAAATTGATTATTGATTTATGCATTGCTTGCCTTATTACAAATGGCGCACTCAACAATAATATTTTCTGCAAATTTTGGGCTCACACTGCTTATTTTTTTATTCACTTCTATTTCTATCAAATCATCAAATGCTTGTCTGGAAACGATCTTGATTGTTTGATTAATTGAAAGTCCCATTTTATTTACATATTGTAAAAAGGATGCTGAATTGTCTTTCACGCCAATCATTTTACATTGATGGCCAACTACTTCCTCCAATAATGTTTTCTTGATCCTTATGGTCAATTCGCCTTTGGCATTGGGTATAGTATCTCCATGAGGGTCAAACGTGGGGTATTCTAAATAAGCATCCAGTTTATCAATTAATTTTTTACTTTGAATATGCTCTAATTGTTCTGCCACTTCATGTACTTCATCCCAGCTAAAAGCTAATTTTTCAAATAAGAAAGTTTCCCAAAGTCGATGTTTACGAACCACTTCAATGGCAATTTTTTTTCCTGCTTTGGTCAAACTAGACTTACCATATTTCTCATATTGGATGAGTTTTTTCAATTTCAATTTTTTCAGCATATCATTGGCAGTAGCTGGTTTTACTCCCAAATGGGCCGCTATTTCATTCGTTCCCGCTTCTTGCTTATTGCCCGATTCTATCGTGATCTGGAAAAGGGCTTTTAAATAATTCTCTTCGGTATTAGATGCCATAGCGTAAAAATAAGGGTATTTGTCAAATAAAATTAGTTAGATTAGTCTAACTTTTATATTTTTACTTGTATAACAAATGAGCTAATGCGCCTTTCTTTTTATTGGATATTGTTTTTTGTATTGGTTTTAGCGAATAAAATAAGCGCACAACAAGACAGTATTGCCCAATTGAAGCCAATGAGTACTGTTTTATCAGAAGTAGTGGTCACTGGTACGATGAAAGAAGTAAAAAGATTAGAAAGTCCTGTTCCTGTAGAATTGTATAATCCTTCCTTCTTTAGAAAAAATCCAACTTCCTGCATTTTTGATGGCTTACAGTTGGTCAATGGGGTAAGGCCTCAGATCAATTGCAATGTTTGTAATACGGGAGATATAAGAATCAATGGATTGCCAGGCCCATATACAATGGTGCTCATAGATGGAATGCCCATTGTAAGTAGTTTGTCTACTGTGTATGGACTTTCCGGGATACCCAATTCATTGGTGGAACGAATAGAAATAGTAAAAGGTCCTGCATCTTCTTTGTATGGAAGCGAAGCAGTAGGAGGGTTAATTAATATCATCACTAAGAAACCATCAAATACTGCTTCAATTACGGCCGACTTAATGACTACCACTTGGAATGAACTCAACGCAGATCTTGGATTTAATTTGAAAGTTGGTAAAAAAATTGCTGTTTTAACTGGGATCAATTATTTCAATTATGATACACCTAAGGATGTAAACGGAGATTCATTCACCGACCTTACTTTACAAAAAAGGATATCCCTATTTCAAAAATGGAATTTCAATAGAGCAAATAATAGAATATTCAGCATTGCTGCTCGCTATTATAACGAAAACAGATGGGGAGGAGATATGCGTTGGAACAAACAATTCAGGGGTGGCGACAGTATTTATGGAGAAAGTATTTATACCAATCGATGGGAAATTTTGGGAAATTATCAGTTGCCATTTAAAGAGAAGCTCATGCTTTCCTATTCATTGAATCAACATGATCAGGACAGTAGATACGGCACTACTTCTTTTATTGCCAAACAAAAAATTGCTTTTGCTCAATTAACCTGGGATAAAGCTTACGGGGTCCATGATTGGTTAATTGGAGCAGCTTTTCGGTATACTTATTACAACGATAATACACCCGCATCCGGATCTACAGATCCATTAAAGTTGGGTAATTCACCTCAGCGAATTGCTTTGCCAGGAGTATTTGCACAAGATGAAATTAAATGGAATGATCAACATAAGATCTTATTGGGTATTCGATACGATTACCATTCCGTTCATGGTAATATTTTCACTCCTAGAATTGCGTATAAATATACAATTAACGAGAAGAACTTTTTGCGTATCAATGCGGGTACCGGATTTAGGGTAGTGAATTTATTCACGGAAGATCACGCTGCATTAACAGGTGCAAGATCCGTTGTAGTTGCTGAATCGTTGAAGCCTGAAAAATCAATGAATATCAATATCAACTATAACCACAAAATATTTGGAAGCAATGGCAATTCAATGAATATTGATGCTACTTTGTTTTATACTTATTTCACCAATAGAATTGTAGGTGATTTTGATACCAATCCTAATCAAATTATTTATGCCAATTTAGATGGCCATGCCGTAAGTAAAGGTGTATCATTCAATATTGATTGGATTATCAAACATGATCTAAAACTTTTACTCGGAGCTACTTACTTAGATGTAGGCTTGTATAAAGCAAAGCAAAAAGAGCAACAAATACTCACCGAAAAATTCTCAGGAACATGGACGATTTCTTATACAATCCCTGGAACGCATATAGACTTTGATTATACAGGAAATATTTATGGACCTATGCGATTACCAGTGTTGGGCCCATTAGATCCAAGAAAGGAATTTTCTCCATGGTGGAGTATCCAAAATATTCAATGCAGTTTTCATGTGGGAAGGAAAATTGAATTATATACAGGCGTTAAAAATTTATTGAATTATTTACCTACCAATAATAATCCATTCATCATTGCCAGAACCAATGATCCATTTGATAAACAAGTGCAGTACAATCCCAGTGGGCAAGTGTTGTCAACTCCTGATAATCCATATGCATTAACATTCGATCCCAATTATGTTTATGCACCCAATCAGGGAATCAGGGGATTTATAGGTATTAGAATGAATATTCAATAGTGTATATTTGCAGCATGGAACAAGAACAAACAACTACAGGAACAGAAATTTTAATTAAAGCTGCAGGGCCAATTGTTATCGCTTCTAAATGCATCGTAACCAAGGCGGATGGCACTGTTGATATGAAAGAGAAAGCCTCTTTTTGTGGCTGTGGACATTCTGCAAACAAACCTTATTGCGATGGATCGCATAAAAAATACATGGAATCAACTCCGGCATAATGAAAAAAACCATTGTATTAGGTGCTTCTGAAAACCCCGAACGCTATAGTTTTTTAGCGGTTCAAAGACTCACAAAATACAATCACCCAGTAATAGCGATTGGCAAAAAAACAGGAATGATTGGTGCAGTTCCCATCATAACGAATCATCCTGCCGAAAATGAAGTGGATACAGTAAGTCTTTACCTGAATCCTACATTACAAAAAGAATATTATCCCTATATTCTTTCTTTACATCCGAAAAGAATCATTTTTAACCCAGGTACAGAAAATGATGAGTTAGCTGATATGGTTACAAAAAACGGCATTCAAGCAGTTGAAGCCTGCACACTAGTAATGTTGAATACCGGGCAATATTGATTTCCTTTCTATCTGTTTTGTTGAAGTATTTTTGATAATTAAGCTGCTTACTAGAACAGTTTTGCAATAAATTATTATATTTATTAGTCATTCAGCCATTCACCAAACTTATTTTAATGAACCAGAATCCCGCTGCTTCACCGTCAACAGCTCCAGAAACTGATGCCGGCAGAAATTATACATTGTCTGTAATCACCGGTTTTGCCCTTCTTGGATTGCTAGTAACTTCCATTTGGGATTTCGGAGGTTTTACCAGTCAAATACAGGCTTTTTATTATGCCAATGCGCATAAAGGCAATTACAAATTACTTACAACAGTTTCCTTATTATTTGAAGGAAAAATGGCTACGCTGTTAGCGCTTTGTTTTGGTGCTGGTATTGTTTTGTTGGTTCAAAAAAAAGCAAGCAATGCTTCAATTGATGGAATGGATGCACATATTCGCAAACAAATCTGGATGATCATATTGGGGCTCTTTGTTGGGTTGATCCTGCTTTTTCCCAATGATCTTTTATTTCCATTTGGTATTGTAGGTATTTTATTATTTGCATTTACACAACTTCCAGCTAAAAATTTATTCATTGTAGCAATGCTATGTTGCTTGATTTATGCCGGAAAGAATTATTGGTATTATGCCGATGATCAAGCCGATTACAAAGCCTATGTGGCAGTAAAAGCTATTGAGAAAAGAATGGCTGCAGACAGTGCTGCCCGTTCTAAAAAATTAGGGTATGATGTTAAAAAAGATTCTGCCAGTCAAAAAGCAATCCTTGCACAAAAAATCAAAGCAGATTCTATTGCAAAAAAGAAAGATACTTTAACATCCAAACAAGCAGGTGAAAAAGGGAAATGGGAGGGCTTGGTAAAATCAGTAAAACACGATTCTTCCAAAGTAGCAAAAGATCGAAAGTCGATGAGGGAGGGCTATAAGAAAATGTGGTTCTATGTAAAAGACAAAGTACAATACAAAGAATCTTATTGGTTATATTCTATAGGAGTATGGGAATATGCTTCTGCAATGTTGCTGGGCATGGCATTATTGGGTATAGGATTTTTTCATCGTCGATTTACATCATCTACTTATTTAATATTGGCATTGGTTTTTATTGCAATTGGTGTAGCGATGGCATTCTATAGAATCCATACTGCCAGCATGCGGATCAGCGATTATGAAAAATTTATTAAAGGATATGCAATTCCTTATAACCAGTTGCTTCCTTTCGAAAAAATTGCTATGGCAACAGGGTATGCTTCTTTGCTGATCTGGTTGTTGAAAATAAATACATTGAGTTGGCTAATGGATATTTTTTCTGCCTTAGGCAAAATGGCATTGACCAATTATATGATCCAGGTAATCATTGCAGCTATATGGTTTTATGGGTACGGACTTGGTTATTATGGAATGTTTGAACAATGGGAATTGTATGCAGCTGTAGCTGAAATTGCTTTAGTACAAATTGTGTTCTCTGTATTTTGGCTACGTTATTATAAAATGGGGCCTTTAGAATGGGCACTTTCCAATTTAGTATATCAACAAAAAACGACCAATAAGTTGTAAGCAAAAAGGCAACCAATCAATTTTACAAAATTAAAATTTTTCGCATGGATCAACATACTTCTTCTGAACTTTCAGCAAGCGCTCAAATTGGAGCAGCACCGGTATCAGTTGCAGATCGCATCAAAAGCATTGATGCTATACGAGGTTTTGCATTATTAGGTATATTGATGATGAATATCCCAGGCTTTGGAATGAACTGGGATTTCTGGTACAATATATTCAGTGGCCCAAGATCTGGATATGATTATCTAACCTTTAAAGGAGTGCTTGTTTTTTTTGAGGGAACAATGAGGGGTTTGTTTTCTATGCTATTTGGGGCGGGTATGGTATTATTTATGACGAATAAAAAACAAGCCCCAGGTCAACCTTCGGTAGCAATATATTATTATCGTCGATTACTATGGTTGGTGTTCTTTGGTGTGATCAATGCATTCGTGATTTTATGGTTTGGAGACATTTTATTTTTTTATGGATTATTCGGAATGATTCTTTTTGCTTTTCGTAAAACTGCCCCCAAATGGTTATTGATCATTGGGCTTTCTTTAATTGCTTGTGCGATGATTCAAAACGCATGGAGATATTCCGAAACAAGAGAAAAAAGAACCAATTATCTCGAAGCGATGACTGCTAAAAAAGAAAAGAAAAAATTGAGCGAAGAACAACAATCAGCTATTACAACCTGGCAACAAATGGCCAAACCAGAAAAGCCTGATACAGCAATGACAAATGAGCGGATGCGAAAAATGCATTCAGGCTATACCACTATTTTCAAATACTTTATTCCACAGAATGCAGAAGGCGAAGCATGGGAAGCCTATTTTGGTGTTTTCGATATGTTGTCTATGATGTTTATAGGGATGGCACTTTTCGGATGGGGCTTTTTCAATAATCAACTTAGTACATCTACGTATACGATGTGGATGTTGATTGGATATGGTATAGGAATTCCTTTTGGTTATTTTCTGTTTAATCAAGAGTTAGTAGCTTTTGCAGGCAGAGCGGCATATGTAGATCGTTGGATTACTAATCCTAATGCCTATTCAGAGTTCCGTAGATTGTTCATTACCATTGGCCATGCAAGTTTGATCATGTTGGTTTATCGTTTAAAAATTGCTCCTTGGTTAATGAGGGCTTTATCGGCAGTTGGTCAAATGGCATTTACTAATTACTTAATGCAAAGTATCATCTGCACTTTCTTTTTCTATGGATATGGAGGAGGTTATTATGGAAAATTATATTTCCACCAGATCTACTATGTTGTAGCTGCAGTTTGGGTATTTCAATTAATTTTTTCCAGCATCTGGTTACGCTATTTTCGATTCGGTCCGTTTGAATGGGTATGGCGTTCGCTCACTTACTGGAAAATGCAGCCAATGAAATTATAATTTTCTAGTGATTCATCCACCCCAACCTTCTCTATCCAAACTTCGATATTGAATGGCTTCGGCAACATGTTCAGGACGGATCTCATCACTATTGCTTAAATCGGCAATGGTTCTGCTCACTTTTAAAATGCGGTCATAAGCACGCGCACTTAAATTGAGCCGGTCCATTGCTTTTTGTAATAAATTATTGGATACAGTTGAAAGATGACAAACTGTACTCAACTGTTGTGCATTCATTTGTGCATTGGCATAAATCCCTTTTTCATTTTCAAATCTTTTTGATTGAATGGCTCTTGCTGCAATTACTCTTTGGCGAATAATAGTTGAAGCTTCCCCTTTTTGTTGATTGTTCAATGCATTGAACAATACAGGGGTTACTTCAACATGCAGATCGATCCTATCCAATAATGGCCCTGAAACTTTGTTCAAATATTTTTGAACAAGGCCTCCTGCACAGGTGCATTCTTTTTCGGGATGATTATAAAATCCGCAAGGGCAGGGATTCATCGATGCAACCAACATAAAATTGGCAGGAAAATCAATGGCAGTTCTTGTTCTGGAAATACTTACTTTTCTTTCTTCCATGGGTTGCCGCATTACTTCTAAAACTGTTCTTCTAAACTCAGGCAATTCATCTAAAAACAAAACACCATTATGCGATAAAGAAATTTCTCCAGGTTGAGGATTGCTTCCTCCACCTACCATGGCAATATCCGAAATAGTATGATGTGGTGATCGAAATGGTCGTTGATTGATTAATGCACTATTGAGCGGTAGCTTTCCGGCAACGCTATGAATTTTGGTGGTTTCCAAAGCTTCTAATAAACTCAAAGGAGGAAGAATTGTAGGCAATCTTTTTGCAAGCATTGTTTTGCCTGCACCTGGTGGTCCAATTAAAATAGCATTGTGCGCACCAGCAGCAGCAATTTCTAAAGCACGTTTGATATTTTCCTGACCCTTTACGTCTGCAAAGTCAACATTGTATTGACCCTCCGAATTAAAAAAATCATCTCTGGTGTTCACCAGTTCTGGTTGTAGAGAATCCTCCGTTTCGAAAAATTGTACCACTTCTTTTAAATGACTAACGCCATATACCATTAACTGATTGACCATTGCTGCTTCTTTTACATTCGCTTTTGGTACAATCAATCCTTTGAACCCTTCTTTTCTTGCTTGAATGGCAATGGGCAGTGCACCTTTTATTGCTTGAACAGAACCATCTAATCCCAGTTCTCCCATCATTACATAATCACTCAATCGATGTGGATTTTCTAATTGTGCACTCGCACCAAGCACGCCTAGTGCAATCGGCAGATCCAAAGCCGAACCAGATTTTTTAATATCCGCAGGTGCCAGGTTTACCACTACTTTGGTTCTGGGCATATGAAACCCATTGGTCTTAATAGCACTTTCTGTTCTTTGTAAACTTTCTCTAATGGCGCTATCGGGTAATCCTACAATCGAATAGCCTTGCCCCATACTTACATTTACTTCAATCGTAATGGTAATGGCATCAACACCTAAAACAGCGCTGCCAAATGTTTTGACTAACATGCTCAAAAATTTGTCCGAAGAGCATACAATTAAATGATCCTCTCAGGGGGTGAATAAATGAGAGGTTACAAACAGAATAAAAATAATATTTATTTGGGATAAGTGCCCGTCTTTGGATGAAAATATTCCCAGGAATGCCAAAACTCTTGATAAACCTGAATACTTTTTAATTGAGTTCCTTTTAATGGGCCATCCACAGACTTGCCGCTTCGGGTCCAAATAGAATTTGTTTGTAGATCAATAATTTTATCAGCTTCTGCTGTTTTGCTGAATTGTAATATCTGCCCATTTACTAAACTAGAAAAAGCATAAAAGGATTTTTGATTGGCTTCAACAGTAATGATGATGGGCGTTTCCATTATTGCATCATTGATCAATGTTTTTTTGACCAAATAATTCCAGTCATATGCTTTAGCTTGACCATTTAAGTTGATACCAATTACCCATGATTTAAATTTCCAGGAACCTGAATCTCTTTTTTCTAAAGAGCTTTTAATTATGCCTTCGTCAAATCCTTTTAAATCGGCATAATCTTTATTGAAACTCGAATCGGGTTGTAAAATATTGGTTGTCGGATTTTGATTGATCCAATCGCCTAATCGCATTTGCTTTGCAGGAATTTCAACAAGTTGTGTTCCTTTTAGTTTGCCAGTAATGGCTGTTCCTGTAGCTTGTTGCCACCAGCTCTTGGTATTTGCATCTTCAAACATCGCATTGAAATGATCCATGCCTACTAATCTGAATTGTTGAGCAATTCCATTGATTTTAGGGCTATAAACCCTTCCTGTTCTACATACTGTGCAATAAGTTACTAGTATGGGTTGGCCATCAATACTGTCTTGAATTTGATGATGATACCCAATGATATCAATTGGATAGGCTTTTGATTTACCATTCATCGTTACTCCAATCACTAATTTATTTTTATTGGTTGAATCGATGGAGGCTTCTTTGAATTCAACGACTTTAGCTTGATAAAACATTTTGTCTGCTAAAAAATGGAAATTAAATGCATAAAAAATGACTGCGTAAAAAATCAAACTAACGGCTAGTACAATTTTTTGTAGCTTCTTACCTTTTAGGAAATAAAATATACAAGGAAAAATAATCATCAAACCCCCTAAAAGCCTAAGCCAAAGAATATTTTGATGAATAAAATAAGCAATATCTATACTATTGATTTTTTGACTGCCAGGAAAGGGCATGATAAAATATACTTTGGCAATCTCCAAAGCAATTAAATAGATCAGACCTATGATTAACACAATTCTTTTAAGCATACAATTGATCTAATTAGTCCAAAGATTGATCATTCTACCTGTTGTAGCTGCTGGAATAACAGATACTGAATCATTATTGATCACCAAAGCCCTGCCATCTCCTTTTTTGTCCCAAAATTGACCTGCAATAGAAAGATTCATACCATAATGAATAGCCGTATTGGCATTTGGAGATTTTATATCATAGGTTTTCCAACCCATTGATTGACTGGACTTTTGAAATATATGAATGGAACTTTCGAAACGGCTCATTAAGCCCGATAATTGTTCAATCGGAAATTCAGTCTTTTGAAGAAGGGTATCCACTTTGCCATCTCTGTTAAAAATAGCTGCTGTATTAAATAAATTGCCTTTATTCATTTTCAAAGTACCCTCAGCTGTTCTGGTTGGATCAGGTAATATGATGGAACCTGCAGCGATAGTAACATCAAACTCTTTAGCAAGGTCTCCAAATACTTCCCAGTAAATTTTACCTGATTGCTTCGATTTCATCGCTAT
This sequence comes from Sediminibacterium sp., assembly GCA_040403975.1. Taxonomy (GTDB): domain Bacteria; phylum Bacteroidota; class Bacteroidia; order Chitinophagales; family Chitinophagaceae; genus Sediminibacterium. The sequence goes on from JBBAJS010000004.1 coordinate 88,109, forward strand.
AGCAGCTTTCATTGATTTATTAGGGGTATTGGCAGAAAAAAACTCTACTGCGAATTTGAATAAATTGGTTCTTACAATGGATTGCATGGCTTCTTCCATTGTTGAAGCAGTATATACCTTTTCTTTTTCTTCGTAAGCAATGAGTAAACTACCTATCTGTTCAGGTAATAAAACAACAGTTTTTGGGCCGATCAACTGTTTGCTTTTTGCTTCCAACAAATAAGCTCTAATGGTTTCTTTAAATGTAGGAATGTTGGCATAATTGGCAGCAGTTAGCTGCGGCTGAATGCCTAAAATATTGCCATTTCCTGCATCTGTACCAATTGTTATGATTGACTCTTTTGCAACAGTTGTTTTTACAAATACACTATTTCTGTTCGGCACATCCATTAAAATCCAAACATTGTAAATAGCAAAAAAGATTACAAATGCAATGAATAAACGGATAACGATTTTCATGGAACTAAAATTTATGGTTAAGTTACTTATAAATTCTCTAAAAGACTAACTACGCCTTCTCTTTTGAGAATCAAGTAGCCAAGCCGATCATTACTTACCCCATTTTTGAGTTGGTAGCTAAAGAGTAATTGATCATCTTGAACTGCTGTTTCAAAATAACGAAATTGTATGTTCGAGTATTGTTGTAAAGGGGCTCCAATTTCATATAAATGAGTAGAAAGTATAAACAAGCCATTGTGCATCTTGCGAAGCCCCTCAATTACCGTTGTGCTGCATTTTACGGCATCTTGCTGATTGGTGCCTTTGAATAATTCATCAATTAGTATCAGCCATTTTTTGCCATCGTTGATTCTTTCGATGGTGTTTTTAATTCTTTGCACTTCATTAAAGAAAAAACTTTCCCCTTTGGCAATATTATCGGTTACTTGAATATTACTAATGATGCCATCAAAAAAACTCAATTGCATGGAAGATGCGGGCACACCCATTCCCAAATGAGCCAGATAAATAGCAATTCCAACCGCTTTAATAAAAGTGCTTTTTCCGGCCATATTGGCCCCGGTAAGAAATAAAAAATTTTCTTTTTCTGATAAGCCTATTGAATAATCAATTGGTTTGGCCAGCATAAAATGATACAGTGCCTCGGTTACAAAAAAAGGTTCTTTGGATTCAGTAAATGTTGGAAATTGAAAATTATATTTTTTACCTGCTTTAGCCAAGCTCAAATAAGCATCTAGTTTACTATAGAGTTCAATTAACTCTGTAATTCCTTTTTTGTAACGATATCGAATAAAATTGGCATAGATTAATACGGTAGCATTGCTCATGGTTTGCTTATCCTGGACGATCATTTCCTGTATGACCGCATTGTCCAGATAATGATGTATTCGTGTAGCAATCAATGAAAGCTGCCCTTTGGTTTCGGAATTGATGATCAAACCTTCGATCGCATTCATACCTTTTACAAAATCAATGGCGTGTTGAATGGTGAAAAGGGTTAAGGAGAAATCTGCCTGATGAAAAAATCGGTACAAAAAGCTATTGAAAACTTCGGGAATTTTTGGATAAGTATCTACTGGAGACTCATAAAATTTTTCCAAGACCATAATGGTCCCATTCGTAGGACTTACTGGCCATTGGTCTGTAACAGCGCCCAAATGTTGAATCGTTTTTTGAGTTGTTTGAATGGATTCAATAGAAGGGAGTGTATTGCCTAATAAATAACGTAAATATTCTCTTCCGCCATTGGTTTGGGTAAAGTTCAAGTGAAAAAATACCGACTGTTCTTCTTCAGGATGAAAAATGGAGAGGTCGTTGAGGGTAATTTTATCTATTTGCATTAAACGTCAACTTGATTAGGTATAAAAATTAATTTCTATCAAAGGAAAGTCGTTCTCCCCACTTAGATTCATCAAATACCCCTTTTCCATAAACCATGTGTCCATTAACAAAAGTATTTTCAATTATTGCAGGTGAAGTGAAACCTTCTAATGGACTCCATCCACATTTATACAAAATATTCTCTTTTGAAATAGTAGATGGTTGATTCATATTCACCATAACAAGATCGGCAAAATAACCTTCTCTAATATAGCCCCTATGCTCAATCTGAAAGCAATCAGCCACTGAATGACTCATTTTCTGTACTACTTTCTCTATTGAAATACGACCTTCTTTTACATAATGCAACATCAACTGTAAAGCGTGCTGTACCAAAGGTAATCCAGCATGTGCATGTTCAAAATCTTCTTGTTTTTCTGCCCATGTATGTGGGGCATGATCGGTGGCAATTATATCTAATCGGTCATCAAGTAGTGCTTTCCATAATGCATCTCTATGATGCGGTGCTTTAATGGCTGGGTTGCATTTAATTTGATTGCCTAATCTGGCATAATCATCTGATGTAAAATGCAAATGATGTACGCATACTTCTGCAGTAATTCGCTTGTCTTTTAGCGGAATCATATTGGTAAATAACTGCAACTCTTTTTCTGTACTGATATGCAAAATGTGCAATCTGCTTCCATTTCTTTTGGCGTATTGTATTGCTTTAAAGGAAGATTCAAAACAAACTTCTTCATCTCTAATGATTGGGTGGTCGGCCGCTGTTAAATGGGGTTTGATTTTTTTTAAATCAACCATTTTTTGTTTAAACATGGGTTCATCTTCGCAATGTGTGGCAATCAAGAGTTCTGAACTGCCAAATACTTTTTCTAAGACCAATGGACTTTCTACTAATAAATTACCAGTAGAAGAACCCATAAATATTTTAAGCCCACAAATGCGAGACTTCAATTGATTGGCTTTGAGAATCTCTTCCAAATTATCATTGGAAGTGCCCATAAAAAAAGAATAATTGGCCAATGAAGATTCTTTGGCTCTTGCATATTTCTCTTCTAATAGCTCGATGGTAAATGCAGGAGGATTTGTATTAGGCATTTCCATAAATGAAGTAGTTCCACCGGCAACTGCTGCTCGAGCTTCGGTGTAAATAGTGGCTTTATGCGTAAGCCCTGGTTCTCTAAAATGAACCTGATCGTCTATTACTCCTGGTAATAGATGTTTTCCGGTTCCAATGATTTCAGTTGCCCTTCCTTTTATGTCTATTTGACCACCTATTTTTTCGATTCGATCATTAGAAATGAGCAGATCTCCAAAAATTTGTTGTCCTTCGTTTACGATGCACGTATCTTTAATTATAGTATGCTGCATTTTTATTGCTAATTGAGTCTTTTATATTATGATGCAATTTATTAAATCAATTGTAGTTTGTTGCTTTTATATTCTTCCATTTATTGGAGCTGCACAATCCACCTATATACCATTGGGCTCTAAAGAGTATTTGTTGATTGATCGACTTGAAATTAAAACAAAGCACCCAGATTTATATTTTTCTCATGTTAAACCATATAATCGTAAGCTTTATACAAAACAAGTTGAATATATCGACAGTTTAAGTTTTACTGATAAAGACTTAGATGCTCAACTGAGTGATGTAGATAAATACAATATGGAGCGGTTTTTGGTGAATAATGCAGAGTGGACTGTTAGAGAAGACTTGAAGAAACCGCAAAACATGTTTCATGATTTCTTTCACTCTAAAGGAAATTTTTTAGAAGTAAATAACAAGGATTTTTATTTGCAGGTAAATCCATTATTAAACTTTCAATACGGATCGCAGAATGGATATAATATGCCTATATATCAATATTCCCGTGGAATATCTTTGAGAGGAAGAATTGCTGATAAAATTGGGTTTGATTTATATTTTACAGAAACACAAGAACGAGATCCACAATATGTCCAAGGCTGGGTAAAACAATTCAAAGCGATTCCCGGACAAGGGTTTTATAAACCCTTAGGAGTTGTTGATGGCTATGATTATACCGAAGTAAGGGGTTCTGTGAGTTGGAAAGTAGCCAAGTTCATTGATATGCAATTTGGTTACGATCGCAATTTTATTGGTAACGGAATCAGAAGTACTTTCTTAAGTGATTTTGCCAATACTGGTTTATTTCTAAAAGTCAATACCAGGATCTGGAAATTGAATTATGAAAATTTATTCATGGAATTGATTCGGCCTAATCAGTTAATTGCAAACGGCGGCGTTAATCTTCCAAGAAAATATTTTCGCATGAATCATTTGAGCATTAACGCTACCAAATGGTTGAACGTAGGCATTTTTGATGCAGTAATGTTTGGCAGAGGAGATCATTTCGATTTTATGTACCTCAATCCCATTTTATTTTTGACTCCTGGTCAACAACAAATTGGTAGCCCAGACAATACCATGTTGGGTATAGATTTCAAGGCCAATATTGCCCATAAAATTCAACTCTATGGGCAAATGAATTTCGATGAGTTTTTAAGTAAAGATTTGTTCAATAATCGGAATAGCTGGCAAAACAAATATGCTTATCAGGTAGGGTTAAAATACATCGATATGTTTGGACTGAAAAATGTTGATCTGCAATTGGAATCCAATCGTGTAAGACCTTTCACTTATTCTCATTTAGATTCTAGCAGTAACTGGACACAGTATAACCAACCTTTTGCACATACTCTAGGGGCCAATTTTCAAGAATACATTGGAGTAATCAGGGCTCAACCAATGAAAAGATTGTATTTGAATGCAAGAGCAGTGTATTATAAACAAGGCCTTGATTCTTTGGAATTTAATTTTGGCGCTAATCCTTTGAGAGCTTATACAACAAGAGTTCGTAGCAATAATTTAGAAGTAGGTAGTGGCAACCTTGCTAATTGTTTGCTCATTACATTACAGGCATCTTATGAAATTGCAGAAAATTTATTCATCGATTTTACTTTTAATCAAAGATCGTATAAGACACAATTAACAGGTGTCACTCCGGATGCCACCATCATTAGTGGAGGTGTTCGTTGGAATATGGCAAGAAGGGAATTTGTTTTTTAATCTTCCAAATGAATAGAAAATACAATCATTCTCGATTGTATTCTATCCAGCACATTCGAATATTTTAATGCTGGATCCAATTGATGAATATTACTTATACCATAACTCACTTTGAGTTCTGGAGAAACAGTAACAAAGGGCAAGTAAAAATTAAAACCAATTCCAGCTTCAATACCATAGTCGCCTCTTTTTAATTTGACTAAATCTTCTGCATTTCTGGCACCTGAATTACTGGATAAATCTATATCGTATTTTAAGCCTCCAAGAATATAAGTTCTAAAATTGCCAATTCTATCTGAGTTGAATTTAAATTGAAAAGGAAAACTCACTAAAGTAGAAGGTAAACTTTGTAATTGAGTGCTGCCCTCACCAGGCAAGGTTTTACCTAAAACATAATTGATAGATCTTGCCCCTCCAATAATCAATTGAGGATTAACCCTGAATTGGAAATGGTCATTCAGTCTGGCAGTAGCCAATAATCCCATGATAATACCTCCACTGGAACCTGGTTCGGCAACTAAAATGGTATCATTATTTTGAATGAATTGTTGCGATTTAGATAAGTGTAAATAAGAACTATTATATCCTAAGGTAATTCCAAAATAATAGGGCTGATCTTCTCTATGCATTCTATACAATACCTTCTGGGCATGCGTACGCCCGATCATCCCTAGAAGGAACAAATAAAGGAGAACTATTTGCTTCCGCAATAAATAGTGCATATTCCGAAACTAAGCTTTTTCAAATAAGTTTGGGTAAATCCTACTCCATTCATGATTTTTAAAAATGATTCCCCTTCAGGAAATGCTTGTACACTGTCGTTCAAGTATTGATAAGCATCTTTATTACTGGAAAATAATTTTCCGATACTAGGGGTGATATAATTCATGTAAAAATTGTACAATAGTTTAAAAGCTCCATCACTTGGTTTAGAAAACTCCAGAACCACCATTTTGCCACCAGGCTTCAGCACACGATACATTTCACCTAAACCTTTTTCGAGATGTTGAAAATTTCTAACTCCAAATGCCACCGTGATAGCGTTGAAAGAATCATTCGCATAAGGAATATTTTCACTGTCGCTGTTTTGAAGTTGAATGACTGAATCGAGTTGTTTGTTGGCTATTTTTTTTCGACCAATCTCTAACATTCCATCAGAAATATCTATCCCAATTATTTTTTCTGGATGAAGCAAATCATATGTAAGCAAAGCCACATCTGCAGTGCCTGTAGCTACATCAAGAATTACTTTCGGTTCAATACTTTTGATTTCCCGAATGGCTTTTTTGCGCCAGCTAACATCAATACCTGCACTTAGTAATCTATTTAAGAAATCATACCTAAATGCGATATTATCAAACATGTCAGCCACCTGATCTTTTTTAGTCAGCTCACTCTCTTTAAAAGGCACTATCTCGTCATGTGCAAATTTCCCCATTGTTCAAAGATATTCATTTTCAGGTCTTTTTTCGGCTGCTGATGAAGTAAAGCTTGTTTAAAAGCCGTTAATATTTAACGAAAATACTCAACTGCCTTATCTTCGTGCTAAGTGAAAGCACAAATCTATAAATCTACAGGGAGCTGGTATGTTGCCAAAAGCATCGATGGCAGAATGTACAAAGCAAGGGCAAAGGGTATTTTCAAAATCGATGGAATTACTTCTACTAATCCTATTGCCGTAGGTGATTTTGTAGAAATGGAGATAGAAACAATTGAAGAAGAGTCTGCCATTATCAACGAAATTTATGATCGAAATAATTATGTAGCGAGGGTATCTCCACACAATAAACATTTGCATCATATTATTGCTTCTAATCTCGATCAAAGTATGTTGTTTGCAACTTTGAAAGAACCCAAAACCTCCCAGGGTTTTATCGACCGATTTTTAATTTCTTGTGAATCGCATCATATACCCGCCATCATTGTTTTTAATAAATCGGATTTATATGGTAAAAAAGAAATGGAACGATTTGAACAATTGCATGAAATGTATACCTCCATTGGTTATCAAGTGATCTTAACCAGCGTGCAAAATCAGGAAGGGCTTGATCAGGTGAGTAGTCTTTTAAAGAATAATGCTACTTTGTTAAGTGGCCATAGTGGGGTAGGAAAATCAACCTTGATCAATCATTTATTCCCACAATTCAATTTAAAAACACAATCGGTAAGTGAATGGAGTGGCAAGGGTTTACATACGACCACTTTTGCGGAAATGTTCGATTTAGATGCTACCAGTCAAGTGATAGATACTCCGGGTGTAAGAGAGTTTGGACTTGTTGATATTAGTAAACAAGAACTCTCTCATTATTTTCCAGAAATGCGAAGACTATTGGTGAATTGTCAGTTCAACAATTGCATGCATACCAATGAGCCAGGTTGTGCCATCAAAAAAGAAGTAGGGATCGGGAAAGTAGCAGAAGATCGTTATGTGAGTTATCTCACTATTTTAGATACAATGGAAGATAAAACTTATTGATAGATCAAGGTTTTATCCTTGGTATATTTAGGGGCTTTCTTTTCTTTATTATTATCAGACAATAATTTTTCAGCACCTACATTTCTTCCGGTAGTAGGGCAACCGCTATCTTGTTTAGCTGAACCAGAACCAGACTTACCTCCAAGCCCCAAGAGCTTACAAGAAGAAAGTAGTACAATTACAAAACAATATATCAATAGCTTTTTTTGCATCAGAGATTAAAGTTAATGCATTTATAACGCATTTTTTGGGTGCTTATTTCAAAAAATTGTGGTTATAGTCTTCAAACCAAGATGCATATTTCACATAATTATTCGAAATACGATCAATTTCTCCATGAATCATGGCAGGAGATACGTCTTTTACTTTTTTTGCCGGAACACCAGCATAGATACTTCCTTGTTCTACAACGGTTCCTTCCAATAAAACTGCCCCGGCTGCAATAATGGAGTTTGAATGTATTACACACCTGTCCATAACAATCGATCCCATCCCAATGAGCACATTATCATGAATAGTGCAGCCATGAACCAATGCATTATGACCTATCGATACGTTATTGCCAATTTCCGTAGGGTTTTTCTCATAAGTACAATGTATCACGGCTCCGTCTTGTACATTTACTTTATTGCCCATTTTAATATAATGTACATCACCTCTAATAACTGCATTGAACCAAATGCTACAAGCATCGCCCATTACCACATCTCCCACAATGGTTGCATTAGGAGCAATAAAACATTCGGTACCAAATTGAGGGTGTTTGCCTAAAACGGGTAAAATGGTTGCCATTTTCAATTATGAATTAAGAATTATGAATTAAGAGATAAAAGATATGAGATATAAGTTAAGAGATAAGATTTATTGGGTTATTGAATTTTTGGGTTAATCGAAAATACGCAAATTCGTCAATTCATAATCTTATTATAAGTTTGAACTATGAATAATCGGCAATTGTTCTTAAAACATATAGCGCAAACTTCTGAAAAACCTATCGGAATTGAAATGGAACGGGCGGAAGGTATTTATTTATGGGATAAAGATGGCAAACAATACATTGACGGAATTGCCGGCTTTAGCGTTTGCAATATTGGTCATAGTCATCCTAAAGTAGTGAAAGCGGTTCAAGATCAAGCTGCAGCATATATGCATGTGATTGTATATGGAGAATTTATAGAAAGCCCGCAAGTAAATTATGCCAAACTATTAACCAGCTATTTACCCGAAAGTTTGAACTGTGTTTATTTTACCAATAGCGGATCCGAAGCAACAGAAGGTGCCATGAAATTGGCCAAGCGTATAACCAACAGAACAAAAATCATTGCCTGTAAAAATGCCTATCATGGAAGTACGCAAGGTTCTTTGAGTTTAATGGGCGATGAATATTGGAGAAATGCTTTCAGGCCATTATTGCCCGATATATATCATCTTGAATATGGAAGCCAAGCATTATTAGATTCAATTGATAAAAACACAGCCTGTGTTATTTTGGAAACAGTTCAAGCCGAAAGCGGCATTACAGCTCCATCAAAAGAATGGCTACAAGCGGTTAGAAAAAAATGCGATGAATTTTGTGTGTTATTGATCCTTGATGAAATACAAGCAGGGTTTGGTAGAACGGGCACACTATGGGCTTTTGAACAATTTGGTATTCTGCCTGATATACTTTTATTGGGAAAGGCTTTGGGCGGTGGTATGCCATTGGGTGCATTTATATCAAGTACCAAAATGATGAGTGCGCTCACCCATGATCCAGTGCTAGGGCATATTACCACATTTGGCGGACATCCGGTTTCTTGTGCAGCGGGCAAAGCAGCATTGGAGGTTTTGTTAGAAGCTGAATTATTGAAATCAATACAAGAGAAACAAGCATTTTTATTGAACTATTTAAAACACCCCGCAATCATTCAAATAAATTGTTTTGGGTTATGGATGTCGCTTCAATTTAGTACACCTGAAATAGCGCAATCGATTATTCATCGTTGCGTAAAAAATGGACTGGTCACCGATTGGTTTTTATTTGCACCGGACAGGTTGAGAATTGCACCACCATTGACTATTAGCATGGAACAGTTGAAGGATCTTTGTGATATTATTTTAAAAAGCATTGAACACCAATAACTAATAACCAATAACTATACACTAACATCATCCATCCTGCAAAATCTACCATATAAAGCTTCGTAGATCGGGATAATGTTTTTGATATCAAATAAAAGTGCCTGTTGGTAAGCAGCTTCTTTCATTTTGTTTAATAGTTCATCATCGCTTAATAAATCAATTGCGTATTTACTCATTGCAGCAACATCGCCTACATCGGCCATGAAGCCTGTTTCTCCTTGAATATTAATTTCACTTAATCCACCAGCATTGGTGCTAATTACTACTGATCTGGCAGCCATAGCTTCTAAGGCGGCTAAACCAAAACTCTCGTATTCCGAAGGCAATAAAAATACATCGCTCACTGCCAGGATATCTTCAATTTGTTCTTGCTTACCTAAAAATCGTACATGTTCATCAATGCCTAATTCCCTTGCTAACTCTTCACAGGCAGGCCTTTCGGGGCCATCACCTACCATTAATAATTTAGCAGAAATATTTTTTTGAACAGCAGCAAATACTTCAATTACATCTGTAACTCTTTTTACTTTTCTGAAATTAGAAGCATGCATCAATATTTTTTCTCCATTGGGTGCAATCACTTTTCTAAATGGATCAATGGGTTTTTTGTTGAATCTACTCACGTCAACAAAATTGTAAATCACTTCAATTTCTTTTTCAATTGCAAAAGAGTTATAGGTTTCGTCTCTTAAGTTTTTTGATACTGCAGTAATAGCATCGCTCTGATTAATAGAGAAAGTAACAACGGGTTCATAGGTTTTATCCTTTCCTACCAAAGTAATATCTGTACCGTGCAAAGTGGTGATCACCGGAATATTTCTGCCATTTTTTTGTTTCACAATTTGCTTGGCCATATAAGCAGCAGATGCATGCGGTATGGCATAATGCACATGTAATAAATCTAAATCATGATTGATGATCACATCCACCATGGTACTTGCCAAAGCAACTTCATAAGGTGGGTAATCAAATAATGGATAGGTAGGAACCCTTACTTCGTGGTAAAAAATATTGGCATTGAATATATTGAGTCGAACTGGTTGTTGATAAGTAATAAAATGAACTTGATGTCCTTCATCCGCTAGGGCTTTGCCTAATTCAGTGGCCAATACGCCGCTTCCGCCAAAAGTAGGATAACACACTATTCCAATTCGCATACTGAAGAATTTTATCGTATTAAGATGCAAATATCAACTAATTTCTGAAATCATTGATTTTCAATAGATAGACGGTACTAAAGCAACAATTTATTAACTTCAATCTATGAAATGAGCCTAAACTATATTTGATATTATCCACAATCTTCAATAGCTCATTCCATGTGGCTAAAATCAATTAATATTATCACATGAAAAAATTATTTCTACTCTTATTTGCGCCTTTATGCTTGAGCGCACAATCTTCAGATGATGCCCTTTTTATTAAAAAGATATCCGATGATGTGCTTCAAAATGGGAAAGCGCATGATTTGTTGCGCCAACTCACCAAAGATATTGGCGGTAGGCTAGCGGGTTCTCCGCAGTTTACTAAAGCGGTTGAATGGGGTGAATTATCCATGAAAAATTTAGGCGCTGATCGAGTTTTCTTACAGGAATGTATGATGCCCAATTGGAATAGGGGCGGAAAAGATGAAGCTGCAATTATATCTGTAGATGGCAAAAAAACAAACAGATCATTAGATGTTCTGGCTCTTGGAAATTCTTTAGGTTCGGGCGGAAAAGCAGTCACAGCAAAAGTTATAGCTGTAGCCAATTTTGCAGAATTAGAAGCTAAGAAAGATCAAGTGAAAGGGAATATTGTGTATTACAATTATAAATTCGATCCTACCAATATAGAACCAGGTACATCTTATGGACAAGCAGGTCAATACAGAAGAAGTGGAGCGAGTAGAGCGGCAAAATACGGAGCGATAGGAGTGATGATCAGATCACTCACTGAAGCAACCGACAATAATCCGCATACTGGAGGGATGGCTTATAATGATTCTTTTCCTAAAATTCCAGCCATTGCTTTGGGTGGATATGATGCTGATTATGTTTGGAACTTAAGTAAACAATCCAGCTTTGAAGTTTCCTTTAAAACCAACGGTAAATTTTTGCCTGATGCAAAAGGGCATAATGTTATTGCCGAATTGAAAGGCACTGAATTCCCTGATCAGTATATTACTATTGGCGGCCATTTAGATAGCTGGGATGTGAATGAAGGGGCACATGATGATGGAGCAGGTGTAGTGCATACCATGGAAGTATTAAGGGTATTAAAAGCATTGGGTTATAAGCCAAAACACACGATTCGATTTGTTTTATTTGCCAATGAAGAAAACGGTTTAAAAGGTGGATCTAAATATGCCGAAGAAGCAAAGGCAAAAAATGAAAAACATTTATTTGCTTTAGAGAGCGATGCAGGCGGATTTACACCAAGAGGTTTTGGGTTTACCATTGAAGAAGAAAAGTTAAAAAAGATGCAAGCCTGGTTACCGCTTTTGTTTCCATATGGAACTACTTATTTAAGAATGGGAGGCGGTGGCGCAGATATAGGGCCACTGAATAAAGCACTGGGTACTGCATTGGCGGGTTTTGATCCGGATGATCAACGTTATTTTGATATTCATCATGCCCGTTCAGATGTGTTTGAAAATGTAAACAAAAGGGAGTTATTATTAGGCGCCATTAATATGGCTGGATTAATTTACCTTGTAGACAAATACGGACTATAAACATTGTTATGAAAAAATTTTTGTGGAGTTTTAGTACCATTTTAATCTTGGGATTGGCCATATTTATTTATTGGAGATTTTATTTTGTTTATGCCGAAGGCACCAAAGCAGGACAGCTCAACACTTTTCAGGAGAAAGGATTTTTATTTAAAACCAATGAAGGAAAAATCATTCAAAGTGGATTTCAGGCAAATGTGCAGAGCAATGAATTTACGTTTAGTGTAACAGATAAAAAAGTGGCTGAAATCCTCAGTAGAAATTCTGGCAGAGAAGTGAACCTGCATTATAAAAGATATTTGGGTGCATTGCCCTGGAGAGGTATTCAGTCCTATATTGTAGACAGTGTATTGGAAGTAAGAGGTGTGGTGGAAGAATCAACTATCAAGCCTAAATAAGCTGGCTACAAAGCAATTAAGCCTGTATTAAAAAGATCGTTGGTATTTTATGTAATTCAGGTAATTGTTTATTCCAGTCACTTGCTGTTTTAGTTTGAATGTTTTCTGAAGGCCCAGTGATATCAACACCAATGCAAATTTTTGTCATTGGTTTACAAGCATGAATGATATCGTTTAATAATTGGTTATTTCTATAAGGGGTTTCAATAAAAATATGGGTGGTTTTTTTGATGACAGATTCTGCTTCCAGCTCTTTTAATTTTTTCTTTCTTTCCAGACCATCAATTGGTAAATAACCATGAAAATGAAAGTTTTGCCCATTCATGCCACTAGCCATCAAAGCCAATAAAATAGAACTGGGCCCAACAAGAGGTTGAATAATAATATGATTTTGTTGAGCCAATTCAATCAATAGTTGTCCCGGATCCGCAATGCCAGGGCATCCTGCATCACTCACAATGCCAATATTTTTTCCTGCATTCAACGCTGCTAAAAAACTAGACTTTACCGATTCTTCTGCTTTATGAATAGCGAACCATTGGTAATCGTCAATGACCATTTCCTTCCATATTTTTTTAAAAAATCGTCTGGTATTTTTTTCGGTTTCAACAAAAAAAATCTGACAATCTTTTATTGAATCAATTACATATGTTGGAATGGTTTGTAAAGCGTCTTCTTGTAAAACTGAAGGAATTAAATATACTTTTCCTTTACTCATATGGATTGATTAACGGCTGGTTTTTGATTTGTTGGATACACACTCAACGTTGCTGCAACTACTGCATAGGAGGGTGCTAATATCCAGCCAATGATCGGAATAAAATGCATTAAATAAAAAACCATGCCATTACCTATTGCCAATCCTTTGTGCGAACCAATAAAAAAAATACTTTCTGCAGCAGATTTATTTTTTCTTTCCATACTATAATCGAGCATTGAGAATCCGTAATAATAACAATCAATGGTGATAGCTAAGACAGGCGTTAACCATCCTACCACAGGAATCAAACTAAAAAGGACAATGCTTACCGCATATACTGATTGCCATAAACTATTTCTTCCCGCTAATTGAATGCCTCTGATAATATCTTTTAATAATTGAGAAAAACTAAAGGGAAAATCCTTGCCTTCCATAATGGCTTCTGTTTTTTCACTCAAGTAAGCAAATACTGGAGAGCCAATAATCAGGAATAGATATTTAAACAAAGAGAAATAAAATAGCATTAAAACCAGCCAAAGAATTAATCCTCCCATGGTAAAAATAAATCCCATGAACCCACTGTTTTCTTTATCCAGCCAGCTTTTTAACCCGGTTTTTAATGCAATCCATTCAATGAAATTGCTTGAAGTGCTGCTAAAAAGATACATTCCGAAAATAAACAGTACCGTATAAATGATTCCTGGAATAACAATCCATTTCCATAATTTATGCTTTCTGATAAATCGGTGAGCCTTAAAATATGCTTGTATTGCTATAATAATTTCTTTGAGCAAGTCGGGGGATTTTTGCTAAGATAATAAACTACTGTCATTAAAATTTAGGGCAGTTCACAGGCCGATCGGTAGATGGTCTTCTGATATAGATCAAGGAAACTTCAATGCCGCCTCTATTTTGTGTAGCAGTTCTAATCAATTGTGCGTTATAATCGTAAGAAATGCCTAAACGATAATCTCCAAACTCTAATCCTGCATAGGGTATAATTGCATCATTGAAACGCACCCAAGTGCCTACATACAAACTGGTTGATTTAATATCGTTCGGATTAGTATTGAGTTGCACAGCACCGCCAATCATTGTTTCTGAATAACCACCTTGAAACATTTGTAATGCACTTAAATGCAATGAAGTAGTTTCTCCAATGGGCAAATATCCTCCTGCATGAAAATTGACTCTTGGGGTTAAATTATATGCAGCACCAGTAAATTTTTGGACCGGACGATTAATATGATACATGCTCAAACCGAAATAAAAATTGTTGCGGTCATTGGTACTTCCATTGTACAAAAGCCCGGCATTAAAATCAACATAATTGGCATTTAATGTACTCGAGCTAAATACTTCAGATGTTACTCCAGTAAAACCAGATGTGGTTAACTGATCTTCGAAAGTGAGCAAACTGGTATTCACCAACATATTCGCATAAGTCACCTGAAATCCTGCACTCAATTGATGTTGTCCATCTTCATCCAATCCTTTATGATAGGCTGTAGATGCTGCAAAATAATTGAACTTAACTGCCCCTGCCGCACTGTTATCATTATAGGCCATTGCCCCAAATCCCCAGGTATCGTTATCGGCAATTTTATTTTGAAAAGCCTGGAAGTCAACAGAAGCTGTTGCAGTGGTGAATGCATTATTGAGTGTTGGCCATTGATTGCGGTAGTTTCCCGAAATGCGATATGTTCCAAAAAACTTTCCTGTAAATGCAGGATTAAGTGTTAGTGGAGATGAAAAAAATTGAGAGAAATGTGGGTCCTGTGCATGAGCTGATACGGTCATTAATAATAGATAAAGAAAAATCAATGGTCGCATAAACTAGATATATTATCCAACTATGAAAGTTTAGGATTGAACTTTGGTACCGAATGCCAAATCTCCTGCATCTCCTAACCCTGGTACAATATACCCTTTCGCTGTTAACTCATCATCAATATCTCCACACCAGATAGTTACTGCTTCACCACATTCTCTGATAATGTATTCAATACCAACAGTACAAGCAATGGCAACCACTACATGAATAGATGCAGGATTTCCCTGATTCTTCATGTATTGAATGGTTTTTACAATCGATGCTCCAGTGGCTAACATGGGGTCGCTAATGATAATGATACGATTGTCTAAAGCGGGGCAGCTCATGTATTCTAAACTAATTTCGAAACTGCCATCTCTATGGTGTTTTCTATATGCAGAAATAAATGCGTTATCGGCTTTATCAAAATAATTCAACATGCCATTGTGTAAAGGCAAACCAGCTCTTAATATAGTAGCCAAAACTGGTTGAGCCGCCAAAACTTTACTTTCATGCGTACCTAATGGAGTAGGTGTTTCCTGTACTTTCCAAGGCAATTCTTTGCTGATTTCATAGGCAGCTATTTCACCAATTCGCTCTAGATTTCGGCGAAAACGCATTCTATCTTCCTGCACTTCCGTATTTCTAAGTTCAGAAACCCAATTACTTACCAGACTGTGATTGTCGCTTAAATTGATGACCATGGTGAAAGTTTAGTGTACGAATTTAGGGGATATTCTATTAAAGGTCTAAATTGTATTATGAAAAAATAACTGCTATTCTCATTAATTGGGCTAAGCTTTATGGCTTGCAAAGAAAAAAAGCAAGAAGAATCTTTTGATAAAAAAACATACGAAGTTGTAAAAGAAACTTTGGAAGAGAAAGAAAAGAAAAATCCAACCCGATTTATTGTTGTTAGTAATCGAGATCGTAAAAACATCATTGGGCAAACGGTAGTGATTGGCAATCTTACCAATAATGCTACCATTGCTACCTATAAAGACATTGCTTTAAAATTATCTTTTTTTAGCAAGACCAGTGTTAAATTAGATGAAGGCAATGAAACGATTTATGAAACCATCAAGCCTGGGCAAACCATTAAATTCAAAACAAAATATTTTGCACCCAAAGGAACGGATAGTGTAGCGGTGAAAGTGATGGATGCTAAAGCGAATTGAGATAGATGAAAGATGAAAGAAGAAAGATGAAAGATAAGTTAGGTGATGAATTCAAATTTATCTCCATCAAACAAACCCTTGTCACTCAACTTTAAATGCGGTATTACCAACAACGCCATAAAGCTCAATGTCATGAAAGGTGCTGATAGTGTAGATCCCAGCGATTTAGCCATGGCATCAATGGCTGTGTATTGTTCAGCTACCCAATAACCATCTTCGGCACTCATTAATCCTGCAACAGGTAAAGGCAACAATAATTCTGTTTTATTTCCATCTACACAACTCACGCCACCTGCTGCAGCAATGACTAAATTAATTGCTTTTACCAAAGCAGCATCATCAGTTCCTACCGCTACAATATTATGACTATCATGGGCTACTGTAGAAGCAATAGCCCCCTGTTTGAAACCAAAATTTTTGATGAAACATTTGGCGATAGGGGCTTTTTGATATCGGTTAACTACCACCATTTTCAATACATCATTGTCTGTATCTGATACCCAATGATTGTTCAATAATTTTCCTTGTAAACTCAATCGATTGGTAATTAACTGGCCATCTAAGGCTTCAATTACTGGAATGAATCCGTTGGTTGAAGGATATTCATTTTCAGGTATTGCCAGTTGTTCTGCTGAAATGCTTTCGCAATCAAATTGATTGATTGGACTGGTTTGTACAGATTCGATAATTGATTTTCCGTTCTGCAATAAAGGTACTCCATCAATATAAGTTTGGCTGATGGTAAAATCGGTTAAATTATTGGCGATAATAAAATCAGCGGGGTCTCCAACACGCAATAAGCCAATATCCAATTTATAGTGTAAAACTGGATTAACACATGCCACTTTCAATACATTGAATAAATCCATTCCTTTTGCAATTGCTCTAGCACATAATTGATTGATATGTCCAGCTACTAAACTATCGGGGTGTTTGTCATCGCTACAAAACAGCACAGTATTTGGATGATCATCAATCAAATCGGCAAGGGCTTCAAAATTTTTAGCGGCACTGCCTTCGCGAATAATAATTTTCATGCCATGTTGTAATTTGTCCAATGCTTCTTCAATAGTAAAACATTCATGATCGGTAGAAATGCCTGCTTCTATATATTGTTGAGCAGATTCACCCATTAATCCAGGAGCATGTCCGTCCACTGGTTTTCCTGCTGCATGTGCCGAAGCAATTTTTTTCATCACTTCTGGGTCCTTGTGCAAGACGCCAGGAAAATTCATCATTTCACTGAGGTATTTCACTTCGGGTTTTTGTAATAAGGCGGCTACATCATTACTATCAAGCGCTGCGCCAGCTGTTTCAAAAATGGTTGCAGGTACACAACTGGGCGCACCGAAATTAAATTTGAAGGGCACTTGCTTTCCATTGGCAATCATAAATTCAACACCTTCCATTCCACAAACATTCGCAATTTCATGCGGATCACTTACTGTACCAACAGTTCCATGCACCACGGCCAGGCGAGCAAACTCACTTGGAATCAGCATGCTGCTTTCTATATGAACATGACTGTCGATAAAGCCAGGCATCAAATATCCTTTGGTGCTTATCTCCCTTTCTTCAATTAGTTGAATAGATTGAATGCTTCCATCTGCAATAGTTACAGTTGCTGGGTAGATGGACTTTTTGAATAAATCAACTAGTTGAATGTTTAATGTAAAATGATTGTTCAAAATTTTTGTTGATTTAATTATTTAAAAAGCGAGTTCATTTTAAAAGAAATTATTCCTGTTTCTTTTTATCGGAAATGGTATAAGCTCCATTTTCAATGATGAGTTCACCAAAATTTTCAGAAGAGCAACTACTTAATTCTCTTCCATTTGTATTCAATTCTTTGCAAGTTAACTGCTCTATTAATTTAGTTTGTTCGTTTCTTTTTACAACTTGAATTTTGACGATTCTATAAAATGTTTTTTCAATATTTTTTTCCATTTCTATAATTTCTTTATCAGTTGTAGAAGGAATAACAATAAATGTAGTTGGTTGTGCTTTAAATGTAAAAGACAATAGCACAAATATGAAAATGAGATATTTTTTCATGGACTTTTAAATTTTGAGTTATCTATTTTTCTTTTAACAAAAGAATAGCCGGGTTTGCTTCAACTTATGAACTAATCAAGTAATATTGTATATAAAAATAGCATTTATGTTTAAACGTATCAGTATTATATCTAAAACCCAACGAAGAATCATTTTTGCTTTGTTAATGTTGATTTCTATAAATACAATGAATTTTGTTCAAGCTCAAACTGCTGCTGATATTTTAGCCAAATACGAAACTGCCGCAGGCGGAAAAGAAAAGTTACAAGCGATAAAGCAACTGGAAGTTTTCGGAACCATGAAAATGGGCGTAATGGGTCAATTGATTGAATTGCCAATTACTGTTGTAAAAGAACAAGGAAAATTGTTTCGCAGACAATTGGGAGGTATCATGGGAATGGGAGATACCTATACAATGGTAACAGATACTGCAGGCTATATTTTCATTCCCTCTATTCGTGGTTTTGGTGACATGCCAGGAACCCAAGCCAGTATTACAAAAATGGATGCAAGTGAAGTTGCGGCTCAGCAATACGAATTGGATTGTGCTGGTGCTTTTTCAGAACTGGTGAATTATGCAGCAAAAGGACATACTGCTGAAATTGTAGGGACAGAAAAAATCAATAAAGTGCCTAGTACAAAAGTGAAGCTCACGCTTAAAACAGGTCAAGTACTTATTTATTATTTCGACAACAATACCGGCTTGGTGAATAAAGTAGAAGCTACAGGTGAAATGGCTGCCAACCTTACCGGTTTTGGAGCAATGATGAAAATGTTTGGAAATGGGATGGGCAAAAATGCAAAAGCAGAAGTTTTCTATAAAGAATACCAAACTGTTAATGGTATTCAATATCCTTCTAAATACACCATCAGTTTAGGTCCTGTAGAAACGCAAATTGAAAACAGTACCATTAAAATTAATGAAGGGATAGAAAATAAGTGGTACATAGTAAAATAGACATTTCAATTTCTATTTTGAGGAATTCATTAGATTGAGTAAATTACTCCTCTAATTGAATGCTACCATGAGAAAAATCACCCTGTTGCTTGCTTTCACAGCAGCAACCCTTTTTGCCATTGCGCAAAAAAAAGACAAGCCTAAATCAGCCCCAGTTGTTGTAAAAGAAGACAATTCAGATGCTGCTTTATTATCCAATGTTAAGTATCGATCGATCGGTCCTTATAGAGGTGGCAGAAGTGCTGCTGCAACAGGCAGTTATAAAAATAAAACTACTTTCTATTTTGGTGCTACTGGTGGCGGTGTTTGGAAAACCACTGATGGTGGAAGCAATTGGAAAAATATTACAGACAAATATTTTGGAGGCACTATTGGAGCTGTTGCTGTAGCACCTAGCGATGAAAGTGTTGTGTATGTAGGCGAAGGTGAAAATTCCATGAGAGGCAATGTGGCAGAAGGTTTGGGCGGAATCTGGCGCAGTGATGATGCAGGAAGGACCTGGAAAAATCTTGGATTAAAAGAAGGTAGACATATCATTAGAATAGTCATTCATCCACGTGACCCTAATACATTATGGGTAGCAGTGATGGGCCATCTTTTCGGGCCTAACGAAGAGCGTGGTGTTTTTAAAACCACCGATGGAGGTAAAACATGGAAAAAAACATTATACGTTAATGATCAAACCGGTGCATCTGATTTAGTGATGGAACCAGGCAATCCGGAAGTCTTTTATGCGGGCATGTGGCGTGTAAAACGTTCTCCTTATAATATGGAAAGCGGCGGTGAAGGTTCTGGTTTGTATAAAAGTACTGATGGAGGAGAAACATGGAAGTCAATTACTACTAAAAAGGGCTTGCCTAAAGGAGTTTGGGGAATTGTGGGTGTTGCAGTAGCGCCTT
Source organism: Sediminibacterium sp. (assembly GCA_040403975.1). Lineage (GTDB taxonomy): Bacteria > Bacteroidota > Bacteroidia > Chitinophagales > Chitinophagaceae > Sediminibacterium. The sequence goes on from JBBAJS010000004.1 coordinate 108,311, forward strand.
CTAATCCAGAAAAACTTTATGCGATTATCGAAAACAAAGATGGTGGATTATACAAAAGCGAGGACAGTGGAGAAACATGGAGTTTAACTTCCAGTGATAATAATATTCGTCAACGTGCCTGGTATTATAGCAAAGTATTTGTTGACCCTAAAAATGAAAACTTGGTTTACTGCCCGAATGTAAATTTCATGCGCAGTAAAGATGGTGGTAGAACTTTCCAAGGCATTAATACTCCACATGGAGATCACCATGATCTATGGATCGATCCGGAGAATGGCAATAGAATGATTGTAGCAGACGATGGTGGTGCGCAAGTAAGTTTTGATGGTGGTGATAACTGGAGTTCGTTAATGAATCAACCTACCGCCCAATTTTATAGAGTTTCTACAGATAATTCAGTGCCCTATAGAATACTGGGAGCTCAACAAGATAATACTACTGTTCGTATCAAAAGTAGAACTTCTGGAGCTGGTATAACTGAAAGAGACTGGGAAGTAACTGCTGGTGCAGAAAGTGGTTTTGTAGTGGCAGATCCATTAAACCCCGATATTGTTTATGGTGGAAATTATGGCGGGTATTTAAGTAGACTCGATCATAAAACTGGAGAGAATCGTGATATAAATGTATGGCCCGATAATCCAATGGGAGCGGGTGCTGACGTGCAGAAATATCGCTTCCAATGGAATTTCCCTATTTTCTTTTCGCCACACAATCCTAAGAAATTATATACTGCAGGTAACCATTTATTTTCAACAGAAAATGAAGGTGCTAGTTGGGAAACGATCAGTCCGGATCTAACTACCAATGATAAAGCAAAGCAAGCCTCAAGTGGTGGACCAATTACCCAAGACAATACTTCAGTAGAATATTATTGTACCATTTTTACTGCAACAGAATCTAGTTTAGAAAAAGACCTGTTGTGGACTGGTAGTGATGATGGATTAATTCAAGTAAGTAAAGACGGAGGAAAAAACTGGGAAAATGTTACTCCCCCTGAAGCAGGAAAATGGATGATGTGGAATTGTGTAGAAACAGATCCGTTTAAAAAAGGAACAGCCTATTTTGCAGGAACCAAATACAAGTCTGATGATTTTGCACCTTATTTATTCAAGACATCAGACTATGGAAAAACCTGGACCAAGATCACCAATGGAATCAATAATATGCATTTCACTCGTGCAATCAGGTCAGACAAAAAAGTACCAGGATTATTATATGCAGGCACTGAATATGGCATGTATATTAGTTATGATGATGGTGCAAACTGGAAGTCATTCCAATTGAATTTGCCTATTGTTCCCATTACAGATATGACCATTAAAGACAATGATCTAATTGTAGCAACACAGGGTCGCGCATTTTGGGTGATTGATGATTTGACTATCGTTCAGCAAAAAACCAATTCAATTACAGCTAAAAACCTTTATGTATTTCCAATAAATGATGCATATAGAACAGAAGGTGGTGGAAGAAGAAGAAGGGGGGCTGGCGGAACAGAACCTAATATTGGGGCTAATCCTCCTGCTGGAACTGTGATCAATTATTATTTGAAAGGCACCACGGATAGTTCAAAACATTCCATCACTATCATGGATAAGAATGGTAAGGCAATTAAAACCTTTAGTAAATCGGCCAAAGAACCAGAAGATAAATTGGATTATTCTGAAGGAATGAATCAGTTTTCTTGGGATATGAACTACCCGGCTGCTGAAAAAACAGATGGTATGATCTTATGGATAGGTTCGATTGGGTCGGCAAAAGCAGCACCAGGTAAATACAGTGCAAGAATAAAATACAATACAGATTCTGTTGATGTGCCATTTGTTATAAAAGCAGATCCTGTTTATAAAATGACAGAAGCTGATTATGATGCTCAGCTGGTATTTTTATTGCAGGTAAGAGATAAGTTCAATGAAGTTCAAATTGGAATAAAGAATATCAGAACTGTTCGTACGCAGATCAATGACTTGAATGGAAGAATAGATACAAAATCCAACAAAGAAGTCAAGCAAATGGGAGATAGCATCAATAAGCAACTCACTAAAATTGAAGAAGCTTTGTATCAAACCAAATCTAAGAGCGGACAGGATGTGTTGAATTTTCCTATTCGTTTAAATAATAAGATATCTGCGCTTTATAATATTGCTGCTAGTGGGTATGCTCCGCCAAGTAAACAAGCAAGAGAAACATTTGCCGATTTGAGTGGACAAGCCGATGTGCAGTTAGCTAAGCTAAAAGCTATACTAGACAATGATTTGAAGCAGTACAATAAAATGATTAATGAGAAGCAGGTTCCAGTGATAGGAATAAAATAAATCAAAGTCAGTTTAAATGCTGGGTCAATGTGAAATTATTTCATATTGACCCAGTTTTATTTTATATCAGTTAAAGATTTAACCAGTAGTTCAATTTAAGTACCAGGGCCCTGTTTTTACTTTTAAACAAAGGATCAGTAAAATAGTTATCGGTATACACTACAAATAAATCGCTCATTGGCTTAAATCGATATTGCAATCGACTATTGATATTGAAATTATTTCTTTGAGTATTGTATTGAAAGAAAGTGGTCCAAAAAAGATTGGTGGTAAAATTGATTTCGGTGCGTTGGGTAATTAAGAATAATTCTGCCGATCCATATGGTTCTGGGAAATTGAGTTTGTTGTATTGCACATTGAAATTTAAGTTTACATGGGGCAGGTCTCTGATAAAAATTCCTGCTATAAAGCTTGTTCTTATGCCATTGTAAAATTGACCATAACCGCCACTCAAACTAAATCCAATTTTTTTTCTAAAATCTGAACGATAATTCATATTTACATCGGAATACAAATAATTACCAATTGGTAGTGGGGTTGCATTAGTAAAGGAAATAGGGAATTGTAACTGTACTTCATTGTTTCGAATAACAATATTCAAATTTTCTGTTGAACGAAATTGTGTATTTAATGAAAGGCTTGTATTCCGTTCATTAAAACTATTGTCTGGATTAAAAACAATATAATTTTCTGCTTGATAATTATAACCCACTACTTTCCCTTTAGTAGGAATGATTCGATATTTCAATTGTGTAAAGGAATGTTTAAAGCCAACTCGAATCACCGTATCTCTTGAAGCATCATAGTTTTCTATGCGCTCAATAAAACCCATGTCTGCATAATAATTGGTTCCTAAATTGGTGAAGTCTTGTGTAAAACCAAATTTTCTCGCATTGTAGCTAATCCCTGTACTATAATAATCATTGTCTTTATTAATAGTTGGTTTAAAGGAATGATGATAGGTTGCCCAGCCATTCCATTTACCAGCTAAATCTGAGTATTTAAATTCTAGACCAGCATTTCTACCAAATTCATTCAAAGGATTTATTTTCTTTTCTTTATCAGTCATGAAACTCTGCTTATTCAAAAAGTATCCTTTCAAAATAGAACGTTTTAAAATGCGCTGATCAATCGAAATAGCTGTATTGTTCTCCGGAGCAAAATCATCTTTTCGTCCGGTTTGCATATTCATAAATCCGATACGTGTATTCTTTGCTAAATTCCCTGTAATTCTTGCTCCAAATAAAATGGGTATTTTATTGCCATTTGCGTCCAAGCCAATTCTTCTGGAGTAAAATGGGCGTATTGGATCAATGCCAAATCCTGCAAACAAATCTGCATTTTCTAAGAAAAAAGTTCTTCTTTCTGGGAAAAAAATATTGAATCGGGAGAGGTTGGTTACTTGTTGATCTACTTCAATTTGAGAAAAATCCGGGTTAACCGTTAAGTCTAAATTGAGCGAAGGGGTTAGTCCGAATTTTGCGTCAAAGCCCGCATTGGCACTTAGTTTTAAAGGGTCTTTGGTAATATTGTTTTGATCGATTTCTGAAGTAACAAAGGGTACTAAAACACCGTTTGCACCAGGGCTTGGTGGTGCTTCATCCCAAATTAAAGATCCAGTATATCCCAAATCATAGGAGGGAAAATTCACAGGCAAGTTGGTCCAAACATCATATTCATTTGATTTGGTATCAACCCTTAAGAAATTAATTCCCCAAACTTTTTTATCTGATTGATATCGAATAGATTTAAATGGAATAGCAATTTCTGCCGTCCATTTATCTGAGAATCTTTTAGTTGCTGAAAACCAGGTTTGGTCCCAGCTAAAACTAAGGTTATTGCCAGAACTGACCAACTGATCTTCACTTTGTGCGTTGAAAGCATTTACTACAAAAAAGAAACCGTTGTTCCTGGAATTAATGGGGTCGAGAATGATCGCAACACAATCATTTCCATCATGGCCATTGTCTCTTTTTAAACTTTGAATAAACTGTTTACCTGAATCGTATGCTGTATATGCGATATAAATAAATTGATCGTCATAGGCTGTTCTAACTTCGGTCTTTTGAGTGGATTTATTTTTATCGTCTGGATATTTCTGCCAGAATGAACTAACCATTTGTGCTGTTTGCCAGATTGGTTCATTTAATTCGCCATCAATTTTTATAGGTTCTTTTGTTTTGGCAATATGAATTTGATAATCTTTTTGAAAACTTTCTCCATTTCGTTCCTGAGAATGAACCATTAAATAGCCGAAAGTGAATATCAATAAAAATAATATACGCATAAAATAAATGGACGCGAATGTCTATAAAAATCGGGGAAAATCGGGCCGAAAAAGGTTGAATGGCAAAAATGAAAGCTTAAAGATCACTTAGAAGATCGGGCCTTCTTGTTTTTGTTCTTTCCAGAGATTGTTCAAAACGCCATTCTTCTACTTTTTTAGGGTCACCTTGCAAAAGAATTTCAGGTACTTTATCTCCTCTAAAATCAGCAGGTCTTGTATAAACAGGAGGAGCTAATAAATTGTCCTGAAAAGAATCAAACAATGCAGAAGTTTCATCATTTAATACACCGGGTATTAGTCTTCCAATAGCATCTACCACAACAGCGGCTGCCAATTCTCCACCACTGAGTACATAATCGCCAATGGATATCTCCATGGTTACATATTTGGTTCTGATGCGTTCATCAATGCCTTTATAGTGACCACAAATAATCAATAAATTCCCTACTAAAGAAAGTTGATTGGCTGTTTGTTGATTGAATGGTTTGCCATCAGGTGTCATATAAATGATGGCATCATAAGGCTGGTCTTTTTGTAATTCATCAATTGCATTGGCTAGGGGTTCGCACATCATAACCATTCCTGCACCACCACCATATTGATAATCGTCTATCTGCGCCTGTTTGTTAATGGCCCATTTGCGTAAATTATGTAAACGTACAGTGAGCAAACCCTTTTCCTGTGCCCGTTTCATAATACTATGACCAAATGGACTCTCTAATAATTCGGGAACTGCAGTGATAATATCAATAGTCATAAGTAGTAAAATTAATCCATAAAATCTCCCAGATCTCTTCGCTCTTTTTTTGTTGGCCTTCCTACTTTACTCAAACGTTTTCCTGTTTGAAAACTAGCTGCAACCGATTTGATTCTGTCTATTTCTTCTTCTGGAGTGATATCTATGTAGTGCTGAATTGCTTCGGAATATTGTACCCTAGTATGCAATAACCCTGTTACTTTAATCACCCATTTTTTAGCTTCCGTTTTTACATGGTATTCGTCGCCAATCGCTACTACACGTGATGCTTTCACTGCATCGCCTTTCCATTTTATTTTTCCCTTACTACATGCATCTCCAGCCTGGCTTCTCGTTTTAAACAAACGGATAGCCCATAAATATTTATCAATCCTTAATTTATCTTTTTCAACTGCCATTGCTATGCATTCATTTCAGCAAAATATTGATGGAAATAAGGAATGGTTTCGATGCCCTTATAAAAATTGAATACATTGTATTTTTCATTCGGGCTATGCAAATTGTCGCTGTCTAAACCAAATCCTAAGAATACAATTTTCAATCCCAGTTCTTTTTCAAATAAAGCGCAAATAGGAATACTGCCTCCGCCTCTAACTGGAATGGGCTCTTTCCCAAATGTTGTTTGTATGGCTTTTGAAGCTGCTTTATATGCAATAGAATCAATCGGTGTCATATAAGGCTCGCCACCATGGTGCTCAGATGCTTTCACTGTAACACCTGCTGGCGCAATCGATTTAAAATAATTCAATATTTTTTCAGTGATCTTTACCGAAGATTGATTAGGTACCAATCTGCAAGATATTTTGGCAAATGCTTTTGAAGGCAAAACGGTTTTTGCTCCTTCGCCAGTATATCCACCCCAGATTCCATTCACTTCCAATGTTGGTCGGATGCCTGTTCTTTCATTAGTGGTATAGCCTTTCTCTCCCCATAAATGATCTACTCCTAAATCGGTTTTGTACTCATTTTCATCGAATGGAGCTTGGGCCATTTTAGAACGTTCAGCATCAGTTGCATTTACGATATCATCATAAAATCCTGGAATGGTAATATGATTATTTTCATCATGACAAGAAGCGATCATTTTTGCCAACATGGTTATCGGATTAGCTACTGCACCTCCGTATACACCACTGTGTAAATCTCTATTCGGTCCAGTCACTTCCACTTCAATATAACTCAATCCCCTCACACCAATATCGATGGATGGGTTTTCCATGCTTAACATGGAAGTATCGCTGATCAATGTCACATCAGCTTTCAATAATTCTTTATTGTTCTTTACAAATGTGGCCAAATTTGGACTACCAATTTCTTCTTCCCCTTCAATTAAAAATTTAATATTGGTTGGCTGAGTATTGGTTTTAGTAAAAGTTTCCAATGCTTTTACATGCATATAAAATTGCCCCTTGTCATCACAAGAACCACGCGCAAAAATTTTACCATCAATAATCACCGGATCAAACGGACCACTCTTCCATAATTCAATGGGGTCGGCTGGTTGAACATCGTAATGTCCATATACCAAAACTGTTGGTTTACTTGGGTCGATCATTTTTTCTCCATATACAATCGGATGGCCATCTGTGGGATAAATAGTTACTGTATCAGCACCTGCTTCTAATAAGCGAGCTTTTACAGCTTCTGCACAATGCTCCATATCCGATTTATGCTCCGTTCTGGCACTTACGCTTGGTATCCTTAATAAATCGAGTAATTCATTTAAAAATCGATCTTTATTTGCTGCTTGATATTCATTCCAGGTATTCATATAATTCAAATTAAATAGTGTGCAAAGTTATGCATTTCGGGATAAGCTAGATACTGTGTTTCTGATTCGACACCAAATTTTCTAGTGTCCAAATCAATTGCTGTTGAAATGGATGTTTTCGAACAGGGCAATCTGTTTTAGTGCAAATGGCACAACTAAAATCCAGGCAACCGTCTGTATGAACAAACAATTCAATTGCATCTCCAAACTTATTTTTAATTAAATCTGATAGGGCATCAATTTCTCTGTGTGCTTCATGAATATTCATATACCATGGAAGTGTAAGATGACAGTCTATATGCAATAGTGAACCGTATTTGATCACTCTTAAATTATGTAGATCAATCCAATTGGCTTTTTTGTGCGCATTCAATTCTTGAATAAACTGGTTGAGTAAAACCTTGTCTGCTTCATCCATTATTCCAGCCAATGATTTTCTTAAAATGGTATAGCCATTATAAATGATCCAAAAACTGAGTGCAATAGCTATTGCTTTATCTAGCCAGTAAATTTTTGTAAAGTAGATCAACGCAATCGATCCTAACACGCCGATTGTAGAGTAAGTGTCTATTTGTAAATGTTTGCCACTCGATTCTAATGCGAGTGAATTATTTTGTTTACCTATTTTAACACAATAGAGACCAGCAACATAATTCAATACCGCGGTTAAAGCAATTAACCACATACCCTGATCCAATGATTTAATTTGGGTGTTTTGTAGAATATTTTGAACGGTTTCATAAATGATAATGATCCCTGCTGCAATAATTAAACTTCCTTCTGCTGCAGCAGATACAAATTCTGCTTTGCCATGTCCATAAGGATGATCTTCGTCTTTTGGTTTAGCGGCCACATATAAACTATACAAACCTATAAACCCTGCAATTACATTTACAATACTTTCTAATGCGTCAGAAAGAATAGCCAATGATGAAGTAATGTAATAAGCAATTATTTTTACGATAAAAAGCAAAACGCTTAATACAGTGATCCATTTTTGAATAGTAAAATTTTGTAAACTTTTTTTCACCCAATCGATTTATAGCAAGGTATACTAATAAAATAGCCCTACCAATAAAGCCATACAAATTGTATATTTGAACTAAATAAACTGCATTTATTTTGAATCTGTCTTCAAAAAAAACCGACTTAAGAGAAAGGATTCCCAAACTTGCTCCTGTAATTCTGCCACTTCCTTCCGGAAAAGAGCAGCCCCTTTGGTCGGTGATGATTCCTGTGTATAACACCATTGCCTTCTTAGAGGAATGCCTTTTATCGGTGATGGAACAGGATAGGGGAATTGAGCAAATGCAAGTTATGGTAGTGGATGATGCTAGTACGGATGGTAATGTAGAGGAGTTGGTAAAGAGAATTGGTGCTGGGAGAATTGGTTATTTCAGGCAACCGGTAAATGTTGGAAAGCTCCGCAATTTGGAAACTTGCATTAAACTTTCCGAAGGAAAATACGTTCATTTATTGTATGGGGATACTGTTTTATTGCATGATTTTTATCTTGAAATTGAAAGCCTTTTTGAAGATTTCCCCAGGATTGGGGCAGCTTTTACCGATTTTGAATACATCAATGGAAAAGGTATAAAAATCTGGAATCATAATCGATTGCAGGTGTTAAGGGGTGTACTCAAAAATTGGTTACTCACCATTGCCAAACGTCAGGTAGTACAACCACCAGCAATGGTCATCAAAAGAAGTACATACGAGCATTTAGGGGCTTATTTTGGAATGGAGTTTGGTTCATTTTGGGAAATGTCTGTTCGGGTGGCGGCTCATTACGAAGTTGGTTATTGTCCGAGGGTTTTGGCCAAATTCAGGGTTCATGGATCAAATATTGCTTTGAATTCAGATGATGCCTTATTGAATATTCAGGAAATAGCAAAAGTCATTGGGATTATTCGAGGCTATCTGCCTTTAGAAAACCGAGATAAAATCAGTAAAGAGTCTAAAAAATATTTCGCCCAATATTATGCCAGACTTTCTCATAAAGTATATCACGAATTCAATCAACCCAAAGTTGCTTTACAACAAGCCTGGGGGGCATTGATGATGTACTTCAATCTTGATACGTTGAAATATTCCCTTTTACTTTTTCTAAAAGTATTAATTGGTTACAGACATATCAGAAACCTGATAGAGAAAATCTAATTAGTCAATCAAAACAGTCTGGTAATTGATGGCACAATGTTTGGCAAGCATTGCAGATACACCACAATATTTTTCCATTGATAAACTTACAGCACGCTTTAATTTATCTTCATCTGCAGGATCTACATTACAGTGGTATACTAAATCTATCGATTTAAACACTTTAGGATGCTCATCGGTTTGTTCGGCTTCTGCAGTAATTTCTAGTTGAGTAAAATGCACTTTCATTTTTTGTAGAATGTCTACAATATCCATTCCGCTGCATCCACACAATGAAGCAAGCAACATTTTCTTAGGGCTCATTCCACTGTCTAACCCACCACCTTCTTTTGTTGTATCTAATCTTACAATATGACCATCTGCATTGGCATCAAAAGCAAGTGCTTCTTTCCAAGTAGTAGTAACTTTCATAATCTATTTTTCTTTTAACTGAATTGCGTAGCTACAAAATCCCAATTTACCAGGTTCCACCAGTTATTAATATAATCGGGTCTTTTGTTTTGATATTTTAAATAATAAGCATGTTCCCATACATCTAAACCCAATAATGGTTTTCCTTTCAATTCGCTGATGTCCATTAATGGATTGTCTTGATTGGGAGTAGAGCCAATAACCAATTTATTATCAGCAGTTAAAACCAACCATGCCCATCCACTTCCGAATCTATTTTTACCTGCATCAGTAAACTGTGTTTTAAAAGCTTCAAATGAACCGAATGAACTATCCATTGCTGCAGCTAATTTGCCACTTGGTTTAGTTGCAGTTCCGGGTTTCATGCATTGCCAAAATAATTCATGATTGTAATGACCGCCAGCATTGTTTCTCATCTTTGGCGAATAAGCTGAAATTTTTCGAAGTATATTTTCTAATGACTGACTATTGATGTCCACTTTTTCTGCAACACATGCGTCATTTAAATTTTTTGCATAAGTAGCTGCATGTTTGCTATAATGAATTTCCATGGTTATTGCATCAATGAAAGGTTCTAATGCATTGTAGCTATATGGCAAGGGTTGTTGTACAAAATTGGCAAAATTATTCTCGGAAGAAGCAAATCCAAATTTGGGTAAAACGGTCAATCCAATACCTGCCATTAACCCTGCTTTCCCGGTAGTTTTCATAAATGATCTTCTGCTATTGGGCGTTTTCATACGATTATATTGATTTGTTCTCTCTAAAGTTAGCGATAAATTCACGGACTCTTTTAAAAGTTCTATAGTAGAACTCCTGGTTGAATAATTGCGAATCGCGCATGGCTTTGAAAATCAAAAATGCACCAATTGGTATTAAAATAAAAGTAGATAACCACATTCCTAGAATGGCATTGGTTTGACCAGATTTCACGAATTTTTCTCCAAATGTGTTGAACAAGTGAAATATGACAAAGAAAATAATGGCAAAAACCAATGGGGTACCTAAACCACCTTTTCTAATGATTGATCCCAATGGTGCTCCAATTAAAAACAATACTAAGCAGGCAACCGATAAGGTGAATTTTCTATGCCATTCAATTTCATGCAATTGCAATGATTGATATTTTTCAGTATTATCTCTTGCCATCATATCAACAGTCCCTTTAATGGTAGCCAATTGGTTGGAGGCAGATTCTTCGATAGAAGCTTTTAAGCTATCTGGTACTAATTTGTTTTTAGCAACTAAGGGAAGTGGATGCTTGATTGGTTTGGTCCATCCAGTGTCTATGTATCTGGCAAAACGTACATAAGGGGTAATGTCTTTATTTGATTTTTTAGCATAAAAAGTATCCAAATGTTTTAATGAATCAATGGCATGATTCAGTTGACGAATGCTTAACATTTTTGGGTCGTAAAATGCGCTATCACCCGTTTTATTCATTTGAAAACTTTTCAAATCAAATACCTTCTTGTATTGACTGAATCCCATTCTGGTGAACTGTGTATTCGTAACATTTCTGGCCCCTTTTTCTTCGTAACGCCAGCCGTTTTTCAAAATGAATTCTAAAAATTGTTTATCCTTCGAAACACGCATTACGCCACTTTCTGCAATCAATAAATTGTCTTGAAGATTATATCCCTTCTCAAAAATCACTACATCATGAATAATGCTATCGTTCTTTTCTTTCTTCCCCAATTTGATGACATACCCATCAATTTTATCATAAAATATTCCTTCTTTAATATCAATGGATGGTTTGGACACAATGATATCATATTTTAATGCAGATAATTTTAATTGGGTTACGGGAATAATATTATTAGCAAATAAAAAAGCCAGTCCGCAAATAAATAAAGTAATGATCAATAAAGGGCGCATGAATCGCAATAAAGGAATACCTGCAGCTTTAATGGCAACCAATTCAAAAGTTTCGCCTAAATTTCCAAAAGTCATAATCGAAGAAAACAAAAGCGCAAGCGGCAAAGCAGTAGGAACCCAAAACAAAGTAACCAGCCCAACTAATTTTAAAACAGTGATAATATCAAGGCCTTTTCCTACCAGGTCATCTATGTATAACCAAAAAAATTGCATGGTCAAAACAAAGATCGAAATAAGGAATGCGGCTATGAACGGACCAATAAAAGATTTAATTATTAATATGTCGAGTTTTTTTATCACTAACCTGTCTTAATATTGTTGTTATGAGTGAAGCAAAAGTAACACTTTCGCCAAAGGAACTCGAATTGGTGAATAATGCAGACTGGATTTTAACAAAGAATCTTATAATTCAAAAAGTATACGACTTATTTGGGCAGGTTGCAGCAACCTATCAACAAGATGTAGCAAGGTTTACAGAGTTTAATGCTTCCACCACTTTTACTATTGCCCCCAAAATATCCAGGGGAGAACAATACCAGCAATTGCCCTATGTAATGCTCGATTTCCCTCGTTTTTTTACCGAACAAGACGTTTTTGCCATCCGTAGTTTTTTCTGGTGGGGCAATCACTGCAGTATTCATTTGATGTTAAAAGGAGAATATTTGGCCAAATATGGCCCATCCATTGATCGCTATTTTAGTTTATTCGGAAAATATGCCAGTGAAACAAAAGACTGGTACATTGGGGTTGGCACTGATCCATGGCAACATCATTTTGATCATTCCAATTATATTCCGATTGCTAATTGGAATGGAGATACGGTAACTCAATTGCCTTTTTTAAAATTGGCAAAAAAAATCCCACTACAAGAGTGGGATGATATTGATCAGTTTTTTGTGATTCATTTTAATAGAATTTTATCCATTCTATCTGAATATTAAAACAGCATTTAAGCGCCTAATCGGTGGAATAATTCTTTGACCTGATACTGCCATAATTGGCTCTGGTCTTTGATTTCATTCTTTTCAGCGAAATCTTTTATCACTAAAATAGTTTGATTGGAAATTTCTGTTTTTTCAATTCTGAATTCAAAGTATTCGTTCTTTTCTGAATGTAGCCAATGGAAACGGATAAATTTATTTTCTTCTTTATCCATAATTTCTGCCTTATCTGGCACACCGCCATTCCAAGAAAAACTATATACGTTTTCCCACTCATCTACTTTATCAGCAAACCATTCCTGTAAACCAGCTGGTGTTGCTAAAAAATCATATAAAATAACGGGAGAACATCTAACTGGAAATTCTAACGTAAATAACTGCTTCTTACTCATTAATTTCTCTTTAACCTTCATGGTAGCCGTGCAATAATATTAAATAATACCTATCTCCCAAATGTTTTTTTATAATTAACCTTTTTTTTACGTATTTATTATTATAGTTATTCCATAAATTATTCGTATATTATTGATAGTCAGTATATTACATCATTTTTTTGAAAACCATTTTTATTTGATTAAATTCAATATTCCAAAATTTACCCTTTAAATTGGTTTATTATGAGTATGCGTCAACTCAAAATAACAAAGTCGATCACTAACAGAGAATCGCAAAGTTTAGAGAAGTATTTACAAGAAATTGGGAAAGTTGAACTAATAATGCCAGAGGAAGAAGTTCAATTGGCCATTCAAATTAAAAATGGGGATCAAAAAGCATTAGACAGATTGGTTAAATCTAATTTGCGTTTTGTGGTTTCTGTTGCAAAACAATACCAGAATCAAGGCCTCAGTTTATCCGATCTAATCAATGAGGGAAATTTAGGATTAATCAAAGCTGCATTGCGTTTTGATGAAACAAAGGGGTTTAAATTTATTTCTTATGCTGTGTGGTGGATTCGTCAAAGTATTTTACAGGCATTGGCAGAACAAAGCAGAATTGTTCGTCTTCCATTGAATAAAGTAGGACTCACCAATAAAATAAGTAAGGCCTATCAACAATTAGAACAAGAATACGAAAGAGAACCCAATGCGCAGGAATTGGCCTTGTTTTTAGATATGCCGGTTGAAGAAGTAATTGCTACAATGAGTGTGGGTTTCAGACACGTTAGTATGGATACACCCATTTCCGATGGCGAAGGCGGCACTTTAATGGATTTGATGGAAAATACCAATGCTTCCAGAACCGATGAAAAATTGGAGCATTTTGAATCCTTGCATGTAGAAATAGCTAGAAGCCTTCAAACATTAACTGACAGGCAAAAAGCCGTACTCTGCTTTTTCTTTGGAATTGGGGTAGATCATGCACTTAGCCTAGAAGATATTGGCTCCCGTTTTAACCTCACCCGCGAAAGGGTCCGTCAAATAAAAGACAAAGCCATCAACAAGTTACAATCTGCCAATCGGTCCAAGCAATTAAGGGTTTATTTAGGATAACTATTTCTTTGCTTTTACTCAACCCAGTATATTTGCAGTCTTTCAATAATGGGAGAGTGTAATTATGTTTCAGAATTTATCAGAAAAACTAGAGTCGGCGTTTAAAAACCTTAAAGGTGAATCACGCATTAACGACCTCAATATTGCCAATACGGTAAAAGACATTCGCAGGGCTTTATTAGATGCCGATGTGAATTTTAAAATTGCCAAAGAATTTACAGAGAAAGTAAGGGATAAAGCAGTTGGCGAAAAAGTGATCAATGCCATTAGCCCAGGCCAGTTGATGACCAAAATTGTACAGGATGAATTAACGGAATTGATGGGTGGTACTGCGGCTTCATTCAATGCAGATGGTAATCCAGCAATCATTTTAATTGCCGGTTTACAGGGAAGTGGTAAAACTACATTTACAGGTAAACTGGCCAATTATCTCAAAACCAAAAAAGGCAAATCGCCTTTGGTAGTTGCGGCTGATATCTATCGCCCTGCAGCGATTGATCAGTTAACCATTTTAGCTGAACAAATTGGCGTAAGCATTTATAGTGAAAGGGAGAATAAGGATGCGGTTTCCATTGTTCAGAATGCTATTAAAGAAGCAAAAGCAACCAATAAAAATGTAATCATCATCGATACTGCAGGCCGATTGGCCATTGATGAAGTGATGATGACCGAAGTGGCCAATATTAAAAAAGCAGTGAATCCTTCAGAGATCTTATTTGTAGTGGATTCAATGACTGGTCAGGATGCGGTGAATACTGCAAAAGCTTTCAATGATCGATTGGATTTTACAGGTGTTGTATTAACTAAATTAGATGGAGATACAAGAGGCGGAGCCGCATTAACCATCAAATACACGGTAGAAAAGCCCATTAAATTTGTAAGTAGTGGCGAAAAAATGGACACCCTAGATGTGTTTTATCCGGATAGGATGGCACAAAGAATTTTGGGAATGGGAGATATTACTTCATTGGTAGAAAAAGCCCAGGCCCAATTTGATGAAGTAGAAGCCAAGAAATTAGAGAAGAAAATTCGCAAAAATCAGTTCGATTTCCAGGATTTTATGGATCAATTGCAACAGATTAAAAAAATGGGTAATCTGAAAGATTTGATGGGAATGATACCTGGAGTGGGTAAAGCGGTAAAAGATATTGACATAAAAGACGATGCTTTTAAAGGAATTGAAGCCATGATCAGCTCTATGACACCTTTTGAAAGGGCCAATCCAGATTCACTTTCTCAAAGCAGAAGACTTAGAATTGCCAAAGGAAGCGGCAAGGACATACAAGATGTGAACGCTTTTATGAAGCAATTTGAGCAAATGAAGCAGATGATGAAAATGATGAATAATATGCCAATGGGAGGAAAATTCCCAGGTATGAGAAGATAGATTTATAAAAAGCTTTGGATTTTTATGCTGAAAGGCATAATTTCGCGCTCCTAGAATACCTATTTAAACCAAATTTAATCACGCCTTTAAATTTCTATTTATGGCAGTAAAAATGAGACTCCAGCGTCACGGGAGTAAAAAAAGACCATTCTACTTTATCGTAGTAGCTGATGGTCGTGCGCCAAGAGATGGTAAGTTTATCCAAAAAATTGGTACTTACAATCCATTAACAGTTCCAGCAACAATCCAGTTAGATCGTCAAAAAGCGTTGGATTGGTTAAACAAAGGAGCTCAACCTACAGATACAGTTCGCAGAATCCTTTCATTTAAAGGAGTATTGTATTTGAAACATTTATTACGTGGTGTTAAATTAGGCTTGTTTGATGATGCTGCAGCGATGGTGAAATTCCAAGAGTGGCATACAGAACATGAAGCCAATATCACTCGTAGAAATGACGAACACAAGAACAAGCAACGTGCTAAAAAAGCATATGTTCCTGTAGTGAAAAAAGTAAAAGAAGAAGCAGCTGCTGAAGCACCTTCAGAAGAAGGAACAACAGAAGCATAGTTCATTCTATATTCTTAAAAAAGGGTTCGGTTTACCGAGCCCTTTTTATTTTTACCAATCCCCAAAGGGTTTAATTAACTTGCATTCAATGAATGATTATATACATATCGGAAAAATAGTTGCCGCTTTTGGCGTGAAGGGAGAAGTTATTCTAACCCATTCATTAGGAAAAAAATCATCATTCACTGGAGTCAAAGCATTATTTGTTGAAGAAGTAAAAGGTTCTTATATCCCGTATTTTGTAGAAACAGCTAAAGCAAAAGATCAGGTAGAAACCATTGTGAAATTGGAAGGGGTGAATACCAAAGAAGCAGCAGCAAGGCTCAATACCAAACCTGTTTGGTTATTGGATGCCGATTTTAGAAACCAGGCTGGTAAGGATGCACCAATATCTTTATTGGGGTACGAATTAATTACTGATGAAGACGAGAACCTTGGCCCGATTATAGAAGTAATTGAACAACCTCATCAGGTTTTATTGCAAGTATTATTGGATGGTAAGGAAGCGCTCATTCCATTGCATCAAGAAACTTTGGATAAAATTGATCGGAAAGCAAAGAAAGTTTTTGTAAGCTTACCAGATGGTTTGTTAGATGTATACCGTTAAGTTTAATATTTTTAAAGGGTGATAACTCCTCAACGTTATATTGCCCATTTTGACCTCGATTCATTTTTTGTAAGTGTAGAAGTAGTCAACAATCCTTCCTTAAAAGGAAAAGCCGTTATAGTAGGTGGTTCTAAAGAAAGAGGTGTTGTAACAACTTGTAGTTATGAAGCACGAAAGTTTGGTGTGAGAAGTGCCATGCCCATGCGCAAAGCCATGCAACTCTGCCCACATGCAATTTTGGTACAAGGAACAAGAGGTGAGTACGCTCGTTTTTCTCGATGGGTTACCGATATTATTGCCGCTAAAGCCCCTTTGTTTGAAAAAGCATCCATCGATGAATTTTACATAGACCTTACCGGGATGGATAAATATTTTGATCCCTATCAATGGACGATCGATTTGCGCAATGAAATTATTGATCAAACCAAGTTGCCTATTTCATTCGGACTGGCCACCAATAAAATGATCGCAAAAATTGCCACGGATGAAGCCAAGCCCAATGGATATTTATTTGTTCAGCCCGGAATGGAAAAACAATTTTTAGCCCCATTGCCAGTCAATAAATTTTCCGGTGTTGGAGATAGTTTGCATCAACGCTTAAATGCAATGGGCATCATTACGATCAAAGATTTGAGTGAAACACCAGTTGCTATATTAGAAAAACAAATTGGTAAAAATGGTATTGATCTATGGAAGAAATCACAAGGCATTCATGAAGGAATTGTTCAACCTTATCACGAAGCAAAATCAATTTCAACAGAACATACATTCGAATCCAATCAAACCGATGAAACTTTTTTATTAAGCGAATTGGTGCGAATGACTGAAAAAATTGCTTTTGATTTAAGGGGCGATAAAAAATTAGCAGGATGTATTGCCGTGAAAATTCGATATCCCGATTTTGAAACAACTTCTAAGCAAGTTGCGATTGACTATACCATGCGTGATGATGAATTGATTCCCATCGCCATTAGTTTGTTTCATCAGTTGTACAAAAAGGAACAGCCCATTCGATTATTAGGCGTTCGATTAAGCGAACTGACCAGTCATGTAATGCAAGGCAGTTTATTTGCCGATATTGGCAAGAAAGACGAGCTCTATAAAGCAATAGATGATGTAAAAAATAAGTTTGGTAAATCTGCATTGCAGAAAGCCAGAACTGTAAAGCACAAAAAATAAATTAATTAGTCTACTTATTTACTAGGATATTGTATATTTGTATCCTAAATCATTTTTATGAGTTTACGTTTAGGAGATGATGCGCCCAATTTTAAAGCACATACTAGCAAAGGGGATATTGATTTCTATGAATATTTAGGAAATAGCTGGGGAGTGCTGTTTTCTCATCCAGCTGATTATACACCAGTTTGTACAACGGAATTGGGTAAAACAGCTTTATTGGCTGCTGAGTTTGAAAAACGCAATGTAAAAGTATTGGCACTCAGTGTAGATAGCTTAGGTAAGCACGAAGGCTGGATCAATGATATCAACGAAACACAACATACCATAGTTGGTTTTCCTATTGTTGCCGATGAAGATCGATCTATTGCTACTGCATATGATATGATTCACCCAAATGCTTCACTTACGGCTACTGTTCGTTCCTTGTTTATCATCGGTCCGGATAAAAAAGTAAAACTAATGATTACCTATCCTGCTTCTACAGGAAGAAATTTTGTAGAAGTATTGAGAGTGATCGATTCATTGCAATTAACTGCTAACTACAGTGTTGCTACTCCTGCAGATTGGAAAGAGGGCGAAGATGTAATTGTAGTTCCTGCAGTAAGTACAGAAGATGCTATCAAAAAATTCCCTAAAGGTGTTAGAGTGGTGAAGCCTTATCTGCGATATACTCCACAACCAAATAAATAAGATCGTACTTGTTTTTATTGATTACTGGGCCCTGGATTTTTCAGGGCTTTTTAATGTAAGCACTATAAAAAATGCGTTAACTTTCCTTAAACGATTATTATGAGAAAGCTGCTTATTGTACAATTCCTTTTTTGGGTTGGATTGGTTCAAGCGCAAAAAACTTTCATTTATTGCGGTCAATTAGTGGATGTAAAAAATCAATCCATGCTAAAAGAAATGACCATCGTTACCGAAGGAAATAAAATAGTAGACCTACAAAAAGGATATACTATTGCTGGCACTGGAGATAAAATGATCGATTTGAAAAAGCTCACTGTAATGCCTGGCCTTATTGATATGCATGTGCATATGGAAAGTGAAACGGGTCCTAATAAATACTTAGAGGGCTTTACTTGGAATGCAGGAGATTTTGCATTTCAATCAATTGTATTTGCTGAAAAAACCCTAATGGCCGGATTTACATCAGTGAGGGATTTGGGAGGCTCTGGAGTAAATATTTCATTACGCAATGCAATCAATAAAGAATGGGTGGTTGGGCCAAGAATTTATACAGCTGGAAAATCAATTGCAACAACTGGTGGTCATGCAGACCCGACCAATAATTATCGTAAAGATTTAATGGGCGACCCTGGGCCAAAAGAAGGTGTGGTGAATGGGGTAGAAGATTGTGCCAAAGCAGTTCGACAACGGTATAAAGAAGGTTCAGATTTAATTAAAATCACCGCTACAGGTGGTGTTTTAAGTATGGCCAAAGATGGCAGCGGTGCTCAATTTACCGAAGAAGAAATTAAAGCTATTGTTAGTACTGCCAAAGATTATGGATTTAAAGTAGCAGCCCATGCACATGGTGCCGAAGGTATGAAGCGTGCAGTGTTGGCTGGGGTAAACTCTATTGAACATGGCACTTATATGAGCGAAGAAGTGATGGATTTAATGAAGCAAAAAGGAACTTATTTGGTACCTACCATTATAGCTGGCAAATCATCAGCAGACTCTGCAAAAAAACCTGGCTATTATCCAGAGATAGTTAGAGCAAAGGCCCAGGTGGTTGGTAATTATATTCAAGCAACATTTGCCAAAGCCTATAAGCGGGGAGTTAAAATTGCTTTTGGAACAGACGCTGGTGTGTATGCGCATGGAAAAAATTGGATTGAATTTCAATACATGACCGAAGCAGGCATGCCCATATTAGAAGCAATAAAAACAGCTACAGTAAATGCGGCTGATCTGCTGGGCGATGATCGATTAGGAAGTATAGAAAAAGATAAACTGGCTGATATAATTGCAGTTGATGGTGATCCAGTAAAAGATGTTTCTAGTATGGGCAGGGTAAAATTTGTAATGAAAAACGGTACTATATATAAAACTGTTCAATAATGATTGAACCCTTTATTTAGGCAAAATATTCCAGAACAACAATACCACTCTTCTTCTTTCATCATCTACTTTATAATCTGTCACTAATTTGCTAGGAAACTCTTCACCTTTACCTTTCTCAACAAATAAAAAGTCAATGGCTTTGATGTTTTTGTAGTTAGGTATTTTCTTTTCTATAGAGAATTCCATTAAGTCTCCAATACTTACCGCACGCCATTCCGATAATTGCTGATTCATTTTTTCTTTGGTAACCGAACTGTCTTTTAATTTATCCATGATGGATTTATAAATATCTGATTCTGGATTGAATCCACTGGCATCTGCATATCCTAAAATAACCAATGTTGCTTTCTTTTCTACATCGGCATATTTATTATAAAATCCAACCAATGAATCTACTAGAGGCGAGAATAATTTTTCTGCAATATCTATTTTTTCAGCAGGGATATCATATTTGCCTGGCCCAAAAAAAGCAGCTAAATCAAACATGTGTTGCTGGTTAACAATGATATCCAAAGACTCATTGATCATGGTGAATCTACGTAACCGATAATTAGATTTGATTTTGTAGCGATCAATTAATCCAAATGATGAATCAACTTTTGCCTGATTGTTTTTATATTCCCTTCTAGAAGTATTAATGGTTTTGTCGATAAATGAAACAGCATTTTTAAACGAATCTAAATCGGAGGAATATTTTGCAATTTTATTTTTAATGCTATCGGCAATTTCCGCATCAATTACCTCAGATTTTAAGCGATCGTCCACTTTTTTCTTGGTATCCTCTACTATTTTAGATTCTGCTTTTTGAACAGAATCTGCCAATTGAACCTGTTGATTCATTTGCGCTTTTTTGCCACTATAACAAGATACAGCCAGCATAGAAATACTAACTATCGATAGAACTGAAAAGACCTTCTTCATGGGTAATTAAATTTTGGGGGCAGCTTTAATAAAAAAGTCATCTTTGCTTTTTTGTGGCTTAGCGCTTTTCTTTCTTCCTACAATGATAAAACTTTTATTGCTCTTTTCAGATGAAGAATCTGCTAATTCTTTAGCTGCTAGATCTTCGTCGGATATATAAGTTACAAATTTTGTTAAAAATTGCTTTTTGTTGATTGTAACAAATAACAGCGCTTGATTAGAGTTTTCGGTTGATTGATTATTATTTAAGCTTTTAGATAAAGCGATTGATTGTTTATTTGTTTCAATTAAATCAATCAAATAAACTCCTGATCCTTTGCTCATAAATGGCAGACAAAGATAAATAATCAGCGCTATCCCAATCAACCAAATGGAAAAGAGGTATGTATTATGTATTTGAGCCTTATATGTTTTTTCTTTTGTCATTTTATTTATCAGCTAAGTCGGTTTGTATTTTTTTAATTGCATCATCTATAAAATCTGTCGCCTCATTTATACTTTCAATTTGAATTTTAATGGTAACCCAGTCTGGTTCGATGTTCTTGTATTTTTCAATTATTTTTAAAGGGTTAATTAAAGGTGATTGAGGACTTAATGTGGTAAAAGTTGTTTTTAAATTATGCGCCAATGTATACACTTGTTCCATATTCCTGTTTTCGCATGCTTCATTTAATTGTTTGGTTTCCGAAGGATAGTGTTGATTGAATTGGTTCAGAAAATCAATGATGATTTCATTCTCATCCCCAAAAATTCTTTGTAAATTTTCAAGGTCAACAAATTGTTGTTTTTCAGAAGAGTTCATATCTGCGTTTTTAGGGATGTATTTATTGAAAAGAGCAATTACTTTAGATTCATCTAAAGGTTTTGACATATAATCATTCATGCCTGCTTCCTTACATTTTTGTATTTCTGCTGGCATAGTATGTGCAGTCATTGCTATAATTGGCACAGTAGATTTTTTGGTTTCTCTGATCCATTTTGCAACACCATATCCATCAATAATCGGCATTTGAATATCTAATAAAACCAGGTCGTATTCATTGTTGCTTAAAAGCTGAATCGTTTCATTTCCATCTTTCGACAGTGTAATAGCAAATCCCCAATTTTTAAATAAATATTTCAATAAAATCTGGTTCATTTTATTGTCTTCAGCAATTAATAGTTTGGCATGGGTATTAAAGTTCTTTAATACCGTTATTTTTCCTTTGGTAGAGGTCTCTTGTGTTGCCAATAGATTAATGCTATAGGGGATCACTGCAATAAATTCTGAACCAGCATTGATGGCACTTTTAACATCAATGGTTCCATTTTGTAAAGTGATCAATTGCTTTACAATGGATAACCCCAAACCTGTTCCTCCATATTTTCTGGTCGTAGCCGAATCTGCTTGTTCAAATCTTTCAAAAATAGTTTTCAATTTTTCTTCTGGAATTCCAATACCTGTATCTTTTACTGAAAATTGTATAAAGGCGGTTTCTTCTTCTTTTTTTACCATTGACATTTTCAAAGAAATATTACCACCCACACTGGTGAACTTGATTGCATTCGATACCAGATTAGTTAATATTTGTTTCAATCGATCATCGTCTCCGGTTAAGTTTAAAGGCATCCCTTCTTCTAACTGACAGGAGAAATGAACTTTCTTTTCGGTAATCTGTACCTGAAAAAGCATCTCAATAAAATGGCTAATATCTTTTAAATTGAAGGGAGCTTTTGAAATCAATAGTTTACCTGCTTCTAATTTTGAGAAGTCTAATATATCGTTGATGATATACAATAAATTCTTACTTGAATGATTGATAAAACTGATATACTCTTTTTGATCGGGATTGAGTTGGGTTTCTGCAGCCAGATTACTAAATCCAATAATTGAATTGAGTGGTGTTCTTATTTCATGGCTCATGTTTGCTAAGAACTGTTCTTTTATAGATCCAGCTATATCTGCTTTTTCTTTTGCTTTGCCCAATGCAACAATCAATTGATTGTTTTTTACCAAATGCCTGATGATGAGTGTGGACGATAATAAAATAGTAATTAATGCAAATAAAGTGAGGGCACGGCTGATCAACAATACCTGATTAGATATAGTTGAGTTGTCTGAAATGGTTTTTTGCAGTTCATTTTCATATATAATCTGAATATCGGATGCAGTTATATAAATACTGTCAATTAAATTTTTATTCGCTGGATCGGTCAGTTTTTCTTTAGCTATAATGGCGCTTTTACTATTTTGTAATATATCAACTGTTTTATTTATTTTTTCTTGTAATAGTCTATTTAAATCAGCAAAGTTATTTTTTGCATTTCCATCTTGTGTTAATTTATTTACTTCAAGTATCAATAATTTAAGACTAGCGGAACTATCAGATATAGCTTTGGACATCACCAAATTGCCTGTATTGATTTGTTTTCTTGTTTCACTTTCTAAAAAATATACATGGTTGATAATTACTTGTAAAGCATTGTTTATTTGGAATGTTTTTACAGCCAATTCATTTCCCTTTTGCATCGACCGAATACTCTTGTCTGATCTTGATTGTACAAAGAACAAAACCACCATCAATACGATTGATAGCATCAAAATAAAACTTAATGGGCGAATACTGATCTTTATCCTTTCCATTTTCTCAATTGTTGTAATAATGCTTTTAAATCTTTTGGAATTGGCGCTTCCAAATTATAATTTTCTCCATTCAAAGTAAAATTCAATAGGTAAGAATGCAAGCCCAATCGAGCTAAAATGGGCTTTTCTTCTTCAGCAGATTTTGCCAACTTAAAATTTCTTTTGATGGAAGAAAGTAAAATTGGTTTGGGGTCTCCATAAATTTCATCGCAAACAATGCTATGACCCAGGTGTTGCATATGTACCCTGATCTGGTGAGTACGGCCTGTGTGAATTTGAAATTGAACCCATGAATACAATCTAAAAGATTCCAATACTTCATAATCGGTAATGGATGGTTTCCCTTTTACATGGGTGATCATTTTGGTGGTTTTTCCAGGATGCTCCGCAATTGCAGCATCAACTGTTCCTGAAGGATAAATCATTTGGCCGTTTACCAACCCAACATAAAATTTTTCCATCTCCCTGCCTTCAAATAATAACGATAGCTCTTTATGCGCTTCTTCTGTTTTGGCAAATACAATGATTCCACTGGTATTTCTGTCCAATCGATGAACGGTATAGATATTTCCATAACGTTCTTTCAAAAAATCCTTTAAAGAAAGTTCCTTTCCTATTCTATCAGGAATGCTCAATAAACCAGCTGGTTTATTCAATGCAACAAAATCTTCATTTTCAAAAATAATTTCTAGGTGCATATGCTAAACTGCTTCTTTATTTTTTCTGATAAATGATTTGTTCATGAATTTTAATAAACGAATTTCTTTTTCATTTAATATTCTCCATTTACTTCTTTCTACATTCTTCTTTGTCAGGTTAGCAAACATGACCCTGTCCAATCCTTTTACATCGTATCCTAGATGCTCAAAAATTCTTCTTACAATTCTATTTCTTCCACTGTGAATTTCAATTCCAACCACGTTTTTGCTTTTTGAATCGGCATAGCCAACAGAATCAGCTTGTACAAAGCCATCTTCGAGTGTAACTCCGGTAATAATTTGGTCCAAGTCTTTTTTAGTAACTGCTTTGTCTAATGTTACTTCATAGATTTTTTTAACTTCAAATGATGGGTGCGTTAATTTCTGTGCCAGTTCTCCATCATTGGTTAACAATAAAACACCGGTAGTATTTCTATCCAATCTCCCCACAGGATAAACCCTTTCTAAAGTAGCTCCTTTGATCAAATCTAAAACTGTTTTTCTTCCTTGCGGATCATTGGCAGTAGTGATAAAATCTTTTGGCTTATTTAAAAGTATATATACATTGTTCTTTTGTAAGAATATGGCTTTGCCTTTTACCGTTACTTTATCTGCTTGAGAAACTTTGAAGCCGGGTTCAAAAATTTTGTCGCCATTCACTGTTACTTTTCCGCCCTTTACTAACTCAGCAGCTTCGCGTCTTCCGCATACTCCTGCATGTGCAATAAATTTATTGAGTGGAATTAATGAATCACGGTCTTGTGCTTCTGTATCCGAAGCTTGCTCTGGTCCGTTGACTAATTTGGTTTTTCCCGGCGCAGTATTTCTTGGACCTTTTTTAAAATCTTTTTGTTGGTAAGGAGCTTTTTTTCTTTCTGGATTTTTACCGATTGCTCTTTTATCATCCACTTTTTTAGGTTCAATAACTTCCCCTCTTGCTTTTGCTTTTTTCAATGCGCGCATTTCTTCTCCTGCAGCACGAGCATCGGCTTTTACTTTTCTTTTTTCTTGACGATAGGATTCTTTGATTGCTGCCCCTTTTTTCTTTTCAGCAAATTTGCTGAAGTTGTCGGTTCTTTTCTTTTGCATTTTTTTTAGTTTACTGTTTTACAACAGGAATTTATAATATCCAATAACCCAATTCTTGTATCTCTTATCTTATATCTTTTATCTCTTAACTTTTATTAGCAAGTTGGCCACAAGCCGCATCAATATCTTTGCCTCTACTACGTCTTAAACGCGCATTCACTTTATTGCTTGCCAAAATATCCATGAATTGCTGCACATCTTCTTCGTCTGGTTTTGTAAACTTAAAAGCATCAATACTATTGTATTCAATAATATTAATTAAGTCTGCTGGAATCTGACGAAACAATTTGGTCAACTCAGCTGCATCTTCAGGAGAGTCATTTAAATTTTTAAATAAAATATATTCCAGAGTAATTTCATTCCCTGTTTTTTTATAAAAATAATTCAACGCATCTACTAATACTTTGATGTTATTGGTTTCATTGATAGGCATTATTTTATTACGCTTCTCATCATTGGGTGCATGCAAGGATAAAGCCAATTTGAATTTTACCTGATCATCACCCAACATTTTAATTTGTTTGGCAACACCTGCAGTAGAAACGGTAATTCGCTTAGGGCTCATGAACAATCCATCTTCTGCAGTAATTCTTTCGATTGCTTTTAGTACATTACTATAATTCATCAATGGTTCACCCATTCCCATGAAAACGATATTGGATAATTTTTTTTCAAAAACCTGTTCGCTTTGCTGATTAATCAATACCACTTGGTCTACAATCTCATCAAATGTGAGGTTTCGTTTTCTGTCCATATATCCGGTTGCACAAAACTTACAACTTAAACTACAGCCTATTTGAGAAGACACACAAGCTGTTTTTCTGGCTTCAGTAGGAATTAATACACCTTCAATAGCATGACCGTCAAAAGTTTTGAAACGGCTTTTTACAGTACCGTCACTACTGTATTGTGTAGCATCCACTTTTAATGCAGGTAATGAAAAATCGTTGGACAGTTTTGCCCTTAAATCTTTACTAAGATTACTCATTGCCTCAAAACTATGGGCATGTTTCTGCCAAAGCCATTCCTGCACTTGTTTCAATCTAAAATTCTTTTCGCCAATCTCATTAAAGTATTTCTCCAACTCATCTTGGCTCAGGTGGCGAATATTTGGTAAAGGAGCACTCATCGTGCAAAGATAGCCCGATAAGCCCCAAACCCGTATTTATCCTATAAATTATATCTTGCAAGCTCATTGAAACCATTATTATATGTCAAATGCTTGTTATGTGATAGATGCTGTAAGAACACCAATCGGCAGATATGGGGGCAAATTGAGTAGTATCAGGCCTGATGATTTATTGGCACATGTTATTACTGCTTTGATGCAAAGAAACCCGAATATAGACCCAAATGCTATTGAAGATGTGATTGCAGGGGCGGCTAATCAGGCGGGAGAAGACAATCGAGATGTAGCAAGAATGGCTGCATTATTAGCGGGTTTGCCTATAACTGTGGGAGGCAACACCGTGAATAGGCTTTGTGCCAGCGGATTACAAGCTATTATGGATGCATCCAGGGCCATCATGTGTAATGAAGGATTATTTTATATAGCTGGAGGGGTAGAAAGTATGACCAGGGCCCCATTTGTAACTGCGAAATCGGATGGAGCCTGGAATAGAAAAGTAGAAACCTATGATACTACCATTGGCTGGAGGTTTACCAACAAAAAATTGGCATCAATGTACCATCCGTTCAGTATGGGTGAAACAGCAGAAAACGTAGCGAAACAATGGAAAATAAGCAGAGAAGAGCAGGACTTATTTGCATATTCTTCTCAACAAAAATATGCAGCAGCATTGGCTGGGGGGAAATGGGAGGATGAGCTAGTTGCAGTTGAAATGATCAATGATCAATTAATTACCTGGTTCAACCAAGACGAACATCCGAGAGTAACTACATTAGAAAAGCTGGCTAGTTTAAAACCTGCATTTGCTAAGGATGGTTCAGTTACTGCAGGCAATTCTTCAGGCATTAATGATGGGGCTTCTGCTTTATTAATGGCGAGTGAAGAAGCAGTAAAATTATTTGATCTTAAACCTTTAGCGCGGATTGTAAGCATGGGTGTAGCAGGAGTAGACCCATCTATAATGGGTATTGGCCCAGTACCTGCATCACAAAAAGCTTTGAAAAGAGCTGGGTTAACAACAAAAGACCTTGATTTAGTGGAACTCAATGAGGCATTTGCTTCGCAGAGCCTTGCTTGTATCAATGATTTGGCTTTGGACGCTTCTAAAGTGAATGTAAATGGGGGAGCAATTGCGTTGGGCCATCCGCTAGGATGCAGTGGGGCACGTATTTCAACCAGTTTGCTTCACGAGATGTTTCGACAAAAGGCAAAATATGGTTTAGCCAGCATGTGCGTAGGTGTAGGACAGGGGGCAGCTGTCATTTATGAAGGGTTGTAACTTTTTAGGCTAATATTTGTTTAATATCATGGAGTTTAAAAAATCCTTATTTTGTACAAAATTTAAAAATCTTTTTATGAAAAAATTGTTCCTTTTTTCTTTGATGATAATCGGTCTGTCAGTTGCAGCAAGCGCTCAAACTGATACTACTTTGCAACAGTATGCAGGCAAATACAAATTTGGTGAGGGCAGTGTAATTGCAGAAGCTACTGTTAATGTAGATAATGGAGCTTTAGTAGTTGTTACTTCTTATGGAAGTTCTCCAATGGTAAAGCAGGCAGATGATGTGTTTGCAGTAACTGCTTTTCAAGGTACTGCAGCATTCAAAAGAAATGATGCTAAAAAAGTGGTTGGTGTAAGTATCAATGCAATGGGTTATACCCTAGAAGGTACCAAAGAAGAAAGCGGACTGAATAATTTATTCTTGAATCGAAAGAGCTGGAAAAAATAAGGGAAGCAATGCATTTTATTTGATTTTTTTTGTTTGAAATAAATACATCGTTCGCTGCTGAGAAATGCTAAAATGTAGAAACCAAAATAATCGAAACTGCATTTCTCAGCAGCTAGTGATGCAAATTTTCAAAGCTGCAATTTGATAGCATTAAATAAGCCTCAAGATGTGGGGCTTATTTTTTTTAAAATAGTTGTTGTGCAAGTTCAGTTTGCAGAACGGTTTTTTGCTCACCCGTTTGAATATTTTTAATATTACAAGTACCTTCTGCTAACTCTTTCGTGCCCAAAATTATCACATATGGAATGGATTTTTTCTCTGCATATTTAAACTGCTTATCCATTTTAGCATTTTCATGAAATAGTTCTGAAGCAATTCCGTGATTTCTTAATTCTTGCATCAATTCATATGCTTTTTTGCTTTCTGCTTCTCCTAAATGAAAGAACAATACTTTAGTTCCTTTTTGAACTTCATCAGGAAATAATTGCAACTCTTCCAGTACATCATAAATTCGATCAACCCCAAAGCTGATGCCTACTCCAGGCACATTGGGTACTCCAAACAAACTAGTTAAATCGTCGTATCTGCCTCCTCCTCCAATACTACCCATTTGTGCTCCTATGGCTTTCACTTCAAATATAATTCCTGTATAATAATTTAATCCTCTTGCGAGGGTTAAATCAATTAAGAGTGAAGAATTAAGAGATAAGAGATGGGTATTATTTAAGACATGCTCTATTTCTGAAATGCCAACTTTCCCCATTTCATTTTCGCCCAATAATTTTTTTATCTGAACCAATTTATTTTCATTTGTTCCATCGATCAATAAATATTTTTCTATGGTATTTATTTGATCAACCGTTAACCCATTATTCAATAATTCTTCCTTTACTTTTTCCAATCCAATTTTATCTAACTTATCTATTGCAATTGTTATGGGAATGAGCATTTCCAAACCTCCACAAATTGCCGCAAGTGCTGCCAGTATTTTTCTACTATTAATTCTTATTTCAACAGGCAATTGCAGTTTTTCGAAAACAGCTGCATATAAATTGGTTAATTCTATTTCATTTAACAAAGATTGACTACCCACTACATCTGCATCGCATTGATAAAACTCTCTGTACCTTCCTTTTTGCGGTCGGTCGGCCCTCCAAACAGGTTGAATTTGATACCGCTTAAATGGTAAAGTTAATTGACCATAATTCATGGCCACATAGCGCGCAAATGGAATGGTTAAATCGTAGCGCAATGCACGCTCTGTGATTCCTTTGTTGTTTTTCCCGGCTAAAATTTTATCAAAATCAGCAATAGCTTGTTCTTTTTTAGTAGGATTATCCAGACCGTTGTTTAAAATTTTAAAGATCAATTTATCTCCCTCTTCCCCATATTTGCCCATTAAAGTATCCAGATTTTCCATAGAAGGGGTCTCCAAAGGCTGAAATCCATATAATTCAAATACAGAGCGAATAGTATTGAAGATATAATTGCGTTTTT
Organism: Sediminibacterium sp.; assembly: GCA_040403975.1. Lineage (GTDB taxonomy): Bacteria > Bacteroidota > Bacteroidia > Chitinophagales > Chitinophagaceae > Sediminibacterium. Next base: position 137,825 of record JBBAJS010000004.1, read on the forward strand.
GTACAACACCAGCATTAAAATCCCTGGTTCCCTGCGGTATAGATGGTTTACTCATGGCGCAAAACTAATTCATTTAAATTTTTCAATGATTTTATCGCAGGCTTTGTTTAATAATTCAAATACTTCGTGAAATCCTTCCTCGCCTCCATACCATGGGTCGGGTACTTCTTTATTTTGAAAAGGGAATAACTCATTTAAAATAAGATCAACTTTTTTTTCATTCCAATGAGTATCAGTCATTTTACGAATTGTGGCATAATTGGATTGATCCATTGCATAAATATGATCGAAGCGAATCATATCTTCTGTTTTAAACTGCCTGCATTTTTGTTGGCTTATATCAATTCCATTAAGCAGTGATACTTTTTGGGATAGATGATGAGGGGCTTCACCTACATGATATTCGGCAGTTCCAGCACTATCAACTATCCAGTTTAAGTTATGCTGTTTAATTTTTTTTGCTAAAATGCCTTCAGCCATTGGACTGCGACAAATATTTCCTAAACAAACCATTAAGATTTTCATGTATATAAAGGTACTAATTAACTGTTTTTTTAACTAACGGTTATTAGTTTAAGATATTCTTCTTATGGAAATATAAAAACCATGCATCTCAGAAGAAATATTTACTAAATTGCCCATCCCAAACTCAGCAAATGGAGAATAGTTATAGAGAAAGAAGCAATAAGGGGTTTAATAATTTCAGGCGTGTCTATGATATTACCATGGCAGTTCTATTTACATCGGTAGGTATTGGTATGTTTATAATGGATCGTTTTAAATTGAATTTTGCGGTTGAAGACGATATTTGGTTCAGGTACTTTTTCGGGTCAATTTGTTTGTTATATGGGGGTTTTAGATTGTATAGAGGATTTAAGCAGTAAGAGAAAATATGAGGAGCAATTACATTTTACATTCATTCATCATTATTGCACTAACGTTTGTTTCTTGTAATGGTAATAATGAAATAGAAGATACTAGAGATACCCCAACAAAAGGGAGCATTAATATTAGTGTAGATGAGAGTTTTAAGCCTGTAATTGAAGAACAGCTTAGGGTGCACCATAGTTCTTTTCCGGCAACGAAGATCAATGTTAGCTATAAATCAGAGGCTGAATGCTTTAGGGATTTACAAAAAGATAGCACCAGAATGATCATTGTTGCCAAAGGTTTAACGGAAAAAGAAGCGGAGTATTACAAAAGCATATTATCTTACAAGCCTCAATACGGAGAGCTGGCTTATGATGCTGTTGCGGTGATTGTAAATAAAGATGCCAAAGACAGTATTTTCAGTTTCAAAGACATGCAGGAAATATTGAGTGGCAAGCAAAGCCTTACAGCGGTGATGGATGGTAAATCAGCAACAAGTACTGTTCGGTATTTAAAAGACAGTGTGTTGAAAAAAGGAGAGTTTGGAAAAAATGTTGTAGCGGTAAATAATAGTCAAGAGGTCATTGATATAGTTGCTCAAAGAAAAGATGTAATCGGTTTTGTTGGATTGAGTTGGATCGGAGATTCATACGATCCTAAACAAGTAGCATATTTACAAAAGATCAGGTTGTCGAGAATAGAATGCACTGCTTGTTTAGAAAGAAACATTTACGCAAAGCCTTCACAGGCAACGATTACAAGAGGAGAATATCCTTTGGCACGGCCCTTGTATTATATACTGAAAGAAAATACAGCAGGCTTAGGAACCGGCTTTATGAATTTCATGAGTTTAGAAAGAGGTCAATTGATTTTCAGAAGAGCTTTTTTAGCACCTGCTAAAATGGCTTTTCAAAAAAGATTAAGTACAATTAAACAGGAATAAAGAACAACTATAAAAAAAGGAAACATGAAGAAGAATGTTGCTTTGCTATTTGCAGCTTTGTTTGCAGTGCAGATTTTAACAGCACAATTGTCGGAAGGCATCAAAATGCTGAATTACGACAAACAGAAATCTGCAAAAGAACTGTTGCAGAAAGTGTATGATGCTAACCCTAAAGACCCTCAAAGTATATATTGGTTGGGTCAGGCCTTTTTAGCTGGTAGCGGAACTGTTGTAACTAAAGAAGATTTGGCTGCAGCAAAAGCCATTTACCAAAAGGGATTACAGGAAATAGGTAGCGATCCATGGCTTTTGGTAGGTATGGGACATCTTGAATTATTAGAGGGAGGAGACCTGAATTCTGCAAAGCAAAAATTTGAGCAAGCCATTACTGCATCTACCGAAACAAAAGGTAAGAATAAGGGCAAACCCAATCCGGCAATTTTAAATGCAATAGGTCGTGCCAATGCAGATGGAGCATCTACAAAAGGAGATCCTATTTATGCCATCGATAAACTTAAACAAGCAGGTTCAATTGACTTGTTGAGCCCAGATATTTTTATCAATATGGGTATCAACTATCGTAAAACTGGCGGTGAAAATGGAGGTGAAGCAGTAAAAGCTTTTCAGGAAGCCATTGTAAGAGATCCAAAGAGTGCTATAGGTAATTTTCAAATTGGGAAAATCTATTTAAGTCAAAACAATAAAGAGCAGTTTGAGCAATATTTTAATAGTGCTATTGCTGCGGATCCAACTTTCCCTCCAGTCTATTATACCTATTATTCTTATTATTCAAATAGAGATGTATCAAAAGCAAAAGAATATTTAGATAAGTATTTAGCTAATGCAGATAAAGATCCTCGCAATGATTTATTTCGTGCAGATTATTTATTCCGTGCAGGACAATACGACGAGTCATTGGCAAAAACCAAGGAATTGGAAGCGGCTGTTGGTTTAAAAACATTGCCTCGTTTAGGCGTGGTATATGCTTATAATTACGACAGAAAAGGGGATTCAGTTCAAGCGAAAAAATACATTGACGAATTCTTGCAAACCGCACCAGCAGAAGAGATTCAGCCTTCTGACTACGAACTAGGTATTAAGATTGCTACTAAATTTCCGGGTAATGAAGCGCTTGCTTCTGGTTATGTAGAAAAAGCGGTGAATATGGATACTGTTAAAGCCAATAAAATTGCTTTAATGACTCAGGCGGCAGCTTCATTTGGAAAATCAAAAGCCTACAAAGAACAATTGTATTGGTTAACAAAAGCTGCTGATTTAAAAGGGAAAATGAGTGAAGCAGAATATTATGCAATTACTTCAGCAGCATTCAATGCGAAAGAATACATTCAAACCTTGAACTTTGCAAAAGGGTATATGGCTGCATTTCCTGATAAATCTCAGCCTTATTCATTCTTTAAAAGAGCGGCGATGGCCCATAGTGCAGATTCTGCCATGATCATTGTTCAATTGAATTATTTGGATTCTGTTTATGCCTCTGTAGATAAGGAAAAGAACAAAAAGAACATTTTTGTGGATGAATATTTCAAATTGATCTATTATGTTAATAGGTTCAATGAGATCAAAAAAAGACCTGATTTTAAAGTTACTACAACTGGTCAGAGGACTCCAGCAGTAGAAGAATTCTTAGCAACCTGCCAAAAAGCAATTGATGTAACTGATAGAATGGTTACTTTATACCCTGATGCGGCAGATGAGAATAATAAATTTGCCATGGAACAAAAAGCAAGTATTCAAAAAAATATCGATTATTATTCCAAACCACAAGGTAAATAGGCTTTGGAATCGCTAAAAAATGGCCTTTTTTAGCAAAATTGGAAAATAACTTCTAGAAAATACTCCTCAATTTGAGGAGTATTTCTTTTATATGCTTCACAGGCTTATTTTTGCGTACTTAAAAAGCAATATGGGTTGGATTTTCTCTTTAATTGACGCAAGTGCCACTAATTCAGCGGCCAATTTCTTTCCGATTGGGTTACAATTGATTTTTGCAGCTGGTTTTGTGGCTACAATGATTGCATTATCAGCCTGGGTAGGCCCCAAAAGAAAAACAGCAGATAAATTGGAGAACTTTGCCAGTGGTATTGAATCCCATGGAAATGCGCGTCAGCCAATGGCAATTAAGTACTTCTTAGTAGCTATTTTGTTTGTTTTATTTGATGTGGAAGTAATTTTCTTCTATCCATATGCGGTTAATTTCAGAGAATTGGGTTGGAATGGATTTTATGCCGTATTGATGTTTGTTGCGCTCTTTTTAGTTGGATTTATTTATATCATCAAAAAGGGAGCATTGAAATGGGAAGATTAATGATTTAAAATAATTAATAACTGATTTATGTCTCGTCCTGTTAGATTTAACATACACCCTATCGAAGCTAAAACAGCGGATGCTATAGGTAATACACCTGCTCCTGAAGGGTATGGTGGAGATGGTTTTTTTACTGCTCGCTTAAGTGATGTGGTAGGCCTGGCCCGCAAAAACTCTTTATGGCCTTTACCTTTCGCAACTTCTTGCTGTGGTATCGAATTCATGGGTACCATGGGATCTCATTACGATTTGGCCAGATTTGGATCGGAAAGAGTTGGATTTTCTCCTCGTCAGTGTGATCTATTAATGGTTATGGGAACCATTGCCAAGAAAATGGGTCCGGTACTTCGCCAGGTTTATTTGCAGATGGCTGAACCTCGTTGGGTGATTGCAGTTGGTGCTTGTGCATCCAGTGGAGGCATATTTGATACTTATAGTGTTTTACAAGGGATAGATCAAGTAATTCCTGTAGATGTATATGTTCCAGGATGTCCGCCAAGACCAGAAGCGATTTTAGATGGATTTATGAAAATCCAAGATTTAGTAGGGCAAGAAAGTATCAGAAGAAGAAATGGAGAACAATACAAAGCATTGTTGAACGGATACGGAATAGATTAAACAATAATTAATTCTTGAATGGCTATTGATAACCAATATATACAAGCAAAGCTGACTGAAAAGTTTGGAGACATGGTTTCTAACTTTGATGATAGTTATGGTATGCTTTCTTTTGAAGCACCTAAAGAACAGAATTTGAAAGTATTGCAATATTTGTTTGATGAACCTACGCTGGGTTTTCAATTTTTAACGGACCTCTGTGCTGTTAATTATCCTGATGATAAAGGAAGAGAATTAGCGGTGGTGTACCATCTGCATAATCTTGCAGAAAATACCAGAATTCGTTTTAAAGTATTCACATCCATCGATAATACAGATGTATATACTGCTTCTAAATTATATGCTGCAGCTGATTGGATGGAAAGAGAAACCTTTGATTTCTATGGAGTCAATTTTGTAGGGCATCATAATCTCAAAAGAATTTTAAATGTTGATGAAATGGATTATTTCCCTTTAAGAAAGGAATATCCACTAGAAGATCAAACCAGAATTGACAAAGACGACGAAATGTTTGGAAGAGGATAAAATCAAACTAATAATGACAGAACATCACCACCATATTACATTACCTGAGGGCTCCATCGAAAAACAAACCACTACATTAAATGTAGGGCCTACACATCCTGCAACACATGGGGTGTTTCAAAATATCATGGAATTGGATGGAGAGCGCGTGGTTTCTACAGAACAAACTGTTGGATACATTCACCGCGCATTTGAAAAATTAGCAGAACGCCGTCCTCTTTATCAAGTTACGCCAATTACAGATCGCTTAAATTATTGCAGCAGCCCAATTAATAATATGGGTTGGCATTTAACCTGCGAAAAATTATTGGGAGTAGAAACGCCAAAGCGCGTTGATTATTTGAGGGTGATCATTATGGAGCTTGCGAGAATCTCCGATCATTTAATTTGTAATTCAATTGTTGGTGTAGATACCGGCGCATACACCGGGTTTTTATATGTAATGCAATACCGCGAATTAATCTATGAAATATATGAAGAAGTATGTGGGTCCCGCCTTACTACTAATATTGGGCGTATTGGCGGCTTTGAAAGGAATTTCACAAATACAGCATTTACGAAACTCGAGAAATTCTTAAAAGAATATCCGAAAGTGTTGAAGGAATTTGAAAACCTTTTTGCACGCAATCGAATTTTTATGGAACGTACCATTGGTGGCGGTGCCATCAGTGCAGAACGTGCATTGAATTATGGATTTACAGGACCCAATTTACGTGCAGCAGGCGTTGATTATGATGTACGTGTACATAGTCCATACAGTAGTTACGAAGATTTTCAATTTGATATACCTGTTGGTAAAACCGGCGATAATTACGATCGCTTCTTGGTGCGTAATCAAGAAATGTGGCAGAGCTTAAGCATTATCGAACAAGCCTATCAAAAAATTCAAGGATTCAAAGGAGCAGAAGCAGAAATATATCATGCAGATGTGCCTGAATATTATCTTCCTAAAAAAGAAGATGTATATACCAAGATGGAAGCATTGATTTGGCATTTTAAAATCATCATGGGTGAAGTTGATATGCCAAAGGGGGAAGTGTATAAATCGGTTGAAGGAGGTAATGGAGAATTGGGATTTTATTTAATTAGTGATGGTGGTAGAACTCCTTTCAGACTGCATTTCCGCAGACCTTGCTTTATTTATTATCAGGCTTATCCTGAATTAATTAAAGGAGGAATGCTTAGTGATGCAATTGTAACAATGAGTAGTTTGAATTTGATTGCGGGGGAGCTTGATGCTTAACCCACCCCCTAACCCCCTAAAGGGGGGAAGGAGATGAAAGATGAAAGATAAAAGATAAGAGATTAGAGTTTTGAAATAATATTTAATAATCACTTGAGCTTTAAAAAAAGTTTAAGACAAAGCCCCTTTAGGGGTTGGGGTAATATGGTACAATTTTCAAATGAGCAAATGACTGAGTTTAACAGACTCGTTAGTCATTATCCCGAAGGGAAACAGAAAAGCGCTTTGCTTCCTGTTTTGCATTTGGCGCAAAATAGTTTTGGAGGATGGTTGAGTTCCGACACAATGGATTATGTAGCATCATTGTTACAGATCAAACCTATTGAAGTGTATGAAGTAGCTACATTCTACAGCATGTACAACTTAAAACCAGTTGGTAAATACATGTTTGAAGTATGTCAAACAGGCCCATGTATGATCAGTGGTTGCGATGATATCATTGACTATATAGGTAAAACATTGGGTATTAAACCTGGTGAAACAACTGCTGATGGTTTATTCACTTTGAAAACAGTAGAGTGTTTAGGTGCTTGTGGTTATGCGCCAATGATGCAGATGGGAAAAACGTACAGAGAACATTTAACAAAAGAAAAAGTAGACACTATAATTGGTGATTGTAGGAATAGCGCAGCAAAAAACAATTAATTATGTCATTTAAAACATCTTTAATATATAATGATTTTCTAACAGCAGCTTTGTTAGGATGTGTTGTGTTTAGATGGGACCATGATTTAAAAAGTTTTTGGATATTCATGTTTGTATATTTTTTTGTGAAACAGATTATCGCACATAAGAATTATTATAAGTTGAATAAAAGATTATTCTAAAAGTAAATAGGCAATCAGTGTAGCAACTGGTTCGGAAATAAAATATTATGGGTGTAAAAATATTATTAGACAAAGCACATATAGAAGGCATACGCTACTTTGATGTATATCGACGCGAAGGGGGGTATCAAGCTGCAGAAAAAGCATTGAAAGAAATGTCTACTGATGCAATTGTAGAAGAGGTGAAGAAAAGTGGTTTGAGAGGAAGAGGTGGTGCTGGATTTCCTGCGGGAATGAAATGGAGTTTTATTGCAAAACCAGAAGGCGTTCCACGTCATTTGGTTTGTAATGCCGATGAGAGCGAGCCTGGTACTTTTAAAGATAGGTATTTGATGGAATTTTTGCCACACTTACTTATTGAAGGATTGCTCATTTCTTCTTTTGCATTGGGTAGTCATGATACATACATTTATATCCGTGGAGAATACGCTTGGATCGTAGATATTTTAGAACAAGCCATTGAAGAAGCAAAAGCAAATGGATTTTTAGGAAAAAATATTTTAGGTACCGGATTCGATTGTAATATTTATGTACATCGTGGCGCAGGTGCTTATATCTGCGGCGAAGAAACCGCATTGATTGAATCATTGGAAGGTAAAAGAGGAAACCCTCGTATCAAGCCTCCATTCCCTGCTATTCAAGGGGTGTGGCAAAGACCGACGGTTGTAAATAATGTAGAAACCTTGGCTGCTGTTGTTCCCATCATTAAAATGGGTGGAGATGAATATGCAAAAATTGGAGTGGGTCGATCAACTGGTACAAAATTAATTTCAGCATGCGGCAATATCAATAAACCAGGTGTGTATGAAATTGATATGACCATTTCAGTAGAAGAATTTATTTATTCCGATGAATATTGTGGTGGTATTGCCAATGGAAAAAGATTGAAAGCTTGCATCCCTGGCGGATCATCAGTTCCAATTTTACCAGCTAATTTATTATTGCGTACTGCAAAAGGGGAGCCACGATTAATGAATTACGAAGGATTGAGTGATGGAGGTTTTGCAACAGGATCGATGTTGGGTTCGGGTGGGTTCATTGTTTTGGATGAAGACCAGTGTATTGTAAAGAACACCTACACTTTGGCTCGTTTTTATCGTCATGAAAGTTGCGGTCAATGTTCTCCTTGTAGAGAAGGAACCGGATGGATGGAAAAGATCTTGAAAAGCATCGAAACTGGAAATGGTAAGATGAGCGATATCGATTTATTATGGGATATTCAACGCAAAATAGAAGGGAATACTATTTGTCCATTGGGTGATGCTGCTGCCTGGCCTGTTGCTGCAGCGATTCGTCATTTCAGGGATGAATTTGAATGGCATGTGTTGAATCCGGAAGAATCACAAAAAAGAAATTACGGACTGGCGCATTATGCCGATCCGATTCATGTACCAGCTTAATGAATATATGTCTGAACAACCATTATTTAAAGTAACAATCGATAATATCACGATTGAAGTGCCAGCAGGAACTACCGTTCTCAATGCTGCACGTAAAATTGGTGGCGAAGTAGCTCCTCCTGCTATGTGTTATTACAGCAAGCTGGAAGGTAGTGGAGGAAAATGCAGAACCTGTTTAGTAGAAGTAAGCAAAGGGTCTGAAAAAGATCCAAGACCAATGCCTAAATTGGTAGCAAGCTGCAGAACAACTGTAATGGATGGAATGGAAGTGAAGAATATCACCAGCGAAAAAGTGATAGATGCACGCAATGGGGTAGTAGAATTTTTATTGATCAATCATCCATTGGATTGTCCAGTTTGTGATCAAGCAGGCGAATGCCATTTACAAGATTTAAGTTACGAGCACGGTAAAGAAGGCACCCGTTACGAATTTCAAAGAAGAACTTTCAAGAAACACGATATAGGTCCTTATATACAACTGCACATGACTCGTTGTATACTTTGTTACAGATGCGTTTACACTGCAGATCAGTTAACCAATAAAAGAGAACATGGTATTCTCGACAGAGGAGATCATTCGGAAATTGCCACATTCATTGAAAAAAGTTTAGATAACGATTTTATTGGAAACGTAATTGATGTTTGTCCTGTAGGAGCGTTAACAGATAAAACTTTCCGTTTTAAAAATCGTGTTTGGTTTTTAAAACCAATGGATGCTCATAGAGATTGTCCTACTTGTAGCGGAAAAGTTACTTTGTGGAATAGAGGCGATGAAGTATTTAGAGTAACAGCAAGAAAAGACCAGTGGGGTGAAGTGGAAGAATGGATTTGCAATACTTGCCGTTTTGAGAAAAAGAAAACCAATGATTGGGTAATAGAAGGTCCTAGAATGATCGACCGTCACTCTGTAATTGCTCAAGGGCATTATGCAGGAAATGTAGGAACAACTATTCCAACGGAAACATTCGAAAAAGTACACCATGGACGTCAGCCCAATTTATTGATGGATATACATGATGTGAGTAATGTAAACAAACCAGAAATTCATTTGAGTTTGTTAGAAAGACCGGCTCATTCAACCGACTTTAAACCTAATCAAGATTAATTCATAACGCATGACACTATTGGCTTTTGATTGGATTTTAATGGTAGAGAAATTGATTCTGATTGCAATCATTGTGTTTGCAAGTTTGGGGATTGCTTTGTATACCACTTTTGCAGAACGCAAAGTGGCAGCTATATTGCAAGATCGCCCAGGACCAAACAGAGCAGGACCTTTTGGATTATTACAACCATTTGCGGATGGTTTGAAATTGATCATGAAAGAAGAAATCATTCCTAACTCTGCCAGCAAAGCATTGTTTATTTTGGGTCCTGGTTTGGCCATGACTGCTGCTTTAATGACCTGTTCAGTTATTCCATGGAGTAGCCATGTTGAATTATTCGGTCGAAAAATAGATTTGCAAATTGCAGACATCAATATTGGTATCTTATACATTTTTGGTGTAGTAAGCTTAGGTGTTTATGGAATAATGATTGGAGGCTGGGCATCGAATAATAAATTTTCTTTGATGGCTGCATTGAGAGGTGCTTCTCAAGCCATTAGTTATGAATTAGCAATGGGTCTTTCTTTAATTGCTGTATTAATGATTTCAGGTTCATTGAGTTTAAAAACAATTGTTGAGGAACAAATGGCGGCGGGTTCATTATGGAATATTGCCTATCAACCTTTGGGCTTTGTAATATTTTTCATCTGTGCCTTAGCAGAATGTAACAGAACTCCATTCGATTTACCTGAAGCAGAAAATGAATTGAATTTCGGATACCACCAGGAATACTCTTCTATGAAATTGGGATTTTATCTATTCTCCGAATACATTAATATGATCATGAGTAGTGCTGTTATGGCTTGCTTGTTTTTTGGTGGATACGATATTCCATTTTTAAATGAAGCAACATTGGCACCAAATATTGCAGCAATTTTAGGACTGCTGGCTTTATTAACTAAGATTGTAATTTTTATTTTTGTGTTTATGTGGATCAGGTGGACCATCCCACGTTTTCGTTACGATCAGTTAATGAATGTGGGTTGGAAAAAATTAATTCCGTTGGCATTATTTAATATGTTGTTAACTGGAGCTTTGATATTGTGGAAACAAGGGTAGACGAGAGAGAAGAATTAAGAAAGAAGAGATAAAAGATACGGGGCAGTGAATTTTTTAAATATAAAATGTAAAAGATTAATATAAATGCAAGCATTAACTAACAGAGGGAAAGAGGTCAGCCGGAAGCCGATGAGCTTCATGGAGAGATTATACATCCCTTCTATACTTCATGGTATGGCCATTACGTTTAGCCATATTTTTAAGAAGCAACCTACTATTCATTATCCGGAGCAAAAAAGAGAATTCAGTCCTGTGTTCCGCGGTTTGCATGTGCTCAATCGCGACGAAGAAGGCAGAGAACGTTGCACTGCATGTGGATTATGCGCTGTAGCATGTCCGGCAGAAGCAATCACTATGGAAGGTGCTGAACGTTTAGCAGGTGAAGAGAATAAGTATCGCGAAGAAAAATATGCAGCGAAATATGAAATCAATATGTTGCGTTGTATTTTCTGTGGTCTATGTGAAGAAGCTTGTCCGAAAGATGCCATTTATTTAAGTGAAACATTTGCTCCGGCAAATTTCACTCGAAAAGGATTTATTTATGGCAAAGAAGATTTGTTAATTCCTGATCCAATAACTGCTCCAGAAGAATTTGCGAAAGCAAGAGGGGCGCATAGAAATAATTAATAAAGATGAATATTATTCAAATATTGTTTTCCTTTTTAACTGTACTAGCACTATTTGGAGCTATTATGGTTCTCGTGAGTAAAAATCCGGTACACAGTGTATTGTGGTTGATTACCGTATTTTTTGCAATATCAGGGCATTATATATTATTGAATGCACAATTTCTGGCAATTGTAAATTTGATTGTTTACGCAGGTGCAATTATGGTGTTATTCTTATTCGTAATCATGTTAATGAATTTGAATGCAGAATCAGAACCTCGTAAACATCTCTGGATGAAATTTGCTGGCGTTATTTCTGGAGGATGTTTTTTAATGGTATTGGTTTCATTGATTCGTCAAACAGTTGAATTAACTGGTAAAACGGTTTTAATGAAAGAAGGAAATATTGGATTAATTAAAAACTTAGGAAAAGCATTGTTTAGCGATTATGTAGTACCATTCGAACTAAGCAGTGTGTTGTTTTTAAGTGCAATGGTAGGAGCAGTTGTAATTGGAAAAAAAGATTAACACCCCCCGCCCCCTGAAGGGGGAAAAGGGTTTTGAAATATTTTGTTAACATCCGTAAGGAATAAAAAATTGCCCCTTTAGGGGTTGGGGTTATGCCTATACAATATTATATCTATTTCTGTTTAGCACTTTTTAGCATTGGTATCATTGGTGTGCTTACCAGAAGAAATGCCATTATTGTGTTTATGTGTATTGAACTCATGTTGAATGCCGTGAATTTATTATTGGTTGCATTTTCCAAAATGCATTATGGTGCGGCTTTGGCAGCTAACCCGAATACTACGGCTGGTATTGATGGTCAGTTATTTGTATTTTTTATCATGGTGGTTGCTGCAGCAGAAGTAAGTGTTGGATTGGCCATCATTGTAATGATGTATAGAAATACGCATTCAGTTGATATTAACTTTTTGAACAGATTGAAAAACTAGTATGAATAAAATTGTTTTTTTAGTTCCTCTTTTCCCTTTACTGGGATTTCTGATCAATGGATTGGGAAGGAAATCGTTGTCTAAATCTGCCATTGGAATAATCGGTTCAGGAGTAATATTATTATCGTTCCTTACATCTTGTTATTTATTTTCTTTAGTTGCATCCGCAGGCGAAGGACAATTGAAAACAGTAGTAACATTATTCAATTTTATTTCGGTAGATGCGTTTACTATTCCATTTGCTTTTCAAGTAGATCAATTATCTGTTCTCTTTTTATTAATAATTACTGGAATAGGATTTTTAATTCATCTCTATTCCTCGGCTTATATGAAAGAGGAAGAGACGCAACATTTTGGTAGATATTTTGCATACCTCAATTTGTTTGTTTTCTCTATGTTGCTATTGGTAATGGGAGCCAATTATGTGATCATGTTCATTGGTTGGGAAGGAGTTGGACTCTGCTCTTATTTACTCATTGGATATTGGTTTAAAAATAACGACTTCAATTATGCTGCCAAAAAAGCATTTATCATGAATCGCATTGGCGATCTAGGATTTTTACTGGCTGTATTTTGGTTATTATTTAAACTAGGAACTGTAAATTATGGTGATGTATTTTCTCAAGTTGCCAGCTTGAGTACTTTTGATATTGCAGCAATTACAACATTGTTATTCATTGGGGCAATGGGTAAGAGCGCACAAATTCCATTATATACTTGGTTGCCAGATGCAATGGCAGGTCCTACGCCCGTATCAGCATTGATCCACGCTGCTACAATGGTTACAGCTGGTATTTATATGATTGCTCGAAGCAATATTTTATTTACAATGGCACCAACTACTCAAACGTTGATTGCCATCATAGGATTAGCTACAGCCATTTTTGCTGCAACAATTGCCCTTAAGCAAAATGATATTAAAAAAGTATTGGCTTATTCTACAGTGAGTCAATTGGGTTATATGTTTTTAGGGTTAGGCGTGGGCTCATATACTGGTGCAGTATTTCATGTAATGACTCATGCATTTTTCAAAGCCTTACTTTTCTTAGGTGCTGGTTCTGTAATTCATGCAATGCACCACGAACAAGATATTCGTAAAATGGGTAATCTTAGAAAATACATGCCCATTACCCATATTACCTTTTTATTGGCATGTTTGGCAATTGCAGGTATACCACCATTCTCTGGTTTCTTTTCAAAGGATGAGATTTTAGCTGCTGCATTTGCTAAAAATCCACTCTATTATTATATAGGTGTTGGCGGAGCTTTAATGACTGCATTTTATATGTTCCGATTGTATGCACTTACTTTCTTAGGAAAGTTCAGAGGAACGCATGATCAAGAACATCATTTACACGAAAGCCCTTCTGTAATGACCATCCCGCTCATTGTATTAGCAGTATTGTCTGTGTTTGGAGGGTTTATTGGAATACCTGAAGTATTTGCTGAAAACAAAAATTGGTTGGAACATTTCTTGTCACCCATTTTTGCTGAGTCAACTGCATTGGCAACAACAGAGCATCTAAGTCATTCGCAAGAATACATGATGATGGGTATCGTAACAGTATTGATTACAATAGTAATATTCATTGCTGTAAATATGTTTAAGAAATATACTGGAGAAGAGAAAGAAGTAGAAACTGGAGTTGGTAAATTATTGAAGAACAAATGGTATATCGATGAGTTGTACAATACAATAGTTGTTAATCCTATAAATGCTTTTGCAGGATTTTGTAAAAACTTTATTGAAAAGAGTGGAATTGATGGTGCAGTGAATGGGGTGGGCAAATTAGTTTCATATAGCTCAAGACAATTGCGCCTGATTCAAAGTGGTCAAGTGGCGAGTTATCTGTTAATTATGATTTTATCGATCGTGGTATTTTTTATCATTTGGTTCAATGATATTACGATCATGAAATTTTTAAATAAATTATTTTAATTCTATTCATCAAGTAGCATAGTATAATGATAGCCTTATTTCTCATATTAACTCCTTTAGTTGCTGGATTCTGTTCATTTGCAATGAAGCAGGGGTCTACTGCTAAGAATTTTTCTTTATTAGTATCCATCATCACTTTGGTGTTGGCATTATTAGCTATTGGTTCGCCAACTGGTGGTTCATTTGATACTGCTTGGTTAACCGATTTAGGTAGCAGATTTACTTTAAAATTGGATGGAATGGGCAAAATGCTTTGTTTGCTCACTGCAGTTTCTTATCCGTTGATTTTTGCAGCCGTATATAAAAGTGAATATAAAAACCCAGGATCTTTTTTCGGGTTGATGTTACTTACTCAAGCAGGTTTGATGGGCGTCTTTTTAGCAGCTGATGCCCTGTTGTTTTATTTCTTTTGGGAATTGGCATTAATTCCAGTTTACTTTTTGTGTTCTTTATGGGGCGGCGAAAAAAGAATTGCGGTTACCTTTAAATTTTTCGTGTACACGTTTATTGGTTCATTGTTAATGCTGGTTGGAATTTTGTATGTGTATTTTCATACGGCTGATCATTCCTTTGCATTACAGTCTTTTTATAAAGCTCAACTCAGCGATCATCAACAATCATATATGTTCTGGTTATTTTTTGTAGCATTCGCTATAAAAATGCCCATATTTCCTTTGCATACCTGGCAACCAGACGCTTATGAACAAGCACCCACAGCTACCACAATGGTGTTGAGTGGTGTGATGGTTAAAATGGGTGTATTCGCAGTATTCCGTTGGTTATTACCCATATTCCCTACTGCAGCTGCGAGTAATTCAATGATCATCATTATTTTGTCGGTTACAGGAATGTTGTATGCTTCTTTAATTGCTATTAAGCAAGATGATATAAAGAGAATGATTGCGTATTCATCTATTGCGCATATTGGATTAATGTGTGCTGCTATGTTCACCAACAATAAAGCAGCATTCGATGGAGTGATGATTCAAATGTTTAACCACGGAGTAAATGTGATTGGTTTATGGATCATAGCCGATTTAATTGAAAAACAATTAGGCACCAGAAAATTAAGTGATTTAGGTGGACTTGCTCAAAAAGCACCAGCTTTAGCCATACTATTGGTCATCATGGCATTAGCCAATGTTGCACTTCCTTTAACCAATGCATTTATTGGCGAGTTTTTAATGTTTAGTGGACTCTTTCAATACAATATGTTTATCGCTGCTATTGCAGGTATAAGTATTATTCTTGCGGCAGTATATACATTGAATATGGTACAAAAAGTAATTTATGGCAATTTAAATGCTGTTACCGAAAATGCAACGGATATCAGTTTCAATGTTAAATTGGTGCTAGTGATCATTGCTTTAGTAGTTATTGTATTCGGAGTGTTTCCGCAGCCAATGATTGATTTAACTAAAACCAGTGTAGAAGCATTATTTGTAAAAAAGTAAATGGAACATCTTTTAATATTATGAACGCAATTATTTTTTCAGCAATCATGGGTGTAGTAATGATGTTTAGTGGCATCTTACTTCAAAAAAAATCTGCAGTAACAACAACTGCAATTGTTTCATTGCTATTATTATTATCCATGAATTTGCTGGATAGTTATAGCATTTTTTCCATTAATGTAAACACACATGATTTATTACGTTTTAATAAATTCGGATTATTCTTTAATTCAATCTTAATAGCTGCCACATTGATTTTTGTGCTATTGTGTGGTTCTGAAATTGAAAAAACTGGGGTGAATGTTGCCGATTATTATGCATTGATTTTCTTTGTCCTTTGCGGAACTAGTGTGTTGACTTCTTTCAATGGTTTATTGATGTTATTTTTAGGAATTGAAATCATGTCCATCCCATTGTATATTTTAACGGGTGCAGAAAAAAGAAATCTAAAAAGCAATGAAGCTTCATTAAAATACTTCTTAATGGGCGCTTTCTCCACTGGACTATTACTGATGGGAATAGCGTTGATCTATGGAGCTACAGGCTCATTTGCATTACATGTTTCATCTACAATACCAGCATCTGCTGGCGCACTACCTACTTCGTTTTTGCAAATTGCTGGGTTGATTTTACTATTTGTTTCCATGTGCTTTAAAGTATCTGCAGCACCATTTCATTTTTGGACTCCGGATGTCTATGACGGAGCACCAAGCGTATTCACTTCGTTTATGGCAACTGTAGTAAAAGCTGCTGGTTTTTTTGCTTTCTTAAACTTATTTGAATCTAATTTTGCAATTCTTGGACCTTCATGGAAAATATTGTTATCATTTGTAATTGTGGCTACTTTATTAGTGGGTAATATCACAGCAGTATTTCAACAAAGTATTAAAAGGATGTTGGCATATTCCAGTATTTCTCAAGCGGGCTTTATGTTATTCGCATTATACAGCAATAATGATTTGGCAAAAGAAGGGATACTATTATATGCAGTTGCTTATTGTTTAGCAACCATCGGTTTTTTTGCCATCCTGATTAAAGTGAAAGATTACACATTTGACGGATTCAATGGGCTTGCAAAAGCGCAACCTGTTATGGCTTTTACTGGAGTAGTATTTCTGATGTCATTGGCAGGGATTCCATTAACGGCAGGTTTTTTTGCCAAATATTATATGTTGGCTTCCGTAGTAAAATCCGGAGGTTCTTTGTGGATTGTAGTGGTTGCAGTGCTTTTTGCAGCTGTAAGTGTGTACTATTATTTTAAAGTAATTCAATCTATGTACTTCAAAGAAGGGACACCTGAGGTAGCCACCATCTCTCCAAACTTTAAAACAGGGCTCTTGTTGGTTGCCGCAGCAGTGATTCTTATTGGCGTTCTTCCTTCATTAGTGCTCAATTGGTTCTATTTTTAACCACTCTTCATAAATAAGCCCAAAGCTGCGAAGGTTTACGCATTCCCAATTACCTTTATTCTATGAATGCTTTAGATTCTTTAAGTCTGGCTTGGCGCACCGTAAAAGGTAATAAGCTGCGAGCAGGTATAACAGTAGCCATTATTGCTTTCGGTATAATGGCATTGATTGGTATTATAACAGCAATTGAAGCCATGAATCAAAGCTTGAAAGAGAGCTTTTCTTCAATGGGCGCCAATGCTTTTAATATTCGATTTGCGGAAAGCAGGGTAAGGTTTGGCCCTCCTCAAGGGAATGAAATCAGTAAAAATAAACAAGGTTTAAAGAAGAAAAAATCCAATTTAGGAAAGCCCATTCGATTGGAAGAAGCTGAATTTTTCAAGTCAAATTATGATTTCCCTGGAGCAGCAGTAAGTATTTATAGAAGAGGTCCTGGAGCACAAGAATTGCATTATGCAGATAAAAAAACGAATCCCCAAATTACCATGTGGGGCGGAGACGAAAATTATTTAGCAGTAAATGGCTATTCCATTAATATTGGAAGAAATCTGAACACATTAGATATTCAAAGCGGTAGAAATGTTTGTTTGATAGGAAGTAATGTAGCGGTTAAACTTTTTGGAGATTATCCCGAAAAATGTTTGGAGAAAATCATCAAAATAGGAAGTACTCCATACCGAGTAATTGGACTATTGAAAAGCAAAGGATCAAGTGCTTTATTAAGACAGGATGATATGGTGCTTACTTCATATACCAATGTTAGACGCTTTGGTAATGCAAGTAATTCCTATTTATTGGGCGTAGTGGTGAAAAATGTAAAAGAGTTGCCTGTTGCTACAGACGAAGCTACTTCTGTGTTCAGGGCTGTAAGAAAATTAGAACCGGTGGAAGACAATAATTTTTTTGTAGAGAAGAGCGACAAATTTGCTGAATTATTTATTGGATTTTTAAGCAGTATTACCGGCGCTGCAAGTGCTATTGGATTAATTACACTAATAGGAGCTGCCATTGGTTTAATGAATATTATGTTGGTCTCTGTAAATGAAAGAACTAAAGAAGTTGGTCTGATCAAAGCCATTGGCGGTAAAAGCAGCAATGTTCGTCAACAATTTTTGTTCGAGAGTTTAATCATTAGTTTATTAGGAGCGTTATTCGGAATTATACTCGGTGTTTTAGTTGGCAATATATTTGGAATTGTATTGAAAACCGGATTTATTGTTCCTTGGGTATGGGTTGCAATTGGAATAATTATTTGTTCAATTGTTGGGTTAGCTGCAGGAATTTATCCAGCGATGAAAGCCGCAAGATTGAATCCGATTGCTGCGCTTAGATACGAATAGGAATTAAGAATTAAGAGATAAGAGTTAAGAGATAAGAATTAAGAGATACATTTCTTAATTCCAAATGGTACCAGATAATTCAAAACTCATAATTCATAATTCTTATCTCTTCATTCTCTTTAGCTGGTCGTTGATATAATATTTAATATCTTCTTCAGTCTTGTGTTTTCGCAGCCACTCATAAGAAGGACGGGATTCTTGCATAAAATTTTGTAATGCATCGTCTTTAAGTCCACTGTATTGCTTAACCAGTTCTGCAGAATATCTATAATTAATATATTCTTCTTTTTCATTGGCTTCAAAAAAAGCAAATGCTTTTCTTTTTTCCTTTTCATGCTTAGAATATCTATCTAAATTAATACCTAAACCTGCTCCTGTGTTGGATAATGCAGCAACTGGAATTGCATATTGCACTCTATCGCCCATAAAATCTTTTCTCCTTTCAATACTATCTTCTCTGTAGGCATTGGTAGATTTTGAATAAACGGTTACATTACCCAATGATCTTGCCAGGGGCTTTAGGTATAAAAGCAAAGTATCATTTTTGAGTAAACTTTTATGAAATGCTATTGTATCGAAGAAATAACCTACTGCCGCAAATGAGAGTATTTGATTGTCTGATACTTCAATTTTAAACCTTCCGATATTGCTCGACATTACTGTTTTCTTCGTTTCAAAATTGGCTACACTTGCCAAAACGATTGGTTCATTCGTAACGCTGTCTTTTAAATAACCCCAAACAGTTTCTTTTTTCTGAGAAAAAGCAGTAGTTGAAAAAATCAGCAAGCAGAATAGGTAGCAATATTTCATATAATTTTTTATTCAAAAATTGTGCCATAAAAAACCTCATAGGTTTTATCCTATGAGGTTTATAAGCGGTTTAACTTTTTATTAGGTACCTTATTTAGGGTCTAATCCTTGTTTGATTTTTTCTGATAAATCTTGTAAATGAATCTTGCTTAATTTATCTCCAAAACCAGCTGCTGAACTATTGATTTGTGTACGCAAAGCAACTAATTGTGCTCTTACAATTGCAGGCACATCGCTTTTATTAATATCAATAGAAGCACCACCTCTTCCTCCAATATTAATTGTAATGCCAGCAGTAGATGGAGGATTAAGGATATCTACCAATTTATCTACATAACTCATTTGTAATAATCTACGGTATTGATCAATGGTTTTTTTAGAACTCAATTCGCTGAATAAACCAGACTGAACATCATTTAATAATTCCATTGCATTGTATGCTTTCTCAGCTCCAAAACGATTACTGGCCAATTGTAAACGACCCAATCTTGTAGGGCTAATTAAACTAGCCAGTGCTCCATCTTGTGCAGACATTATCGGATCATTTGAAACTGGATTATTAAACTTGTTCCAAAGTTCACGATCGATCAACCAATTAGGTGTTTCAAATATTTGTTTATTTAAAAAAGCAACAGCTTCTTTCTGACGTGCTTTAGGGGTTACTTCATAAACAGCTTCGTTTTGTTCTGCTAATTTGAAAGTTTCATATACACCGCCTACGTTAGCAGTAACATGTCCCATATATCTTCTGAACTGACCCAATACTTGACCATACATTACACTGATGTTTTCGTATTGATCATTTTCTTCTTTGGTCCATTCTGGTAATCCTTTTAAAACTCTTTTTAAATTCATGATACCATATTCAGAAGCTTTTACAGCATTGTCGCTCAAGTCTTCACTTTGGCTTCTAGGATCAGCATTATTACCTTGCTCATAAGAACCAAACCAATGACGCGGGTTTTCTTTTAATGCAGCAGTGATCATTTTACTGCTATTGGTTTTTCTTTCTTCTTCATTATTTCCTGGAATATAACCATAACCCCATTTCATAGCCCATTTATCATAATCACCAATTCTTGGATACAATCCTTTTCTACCAATATTGTCTTCTGGTTGTGCTACATAGTTGAAACGTGCATAATCCATGATAGATGCAGTATGGCCATTGGCCTCTACCCATGCTTTATCTCTTAATTTCTCAACAGGAGTTTTACTGCTGCTTCCCATATTGTGGTATAAACCCAAAGTATGTCCTACTTCATGAGATGATACAAAACGAATTAGGTCGCCCATTAAATCATCATCATATTTCATTTTTCTTGCACCAGGATCTACTGCAGCAGTTTGAACCATATACCAATCGTGCACCAACTTCATAACGTTATGATACCATTGAATATGACTCTCTAAAATTTCTCCGCTTCTTGGATCATTGTTGTTAGGTCCAGAAGCATTTTCAATATCAGATGCTAGATATCTGATCACTGAGAAACGAGCATCTTCCATGCTCATTGTTGTGTCATTTTCAGGCCATTCTTTACCCATGATGGCATTTTTGAAACCAGCTTTTTCAAATGCAGCCTGCCAATCATTTACACCAGCAATTAAATGCTTGCGCCATTGCTTTGGAGTTGCAGGATCTATATAGTATACAATTGGTTTTTTAGGCTCAACTAATTCACCTTTGCGCCATTTTTCCCACTCACCATCTTTTGGTTCTAATCTCCAGCGAACTGCAAATTCAATCCTTTCCACTTCTTGTTGATTATCACTAAAACGAACATAGTTGCGGGTAAAAAAGCCAACTCTTTTATCAGCAATCCTTCTCTCCATTGGTTCTTTAGGCAGAAGCAATAAAGAAGTGTTTAACTCTACAGTTACCGCGCCAGCTTCATTTGCAGCTTGTATAGAAGTAGGGGCTCCAGGAAAAGCAGGTGCTCCAAATCCTCCTATAGAAGGGGATGCAGTATATGTTTTTACTGATTTTATTTCTGTGTTAATAGGGTAAGTGGAGATCTTTGTAATAAAAGATCTGTCTGCAGCTAGAATACCAAGGTTTAAACCTCTTTTAGTATTCGGGCTGATACTTACCGATTGATTATCTCCTTTAAAAAAATCAGTTACATCAATTACAACACCGCTAGAATCCTTGCTAAATGCGGCTATCGGGAATGCATTTGCAATGGCATTTAAATTAGAAAGATCTACTGCCTTATTAATGTCTTGGTCTTTATCCGCAGTATTTACTAGGGTAACTGTTCTTAAAAAAATGGTATTGCTAGGTCCTTTTTCGAAGCTGATCATCTGGCCACGTCCATTGGCCATTGAACCGCCATAACCTGCACCAGCAGGCACTTTAATAAAACGAACAACTGATAGTATTTCTCTGCCGAAAATAGAGTCAGCGATCTCGAAATAGTACTTTTCATCTACCTTATGTACTGTAAAAAGACCTTTTTTAGATACTGCTTTGTCTGTAATAACGTCCTTATAAGCTCTTGGCCCTTGGCGTTGTGCAGCTCCAAAATTTCCAAATCCAGCAGGAGGAGTAGCTCCATTTACTGGTGTTTGAGTGGTAGGGGCTGGGGTTGTAGGCCCTTGTGGGGTTGGGTTCTGAGGCCTTTGCTGTGCAAATAAGCCAACTGCTAATACCCAAGTAGTTGATGTAATTAGAATTTTTTTCATTGACATAGTTAGTTGTTAGATAAAGCATTAAAGATATAAATGAGTTGGATTCAACAATTTTTTTGTGGAACTCTTTGATAAAAGGCAATAATTATTGATAAAATCGGTAAAAAATAAAGAAAGTTTATTGATTGAGAATTTGTTGCTTTAAATAAAATCCCTACTTTGTATCCCCTTTCAGTGCTATTGAAAAGTTTTTAAGAATCATAAATTTTTTATGTAGCATTGTGAAGTCAAATTTTTTAAACCAACTGTAATTTTTAAAAAACAAAAATCAATCGAGTCATGGCTGAAACAAAACCAACCACAGCGGTAAAAAGTGCACCTTCTGTTCACCCTAAGAAGAGTGGCAACTCAATTTCATGGATTGCTCCATTAGCATGTATTATTTTGGGTTATGTAATTTGGAGATTTGTATTAGGAGCACCTGGTAATTTTACAACGCCTGATCCTAATGGTGGTTTTTGGCCACAGCACAAAGGACCTAAAGCTGGTTTAAGTAAAATGTATGAGGGTGGTATTATCGTTCCTATTTTGATCGGTAGTTTCTTAACTGTTTTAACTTTCTGTATTGAAAGATTTTTAACGGTTACTAGAGCTGCTGGTGCAGGAAGTATTGCTGAATTCGTTCGTACAGTTCAGTTTCATTTAGCTAATAAGGAAGTAGACAAAGCATTGGCTGCTTGCGATAAGCAAAAAGGATCTGTTGGTAATGTAATGAAAGCAGGTTTGAAAAAATACAAAGAAATGATTGGCAATACTGAGTTCGATACAGAACAAAAAGTATTGAACATTCAAAAAGAAGTAGAAGAAGCAACTGCATTGGAATTGCCGATGTTAGAAAAGAATTTAGTATTCCTTTCTACTATTGCATCTGTTGCAACATTGTTAGGTCTATTAGGTACGGTATTGGGTATGATCAAATCTTTCTCTGCATTAGGAGATGAAGGTGGTGGTGATGCTGCTCGTGAATTATCAAAAGGTATTTCTGAGGCTTTGTTTAATACAGCTTTAGGTATCGGTACTTCTGCAGTAGCTATTATTATGTATAACGTGTTCACTACCCGTATTGATGGTATCACTTATGGTATTGATGAATCTGGTTTCACATTAACACAAAGCTTTGCAGCTAATTATAAATAATCATTGAATATTTATGGAATTGCAACTGTTTTGAATCTTAATTAGTGAAATTGTAAAATAATAATAATGGGTAGAGCCAAATTACCTCGTAAGAGTACGAGTATCGACATGACGGCGATGTGCGACGTGGCCTTTCTCTTGTTGTCGTTCTTCATTTTAACGACCAAGTTTAAGCCATCTGAAGCTATTGCTGTAACTACGCCCAATTCGGTAGCTGCTAAAGTAGCACCCCAGAAAGATTATGTAATGGTTATTCTAGATAAGGATGGTAAAGTTTTTTTGGATATGGATGATAAAGCCAAGAAAGAAGTTGTTGCCAATACTTTGAATAATACCAGAAATCTTAATATAGATGTGAAAGCATTTCAAAATGCTTTATTCATTGGGGCACCATTGGGAAGTATGGCTTCTTTTTTAGCAATGCCAGAAGATCAACGTAAAGGCGATAAATTACCTGGAATTCCGGTAAAAGATACAGCCAATAACGAATTGATCATTTGGATGAGGGTTATTAAAGATGCTTATTTGGGACAGAAAGAACCTGCCTTCCTTTTAAAAGGAGACAATCTTGCTAAATTCCCAGCATTTAAGTCGATAATCGATGCATTTAAAAAGAATGATATCTTGAAATTTCAGATGATTACTAAACCAGAACCTGCTCCTGTTGGAACAGATTTATGGAAAATGAATCAATCTGGAGAGAAAAGAGAAGAGTAATAAATTATTAACGAAAACTAAATTCTACCGACATGGCAGAAATGGATACCTCGGGCGGCGGCGGACACAAGAAAGGCCCCGGCGTCAAAAAAGGTAAGAAGCTATCAACCAGGGTTGACTTAACACCTATGGTGGACCTAGGTTTTTTATTGATTACGTTTTTCATCTTCACCACAACAATGAGTCAGCCAACGGCCATGAAGCTCTTTTTACCAAAAGATGCAGATAAGCCAGAAGACCAAAATAAGGCAAAGGAGTCAGGCGTAATCACCATCCTGTTGGGCAATAACAACAACGTTTTCTATTACGAAGGACAATTGTTGCCTGATGGTTCTAATTTCAAGTCTAGTACTTTCAAAGAAATTAGAACAGTGTTGATGGATAAAAAACAACGTACTCCTGAGAAAGATTTAGTGGTTATTCTAAAGCCATCATCTGAATGTACCTATAGAAACGTAATTGATATTTTGGATGAAATGTCAATCAATGTTTTGAAAAGATATGCTTTGGTAGATATTTCTGATGGAGAAGAACAATTGGTTAGGATATCAGATAAAGCGGGTGCGGCTTCAGGAGCACAATAAGAAAATAAGAACTAACATTTAACAATCTTTACAATGGATGTAAATAAAATTTTAACAGCCGATTTTCTGGACCTCATCTTTGATGGCAGGAACAAAGAATATGGCGCTTATGATTTACGTAAGACCTATAACAAGCGTATCACTTATGCTTTGATAGGAACATTTATCATTTGTGCTTTATTATTGGTAGGATCAATCATTGCCAATACTGCAAAAAAAGGAAAGGCTGAAATCATCGTGCAAGATGTGTCTTTGGAGAATGTGCAACAGGAGAAAAAGCCTGAGCCACCTCCTCCGCCACCTCCACCAAAACAAGAACCACCAAAAGTGGAAATCACTAAATTTACTCCTCCTAAAATTGTAAAAGACGAGGAAGTAAAAGAGGATGATGAAATCAAAGAAGTTGATAAATTAGAAGATACTAAAATCGGAGC
Organism: Sediminibacterium sp.; assembly: GCA_040403975.1. Taxonomy (GTDB): domain Bacteria; phylum Bacteroidota; class Bacteroidia; order Chitinophagales; family Chitinophagaceae; genus Sediminibacterium. Next base: position 162,824 of record JBBAJS010000004.1, read on the forward strand.
CATCAATCAAGAAGGTGCGAAAGACGATGGTATCGTTGCTCCTCCAGTTGAAACAGGAACTGGTGTTGTTGAAGCACCTAAAGTTGAAGAAGATTACGACAAAGTATTTACTGTGGTTCAAATTGCAGCAGAATTCCCAGGTGGATTACCTGCATGGTCTAAATATTTAGAGCGTAATTTAAATAGAGACTTACCTGTTGAAAATGGTGCTCCTCCAGGAAAATACACAGTTGTAGTTTCTTTTATTGTAGCAAAAGACGGAAAAATCAGTGATGTTGTTGCTGAAAACGATCCGGGCTATGGTACAAAAGCTGAAGCTGTTCGTGTAATTACAAAAGGGCCAGCTTGGAAACCAGCTGTTCAAAATGGTAGAAACGTAATTTATCGTCACAAACAAAGTATAACATTCCAAGTTTCTGAAGAATAAATAAACTTCATCTAATTATTAATGCCTCTTCCAAAAGAAGGGGCATTTTTTTATGTATTAATAAATTAAATGAAGCAATAAACCCTCTCGTCGCTGCCATTTTTGAATTAATTAATCAATCAATAAACCCCTTCATCGCTGCCGAATAATTTTATCTTGTTTTATTTTTAAAGCAATAAAGCCCCTTCATCGCTGCCCAATAATTTTATCTAGAATAATTTTTAGGAATCGATAAAAGTCGCAATGGATAAAATTCTTGAAAGGCTCTTCAGGGATTTATTGCTTTAAAACAATTCAATTATAAAAGTCCCAACATCGCTGGCTTCTTTTTTGAATTTATGAATTCATCAATCAATAAACCCTTCGTCGCTGCCGAATAATTTTATCTTGTTTTATTTTTAAAGCAATAAAGTCCCTTCATCGCTGCCCAATAATTTTATCTGATATCACTTTTTCTAATCGATGAAAGTAGTAATGGATAAAATTCTTGAAAGGCTCTTCATGGGTTCATTGTTTGATTATAATTCAATTAATTAAGAACTTTCGATACTTCCTTTTTTTGAATTAATTAATCAATCAATAAACCCCTTCGTCGCTGCCCAATAATTTTATCTTCAATGAATTTTGCAAATCGATAAAAATTGCAATGGATAAAATTCTTAAAAGGCTCCTCATGGGTTCATTGCTTGATTATTATTCAATCATTAAAGTCTCGTCGTTGCTGTGGAATTATTTTATTTATGGAAAATGATTCATTGATGTATCATAGTAGTAAATCAATTATTATGGAAACTCAATCAATTCTTCAAAGCGATTTTCTAGACATTTTATTTGATGGCAAAAACAAAAACTATGGTGCGTATGATCTCCGAAAGACCTATGATCAACGAATCAAGATTGCCCTAATTACTACATGTACAATTACTGCAATTGTCATAGCCTTAGTGATATCAGAAAAAAGTTTCGGTAAAGTAGCTGAAGTGCAACAAGTTTTAGATTTTGAACTTTCATCCATAAAAGAAGAAACTAAAAAAGTTGAACCACCGCCTCCAAAAAAGATAGAACAACCAATTAAAACTATTTCAGTAACCCCACCTTTAATTGTAAAAGACAATGAAATTGATCCGCTAGATGAAGTAAAACCTATAGAAGAAATAGAAGATACTAGAATCGGCAACTTCAATCAAGAAGGTGAAAAGTCAACTGATATTGTTGAAGCGCCAGTAGAAAAATCAGGTACTGGAGTTAGTGCTATTCATGTAGACGATGATGACGAAACTGTATTTAGAACTGTGCAAATCCCAGCAGAATTTCCTGGTGGATTGAATGGATGGATGAAATATCTACAGAGAAATTTAAATAGTTCTTTACCCGTTGAGAATGGTGCACCTGCTGGTAAATACACTGTAGTAGTTTCCTTTATTGTTTCCAAAGATGGTACAATCAGTGAAGTGGTTGCAGAGAACGATCCTGGATATGGAACAAAGGCAGAAGCATTAAGAGTAATCACTAAAGGGCCTAATTGGAAGCCTGCGGTTCAAAACGGCAGAAATGTAATTTATAGGCATAAGCAAAGTATTACATTTCAAGTAGCAGAAGATTTGCCCTAGAGAAAATAAAGCAATAAATCCATGAGGAACCTTTCAAGAATTTTATCCATTTGAGCTTTATTTCGATTCGTAAAAGTTATCAAAGATAAAATTATTGGGCAGCGACGAAAGGAGTTTATTGCTTTATTTGTCATATTGCAATTAATGCTTTAATTGATTGTAATGCTTTTGTACCTTTGCGTATGAATATTTCATTGCAGGGTTGGGATGATACTATCGTAGCGCTTGCTACCGCTCCGGGCATTGGGGCAATTGGTGTGATCAGGGTAAGTGGTCCAAAAACCTTTGAGGTAATCAATGATTTATTTCCATCTAAAGATTTATTGCAGCAAGCTTCTCATAGTATTCATGTAGGAATGCTAAAGGACAATGGAATTCTTTTGGATGAAGTTGTTTTAAGCTTATTCAAAAACCCAAAATCATATACTGGCGAAGACGTCATTGAAATAAGCTGTCATGGTTCTCCATTTATTCAGGAGAAAATAATCCAAGCGATTGCTTCACGCGGTGTGAGAATGGCCAAACCCGGTGAATTTACGCAAAGAGCTTTCTTAAAAGGTAAATTGGATTTAACACAGGCAGAAGCGGTAGCCGATTTAATTGCCAGTAATTCAGAAGCAAGTCAACGAGCAGCATTGCATACCATGCGTGGTGGATTTTCTAATGATCTTAAACAACTGCGCGAATCTTTAATTAGCTTTTCTGCATTGATAGAATTGGAATTGGATTTCTCTCAGGAAGATGTTGAATTTGCAGATAGAACCCAGTTTAAAAATCTAATTGCATCATTACAAAATACTACCCATCAATTAATTGATTCTTTTAAATTAGGGAATGTAATCAAGAACGGGGTGCAGGTAGCCATCATCGGCAAACCCAATGCAGGAAAGTCTACTTTGTTAAACACCTTATTGAATGAGAACAGAGCAATTGTAAGTGATATTGCTGGTACAACCAGAGACACTATCGAAGAAGTATTGAATATAGAAGGGGTATTGTTTCGATTAATAGATACAGCAGGCATAAGAGAACATACCCAAGATACTATTGAGCAAATAGGAGTAAGTAAGAGCAAAGAAAAAATGCGCTCTGCTCAAGTGGTATTGTATTTATTTGATGTAGCAGAAATGGAAGTAGTTGAGTTAGAAAAAATCGTACAAGAATTTGAAGCGGAGAAATTGAACTATTTTTTAGTAGGTAATAAAGTAGATGAGTCAAGAGAAACTGCAATTAAAAAATTCAAGCAATTTGATAATTGTATTTTCATTTCGGCAAAATCCAATCAACATATTGATGAACTGAAAACAATGTTGGTTAAAAAAACCATCACTGGAAATATCAATACAGAATCAACCATTGTAACCAATGCCAGGCATCACCAGGCATTGCTTCAATTAGCAGCATCATTAGATGAAGTAAGTGTTGGGTTAGAAAATCGTATTCCAGGAGATCTACTGGCATTGGATATTCGTCAATCTCTCCATCATTTGGGTACCATCACAGGGCAGATCACCCATGAAGATCAATTGGACTTTATCTTTAGTAAATTCTGTATCGGAAAGTAGCACCTTAATATTTTTTCATAAAAATTTTTAAACTAATTTACATTTTAATACATTTTCTATGAAACAGTCGATTTCGTTTTTGTTTATTCCTTTATTATCTATATTTTTTCTTGCTTGCAACAACGAAAACAATCAAACAGAAAAAACTACTGTAGGCATTGATTCAATTGTTTCTGATGATACAGTTACCGTGAACGACTGGCGTGTTAGTAATGCTATTTCTTGTACCAAAGAGATGTTGCCAGGAGATAGTGTACTTTATATGAATGGCGGTGCAAAAGAATTTCAGCCCACCATTTTCAATGATGTAAAACCAAAAACAGCAATTCCAAAAGGAATGGTCTTCATTCCTGGAGGAGAATTCAGTATGGGTGCTCCAAATCCTGTTGGAATAAAAGATGGCGGTAAAGCTGCTATGGAAGATTGCAGACCAATTCATCGTGTAAAACTCGATCCATTTTATATGGATGAACATGAAGTTACCAATGCCGAATTTGCTGCTTTTGTTAAAAGCACTAAATATGTTACAGTAGCAGAACAAGCTCCTACAAAAGAAGAATTTCCTGATGCAAAGCCTGATATGTTGATTCCTGGTTCTGTGGTTTTTTCTCCACCATCTCAACCAGTTAGTTTGGATAATTTTTTACAATGGTGGTCTTGGGTGAAACATGCAAATTGGCGTCAACCATTGGGTGAAGGAAGTTCAATTGTTGGTAAAGAAAATAATCCAGTGGTACATATTGCTTGGGAAGATGCAGTAGCTTATGCAAAATGGGCAGGTAAAAGATTGCCAACAGAGGCGGAATGGGAATTTGCCGCTCGTGGTGGACTTACTGGTAATATGTATGCGTGGGGAAATCAATTCAAACCTAATGGAAAATACATGGGCAATACTTTTCAAGGCACTTTCCCAAGTAACGATAGTAAAGCAGATGGATTTGCAGGCATTGCTCCTGTGAAACAATTTAAACCAAATGGTTTTGGATTATATGATATGGCAGGTAATGTTTGGGAATGGTGCGAAGACTGGTTCACCGAAGATTATTATGCATATTTAAAATCACAAGGAGTGGCTAAAAATCCTAAAGGCCCAGCTAAAAGCCATGACCCTTCAGAGCCTGGTGTTCCTAAAAAAGTACATAGAGGTGGTTCTTTTTTATGCACCGATCAATATTGTACCCGATATATGATGGGTACCAGAGGAAAAGGTGACTGGAGAACCGGAACCAATCATGTTGGGTTCAGATGTGTGAAATCCCTTTAAGAGGTAAAAGCTTGTTTTGTTGATGATATTTGGCTTTTTTATGCGCTGTATATACTACAAGAGTGTTGGTATTTGTTGCTTTTACAGTCGAAAATACCTGCATTCCGTCCAAACTCGTAAGAGTTGTACATAAAATAATTAAATTTGATTTAAGTTTTTTTTAATCAACCCTTTGGAAGCATAAAACGTACTGAAACCGTTATAATCATGCAACCAAAACCAACTCCGAAAGTTCATCATTTATTTGAACAACAGGTTATTCAAACACCTGATGCAATTGCTTTGCAATCGGATACAATTCGTATTACTTATCAAGAATTAAATAATCAGGCCAATCGATTAGCAGCTGTAATACAAAATCAATACAATGATTCATCTGTCATAGCAATTAGCGCATTTAAATCGATCGATAGTATTGTTGGTATAATAGCCATATTAAAAGCCGGGAAAACCTATCTTCCTTTAGACAGAACATATCCAATTGATCGGCTTCGATATATGATTTCCAATGCATCAATTGATAGCTGCATTTGTACCAATGAAGAAGCAGGATTTTTTCAATCAATCGGACTTAAAACAATTAACAAAGATCAAACTACAGAGCAAGCATTGAATGTAGAAGCTGCTAATGAATCAACTGCAGCTGTTTACATATTGCATACATCCGGATCAACAGGAGTGCCTAAAGCAGTGAGTCTAAATCATCCAGCATTAATTAATTTATTGCAATGGCAAGCAGCAAATTCAACTGCTGGTCAAGCAACAAAAACCCTTCAATTAAGTCCATTAACTTTTGATCCTTCTTTCCTAGAAATATTTGCCAGTTTTTCAACAGGGGGTATTTTGGTATTGGCGGACGATGATATTCGTTTAGACCCTGAAAGACTTTTACGTTTTATTAATCAAGAGGGGGTCAATCGAATATATCTTCCTTATGTTGCCTTGCAATATCTCTGTGATATGGCGCAACAAATTGATTTATTTCCTGCTTGTTTAAATGAATTGATTACCGCGGGAGAAGCACTAAGAATAACTCCTTCTATCAAAGATTTTTTCAAAAAAAATCAAACTGCTCAATTATACAATCAATATGGTCCTACTGAAACACATGTAGTAACTGCATTGGCTTTAGAAGGAGATCCAGATAACTGGCCAGTATTACCAAGCATCGGAATACCTATATCTGACACTGGAATCTGGATTGTTGATGAGCAATTGCAATTATTGAACAATGGTGAATCAGGTGAATTATTGATCAGTGGAATTTCATTGGCAGATGAATATTTGAATGCACCAGCATTGACTAATGAAAAATTCATTCAATGGAATCATCCTGAAAAAGGTTGGATGCGTGTTTACAGAACAGGAGATATAGCATCTTATTTGCCTGATGGAAATATTCAATTTTTAGGTAGAAAAGATGAACAAGTAAAAATCAGGGGTTATAGAATTGAGTTGGGCGAAATTGAAATAGCATTAATGCAAATTGATGGAATTAGTCAGGGTGTTGTAATCGTTATAGAAGATCAGGAGGGTAATAAAAAATTAGTAGCATATATTCAAGCAAAAGATTTTAAGCAACCCATTTCGGAAATCAGGGAAAAGTTGAGTGAAAAATTACCGGCTTATATGTTGCCTTCCATCTATTGTTGGGTGGATGAAATGCCCAAGACCAGCAGTGGAAAGATCAATAAAAAAGCATTGCCTTTGCCTTCTATAGAGCGGCCTGCAATAACTACTATTTTTGAAACTCCATCAACTGAAAGCCAAATAGCAATTGCTGCTATTTGGAAGGAACTACTTTCCTGGAATGAAATTGGCATTAAGGATAATTTTTTTGAACTGGGAGGAAATTCATTATTGGCAATGAAATGTACGATTGCATTAAAAAAACATTTTGGTCAATCATTGCCGATTAGCCGTTTTTATCAATATCCTACGATTGGAGCTCTGGCAAACTATTTTGATGGCAATCATCAAGAGCTTAAATTGAACCAATACGCAAAAAATGAAACTTCCAATACAGCAAATATTGATATAGCTATTATTGGATTAAATGGAAGATTTCCTGGAGCGGATTCAATTGAAGCATTATGGGAGATTTTGCAAAATGGAAAAGAAACCACACGATTTTTTAATGAATCAGAATTAGATCCATCTATCAGTGCCTCCATTTACAATGACCCAAATTATGTTAAAGCAAGAGGAATAATTAATCATCCCGACTTTTTTGATGCTGGATTTTTTGGAATAAGTCCTGCATTGGCAACTTTAATGGATCCGCAACAAAGAATTTTTTTAGAAATATGTTGGGAGATTTTAGAGAAAACCGGACACTTGCCCAATGCTTTCAATGGACGAGTAGGTGTATTTGCGGGTACGGGAAACAATAGTTATTATTTAAAAAATATTTTATCCAATAAGGATAAAGTAATGGATGCAGGTGAATTTTTGGTGATGACTCATAATGAAAAAGATTATGTAGCATCAAGAACTGCTTATGCACTCAATTTGAATGGACCTGCAGTGGGTGTTTATGCAGCATGCGCCACTTCTTTGTTGGCTATTGCTCAAGCAGCTGAAAGTATTCGAAATGGCCATTGCGAAGTGGCTTTGGCTGGAGGTGTATCTATTACAGTTCCTATTAATAGTGGCCATTTTTATCAAGAAGGGGCCATGCTCAGTAAGGATGGACATTGCAGAGCATTTGATGCATCAGCCAATGGAACTGTGTTTAGTGATGGGGCTGGTGTAGTGCTTTTGAAAAGAAAAGATTTAGCGATAAAAGATGGCGATACCATTATTGGATTAATTAAAGGAATTGGAGTTAATAATGATGGTATTGAAAAAGGAAGCTTTACTGCTCCTAGTGCAATAGGTCAGGCTGGTGCAATTTATAGTGCTATTCATCAAGCTGGAGTAAACCCTGCTGCGATTAATTATGTAGAAACACATGGCACTGCAACACCAATTGGTGATCCTATTGAAGTGGAAGGACTGCAATTGGCTTTTGGAAATGATTTACCCAAACAATTTTGTGCAATTGGATCTATTAAATCAAATATTGGTCATCTTACTGCAGCAGCAGGTGTGGCAGGGTTTATTAAAACGAGTTTGATGTTACAGCATAAAATGCTTGTGCCAAGTATTTTATTTGATCAGCCAAATCCTGAAATTCAATTTGATAAAACTGCATTTTTTGTAAACACCAGTTTGCAACAATTGCCGATTGATCAACCAATGCTGGCAGGAGTAAGTTCATTTGGAGTTGGAGGAACGAATGTGCATTTAATTCTTTCTTCATTTGAACAAGCAAAACCTATCTCGGATCTGCAAACAAAGCCAGTTATTATTTCCTGGTCTGCCAAAACAATATCGAGTGTAAAAAATTATGCAATAAAATTGTTGCAATATGTTGAGCAAAACAAAGCACTCAATATTGCTGATCTTGCGTTTACACTTCATAAAACAAAACCTCATTTTTTACATAGAAGCTTCATTATAGCAGAAAATACTGCCGATTTAATCGATCAATTAAATGATTATATCAATGATGTTTCTTCTCCAAAATCGGCAAACAGTGATTTGGCAGAAAAAGCAAATCATTGGATGAACAATCAGGAGGTAGATTTTCTGGCAATGTATATTGGTGAACAAAGAGTGTTATTAAATGATGTTCCCACTTATGCTTTCGATAAAAAATCATATTGGATTGAACCTGCTTCATCTAATGAATCGTTTAATAAGGTTGAAAAAGAAATAGCAACATCTAATTTACCATCCATTAAAGAAAGACTGAGATCAATCATCATTGATATCTCAGGAGAAGAAGAAAGTATTTTAACTGATGAAGCTAATTTTGCTGATATAGGCCTGGATTCTTTGGTATTAACTCAATTGGCTATTCAGGTATCAAAGGCTTTTTCCATCCAAATTAGCTTTAGGCAACTTAATGAAGAATTCGATCAGATTAATAGTCTGGCGGAGTTCATCAAAAAAAATCAGCCGAAAGAAAATGTATTGATTTTAAAACCGACGAAAGCTACCATTTCAATCAACGAAGATCAAAAGGAAGCCCTCGAAAAACCATTTGGTGCAATTGCCAGAATCGAGAAGAATAAAACCGACCTGACTGATCAGCAAATGGATTTCATTAAAACCTTTACTAAAAATTATAATGAAAGAACTGCGGAAAGTAAAAAATATACACAGCAATATAGAATGGAAATGGCAGACCCTCGAGTGGTTTCGGGGTTCAAGCCAGTATATAAAGAATTAATTTATCCAATTGTTGTCAATCATTCGAGTGGCGCAATGTTAAAAGACATTGATGGTAATGATTACATTGATGTATTAAATGGATTTGGTTCTAATTTTTTAGGGTATCAATTTCCTGCAATCAAAAAAGCCATTCAACAACAAATTGAAGTTGGATATGAAATAGGACCACAACATGTATTGGCGGGAGAAGTTTGTAGTTTAATTAATGAATTAACACAATCAGAACGATCCGCACTTTGTAATACAGGTTCTGAAGCAGTTTTAGGTGCCATGCGTATTGCAAGAACTGTTACTGGTAAATCACTGATTGTTTCATTCAATGGATCTTATCATGGAATTAATGATGAAGTAATTGTTAGAGGCAAAAATCAACAATCCTATCCTGCTGCTCCTGGAATTTTACCAGAATCGGTTGCCAATATGTTGGTCTTAGATTATGGTACAGATAAAACCCTTCAAATTATTAAAGCTAGAGCAAATGAAATAGCTGCCATTTTAGTGGAGCCAGTTCAAAGCAGAAGGCCCGAATTTTTACCGGTTGATTTTTTACATTCCCTCAGAGCATTTACAAGTTCAAATAATGTGGTGTTGATTTTTGATGAAGTGATCACTGGATTTAGATCACATCCTGGTGGAGTGCAGGCTTTGATAGGCATTCAAGCCGATATTAGCACCTATGGTAAAGTGGTAGGTGGAGGAATGCCAATTGGAGTTATAGCTGGAAAGAGACAAATGATGGATAGTTTGGATGGAGGTCATTGGCAGTTTGGTGATACATCTATCCCGGAAATTGGGGTTACTTATTTTGCGGGCACTTTTGTAAGACATCCTTTGGCATTAGCTGCAGCTAAAGCTTCTTTGACATACATGAAACAAGAAAGTGTACTACTTCAACAAAAAATCAATGATTTGACGGAGCTCCTGGTTAAAGGGTTGAAACATGTAATTATCAAAAACTTGGTTCCATATGAAATAGTTTATTTTTCTTCTTTATGGAAAATAAAAATCAAAGATGATTTTCCTTACGCTGAATTGTTATTTACCTTGATGCGTCATAAAGGAATTCATATATGGGATGGGTTCCCCTGTTTTTTAACAAATGCACACACAGAAGCTGACATCAATAAAATTATTGATACATTTGCAGCGTCAGTGAGTGAAATGATCGATGGTGGATTTTTAAGGAAAAAGACATTAGATAACAATAGTAATAAACTAATGGATTTGACTACTCCTCCTATATCAGGTGCATTGCTTGGAAGAAATCAAGATGGTAATCCAGCTTGGTTTATTAAAGATCCAAAAATGCCCAACAATTATATACAACTGAAAGAAGCATAAATTAATTTGGCGATGTCTAATGTAGCATTTGATCCATTTTCAGGTTCGCCAATTGAGAAAATCATTCCTCTCATTGAACCCCAGCAAGAAATTTGGATGTCTTGCCAAATTGGGGGAGATCATGCTAATAGAGCCTATAATGAGTCTCTGTCATTAGCATTTGAAGGGTATTGCAATTATAATGCTATAGCGCGCTCCTTAAATAGTTTGGTTAACAGGTATGAAGTGTTGAGAGCTGTATGCAGTGCCGATGGAAAAAATTTGTGTATATTTTCCAGTATAGAAGCCAATCATGAATTTTATGATTTAGCGGAAAATACCGAAGAAGAAAAGCAACAACTCTTAAAAGAGTATATTAATAATAATGCAGAAACAGCATTTGATCTAATTAACGGCCCTTTATTTCGGTCGGCTTTTTTTTTCCTAGACAATCAGCGTTCCTATTTAATTATTACAGTTCACCACATCATAGTGGATGGCTGGTCTTTTGGGCTTTTGTTGCAAGACTTAGGGAGATTCTATTCTGCTTATACAAAAGGCATTTTGCCTATACTAAAAGAGATTGTTCCATTTAGTAAATATGCATTTGAGGAAATAGCCTTTTCAAAATCATACGCATATCAACAATTAGAAGCGTATTGGCAAAACAAGTTAAAAGAATTGGGAGAGCCTTTTGAATTGCCATTGGAATTTGAAAGACCCGCCATTAGAACATTTAAAAGTAAAAGAAAAGATTTTCTACTCAAAGAAGAATCGACTAAAAAACTATATTCAATTGCTTCTGTCACAGGCGCAACATTGGTGTCTACTTTCATAGCATGTTTCGAAACATTTTTATATAAACTGAGTTATTCCGATCAAATCATTATAGGTGTTCCCGCTGCAGGACAATTAATAACCGGAAATTATCAATTGGTTGGCCATTGTGTAAATCTCTTACCAATAATTAGTAGACCAAATGGTGAAATACCTTTTTTAAATTATGTAAGGGATCGTAAGTCTGCCATCCTCAATGATTATGAACACCAGCGAATTACCTTTGGAAGCATATTACAAAAGTTGTCTATCAACAGAAGTGCTTCTAGTATTCCATTGGTTCCTATTGTACTAAATATTGATATTGACATAGATCAAGGAGTTGCTTTTGAAGGACTCAAATATAAGCTTGTTTCGAATCCCAGGAATTATGAAAATTTCGAGATCTTCTTAAATATTACCGGTTCAAATGGAGAATTTGTTTTAGAATGGTCATATAATACTTCTCTTTTTTCTGAAAGTACAATCGATCAATACATGGATCGTTTTGATCAATTGTTGCAGTCGATCAATTTGAACCCTGAGCAATTGATCAATGATATCAAATCAGTTGATGATCAAACCATTTTAAATTCTTTGGAGAATATTAATAAAGCTGCTGTCGATTATCCAAAGGAAAAATGTGTTCACCATTTGTTTGAAGAGAATGCGCTTCAATTTCCAAATCAATCTGCATTAACTTTTAATGATACTACTTATACATACAAGCAACTAAATGAAAGAGCCAATCAAATTGCCAACTATTTAATAGAGCAAGGAATTGTTCCTGGAGATATTGTAGCAGTTTGTTTAAGCAGATCTGCTGATATGATTGCTGCAGTGATTGCTGTATATAAAACAGGTGCTGCTTATTTAGCTTTCGATCCTGCATACCCGGCTAATCGTATCAAAACCGTTTTAGCCCTTGCAAAGACAAATAGCATATTAACTGAAAATTCCTATTTTGATCTTTTCCCTTCTAGTTGTCAAATAATGGATATCATCCATTCAAATAAAGCGCCCATTTCAAATCCGAATATAAAAGTAGATGCAGGTTCTACTTCATTTATTTTATTTACATCTGGCTCTACTGGTGAACCTAAAGGAGTAATGCTTCAGCACAACTCATTAACCAATGTAGTAATTGGTTTGCAAAAAATAATCAATTTTAAAGCTGGCGATAAATTGTTAATGGTTACGACCATTATTTTTGATTTGGCACAAGCTGATATTTTTATGCCATTGGTTGCTGGTGGAGAAATAGTCTTAACCAATAATGAAGAAGCGAAAGATGGCTATGCTATTTTAAAATTGATCAAAGAAAAGCGAATCAATTACTTAGAAGCTTCACCTGCTACATATAAATTTATGTTACAAACTGGGTGGACCGAAAAATTGCCCATTCAATTAACTTCTTGTGGAGAAGCATTGGCTCCAGATTTAGCTGCTCAGTTGATCAGTAGATGTGATGCATTGTACAATATGTATGGACCTACTGAAAATACTATTTATGCAACTGCAGCTAAAATAGAGTCGGTTCAACATGGAATAACTATTGGCAAACCTTTTCAAAATACAGAAGTATATATATTAGATGAAAAACAGGAATTAGTTCCAATAGGTTCTGTAGGAGAAATCTATATTGGAGGTGAAGGAGTTGCCAAAGGCTATTTAAACGACCCTTTAAGAACTAAGGAACGGTTTCTTCCTTGTCCTTATTCCACATTGCCGAATGCCAGAATGTTTCGTACAGGTGATTTAGGTTCTTTCACTAAAGATGGAAATATTGATTACCTGGGAAGAAAAGACAATCAAGTTAAAATTAGAGGGTTAAGAATTGAGCTTGAGGAAATTGAATTCCACATTCGTAAATTAACTGATATTAAAGATGCAGTAGTAACTGTTCGAAAAGATATCGTACAAGGTCAGTCGACCATTGTAGCCTATATTATTTCTGCCATTCCCAACATCAATCCGCCTACCACTCAAGAAATTAAACAATGGAGGGCTCAACTTTCAAAAGAACTCCCTGTATATTTTATTCCAAATGTGTTTGTACGCTTATTGCAGTTTCCAATGACTCAAACGGGCAAGATAAACCGTAAAGCCTTGATCAAACCTGAATATGTTAATGCTGAAACAGATCCAGGTTTTTTAGCGCCAACAACAACATTAGAAATTGATATAGCGGCTATTTGGAAAGAGGCATTGAATAGAACATCCATTAGTATCGATGATCATTTTTTTGATATAGGAGGACATTCATTGATTGCTATTCAGGTAATGTCTAAAATAAAAAAGGAATTAGGTAAACAATTGCCGATTAGTGTACTATTTCAATATCCAACTATTCAAAAATTAGCACAGTTGATGGAGAAAGAATCAACCGCTGATATCAATAAGGCCTTAGTTCCAATTAAACCAAATGGCACTAAACCGCCACTATATGTAATACATGGAGATGGATTGAATGTAATGGTATTTAATGCATTCGCCCAATTTTTAGATGAAGATCAACCTGTGATTGGTATTCAAGCTAAAGGCTTAAATGGGGTTGATTTTCCGGCTGACTCAATTGAAGAAATAGCAGCTGAATATTTAAAAGAAATAATGGAACATAATCCCAATGGTCCATATTTATTTGCTGGCTATTCTTTTGGTGGATTAGTAGCCTATGAATTAACACAGCAGGTGACTAAATTGGGCAAGAAAGTTAAATTGTTAGGTATACTGGATACGAATATTAGTAATGAATCGTATTATTATAAAGGAATCAATCCGCTAATACCTAAGGTGAAAAGGCAAATTCCCAAACTGGTATTTAATCTTTCTTTATTCTTTAAAAATCCCATTGACTTTTTGCGATATCAACGCTATTCATTGATCAATACTTGGAAACAATGGATGCATTCCTCAAATAAGCAGGATCAGTCAACTATCGAAATGACTCACGAAGAAAAAGTCATTCAACAACTCACGATTGCGTATCAGAATTATAATATTCAACCAATTGACCATCCAATAGATTTGTTTAGATGTAAAAAAAGACTCTACTATATTGATGATCCAATAACACTTGGCTGGAAAAAGTTTACTAAGAAAGAAGTTCATGTTTTTGAAGTAGAAGGCGATCACAAATCATTTCTCTTACCACCGCTCGATAAATCATTTGCAATAATCATTCAAAAATGTTTGAATGAAAGAAGCTAAGATTACTTGTAGTTTTATTCAACCAAGGATCGAATCTTTTGATTCATTGTTTCCTCCAGAACTCAATTCGGCTTCCAACTTTATTATTGATACGAATCAATTTTTAGACAAATTAGATTATTGTAAAAGTATTCTTAATGAAGAGGATTTTATATATGCTTCTACAAGGAAGAAAGAATCCGATCAGCAACAAAAAATAATTGCTAGAGCGATCCTAAAAATTTTGTTAGCAAAAAAGCTCATGCAGCCTATGCATACCATCGAAATAGCAAAAGACGCTAATGGGAAACCATTTTGCCCAACTGCTATTTTGAGCAATATTCATTTTAGTATTTCAGATGCTGCCAACTATATTGCCATCAGCATTGCACAGTCACCAGTTGGTATAGATATTGAAATTCTAAAGCCTCAATTTCAATTCCAGGATATTGCTTCATCGTATTTTCATCAAAATGAAATAAATGCATTGAAAAATGCGAATGATCCATTAATGCTCTTTTATCGTTTTTGGACCAGCAAGGAATCATTGCTTAAATTGGATGGAAATGGATTAACCGATTATTTGAATGAACTGGATATGACCGAAGGGGTAAAAATCAGTAAAACCCAAGGTTTGAGCATTCAGGGAATATATGCTGTCAGTAGTTTTTTAATGAATGCTCATTTAATGGTTTCCATATCAGTTCCTTCTTCTGTCAATCAACTGCGATTTTTTAATTACATTGCAAATGATTTAGACTAGAATTTATATGTTGTTATCAACCAGAAAATCCATTTTTTTTATCTTTTTGTTGCTTTTTTGTCAAGTAACATTATTAGTTGCTCAAGATGCTGGTACATTAACCAAGCAAGGTGTTCAGAAATTGGCTACTAAAAACTTCAAAGGGGCAATAAAAGATTTTACAGATGCTCTAGAACTTTCTCCAGAAGATATTAACTTATATGTAAATAGATCAACTGCAAAAAGAGAATTAAAAGACTATGCAGGTGCAGTTGAAGACTTAACATTTGCTATAGAATTGGATTCTTCAACAGCAAGCCTTTTTTTTAATCGCGGCATTATAAAGGGAATGATGAATGATGCAAAAGGTGCGATTAGTGATTATTCGATTGCTATAGAAATGCAACCTGATTATCCAAATGTTTATTTTAATAGAGGTATAGAAAAAGAGCATGCAAAAGATTATACTGGCGCCTTAAACGATTATAATAAAGCCTTATCCTTAAATCCTAAATTAGGAGATGTTTATTTTAACAGAGGAGTGGTAAAATCTGCCATGCAAGACAGAGATGGGGCGATGCAAGACTATAGCAAAGCTATTTTATACAATCCTAAAAACGCAAGTGCCTATTTCAACAGGGCATTGGAGAAGGCCAATTACCAGGACTATAATGGTGCAATGACAGATTATTCCAACGCAATTGCTGTACAACCTGATTTTGCCAGTGCTTATTATAATAGAGGGGATATAAAAGCGAAATTAAAAAATTATGCTCCTGCTATTGCGGACTACAATAAGGCCATTCAAATTGATCCGGCTCCTTACATGTATTTTAGTAGGGCTGTAATGAAAACCAATTTAAATGATCATAGAAGTGCATTGTCCGATTATGATCAAGTAATTAGCATGGACCCTTCAATTCCGAATGCCTATTTCAATAGGGGTTTGTGTAAAATGAATTTAAAAGATTATAACGGAGCAATACCTGATTTAGACATCGCAATAAAAGATAATCAATCGAATGCTGATATTTATTTTAACAGAGCTGTTGCAAAGAGAGAATTGAAACAATACAAAGGAGCGCTCGAAGATTTTGACAAAGCAATTGCTTTAAAACCCAAGAGTGCTGATTTATATATCAACAGGGGTGTTTTAAAAGTTACATTACATGATACATTAAATGCAATCAAAGATTTTACGAATGCAATTATATCCGATCCTTATAATGTAAGTGCCTATTTTAATAGAGGAATTCAATATGATCAAATGGGAAATAATACTGCTGCATTAGCAGATTATAATAAGGCGATTGAACTCAATCCAAGATTTGCCAATGTATATTTTAATAGAGGTGTTGTAAAAGGTAGAACCAAAGATTCAAGAGGAGCATTGTCGGATTATACTACAGCCATACAATTAGATCCCTCAGTAGGAAATGTGTATTATAATAGAGGCATTGAAAGGGCTAAAGCAAAAGATTATTCCAATGCTTTGAATGATTATAATAAAACCCTTCAATTAATGCCTGGAACTGCGGATATTTATTTTAATCGGGCAATTGCTAAAAACCAATTAAATATGAATATGGCTGCTTTAGCAGATTATGATAAAGCCATTTCATTAGATAAAACCAATGCTGATATCTATTTAAATAGAGGGTATACGAAACAACGTTTAAAAGATTTGACCGGATCATGCAAAGACTTTCAACAATCTGCATCATTGGGGAATGCATTGGCTGCAGAAGAAGTACTCAAATCATGCAAATAAGCCATTTGTGTTAAATTAATACCGTTGGCAATTTTTCATACAAATAGTCAAGAGTTTGTAATATTTTGCACCATCACGCTACCAATGGCGTATAAACTATTAAACTAAATTTATGAAAAAGGTTTTTTTGTCGATTGCTGTATTATTAGCAGCAGTTTTTACGGTAAATGCACAAACTGCCGATGAAGTTATTGCAAAGTATATTACTGCAATTGGTGGTGCTGAAAAATGGTCTAAAGTGCAATCAATCAAAGTAGAAGGTCAGATTGAAGTACAAGGAATTGCTATCCCTTTTACTATGCAAGGAGTGCAGATGAAAGGCTCAAGAGTAGATGCTGAATTTCAGGGAAACAAAATCATCGATATTACCACACCAACTAAGGGATGGTCTCAGAATCCATTCGGTGGAAAAGCAACTTTAAGTCCAATTTCTGATGATGAATTGAAACAAAAATTAGATGATCTAGATATTCAAGATGCTTTTGTTGATTATAAAGCCAAGGGTTCAACAGTTGAATCTTTAGGTAAAGATGAAGAAGATGGAAATGAGTATTTTAAAATTAAAATGACCAGTAAGAACGGTAACGATAAAACTTATTTCATCGATACCAAAACCTATTTGGTATATAAAATCGAGTCTATTATAAAACAACAAGGCCAAGAAGTAAAATCTGCTGTAAAATATTTAGATTATCAAAGCATAGATTACGGTATTAAAATAGCATTCAAGCAAGACCAAGGTCAAATGGTGATGGTGAATAAAAAAATCACTATCAATCCAACCATTGATGCTAGTATTTTCAACGGAAACTAATTAAGATAATTAAATGAACTGCTATTGTACTCATATTCGATTTGAGTCGGTAGCAGTTTTTTTATTCAACTATTTTTTATGAGATTTAAAAACATATTTACTGGATTTTTTTTGATTGCTGCATTGAGTGCAAACGCTCAAACTACCATCAACTCATCTTACTTCCAGGTAATGGGCGCAAGGCCTCTAGGGCCATCTACCATGAGTGGAAGGATCACTGCTATAGATGGCATTATTGCTGAAGGACAATTAAATTTATATGTTGGAACAGCAGGGGGAGGTATTTGGAAAAGCCAAAATGGGGGACTTAGCTTTACATCATTATTTGATAAGTATTGTCAATCTATAGGAGCTTTAGCGATAGAACCTGGTAATTCAAAAGTGGTGTATGCAGGAACAGGAGAGAGCAATACAAGAAACTCTGTTTCCTATGGAGATGGTTTATACAAAACAACTGATGGAGGAAATAACTGGCAGAAAATCGGATTGGATAGTACAGAGCGTATTAGTAAAATCTTAATCGATCCAACGGATAAAAAAACGGTTTATGTTTCTGCGCCTGGTCCGCTATGGAATTCTTCAGCTCACAGAGGTTTATACAAAACAACAGACGGAGGTAAAACCTGGAATAAAATTTTATATGTAAATGAAGAAACAGGATGTGCGGATATTGCCATCCATCCAACAAAGCCTTCCACTTTATTTGCCTCCATGTGGCAATTCAGAAGAAAAGCATATGCATTTAGTTCTGGTGGATCAGGAAGTGGGTTGTTTAAATCTACTGATGGAGGAAAAACTTGGAACAAACTAACAAAAGGTTTGCCTGAAGGAGACTTTGGTAGAATTGTAATTACCATCAATCCATCCAAACCGTCTGAATTAATGGCCGTTGTGGAAGCGAAAGTTTCGGGCATATTTATTTCTGAGGATGAAGGTGAAACCTGGACAAAGAAACCAGCCAATGAAAATTTAACAGCTCGTCCTTTTTATTTCAGCACATTGGTTTATGATCCGAAAGATCCTAAAAGAGTGTACCGCCCAGCTTATGATTTTCAATTTTCGAATGATGGAGGTAATTCATGGAGTGGCGCTTTTACAGGTGGAATCCCGCCACATGCCGATATGCATGCATTATGGATCAACCCCAATAATCCCGAAATGATGTTTCTAGGAACTGATGGAGGAATTTATACAAGCACTAACCGTGGAACTGCATGGAGTTTTTTAAACAATCTTCCAGTAGGTCAATTCTATCATGTGTCTGCCGACAATCAAGTTCCATATCATATATATGGTGGTTTGCAAGACAATAATAGCTGGATGGCGCCAAGTTCGGCACCAGGAGGCGTTACTGCTGTTGATTGGAGATGGATCAATGGTGGTGATGGATTTTGGGTACAGCCAAGTTTATTGAATTCAAAAATTATTTTCTCCGAATCTCAAGGTGGAGAAATTACTAAAGTTGATTTATCTACAGGACTATCTTATGGTGTTCGTCCTAAAAAATTGGAAGGTGATGATGAACATCGCTGGAATTGGAATACACCAATAGTAATGGGAAATTCTACCAAAAAAACTGCTGCTGGAAAACCAATGTATAATTTATATACTGCTGCACAATATTTATTTAAATCGAATGATGATGGAAAAAACTGGCAAAGAATTTCTCCGGATTTAACGACTAATGATCCAAACAAAATCAATCAAGCAGAAAAAAATACAGGAAGCATAACAGGAGATAATACCAGTGCAGAAAATCATTGTACGATCTTTACCCTAACACAAGATCCAAAAAACGAAAATATCATTTGGGTAGGAACGGATGATGGTAATTTGCAAGTAACTGCCGATGGAGGTAAAACATGGCAGAACAAAGCAGCTGGAATTTGGAAAACTGGAGTGCCTGAAAAAACCTGGATCAGTAGTATTGAAATCTCTTCATTGGACTCGAAAAGAATTTATGTAACGCTTGATAATCATATGTATGGAGATATGCATACTTATGCTGTAATGAGTGCTGATGGAGGAAATACTTGGAAGAAATTCAGTTCAACTGAGTTTACTGGTTTTGCTCATGTAATCAGAGAAGATATTAAGAATGAAAAATTATTGTTTCTAGGAACAGAAATGGGATTATTTATCTCTTTAGATGGAGGTAATAATTGGATGCGTAGTAAATACCAGAATATGCCTTGGTTTAATATGGTTCGAGATATTAAAATTCAACCACAAACCAATGATTTGATCATTGCATCTCATGGAAGAGGAATTTATATTATAGACAATATTCAACCATTGCGTGAATTGGTAAAATCAGATGTGAATCAATCAGTGATATTTTATCCTATTCAAAATTTCAAATACGAGTATAATCCACAATATCCTAGACCAGCAGATAATTTATCTGGATGGAATGGAGGTAGCAATGGAGTAGCCCCTACTTTCTATTATTATTTAAAAGAAAGAAGCAATTCTGGAGTGAAGATTGAAATTTATGATTTAGCCAATAAAAAAATTAAAGACATCAATGGTTCAAGTTCAAAAGGACTAAATAGAGTGTATTGGGATCTTACCATCAATGCTCCTAAAGTTGCTCAAGGAGGATACATAGCCCAATCATCGGTATTAGCTTCTTCTGTAATAGGACCTAAAGTAGATATTGGTAAATACAAAGTGGTAGTAAAAGCTGATGGAAAGGAATATGTTCAAAATATTCAGATTGATGCCAATCCAACAAAAGGATTAGATGCTGCCTCTATCAATTTATTGAATAAACAAAGTATGCGTTTGTATAATTTACAAGAGCGTTTGTTTACAGTAATTGATTCTTTGGATAAAACAGTAAAACTGATTTCAAAAGGAGATACAACCGCTACTGCAGTAAAAGAAAAACTAAGCAAACTTGATTCATTTAAAAGAGAGATTGTTGAGCTGAATCGAAAATCTATTTTCTTTGACGAATTTAAATACAGAAGAAGAGTGAGTGATTTGTATGTAAGTGTTGCAACCGGATTAGAACCACTTTCTGCAAGTCAGGAAAAAGGGATTGCAGTATTGGAAGACCAGTTCTTGGTATTTCAGAAACGTTTCTTTGAATTGATAAAATAAATTGAATATTTATTATTAAAGATCCAGCGTGCTAATTCTAGGCGCTGGATTTTTTTTGCTTAATAGTTTTGATATTGCGCTAAAAATAATGTCCAGTCATACGATTTATAACGAATCTTTATTTTCTCAATAGTCGGGGCCAATGCATACTGCTTAATTAATTCTTTCATACCTTTTTCCCCTCCAAAATCAGCCCTGAACCAACTCATCATTTTTGGTAAGTAAATGGATTTAGTACTATCATTCCATATTGTTTCACCTTGTAAATACACTTTAGTAGCAGTATTTAATTGTTGATCTAAATTTTCTATAGTATAAAATGCTATAGGTGGGCAACTTTTAGCACCACAGTTTAGCGCAAAATGAATTTGATAATCTACTGAGTCAACCCGATGCTGTTTTTCGAATTTTCCAATGAATAGAGAATTAAAATATCCCAGACTCCATTTATTTTTTGACCTTCTTAAAATACCATGTTCAATATTATCTAAACTCAAACTTCTACCAGCTATGTTAATTTGTTTCTTTCCAAAAAAAGCATTTCTTTTTTTATAAACAGCTTGATTATTATTTAATAGTATTTGTGTATATGCATTGTAAATATTGATCCAAAATGTTTTTTTATTTATATCGTTATTCAGTTCATTAATTAATACATCTTCCCGTATTGTTGCTAAATACTGAACCAATGAATCAGAAGGTTGATTGGTTTTTACAGAAAGCAGTAATTTTTGTGATATTGTAATAATATCAACTTTTTCTGCTTTGCAAAAATTCGTTAAAAGAAAAAAAAATATACAATAAAAAAATAGCTTCATTAAAGTGACCCTCCTTCAAATAAAACTGCATCCAATGTAAGCTCAGTTAATGCTACAGAACCCGATAAGCATGCCAGCAATTGTGTAAATGCCAGTTTGCCTAATTTAAATCCACTTGTTTCTACATAAGTTATTGTTGGGTAATATAATGATGGTATGAATCCATTGCTAATACTGATGATTCCAATTTGATCGGGTATGGCCAATTTTTTACTTTGTAATGCTTTCATGGCGCCAATCAAAATTTCATCACTCATGCAAAAAATGATTGATGGAATATTTTTCTTGGACACTCTATTACTAACTTCTTTTAAAGCATCTTCCGTTTTATTCGTGTGAACAATATCAATATTGCATTTGGTTTCTATTTTTTGGAAGCTTTCCTGAAATGCTTTTAATCTTTTTTGTGTAATGGTTAAACCTACATCCCCAAATAATGCGAGAATCTTTTTTTTCTTTGTTTTTTGAATTGCTTCAGCAGCCATTTCTGCCGCACGTTCATCGGCCATGCATACTTTAATAATTTCTTGATCATTCGGAACATTATCAAAAAAGACAACTGGAATATCAACGTCTTTCATTTTTTCATAATGCGCCAATGATTTTGAGTTGGATGAAACACAAACAAATAGTCCCATCACTCTATTTTGCCTAAACAATTTCAGATTTTCAATTTCAATTTTTGGGTCATTGGCTGTTTGAAGAATCATTAATGTAAAACCATTCTTTCTGCATTCTTCTTCTACAGAATCAATAAAACTTTCGTAAAACAAATTGCTAATGAATGGAACCATCAGGCCTATTACATTACTGTGTTTGGTCCTTAGATGAACTGCAAATGCATTGGGTTCGTAATCTAGCGTATTGGCCAGCTCTATGATCCTTTCCCTGGTGGCAATTGAAATATCCGGATGGTGTTTTAAGGCTCTTGAAACAGTTGATATACTGCAGCCTACAATTCCGGCAATTTTCTTGAGTGTTGTATTGTTCATAGAACAAGTTTGATACAATATAGAATATTCTCACATCAAATGTTTTCGCAAACGTTTGCGAAGCTAATCTGCCAAAAATCTACTTTTAAATGAAAAAATTACCCCTATTTTGGACTGTTAAAGGATTGATAAATAATTTTATATGAAATGCAACGTTTATGTTGTTCAGTAAGTCTAGTAAGAGGTTTAAAGCTAGAATTACCATTTTGTTGACTTTTTTATCTTTTTTTATTAAAAATTCATAAAAAATTTAACAAAAAATTTTTTTAGTCGAAAATATGTGTATTTTGTACACGCTTAATAACCAGTAAACTGCCATTTATGAATCTACGATTGCTAGTCAAGCCCATTTTATTGGGTGCATTCGTTTGTATGTTTGCGATATTCTCGCAGGCTCAAACCAAAACTGTTACAGGAAAAGTAACGGACTCTAAAGACGGATCGCCATTGGTTGGCGCTTCTGTAATTGCAAAAGGAACCAATATTGGAACCCAAACGGGTTCAGATGGTTCTTACAAACTCACCATTTCTTCTACTATTTCTAAATTGGTGATTTCATCAGTTGGATTTGGTAATGTTGAAGTAGACATTTCTAAATCATCAAATGCTGACGTTAAATTAACGTCTAGTGCTGATGCTTTAAGTGATGTTGTGGTAGTAGGATATGGTTCTCGTAAAGTAAAAGATGTAACCGGTTCTGTTGCCAGAGTGTCTGAAAAAGATTTTAACAAAGGTCAAATTGGTTCACCTGACGCCTTGTTACAAGGTCGTACAGCTGGTGTTTTGGTTACTCCTGCAACTGGTGAGCCAGGTGGTGCAGCAACCATTAATATCCGTGGTACAGGTTCTATCAGTGGATCTCAAGAACCATTGTATGTTATTGATGGAGTGCCTTTAGCTCAAGGCGGAACACTTAATTCTGCAAGTGGTGTAGAAGGTAGTTCAACTCCAAAAAATCCGTTGGTTTTCTTAAACCCTAACGATATCGAAAGCATGACTGTATTGAAAGATGCATCTGCTGCTGCTATCTATGGTTCAAGAGGTGCTAATGGAGTTATCTTGATTACTACTAAACAAGGTAAAGGTGGTAAAAAAGGTGTATTCAATTTTGGTGCAAATACAAGTATTGCCAACACTGCTCGCAGATACAATTTGATGCAAGCTCAAGATTTCTTATTAGCTGCCAAAAAAGCTAATATAGATGGTGGTGCCGATCCAATTGCTGCAGGTGATGCTGTTAAGTTAATTGATGGTGGTGCAAATACTAATTGGCAGGATGAAATTTTCCGCCAGGCCATTTCTCAAAACTATAATTTAAGTTGGGGTTATAACTATAAAGGAACAACAGCTCGTATTAGTGGTTCTTACGATGATCAACAAGGTATCGTAAAGAATAGCTCATTACAACGTATGACTGTTCGTGCAAACCTTGGTCAGAAATTAATGAACGATAAGTTGAAATTAGAAGCTAATATCACTTATTCTAATACTAAGAACCAATATCCTCCTTTATCAAATAATGCAGGATATCAAGGAAGTTTGTTAGGTGCTGCATTGCAGTTTAACCCAACTAACCCTGTTTATAATGCAGATGGTTCATTCTATCAACCAGGAGATCAGCGTAATCCAACTCAAATGTTGGCTTATTTTGACGATAGAGATTTTATCAATCGTTTCTTAATTAATTTATCTGCTAGCTATCAGATCACCAAAAACCTTTCTTATAAGATTGTTTTTGCCTCTGATAACTCAGCTTCAGAAAGAACTGCTTATGCAGATCCTCGTTTAGGATCTAATGCATATGGTGGTACTATTAATGTTTTCGGTTTTGAATCTCCTAACTCAGGAATTCAAGGTAACGGACGTGTTACTCGCCAGAACTTAGACCTAAAATCTACATTAGTAGAGAATTATCTTACTTATGATAAAGTATTTAATAATGTACATGCACTAAATTTAGTTGCTGGATATTCTTATCAGAGTTTTGAAACTAAGTATAAAGGAACTGTTGGTTGGGGTTTAAATACACCTGTAACTAAACCAGGTGATGTATTTAATAAAACCTACAACGGCTTTAAGAATTATACTACTTATGTACCAGGATATGACAACAACGAATTACAATCAATCTTTGGTCGTTTGAACTATACTTATAATGATAAGTATTACTTCACTGCTACAGTTCGTTCTGATGGTTCATCTAAGTTTGGTACTAATAACAAATACGGTACATTCCCGGCATTTGCTTTCAAATGGAGAGTAATGCAAGAATCATGGGCTCAAAATACTTTGGGTAAATTGTTCAGCGATTTCAATATCAGAGCTAACTACGGTACTTTGGGTAGTCAGGATAACTTAGGTTCTTATGCTGCATTGAATTTGCAACAAACTTGGAACCCAGGTAACGGTTCTTCTACTCGCTTTATTCAACAAGGTAACCCAGATTTGAAATGGGAAGAAGTTACAACTACTGGTGTAGGTGTAGATTTCACCTCTAAGAATAAGCGTTTGAATGTTACAATTGATTACTACAATAATGAAAGAAAGAACATGTTGTTCTTCGCACCAACTCCGGGTGGATTTGCACCAACATCTAGCTGGTGGATCAACTTACCTGGAAAGGTTACGAACAAAGGATGGGAATTCAGTGTTAACTATCAAATCGTCAAAGGAAACAAGTTTAACTGGGATGCAAATTTGAATATGACCACTGTTAAGAACAATATCGAAGGTTTACCTAACCCAATCAATACAGGTGCTGTTAGCGGACAAGGTTTAACAGGTGCATTTGCCCAAACCTTAACCAACGGTAGTCCAATCTTTACTTGGTCAATGCCAGTTTTCCAAGGATTTGATGGTAATGGTAACGCACGTTATGCTGCTGGTGCTGCTAACCAATTGGTAGGAACTGCATTGCCTAATTTCTTTGGTGGTTTAACCAACAATTTCTCTTACGGAAGATGGAATTTAAGTGTATTCGTTAATACAGTTAGAGGGTTCTCTGTATATAATAATACCGCAAACGCTTTATTCTTAAAAGGTTCATTGCGTAATGCTCGTAACGTAACTTATGAAGTAGGTAACGGTCCTGAAAATCCATTCAACCCAGGTTCTGTTTCAACCAGATTCCTAGAGGAAGGAAATTTCATTCGTTTGGCTAATATGAACTTAAGTTATGCTTTCGAAATGAAGAGCAAAGTGATCAAAACCTTATCTGTATTTGCTTCTGGCCAAAACCTAAAATTATGGTCTAATTACTCTGGATTAGATCCTGAAGTAAACGTTGATAAGAGCATCAATGGTATTCCTTCAAGAGGTTTCGATTATGCACAATATCCTAAACCAACTGTAATTACTATTGGAGCTAATATTGGCTTTTAAATTCAATAACTTTCATTAATAAAAATGATCATGAAAACATATATTTTAACTGCTGCAACTGCGCTTGGTTTATTAGCCTTGTCTTCTTGCACAAAATTGGAGCCGAAATTAGATGGACCTGTTTCCATTGCTCCTCCACAAGCAAGTGGTGCTCCTACGGCACCATCTATCTCAGCTGTTTACGAACAGTTGAACCAATTAACCGGTGGCCAGGGTAACTGGTTTGGTTTGCAAGAGCATTCCACCGATGAAATAATGGGGCCAACACGTGGTACAGACTGGGATGATTTTGGTACATGGCGTCGTTTGCACTTACACACTTGGGCTGGAGACCATAACCAAATCAATGATACTTGGAATGGCTTTAATGGTGCATTGTTTCAAACTACTTTAATAGCAGAAACTGCAACAGATCCTAGAACAAAGGCTGAAGGTCAATTCTTACGTTCTTTTTTCAGGTTTTTAACTTGTGATATTTTTGGACAAGTTCAAACTCGCCCTGCTACTGCTGCTGCATCTGCAATTCCTTCTGTTTTAACACGTAGTCAAGCAATTGATGCGATCATTACAGAATTAGAATCTGCTGTTGCTAATTTGCCTGCTTATACTAGAGCCAATCGTTCTTTAGCAACAAAAGAAGCTGCATGGGCTCTATTAGCAAAATGCTATTTAAATAAAGCGGTTTACAAAGCTGATCCTACTAAACCAGAAGGTCCTTATACATTTGCTTCTGCTGATATGAATAAAGTAATTGAGTATTGTAATAATATTCAAGCCAATACTTTATTACAAGTAGACACTTACTATTGGGATAACTTTAAATGGGATAATGGTGTTCAATCTACTGAAAATATCTTCATTCGTCACAATAATACAGGTGATCCAAGAGCAGGTGGTGGTACTGGTTTAAGATGGCAGACTTCTCAAAGCTGGCATTACAATCAAACTCCTTCTAGCTGGAATGGTTTTGTTACTTTGTCTGATTTCTACGACAGTTTCGAACCAAATGATGTAAGAAGAAATGATACACTTGCAGGATTTACTAACAGAGTTGGAGCAGTAGCTGGTTTATTAGTAGGCCAGGCTCGTGGACCTAGAAATGGTAATATTGGTGATCCAATTGTTGATCTAAAAGATCGTTCTGGTAATCCATTGGTATTTACTCGTAACGCTTCTATCTTCTTTAATGGTGAAGCAAGTGGTATCCGTGTGAACAAATTCCCATTAGATCCAGCGTCTATCAATGATGGTGGTTGGGGAAGTTCTAATGAGTTTCCATTCTTACGTTTTAGTGATGTTCGTTTAATGGAAGCAGAAGCTATCTTAAGAGGTGGAACTTCATCTGAAACGCCTCTAGCTATTATGAACGAGATTCGCGGAAGAAGAAGAGCTACAGCATTAACTGCTGCTTCAGTTAACCTAACTACTCTTTTAGCTGAAAGAAGCAGAGAATTGTACTTAGAAGGACATAGAAGAACTGACATGGTTCGTTTCGGTGTATTCAACGCTCCAGTAATTGAAAGACCTAATAAGTCAGACGGTTACAAATGCGTATACCCAATTCCTACCAATTCATTGGCTTCAAATCCTAATTTGAAACAGAATTTCGGTTATTAATAGATTGAAATAGAAATATAAAAAAGTCCCGACTAGTTCGGGACTTTTTTCATTTAGGATAAGACAAACAAATGCTCATTCAGAATAAGTTAATATTCAAAATCTTCTTTTTAAAGGCTGTTTATTTACCTAATTTTAGCACATGATTTTGCTCAGGAAATGTATTGTTTATTCTAGTTTACTTCTTATCGTTATTGCATGTAAGCAAAAAAAAGAAAACACTTTATTTACTGAAGTGGCTAATAGCAATATCCAGTTTGTAAATACTTTGACCGAATCAAAGGAGTTCAATGTTTTTAAATACAGAAATTTTTACAATGGAGGTGGAGTTGCAACAGGCGATCTAAACAACGACGGCTTGCCAGAAGTTTTTTTTACTGCAAATCAAAGTGCTAATAAATTATACCTTAACAAAGGCAATCTTCAATTCGAAGACATTTCTGCAAAGGCTGGATTTGGTGAAAAAAAGCAATGGAGTACTGGAGTAGTTTTTGTAGATATTAATGCTGATGGTTGGCTGGATATATATGTTTGTAATGCGGGCAATATGATGGACAAACCGCTTAGAAAAAATCAGCTATTTATCAATAACCATAACTTAACTTTTACTGAAAGTGCTGCTCAATATGGATTAGACAATGATGGGTATTCTACCCAGGCATCTTTCTTTGATTATGATCTAGATGGAGATTTGGATTGTTTTTTAATTAATAATAGTCCTATTCCAGTAAATACTTTGAACTATGCTAACATGCGTAATATTCAAGATGCTGATGCCCCATTCGCAGCATTTTTAAAAGGAGGAGGAGATCACTTATTCCGAAACGACAATGGTCATTATGTTGAAGTAAGTAAAGCATCCGGTATTCATGGCAGTATTATAAGTTTTGGATTAGGGGTTACTGTAGGAGATATTAATGACGATGGCTTTCCTGATATTTATGTGTCGAATGATTTTTTTGAAAAGGATTATTGTTACATCAATCAACGCAATGGAACATTTGTAGATGAGATGGAACAAAGAATGCAACATGTCAGCTTCTCTTCTATGGGAGCTGATATGGCGGATATTAATAATGATGGAAAGCAAGATATTTTCACAACAGATATGTTGCCTGGCGATGACTACCGTTTAAAAACCAATACTTCTTTTGAAGGCTATGATGTGTTTAAGTTAAAACAAAACCAGGGATTTTACAATCAATTTACACAAAACGCTTTACAGGTAAATAATGGCAATGGTCAATTTCTGGAAACTGCATTTTACAGTGGAGTTGCAGCAAGTGATTGGAGTTGGGGTGCATTGATTTTTGATGCTGATAATGATGGACTATCAGATATTATTGTGTGCAATGGAATTTATAGAGATGTAACCGACCAAGATTTTATCGATTTTTTTGCCAATGATATAGTTAAGCAAATGGTACTCACAGGTAAAAAAGAAGAAATTGGTTCAGTGATCAATAAAATGCCATCAGTGCCAATACCCAACAAAGCTTTTAAGAATAAAGGCCAATTAAAATTTGAAGATGAAGGAAACAATTGGGGATTGGATAAGCCCAGTTTTTCCAACGGTGCAGTATATGCAGATTTAGACAATGATGGAGATCTGGATATGGTGATTAACAATGTTAATCAACCAGCGCTGGTTTACCGCAATAATAGCAGAGAACAGACCATATCAAATTATATCGCTTTATCTCTACAGTATAAAGCACCAAATGCTTATGCTATTGGTGCTACCATAAAAATCTTTCAGGGTAATCAGATTATTTCAAGATCGATCATACCTTCTAAAGGTTTTCAATCATCTGTAGATTACAAACAAACGATTGGTCTGGGGAATGATAAAACAGATTCTTTACAAATCATTTGGCCTGATCAAACTGTTTCATCAATAGTAAATCCTGCAATTAATCAATTGCATAAGATTGATTATGTAACTCAAACTTCAAGGAAAATAATACCATCAAAATTGGAGAATAATGCTCCGATTTTCGAAACTATACAAACAGCTTTTGAGAAACATGTAGAAGATGATTATGTAGATTTTTACATCGAAAGAAATATACCCTTCATGCTATCAAAGCAAGGGCCACAATCAGCTGTTGCTGATGTTAATGGAGATGGGCTAGAAGATATATATATAGGTGGTGCTTTGAATCAGGCGGGGCAATTGTATATTCAAAATAAAAATGGGTTCAATAAAAAAGAAATCAAAGACTTTGCTCAATTTAAATTTTATGATGTAACGGCGGCTGCTTTTTTTGATGTAGACCAAGATGGAGATATGGATTTATTTACTGGAGGTGGAGGTAATTTTTTACCTGCATCGGCCGACATCTATCAAAACAATATTTTTCTCAATGATGGAAAGGGAAATTTTTCCATCAAGCCTGGAGCATTGCCTATAAGCCATACCAATTGCGGAACTGCAATTCCCTTGGATTATGATAATGATGGTAAATTGGATCTTTTTATTGGAAGTAGAAGCGAGCCTCAAAATTATGGGATTTCGCCAAAAAGTTTTTTGTATCATAATGTAGGCAATGGGCAGTTTCAAGATGTTACTTCCACTGTAGCACCATTTCTTTCAAGCCTTGGAATGATTACATCTGCAGCATGGTCTGATATGAATGGAGTAAATTCAAAAGAACTGGTAATTGTTGGAGATTGGATGTATCCGCATATTTATCGGTTTGATGGTAAAAAAATCGTGGAACAAAAAACCGGCTTAGAAAATTTGTTTGGCTGGTGGCAGCATGTAACTGTTTCGGATATTGATAATGATGGCGATGCCGATTTAATATTAGGGAACTTGGGGGAAAATTTTTATCTCCATTCAGATGCTACTCATCCTGTTAAGTTGTGGGTTAAAGATTTTGATCAGAATGGAACAGTTGATAAAATTTTCAGTCATACCATAAACGAGAATGATGTTCCCGTATTTCTAAAGAAAGATATTACCGAACAAATCCCCTCATTAAAAAAGGGGAATTTAAAACACCAGGATTTTGCTAAAAAATCGGTGCAAGACTTATTTGGTGATGCCATTCGCAATGCCCAAGTATTGCAGGTAAATACGGGATATTCTGGTATAGCTTATAATAATGGGAATGGCCAGTTCACGATGCAGCCATTTCCAGTATCTGTACAATTGTCTTCTGTAAATGCAATCACTGTTGCGGATATCAATTCTGATGGTTGGAAAGATATCATTATCGGGGGAAATTTCTTCGACATGCTTCCGCAGTTTTGCAGTGTGGATGCTTCTTATGGAACAGTTATGATGAATAATCAAAAAGGAGGATTTACAATTTTGCCAAATCAACAATCAGGAATATCTGTTAATGGAGAAATAAGAGAGATTGCTCCAATTCAATTTCAAAATAAACAAGGGTTTGTTTTTTTACAAAATAATGGGCTGCCGGTTTTTTATCAGCAAAAATCAATTGCCAAAAAAATTGGTAAATAGTATGGGTAATCAAAATGTATTTTCTTTGAATAGATCTTTGCCTAATTCGATCCAATCGATTTTAGCAACCCTACTGTTTTGCTTGATCTTGAATAGTTGTTCCAATAAAGAGCCAGATCAATCTTTATTCACCGTATTGAAAACCGAAAACACAGGTATTCATTTTTCCAATACACTTACACCAACTCCTGCATTCAATCTTTTTTCTTACATGTATTATTACAATGGTGCAGGTATTGGATCGGGCGATTTTAACAATGATGGATTAATTGATTTGTTTTTTACTGCTAATCAACAACCCAATGCATTATACCTCAATAAAGGAGGAATGCATTTTGAAGATGTAACCCAACAAGCAGGCATTACAAAAGACAGTTTATGGAGCACTGGGGTTTCAGTAGTAGATATCAATAATGATGGATTACTGGATATTTATGTGAGTAGGGTTGGGCATTACAAAGTATTAAATGGAAAAAATCAATTGCTGATCTGTACAGGAATTGATTCCAGAGGAATTCCTCATTATACCGATCAAGCTGCTGCATATGGTGTAGATTTTAGCGGATTCAGTACACAAGCAGCATTTTTAGATTATGATGGAGATGGTGATTTGGATATGTTTCTGTTGAATCATTCTGTGAATCATGATGGTAATTATGCCCCAAGGTCCTATTTTTTGAATACCTATGATTCAATGGCTGGTCAGAAGTTTTACCGCAATGATGGAAAGCGATTTACAGATATTACAAAAACAGTTGGTATCAATGGAAGTAAAATAGGATATGGATTAGGCGTAGCTGTTGCCGATATCGATTTAGATGGATGGCCGGATATCTATGTGGGGAACGATTTTCATGAGAACGACTATCTCTACATCAATCAACACAATGGAACTTTTAAAGACAAAAGCACTGAACAGCTGATGCATACCAGCCAGTTTACCATGGGAGTGGATATTGCAGATATCAATAACGATGCTTATCCTGAAATTGTATCCATGGATATGTTGCCTTACGAACCTTATATGCTCCGTAGGTCTTTGTCGGAAGATGATTATAATATTTTTCAAAATAAGATTGCATATGGCTACACTTATCAATATGCAAGAAATAATTTGCAACTCAATAGAAAGAACAATCAATTCAGTGAAATAGGACAATATGCAGGTATTCAATCAACTGATTGGAGTTGGGCTTCTTTATGGATGGATTTTAATAATGATGGCCTGAAAGATTTATTTGTTTCTAATGGTATACCTAAGCGAATGAATGATATCGATTATATCAATTTTGTTTCAGGAGATGAGATTCAACAAAAACTAAAGGAGAATGCCATTCAAGATAAAGACCTTGCTTTATTAAGTAAGTTCCCCGAAATAAAAATCCCAAATCAGTTTTTTCTAAATAAGGGAGAAGGGAAATTTAATAACCTAACTGACAGTATAGTTAAAAACCTGCCAAGTTTTTCCAATGGCGCAATCTATGCCGATCTAGACAATGACGGAGATTTAGATATTGTTGTGAATAATATTAATGACCCTGTAATGTTGTATGAAAACAACACCAATAATAGTAAGAATGCGAAGGCTAATTATGCAGCTGTTCAATTAAAAGGACCAACCAATAATGTAAATGCAATTGGGGCTAAGATTTTTTTGTTTGAAAAATCAACTATCAGTTCTTATGAAATGCAAACAGTGCATGGGTTTCAGTCGAGCATGATCGCGCCGATACATATTGGGTTAAACAATATAAAACCTGATTCGGTTTTCTTGGTATGGCCAGATAATCGGTTCGAAAAAATTCAATTAATTGCTGGCAAACAAATAACAGTAACGTATAAAAAAGGACTGCCTAATTTTGATTATTCAATATTTAGGCCCAAAATTAGAACCGTAAATGATTCAATCGGAGAGCCCCTTTTTGAAGATATTACAGCTATTACGGGTTTAAATTATCAGCATACAGAAAATGTGTTTAATGAATTCGACAGGGAGTCGCTAATACCGCATATGAATTCAACCGAAGGTCCTGCCTTGGCTGTTGCAGATATTAATCATGATGGATTAGAAGATGTATTTGTTGGAGCTTCAAAAACTTTTCACAATGCTGTTTTCATTCAAAACAAATCGGGCAAGTTTATTCAAATGAAAGAGCCTGCCATGGAATTGGATTCGATGTGGGAAAATGTTGACGCTGTTTGGGTGGATGTAAACAATGATACACATGTAGATTTAGTAATTGCCAGTGGAGGAAATGAGTACTATGGCGAAGACGAGCATTTGCAACCATTGTTGTACTTGAATGATGGGAAGGGCCACTTATCTAAAAGTAATAATTCCTTTCCTGCTATTTACACTACACAGAAAAAAGTAATTGCCAACGATTTTAACCACGATGGTTTTATTGATCTATTTATTGCAGGAGGGGTGGTTCCTTGGCAATATGGAAAAGTCCCTAGGTCTTTTTTGTTGCAAAATAATGGGAAGGGACAATTTACCGATGTTACTGCTCAATATGCTAAGGATCTATTAGAGCCTGGTATGGTAACCGATGCCAAGTGGATTGACATGAATGCCGATAAAGAAAAAGATTTGTTACTCTGTTATGAGTGGGGAGGAGTGGAATGTTTTCTTAAAACAGCAGCTGGGTTTACTAAAAAAACAATCAGTTCTAAAAAAGGTTGGTGGCAAATGTTATATGCTGTGGATATTGACACCGATGGAGATATAGATATTGTAGCAGGTAATTATGGCTTGAATAGCCGATTAAAAGCATCTGAAGAGCAACCTGTACAACTCTACCTAAACGACTTTGATGACAATGGATCTGTTGA
The DNA here is from genome assembly GCA_040403975.1 of Sediminibacterium sp. Classification (GTDB taxonomy): domain Bacteria; phylum Bacteroidota; class Bacteroidia; order Chitinophagales; family Chitinophagaceae; genus Sediminibacterium. Next base: position 196,849 of record JBBAJS010000004.1, read on the forward strand.
ACAGGTAATGACTTATTATGTTAAGGGTAAAGAAATTCCTTTTGCAAGCAAAATTCAATTAGAAAAAAGAATGCCCTATTTAAAAAAGAAGTTTTTATATGCGGCTGATTTCGCTAAAGCAGATATGAATGAATTGTTTGGGCAAAAAAAGTTGGATCAATCCAAAAAATTATCTGCGGATTGTTTTGAAAATACGGTTTTCATAAACGATGGTAAAATGAATTTTACAGCCCAAGCATTACCTTATCCATTGCAATTAAGTACATTCAGAGCCGCAGCAACTATTCAAACATTTAAAGACATTGATGAGGTTATATTATTAATGGGAAACTTTTACGCCAATAATATAGAATTGGGCAGACAAGATGCTGATTTCGGTTCTGTATTAATTAATAGGGGTAAAGGTAAATTTGATCACGCACCATTAAATGGACTAGCAATAACAGGTGAGGTCAGAAAAATTCAACGGCTAGCCATTGGGAAAAGATTCGCTTATATACTAGCCAGAAATAATAATACTTTAAAAGTTATTGCTTTTAAGGATTAATTAAAAATAGGGTAGTTAATGGTAGTAACCCATTTGGTACTGTCTTTCTCAGTCAATCTGTTTGTAATTAGTCTTTCAAAGTAAATTGCCGGAGAAGATTTCCTGTTGTCACTGATATAATATTTCATCTCCTGAATGCAAGAGTCAATCCTTTTGCGATCACCTTTTACTTCGGCTACCATAATATTGCCTAACATCATATTCTTTAGAAAATATTTATCGGTTGAAGGCAGGTCTCTTACTGTTGCTATAGCAACCATAGCATCATAATCTTTATTATTGTCGGTATGTATGTTTAAAATAGGAGCGCTCATTTCTTTGCTTTCCAATTTTGCAATGTATTGTTGCAATTCATTAATCATGGAGTAAATCTCCACAGTTGAAGGAGGATGATCAAAAGATCTCTTTGTAGAGATATAAGAGGAATTGGGTACTTTTTGTCTTTCAATAGCAAAGCCATAGGTTTTTTCTGTTGAGTTGAAAACGGTTTGCAATTGATTCAAGAATTGGTTGTATTCGGATTTGTCTTTTAAAAATGATAAATATTGTGATAGTTTGGTAATTACATTGGAAGAGAATTCATACTGAGTTGAAAGATTAATTTGGCTTGTATAAGAAGAAATTGAGATTGCCTGAAGCGCTATTTCTACTCTTTTTCCATCAGTTTCTGATTGCCCATTAAATCCATTAATCAAAACAGTTTTTATTTGAATTGTTTTTCCGTTGTAGGAATAGCTGGAATCGTTCAATTTTTTGCCAGGCCACCATTTATTCCAATAGATAGGATTGGATATATTTCTCGTCAATGCATCTATAGGACATTCTACAATTACCGATTGTGTAACAGTTTTTGTTGTAGGTAATAATTTTACTACTAAAAAACTGATCACTAAAAAAACAAAAATCGACAAAACTATTTTTTTCATTGCTTACTTTTTATTGAACTGATTGATGAAAACGGTGTTGTATAATGCACCAATTTTTTTACCTTGATCTCTGCCGTTTTCAATAGCAGATCTAAAATGTATACCACCATATAGTCTGCTAATGCATGCTTCGTTGGATGCTGCTTCAATCGAACTAAATGATCGTTGCATTCCTAGGTATTGTAATTCTGTGGTGTCGTTAAAAGCATGATTCTGGCCAAATTCATTGGTTAACACAGTTGATGCAGCTGCAGAAATAACACTATGGCCACTTGTATATTCTGGGAATGGAGGTGTCTGTAAAAGTGCATTCCATTCCGATTCCATCGTTTCTCTAATTACAGAGATTGGTCGGATTGTTTTGCTTCTGTATTTTTCATCCCAACAAGAAATGAACGCATCAAATATTGCACAGGAACTTAAAGCATATGCTCTTGCAGTAAACATTTTGTCTTCTGTTTTAGTGCCAGATAGTATGGCAACAATACCCATCCAATGACCCACAGGTGTAGTTTTCTTGTTCGAATAAGTCAGATGGCCTTTATGTTCAGACACCAATGCATTATCATCCCAATAATGTGCAATCGTATCTTGTTCTTTGGTTAGTTGTTTACTTACATCATACACTTCCTTTAGTTCTTTATAATATACACTTGTTTTAGTCAAATCATAAGGCGGTGGAGGAGCAGGCGCAAATTGAGAAGCCGTATCCAATAACAATGGTTGAATTTTATTCCAATATGGTTCAACGGCATCTGCATAATCTGGAGGTGTTTGTAACCATTTCCCCTTTTCTTTAAAAACACTGTATCGGGGCATGCCTCTTGTTAACTTATAATTGTCGGTGGAAGCTCTTTGTAATATAATTGCACCTACTGTATCTCCGAATGCCACTGATCTTTGAAATACAGCTTCATCTATATTTTTATATTGAGTCAATATTTTATCTTTTGCATTTTGAATGCTGTCTTTCGAAAAAACCAAAGTCTTGGCTACTTTCATAAAAGCGACAATTGCAGCAAGATCATAATTGTAGAGTTGGTTGGTAACAGGGGCAGGGATTTGTTTAAATCCTTTCAATTGCGCAATGATGCTATTGTTGCTTGTATCTGTAAATCGAATGGCTTCATAAAAAGCAAGATTACTATAAGCATATATTCGACTGGCTACAGGAGGAGAAAATATATCGTAAACAATTACATCCGTTAATTTTTGTTCGCAATAGTGCTGTATGGAAGGCCCAGCTATTTGTTTTGAATTGTCAGCTTGCTTGCATTGTGTGAATGTAAATGAAACTAAAACCAGCAGCCAACAATGGTTGATTATCTTTTTCATCGTTTAAATTATTTCAACTGTTTTTTTAATAAAAATAATTTTATATAATCCCTGTTTTGTGTTGCAATTAAACCCAAATGTTGATTCACCATAATTGCGGCCAATGCTTTGCCATTCTTTGGAATATATAATCCAGATTCCTGAATAGACAATGGCTTGAAATTGCCTTTACCATTACCTTTTAAGAGCAGCCCATTAAGCGCATCATATCTTCCTAGAGAAGGGCTCATTGAAAATTCATTTCCATTTAAAGCCAAATCAATATTGCCATCACCATCAAAATCTTTGGCAACAATACCATAGATCGGTGCAAATTGAGCTTCTCTTGGTAGAACATGTAAAACAAAATTAAAATTTCCTTTATTCTCTACCCAGGAACTATTAAAATTATTTACTGATAGCTGCAAAGCATCTTTACTATTTTCTGGAGAAAAAATTTGTTGCATTTCCGATTTTGCATAAGAAGCATAATTAGGAAACCTTTCTTTAAGTGCACTCATTTCTCGAATGAACTCATCTCTCCCAGCAATAGGGAATTCTTTAATAGGTCCGTTTGTAGAAGCAGGTAGAAAAGAACTAAACACTGCGTCGAAACTGGTATTCTTATCAAAGTCTTTTGCATATGCTTTAATTGGATATTGGGTACTCGGTTTTAAATATCCATTTAATCCATAATTGCCAACCACAAAATCCATGTCGCCATCATTGTCAATATCCGCAGCAGTAATGCTGTTCCACCAGCCTGTTTGATTGTCGATGGCTGTTTTAACTGGAGCAAATTGCTTGTCTTTGTTCTGTAGCGTGATGATTGATCCCCAATCGGTTGTAATCATTAGGTCTACCTTCCTATCATTATTTACATCGGACCAAACAGCCGCAGTAACCATACCAATTTGTTGTAGTGCAGGTGCAATCGATTGGGTAACATCTGTAAAAATGATTGTTCCGTTTTTACTATTATTTTGATAGATAAAACTACTGGTTGGACTGGGATATTTTCCTGGTATTACTCTGCCTCCAATAAATAAATCCATATCACCATCATTATCATAATCAGCAGCGCTGATACAATTTTTCGAACTTCTATTATTGGTTATTTCAATAATCAACTCACTGAAATTGCCTTTTCCATCATTTACATAAAAATGATCTGTATAGGCTTTGGATTGAGGTTCGTTTTCCGCACCGCCTGAAGCAATAAATAGATCCAAATCTTTGTCTCCGTCTGCATCAAATAAACAAATACCCGCATCATCCTGTAATTGATATTCTTTAGAATTAGATATTGATTTCGACAAAAATTGTCCATTCTTTCCTTGTGTGAAAATCCTGGCATAAAAAGGCGAACTCCCTCCAATAATAAAATCATCTAAACCGTCGCCATTGATATCGCCTACCGCAACAGGTGGTCCGTTTTGTGTAAGTTTATGTGGTATCAATCTTTGAATATCAAAATCTATAAAATCTACTTCTTGATTGGAATAATCGATCCCCGCTGCTTTTGTAATATCGGTAAACCAATTTCCATTTAATATGGATGGGTTAGCCACTATTTCTTTTTGAATGGCATTTTTTATATCAATCGTAATTGTTGCATCAATACCTGGATGAAAAATGGTTTGCTTTAAATTGCCTGGCCATTCAATTTGAATAGAATCTACTGAAGTGGTTTTGCCCAATCCAAAATGAGCGATATTTTCAATGGTAGAAAGATAACCTCTATATGGACTATTTTCATAACTCTGATGCACCCCGTTACTATACACATGAATCATTGCACCAATGCCATGTAAATTATTGTTGCTTCCTTTTAAATTGATATTAATATAATGGGCCTTTTCTTTTTGTTCATTTTCGGTATTCTCTAAAAAACTAACTGGCATGTTAGTATTATTTACCATTACATCTATGTCTCCATCTCTATCAAAATCGGCATAAGCCATTCCAGCGGAATAAGTAGGTGCTTCCCATCCCCAATCAGTTGTTTTATCTGTAAAAGTTAGATCGCCATTGTTTCGAAAAATATTATTACTGATTTTTACTGTGGGCAATTGCGTGAGTATTTCATCCATGCTAGCATTGGCTACTGCATGTTTTCGATAGGCCATAAAATCCATATCACTCATGTCTTTTGGTAAGCCATTGGAAATTAATAGATCTCTAAATCCATCATTGTCGGCATCTATCAATAAAGGAGCCCAGCTCCAATCGGTATTGGCTACTCCACTTAAGTAAGCAATTTCGCTGAATACTGGAATACCAATACTATCATTTCCTTTTACACCAAAGCCTTGATTGAGTTGCAAAGTATTTCTTGGATATTGATACATATATCCATACCGTTCAGAATTTTGAAAAGTTTGGTATTTGATATCACTGTTCATCATTTTCTGACGGTAATTATCCGCAGGCATCATATCTGTTTCTATAATGTCTGCTAATCCATCATTATTAATGTCTGCAATATCATTGCCCATGGCATTTTTACTGGTATGTTTTAAATAGTCAGCGCAATGATCAGTAAAAGTTCCATTTTTGTTATTGATGTATAAAATATTATTCGATAAATAATCATTGCTTACATAAATATCTTTCCATCCATCTTGATTGATATCAGCAATACTCAAACCTAAACCATGCCCTTCAATCAGAATACCTGCTTTTGCTGAAACATCAGTAAATACTGGATGCGCAAGTGTTGAATCAAAATGATTCTCCAATAGTTTATCGGTATTTGGCCAGGATCCATCTTTTCTGATTGGTCTAAATTCATTGGGGTAAGTGCCATCTAAATCATTGACCAATAAATACACATCAAGGTCTCCATCATTGTCATAATCAAAAAAAGCAGCCATCTGTGTATTGGATGCATCATTCAATCCATAAGCATTGCCCATTTCTTTAAATGTTGGGTTGCCTGATTTTTTATCAACTCCTTGATTGATGTATAATAAGTTTTGTCTGGCATTGCTATCTGGTAATATGGCTGCACAAACATAAATATCCAACCATCCATCATTGTTAATATCAATAACACTTGCGCCTTTGCACCATTTTGCATTTCCGTCTACACCGGCAGCAGCAGTAATGTCTTCGAAATGCAAATCACCTTTATTGATGTATAATTTATTTGACACCATATTTCCTGTGAAATATACATCGGGTAAACTATCGTTATTAAAGTCTCCAACGCCAATTCCTCCTCCATTATAGATGTATTCATAATTCAATACATTCAAATTAGGATTTTCGGTGATTTGATTGGTAAATTGAATACCGCTTTTTTCCGGAGAAATGCTTCTAAACAACCGTTTGTTGTCTTTACAGGAAATCAATACAAGAGTAGAAAGAAAAACTAAAAAAAGATATTTCATGAATTTTTTATGAATAGATTTGACATATTAATCGAATTGCAAATTACGCATTATGAAACGATTCCTCGCCATTTTCGCCTTAGTATCATTGTATTGTTTTTCCTACGTCCATGCACAGGATCCTTGGAAAATTAGCACAAGCACTATCAATCCATCCAACTATTATGGCATTACTGTTGCCAATGGAATGATTGGCATTGTTTCTTCTCCTGAACCATTTAAAGTAAAAGAGGTGGTTTTAGCGGGAGCATACGATCAATATGGGCGTGGAAGGGTCAGCAATTTTCTGCGAAGCTTCAATTTATTGAATATGCAATTAGGTATTGATGGAAGAAATATCGGTGCTGCAGAAGTGCAAAATATGAAGCAGGAATTAGACATGCAGAAAGCCAGTTTTACCTGCTCTTTTAATTATGGCGACAAAGCAACAGTTAGTTATACATATTATTCCTTAAGACATTTGCCTTTCACCGTTTTAATGGATGTAACGGTAACTGCTAAAAAAGATATTGCATTGAATACGGCCAGTGTGATGGAAGCGCCTGATGCATTAAAAGATGTTCAAAATTATTACAATGAAATTGATCGCCCTCATGTAACCATTAGTCTGCTTACTTCTTCGGCCAAAAGCCCAACCGGAAAATTATTAATGTGCGCATCCAATACTTTTTTGTTTTCAGAAACACATGGACAAGAACCAAGGGTGATTCATGAAATGTGGGATAACAATATGCATTTAATGAAGTTCAATAAAAAAATTAAAGCAGGTGAAAGTTATCGATTCTCTATTGTGGGTTCTTCTATAACAAGTGCCCATCACGATGATCCATTGAATGAAGCGGAACGCATGACCATATTTGCAAAACTCGAAGGAAGGGACAGGCTATTATCATTTCATCATAATGCATGGAAGGAATTGTGGAAATCGGATATTCAAATTGAAGGCGACGCACAGTCTCAACAAGATGTACATAGTATGATGTATCATTTGTATTCTTTTGTGAGAGAAGGAACAGATATGAGCCCATCACCAATGGGCTTGAGTGGATTAGGATATAATGGACATGTATTTTGGGATACAGAATTGTGGATGTATCCAGCTATTTTAGTATTGCATCCTGAAATGGCTAAAAGCTTGGTGGAATATAGATTTCAACGATTAGCGGCTGCAAAGAAAAACGCCTTTAGTCATGGATATAAAGGAGCGATGTTCCCTTGGGAAAGTGCAGCAACCGGAGTTGAAGAAACACCTGTTTGGGCATTGAGCGGACCATTTGAACATCATATTACAGCCTGTGTTGGAATTGCTGCATGGAATTATTATTGCGTAACACAAGACAAAGAATGGTTGAAAGAAAAGGGTTGGCCTATCTTAAAAGAAACGGCTAATTTCTGGGCTAGTAGGGTAGAAAGAAACGGCCCAGGAAAATATGATATTAAAAATGTAGTGGCTGCCGATGAGTGGGCAGAAAACGTAGACAATAATGCATGGACCAATGCTTCTGCAAAAGCGGTATTGAATTATGCTACTGATGCTGCAAAATTATTAGGGGTATCAGCTGACCCAGATTGGTTAGTAGTTGCACAGAATATTCCTATTTTAAAAATGGAGAATGGAGTAACCAAAGAACATGCTACTTATAATGGAGAAGGCATCAAACAGGGAGACGTTAATTTGTTGGCATATCCTCTAAAAGAAGTAAGTGATCCTAAGCAAATCAAAAAAGACTTGGAATATTATGAATCTCGCGTTCCAACAGAAGGTACACCAGCCATGACGCAAGCCATTTTCACCTTATTGTATGCAAGGTTAGGTGATGGAGAAAAAGCCTTTCATTTTTTCCAGGATTCCTATTTGCCTAACCTCAATCCTCCATTAAGAGTGATTGCTGAAACCAAGGGTGGCACCAATCCTTATTTTGCAACTGGAGCTGGTGGAATTTTACAATCTGTTCTGATGGGTTTTGGTGGTTTAGAAATTACTCCTTCAGGAATTACCCAGGTTAAATCTGCCTTACCCAAAACCTGGAAGAAATTGACCATAACCGGAATTGGAAAGGACAATAAAACATTTGTTGTTCAATAAATAAATCCTATTTTCGAATTGGTGAAAAAACTGCTCGCTATAGTATTATTGGCTTTTCTGCTCTTTAATTGGGGTGGTTACAGAATGATATCAAGTTACCTCGAGCAACAATCTGAACAAAATCTACAAGCCGAATTAGATCAGGATATTTATGACGAAGCAGCATTGATTCATATTAAAGTGGCTGCCAATCTTCCTTATACCAATAGTACGGCAACCTACGAGAAAGCCAATGGTAGCGTAGAAATCAATGGAGTATCATATACTTATGTAAAGCGTAGATTTTACTTAGATTCATTGGAATTACTCTGCATTCCTAATATGGAAAAAACAGGTATCATGAATGCGAGAGATGATTTCTTTCGTTTAGCCAATGATTTTGTAGCAAATTCCAGTTCAAAAAAATCAACTTCATCACACCCTCATAGTGCTAAATTTTCTGTTCAAGATTTTACCGAGGATCATTCCTTTTCTTGGCAGTTTAGTGGTGGTTCCGAAGTAGCAATCAAACGGGCAATATCGCACGCCGAATTGGGTGATGATTATACTTCTTCATTAGAACGGCCCCCTCAAGCTTAATGCTGGTTCATTAAGCATTTTCTATTTATTTCTAGACTAACTTTTATGAAAAAGACCTTAATAGGCCTTTCATTCATTGTTTGCATGTATGCATGTTCAAACAAGAATGAATACAAAGCCTTTTTACACAATCCAATATTATTTAGTGCAACTGTACACGAATTAAATACAGTAGTGATGGGAAATAATTTCCCACCCATGGTAGCTTCACGCAATTATGCTTATGCAGCTATTGCTGCTTATGAAGTAGTTGCTGCAGCTTATCCCAATCAATACCAAAGTTTGGGAAATCAATTGAATGGCTTAAAAGCCATCAGTGCTCCTGCAATTACTCCAGATGTGGACGTAGAACTGGCTTCATTATTAGCGTATATTAAAGTAGGTGAAGCCGTCACTTTTCCTGAAGGAAGCATGAAAGATTTTAGAGACAGCATTGTAAATGTTGCAAAAGATAAAGGGCTTCCTGAAAATGTTGCAAAAGCATCTACTGCATTTGCTGATAGTATTGGAATGCAAATTATTCGATGGAGTAAAAAAGACAATTATTTACAAACCAGAACTGCTGAAAAATATGCAGTAATGGATATTCCAGGAAGATGGGTGCCAACACCTCCATTATATGCATCTGCTGCAGAACCTCATTGGAAGGAAATCAGACCAATGGTATTAGACAGTGCTGGTATTTTTCAACCAGAACCACCGCCAACATTTAATATCACTGATAAAAATAGCAAGTACTATCAAGAAGTGTTATCTATTAAAAATGCCATTGATAGTTTAACGCCGGAGCAAAAACATATGGCAGAGTTCTGGGATGACAATCCATTTAAAATGAATGTGGTTGGGCATGCTATGTATGGAAGTAAAAAATTCTCACCTCCAGGTCATTGGATGAGTGTAGTAGGCATTGCTGCAAAAACGGCTAATGCAGATTTTCCAACTACAGTTTATGCAGTTACAAAAACATCCATTGCTTTATTCGATGCATTTATTCAATGCTGGTATGTAAAATACAAATACAATACTGCTCGTCCTGAAACAGTGATTAATAAATACATCGATATCAATTGGAGGCCTTATTTACAAACTCCCGCATTTCCGGAATATACTTGTGGCCACTCTACTATTTCTTCATCAGCTGCAGAAGCGCTCACCAGTGTATTTGGTGACAATTTTCAATATACCGATTCAACAGAGTTGGAGTTTGGAATTGCCAACAGATCATTCAAATCGTTTAGAGCAGCTGCAGATGAAAATAATTGGGCAAGGTTTTATGGAGGATTGCATTTTCACAATTCATGCGTCATTAGCACCAACATTGGTCAAAAAGTAGGGCAGCTGGTAGTTGACCGATTAAAAATGAAAAAATAACCAAACTAATTATGCTGAATACATACAAGCAATTGTATAAAATTGCTTTTTTAATGATTGCACTTTCTTTTTATTATTCAACTGCAAAAAGTCAAACTGATATTGATGCAATCATGATGAGTAAAAATAATTTTTGTACAGGTATTATGTACGGCCAAAATAGCTGGAAAAATTATTGGGAAGGCACATTTAAAAGAGACAATCAAAACCTAGGAACAGTTAGCTCTCAAATGATTGGAGTAATGGGCAACTATGGATTAAAGGATAATTTAAATCTATTGTTTGCCTTGCCATATATTTCTACCAAAGCATCTCAAGGAACATTGGCAGGATTTAAAGGACTGCAAGATTTGACTTTGACCATTAAATGGATGCCGATTGAAAAAAAATTAGGCAAAGGAGATTTCTCCTTATATGCTTTAGGAGCCGTATCAACTCCTACTTCCAATTATGTGGCTGATTATTTACCATTAAGTATTGGATTGCGTAGTAAAACTGCTTCGCTCAGATTAATGTTCGACTATCAAGTGAAAAATCTATTTGTTACTGGATCTGCAGCATATATCATGAGAGATAAAGTTACTATAGATCGCACGTCCTATTATACTACAGAGATGGTGTATAGCAATCAGGTAGCCATGCCCAATATGGCCAACTTTAATCTGCGCGCAGGTTATAGAAGTTCAACTTGGATCGCAGAAGCAGTAGCTGATATAACACAAACCAATGGCGGCTTTGATATTTCAAAAAACAATATGCCTTTTTTGAGCAATCGAATGAATGCAACCAGAATGGGAGCCAATATTAAATATACAATGAGTGCAATTGAAGGACTTTCCTATATTGGTAATGCTATGTTCACCACTGCCGGAAGAAATGTAGGTCAAACTACTTCAATCAGTGCAGGCATTTTTTATATACTCGATTTTACTAAAAAGAAAAAAGCTACTAAGGAAGAAGACCAAAAATAATTCAGCGAAATGAAAAAAATTATTCAATATATATTTTTACTCTCAGTCGTATCCATCGGTTTGATTAGTTGTAAACAAACCATCGAAGACAGAACCAAAGAGTTGGCTCCATTAAGCCCTACACAATTAGATGTAAATGCAGGCGATTGGAAGCCAGTGATACTTACTGCTGCTAATGAATTTGCACTAACTGCTCCTTTAGCAATTACCAACGGAGCTTATCTAAGAGAGCTCAATGAGATCAAACAATATCAACTTTCATTAACCGATGCTCAAAAAGCCAGTATCCGTTATTGGGGTGCAGGAGCTGTTTTGAGATGGAATGAAATTATGCGCGGTCTGGTAGCGAAAAGAAATTTACCACCTTATCAAAATGCAGATGGTACCTATCCAACACCATCAGCTGCCAATCCATTTAGTTATCCAGAGTTTCCTTTTTCAAATCCACCCTATGCAGCGAGAGCATATGCTTATGTAAGTGTTGCACAATATGATGCGTTGGTGGCCGCTTATTTTTACAAGCGCTTGTATACAAGGGTTGCTCCCTACAAAGCAGATGCTACAATTGTTCCATTGTTACCAGCCAATGATTTACCTGCATATCCTAGTGAAGACGCAGTTGTTGGAGCAGCAGCTGTTGAAATGCTCAAATTATTATTTCCTGCAGATGTAGCATATATTCAACAGAAAGCCGATGAGCAAATCAATGCAAGAATAATGGCAGGTATGAATACCAGAAGTGATATGGAAGCAGGTTTAACGCTTGGCAGATTAGTAGCCGCAAAAGTAATTGCAAGAGCTGCCAATGATAATATGAATAGGGCAGTAGGAACTCCAGCGCAATGGGCTCAATTAGAGCAACAAACAGCAGCAAGAGGGGAAGTGCCATGGATCAGTTTAGATGCACCTAGCAGACCACCCATGTTGCCTTTTTTTGGAAATGTAAGGCCATTCTTGTTTGATTCATTAACAACCATTGCTATCAGGCCTCCGGCGCCACCTTCTACAGGTTCTGTTAAATTCAAAGAAGAATTAGCAGAAGTAAAAAGATTTAGTGAATCCGCAACAAGGGAACAAATTGCCATTGTACATTTTTGGGCAGATGGAGTAGGTACATACACACCTCCAGGACATTGGAATGCAATTGCTTCAGAAGATTTTATTGCAAAGAAATTCAGTGAAGTACGTTGGGCAAGAAATTTAGCTTTATTGAATATGGCGGTGATGGATGCTGGTATCTCTTGTTGGGATACAAAATATGCATATTACAATCCTAGGCCTTCTCAAATGGATAAATCCATCAAAACGAGTACAGGTGTTCCTAATTTTCCAGCATATACTTCAGGCCACTCTACTTTTAGTGCTGCTGCAGCAACTGTATTAAGCTATATCAATCCTGAAAGAGCAGCTGCTTACAATGCTATGGCAAAAGAAGCTTCCGATTCTAGATTGTATGGCGCAATTCATTATCGCGCAGATTGCGAAGTGGGTTTAACTCAAGGCAAGAAAGTAGGAGACTTTGCTGTTGCAAGAGGGAAAACAGATGGAGCTAATTAATTCTTATTTCATAATTACAAACTGGTAGGGTTCTAGTACGAGGTATTCGTGGTCGGGCCCTACTTTGTATTTTTTCTCGGTCCAGTAATCATATAATTCAGTAGGAGCGGTGCCATGTTCTTTAAACGCATACCAAGTTATATAGGATGCTTTTCTGCTAAAATTGAATAAACAATATAAACGCTCATTTTCGTCTGTTCTAATAAATCCAGCAACATGAATATTATGCTGGTTCAACCAACTGATATTTTTTTGATCGTCGAGTACGCGTAATTTTTTTCGAATACT
>JBBAJS010000005.1:0-32687 GCA_040403975.1 Sediminibacterium sp.
TATCCAAACTGCGCAAAGCCCCGGACGTTGTGCGTCACCCTATTGAATACTTCAATAAATGAGATTAATTACATGGAACTGTAACATGGCTTTTAGGAACAAAGCTGAATTCATTTTGGAGTATCAGCCAGACATTTTAATTATTCAAGAATGCGAGCATCCAGATAAAATAATTTTTAAAGGAGACATACCTAAGCCAACTGACAGATTTTGGTTTGGACACAATCAAAACAAAGGTCTTGCTGTTTTTTCTTTCGGCGGTCTAAAAATTAAACTGCTTGACCACAACCCAGAGTTCAAATTTATTTTACCACTTAAAATTTATAGCGAAAATATAAGTTGGAAACTTTTCGCTATTTGGGCTCAGAAACCTGAACACCACGACTGCTATACAGAACAAGTTTGGAATGCTGTACATTATTATAGTGATATACTTAAAGAAGACAACTCTTATATCCTGGTGGTTCCCAAGTAGACAGAAACTCAATCGGCTTTAGTTGGACAAATAACTATTGGTGCAACTTGTTAAACGAAACGGCAATTAACGGTCAACCAAATTCCTCTAAACCAATAGCTTTAGCGGGCTTGTTAGTACTCTGTTTGACATTAGCTTTTTTTTGGTACATTTTCCCGAAACAGATTGTTATAAATAAAACCTTAAAACAGATCATTCAAATTTCAGGCATTCTTGCAATGATAATTGCATTCCTTTTATTTACACAAATAAACCACGACTTGGTTACGAATGCTGCTTCTACATTTGGAGCGATAGCAACAATTGGAACATTTATTGGACTTTACAAGAACAAGCATCACAAACTTTTTCAATTTGGCCTCTTTAATATTTTGCTTGTAGTACTTAACAATCTATGCTATTACAATAAGGAATTAATTATTTTTTTACCAGTTGTTCAAAAAATTAGTTTTGTCGCCTTTTTAGTTTGGATCTGTAACATTAGTATAGAACTCTATAATAGAGATTAAAAATCATTCATTAAAAAAAGCTTGAAGCCATTTTGCAAGACACCATATGCAAATAGAAACAAAAAATAATCGACAGGTTTTCTTACGCAGGTTAAATTCAAATGACTTGGACAATCTTTATGACTATTTACAAAATTTGAGCACTGAAACAAAAAATCGTTTTGGCCCTCATGGTTTTGACAAACAATCAATCATTGATTTCTATAACTTAAATAATAACTTGGGGTATGTAGCAAATACAGTAGACACGAAAGAAATAATTGCATATTCAATCATAAAAATTGGTTATTTAGAACACGATCGTATTCGATTGCAATCATACGGAATGATACTTGACAACAAGACAGATTGTACTTTTGCACCTTCTGTTACAGACTCATGGCAAAGTTGTGGAATTGGTAATAAACTTTTTCATTTTATACTTTCAGACTTAACAACTTCGGATATTGAAAGAATTATTTTGTGGGGAGGTGTTCAGATGGACAATGAAATAGCCGTAAATTACTATAAAAAAAATGGCTTCAAAACAGTAGGACAATTTACTTACAATGGAGAGAATTATGATATGATTTATCATATTTTTAATCAACAGCTGTTGAGGTCGGAAGAATATTTAATTAAAGAATATATTCAACCCATAAAATGAATCAGTTTTTAGTTTGCTTTATATCTGGCGCAAGCATTTTGCTTGGTTTTTTACTTTTTTTTCACCCCTTGCAACAAAATGTAAAAGCCAATAAGTGGCTTGGTTTATTTGTATTTACGATAGGCTTTGCTTTTGTTGGTTCATACTTATTCATTACAGAAACTACAGATTCAAATAATTTTCTCTTTAAGTGTACTAATACTGCACAATTCCTGTTGGCTCCAAGCTTTCTTTTGAGTGTTTTGTGTTTCACCAATCCAAACAATAAAATTGACAAATTAAATTGGATACATTTTTTTCCATTTATATTTTACGCTTTTGCTGAACATTTTTGGAATTATAATCAAGCAAGCATTTCTACTTATGTCATTTTTACAATTGATAAGGACCTACCGTTTTATGTAAGAGGTTTATTGCCCTTAATACTGTTGCCTTATTTAGTTTACGCTTATGTTTTGCTGAAGAGGCATCAAGTAAATATGAAACGAATAGTTTCTAACATGAATCAAATTAACTTAGATTGGCTAATAAAGTTTTTGAACATCATCTCTATTACATTAATTATTTGGCTGAATGATGCATTATTTGGACTTCCTTATATTACAGAAGCTACAAATGTTATATATGCCATTTGTGTGTTTTTCTTAGCCTACTATTCAATAAAGCAAAAAACAATTTTCGCTTTCAAACAAAAAGATATTGATGAAATTGTTGACTTATTTGAAAATGGCACCATTACAAATACAACAAATGACTTACCCATAATTCAAACTGTTGACAATGAAACAGTTACAATAGAAAAGCCTAAAACAAAGCGACTTAGCGGATCCCAAATAGAGAATTTATCTATTCATCTAAATGCCCTAATGGAAAAGGAAAAGATGTATTTAGACAATGACCTGAACTTACCAACCATTGCCGAAAAATTAGGCATTAGTATTCATGAAGCCTCTTTTTTAATTAACGAAACCGCTGGAGACAACTTTTATAATTACATCAATAAGTACAGGGTAGAAGAAGCCAAAAGGTTATTGGCCTCCACAAAAATGGAGCAATTGAATATTTTAGGTATCGCCTTTGCATCTGGCTTTAACTCTAAGACCACTTTTAATACCACTTTTAAGAAAATAGTGGGTATTTCTCCCTCGCAATTCAGTAAAGAACAAAAAATATAGCCCCAAATAGGTTCGGTTGTATAAATCCGAACATTGACGGGTTATCCTACATCTATTTTTGAGCATTATTTAATCAAAACATTAAAAAATGCAGCAATCTTATTCTTTTTTGAAATATGCCTTTATGGCTTTTTTTTGGGCAATTTCCCTATTTGCAAATGCATGTACCATTTTTATGGCCAATGATGGTAAGAATGTATGGGTAGGAAATAACGAAGATGAATTACAAAATACCAAGTACAGAATTTGGTTTTACCCTGCAAAACAAAGTGAGTATGGATACGCAATTTGGACGGATTTAAATATCAAACTGTTATCGTCCATTAATATGAAAATGCTAGCATATTTAAACCCCCAAGGTGGTTTAAATGAGCATGGATTATTTTTAGATTATACTGCTATAGATGAAATTTCCATTGTAAAAGATGAAAAGAAGGTAGATAGAACAAAACAAGTGGCTACCGATCTTTTAAAAAATTGTAAAACAGTTGATGAAGCATTGGCTTATTTGAGCAAATTCAACTTAATTAACCTGAATGCTGCTCAATTGTTCATGGCCGATGCTACAGGCAACTATGCAACAGTTACTGGAGATTATGTAGTTAAAAAAACCAGTAACAGTTTTGCACTAACTAACTATAGCATTAAAGATGGTAAAAAAGAGGCCTGTCATAGGAGAGATGTTGTTACACAATACTTAAGTCAAAGTGGAAGTTTTCAGCTAAGCGATATCACCAATTTACTGGAAAAGTCGGCACAAAAGTTTCCGTATAAATATACTACCAACGTCTCCATGGCTGTAAACTTAAAAGCCGTATCTATTAACTTATACTACAAACACGACTTTTCAACTATTGCTACTTTGTCCTTGACAGAAGAATTAAAAAAAGGGAAACATCATAAAGACGTTGAAACCTATTTTCCTAAAAATATTGCACCAATCTTGGAAAAAGCATATATAAACAAAGGCATAACAGCCACAGTTGAGCTTTACAACACTTTAAGACTAACTAAGACTGATCAATACAATTTTAAAAACAATAATGCAATTAACCTAGCTGTTAGCTGGATAGAGAAAGGGCAAACAAATGATGCAATAGCGCTTTTAGAATGTTTAAATGAGTTTGAACCCAATAATAATAGCATTCAAACCTGGTTAGGTATAGCAAATAGAAAAATGAATAATATAGAAAAAAGCAATGCCTATTTTTCAAAAGTTTTAGCAAAAGAACCAAACGATTATTTAGCAACGCTTTGGGGTAAACAAGAAGCGGGTAAGCTAACATTTAAGTTAAGAGATTTTGAAGCCGCTGAACGAGTATGGCTGGTAGGTGATTTTACCAATGGAACAAAGAATCCTATAAAAATGCGAAAAGAAAATGGCTATTGGAATTGTGAGGCAACCCTACCTAAAGGTGAAGTTGCATATAGGTTTGTAGTAAACAAATCATATTATGTTGATGGCATAAATGTAATGCATGTAGGTAAAGAGGAGAATACATTGTCCAAAATATATGTATGGTAAATTCGGAGATAAAACTATAAACCCTAATTAACAACCCCCTTCTGCTCCAATAATTGCGATCTTTTGGGTTCTGGAACCGAATCGAAATCATAAGGACAATGTCTACACCCATGACCACAACAATGGCCTTTATCTATATGGTATTTTTCAGTAAATACCATATAGCCATTTTCGTCATAATAAAAGTCTACTTGCTCAACTAGGTTCTTGCTCACTAAATAATGTTTTTAATAAAATATCTTTTTCCTTAGGTAATGGCTTATTGATCTTGAAACAGATATAATGCACTCTGTTGCTTTGCGCAATATCCAAACCTTCGTAATGCGTTTTAATGGTCAGTTCAGGCTTTATTTCTGTTGATGCATATACCTGATCTGTATGTTCTAACAATTCTAGTTCAAATAAGTTGAGTACGGTTAGAGTGAAATGATACAATCTTGGACTATCCGTTTTTAAATGAACTATTCCCCCAGGTTGCAATATTTTTTGATATAATCTCAGGAAATGGGGATGAGTTAGCCTTTTTTTAGAACGAGAAGCCCTTAATTGAGGGTCAGGAAAAGTGATCCAAATTTCTGAAACCTCGCCATCACTAAAATAGTCAGTGATCTTATCGATATGAGACCTGATAAAGGCAATATTTCCTAATCCCTCCTCCAAAGCAGTTTTTGCCCCTCTCCAGATACGATTCCCTTTAATATCTATGCCAATAAAATTTCTATCAGGATACATTCTACCCAAACCAACAGCATATTCTCCTTTGCCGCAAGCCAATTCCAATGTAATAGGATGATTATTCTTGAACAACTCTGCCCATTTACTAGGCATACCTACTGGGTATTCTAACACATTAGAGAACCCTTTAATTGCTTCAAAACGAATGAGTTTTTTCTGGCCCATGGCGGCGAAGATACAATTTGAATAATAATCATACCTTTGTGGAAGTGAAAAGAATTATCCTGATACTATTGATCAGCATTTACACTACTGCCACTTTTGGTTTTAGTGTAAAACAGTTCTTTTGCTGTAATCAACTCAAGTCTATATCCGTTGCTTTTACTCCATCTTCCGACAAAAAATGTGGAATGGACGATAAAATGGATAATTGTTGCAAAACCAAGTACACTTATTGCAAAGTGAAAGACAATCATTTTGGTGAACCATCTTTTAAAAGTTCTCATCAAGATTATTCAATTGTAGCGTTACAATCTCAGGAACACAACAATCCTTTTACTTCCAAAGTATTTTCGGTTGTTGCTTTTTACAGTAATCCGCCGCCTTTGCATCGAGCAATACCTATCTATAAGCTCGACTGCGTTTTTCGTATTTGATATTTCACTTAAGATTTGAAGGCACTATTGTATAGATGCCTTACGTGTTTTGACAAAATCGTCATCCTATTCATCATTATAAATTATCAAAAATGAAAAAAACAATCCTTTTGTTGTTGGCTGTATGCATGAGCTTTGCGGCTTTCTCACAGACAAACAATTCAAAAACAGACAGCAGTTATAATTGCCCAATGCATCCAGATGTAAAAGGAACTGCAACGTCAAAATGCGCTAAATGCGGTATGGCTTTAACGCCTACAAAAACCTATGTATGCCCTATGCATGCAGATGTTACCAGTACCGACAAAAAAGCGAAGTGCACAAAATGTGGCATGAGTCTTACTGAAGTAAAGGCTAAGAAGAATTAATTTAATTGTACAGGGAGTTGCAATTGCATCTTCCTGTACTTTATAATTGAATAGAAGATGAAAAAAATATTAATAGCTGTTTTTTGTTTGTTAAGCTCCACGTTAATGGTGAGTGCGCAAACTGAAAAAGCAATACCAGATAGCACTATAACATTCAAAGTTTTTGGGCTTTGCGAAATGTGTAAGGCAAGAATTGAAACTGCAGCGAAAGGCAGGGGAGTAAAATCGGCTGATTGGGATATTGAAAGTAAAATATTAACACTTCAGTATATTCCTTCACAAGTAAGCAAAGAGAAAATTCAAAATAGAATTGTTGGTGCAGGACATGATTTAGACAATAAAAAAGCCAAAGAAGCTGTTTATAGAGATCTCCCACCTTGTTGCTTATACAGAGATACTGTTGAAGTAGAACATGGCTCTGTAAATACAATACCACAATTAAAAATTGTTAGAGGAATTATTGTAGAAGCAAGCAATAAAGGCAAGTTCAATCCATTATACAATGCAAGTATTATTTGGATGGGAACTAACAAAGGCGTTTTTACAGACAGTTTGGGTTATTTTGAAATAGAACATCCAGGTACCGAAAGTAATCTTGTTGTAAGTTATACAGGATATAAATCAGATACTATTTCGGTTGCAAATGCCAGCGAAATTAAAGTAGTGATGACCAATAACAGGCAACTAAAAGAAGTGATCGTAACCAATACACAACGATCCAGCTTTGTTGCAACAATGAGCACTATCAGAACAGAAACAATGACTTCAAAAGAATTATTAAAAGCGGCTTGCTGTAACTTAAGCGAAAGTTTTGAAACCAACCCTTCTGTAGATGTATCTTATAATGATGCAGTAACAGGTTCAAAACAAATTCAGTTATTGGGATTGAGTGGAAATTATACGCAACTAACTGTAGAAAATTTACCAGGCCCGAGGGGCCTTGCAACACCACTTGGATTGAATTCTATTGCTGGCCCTTGGATTGAATCGATTCAGTTAACTAAAGGAGTAGGCTCTGTTGCTAATGGATTTGAAAGCATTGCTGGTCAAATTAATGTTGAATTAAAGAAACCTGAAAACAGCGAAAAATTACTGGCCAATATATATATGAATGATTTTGGCAAAGTAGACCTCAATCTGAACCTTAGCACCAAATTGAATAAGAAGTGGTCTACAGGATTATTGCTACATGATAATTTTTTAAACAATAATACCATCGATTTTAATAAAGATGGATTTAGAGATTTGCCTACAGGCAATCAATTCAGTGTGGTAAACCGTTACAAATTTGATAATGCCAATGGCTTATTGATTCAATTTGGTTTTAAAGCCATGAAAGACAATAAAGTTGGCGGGCAAGTAGCATTTAACGAGGCAAAAGATAAAAATACGACCAACAATTATGGTCTTGGAATCAATACAGAACGTTACGAGGGATTTGCTAAAATTGGTTATGTATTTCCACAAAAAGTGTACAAGAGTATAGGTTTACAAATTGCTGCCATTAGTCATAATCAACAATCCTATTTTGGATTGACCAATTACAATGCAAAGCAGCAGAGCTTTTATAGTAACCTGATTTATCAATCAATCATCGGTACAACGATTCATAAATTTAGAACCGGAATAAGTTTTCAATACGATAAATACAACGAAGATTTTAAGCAAGCCAATTACCAAAGAACAGAAATAGTTCCAGGGGGATTTTTTGAATACACTTATACTCCCAGTGATAAATTTGGTGCAGTTGCGGGAATAAGAGTCGATCACAATAATTTATTTGGAGCTTTTGTTACACCCAGACTCAATCTAAGATATGAACCAATTAAAGGAACCATTTTTAGATTCAGTGCAGGAAGAGGCCAAAGAACAGCCAATATTTTTGCTGAAAACATGAGTGTTTTTGTAAGTGCAAGGCAAGTGAATATTATCAATGCCCAGCCAGGTAAAGCTTATGGATTGAATCCGGAAATTGCATGGAATAAAGGGATCAGCTTTGATCAAAAGTTCAGGTTATTCAATAGAGATGCTATGTTTAGTTTGGATTTTTTCAGAAATGATTTTAATAATCAGGTGGTAGTTGATTTGGAAAATGCACGTCAAGTAAAATTTTATAACCTTCAAGGAAAATCTTATTCCAATAGTTTTCAGGCAGAAATAACATTTACGCCTGCTACAAAATTAGAAACAAGAATTGCTTATCGGTATTTTGATGTGAATACTACTTTTAGTGGTCAATTATTAGAACGCCCATTCATAGCCAATAATCGTGCATTTATAAGCATCGACTATGCGCTCAATAAATGGAAATTCGATTATACCATTACTTATAATGGTCAAAAAAGAATTCCTAATACCAGTGCCAATCCTGTCAATTATCAATTAGAAAATACATCACCTGCATTCATCAATATGGGTGCTCAAATTAGTAAGTCATTTGGTAAAAAGCATCCAATGGACTTTTATGTTGGCGCAGAAAATATTACCAATTTCTTTCAGCAAAATGCCATCATTGCTGCAGATCAACCATTCAATAATTTCTTTGATGCTTCCATGGTTTGGGGACCAATTACCGGAAGAATGTTTTATGCAGGATGGAGGTTTAAAATAAAATGATGATTACTCGTCAGATTTATGAATGCCAAATGCTTTATACATTCTTCCTCTGTCGAACATTTTTTCATTATTCGCTATAAAAATAGTTGCCACGCCATTGCCAATAAAATTGGTGATGGCCCTGGCTTCAGACATAAAACGGTCTACGCCAAGTAATAAAGCCAATCCTTCTATAGGAATCACTTTTGTTGCAGTTAATGTAGAAGCTAAGATGATAAATCCACTGCCAGTTACACCAGCTGCCCCTTTAGAGGTAACCATTAAAATTCCAATGATGGTAAGTATTTGTTCCATGTTTAAGGTAACATCAAATACTTGGGCTAAAAAAACAATGGCCATCGACAAATAAATAGAAGTTCCATCTAAGTTAAAAGAGTAACCAGCAGGAACTACTAAGCCTACTACAGATTTATGACAACCCATATGTTCTAGTTTTTCCATCAGTGAAGGCAAAGCTGCTTCTGATGAAGATGTTCCTAAAACAATGAGTAATTCATTTTTAATATAGCCTAGAAATTTCCAAATACTGATTTTATAATAACGTAGAATAGCGCCGAGCATTAAAAAAATAAACAATGCCATGGTGATATATACACAGGCCATCAATTTACCTAAAGGTAATAATGTAGCCACTCCATATTTACCAATGGTATAAGCCATTCCTCCAAAAGCCCCAATAGGTGCCAGTTTCATCACCCAATGCAGTCCCTTAAAAACGTATTTAGAAACCCAATAGATTTTCTTAAGAATAATATCCTTTTGAGGCAATTTACTAATCACAATACCTGCAAGAATGGCAAATAATAAAACCTGGATAGTGATATTGTCTTTAAAAAATTGCAACCATGAAATAGAAATAGGTGCGCCACTGTATTTAGAAATATCTCCTTTACTAACAGCACTTGTATTAACACCAGCCCCTGGTTCTAATAAAAATCCTACTCCAAGACCAATAATTAATGCTACTGTAGTAACTATTTCAAAATAAATTAATGCCTTACCTCCTACTTTGCCTACTTTCTTTAAATCACCCATTCCACATATTCCAGTTACTATGGTAACAAGAATAATCGGATTGATGAATAATTTAATAATATCAATAAAATATTTTCCCAATGGTTGCATAGCAACTCCAGTAGCTGGAGAAAAATGCCCCAATAAAATACCTGCAGTTATGGCAAATAATACCCAGAAGGTAAGATTAGAAGCTATTTTTTTTACCATTAGATTTTTTCTTAAAAAGGAAAATTATTGAATAGTTGCGTTTACTATGCCAACACAGAATTGTATTTCAGCTTCTGTTAATTGCATGATTCTAAAAGTTTCACCGTCTTTATCAAAATAATTATAAACAGTAGCATAGTTTTTAGGCAACTTGCCTGTCATTTTTTTGATAAAATTCAATGCGATCAGGAATGTACCCAAAGCAGATGGATGTGACCCATCTGAATGAAATAAATTCATAGAAGGCATAGTTTGTCTTGCTAATGCCCAGCTTGCACCAACAGGCACAACAGTTGCATTTTCCGACTTTCCTAATTCATTATATACATCGTTGATTTTAGTTTGGGTTTCCGGTGTTTTCTCTCTGGCCCAAGTATTATACAAATAAGGCTTAGCTCCATTGGTTTTGATATAATCACAAAATAAATGACCAAAAAACAACAAACTATCTTTGTGCTCCAATGGCCACATACTATTGTCTTGTATTACAACAATATCAAACTTATTCTTAGCAATAATTTGCTTTGATTTTAATCCTCTCGATCCATTCCAATGTTGTTCTAAAGTTGCAGAACCAATAGTAGATTTTTTACAAATAATCTTGGTGTCCATACTATCGGTGATCAAACCGATCATTTGAGCCAAGTTATTGTAGTACACATAGCTATTACCAACAAATAAAACACGTAAAGTATCTTTTTTTTCAGCAGCATTACCCTGCTGGGCTATACCCAGCAAAATGAATAAAGCAATAGCTTTTATGGAAATGATTTTATTCATTTTCATCTATTTTTTTGATTTTAAATATATGAAATGAGCATACAAGCAATCTGCATGAATGCTCATTTCATAAAAAAGAATTTATTTACTGCATTAGAATCCTGGGTTCTGAACCATCTGTGGATTGTTCTGAACTTGAGTAACTGGTATTGGTAAAATTGTTCTTTGATAAAAAGTAGAAGTAGGAACTGTATATTGTATTAATCTCGAAGTTGCATTTCCGCCAGAACTGATTTTTACATAATTGGTTTGTGTTCTGTTTAAATCGAAAATACGCTGACCTTCAAATGCAAATTCCTTTCTTCTTTCAACAATAATGCTGTCTAAATAAGCGGTCGCAGAAATACTACCTGTTGGTGGCGTTCCAGTTAGCACTGCAGCATAAGGTCTGGTTGCTGATGCTGTATCTCTTGATTTTCTGATTAAATTGATATCAGTTAATGAAGAAGTTAACAATGTACTATTATTGGTAGCAACAGCTAATCTTGCATTTGCCTCACCTCTTACTAAATACATTTCAGCAAAACGTAATACTTTAATGTTTTCCATGTAAGTAGAAATATTGATATACTTCACTGGCAAAGGAACATTGGTTTCACCACCAAGAGAATTTCTATTGCCTAAAGCAATAAATTGTCTACGCACATCAGTAGCAGCATATGCCTCATATAATCCTCTGAAAGTGGTTAATGTTGCACCGGTACTTCTGACATTCATAGAAGTCATAGTACCTAACATTTCACCATATCCTTGTTGGCTGCAGATATAAGCATAAGAATCTGTTCCAGGATTGTCATTGGTATTATTGGCCACTTCAAATAAAGACTCAGCGCTGTTTTGAGTTCTGAAATCTTGTAACATAGAACCAAAACTGTACAATGAATATCTTCCAGATGCAATTACTTGATTGGCAGCATCAACAGCTGTAGTCCAATCTTCTTTGTAAACAGCTACTCTGGCTTTTAATGCCAAAGTAGAAAATCTGTTCAAACGAATTTTAAACAAAGTATTATTTACCGATCCGTTACTCAATACATTACCTGTTGCAGGAAGACGTGTAATTGCTGCGGTGATATCTTTATCAATTTGTGTATATACTTCAGCAGCCGTATTTCTTGGAGGATAAACCACATCCACAATATTGGTAATTGGTTTGATTACCAAAGGAACTCCTAAATGTGATCCGTCTGAAGTAAACTTTAAAGGACGTGCAAAAAATTTCACTAAATCAAAATAAACCAAGGCTCTAACCGCATATGCTTCTCCCACCAATTGATCTGCTTCTGCCTGTTCTAATGGAGTAGCTACTTTTTTGATATTGGCTTCATTGGCAATGATAGCGTTGGTATTACTGATAACCTGATACATTTGACTCCACATTCTACTAACGTTTGCATCAGTGGCTGTATGAGTCATGGTATTTATTCCTGTGTAACGATTACCAGTTCTAACGCTTCTTGTAGCGTTATCAGATAATATTTCTGGAATAACCATGGCATCTCTACCATAATAACTGTATGATTGCATTAAAGAGTATAAACCATTTACGGCAGCTCTTGAAGTTGACATACTGTTGAATACATCTTCAGTTAAAACACTCTGCTGGGGTTTAACTTCTAGAAAATCTTTGCTACAAGATGCCATAATAAGCAAAGAAGAAATAGCAATTGTTGAATATATTTTTTTCATAAAAGAAATTTTATGCAATTAAAAATTGATATCTACGCCAAATAAAAATGTATTAAATACGGGTGGTCTTTGAGACATTGTACCATCTATACTTACTTCAGGATCGGTATTGAAACGCTTGTCTTTAACATAGGTATATAAATTTTGACCACGTAAATACAAACGAACATTATTGATATTGTACTTAGTCAATAATGAAGAAGGTAAGTTATAAGATAAAGTAACATCTCTTAAACGGATATAAGACCCATCATACAAGAAACGGCTGCTCTCGAAACTTCCTGAAGAAGATTGAGTACCTAAGAATACTGGCTTAGGAACATCCGTAATTTGACCTGGCGTTGTCCATCTTCTACCATACTCATACCTGCTTAAACCATTGCTTTGATCAGAGAATCCAAGATTAGCATCTGTTTTTTGTAAGTAGCCAAAATCGTCATAAATGGTATTACCCCAAAAAGCATAAATCTGAAAACTGAATTTGAAATTTTTATAAGAAAAAGCATTGGTCAATCCACCATAAAATTTAGGCAAAGCACTACCATATTGCAAACGAGGCAATGCTGTAGTGAATGCATTAGTAGTTGTTTCTTTTGTTGCATCTCTAAACCATAACGCTTCTCCATTTGCAGGATTTACTCCTGCATATCCTCTTTGAAAATGAGTATAAAAATCATTTCCTACAGCTCTGGAATAGTTAGCATTGCCAACATATGCCGGGTCAATTTCAGTGATCACATTTCTATTAGTAGTGATATTAAAATCAGTCACCCATTTAAATCCATCACGTGTTCTAGGCAAAATATTTACGGATGAAACAGTTAATTCAACACCTGAATTCTTCATTGCACCACTATTCACTGTGATATTGGTTACTCCATTCACACTTGGAATAGATTGACTGATCAACAACTGACTTGTTGTTCTTGTATACACTTCAAATGAACCAGAAATTCTTCCTTTAAACATAGAAAAGTCTATACCAACATTTATCGGGAAATTTTTCTCCCAAGTCAAGTTGTCATTTGCCAGTTGTGTTTGAGCTAAACCAGATTGTAAATTGTAATCACTACCTGCACTGTATAATCCAAATGATTCAAAATTATCAATACCCTGATTTCCAGTATATCCAATACTACCTCTTAATTTCACTTCATTCAACCAGTCAACATCATAGAATTTTTCATTAGAAATATTCCATCCTGCACCAATGGACCAGAATGTAGCTTTTCTGAAATTCCTAGCAAAACGAGAAGAAGCATCTTCTCTTACAGAACCAGAAATAAAATACAAATCTTTGAAAGAATAATTAGCGTTTAAGAATTTACTAAGCAATCTATTAGCAGTTCCTGTTCCAGTTGTTAAAGTAGGGCTAGATCCTCCAGCAGCAGTACTTGTTCCTGGAGCAATTCCATTTACTGCAATATTGATAT
Source organism: Sediminibacterium sp. (assembly GCA_040403975.1). Lineage (GTDB taxonomy): Bacteria > Bacteroidota > Bacteroidia > Chitinophagales > Chitinophagaceae > Sediminibacterium. The sequence goes on from JBBAJS010000005.1 coordinate 13,772, forward strand.
CTACATCAGATCTGCTTTGAGCCTCATAGCCTGCAAAAGCTTCTAATTTATGATTGCTTCCAAATTCTGTTTTATAACGAACAATATTGGTACTTACCCAGTTCGTGATGTCTTGTGTGTAATTTTCAATAGAACCACCAACTGCTACAATCGCATTTCCTACATTTGGATTATACTGAATAGTACTAAATGCATGGTTAAAATCAATTGCATAAGAACCTTCAAAAGTTAATCCCTTCATGATCTTATAAGTCAAAGCAGCATTACCTGAAATATTATAGGTTTTGGCATTACGATTGGTTAACTCAATAACTGCTACGGGATTGTAACCATTGTTATACCCATATTCAAAAGACTGTCCATCAGATTTATAAACAGGCAACCATGGTGCTAAACGATACATAGCCCTGATAGGATTGGCAAAAAATGAACCTCCCAAAAAGTTACTGGTACGCTGGTAACTTCCACTAAATCCTCCTTTAAAAGAAAGTCTTTTTGATAATTCAGAAGTAACATTTACTCTGTAAGTTGCTTTATCATAATCAATTCCTTTTGTTGGAGCATCAGAATGATAATAGCTTCCTGAAACAAAATAAGTAGATTTTTCATTTCCACCACTTGCATTCAAATTGTATTGAGAATACTTACCTTGACGAAGTACTTGATCAAACCAATCGGTATCAGTTGTTCTACTAATACTATTTGCATTTAATAAAGAATCGTATGAACTAGCGGGGTTTCCTGCATTTACCCAACCTTCTCTATAATATTGAAGGTATTGAGCAGTATTCAAGGTTTTCTGTTCATCTCTAATAGTATTATTATTGATACCATTTTGGTAAGTGAAATTAATTTTTGACCTACCATTTTTTCCTTTCTTGGTAGTAATCAAAACCACCCCATTGGCAGCTCTTGAACCATATAAAGATGTTGCAGCAGCATCTTTTAAAATAGACATCGTTTCTACATCATTGGCATTTAAACCAGCAATGGTATTACTATTCATTCCAGATATATCACCACTTACAACAGGTATTCCATCAATTACATATAATGGTGCAGATCCGGCATTAATCGAACCAATACCTCTTACCCTGATATTTGGAACGCCTCCTGGCTGACCACTTGCATTGGTAGACTGAACTCCGGCAATATTTCCCTGAATACTTTCTTGCACGGAAGCATTTGGTGCACTCTCAATAACTGCATTTTTTACAGTACCAACAGCACCTGTGAAAGAACTACGTTTTTGATTGGAATAAGCCAAAACAAGTACTTCAGAAAGGTTGTTTTCTGCGTCCTGCATTTTCACCATTGTCATTTTTGGATCAAAAACAGATACATTCTGTGAAATAAGATCAACCCTAGAAAACTGGAGTACATCGCCTTTTTTCAATTTGATAGTAAAAGAACCATCATCAGTTGAGATAGTGCCTCCTTTAGATTTTAGCACTTTAATAGATACATTCGGCAAAGGTTGGTTATCCTTAATGGATGTTACCTTTCCTGTAACTGTAATTAAATCATTCCCAGCGTTGGAATTTGTGTTTTGTGCAATGATTGAATTGGACAGCAATAAGATTGCCAGCCCGAACATTGCCATTAACCCATGGATGTTTTTTTTCATATAGCAGTAGTTATAGCTTTAAAATAGCTTACTTGAACTTAATTCAAGGGCCAAAGTAGTCAACATAACTATCAAGGGCTGATTTTGTTCTTTCTAAAGGGTTTTCAAATATTTTTTGTAATTTCCGAAATGATTTCAGTGTTTCCGAAATTTGCTATGCATTGATTTACAGTCAATTACAAAGATTATGCTAAAAAAAGGCAAAGAAGAAATTATCTATTTATTGAACAAAGCAATCGAAAAATTTCAGCAGGAGACTGGAAAATCGATTGTTCAAAATACGAATAGAAAGAATTACGAGGAACTAGCCATTGCCTTAAGTGAAATCAGTAATCGATTACCGGAAACATCCGACAAATTTGGTCATATTCCATATGAAGCCGATCCACAGAAAGACAAAGCAGCTTTCCCATTTAGAAAATACGATATAACCGGAGGGCAAATCAAAGATGCTTTAATGGGCTTGGTTGCCAATCCAAGACCTTTTTTAATAGATACATGTTATGTTTACCTATATAGTATGGGTAGACAAGCTTTTGAATTGAACCCAGTTGACCCTTCTTTAATTGCTACTGAGGAAAGCAACAGCAGTTCCAAAGACAGTTATTCGATCATCACCGAAAATCAGCAATTAAAATTACGTTTAGCGGCACTGAAAAAAGAAACTGAACAATCCATTTTTCAAAGATTGAAGTTTTACCGGATGATCTTTATACCGCTTTGTATACTGTTTCTAGGGACTAGCATTTATTACTGGAATATCAATAAAACCACTACAGTAAAGTGGAACACCATACAAGAAGACTTTAATTTACTTCCATATAAAGTCACTCAACAAGAGATCGATAGCTTGGAAGGCATTTGGTTATGCTATACCAGCTCTCCTCAAGCAAGATTGTCTGATCCCAACCGATACCACAAAGTAGTAGCCAATTTAGTAGACATTAAATACAAAGAAGGATACTTCACCTATCACCGATATGGTGCCAGTTTTAATCATATCGGATATGTTCAATTTGAATCCCCAAAAATTTTGTCGATTCATTCAAGAATCATGAATACAGATCATAAAATTGAATATCCTCGGCACAGTCTAATGAGCCTGGATATCAATCATAACTATTTAGACGCAATATCTGCTTCCTGGAATTTTGACGCTGGTCAAAACAATAGGATTATTGGTATCAGAGAAGTGTATCAAAAATTAGGAAAGGGTGGTCGCATAGAAGAAGTGATCAATACACCGGCGAATGCAAGTTGTCAATGTAAAATTATCCGTTGGCATCAGCCCAATCAACCCATGCAAACCTTCTATTTAAAAAATATGGTCTTGGATTCTTTGAACAATCCAGTCTTAATGGATTTGATTGATGAAAGAAGTATTTTATTAAAAGACCCCGAACCTGGTGTGGTAAAAGAAAAGAATCAATAAGCCAGAAACAATTCATCCTTATTTTATGTTATGTAGACCAGTGATGGAACTAGTTGTAATAAACTAGCCTGAAGTGAATTAACTTCTCGAAACAATAACTATGATAAAAAATATCTTTCCCTTAGTTTCTGAAATTCCAATTGAATGGCAGCTCAACGAATTGATTGAACAACGCGAATACCTTGTAAATGGTGAACTTCGGATCTGGGATGGACCAATGAATGAAGTTGTGTCTCCAGTATCTATCAATACAGGCAATAGTATTGAGAAAAACATTATCGGCACAACACCGCTGCTGACTCAAAAGGAATCGTTGGAAGCATTGGATGCTGCTGTTGCTGCCTATAACAATGGCACTGGGGAGTGGCCAACGAAGAGTATTGCCGATAGGATTTCTCATGTGGAACAGTTTTTGGTTGAAATGAAAAAACAACGGTCTACTGTAGTAAAGTTATTGATGTGGGAGATTGGCAAAAATTTACCTGACAGTGAAAAGGAATTTGACAGGACTTGTATTTATATAGAAGATACTATTAAGGGATTAAAAAATTTAGACCGACGCAATTCTAAATTTGAAAATGAAGAAGGAGTTATAGCTCAGGTAAGGCGTGTGCCACTAGGTGTTGCTTTGTGTATGGGACCTTATAATTATCCTTTAAATGAAACCTTCACTACCCTGATACCCGCATTGATCATGGGAAACACCGTAGTATTTAAACCCGCTAAATATGGTGTTCTTTTCATCAAACCATTACTTTCTGTTTTTAAAAATTGTTTCCCTATAGGTGTCATTAATATTATTTATGGTAAAGGAAGAGAAACAGTAGGTGCTCTAATGGAGAGTGGCAAAATAGATGTTTTTGCATTTATAGGAACCAATAAAGGAGCCAGTGACATTAAAAAAATGCATCCAAAGCCAAATAGATTAAGGAGCGTGTTAGGATTGGATGCAAAAAATCCAGCTATTGTATTGCCAGATGCTGACCTTGAAATAGCCGTTAGTGAATGCATAGCTGGGTCTCTTTCTTACAATGGACAACGATGTACAGCATTAAAAGTAATTTTTGTTCAGGAGCAAATTGCAGATAGTTTCATACAAAAATTTACAGAAGGTGTAGCAAAATTAAAGTGCGGTATGCCCTGGGAAAAAGATGTTAAGATAACTCCTTTGCCAGAGCCTGGTAAAACCAATTATTTAAAAGAGCTTGTAAATGATGCTAAGCAGTTTGGGGCAACAGTAATAAATGAAAATGGTGGTGCAATAAATGATACTTTCTTTTACCCTGCTGTACTTTATCCTGTAAATGCACAAATGCGATTGTATTCCGAAGAGCAGTTTGGCCCTGTGGTACCAATCGTTCCATATAAAGATATTGAAGAAGTAATCGACTATGTGGTTCAATCCAATTTTGGACAACAGTTAAGTATTTTTGGAACTGATCCAAAATTGATTGGTCAATTAATTGATGAGTTGGCTCACCAAGTTGGTCGTATCAATATCAATGCTCAATGTCAGCGAGGACCAGACGCTTACCCTTTTAATGGAAGAAAAGATAGTGCAGAAGGAACGCTTAGTGTAGATGATGCTTTAAGAGCGTTTAGTATTCGCATGTTGATCAGTACTAAAGATACAATTGCTAATAAAAAAATAGTGCAATCAATTGTGAAGGAACATCAAAGTAACTATCTGCGTTTAGACTATATTTTTTAATTGATCCCAATAAAAAAATCTCCTATCAAATTGAAATCAATTGAATAGGAGATTTTAGTGCTGTAGGGGGAGGGATCGAACCTCCACGAGGCAGTTAGCAGAAGCACAAAGTTCAGTGGTCGACCCTGGTCGCTCAAGTATTGCTACCCTTGCGGCTCTATGCTAAGTTTGTCCTGTTATCCTCACCCCCGAGACAAGAGGGTATGTCTGCCAAAAATTTCATCACCCCACAGTATAAAGAACGATTGTTTTGTATCAATGCTTACTTCGATAAAACAAAAATACAGTAAAAAGGACATTAGTTAATCAATATTTAATAAATAATTTAATAATATAGATAATGTTCAATATATTTGAATATTCATTGAATATTATCTAATTAAACAGTTAAATATGTCAGGCAAATTGAATCTCGACAAATTGGATTTTCAAATAATCCAGGAAATGATGGAAGATGCAGAAATCTCTTATGCCGATTTAGGCAAGAAATTATTTGTATCCGGAGGTACCATTCATGTTCGCATTAAAAAGCTAGAAGAACTAAAGGTAGTTAAAGGTAAAAAATTATCGGTAGATCTCAAATCTTTGGGTTACGATGTAATTGCTTTTATTGGTATTTATCTGGAAAAAAGTTCTTTATATGATTCCGTTGCGAAAGAATTAAAAAAGGTACAACAAATTGTTCGCCTGAATTATACTACAGGTAATTACAGCATGTTTGCCGAAATAGTATGCAAAGATATTCAAGAACTACGCTTTGTGCTACATGATGAATTGCAAAAAATAAAAGGCATTGAAAGAACTGAAACATTTATTTCCTTAGAGGAAAGTTTAGACAGAAATGTAGTAGTAGCTCCAATTTAAAATCGATCCAATGCAATCAACATTTAATCTAATTGACGTCATGCATTTGCTGAAATCAAAATGGCGGGTATTATTAAGCTTTACCCTTTTATCAGCAATGGTTGCTGCTATATTTGTTTTTATAATGACACCAGAATACAAATCGAGTACAACATTATTAGCAGGCAATCCGCAATTATCAGACAAAGCAAGGCTCTTCAATCAGCAGATTAAAGATCTATACACCAATTTTGGATCGGGGGACGATTTAGATAGAATACAAGCTTTTGCAGAATTGGATAATACATTACTAGAGGTTGTGATTAAAAATGATTTGATTGCTTATTTTGATTTAGCAAAATCCGATTCCAATTCAAGTTTTAAAGCAACGGAACTGCTTCGAAAAAAATTACATTATATAAAAACTGATAAAGACCAATTATTTATCAGTTGCCTAAGTTCGAATAAAAAATTATCTGCTAAAATTGTAAATGATATTGCTGCTGAGGCAGAATTATCATTACGAAAAATGGTTCAAGAAAATAACCAACAGATCATTCATCAATTAGATAGTACTGCAATTATACTTAAAGAAAAATACAATCAGTTATCAAAAAACATTACTCCGAATGATGCTTCAAGTAAAAGACTAATCGAGGCTGAATTACAAACAATTATTGATCAATTAGATCAAACCCAAAAAGCCAGCCAGGAATTTAAGATAGCATCTGAAACAATGCCGCATTTTATTCAAGTAATGGAAAAAGGGATTCCTGCCAGTGAAATCAATTGGCCTAACAAGCCTTTGATCATTGCTGTAGCAGCTTTATTGGGATTGATTTTTAGCGCTATAGTAGTTTTAAGTAAGAACCAAATTAAGGAATTTTAAAATGTTCTTTCTGCGCCAATATCGATTATTGGATCTGATCAGTTACCTTTTCTTTTTTGTTGGAGGAGGCTTGGCTATTTTGTTCAGAGAACCTCGGTATTTAATCATTCCATTTGCATGGGCATTGTATCCAACAGTGTCAAATTTTATTATTGTAGAAACGAAACAACTGTTTTGGATATTATTAATACTCATTCCTTTATCCACAGAATTAGCTGTCACTTCTTCTCTAAGCATTGATTTTCCGATTGAAATAATTTTAGGAATAATTACGGTGATTGCTATAGCTCAACTATTTCACCAGCCAAGCATATTTAATGATGCACTTCGATCGCCTTTGTTATTTTTAGTGGTATTGCATCTATGCTGGATTTTGTTTTGTAGTTTTTTTTCTGCAACACCCCTATTATCATTTAAATACTTTTTAGCAAAAATCTGGTACATCATTCCTTTTTTAATGGTTACCCCAATTGTATTAAAAAATAAAAGCGACTGGAAAAAAATAGCACGATGCTTATGTATTCCTATGTGCATATTAATTGTACAAATATTGTTCCGTCAAAGTTTATATGGTTTTGAATTTGGCGCCATTAAAAAAGCTATGTTCCCTTTTTTTAGAAATCATGTAAACTATTCTTCACTATTGGTTTGTTTAATTCCCATTGGATGGACCATTTTGAAATTCTCGCCAACAAGTACTTTCCAAAAAAAAATCAGCAAATCGCTTTTAATCATTGCGCTTTTTGCTTTGATACTGTCTTATTCAAGGGGTGCATGGTTGGCTTTAATCATCGGCCTTTTAAGCATCTTCATTTTCAGGAAAAATTGGATGGGTAAAACAATCATTCTATCAATCATAATAATTGGTATTGTTATCACAACCCTCTCCTATCAAAAAAATTATATTGCTTTTGCTCCTAACCACGATCAAACCATTTTTCATGAGAATTTCGGAGAACATTTATCCGCCACTATCAACAGAAAAGACATTTCCAATGCAGAACGATTTCATCGATGGGTTGCTGGTGCCAGAATGATTACTGAAAAGCCAATCATTGGATTCGGACCAAATAGCTTTTACCATCAATATCAACCATATACTGTAAGTGCATTTAAAACCTGGGTAAGTAATAACCCTGAACATTCCACTGTACACAATTACTTTTTATTGATTGCTATAGAACAAGGCATGATTGGATTGATTGTATTTATTTCCTTATTCATTTACATGCTCTTAGCATCTCAATTTCTTTATCAAAAATTCCAAAGTGAGTTCTACAGAACCATATCACTAGTTATAGGTATTGTTTTAGTAATGATTGGAGTAATAAATTGCGGAAGTGATATGATTGAGACAGATAAAATCGGGAGTATTTTTTGGCTTTGTGGTGGAGCTTTGATTGCACTAAAAAATCAACTAAAGATCGAATCAAGATCAGTTGCCAGATGATAAGCAACAAAATCAAGTAATAGGGTATCTATATTGTAGTTCTTAATAAATCCAATCGCTGCATTAAACTTATTGCAGATTTGCAAGTCTACTATTCAAACCAATGTTTTATGAAAAAGTTTTTACTCTTCACCGTTTCATTATTGGCATTACTACCACTATTGATCTATGCTTTCTTCCCAGATAACCCTCCTCCGGAAATCCATAAACATTTATAATTACTTTACCGTTCTACCTTTCCACTGATAAGTACCGAATTTGCCTAGCCATCCTGCAACGACTGTGTAGACTATATGAAAAGGTTGCATGAATGGGAATACCCATAAAGTTGACCTTAGTTTGAAAAATCCAGCAACAGGATAAAGAAAAATTATTTCAATAATCGTTTTGAGTAATAAGATATATGCTATGCTAGGATACATTCCTTCCACAAAAATTCCAGCTATCAATCCCAATAACAATCCTGCATTAAATAAATATACTAACACCAGAACCCAAAAAATGGTGCGTTCCGAATAACTATCTGCTTTACTTGCCCACCTAATTCGTTGATTAAAAAAACTTTTCCAATCGGGCATAGGGGCCGTTCTAACAATCATTTCATCGCTATATAAAAAACCTAGCCGATCAGGAAATTGCTTCTTTATTTTATACATCAAGAACATATCATCGCCACTTGCCAACTGATCAATTCCTTTAAACTGGCCTACAGCATAAAAGGTTTTTTTACTATAAGCCAAATTGGCTCCATTGCACATACTATGAAAACCAGCTGCAACAGCAGCAGCAGTTATACCCTGTAAACTCATGAAATCCAGTAATTGAAATAATCCCAACCATGTTGGGGTGTATGAAAACATCACTGGTGCCGCAACAAAAACAGGATCTTTCTCCTGAATGTATTGATCAAAATTCAATAACCAATTAGGCAATACAGCCGAATCTGCATCGGTTGTAATTATCCATTCGCCCTTGGTTTCAGCGACTGCAATTTCGATAGCTCTCTTTTTATACGCATTGATATTACCGGTAACATGATCAGATAAATTGATCAATCGCAAGGATGCAAAAGAAGATTGCATCATTTCTACAATCTCGCCTGTATCATCGGAAGAATGATCGTTCACTACAATTACTTCAAATAAATGTGCAGGATAATTTTGAGCTTTAATTCTTGTCAAACAATCTTTGATGAACATCGCTTCATTTCTTGCAGGAATAATGATGCTAAAAAATGTTCTTGCCGATTGTTTTTGTGCTGGCACATATTTTTTTAATTGCAAAAACCAGTAATGATATATACCGATCAACACGCAATAGGCCAAGCCAACACAAGCAAGTGGATAAATAAAATAGTTGATCATGAGCAGCAAAGAAAACCATTATTGGTTAAAAATAATCGGCAATTATGCTAGCATACTTTTTTTGTAAAAGCTGATGTCCGGCTTTAATTTCAACAACTTTCACTAATTCTTTCAGGTCTTTACTAAAATGGGTACCCCGTTTTGTGAGAATGATTCGATCATATTTACCGAAAATCAACTGTAATGGCACATTATGGTCTTTAATAAGCGTTTTTAAATTGGCTAAACTGGGCCTGAAACGCCTTGTGGTGGTCCATATTTTATACAATTCCGCACGTTCTTTTGGATCATCTAAATAGTAATGTACAAATTTACTAATGCTAGGATTGAGGAATTTCAAGAAGTTGGAGATCTTAATCAGTTGAAATAGCCATTGCGGATTTTGCATAGTGTTTTTAAAAATCCAATTACCTACACTTGTTTTAGTGGTGAACCATTGCCACTTATTTTGATGCAATCCGTCCGGAGCTACTAAAACCATGGATTGTATACGATCTGGCATCAGTTCAAATAATCTTAATGCAATTCTTCCACCCATACTATAGGCCAAAAAAGTCACCCTCGATTGGCTATCGTCTGTAATTGAATTGATGAATTGAATTAATAATTGGGGTTCTAATAACAAAGGTCCATTCCACTCGGTTTTACCATGAAAAGGGATGTCTACTGCAATCAAAGTATGAGTTTCACCCAGATAAGGTTCAAATAAAGCAAAACTCTCTCCAGATTCTCCATATCCATGAAAACAGAAAATCCAGTTAGGGCCCGATCCATATCGATTATAATGAAATAGAGATTCTCCCAATTTAATAAACTGACTATTCATGCTACTTGGCTAAATTTTACCAATAAATTCTTGGTAATGTCAAAGAAACGAACTTATTTTGAAATTAGTTGCATAACTAACTATATGTCAAACAACCATTTTAGAAGAGGTGAATTATACAGTGTCATTAACGGAATGGCTTCAACCGCTGTGGCAAGGCGTTTGCAGAAGAATTTCCGCAATGCAGGACTGGAAATAACTATTGAACAATGGAGTGTTTTGTACCATTTATGGAAAGAAGACAAACTCAGTCAGCAGGAATTGTGCAATCGAACTTTTAGAGACAAGCCAAGTATTACCCGATTAATAGACAATTTGGAAAAGCAAAAGCTAGTCAAAAGAATTGCTTCTCCAACAGATAGAAGAATCAATTTAGTTGAATTAACCGATGCTGCATTGGAATTGCAACATATCACCATCGACTTGGCCAATCAAACAATGGCAGAAGCCCTGGTAGGTGTAGATAAGCATGAGATTGAAGTAGTAAAATCGGTTTTTCAGCGTGTGTACGATAACCTGACTTTAGGAATCCTCGAAGTATAACAATAACCAATAACTCATAACTTAATAACTAAACAATGGAAACCACCAAAAATGCAACAGCCCTTCAAGGCGGCGAGTGGATTATCAAAGAAAGTAATCCATATGAAACCTTCATACCAGAAGATTTCAATGAAGAACAAACCATGGTAATGGATATGTGTGAGCAGTTTCTGCAAACTGAAATCCTTCCCATTCTAGATCGTATTGATAAAATGGAACCAGGCCTGATGCCATCGTTGATGGAGAAAGCGGGTGAGCAAGGTTTGCTCTCTACTTCTTTCCCTGAAGCTTATGGTGGTTTAGGTAAAGATTTTATTACTTCAACAATTGTTAACCAAGGATTGGGCGGTGGATTCTCTTTTTCAGTAGCTGTTGCAGCGCATACTGGAATTGGTTCTTTACCCATTTTATACTTTGGTACAGAAGAACAGAAATTAAAATATATCCCCAAATTAGCGAGCGGAGAATGGAAGGGTGCTTATGGTTTAACTGAACCCAATAGTGGAAGTGATGCTTTAGGTGCAAAAACAGTTGCCAAATTAAGCGATGATGGAAAACATTATATTTTAAATGGCCAAAAATGCTGGATCACCAATGGTGGTTTTGCAGATGTTTATACTGTATTTGCCAAAATTGACGGCGATAAGTTCACTGGATTTATTGTAGAACGTGGTACAGAAGGTTTTACTCAAGGACCTGAAGAACATAAAATGGGAATCAAAGGTTCTTCAACAGTTCAATTGTATTTCCAGGATTGTAAAGTACCCGTTGAAAATGTATTAGGTGAAATAGGCAAGGGTCATATCATTGCTTTTAATATCCTCAACATTGGTCGTTTAAAATTGTGTGCAGCAACATTGGGAGGAGCAAAAAAAGCAACAGATACTTCTATTCAATACGCCATCGCCCGCGAACAGTTTAAAATATCTATTTCAAAATTTGGTGCGATCAAACACAAAATGGCTGAAATGGCTATCAGAATGTGGGTATGCGAGTCTGCTCTTTATCGTTCAGCAAAATGGATTGATGACAAGGAACATGAATTAGCCGCTAGTGGAAAATCATTTGCAGAATCTTTATTAGGTGCTGCAGAGGAATATGCTATTGAGTGTGCCATCTTAAAAGTATATGGCAGTGAAGTACTCGATTTTGTAGTTGACGAAGGCGTACAAATACATGGTGGTAATGGTTTTAGCGATGAATATCAAATTTCTAAAGCGTATAGAGATAGTAGAATCAATCGTATTTACGAAGGCACCAATGAAATCAATCGTTTGTTAACAGTAGATATGGTGTTGAAACGCGCAATGAAGGGCAAACTCGATTTGATGGGACCAGCCATGGCGGTTCAAAAAGAATTGATGAGCATCCCAGATTTTGGTGGAGAAGAAGAAGGTGTTTTTGCTAAAGAATTAAAAGCAATTGCTAACTTTAAAAAAGCAATCTTAATGGTTGCAGGCGCTGCAGTTCAAAAACTGATGATGCAGTTAGATAAGGAGCAAGAGATTTTGATGAATATTGCAGACATGTCTATCGAAGTATTTCATGCAGAAAGTGCTTTATTACGTGTGATGAAACTGGCCAACACCAAAGGAGAAGCAGCGATTGGCATTCAAACCGATATCATGAAAACCTATTTATATGACGCAGCTGACAGAATTAATAAAGCTGGTAAAGATGCATTGAATAGTTTTGCAGATGGAGATGAATTAAGAATGATGCATATTGGTTTGAAACGTTTTACCAAAGTTGAGCCGTTCAATACCAAAGATGCTCGCAGAAGAATAGCTGATCAATTGATAGCAGACAACGGCTATAAATTGTAATAAATACTAGAAATCCCCCCGACCCCGTACAGAAAATCGTGCGGGGTTTTTTGTTGCTAGCCTACAAATAAATACCTTCAAGCAATGAAACAATTAATCATTGCAGCATTCACCTTTATTACAAGTTATTGTATCGCACAAAACAATACCAGTGGCGAAGTTTATTATGGAAGAACAACTGGCAAATTACCTGCATTGTCTTATGGCATGGGGGAAGATCGTTTAGGGGGTGCCAAAATGGGCTATATAGATACCAATGTGTTGCTGAAAATAATTGATTCAACAAAGGATATGTATACTATACAATTATCGAAATGGCATACAGCGCTTTTAGAAAAATCCTATGTAAAACCCGATTCTGCTTCGCCGATTAAAAAACCATATTATCTAACTGGTTCATTTATTTCAAAAGGAGATTCATTGTTTGATTATGTAAACATTAATCTCGAAGAGAAATTACCTTATAAATCTTGGATGGAAATTAATCCGAGTAAAATCATGGTGGACATTTATGGCGTTCAAAGCAATACCAATTGGATTACTCAACTCAGTTCATTAAAAGAAGTAAAAAATATTTATTACAATCAGGTAGAAGATGATGTATTCAGGGTAACAATTGAACTCAAGCATGCACAACATTGGGGTTACCATATCAGCTATAAAGGAAAGATATTAAGTGTAAGAATCAAACGTCAACCAATCAATTTAGATATTCGTAAAATGACCATTGCAATTGATGCTGGCCATGGCGGAACCAATACTGGCGCTTCAGGAATTAAACTAAAGGCATCAGAAAAAGAACAAACCTTACTCTTTGCCAAAGCCTTAGAAAAATCCTTGAAAAAATTAGGCGTTAAAAATATCATTATGACGCGCCGAACGGATACCAGTTTCGACAATAAAGATCGTGTGCTTTGGCTACAGGAAAAAAATCCTGATTTGGAAATTTCCTTACACCTAAACTCCAGTGTAAAAGAAACGGTGAAAGGCGTGAGTACCTATTATAAACATATTGGATTCAGACCATTAACCAGTTCTATTTTAAAAAGAATGCTCGAATTAAAATTGGATGAGTTTGGTAATATTGGTCATTTCAATTTTGCATTAAATGCGCCTACTGACTTTCCTAATTGCTTGGTAGAGATTGCTTTCTTGAGTAATGAAGAAGATGAAAAGAGAATTGTAAAACCCAGTTTTCATACACAGGTTGCGGGGAAAATTCAAATGGGCATTACAGACTGGCTAAAAGGAATTAAGAATTAAGAGATAAAAGATAAGAGATAAGTTATTGGCGAATTTCGACTCTAGTACCTACTGGCAATAAATTGAATAGCTCTTGTATGTATTGGTTCTTGGTGCTCACACAACCTTCGGTCCAGCTACGATATTGATCAATGGCATAATCTTCATGAGGCCATGTTCCATGTATACCTATCTCGCCACCAATTTTTGCATTGGCTGGAATCAATCCTTCTGCTTTTCGTTGATTGAATTTATTAATGCTTTCCTGATTAGGATAATCGATGGAAATAAAACGATTCCATTTTTCGTGTTTTCTTTTGCTTGTAATATGAAAAACTCCTTCAGGTGTTTTGCGATCGCCCTGCATCATTTTATCTCCCAGATCTTTATTGCCAAATACTACTGGATAAGAAGCCATCCACTCTCCTGTTGAATCATACACTTTCAATTCATATTCGCTTTTTATAATATAGACCGAATAAGTGTCTTTATCGGCAGTAAATGGATTAATGGTATGATGCTTTTTAAAAGAAGTATTGAGCAATACTCCTCCAATTAACAGAAACCAATTAAATACCCATTTCATGCTCCCGATTTTAATAATTAACGAAAAGTACAAAATTTCATTGTAGCTATCTGTTAATTTTCTGGCAAAAAAAACGCTCCCTAGAAAAGGAGCGTATATATTACATGAGAAAAAGAAACCATTTTACCAATTGCTAAAGCGAATACCTACTGCATAAGGATACTGCTCCACTCGGGTAACATCTTTTTGTAATCTGTTCAAACTATAAGAGCCATACAATCTTACTGGTCCAATGCCTAACTCAGCAATAGCAGCCAATCTCCAGGGCTCCATCTCGAAATTACCGTTCACTTTTTGTTTACCTCTTTCACCACTCACTTGTTTATTTCTACTTTCTAGCAAATATCCCGCACTCATTCCAGCACTCAAACTAAATCCTTTTCTACTATCAGGTGTTGGATTAAAATTGACCATCATCGGTACAGTTAAATAACCTGCAAATAATTTATTTTTGCTAAAGCTGATTGAGTCGTTATGTACAAAAGGCTGAGGATCTTTTCTATAGCTGATTCTTGTGTCATAACGGATATTATACATTTCATAACCTAAGCCATATTTGAGGTTCAACACATGTTTACTGATGTTGAGTTTTTGCATAAATAACCAAATATTTACATTGCTTGTTTTACCAGTATTCAATCGATAACTGTTTTGATTTACAGGACCATCTGCTGGTCTTAGCGTTTTAAAATAAGGCCCTGCTTGAGCAGCAGTATAATTGGTATTATCCCTGATATTGGCAAAACCTAAATCGAAGATCCACCAATTGGTACTGATATTCTTTTTCTTTGCAGGCCTGCGCTCTATCCTATAGCTAATATTAACATCATTCTTATTAGAACTATAGGTTTTTTCACTGCCATTATTCTTTTTGATAATTACAAAATTTCCTACTCTAACAGTGTCAGTTGGCTTTGCCGTGCTATCGGTTTGGGCAAAACTTGTTCCTGCAGCAATTAATACTGCAAACATGCATACGATTTGTTTCATGGTATTATTTATTAGTGACTATTTTATCTTCGTCTTGTTTAGATTTAGAACGAAATATGGTTCCAGCTTTGCGAATGAATCCGCGTAATTTATCTTTATTAATTTCTAATGCTCCTACATACAAACTTTTATTAGACTCATCGGTATCCAATTCTCTGTACACTGCTTGTTTGATCAAATTATTGGGCTGTTCATCTTCAGTAACTGTTGCCTGTGCTAAAAGATTGTTCTTTGCTGGAACGCCACCCACTTGAACATTGTTCGCATTTGATTCTACTGTAGTGTTAGTGCTTGCAGTAACTTCCTCCACTCTTTTTTCTTCAATTGCTGAGCCCATTTTTTCAGTTACTGTATTATTCGATAAAGTGTTTTCTTTAGCATCTGAATTAAAACCAAGCACTTGATCTTGTTTTTTTCCAATGCTGGAAGTATTAGCTGCAATCAATTTGCTTGACTGTAAATTATCAACTGATTTATTTTCTAATTTTTCTGAAGCACTTATTCTATTATTATCTGATTCTACAGAATTTCTTTTACTTGTACTAACTGCTGAATTATTTGTAGAAGCCAATACTTGCTTATTTTGATTGCTAGACTTATTAGGTGCAATCATCCATAAAGAAAAGATCAATCCAATTAAAGCTGCTGCCACTGCTATTCTACGCCATTGCATATAAATAACCGGCTTTTCTTTTTCTTCTTTTCTATATAGTATTTCTTTATTGGCAAAAACAATTGGTTCAGGAGTTAATTTAGATTGCTTCAACAACATAAACTCAGCTTGCAATGCTGGATGTTGTAAAACAAATAATTCAACATCGGATTTGTCTTTTGCACTTAATTCATCATCTATATACAATAAAAAATAGGTTTCATAACTGCTCATTGATAAAGCAGGATACTCTACTTTTAATAAACTTTCTTTATTGGCAAATACAATGGATTCATCCAGAGGCAATTTAGTTTCTTGCAATGCAGCCAGTTCTTCTGCCAGGTCTGGATTTTCTGTTATAAACCGTTCAACCATATCTTCCTCTTGACTAGACAGTTCCCCATCTACCCAAAGCAGAAAATATGTTTCGTAATTATGACGGTTTATTTCCATGTTCTTGTTATACGTTTTCGCGGTTAACTAAATAATTTTTCAAGGTTAACCTGGCCCTGTGTAAGTATACTTTTACTTGACTTTCATTTAAACTCATGATTTTTCCGATCTCTTCATAACTATACCCCTCGTAATCTTTCAGCATCACTAAACTTTTTTGCGTTTCATTCAAACGGTTCAATGCCTGCATCAAAGTTTTCTTTAAACTATCATCTTGCTGGTATTGTGTTCTATTATCATCTGAAAAGTCATCTTTTAATTGTACTCTTTTGTGCTTTCTGATATGGTCGATCATCTGATTATACCCTACAGTAAACAAAAAAGATTTGGCTTTATCCGTTTCAACTGTCTCTCTATTTCTCCATAATTTCTCAAATGCCGATTGAACAATATCACGCGCGTCTTCTTCGTGTCGAAGATTCTTAACAATAAACCGAAATAAATGATCGGAATGATTGTTTACGCATTGATTATATTGGTTCTCAGTCATTAACAGCAGTTACTAATGGTTGAATGATGTACACCTATAATACGGTTCAGGAAAGACTTTGTTACAAAATTTGTAAAAAAAGATGAAATAATTAGAAACCAGCCACTTTAACTAAGTAAAAAAGTGTCCCGGAGATGATAAAAAACACCATTAATGAGCCGTAAAAGACCCGGCTCCCTTTTCTAGATATGGCTTCTTGATTGGATTTATCCATTGAAATAAACTCATTAATGGTTTCTAAAAAATATTGCTTGCCTCCAAAAGCAGCAAAAGCAATTAAATAAACCATGGCAAGTATCATAATAATACCTACTCTACCTGCTACTTCCCAATAGTGAAGCTCATTTAGTATAAAATAGATATCGTTTCGGCCATTATTCAATAAAAAGTAGATGATATATAGGCCACAGACAGTTAGCACATTGGCAATTAACATAATACCAATCATGTGTACCCCATTGGATTTTACCCTTACCATTTGAGTTTGGGCTCGGGCAACTGTATAGTCATTACAAATAATGCACTTAAAAACATTCATATTGATACTTCCTAAAAAATGAGACAAAGAATTGGTTGTCTAGATTTTTCATGAGATATGGACCTAACGCCTTAACAACGTTAAAAATACATTAATTATTGGCTTATTAAAAAAATTAATAATTGATCACTTGCTCACTAATGGTAGAAGGTATTTCCCTCCAATCGTATTGCTGGTTCCTCAATTGAGGTTCAAAACCAGCTTCTTTAATAGCGTCTTGGATGGTTTTATAAGTGAATCTATGTGGAGCCCCAGCTGCACTTACCACATTTTCTTCAATCATTATGCTACCAAAATCATTTGCTCCAGCATGTAAACAAATCTGAGCAGTTTGTTTTCCTACGGTTAACCAACTGGCCTGAATATTTTTAATATTGGGCAACATGATCCTGCTAATTGCAATCATTCTGATATATTCATCTGGAGTAGTTAGGTTATGAACTCCCCTGATTTTGGTCAACAAAGTATCTACATCCTGAAAAGTCCATGGAATAAAGGCCAGGAATCCTTTGGCATTTGCAGGCTTCATAGCTTGCACTTCTCTAATTCTAACTAAATGAATAAAACGCTCTTCAAGGGTTTCTACATGACCGAACATCATGGTGGCACTGGTGGTTATATTCAATTTATGGGCTTCATGCATTACAGCCAACCATTCATCTGCCCCACATTTGCCTTTTGAAATCAAACGACGAACCCGATCAACTAAAATTTCTGCACCCGCTCCTGGCAATGAATCCAGGCCTGCTTCCTGCAATGTTTTTAATACTTCATGATGACTCATTTTTTCCAACTTAGCGATATGGGCAATTTCTGGTGGCCCCAATGCATGGAGTTTTAAAGTTGGATATTCTTGCTTTATCTCTCGGAAGGTTTTAGCGTAAAAATCAATGCCTAATGCTGGGTGATGACCTCCTTGTAGCAGCAATTGATCGCCTCCATATTTAAAAGTCTCTTCAATTTTGGTTCGGTAAGCAGGCATTTCAGTGATATATGCTTCTGCATGTCCGGGAATTCTATAAAAATTACAAAACTTACAATTGGCTATGCAAACATTAGTGGTATTTACATTTCGATCGATCTGCCAGGTAACTTTTCCGTGAGGAACTTGTTTCTTCCGCATTTCATCGGCAATATGCATCAGATCGGCTAAAGGGGCTTGTTCAAATAAGAACATTCCTTCTTCAATAGAAAGGAATTCAAAATCAAGGGCTTTTTGGTATAAATCAGCTAATTGCATATACGACTATTTAAATTGATAACAAAGGTAATGCTGTTATAGTTCTGATGAAGCAACCAATTGCTTCTTTGATTTGTCTATTTATCGGTTAGGGTCATTTCGCTTATCTTGTACTATATGTTCCGATGTTTGCTGTTAACAATTGCCATTTGCTGTAGTTTGGTTGCTTATTCACAAGAAGAATTTGTACAGCCTGAAAGTAAATTGATTACTA
>JBBAJS010000005.1:32787-179152 GCA_040403975.1 Sediminibacterium sp.
TTGGTTGCTTATTCACAAGAAGAATTTGTACAGCCTGAAAGTAAATTGATTACTAAGCTACCATTCTCCCAGCTTTCCGGAGGAATCATCATCATTAAGGCGAAGTTTGACAATTTAACAGATTCACTCAATTTTGTTTTGGACACAGGCAGTGGGGGCATTTCATTGGACTCTTCAACTACAGCTTTGCTTCAAATTCCCCTCATTAAAACCGAAAAAACCATCCGAGGTATTGCAGGTTTGAAGAAAGTGGATTTTGCCATGGACCACTCCCTCCATTTTTTGGGACTTACTGTAGATCATTTGGATTTTCATATCAATGATTATGATTTACTTACCAGTGTATATGGTGTAAAAATTGATGGGATTATTGGGTATAGTTTTTTGAGAAGATTTATCGTTCGATTAGATTATGATAATAATAAGGTAGAAATTTATACCCCTGGTACTTATAAATATCCTCGTGGTGGCCAACTATTAAAACCCAATTTCACCACACTACCACAACAAATGGCCATCATTCAAGATTCAAGAGAAATTTTGAATCGATTTATATTCGATACTGGCGCTGGGCTTTGTTTTTTGTTGTCTAGAGATTTTAGCGAAGACAGCAGTGTTTTTAAAACAAACAGGCGCTTTTTTACAACCCAGGCTGAAGGTCTTGGTGGTAAAAAACAAATGGAGCTCACTGTTGTAAAGTTTGTAAAAATTGGACAATTCAAATTTAAAAACGTTCCAGTGCATGTGTTTGATGATACATATAATGTAACCAATTACCCTGTTTTGGGCGGTATCTTAGGCAATGATTTACTCAGAAGATTTAATGTCATTCTCAATTATCCTGAACAATCTATACACATTAAACCCAATGCTCATTTCAATGAAGATTTTGATTATAGTTATACTGGACTAGGCATTTATTTGATTGGAGGAGAAATAAGAGTAGTAGACATTGTAAGAGGCTCTCCCGGAGAAAAGGCTGGATTTAAGGAAGGAGATGTGATCTTTTCAGTAGAAAGTAATTTTACGAAAAACATACAAGTATATAAAAATCTATTCCAAAATGCCCTTGGAAAAATAAAAGTAGTCGTTTTCAGAGGAGAGACTCCGTTGATTCTCACGCTAGATGTTCAGGATATTCGTAAATAGCGTACAATGACCTATTTTGCAAAACGATTTTTAGATTATGATTCAATACAACCGTTTTATTTTAGACAATGGCTTAACCGTATTGGTACATGAAGACAATGCCACCCCAATGGCTGTTGTGAATGTTTTGTATGATGTTGGCGCCAGAGATGAAAATCCTACTAAAACCGGTTTTGCCCATTTATTTGAGCATCTGATGTTTGGAGGAAGCATTCATATTCCTGATTACGATGAGCCATTGCAAAGAGCTGGTGGAGATAACAATGCATATACTACCCATGATTTAACCAATTATTATTGCCAGCTTCCTGCACAAAATATAGAGACCGCATTTTGGTTAGAGAGTGATCGAATGTTGAGCTTGGCTTTCAGTGAAAAAAGTTTAGCTGTTCAAAAGAAAGTGGTATGCGAAGAATTTAAAGAACATTATCTGAATAAACCTTATGGTGATGTTTGGAATAAAATGCGTGAATTGGCATATACAGTTCACCCGTATCGTTGGATGACAATTGGTAAAGAATTAAGCCATGTAGAGAATGCACATATTGATGATGTGAAAGCTTTTTTCTTTAAGCATTACAGACCTGTGAATGCTATATTAGTAGTGGCAGGAAATGTAAAAACAGAACAAGTAAAACAATTGGCAGAAAAATGGTTTGGCCCTATTGAAATGGGTGAAAAATACATTCGCTGTTTAGCGAAAGAACCAATGCAACAAGAAGCCAGAAAATTAAGTATAGAAGCAGCAGTTCCATTAGATGCATTTATTAAAACCTGGCATATGGATGCCAGATTAGAAAAAGGATATTATGCAGCTGATTTATTAACGGAGATTTTAGGCGGTGGCGGATCTTCAAGATTATACCAGTCATTGGTAAAAGAACAAAAATTGTTTTCCAATTTAGATTGTCATCATTTTGGAAGTACTGATGCAGGACTTGTTACTATTGAAGGCAAGCTCGTAAAGGGAGTTAGTATGGAACAAGCCGAAAGTGGTGTTGCTGAAATAATCAATGCAATTCAGCAAAACAATGTATCTGAGAATGAGTTGATCAAAGTAAAAAATAAAACGGAGAGCATTATTGCTTTTGAAGACATGAGCGTAATGAGCAGGGCTAGTAGTCTGGCCATGTACGAATTATTGGGTGATGCCAATTTAATGAATACTGAATTAGATAAATACCAACAAGTTACTCCTGCCGATCTTCATGAATATAGCAAACAAATTTTCAGGGAATCGAATAGCAATACCATTTACTATCACGCAAAGCAATAGATCAAATAATACAAATGAATTTGAACAGAAAAATAACTCCACATATTACTGATGCTGTAAGTTTCGATTTACAATTGAAGAAATGTGATCAATATAATTTAGACAATGGGGTTCCGGTTTATAGCATGGATGCTGGTACTCAAGAAGTATTAATGGTAGAATGGGTTTTTTATGCAGGCAATTGGTATGAACAGAAAAACATAGTTGCTGCTACCACCAATTTTATGTTAAAAAATGGCACCAAGGAGAAAACTGCTTTTGAAATAAATGAGTATTTCGAATTTTATGGTGCTTATTTAAACAGAAGCTGTTACAATGAAACAGCTACCATTACCCTTCATTGTTTAGCTAAACATATCAATGAATTATTGCCTGTAGTTGCTGAAATAATTACAGCATCTATTTTTCCAGAAGAAGAACTCATTACCTATCGACAAAATCAGCAACAACGATTAGAAGTAAATTTAAAAAAATGCGATTTTATTGCCAATCGCCTGATCGACGAATACATTTATGGCATCCATCATCCTTATGGTAAATACACTTCTACTTTGGATTACGATCAATTGAACAGAGAAGAACTGGTATCATTCTATGAACAATTTTATCAGCAAGGCAAATGCCTGATTTTTACTGCAGGCAAGATACCAGCAAATTTAGCCAGTTCCTTAAATATTGTTTTTGGACAATTACCTTTACAGCAAAGGGCAATACCCAATATTCAATATCATTTGCATCCAGCAGTAGAGAAAAAAATGCATATTATTAATGACCCTAATGGAGTTCAGGGAGCAATTCGATTGGCAAGACCCTTCCCTAATAGACATCATCCGGATTATCAAAAAGTACAAATTCTCAATAATATTTATGGTGGATTTTTTGGATCACGTTTAATGAGTAATATCAGGGAAGATAAAGGATACACATACGGCATTCATAGTTATATACAAAACCATATTCATGAAGGTGCCTGGATGATCAGTACCGAAGCAGGAAGAGATGTATGTAAAGCAACTATTGAAGAAGTTTATAAAGAAATGGATATTCTATGCAATGAACCAGTTGATGCAGAAGAATTGAGTTTAGTAAAGAATTACATGATCGGATCTGTATTAGGAGATTTAGACGGACCATTTCAATTGATTGCAAGATGGAAAAACTATATTTTGAACGGAATTGATGATCAATATTTTTATAAGAGTGTAGCAATCATTAAAAACACCGGATCAGATGAATTACAGGAACTAGCTAAAAAATATCTTAATCCAAATGATTTTTACGAGCTGACTGTTATCTAATCGAATTTAACAAATGGTGGTGTTTGTTTTTTTCCGAAATTGTACAATAAATGATCGTTATGGGAAAGTTTTTCACAAAAACAATTGCAACTGCTGTAGCAGTGTTGATTGCAGCTTATTTGTTAAACGGCGTAACTGTAGCGGATAGTTTTACAGCAATCATGGTTGCAGTTGTGTTAGGCTTACTCAATAATTTTATTAAACCAATTTTAGTAATACTTACTATTCCCATTACAATTTTTACACTAGGGATTTTTCTTTTATTTATTAATGTTTTTATCATTCAAATCGCAGCAAAAATAGTTCCTGGCTTTTTAGTGGATGGATGGTGGACCGCTTTATTTTTTAGTTTCCTGGTTACCCTGGTTACTTCTGTATTGGAATCATTAATTGGTAGTCCTGACAATAAACAGTCTAATAACTAATTTTTTATTAAAGAAAAAACATACATCATTTCTGAAGCTATTTGCAAAGATCTTTCTTGGTAAACTTTTTCCTGTTGATTTGTTCCGTCAGATAGTTTTGGATCTTCGTAAGGAACCTTGAATCTTCCATCAGCACCAAATACAATTGGGCAAGATGCATCTGCTTGAGAACAAGTAAGCACTGCGCCATAGTCCTTAGAAGGATTAGGAGCGTCTCCATATTTTTTTGAATATGCATCAAGCGCTGGATAATTGGCACTATATTTTACTTCATAATGTGGGTTAGGTCCTTCACTCAACTGTTTGATCTCAAAACCAATTTTTTGTAATGCTTTAACTGCGTTGGGATTAAATGCGGTGATTTCTGTTCCTCCAGAATAACAATAGACATTTTTTATACCATAATAAGCAGCCGCTGTTTGCGCCCATATTTGTGCAAAATGGCTTCTTCTAGAATTATGTGTGCAGATAAATGTTAATTGAATGGAAAGTTTTTTATCAACCCTTTGTTGAATATATGTACTTAGTTTATTTAATTCTTCTTTTCGTTCGTTGGGGATTGCAGCAAATTGTTTTTCTACAATTTTTAAATTTTCATTTATCAAAGGAAAGATTTCACCGGCTTTTGTATTCATTGTAAATAGATTTAATATAAAAATGAAATAATACTTTTTCATGATTGAATTTGTTTATTGAGTATTGGATAATATTTTTTCTTTAATCTAAATGCCACATTTACTAACGCAATTAAAGCAGGAACTTCAACTAATGGCCCTATTACACCAACAAATGCCTGGCCACTATTTATTCCAAATACACCAATAGCAACCGCTATGGCCAATTCAAAATTATTCCCTGTAGCTGTGAATGCAATTGAAGTATTTCTTGCATAATCTGCACCCATCCATTTTCCCATAAAAAAACTTAATAAAAACATCAGAGAAAAATAGATCAATAATGGAATCGCAATTCGGATAACATCCAACGGAATTTGAATAATTAAATTTCCTTTCAAACTAAACATTAGAATTATTGTAAATAATAATGCTATTAAAGTAATTGGGGAAATAAAGGGCAAGTATTTATTGTCGAACCATTCTTGGCCTTTCCAATGAATTAAAATAAACCGGCTAATGATACCTGCAGCAAATGGAATACCTAAATATATCCCAACTGATTTCGCTATTTCAACAATGGTAATATTTACAGCTAAACCTTTAATTCCAAAATAAGGAGGTAAAATTGTTATAAACAAGTAAGCATAAAAACTATAGAAGAAAACTTGGAAAATACTATTTAACGCAACCAGGCCAGCAGCATATTCTCTATTACCATTTGCTAATTCGTTCCAAACAATTACCATTGCAATACACCGTGCTAAGCCTATTAAAATAAGCCCAATCATATAGCTAGGATAATCATGTAAAAAAATAATAGCTAATGCAAACATTAATAATGGTCCAATCAGCCAATTTAACAATAAGGAAAGGCTTAATACTTTTATATCTTTAAATACTTCTCCGATTTTGCTATAATTTACTTTTGCTAAAGGAGGGTACATCATCAAAATAAGTCCAATAGCCAAAGGTATATTGGTAGTACCACTGGATAAATTATTCACTGAATCTGCTATATCAGGAATAAAATAACCAATTGTAATCCCAATCAACATTGCTCCAAAAATCCATCCTGTTAAAAATCGATCCAAAAAAGACAACTTTTTTCTTTCGATGGGTTGACAATTTTCCATAATTATTTATTTATTAGCAACATCCTGAACCTGGTTGGCAACATGCTTCTTTTTGAGGCTTTTCTGCATAAACAGTAATACTAAAAATTCCAATTTGGCCATTTTTAAATGCCGCCATCTCTGCTGGGTTCAAATAATTAATTAAAATATCATCGGGTATAATAATGGCTTTTTCTTTTTGGATTTGAATATTGACAAATCCATTACTATTGATCAACTCGAGGTATACTTCTTTTTGAATGGCACCAGCAATGCAGCCAGCATACATTTCAGCATCTTTGCGAAGTGCATCAGGCAATTGTCCAACCAAAACCACATCTGAAATACTAAAATGCCCTCCTTGTTTTAACACACGAAAAATTTCTTTAAAAACACCATCTTTATTAGGCACTAAGTTTAATACACAATTGCTCACAATTACATCAGCAATTTCCGAAGCCAAAGGCATATCATCAATATCCCCTTCTCTGAACTGTACATTTTCAAAACCCAATTTTGCTGCATTGATTCTTGCTTTTGCAATCATCGCCGGAGTAA
This sequence comes from Sediminibacterium sp., assembly GCA_040403975.1. GTDB lineage: Bacteria > Bacteroidota > Bacteroidia > Chitinophagales > Chitinophagaceae > Sediminibacterium. The sequence continues at coordinate 39,223 of JBBAJS010000005.1, forward strand.
AATCAATTCCAATTACTTTACCAGTTGCTCCAGTAGCTGCTCTGGCAACAAAACAATCATTGCCTGCTCCACTCCCTAAATCAACAACCGTATTACCTTCTTTTATTTTTGCATACTGTGTTGGCAATCCACAACCTAGACCAAGATCGGCATCTGCATTATAGCCTTCCATTTGCGTATAATCATCACTCATTATATTATACACTTCAGTAGAGCAACCTCCAGCACCGCAGCATGAAGATTGATTTTGTTCCAAACTTTGATCTGCAATAATTGCATATTTTTCTTTTACTATTTCTTTTAATACTTGTTCGTTTTTCATTGTATTATTTTTTATGTTTAACAACAAGCATTTGCTTGTTGATCTTTGAGCTTATGAAATAAATGATTAAATGATTGATTGAATTTTTCGAATGCTTTCCAATTAATACAATAACAACTTCGAGGTCCATCAACAGTTCCTTTGATCAATCCAGCTTCTTTCAATTCTTTTAAATGTTGCGAAACAGTTGATTGAGCCAATGGGAGTACTTCTACTATTTCACCACACACACATTCATTTTTTTGTGCCAAAACTTTTAATATGGCTATGCGTGCAGGATGCGACAATGATTTTGCAAACACAGCCAACTCTTGTTCGGCTTTAATAAATTCTTCTAGTTTCGGGGTTGCCATATTAATCGTTTTTATACGATAAAGCAAAGCTAAGGGGTTTTAGTTAATCATCGTACAAAAACGATAAATATTTTTAGGCATTCATTTTAAATCATATTGAATAGAATGGTTAGGTCGATGATAATATATGTAATCGATGATACTATATATGTTATCAATGATTCTATATATGTAGTCGATAATTCTATATATAGAGTAGCATGCTGGCGATTTCAGTTGGACAAATCACTCTTTTTCATCAAAAAACCATTCATCCCATAATAATTGCCGTTTATCCTTTTGAAAAAAAACTAAAAAATCATAACTGTTTGTAAATCAATTAATTATATTAAACCTATATCTAAAGTCTGCCCATTACTTCAAAATACTTGGTACTATGTGTTGCATGGTACTAAAATAATCCCCATCTTTGTGATGTCAAAACAAATGAACTAAAAACAATTAAAAATAAAAGTCATGAAAACTTTAACAACCAACACAACCAGCAACAACACTTTAGTAACTGTAAACAAACCAGTTTTTGGTTTAGCAGATTTTTGGAACATCGAGCGCATGCGCAGAGTTAGAGCTCCAAGAAGAAACATGAACTAATCGTATTTCATCAATCACCCCCATAAAATCAATTATCATGGATATTCAAAATACACAGAGTCAGATGCGCAAGGGCGTTTTGGAGTTTTGTATCCTTTCAATCATCAGGCAGGGTGAAGTTTACCCATCCGATCTGGTTGATAGAATGAAAGCTGCCAACCTGCATATTCTGGAGGGTACACTTTACCCGCTGTTAACCAGATTGAAAAATGCCGAGTTACTCACTTACCGTTGGGTAGAAAGCAATAGCGGACCCCCACGTAAGTACTTCGTGATGACCGAAAAAGGATTAACCTTTTACGGTGAACTCGAAAGAACCTGGCAAGAACTGGCAGATGCCGTTCAGGTGCTTACCCAACCAATTGCTCATACAGACCAAGAGCACCCGTCAGATCAAGAAAACCAAAATAACCAACCTTAACTACAATTAAAACATATACCATGAAAAAGGTAATCAATATAAACTTTCAAGGCAGGGTAATACCAATTGAAGAAGCTGCTTACGATGTATTGAAGCAATACGTTGAGAGCTTACGTAAATTCTTTGCCAACGAAGAAGGACGAGACGAAATCATCAACGATATTGAAGGTCGTATTGCCGAATTATTTGGCGAGCGATTAAAGAAAGGCAGTACCTGCATTACCAATGAAGATGTAGAAAGCATTATTGCTAGTATGGGCCGACCTGAAGATTTTGAAGGTGAAGAATCCAATATGAAATCTCAACTTGGTGGCAATCAAGAAGAAAGCTATCGCCCTAATTTTGAACAATTTACTGCTCCTGGAAAAGGTCGTTTATACAGAGATACAAATGATAAAGTGCTAGGTGGAGTTTGTAGCGGTTTAGCTGCTTATTTCAGAATAGATCCATCTATTATTCGTATCATATTTGTTGTATTTACATTTAGCGGAGGTGCAGGATTCTTATTGTACTTATTAATGTGGATCATTCTTCCATCTAAGCCATTGGATCATGTAGCTTCTACCAAACGATTGTATCGTAATCCTGAAGAAAAAGTAGTAGCAGGTGTGGCAAGTGGTATTGCAACTTATTTTGACATTGCAATCTGGATTCCTCGTTTAATTTTTGCTATGCCATTGGTATTAGGAATTTTCAGTTCAATCATAGGTTCAGCATTTTGGTTTGATTCTCATCCCTTCCCATCATTTGTTTTTAGCTCATTCGGTGGATCATTATTTATCATATATGCTGTACTATGGGCAGTTATTCCAGAAGCAAATAGTGCTTCAGAAAAATTAGAAATGCGCGGTGAAAAAGTAGATTTGAATACTATCAAGAATACCATTCAAGAAGATTTAGAAGGATTTAAACAACGTGCAGAAAAATGGGGTGGTGAATTTTCTGAAAAAGCAAAAACCTTTGGTTCAGAATTTGGCCAAACAGTGAATCAAAAAGGAAGAAGTTTTGGATCTGAAGCAGGTTATGTTGCAAAATCAACAGGCAGTAAAATAGGAAGTGCAATTGCCATCTTATTCAAAGCTTTCTTCTTATTTATCGCTGGTATCATTGCATTCTCATTACTCATTGCTTTATTAGCAATGTTAGTTGGAAGTGTAAGTGTATTTCCTTTAAAAGATTTTTTACTAGAAGGATTCTGGCAGAATTTCTTAGCATGGTCTACCCTATTATTGTTCTTGTTCGTTCCAGTAGTTGGTATTGTAATCTGGTTGATCAGAAAGATCATTGGAGCAAAAGCTGGCAGCAAATACTTGGGATTTACTTTCGGCGGATTATGGACCTTGGGGTGGGTTAGTGTTGTATGCCTCATTGCATCTATCTCACAGGATTTTGATGCAAGAGCTAGAGATAAAAAAGAGATTGCTATTGTACAACCTACTACTCAGAAAATGATTATAAAAGTAGCTGATGCAAAAGTGCAAGTGATTGGCAGATGGTTGAAATTGGATGGAATCATTAGTTTAGACAATGATAGCCTGGTATTGAATAATATCAACTTAAGGATTGCCAAAAGCAGTGATTCATTGTACCATATTTCTTATCATAAATACAGCAACGGACCAGATGAAGAAGCTGCTTTAAGAAATATTGAACAGATCAATTATGGTGTTGTACAGGCTGATAGTATGATCTATCTAGACAGAGGATTTAACTTAAAAAAGGGTACCAAGTTTCGCAATCAAGGTGTTGTAATAACCATTCAAGTTCCGGTAGGTAAAAAAATAGAACTGGATAGAAATATATCGAAAAGATTGAATTGGTTTAACATCAATCACAACAACAACGATTACGAGTGGGAAGACGATTGGAATGGTAACGATTCTAGAGGATACAGTTCTAATGTAGAATACATCATGACTCCTGGAGGTTTAGAAAGAACCAAAAAAGAAAATGATAGTCAGCATTATAATAACGACGATAATAGTTCTGATAACAATGCAGTAGAAGAGTTTAAGAAGAGTAAAGAAGAATTGAAGAAAGAATATGAGCGTAAAAAGAAAGAAGCTGATGATTTGAAGAAAGAATTGGACAAACCAGTGGACAGTGCTCGCTATCGTTATCAAAAAGCATACTATGAAACACCCAATTCAACCAATCCCAAGTTGGCAGGCAAGGGAGACGAAAAAAGAGATATATATGATTTAGGAGCAGAAGGAAGCAGAATTTCCTTACTCTATCTACAATCATAAACTCGGTTGGAAAGGTTGGATTATGAACCCCGTCTCTTGGTTGGGATGGGGTTCTTCATTAAATAAAAACACTATTATGAGAAAAGTAGGTTTATTAATTGTTCTGGCAATACTATTTTTAGTTTGCTGTAAACACAAACGCAATCAAACAACCAGAAATGGTGATGTAAGAGTAACCGTTTCTGAAACTGGTAAAGAATACCGATTCAAAGCATATTTTGAGAAAGAAAAAACCGCTACTGTTCAATCCTATATTACTACACAGTCCAGAGTAACTGATCTTTTTAAAAACTATCAAACAGACAAAGAAGTGATTTTATCTGATGAAACCAAGTTTCAATTAAAGTCTAAAATGGGTTATGTTGAGATGGTATTAGACAAAAGAGCCAATGATGACATTTCATTAAAGAGTATAAAAGAACTCAGTAATGGAATCAAGGAAAAAATATTGGCCAAGAACTAGTCTTTAAGAATCATAAACCGTTGGTTTGGCTTATTTTTGTCCCTCAAAATAAGTCTAATGAAGAATACCCCTTTTACACAAAAGCATATTGATTTAGGAGCGAAAATGGCAGAGTTTGCCGGATACAATATGCCAATCAGTTATTCAGGCATCAATGATGAACATGCAACAGTTCGTAAAAATGCCGGGGTATTTGATGTGAGTCATATGGGTGAGTTTATGTTAAAAGGGGAACATGCCCTCGATCTGATACAAAGAGTTACATCGAATGATGCTTCAAAAATTACGAATGGTCAGGCTCAATACAGCTGTTTACCCAATAATGAAGGTGGTATTGTTGATGATTTGATTGTCTATTGCATCGAACAAAACAAAACCTATATGTTGGTAGTGAATGCTTCCAATATAGAAAAGGATTGGAACTGGATAGTGGCTCATAATACCAATAATGTAGAGATGCACAATATCTCTGATAAAACTTGTTTATTGGCCATTCAAGGACCCAATGCCACTAAGATTTTACAAACCATTTGCAATACTGATATCATGAACCTCAAATACTACACATTTGTTAGAGGTAAAATGGCTGGTATAGACAATGTAATTATCAGTGCAACCGGTTATACTGGTTCGGGTGGAGTGGAGATTTATTTTGAAGACAGTAATAATGCAGCCAATATTATTTGGGATGCCATTTTTGAAGCAGGTAAAGAAGCAGGCATCAAACCGATTGGTTTAGGTGCTCGTGATACATTGCGTTTAGAAATGGGCTATTGCTTATATGGTATGGACATCAATGATACTACTTCACCTTTAGAAGCAGGACTAGGATGGATTACCAAGTTCACTAAAAATTTTACCAATAGCGAAGCTTTACAAGCACAAAAAGCTGCTGGGGTAACAAAGAAATTAGTAGGTTTTGAAATGTTGGAAAGAGGAATTCCGCGTCATGATTATTTAATTAAAGATGCAGCAGGAAATACGATTGGTAAAGTTACCAGCGGCACTCAAGCTCCTTCATTGAATAAAGCCATAGGAATGGGTTATGTTGCTACTGCACATGCAGCTGTTGATAGCGAAATTTACATTGATATCCGAAACAGCTTAGTAAAAGCTAAAATTGTGAAAGCGCCGTTTGTATAGCTACCCATTCGGTCTGACCGCGCTATCGCGCTGGTACAGACCGAATACTTCAAAGGGAATTTCTGCGTTATTAGGAAGATGAAAAGAATACTTCCTGTTTTATTAATTGGCCTTGTATTGTTCAGCGCATGTAGCAAAAAAACGTCGCCCTCCAAATCCAGTGGCGGATCCGATACAGGGTATGCATCTTATTATGGTGATGAATTCGTCGGCCGTAAAACAGCCAATGGAGAGATTTTTCGTCAATCTGATTTAACAGCAGCCCATAAAAAACTGGCATTTGGCACAAAAGTAAAAGTGACCAATTTAAGCAATAACAAATCGGTGACCGTTCGCATCAACGACCGAGGACCCTTTGTTGCAGGCAGAATCATCGACCTCAGCAAATCCGCAGCCAAGAAAATTGATATGGTTGGAGCGGGGGTAGCTAAAGTGAAGATTAGGTATTAGTGATTAAATTAGTCTCCAACTAATAACTCAATAACTGAATTATCTCGACTTCATCTTTTCCAATCATCTTATAGCCATAATCATAACAACAAATGTAAGTGCCCATTTTTTGGTGCTTTTGCTGATGGGTATAATGCGCAGTATTGAACCCATGTAAATACAATGTATTGATTGGTATGTTTTTCTTCTTTGGAAATAATGCATGAACATTGGCTAAAACACGCCTGTTTCTTTGCAATAACAAATTAATTTGCCGAATACACTTATTGGCAGGGCCGTTCTGTGTATTATGAAAACTGGTTCTGCAATAACTGTTACAGAATTTTTTATCTGTTCTTCCAATAATTTTTTTACTGCAATATGCACAGCATTTTTCTTGCATCGATCATCATTTCAAAAGGGCTCAAACGATGCTCAAAATAATCAACTCATACTATTTGTAACTAGTAGAAATACTTGTTCTTTAAGATGAAAAAACGGAATTCATTTATTGCTTCAAAGACTTCAAAACCAATTTTAGGGCATCTTCGTTTTTGGTAGGTGTAAATTGATACTGTTGATTGAATTTGGCCGAATCAAAAAAGTAAGGCCGATCATATTGATAGAGCATTTCAGGCATTTCTTTTAAAATTGGAATAAATAGACCAAGCAATTTGATTGCCCATGCAGGCAATACTTGTATGGCATCTTTCACCCCCATTTCATTGGCCATTAAACTGGCCCATTCTCTACCAGTTAACAAAGCTGGGTCTACTGGTAAATTCCAAATTTGATTATAGGCTGTAGAATCGTTTCCTAAAATTGCTGTGCCTTTTGACAGATCAGGTGTGTATCCAAAACTATGCACCACATCAGCATTACAAAACCATTGAGCTGCTTTGCCTTTGGCAAAATTATCATACACCAAATTGAGTAACATACTCTTCTCTTTTATAGGACCAAAAAAATCTGGCGCTCTTGCAATAATGGCGTTGATTTTTCCTTTATCCACCGCTTCTAAAATCATTCGATCAACTGCGGCACGCACTTGTCCTTTTTTACTAGTTGGATTAATTGGGGAAGATTCTGTGATCTGACCAACATGATTGAGATCGATGGCATAAATATTATCAAAGAAAACCAGTTTAGTATGATGTGCCGCACAAGAGTCAATAACGTTTCGCATGAATGAAGGCCATTTTTCTTGCCATACTTTCGTTTTGTAATCAAAGCCAATGGTTACATAACAGATTTTACTTCCTTCAATGGATCGAAATATTTGTTCTTTATCAGTTAAGTCTGCAGCAAATAAATGATCCGTTTCATTTACTTTCTTAGGATTTCGACTAACCAATCGAATATCAGTTGTATGGGCGGGTAAATATTTTGCCAATTCAATGCCGATAGAGCCCCCGGAGCCTAATATTGTTTGCATAATTTAATTTTTACAGTACAATATACAAATACAAGAGCAGATTTATTAGTCACTGAAATGAACAAATAGTTAAACGGTTCATATAGTTTACAAACGTTTAGAAACGTTAAAAAATGTTTGTAAACGGATACATCTGCTTACAATCGTTTACTTACGCCAATAGATGTTTAAAATAACCCAGTCTTTAAAATAGCTTTCCATATTTGTGTTGTTAACGGCAGTACCTACTGCTGAATTTTAAAAATCAAATAACTGAACCGTTATGAACGCAATGAAAAACAAAGTCCAATTAATTGGCAATTTGGGACAGGATCCCGATGTAAAAACAATCGGCGAAGACAAAAAAGTAGCGCATATAAGTGTGGCTACCAATGAAAATTATCGCAATGCCAAAGGCGAAAAAGTAACTGATACTCAATGGCACAATGTAGTAGCCTGGGGTAAACTAGCTGATATAGCAGAAAAGTTTTTGCTCAAAGGAACCGAAGTAGTGATTGAAGGAAAACTCATTAACCGAAATTATACCGACAAACAAGGTGTGAAAAGATATATCACTGAAGTGCAAGCCAACGAGCTCCTGATTCTTACAAAAAAAGCTTGAGTACTTAGTAAGACTGATTTAATCCGCCCCCGTTTTAGTTCAGCAATACCTTACATCATTCAATAGGCGGGTATGGCCCCATCCTGCCTGTCCTATTGATAGTAAGGGCTGATCATCCAATAAACTATTGGTCCAGTCACTGCTACATAAAACCAAAGCGGCCAGGTAATTTTTGCCAATTTTTTATGCGCTGGAAATTCGGCCGTTAATGCCCTATATGCAGTAAATAAAATAAATGGTAAAATAATAGCTGCTAAAAAAATATGGGTAATCAAAATCACAAAATAAACCAGCCTCATGCTGCCTACTGCTAATATCTCCTCTTTCGAAACCAATCCATCATGGTTGGCATCTCCAAATTTGGCTTCCCCTGCAAATAAATGATGTGCGATATACGACAATAAAAACATTACCGATAAAACCAACGCTGTCATCATGAGTTGCTTGTGCAATACATAATTTTTCTGCTTAACAGCTACCAATGCGGCCACCAATAGCACTGCAATGGTTGCATTGATAAACGCATTGGCCATTGCAAACACATGCACATCAAAACCTAGATTGACTTCCAATTTTACTCTACCAAGAACTACAACAACTGCAAATACCACTACAGAAAAAATCCCGATCAACCAACCAGCCAATTTATCATTCTTTACTATACTTGCTTTTAACATGATTACTTTTATATTTTTTGACTATTTAAAATTGTATTATAAAATCCATTTTATTTTTAACTGTTGAATTTTATCCGTTTATCTTTCTTCTTGACTGCATGTACACCATAAAAAAGATCACTGCCACTACTATAATCAACCACAACCAACTCAAATCGATGATATCGCGGAATACACTGCTTTTTTTATTCTTGTCTTTTTCTAATAATAATAACCCAATATCTTTCGACAATTTCTTCAAAGAAGCAGTGTCTAATCCATTATAATAACCGCGGACCACATAGTCTCTATCCAACAAAACAAATCGGCTTGTATGCACAAAATCTGGAGAAACAGGCTCTTCCGAAAACTGATCCACTTTTAATTCCTGAAAAGCAAAATCGTAGATTGATTTTTTATTCCCAGTAAGCATCCACCAATTATCGTGGTTTACCCCAAATCTGTCTGCATAGTTTTTTAATACCGATACCGAATCATTTTCAGGATCAACTGTAAACGATATAAATTGAACAATTGACGTATCGATCTTGTTGCGAACATTGCCTCCTTTTTTAAAAGATTGTTGCAAGGTTGCCATATTTCTGGTAAGTCTTGGGCATATACTTCTACAACTGGTAAAGAAAAAATCCAGTACCAGGATCTTTCCTTGTTTATCATACAAGCTCACCGTATCTCCTAACTGATTGGTTAATGTGATATTGGCCGTTTTATGCCAGATACTATCATCTACTGTTTTGCCTCTTTGTACTTTTGTTACAACAGTATCTAATAAGTAATGGCGAGGCATGTCTACCGCATTATCACTATAAGACTTCAACACTAAGTAACATGCAATAGGAATACCTAATGCGATGATCAATCCTAAAATGGCTTTTTGATTCATAAATTTTTTATAAGAAAAAACCATCCCAAAAATCGGGATGGTTCAGACAGTTTAAAATTATTGAGTAATCTTATTCGCTCTAGTGTCCCGCTTTCTCTTCCCCTTTCTTTACTTCAGTATGTTTCTCATCTGCATGCTTAGCCTCTCCGTGACTGGCGGCTTCTTTCTTTTCTACTTTAATAGTGCTTTGCTCCTTAAAATGAGGATCGTAGGTATTACGTAAGTTTCTAAAAGAATTTCCATCATATAAGAATGCAGTAATAAACCAGATGAATAATGCCAAAGGAACAACAATGGTCATGATCAAGTTCTTGAACTCATGTTTCAAGTGCATGAAATAAGCAACAATATAAAATGCTTTTGCCATCATCAAAATAACAATGGTTCCTTTAACAGCTAAACGAAAAGAACTTTGTTCTAATGGAATACCAATCATCCAAAATCCTAAGATCAATTCTACAATTGTTAATACAGTAAGAATGATCGTAACTTTTATAATTTCTCTGGTTCCTCCGCCTGCGTGTTCATCATGTTCTGCAGTATGTGACATAAAATACTAGGTTATAGTGAAAAAAATTAAATTAAATCAGGTAGAAACAAGTGAATACAAATACCCAAACAAGATCTACAAAGTGCCAGTACAATCCAGCTTTTTCAATCATAAGGTAATGTCCTCTTTGTTCAAACTTATCGGTTAGCGTCATGATCAACATAATAATATTGATGATCACTCCACTAAATACGTGGAATCCGTGAAAACCGGTAATCGTAAAAAAGTAATTGGTGAAATTTGTAGAAGAAGCGGTTCCATCATGGTTTAAAAATGGATTGCTACCCCACCAGGCACCTTCGTGGTGTAAATGATTCCACTCCCAAGCCTGACAGCTTAAAAACGCAATACCACCAATAATGGTCCAGATCAAGTTTTTAGTAACCCCTTTCTTATCCATATTATGACCAGCTTGAACGGCCAATACCATGGTTACAGAGCTAATGATCAAAATAAAAGTCATTATACTTACAAACACCAATGGTGCGTGTACTCCTTCTGGTGCAAAAGGGAAACTTCTGAATACTTCATTTGGGTCAGGCCATCCATTGGTAGAGAAACGAATGGTTCCGTAAGAAATAAGGAATGCACCGAATGTAAAAGCATCACTCATTAAAAAGTACCACATCATTAACTTGCCGTACTCTACGTTGAAGGGGCTTTTACCTCCACTCCAAGATTTGGTTACATGTGCTGTTGCAGTTGTTGCCATATTGGTCGTAAATTTCTGTTACAAAAGTATTGTCTAGCGCTCAAAAAAGCTGCATAAAATGCAAGTTTTTTGTAATTATCCTATCCAATTATAAAAAATAAATAAATAGATCCATAAAGCATCTACAAAATGCCAGTAAGTACTCACCATATCGATGGATAAACTACTGTAATTCTTCACTCTACTCATATATGCACGTATCACAATCACTAAAATAGCAATCACCCCTCCCAACACGTGCGCCATATGCAAACCAGTAATTACGAGTAAGAATGAAGCTGCTGAATTGCTTTTACTCCCAATTAGGGCAATATTTCTGCTCTCCAGATTCAAAAAACCAAAAACCTGTAAAGTGATAAACAATACCCCAAGTAGTGCAGTAGCAGTAATTAGGCTTCGATACCTACCCATTTCGCGGGCTTTGAAAGATTTCTGTGCTAAGTGAATGGTAATACTGCTCAATAAAATAACGCCTGTAGAGTACCAAAACACCAGGGGCAATTCAAATTCCAACCAAGTACTCTGGTTCTTTTTTACAATATAGGCACTGGTTAACCCTGCAAACATCATCACGATGCTGCCCATGGCTACCCAAAGGGTAAATTTCTGTGGATGAATTCTTTGTGGCTCATTGGCCTGAACTGTTGTCATATCAAGTATCTTTTATCTCTTGTCTTTCTTCTTTTGTCTTTCTTAATTCTTAATTCTTGTCAGCAAGCATGGCTAATAATACAATTGGCAAATAAATATAACTGCTGAACATCACTCTTCTGGCAGCTTTTACATCCATCGATTGATACAAGCGAGCACTTTGAACAACCATAAATAAATTACAGGCCAATATGATCCATAAACTGGTGATGCCTGTTAATCCAAAATAGTAAGGCAATATACCTACAGGAATCATCAACACAGAATACATAATGGTTTGAACAGCTGTAAACTTTGTTGGACCGGTTGCAGAAGGCAATAATTTGAATCCCGCTTTTGTATAATCATTATGTGCCACCCATGCAATTGCCCAAAAATGAGGGAACTGCCATAAAAATTGCATGCCAAATAAAATCCAGCCACCTGCAGCAAAATCATCATTACCCGCAACCCATCCGATCAAACAAGGCAATGCACCCGGAAAAGCACCAATCAGCACTGCAATAGAATTGATTTTTTTAAGGGGTGTATAGATGAATGCATATAAAAATAAACTGAATGCCGAAACCAATGCAGCTGATAAATTGAAAAAGTACCACATCATGGCAACCCCAACTATTCCTGCAACTAAAGCAAAAATATAGGCTTCTTGTTGAGACATCGATCCATTGGCTACCGGACGTTTTGCAGTTCGTTTCATCATGGCATCGGTATCTTTTTCTACCGCTTGATTGATGGCATTGGCGCTTCCAGTAACCAACATCCCTGCTAGAAAAAGAATGCAAATCATTACCCAATCGTACTGCACCACTTTTGGAGCCAATAAATAACAAATAACGCAAGAAAATACAACCGTAAAACTTAAGGTGAATTTGATCAATAAAAAATAATCTTTCACTTTAGACGCAAGCGAAAAAGATGAAGAAGCTATTGGTTGTTCAGAACTATTTGTCATGCTCAGCACTTCGTTTAAAAACAATGCTCCCGTTTTTTCGGGAGCATTGAAATATTTCTACTGAAAATACGAGATTCGTATCCCAGCTTTTCAATTAATGATGACTTTCGTCGGCTCCTACTGGTGTTGTTTGAGGAATAAATTCTTTCCCGTCTTTCGCATAATCATATGCCCAACGATGTACTTCAGGAATTTCTCCAACCCAGTTACCATGTCCTGGATGTATTGGTGTAGTCCACTCCAATGTATTAGAGTCCCAAGGATTTGGATTGGTTAATTTTCTTCCTTTGAAAATAGAATAGAAGAAATTAAACAAGAACAAAATTTGAACAGCAAATACAATCATTGCAACTGTACTGATGAATCTATTTAAATCACCGAATTTATTAAAGCTTTCCCATGCACTGAAATCGTAGTATCTACGTGGCATACCCGCTAAACCTTGGTAATGCATTGGCCAGAAAATTAAATAAGCTCCTGCAATAGTTACCCAGAAATGGATATAGCCTAATGTATTGTTTAAATATTTACCATACATTTTAGGGAACCAATGGTAGATTCCAGCGAACATACCAAACATACTAGCAACACCCATTACAATATGGAAGTGAGCAACTACAAAATAAGTATCATGTAAGTGAATATCCAAAGCAGAGTTACCTAACCAGATACCGGTTAATCCTCCAGAAATAAATAAGCTCACAAAACCTATTGCAAATAACATACCTGGAGTGAAACGAATATTTCCTCTCCATAAAGTAGTTAGCCAGTTAAATACTTTAATGGCAGATGGTACGGCAATTAATAAAGTAAGTAATACAAAGATTGAACCCAGGAATGGATTTAATCCGGTTACAAACATATGATGCGCCCAAACCAAGAAAGCCAAAATAGCAATTGCAAATAATGAACCCACCATTGCCATGTATCCGAAGATCGGCTTACGTGAATTCACTGATAAGATTTCAGAAACCATACCCATGGCTGGTAACAAAATGATGTACACTTCCGGATGTCCTAAGAACCAAAATAAATGTTGATATAAAATAGCACTTCCACCTTCGTTAGGTAAAGCACCTACTCCATTCACAAAAATATCAGAGAGATAAAAACTTGTTCCGAAATTTCTATCAAAAATCAATAAGATAAAACCTGAGAATAAAACAGGGAAAGATAATACTCCCAAGATCGCAGTAAAGAACAATGCCCAAATGGTTAAAGGCAAACGAGTCATGCTCATTCCTTTGGTACGCATATTCAATACAGTAGCGATATAATTCAATCCACCTAATAAAGAGGAAACCACAAACAATGCCATAGAGATCAACCAAAGATCCATACCTGTTTTAGAACCAGGTGAAGCATCACCCAAAGCACTTAATGGAGGATACGCTGTCCAACCACCGCTGAAAGGTCCGGTCTCAACAAATAAAGAAGATAACATTACAATACTTGCAGTGAAGAAAAACCAGTAGCTCAACATATTCATGAATGGAGAAGCCATGTCTCTTGCACCTACTTGCAATGGAATTAAAAAGTTGGCGAAAGTACCGCTCAATCCTGCAGTCAATACAAAGAATACCAATACAGTTCCATGAGTTGTTACTAATGCATAATAAGCTTCTGGAGTAATTTTACCACCAGCAGCCCATTTACCTAAAATATCTTCTAACCACGGAAAAGTACTATCCGGATAACCCAATTGTAAACGGAACAAAACACTCATCAAACCTCCTAATACAGCCCAAACCATTCCCGTGATAAGGAATTGCTTTGCAATCATTTTATGATCTTGGCTAAACACATACTTGGAAATAAATGTTTCATGATGATGGTGTTCACCATGATGATCACCGTGTGCGTCGTGGTGAACATCTGTTGTAGCATGTGTGTGTAATACTGCTTCGTTACTCATACACTGGTCTTTATTTTTTTAAACAACTTCCACAATAGAAGGTTGTTACTTGTTTTACATTTTTGCGATAACTTTTGTTGCTGCTTCAACAGGCTTTGCTGCTAACTTTAAACTGTCTGCAGGTTTAGCTACTGAAGGATCTTTTTCTGGGAATGCTGCATAATAATAAGGTTTGATTCCAACCATTTTTGCATCATATTCTTCCTGATCCAATACTTCGATTACTCCTTTCATAGAATAATGTCCGTTACCACACATTTGATCACAACTGATTTCATATGCGAAGTTTGGATTATTGGTAATTTCCTTCATTTCTTTAGTAGTGTACTTTGGAGTGAACCATAAAGTTGTTGGAATACCAGGTACAGCATCCATCTTCATTCTAAAATGAACCAAACCTACATCATGAATTACATCTCTGGAACCAATAATAAATTTCACTGGTTTACCTTTTACCAAATACATTGTTTGCTCTAAAACCAAATCATCATGCGACATTTGATCTTCCCAAATAATACCTAAATTATTGGTAGCATTATCAATGTTTTTGAAATATTTTTTTCCGAAAGTAGCATCCTTACCTGGGTAACGGAAGATCCAACCAAATTGCTTTCCGGTAACTTCTACTACCATTGCATTTTGTGGTGGCTCTCCGGTAAATAAAAACCAGTTACGCAATCCGATCACCACTAATACAGTTAATACAATCGCCGGGATGATGGTCCAGATCAATTCTAATTTAGTACTATGCGCAAAGAAATAAGGCTTTCTGTTATCTGATTCTTGGTATTTAAAAGAAAACCAAAACAATAAAATTTGTGTGCCCAAAAACACAATTCCAGTTACTCCAACTGTTAACATTAACATAGAATCTACTCTCGCGCCTTCAACACTTGCAGCATCATGTGCCATCAATGTTTTACCAAAATACATTTCATTACAATACCATACTCCAATTAACCCTAATACCAAAAACACCACCATCAAAAAACCATTGATTTTGTTGTCTTGCTTTCGGCTTTTCTCTTCCCCTTTTAATACGGCTACATATTCACTTGCCTTAGCAATCTGAAAGATGACCAAGAAAATCAGTACCGTTACCGCGATGATTAAAAACATTGTCATAGTCTTATCTATATTATCTTATTCTAACAATTAATTTACCAATAGGTTTGTTTAAACCTGATGTATAACACTTTCTTTTAAATAAGGATGGTATTTAGGGATCAATGGTTTACTAGCCAAAGATCTTCCAACAAATAATATCATCATACCTACGAAGAAAGTTAATATTCCAAAATCCAACCAACCCAATTCAACATGCTCTTTCATTAAAGAACCCATTACCATTTGGTAAAAATCGATCCAGTGACCAAAGATGATTAATACAGCCATGAATGTAACCAATGTGTAATTTCTCTTAGCAGAACGCTTCATCAAAATCAACAATGGACATAAGAAGTTAATGATCAAATTGAAGAAGAAAATTCCTTTATATGGACCTTGAACACGGTGTTTGAAATAAACAGTTTCTTCAGGAATGTTGGCATACCAGATCAACATATACTGAGAGAACCACAAATAAGTCCAGAAGATAGAGAATGCAAACATGAACTTTCCGATATCATGTAAATGCTCCTGGCTGGTCAATTCCATGTATCCTTTGTTCTTTAAATAGATCAACCAAAGTGCCAATAAAGACATTCCTGCAACAAATGAACTTGCAAAAGTATACCAGCTATACATGGTAGAATACCAATGTGCATCGATACTCATCATCCATAACCAAGGAATAGTAGAACCTACAGTTAAACCAAACCATACGGTGAATAAAGCAGCTCTAACAGTTCCTCTTAAAATAAATTTCTCACTTGTTTCCTTATTCATTGCAGCTTCATCAGCTTCTCTGCTCAACTGACGAATTCTCCAGCCTAAGAAACTCCACAAACCAATTGTAGCAGTGGTCCAGATCACAAAAAATGTTGGGTTTAAAAATCCAACTTTACCTTTTAAAATAGGATCAATGGAAACAGCTTCAGTATCTAACCAATGATAGATATGATGCTTATGTCCGAAAATGATGTACATCAAAACCGCAAAAGTGATGGAACCAAAAATAGGGACCATAGCAGAAATAGCTTCTGGTATTCTGCGGAAACTCGTAGTGAAACCAGCTTGAGCTAAAGTAGTTACACAAATAAAGAACATACTGGCATTGCAAATCAATGTCCAGAAAATACTGTTATACATTAATGTACCCCAGAAATGAACTTGTTCGTGCTCGTCGGAACTAAATCCTTTTGTGAACATTCCATATAATAATGCAACCAATCCAACACCAATCAAGGCATAAGACCAAGTTTTCATTTTTCCGGGAATTTCAAATTGTGTTCTTAAAGATGCCATTGTTACTCTTTTAGTTCAGTTATACTGATTTGCTTAAATTATTTTGCTGCTGTTGCTGCTGCTACTGGAGCTGCTGCAGGTGCCGCTTTTTTTCCTTGTTGTTGTTTCGATTTAATATAGGCGATGACCATCCAACGTTGTTTTCTGCTCAATTGAGAAGCATAAGAACCCATTAAATTTTTACCATAAGCCACTGAATAAAACATTTGACCAGCAGGCATTGCCTCATATTTTGCATCACCTACCAATGTTGCAGGTTTTGGTGCATAAGGACCATTGCCATCTTTATACAAAGGACCATTGCCATCTAATTTTGCTCCATGACAAACACCGCAATTCACTAAATACAAACGCTCTGCTTCATCGTGTTGAGTGGTTGATAAAGTATCGTAAGGATTTTTTACCAATTTAGATGCGTTATAATTGGTAGTGTCACCTGCCACATCTTTAGTGATATGAAATGGCATTTCTTCTTCACGAGAAATAGTACCAGCCACAGGCATATTGGTATAGTTAATTCCTTTCTCTGCTAAATTGCTATGATCTGCATAAGACTCATAAGCTCTGCTATATGCCATATCGGGCATATAAACACTGCCGGGCTTGCGCTTAACATCGCTGCAAGCTGCTAAAAGAACAACTGCAGTTAAACAAGCTATGATGGATGTATTCTTCATAATTCTATTCATTCAATGTTTCTATATAAATTAAGCAGCAACTATTTGTTTGTTTTCAAATCTCATTTCGTCTTTATCGTATCTGCCAATCCACCATCCTTCTTCCGCAATTTGAACATCGGTTTCAACTGCTCCGTTGTTCTGTAAGAAAGATTTAAGATCGTCTACATTGGTTTTATCGGTACACTCAATTACCATTACAAATAAATCATCGGTTGCACGAGCATGAAAATGATGCTTCTTCACAAATGGAGCCAATTGACATAAGTAGCAAAATGTAAGTACCATTCCTACGGCAGCAAATAACACCGTTAATTCAAAGATGATTGGAATCCAGGCTGGCAAAGCAAAATGCGGCTTACCGCCAATATTCAAAGGCCAATCTTTTGTAAAGATCCAGCTGATACAACTGATTGCTGTAGATGTTCCAGTGATGCCATAGATAAAACCTGCAGTGTGTAAGCTTGTTTCTCTGAGGCCCATTGCATGATCCAATCCATGCACTGCAAAAGGAGTATATACATCGTGGATCTTAAATCCGGCAGTACGTACTTTTTTTACAGCAGGAAATAAAACTGCTTCATCATCAAAACAACCAACTACGAATTTCTTTTTTGCCATATTTCACCCCCTATCCCCCTGAAGGGGGAATAATTAAAAAGTTATAAAATATTGTCGTTCTCTTTCATTTTTTTTACTGTTCCCTAGCTCCCCTTTAGGGGCTGGGGGTTAATGAGCATGCTCATGTACGAACTCTTCTAATTTCTGCTCCTCTATATTACCCATTTGATTCTTATATCCTTCACCCGTTGTTTTCAATACATACTTGATTTCCGCTACTGCAATTACTGGGAAGTATTTTGCAAATAAGAAGAAGCAAGTAAAGAATAATCCAAATGTTCCTGCATAGAAACCAATCTCATAAATAGAAGGGCTATAATAAACAGACCAGCTACTTGGTAAATAATCACGGTATAAAGAAGTAACGATAATTACAAAACGCTCAAACCACATACCGATATTTACAATCACGCTCATGAAGAAAGTAACAAAAATGTTTCTTCTCATTTTGCGGAACCAGAAGATCTGTGGACTCAATACGTTACAAGCCATCATACCCCAATAACTCCATCCATAAGGACTAAATAAATTAGCGCGGCTGTACCAGAATGTATATCCTTCATATTTGTTCTGGCTATACCAGCCCATGAACAATTCGGTTAAATAAGCAATACCTACAATAGAACCAGTAAGTACAATTACTTTATTCATTGCTTCGATATGACCAATGGTTACATAGTCTTGCATATTGAATACTTTGCGCACAATGATCATCAACGATTGCACCATGGCAAAACCTGAGAAGATCGCACCCGCAACGAAGTAAGGAGGGAATATGGTGGTATGCCATCCAGGAATAACTGAAGTAGCGAAGTCAAAAGATACAATCGTGTGTACAGAAAGTACCAACGGTGTACTCAAACCAGCCAACACCAATGATAAACTTTCATGACGCTGCCAATGTTTGGTAGAACCGGTCCAACCGAAAGAAGCAATACCATATAATCGCTTGCGTAATTTGGTGAACGCTCTGTCACGAACAGTTGCAAAGTCAGGCAATAAACCAGAATACCAGAATAATAATGAAACGGTGAAATAAGTAGAGATCGCAAATACGTCCCATAACAATGGTGAATTAAAATTAACCCATAAAGGACCACGTGTATTCGGGTAAGGCAATACAAAGAATGCCATCCAAACTCTACCCATGTGGAAGATAGGAAACTGACCAGCGCACATTACGGCAAAAATGGTCATTGCTTCAGCAGCACGGTTTACACCGGTTCTCCATCCCTGACGGAATAATAATAAGATCGCAGAAATCAATGTTCCGGCATGTCCAATACCAACCCACCATACGAAGTTGGTGATGTCCCAACCCCAACCCACAGTTTTGTTTAGGTTCCACTGGCCAATACCATAAGTAACTTCACGATAAACGCTGTAAACACCAAACATCAATAACGCAACCGCAATGTAAAAACCAATATACCATAATTTGGTAGGCTTGGCTTCGATCGGGCGAACGATGTCTTCTGTTACCTGTTTGTATGTTTTGTCTCCATACACCAACGGTTCCCTGAGCTGTGATTCGTACTTTAAATGCATCTCTTCTTATTTTGTTCCCGACTTATTTTATTAAGCCAGCGTAATTTCAATTTCTAAATACAATTATCCATGCGCTTTTTCCGTAGCTGCTTTCGCACCTTCTACTTTCTTTTCGCCTTCATGCTTTTCACCTTCGTGATGTGCACCTTCTTCGGTGTTTCTCACTTTGGCCATATAAGTTACATTCGGTAAAACGTGTAACATTTCTAGTACATAAAACTGGCGATTCGGATTTTCCTGACGCACCATAGTGATTGCACTTTCTTTGCTATTGGCATTACCAAAAGTGATGGCGTTAGTTGGGCAAGCTTGTTGACAAGCTACTTTGATATCGCTATCGATCAATGGTCTGCTGTCTTTCTTGGCTTTTAATTTACCTTCTTGTAAACGTTGCACACAGAAAGAACATTTTTCAATAACCCCTCTAGAACGAACAGTAACATCTGGGTTAAGAACCATACGAGTTAGATCGTCGTTCATATCCAATACCACATCGTTTACAATTCCGTTTTGATTATCGCCAAAACTATCAGCTCCAGAATAATCAGACCAGTTAAAGCGACGTACTTTATAAGGACAGTTGTTAGCACAATATCTTGTACCGATACAACGGTTATAGGTCATTTGATTTAATCCTTCACTGCTGTGGTTGGTAGCTGCTACCGGACAAACGTTTTCGCAAGGTGCGTTATCGCAATGCTGACACATCAATGGTTGGAATACCACATTCGGGTTATCCATATCGCCACTATAGTAACGATCGATTCTCAACCAATGCATTTCGTGACCGCGTAATACTTCTGGCTTACCAACAACAGAAACGTTGTTCTCCGCATTACAAGCAACTACGCAAGCGCCGCAACCATTACAAGTATTAAGGTCTACGCTCATTCCCCATTTAAGTCCTGGGCGATCGTATACTGGATAAATAGTTCCTTGTGATTCAAATTTTTCTAAGCCACCCCAAGGTTTTAATTCTGTATCACGCTCATCGCGGATCTCAGTTGGGTTGTGCTTGTATTCAGCCAGTGTTAACTCTTTCATTACTTCGGTACGATTTCCTTGAGCTGTATCGTAACGACTATGTGTTTGAGTGAGTGCAACTGGATATTTTTCATCAGTAAGCGTGATGCTTACATCGGCACAAAAATAATTTAATGTTGTTCCATTAGAACAAACTAATGGATAAGCATTCTTACCTACATTATCGGCAGACTTACCCATATTGGCTGATCTTCCGTAACCCACTGCAATACCAATAGTATCGGGGTGTGTACCAGGAATGATCAAAGCAGGAAGCTCGATGGTTTTTCCGTCAACAGTAACTTTTACTACTTTCTTTGGAGGATTTACTTCGTATGCATCCGCCTGACCACCGTTGTTTAGATCGATGTTGAGCAAGGTTCTTGCCATTGCTGGAGAAACGATAACATAGTTGTCCCAAGTAGCGCGAGTAACCGGATCTGGTAATTCTTGTAACCAAGGATTGGAAGCGCCTTGACCAGCACCAATTCCAACTTTTTGATACAATACCAATTCTACTTTTCCGCCTTTTTTGCCAGAAGTAGCAGCAGTAACTGCGGCCGCAACAGCCCCACCATTAAAGCTTCCAGCGGAAACAGTATCAGTAGCAGTGCTAAAAATTCCTTCTTGTAAAGCCTTATCCCATCCTGCAACACCGCCTAATTTAGCAGACCAGAAATTTTTCAAGAAAGCCAAATAATCATCAGCAACACCGCTCCATTTTAAGAGACTGTCTTGCCATTGGCGTGTTTTGAATAAAGGATATATAGTAGGTTGTAAAAAAGAGAAATGACCCGCTTTTGGTTCGGCATCACCCCAGCTTTCTAAATAATTATGATCAGGTAAAACAAATTTGCAGAGCTCTGCAGTTTCATCCACTTTAGCTGCAAATGAAACAACTGTTTTTACTTTCTTTAAACCAGTTTTAAACTTTTCTGCTTCATTGTAAGAATAAACAGGGTTAGCACCGTGGATCAATAAAGTTGAAACGGTTCCTGCATTCATTTCATTTACCAAAGCTGTAAATTCTGCATCGATACCTGCGCGACTATTATTAGTAGTAGCCCAGTTGATGGTTGAACCTGCAGCACCAATAACATTATTAATGGCGTTTACAATAATTTGAACATTGACATCATTGCTACCTGCTACAACCAAAGCTGCGCCTTTATTTGCGCTTAATGCTTTAGCTGCTTTTTCAATGCCAGCTTTTAATTTAGCATCAGCAATACCGTTAACAGATCCACCGTTTACTGCACTCAATAGAGCAGCAGCAATAGCAGCGGTTTCAGAAGGACGGTGTAAATATTTTTCGTCTGCGTTAGAACCTGTAAGAGAAGCCACTGATTCAAAATGAATATGTTGGCTCATTGTTGGGTTCTTCTCATCTAATTTTTTTCCAACAGCATATTGACGAGCAAATTCAATTGGACTAAGCCATGTGCCTAAGAAATCGGCACCTAAACTTACAATGGCTTTTGCTTTATCAAAATGATAAGAAGGAATAGCACGAACGCCATTGGTAGCTTCGTTGGCTAATAATAAAGCACTATAAGAAACAGCATCATAAGTAACATGCTTGCTTCCAGGATATTTTGCTAAAAATTGAGCGATTACTGCTTTAGTAGAAGGAGAAGTAATGGTGCTAGTTAAAACAACAGCTGGTCCACCAATGGAAGCAGCAATGGCTTTATCTGCAGCTTCAAATGTTACTTCTTTTCCATCGATTGTAGGAAAACGTAAACGGGCAGTATCATATAAATCTAATACCGAAGCCTGTACTCTTGCTGAGGTACCGCCTTTGGTGATAGGACTTAAATCATTTCCTTCTATTTTGATCGGACGACCGTCGCGAACTTTGGCTAGAACGCTTACTGCATCGCCATCTTGTACATAGGTAGTTGCATAATATTTTGCAATACCAGGCACCACATCTTCGGGCTTATTGGCAAATGGAATGGCTTTTTTTACAGGCATTTCACAACTAGCTGCTGCGGCTGCGGCGGCTGTGCTGAAACCTAAATATTTCAAGAAATCTCTACGAGGAGCTTTCGCGTCTAAAAAACTTTTTCCATCATCTGCTGCGTCGAAGGGTAAGTCTTCTTTAAACTCGTCTTTAACGTCCTTATTGTACGCTTCAGACTGATTCAGCTCTCCAAAACTTTGCCAGTGCTTTTTTTGCTCCATAATGAACCCTATCCCCTAAGAGGGATTATTTAAAACCGTTATTAAATAATATTCAACTTAACCCTGCTCCCCCTTTAGGGGGTTGGGGGGTCTTAATAGTGACATTTTTGACATTCAGTACCGCCAATTTTCTCAACTGTAATTCCTTTGGTACTATCGATTTTACCAGATTTAAGGTCTTGGTGGTATTTCTCATAAATGCTATAAAAACCATTGCTCTTAAACTGCACTTTGGTTTCGCGGTGACAATTTACGCACCAGCCCATGCTTAGGTCGGTAAACTGTTTTACTTCACCCATTTTTTGAATTTCACCATGGCAGGTTTGACAAGCCACTTGACCAGCTTTTACGTGTTGAGCGTGGTTGAAATAAACGTGGTCAGGCAAGTTGTGAATACGAACCCACTCAATTGGAGTGGCCTTACTAGCATCCCAAGGTTTGCCTTCTTCAAATCCAGCGTATTTGTATAATTTTTTGATTTCTGCAGTACCGTTTACTTCTTCACCAGCTTCATCGTATATTTTTTCGCCCTTATATTCATTGATAGCTAAGTGACAGTTCATACACACATTTACAGAAGGTATAGTAGCTTGTTTGCCCTGATAAACCCCTGTATGACAGTATTGACAATTGATTTGGTTTACGCCAGCATGTACTTTATGTGAATAATAGATCGGTTGAACAGGTTGATAGTTTTGTGATCTACCAAATCCCATAGCACCTTTAGAAGTAAGGTATCCGCCTACCACAAACAATACTACAGTTACCATAGCAATGTAGCTCTTGTTTCTCCAGGCTGGAATAGGCTCAAGATAAGGTTGGCCAGTTTTTTCACCAGTTAAACGCTTTAGGTTGGCGTTTACTTGCAACATAATAAAAGCAACAACTGCTAATATTAGGGTAAGCACTCCAAATAATAAAGTATTGTCTCCCTCTACCCCTTTTTCAGCGGCAGGATCTGCTGCACCAGCAGCAGCACCACCAGCACCTGGAGCAGGAACCGATTTGATATAAGCTAGGATAGCATCGATTTCCTCATTTTTTAAATTAGGGAAAGCGTTCATTGCCGTTTTATTGTACTCATTGTACAAGTTGTTGGCGTAGGCATCTCCTGTTTTTAAGAAAGCGGCACTATTGTGAATCCACGCATATAAGTGTTCTTTATTAGGCCAACGGTCTTCAACGCCAGTTAAGGCAGGTCCGGTAGCTTTTTTATGAACAGCATGACAAGAGGCACAATTGGCACTGAAAAGTGCTTTACCGTCTTGTGCATTAACTGCAACACTCAAACACACACTAAGGAGAAAAAATAGAGCCGTTAGGCTGGTTTTGGCTATAGGTCTAGGCAATGTCATATGCACTTCTATGGTTCTGGTGAGGAAAAATATCCTTGAACGGGTGCAAAAATATGATACAAGCGTGACAAATACTCATTCAGTTCTAACTTTTTTTGCATAATTCTGAGGGAATCAAACAAAGCGACCAGTTTTTTTTGAAATGCTGTAAATACAGCTTGGTTTTTTGCCTTATAACTGAAATATTTAAAGCAACTTCGCGCGATGTTTACCAGATTAAAAGAGAAATGGAAAGTTAGTTGGTTTCAGTTTACACTGATCTTCTGTACGTTTGCTATAGGTGGTAGCTCATGCAGCTATGTTGCCAAAAAACTTTTGTCTTATTCTCCGATTGAACGAGGTACGGAATATGTAATTATATACATTGTATTGGTTACTTTATTATGGCCTATTTGTGTGTTGATAGTAAGTATACCATTTGGACAGTTCCCTTTTTTTAAACAATACCTTACTCGAATTTGGCATACAATGAGTAAGAAAAGAGCTAGATAAATACGAAAATACCCCATGCAACAAATTGCCATTTTTGCTTCTGGAACCGGAACCAATGCCGAAAAAATAATTGAACATTTTAGAGGAAATTTGCATGTACGGGTGGCGTTAATTGTATGTAATAAGGCAGGTGCGGGGGTTTTGGAAATTGCCAAAAAATGGGGAATTGAGGCCATTTTAGTGGAAAAAGAGGGCTTTTTTGGCCCAAAAAGCTGCATTTTGGCCCTAAAACAGCGAAATATCGATTTCATTGTTTTGGCTGGTTTTCTCTGGAAAATACCAGCTGAACTAGTAGCTGCCTACCCAAAGAAAATGGTAAATATTCATCCGGCATTATTACCCAAATATGGGGGCAAGGGCATGTATGGAATGAGGGTACATGTGGCGGTGATAGAAGCGGGGGAAAAAGAAAGTGGTATTACCATCCATTATGTAAACGAACATTATGATGAGGGAAATATCATATTTCAGGCAAGCTGCCCAGTAGAGCCAGGAGATAGCCCTGCCGATTTAGCTTCCAAGATTCATGTATTGGAGCATGCGCATTTTGCCAAAGTGGTGGAGGGGTTATTGCAATAAAAAAATGCAGACAGATTTTTCTCTGCCTGCATTCTATCAAAAATTAAAACGATCACTAAACATGTACAGAAGAAGTAGTACATGTAATAAAATAATTACTCCTGCTCTACCCCATATTACCCATTTCTTAGGAACCAATTTGGGCATAGGAATAAAAACCCTTACAGCTAAAAACATGGCGAGATTGAAAAAAATCATTGTGTGAAGAATATATCTTACATAATACAACCATACATATTCTGTTTCTCTTGATTCAATTTTTTGATTGAAAACAAGATCGAATAATATACATACAATAAGTAAAGGAAAATATATTTTATTCCCAATTTTGTCTAAAAAAGATGAGACTGTCATAAAAAATATATTTATGTTTTTTGTAAACAAATTCTATAATTAAGATCGCAATTATCTTTATCGGTATTGTATATAAGATAATATACCGCAGTTGCACCAGCAGCAGCATAAACCCCTCCAATAAGAGCTCCCGCTGCACCAATTTGCGGGCCTCCAAATAAACTTCCCAATTTAAAACCAAAACCTCCACCTACAACAGCTGCACCAGTGATTAATTTCATATTTTCTAAAAACTTTATATAAGCATTGTTTACACATATTTTTTTATTGATGCAACAAACATCCGTGCAACCACTATTATAATTATTTCCGGTTAAATTATCATCTACATCTTGCTCCTCTGTAATTACTCTATAATAATCGTCTTCTGCAATGGGCATATCAAAAGACATTGAGCGAACACTTATATCTTTACCAAGATTTATATTTTTACTTAATTTATTTTGGGCGTATAATTTCCTTGCTTTAAAAAACAAATTAGCTTGCTCCTTTGAAGATAATCCAACTAAATAAGTATTAAACAATTTGGTGAGGCCTTCTTGAATCATTGTAGAATAAAGTAAGACGTCTTCTTTATTTTTAAAATAATATCGATTCGTTAAATTGGCAATGAATTCTTCTTCTGTTGTTTTTTCATTTAGATTTAAAAAGTCTTCTTTAGTAATTGTTGTATGATTTTGATTTTTTCTAAAAACGATTTCTACATATACTGGATCGAATCGTTTCATTGCATCCATTAAAACAACAAACTCATTGTCATTAGACAAAGCTGTTGATTTATCTATAGGTAACCCTGGCTGTGTTTCTTTTTTACAACCAATTGAAAAAATAATGGCGAATAAAATATAGATTAACTGTTTCATAAATTGAATTGAATATAAACACACCTGTCTATCACCATGGTGTGAATGTTCGGCGGATTTTTTCATTTGCTTGTCTGCAATCATGAACGGCTATCAACACATCATTCGTAGCTACCGAAATTCACACAGTAATTTTACTGTTCGAGACAGTATGTTTTACCTGGTGCATTTGAATACAATATTATTGTAGGAAAGATTCAATATCAAGAGTAGAAATACCCTATTTGTAGATTGATTACACGCAATTTTAGATAAAAGGTGCCGCCATTGAAAATGGGACTGTTAAATGGCTGAGCCAATTACCTACCCTTCTAATTCCTCAATGGTCTTCTTAGCATTCGCCAAACGAATGGCTTTATTTTTATTGATCAATTTTATTCTTAAAAATCTTCCCATCTTTTACAATGAGCATAAAATTTTTATCGTAGTCTAACAGCACTTTTAAATCCTGTAAAGGATTGCCATCAACCAATAACATATCTGCATAAGCGCCTTCTTCTATCACCCCTAATTTATTGGGATAGGGATTCCGCATGCCGCTCATCGTTAATAATTGCGCATTGGTTGATGTGGCCATTTTTAAGATCTCATAAGGATTATACCAGCGCAATAATTTAACCAGATCACCTGCCCTATTTGCTGAATGCTTGGGTTCAAATAAGCAATCGGTTCCAAAAGCAGTTTTAATATTATATTTTTTAGCAAATAGATAGGCACTATCTGTACCGCGCATCATGGTTTGTTGTTTAATTCGATTGGGGGTTCCTTCTGCATATGCACTAACGCCATCATCAATAAAGGGCTGTAAACTTAACCATGCTTTTTTATCTGCGATCATTTTAGCGGTAGCGTCATCAATTAATTGAGCATGGTCAATACAACGAACACCAGCGCGAAGTGCAGTTTGAATAGCTCTTGGAGTATATGCATGAACGGTAACATAAGTTCCCCAGTTTTCTGCAGCAACAACAGCTGCCCTCATTTCTTCTTCTGTAAACTGCGATACATCTAATGGATCATAGTTAGAAGACACCCCACCTCCTGCAGCAAGCTTAATTTGAGTAGCCCCCAATCGTAGTTGTTCTCTTACTCTTTTTAACACCTGATCGGCTCCATCGGCTATGATTCCAAAATTATTTCGTTCGGTAAAATCCAACAAGGCTGAAGCATCTCTGGGCACATCATTGGGAGAGAGAAAATCTCCATGACCAGCCGTTTGCGAAATCATCGCACCAGAAGGATAAATTCTTGGGCCAATAATTAATCCTCTATCTATCGCTTTTTGCAAACCCATTGCTGGACCTGCCAGATCCCTAAATGTAGTAAAGCCTTGCATTAAATCTTTCTCTGCCGATTTAATGGCGTTTACAGTAATATATTGAATATCACTGTTCATCAATTCAACAATATTCAACGATTCCATCATCACATGCGTGTGCGCATCAATTAAACCAGGCATCAGAAATTTTCCTTTTCCATCGATTACTTTTGCGTTAGTAGTATTAGGAATAGACGCAGTGGAGATTTTACTAATGAGATTATTTACAATCAATACATTGCCATTCATTGTCTTTTCATCTTTGCCATTAAAGATTTGAACGTTGTTGATGAGTAGCGCGTTTTGAGATTGTACAAGCATTGAATTCAATAAAACCAATATAATAATCATTGATTTTTTCAAAAAAAATGGTTTCATAGTTGAAGTTGTTTAATAACTAAATATACTATTTTTATTAGAAGACTATTTAATAGTAGAATAACCCTATTTTGCTCAACCAATAAGCAATAACCAATGAACAGAACCTATACGCTATTTTTTCTTATACTATTTGCGGCTGTCAATGTAGAATTCAACCAAATTCAATCACAGCAAGTACCCAACAACATGCTTGCAGTGGTTCAACAAAAATGGGTTGACGATTTCACCTGGGTACAATATGGCAATATGCCGTTGGTAATTAGTGTACCACATGGCGGAGGTATTGCCCCCGATAGCATTGCCACTAGAACTTGCCCAGGAATTACTACCGTTACAGATTCTTATACCATCGAATTGGCCAAAGCAATTGACAGTGTTTTCATGGCCGATTATGGAATGCATCCATCGCTAATTATTACACACTTAAAAAGATCTAAGCTCGATCAAAATCGACCATTGCCCGAAGCCAATTGCAACAACGAACAAACAGTAGCTATTTGGAATCGTTTTCACAATAGTATTGATACTGCTTTGCAATTAACATCAAAGCAATGGCCTCAATCTATGTACATCGATCTGCATGGGCATGGGCATGCAAACCAGCGTTTGGAATTAGGATATTTATTAACCGATGATGAACTCCGCAATCCAGCAACTATCCTTCCTGCTAAAACATCTATTGCTTCATTAATTACTAGCACTAAAATGTCTGCCGAAGATTTACTCACCGGAAAAAATGCATTCGGTACCATCATTGCAGCTAAAGGAATTCCGGCAGTTCCTAGTATGCAAGACAAAGCCCCCACTTCAACAGAATCCTATTTTGATGGGGGCTATAATACCAAAAGATATACTTCAATTACTAGCTATCCCAATGTATTTGGTTGGCAGATAGAAAGCAATAAAGATGTTCGCTTTAGTGCAACTCAACGTTTGGTATTTGCAAAAGCATTGGCTGCTGCTGTTATGGAGTATTACAAAATGAATACACAATTAACTTTCTAGTCATTCACGTATTCTAATATATCTGCTGGTTGACAATCCAACACTTTACAAATAGTTTCGAGTGTGCTGAAACGTATCGCTTTTGCTTTTCCTGTTTTTAAAATGGACAAATTGGATAAAGTGATTCCTACTTTTTCAGAGAGTTCGTTCAATGACATTTTTCGCTTTGCCATCATTACATCTAGGTTGATAATTATTGGCATATTATACTGTTAAGTCGTTTTCAGTTTGAATTTCAATTCCCTTCTTAAATATTTGAGCAATTATAAAAAGTGTTACGCTCATGAATAACCATACATCAGCACTTTCCAATCTTAATTCCTTGAGTGTTGGGAGTATTACGGATTTACTCATCAGCCAATTGGTATAACTTAATCCCCAGGAAGAAAATAAACTGATTCCAAGAGTAATATATCCCAAGAGAAGGATAAATTCCTTTAATTTATTGTTGAAAGGTTTGGATAAATCGAGCTTTTTATTGTACAAGAATTTTACAATTACCCAAAACAAGATCGCTTTTAATATCACTACTATATTCATAAAAGTAGTTTCTGCAAAAAAATGACCTCGATCAAATGCATACAGATTGGACATATCCAAATGGTTCCAAAAATACTTGGCACCTACTGGATTCATCGCCAGTGTATAAATACTATTCCACAAAAAGCCACCCGCTTCAATACAAAGACCGACGAAAATCAATGCTGAAAGGAAACACAATCCATTTAAGATCTGTTGAGTACTAATTTTAATTTCCATGTTTGATGTTTTAATTT
Source organism: Sediminibacterium sp. (assembly GCA_040403975.1). Taxonomy (GTDB): domain Bacteria; phylum Bacteroidota; class Bacteroidia; order Chitinophagales; family Chitinophagaceae; genus Sediminibacterium. The sequence goes on from JBBAJS010000005.1 coordinate 69,158, forward strand.
AACAGTGCAAACATAGTAAATATTTATTGATAAACAATAAATATTTAATTATTATCAATTATTTTTTATTTGGCGCCAATACTAATACCTGAAATGATCCTGGAATCATTTTAGCCCTGGTACCTTTCGGTGCATCTGCTGGTATGGGTTCGTAATCGGCAGTAGGTAAATAAACCATATGCGTTTTAGTATCTAAAGAGATGGTGCGTGCACCTCTTTTGGTTTCTACAGTTTCCACTAGTTTATATTCATTGGCAGATACTTCTTTCACCACAGAAACAGTACCCGATCCGTTAGAGGTAAAAATTAATTTTGATGCTGGGTCGAAAGCCGCTCCATCGCAACCTTCGCCAATTGGCACAGTTGCAACAATTTTTCCATTGGTAGCATCCATTACTACCAAGGTTTTATCGCAGGTAGAAAACAAACGTTTCGTTTTGATGTCTATGGCTAAACCAGTTGGAGATTCTGATGGTGCTAATTCCCAAATATTGGTAACTGCTGCTTTGGAGATATCCACTTCTGCGATTTGATTTTTATCTTCTAAGTTCACAAATAATTTACCGGCTTCATCACTTACCACTGTTTCTAATTTGGTTCCACCTACTGCAATTGTTGCTACTACCTGATCGGTATTTACATCTATCAACGATAGATCTCCACCATTATGATTGCTGGTTACAATTTTTTTGGAGAATGGATCATACATGATCCAATCAGGGTTTTTACCTACTGCTATTTGCGTTAGGGTAGCTCCTGTTTTTAAATCGAATACAGTTACATTATTGGTTCTACCATTACTGGTATAGCCTTTTCCTAAAGATGGCACAAATGCAATTCCATGAACTCCTGTTGTGTTGGATATTACTCCAATAGAATCACCAGTGGTTTTATCTAAGATATTTACTTGTCCGCCATGCGACAAATACAATTTATTAGAATTAACATCTACAGCAGGATAATCCCAACCGCCCATGCTGGCGATATGAAATGTTTTCACTACATGGTAGTTTGATTGTGCTGAAACATTGGTAGCAATTGCTGCTAGCAAGATGCAAATAGAAAGAACGATTTTTTTCATGATTGAAGGTTTATGAGAATTAAGTTATTATAACGCATTATCAAATTGCATTTTATCTTCTGCCTTTTTGGTTGTTTTACCGAAACGATAATTGAATCCAATATAGAATACCTGTGCATCTCTACTGGTCAATTGATTTTGCAATAAGAATTTTGAATTGAGGTCCGAACGTTGTTTGAGTGTACTAAACACATCACTCAAGGTAGCTACTACCAACAATTTGTTTTTCATCATGTCTTGACGCAATCCCATATTCATTACAAATGTTGGAGCATAAAAGCCCTGTATCGTTTGCCTGGCAGATCGGTAAATGCAAGTGAATTGAAACATGGTTATTTTGGTAATAGAAGCACTTGCATTAAAATTGGTGTTCATGCTCCATATCGATTTTTTATCGGGAGCAGCAGTAGTACCAAAATTGATGGTATTGTAAAATACATTGGTACTCAAATTGGCCGTAATGGTTTTGGTTGGCTTTGCTGAAACCACTAATTCAAATCCTGTGCTCTGATCGTTCGATAAATTTTGCTTGGTAGTTAAAAATGCTGTGTCATTTATTTTTTGAGTGATGGAAGTAAATCCATTGTACTTGTACCGATAATAAATACTTGGTACGATTGTAAATATTTTATTCTTCCATTGATAACCAAATTCTAGTGAATGAATGAATTCAGGTAATAAATAGGGATTACCTGCTCTTAGATTGATCGGATCTAAATACTCAGGGAATGGATTTAAGTCATCTCCCTCCGGTCTATTCACTCGCTTGCTATAATTCAACTGCAATTGTCCTTTGGAAAGTTTATATGATAACTGTACGGTTGGAAATACATTGAAATATTGATTCTTAATGATTGAATTGCTGGTAACCAAATTACTTTCTATGAATGATTGCTCCCCCCGCAAACCCAAAGAGTACTCCAGCTCACCAATCGAATTGGAATAAGTACCATAAAATGCATGTACTTTTTGATTCAATTTAAAACGATTAGATGTTAATGGATTTTTAATCAGGGTTCCTGTTAAAGGATTATAGTTCTCTGTATAAAAATCAATGTCTTGCTGAATGAAAGATCCCGCATAACCGAGTTCTAACTTCGCATTTTCACCTATTGGATTTACAAAATCTACAGTAGCTTGTTGATTGTATTCTATTTGATTCACCCAGTTATTATCTGGAATAGATAACTTAACCGGAAAATAATACTGGTTATTGTAGTAGTTTTTTTCATCTTCACTCTGAGAAGATGCAGTAAACTCAACCCTTAATTCTTCTCCCTCTTTGTTAAAATTTCTTTGCCAGTATGCAGTGATATCTTTTTCATATTCAACAGCTGGAGCATAACGAGTTCTGTCTAATCGCTGAGTGACTTGCATATTCTTATCAAAGAAAGTTCGCTCATACAAATCGTTTCTGGTTAGTTTGGTAGTTAAGTAACTACCGGAAATACCAACACTATTAAGCTTATCGATGGTGTAATCAAAACCACCTCGTAATAAATGAGACAAGGGTCTTGCTTTGGAGCGATAGTTTTCTGTATAGAAACCAGTAGTTGCTCCTGTAATAGAATCTAAAAATTGTCGATTGGTATTACCAAATCGATTTCTTTCATCTTGCCGCAAACTATAAGTCGCAAAAGTATTGAGCTTACTGGTTTTATAATTAAGCGTCAGGCTTCCATTGGCTCTTTCTTTATTACCAATATTACCAGTAACATTTCCATTGAAACCTGCTTTCGCATTTTTCTTCATCACAATATTGATCATTCCAGCAGTTCCATCTGGCCGGTACTTTGCAGAAGGATTGGTGATTACTTCTATACGCTCAATAGTGTTAGCAGGAATTTGTTGTAATACCTCTGCTCTGTTTTTTCCCATTAATGGTGATGGTCTTCCGTTAATGAGTATCATTAATTCACCCGATCCGCGCAAACTAATATTACCTTCAATATCCACTTCTACAGAAGGAACATTGCGTAGAATATCACTTGCCGAACCTGATTGTGCCATGATATCTTGAGATGTATTGTACACTTTTTTTCCTACTGTAGAACTGAGCATGTTCTTCTTTGAAGTAACACTTACTTCTTCGAGCGTATTGGAACTTAACTCCATACTGATGTTACCCAGAGAAACTACACTTGCATTTGTAGCCAGCGTTACAGTTTGTGCGGGCACTACCAACCCCATGTAATTTATTTTCAAACTATAAGTGCCGAATGCAATACTATCTAAACTAAATTTTCCTTTTTTATTACTAATAGCAGTTTTAAGTGCAGTATTATTTTTTTGTTCGATTAATTGCACAGACGCATATTCAATGGGTAGTCCGGTTTTCTTATCTATCACTGTTCCGTTAACAGAGCCCGTTTTATTTTGTGCCTCTGAGCTGAAATAACAACATAACAGCATCAAGACTATACTTAATGATTTCATTAAAGATTTTTTTAAACACCACCAATCATACTTCTTCGCCTAAATTAAAATAAATAAAGGCCGGTTAGAAGTATAATCGGTGGATGTAGAATTATGGAAGTTGAATTACATGATCTTTCCTGTTGGATCTACTTTGGCTTCTTTGTCTTTACCTTTTAAACTATATTCAATTTCGAAATAGTTCTTGCCTTCTTTAGACTCGATCTTATATACTTCTTTAATGGTTGCACCCGCAAAAGCTTTATTAAAACCATCCAAAACTACTTTTGGTGCATTTTCTTGTGGAATCGCCATTTCAGTTTCCATCCAATCACCTTTTCCAGAAAAATTAGCTGACCCTTTTTTTCCATCCATTACAAAACTGGCTTCATATTCATCTTTGCCTTCTTTCTCCCATTTGACTTCTTTTGCGGTAGGAAATTTTTGAGTAAATGCTTTTTCAGCAGCTGGAGTTACATTGTTTTTTTGAGCGTTTGTAGTAGCAAATAAGCCAATACATACGAATAGTATCATGAAAATACGTTTCATATTATTTTATTAAATTGATATATTAAATAGAATGATAGCTGCTTTGTTGAAAACAGAAAATAGTTGATTATGCAGCTACTATTGTTGGAGGATGAAATATAGCAGGATGAAATTCAGTTGATGGCACTCCTGCATTTATCAAAGGAATAATTGTTCTAACAACTGGTATATCCAAAGCAACATATACAAACTGAGGCTGTTGGTACATGGCCCCACTTTGAATTTGAATAACTGCTCCAGTGTTGATTGGTGGGGTTGATTTAGCAGGTAACCCTTCTTCTTCATCTTCATCGCCTTCAAAACCCAAACCCAATAATTTTTCTCCCACAAACTCCATCACATTCATGTCTGCATCGCTTGCCAAACAAGTATTGTAAACAATGTTTAAAGATCTTGTATCATCGAAATTAGCATAAGGCATTAGCAGATTAGATGCTGCAAATAACAGTAATAATGCTATGACGATTGGTTTTTTCAATGATGCAATATACTATTTTAAGGTAGCAAGATTGCTTCTTTAATAAAATTTAATCAATTAGAATTCTCTCCATATACACCACTTCAGGCAAAGGGTTATGATAGTAAGCAGTGGTAATAATAAAACCATGTTTTAAATACAATGCAATCGCTGCTTTTAGGCGTTCCAATGTATCGAGTTTCATTTTGGTGTACCCTAATTTTTGAGCGTTGATCAAAATAGCTTTTACTAACGATTCGCCAATACCGTATTTGCGAAAAGGTGATTGTACAAATAAACGCTTCATTTCACAAACACCCTTTTCTTCTAAAGCTTGCAGGGCAACGGTTCCAACAGGTTCATTGTTCCAAAATGCCAAGATCAAACTGCCAGTTGGAGGACCATACTTTTTCAATGGATTTTGCAATTCTTCATCAAAACTTTGAAAACATAAGTCTACTGCCAATTCATCGGCATATTCTTTAAACAAATGCCGAGCTGTTTCCAGATCGGCATCGTTTTGTGTTATATGTTTGAGTGTTAGCATTTATCCTGGCATGCGAGAAATATATTTCTCTACCTCTTTAATTTGATCCAATACTTGTTTGCTCTTTGGCTTACAAGCTTTGGCTTTTCTAAAATAATCTTTTGCTGCGCGGAATTCTCTTTTATTCATAAAGATCTGGCACATACTAATAAAAGCAACTGCCTCACTCTCTTTATCGGAAATGCCTGCACGAATAGCTGCGCGGATATAACTCTCTCCTTGTTTCAAATCTCCTTTTTGCATGGCCATCATTCCCAACTGCAATTTATTGGCACCCTCTGCTTCTGGCATTGGTGAGCCTAAAGAAGAACTCATTTTCAAATGCTTTTCTGCTGTATCAAAATCTTGATTCATCATCGCCATATTTCCCTTTATAGTATAATAAGTAGAACGAACGGGTTTGTACAATAAACCAGGATACCAAACAGTATTTAAAATACGCTCCACTTCTTCCATATTGCCTGCTTCCATCGGCTCCTGGATCAATCGGAGCGGCCCGATAAAAAAATGACTTGCCAAACCAATCACTCCAATAAAATAAAGGATAAATGAAGGCCAGAATCCACTGCTGATATTTACGCCAATAGCAGAAACTATTGCCAGTAAACTCAGCCAAAAACGATACTTAATGATGATATTGTAAAACTTCATGATATAAAATTGGATGGCAAAGATAAGGGGGAATCAGTTATTGGTTATTGGTTATTAGTTAATGGGGGTAGGTGTATAGGATTCATGTTCAGACCGAAAAAACGTATATTTATCAAAAGCTTTATTATGAGAAAATGGCTGTTTTTTATCGGTTTGATCAGTTCTGGATTCAATTTAATGGCCCAGATAACCCCTTCCCCTATAAAAAATGAGGGCATGGGGCCATATTCTCAATTAATTATTAGAGGCGTAACACTGATTAATGGAACCGGCGCACCTCCATATGGGCCTGTTGATATTGTAATTGAGAAGAACAGAATCGTTCAAATTGCCAATTTGGGCAATCCTGGAGTTCCCATCAATGATGCGAGAAGACCCAAATTAAAAGAAGGTGGAAAAGAAATTAATTGCAACGGCATGTATGCTTTGCCTGGCTTAATTGATATGCATGGACATATAGGAGGAAAAGAACAAGGCACACCTGCTGAATATGTTTTTAAACTATGGATGGCAAATGGCATTACTACCATCAGAGACCCATCGGCAGGAAATGGATTGGATTGGGTGCTCGATCACAAGAAAAAATCTGCCGCCAATACCATCACTGCGCCACGCATTTATGCTTACACTGCATTTGGACAAGGAAGTAAAAGCCCAATTACAAATGCGGAACAAGCAAAAGCATGGGTAAATGAGAATGCGACTAAGGGAGCTGATGGAATTAAATTTTTTGGTGCTGCCCCTGAAGTAATGGATGCAGCATTAAGAGAGAATAAGCGATTGGGATTACGCAGCGCTTGTCATCATGCACAAACCGATGTAGCAAGATGGAATGTACTTAACTCTGCACGTGCCGGATTAACATCCATGGAACATTGGTATGGTTTACCAGAAGCTTTGTTTGAAAATAAAACGGTTCAAAATTTTCCACCCAACTACAATTACAACAACGAACAAAATCGTTTTGAAGAAGCCGGAAAATTATGGGCGCAAGCTGCTGCTCCTTTTAGCCCTCATTGGAATAAAGTGATGGATGAATTGATCAAATTGGATTTTACCCTTGACCCTACTTTTAATATTTATGATGCCAATAGAGACTTAATGCGTGCTAGAAGAGCAGAGTGGCACGAAGATTATACACTTCCTTCTCTCTGGAAATTTTATGAACCAAGTCGTGTTTCTCATGGATCTTATTGGCATAGCTGGGGAACTGAGCAGGAAGTAGAATGGAAAAAGAATTATCAACTATGGATGACGTTTATCAATGAATATAAAAATCGTGGTGGAAGAGTTACCGCAGGATCGGATAATGGTTTTATATATCAATTGTATGGCTTTGGTTTTGTACGCGAGCTGGAACTCTTGCGTGAAGCGGGCTTTCATCCTTTGGAAGTAATACGTTCTGCAACATTATATGCGGCACAGGCACTGGGTGCAGAAAAAGATTTAGGATCGGTGGAAATAGGGAAGCTGGCAGATCTATGCATTGTTGATGGCAACCCTTTACAAAATTTACAGGTATTGTATGGCACAGGCGCCATTGAATTAAATGCCAATAACGAAGTGATTCGTCGCGGTGGTGTGAGCTATACAATCAAAGATGGTATTGTATATGATGCTAAAAAATTATTGGCCGATGTAAAAGAAATGGTAGATGCAGAAAAAAAGAAAACCGGATTTGTATTGAAACAACCTGGTATAAAATAAAAATGAATGTATGCAATCAAAAGCCACATCTGTAAAAGACTATGTTGCCGAATTGCCTGAAGAGAGGCAAAAAATAATTGAGCAGCTACGAAAAGTGATCAAAAAGAATCTGCCCAAAGGATTTGAAGAAGAAATGAGCTATGGAATGATTGGTTATGTAGTGCCGCATAAACTATATCCTGCAGGATATCATTGCGATCCGAAATTGCCATTGCCTTTTATTAATATGGCTTCTCAAAAAAACAGTGTTAATTTATATTTTATGGGCTTATACGCAGACAAAAAAATATATAAATGGTTTACAGAAGCCCATGCAAAAGCATCTTCAAAGAAATTAGATATAGGTAAGAGTTGCACGCGTTATAAAAAGTATGAGGATATTCCCTTTGATCTAATTGGTGAATTAGTTTCGAAAATGACTCCAAAGGAATGGATTGAATTATATGAAATAACATTTAGAAAAAAAGAAAAATAAATAATATGAAATCACTTATCAGCACTTTGCTTTTTGTATTTACGATCATTTCTGTTAAAGCTCAAATGGATCTTCCACCAAGTGGAAATAATCCTCGTGCAAATGTAACAGAAGAAGTTGGAATCACTTCAATTACTATTAAATATAGTCGTCCCGATGTTAACAAGCGTGAAGGAAAAATTTATGGCGATGGCAATCCTGTTACTTATGGATTTAGCACTGGTAGTTTTATCACCAATAAAAATACTTCGCCTTGGAGAGCAGGAGCCAACGAAAACACATTGATCAGTTTTGAGCATGATGTGAAAATAGAAGGCAAAGACATTAAAGCCGGAACTTATGGTTTACACATTGCACTGTATCCCGACAAAGCAACATTGATTTTTTCTAATCAAACTGGTGCATGGGGTAGCTTTTATTATACAGAAGCCAATGATGTATTAAGGCTTGATGTAAAGCCTATTAAATCAGACAAAAGTGTTGAGTTTTTAAAGTATGAGTTTATAGATCATAAACCAAAAAACTGTGTTGTTGCATTACAATGGGAATATTTATCCATTCCTTTTAAAATTGATGTTGATGTAGACAATATTGTAGTGGCGAAATTGAGAGAAGAAGTTACTGGCCCGAAAGGATTCAATGCATTGAATTTACAAGCTGCAGCAAATTATTGTTTCAATAACAATGTAAATCTGGAAGAAGGATTGGCATGGGCACAAAAAGCTGCTGCTACAAAAACCTACCCAATATTGAATACATTGGCAACTGCTTATACCAAAAACAATAAAATGGCTCAAGCTGATTCTACCATGAATGAAGCTTTACTATTGGCAAATGCAAATCAATACCTTGGTTATGGAAGATCTTTAATTGCTGCTAAAAGAATGGATAAGGCTTTAGAAGTATTCACTAAAAATCAGCAAAAAAACGGAGACAACTATACCGTTAATCTTGGATTTTGGTATTATTATTCAGCATCAGGAGACAATAAGAAAGCCATTGAATATGCTACTAAGGCTTTGTCACAAGCGCCCAATGATCAGGCAAAAGCCATGTTAAATGAATTCTTAACCAAGACAAAATAATTTTTTTTAGTCAATTATTATTGCTTGAAATATTAAAATATTGCTTTGAAAAAAATAACTGGTTATTTACTGCTGATTCAGTTTGCATTCATTATTAGCATTGCAGCACAACAGCCTTATTATCCCGACGCGATTTGGCAAACAAAAAATCCTTCAGAACTAAAAATCAATAAAGTATTATTAGATAGTGCGGTTTCATTTGCCATGAACAATGACAATAAAGTAGAGCGTGATTTACGCATAGCATTATTGAAATCGTATGCAAGAGAGCCAGAATACAAAATCATTGGGCCTACAAAACCTAGAGGCGGACCTGCAGGAATTATTTTGAAAAATGGGTATATCGTTGCTCAATGGGGCGATGTTAACAGAGTGGACATGACCTTTAGTACTACTAAAAGTTATTTGTCTACTGTTGCAGGATTAGCCATAGACAATGGTTTGATTAAAAACGTCAATGACAAAGTGGGTCAATATGTTTGGGACAATAGTTTTGAAGGAGTACATAATTCAAGCATTACCTGGGATCATCTATTAACACAATCATCTGACTGGTCGGGTACTTTATTTGAATTGAACGATTGGGCTGATCGCCCTCCCAGAGAAGGCGGATTGGATGATTGGAAAAATAGAAAACTCAATCAACCTGGAACTGTTTATAAATACAATGATGTTCGAGTAAACCTCTTAGCGTATTCCTTATTACAAGTCTGGAGAAAACCATTGCCAGTTATTTTAAAAGAAAAAATTATGGACCCGATCAGCGCATCAACAACATGGCGTTGGTATGGTTATGAAAATTCTTTTGTAAATATGGATGGGCAAATGATTCAATCGGTAAGCGGTGGCGGTCATCATGGAGGTGGCATGTTTATTAGTGCATTAGATCATGCAAGATTTGGTTTGTTGTTTTTAAGAAATGGTAAATGGAAAAACCAGCAATTGATTTCAACAAATTGGGTGAATGCAGTTCAACAACCTTCTTCCGCATTTAAAAGTTATGGCTATATGTGGTGGCTCAATACCAATCAGGAGCAAATTAAAGGAGTATCTCCTTCAATCTATTACGCAGCGGGTTATGGAGGCAATTACATCATCATCGATAAAGAACATGATATGGTAATTGTTACTCGCTGGCTAGATGATGCTAAACTCAGTGATTTTATGAAATTGATTGTGCAGTCGAATAATTAATTAAGCATAATATAATTCAGCCAACTCTATTATTTAGATTAACTTACTCTCAAATTTTTACCATGAATCGCGCAAGTTTCATTAAATCTGGATCTTTATTCGGTGCAGCAACTGTATTAGGAAATTCACAAGCATTTGCGAACAACTTGGTTGAAAATGAAATGGATAAATTAGTCGACGCCAATGGTATATACGTTTTGCAACCTTTACCTTATCAAGAAAGATTTTTAGAGCCTTATATGGATGCCGAAACGATGCATTTGCATTATACATTTCATCATGGTGGTGCAGTCAAAGGGGCCAATAAAGATTTAATGATGATTCAAAAAGCGGTTGATGAAAACAATTTAGAAACTGTTGATTATTGGACAAAGAAATTGTCTTACCACTTTTCATCACATGTATTACATTCCATTTTTTGGACAAATCTTACTAATAAAAAAACTGTTCCATCAAGTGATTTACAAAAAAGAATTGATAAGAGTTTTGGCAGTTTTGATAAGCTACTATTACTTATTGCTGCTACTTCAAAAAATGTAGATGGTAATGGATGGGGTATTTTAGCTTACCAGCCTTATTCAGATAGTTTGGTTGTTTTGCAATGCGAGAATCACGAGAAGTTAACCCAATGGGGAGCTATCCCCTTATTAGTTATTGATGTTTGGGAACACGCTTATTATTTAAAATATAAAAACAAGCGCACCGATTTTGTAGATGCATTATTCAATATTATCAATTGGGATAATGTGGCTCAAAGATTAAATGCTGCGCTTAAGCTTACGAAGTAGTCTATTTTATTGCTTGGCATCATTAATTTCTATCCAATTACCTTCTGGGTCTTGAAACCAAATTTGCTTAACACCATCAGGTCTTAGGTTAAATGATCCTTTTGTGCCAGGATAATCTTCGAAAGAAATACGTTGTTTCTTCAACTTTGTCATAATTGCATCAACAGATTCAACACTAAAACAAAGATGATTCCCTTTTGAATAAGTCATTTGAGCTGGAGCACCAGCAGGTAATAGCGACTTATCTATAATATGCAAAGCCGATTTGGGGCCAATACCCAACCAAACATGTTTCCCATCATTGAAAGGGTTGGCAATTGTATCAATGCCGATAACATCTGTATAGAAACGAACAGTTTCTTGCAAATTGGCAACTGTAATGGCTATATGGTTGATGATTGGTTTATTATTTGATTGTGCCATAGTTGTACTTGAAGCTATAATTAAGATGATAATGGAGGAAAATAGTCTTTTCATGATGATTTCTTTGTGTTGAAGTAACCAAATCTACTATTTTTGCGCCAATCGGATATATACCGGTTGGGTCCCGTAGTTCAATGGATAGAATAGGAGTTTCCTAAACTCTAGATCCAAGTTCGATTCTTGGCGAGACCACAAAGACCCAACACGAAGTGTTGGGTTTATTTTTGCGAAGACGCGAAACAAGCTTGCTTGATTGAGCGGATGAGTGAAAATAAACCCTGCAACAACCGAAGGTTGGTGTAGGGGATTTGAGTAAGTTCAATACGGGAAGAAGTTAGACGAAGGCTAACAGTCTTGGCGAAAGTTAATTATTGTAGATTAGCTAAATCATCCTGATCCTTTGGCCTATTAGCTGATTGCTTCGCTTTTATTAAATCATCTTTATGAATTGTTCGAATAGAAAGTCCTTCATCTTCAAATAAAATTGATTTTTCATAAGCGCTATTAAAATCAAGCCCTTTTATTTGAACCATTAAATCAATTGCCACTGGTGGTGTTCCAAAAGTGAAAACATCCCAATTTGGATGGGAAAGAAAATTATCTTGTGTCATATCAAAAACTGGCATTCCGAATTGTTGAAATGCAGTTTTGAGTTTCATGTAATTCTCAGTACTACGTTCTACCCAAATATCCATATCTCCGGTAGTTCTAGCATATCCATGCAGAATTACTGAATAACCACCAACTAAAATATATTTTACTTGATGATGATTTAAAGCAGCAATAAAATCCCTGAAATCTGAATTAAAAATATTACCCATTTGAATTACTTGATCTTGCTTTAAATTTTGTTCGATCCATTTTAGGAGGATTATCTAATGCATAATTAAATGCTACACTGTTCAAATAATTAGTAATACTAAGCCTTTGCTGCCAACTCATATTGCGATAATAACGAGAATGATTGGAGGATTCTGCTGCATTATGTGCTTTAAATACTGTTCTATCTAATTTATAAATGGACATATTCAAATGTACAAATTCAAATTGGATAGTTGTGCTGAATTATTTAGAATGATAGTTGCCTAAATAAAAACTAAAGCAAAGCATACTATTTGAGATTTCAAGTAGAGAATTTGAAAACTTGAAGTCGCAAAATGCGACCTCAAGTTGGGGCGTATAAGAAAATTACCTTATGCATTTAGTGAGTAAGGAGTAGCCATGTTATCGAGTATTTTTTGTACCTTAAATGCTCAATTGAATAAATATATTATGTCAAACAAATTCAAGGTTTTTACCATTTGCATTTCCATTATTATTTTATCAATCTTCCATGTAAATGCTCAATCCAATAATAATGTAGACGCTATCAGCCCTTTCAAAGGAATGAATTGGCGCAATATAGGCCCAAACCGCGGCGGAAGATCTTTAGGAATTGCTGGTAGTTCAAAAAGAAAATTAGAGTACTATTTTGGTGCAGTTGGTGGTGGGTTATGGAAAACAACAGACGGTGGTTTGAATTGGAAGCCAGTTACAGATGGGCAAATTACCAGTTCTTCCGTTGGAGCAGTTGCTGTTTCAGAATCTAACCCAGACATAGTTTATATTGGTACAGGTGAAACAGAATTTCGTGGAAATATTATGCAGGGAGATGGGGTGTACAAATCAACTGATGCTGGAAAGACCTGGAAAAATATTGGACTTAAAAATTCTCAATCAATATCTCGTGTTAGGATACATCCTACCAACCCAGACATCGTTTATGTTTCTGTCTTAGGTCATGCTTTCGGCCCCAATGAAGAACGTGGAGTTTTTAAAACGATCGATGGAGGAAAAACTTGGAATAAGGTTTTGTATAAGGGTGATAAAGCAGGAGCAGCTGATTTAGTAATTGATCCAAAAAATCCTGAAAATGTTTATGCGACTATTTGGGAAGTGTATAGAACACCTTATAAAATGTGGGCAGATGTTGGAATATCAGGATTATTTAAATCAACTGATGGTGGTTCCAGTTGGACAGAACTTACCAAAAATCCAGGAATGGCAAAGGGGCCCGTTGGTAAAATTGGCGTTACTGTTTCCCCTGTAGATCCTAATAGAGTTTGGGCAATTGTAGAAGCCAATGATGGCGGATTGTATCGTTCTGATGATGGTGGTGCCAATTGGAAAATGGTTAATAACGAACGTAAATTACGTCAAAGAGCATTTTATTATTCTCGCATTGTTGCAGATCCACTTAACAAAGATGCTATCTATGGATTGAATGTCGATTTTTACAAATCAGTTGATGGTGGTGTAACATTTAAACAAAACATTAGAGTACCACATGGAGATAATCACGATTTATGGATCGACCCGACAGACCCGACGCGTATGGCAGAAGCAAATGATGGTGGAGGTACCGTTTCAATTAATGGAGGGATGAGTTGGACGGATGAAGATTTTCCAACTGCTCAACTCTACCATATTACTACTACTGTAGATTTTCCTTATCAAGTTGCAGGAGCACAACAAGACAATAGTACAATTGCAGTTCCTAGTGAAGGATGGAATCATATGGCAGTAAGAACTAATTCAACCAAACCAGGCATTGGATATGCATATGCTGTTGGTGGAGGAGAAAGCGGATACATTGCACAAGACCCTAAAAACCCTGATATTTTTTATGCAGGAAGTCAGGGTGCTTTACTAACTCGTTTCAATAGAGCAACAGGTCAGTATAGAGATGTGCAGGTATATCCAAGATTTTTTTCAGGAGAAGAAGCTAAAACATTACCTGAAAGATGGCAATGGACTTATCCAATCGTATTCTCGCCTGTAGATCCAAAAAGATTATATGTATGTTCTCAACATGTTTGGATGACCGTTAACGAAGGACAAACATGGCAAAAAATTAGTCCAGATCTAACTTATGCCGATACAAATACTTTAGGTACAAGTGGTGGAGTAATCACTAGAGACATGAATGGCCCTGAAATTTATGCAACTGTTTTTGCATTAGCCCCCTCTAAACAAGATGCAAATATTATATGGGCTGGCTCAGACGATGGCTTAATTCATATCACAAAAAATGGAGGAAAATCTTGGGAGAATATTACACCTACTGATTTACCAAAAAATACCAGGGTGAGTATTATTGAAGCATCTAAATACAATGCAGGCAATGCATATATTGCAGCAAAGCGTTATCAAATGGATGATCGCACACCTTATATCTGGAAGACTGATGATTTTGGAAAGCATTGGAAAAAAATTATTGCAGGCATTCGTTCTGACGATTATGTACACAGTATAAGAGAAGATATTACACGCAAGGGTTTACTATATGCAGGAACAGAGCATGGTATTTGGGTTTCATTTAATGATGGAGAAAAATGGCAACCTCTTCAATTAAATCTGCCGGATGTTCAAGTGGCAGATTTAGCAGTTACTGAAAAGGATCTGGTAATAGGTACTCATGGAAGGTCTATCTATGTGTTAGATGATATTGCCCCAATCAGAGAGTATACAGATTCTGCAAGTAGCAAATCGGTTCATTTATTTAAACTATACTATGCTGTTAGAAATGTTCAAAATGCAGTTTTTCAATATACTTTAAAAGATACGAGCGATATTAAAATTGAAGTGCTCGATGCTCAAAATAAAATAATTCAAACTTTTATTGGAACAAAAAATAAACCAAAAAAAGAAACTGCTGAAGAAGATGATGAAGATTTCAGAAAACCTAATCCACCAACTGTGAATATTGGTTTAAATCGTTTTGAGTGGAATCTTCGATATCCTGATGCGAGTTCTTTCAAGGGCATGATTTTATGGAGTGGCTCCGTTAGAGGGCCATTGGCAACACCAGGAAAATACCAGGTTAGATTAACTGCTGAGGGTAAAACCATGACACAATCTTTTGATATTAAACTTGATCCAAGAGTTAAAGGAGTGACTATTGCAGATACCGAAGAAAGATTTAAACTAGCGATTAAAGTTCATGAACAAGTAGGAAAAGCAAATGATGCGGTGATTTCTATTCGGACAATCAAAGAAAAAATGGCTAAAGCTGGAGTGCTGGAATCAAATAAAATGATTGTAAATCAATTGAGTGCTATCGAAGAAAATTTATACCAGGTAAAAAATCAGAGTTCCCAAGATCCCCTCAACTTCCCAATCAAATTAAATAATCGATTGGCTTCATTAGGCAGAAGTATAGAAACTGGAGAAGGCAAACCAACCGACGGTTCTTATAAAGTGTTTTCTGAATTGTCAGCTGAGCTTAGTAAAGAATTAACTGCATTAAATAAAATAATTGCAAACCCCGATGTGAAAAAATACTTAGCGAATAAAGAAGATATAAAGTAAAATCAAAAATCAACCTTATATCCGATTACCGGAATGAGTCCAAGCAAATAACTGTATTTAATTTGTTTGGAGACAGGATCGTATGATTGACTAACCGGATTTTTTTGGTTGAGTAAATTTTGTACCCCTAAAATTAGGCTTCCGGTTTTTTTACCGTATTGTACTTTCCACTCGGTTTGAAAATCAATTCGGAAAATATTATTCAATTTGTCTTCATAAATTCTGTTATTATCTAATACAGTTGCTTTTTGCGCTATTGATTTAGGCAAATCTATAGGTGTAACCCTTACCCCGCCAGCATAAATCATTTTTAAATCTACACTGAAGGTTGATGTATGTTTTCCTTTTAGATTCCATTCCTTTCCCATTAAAAAAGTAAAGGTACTGTTAGAATTAAACCGTGTATTGCGCCAAATTTTATCGGAGGGCAAATATTTTGACTCATATAAACTTAGGGAGCTGAGTAAATAAAATTGATCATTCCAATAACGCTCCAGGGTTATTTCTAACCCATAATTTTTCCCATTTCCTTTATTACTTAATGCCTCAATTGCATAATCATCATCTTGATTAATCATGCTGAAACTGGTTTTTGTCAATGCAGAAACTGGAATAGCATAAAGCCATTGGTAATATACTTCTGTTTTCAAATTCCAGTTGGGTGTTAATTGAATGGAATATCCTACAACATAATGAGTAGCTCTACTAAAACTTAAAATTTTATTCGGTTGAATAGTGTCTGTACCCACTCTTATCCTAGCAAAATAATTCCCCAATGGTTGAATTTGTGAATGCAATCCTACACCCACAGATAAATATTGGTTTTTAGCAGTCATCCATTTCATTCCAAGTCTTGGTTCAATAACAGATGTATTGTTCAAGGCAAAATGTTGCCCATGTAAACCAGCTAAAAAACTAAACTGATTGCTGGGGCTCCATTTCCATTGTGCAAAATAATTGGTAAGTCGAGTATCTCCATCCGATTTCACTTTGTCTTTTAATACATTATTAACAGATTCGCGTTGATTCAAATCATAGCCTTTAGCGCTGGTATATGCTCCAATTTTGAATAAATGATGCGCATTGAATTTATGCGTTGCAACCATTGACCAAATACCATTGATCTCTTTGAATTGATTGTATCTGGTATATATTAAGGGGCCATTGAATTTATCTAGCTTACTATTTTGTTCATTATATTGATAACCGTTTGCACTGTAAACGGTTTTTAATAAGGTTTTCTTGCCCAATGCAATTGTGTGTGCAAAGCCGATCATACCTGTTTTACTGGCATTTAATCTACCTGTTCTTTTAGAAGAGTTATTGGTCCAGACAATCGAATCGGTTGCCGCTTCTACTTTTTGATCACTCGATCCACCAAAACCAAAAATGGAAAAAGTGCCTATTTTTTTAGTAGGTAAATGAATATGAAATGAAAGGTCTTGAAAGTAAGTAGCCGCTTCTCCAATATTTAAGCCCAATTGTTGCATCAAGGTTAAAAAGCTATATCTGTAATTGATTAAATAAGATCCTCCATATCCTTTTTTAAAATACCCTTCAGT
Organism: Sediminibacterium sp.; assembly: GCA_040403975.1. Classification (GTDB taxonomy): domain Bacteria; phylum Bacteroidota; class Bacteroidia; order Chitinophagales; family Chitinophagaceae; genus Sediminibacterium. Next base: position 86,442 of record JBBAJS010000005.1, read on the forward strand.
GGCAGCATCTATTCCAATGGTACTTGCAGAAAATGTATATTCTCTTTTGGTATTATTCCCTTTTCTCAATTTGATATCGAATACCCCTGACAATGCATTACCATATTCTGCTGGAAAAGCACTGGTCATAAAATCGGAATTAGCCAATAACTGTGCACTCAAAATGGAGATTCCCCCGCCTGAAGTGCCCACTTTAGCAAAATGATTGGGATTGGGAATATCAACCCCTTCCATGCGCCATAACAATCCATTGGGGGCATTCCCTCTGATAATTAAATTATTGGCATCGCCCTGAGAAACAACACCAGCAAAAGCTGTAGCAATTCTAGATGGATCGTTTAAGCCTGCAGCAAATCTTCTGGTTTCTTCTACACTAAACATACGCGCACTTACCACCGCCATTTCATTTATGGGCTTAGACTTATTAGGCTTACTTTGAACGATTACTTCTTTGGTGGTAATAATGTCTTCTTCTAATTCAATTTGGAGTACTGCTTGTTTACCCGACTCGATCAATAAATTATTTAAAAAAACTGGTTTATAACCAACATAAGTAATGCGTAGGTTATGCCTTCCAACAGGAACTTTTTCGATCAAAAAATTACCTTTTTCATCTGCAACAACAGTTTTTTTTGTAATGCCCAATAATTCGATTGTTGCGCCTGAAAGAATCGTTTTAATGGATTTGTCTGATACATTGCCACGAATTGTTTGCAAAGGAATTACCTGAGAAAAAGATTTCAATTGGGGTGAAAGAAAAAATATAAATAGTAAAAGCCTTACAACCATGTAGCAATGTTACAAAAAAAAATGAAGCCCGAATACTCAGGGCTTCATTGATAGATGGATTAGCAAACGAAAAAAATAGTTATTTTGTTTGAACAGTTTTCTTAATTGAATAACTTCTATTTAAATTAAACCCTAAAGAGAAATTGCCTGGTTTGATTTTATTGAGATTAGTAGTTAATTGTGCAATATTGGTTGCTGATGAAGTACTGGATAAAAAGAATTGAAATATATGCCCCCCTGTATCCCAATCGTAACCTAAGGAAATAGCATCAGGCACATAATTTACAGCTGACGCAGACTCATCCATCAAATTTTGATATCCATTCAATTGACGAGTATATTCAAATGTTATCGCAGTTTTATTGGTCAACTTCATTCTTCCTCCAATTCCAATCGAAAAAATATCATTTGTATTATTGATGCCATAGGGAACAATATTATAATGTATATACGAAGGCACTAATTGTAGAGAAAAATTATCACTGAATTTACGGGCGATCAAAAATTGATTTAAATAGGAAAATCTATTCCATGCAAAATCATCAGGGCTAGGGCCCTCTGCGCCATTGAAATTAAATAAAGAGAAATAAGCAACTGATACAGGCACATTCTTTTTCCCTGTTTGTTGTTTCAATAACTTGAATTTTGCCCAGCCTTCAAAATTACCTGCACCAGTTGCGGCTACACCTAAATTCAACCAATCGGTATAAGAATAATCAAAAGACATATACGTATTTGCAAAACCAGAATTTAAGCCAAACAGTTGAGCAACATTTGTCCAACCCTTATCTTCTTTCCAAAGATATCCGAATCGGTGACTAATCATAAACTGCAGATTTTTTCTACCCGTCATTTCTACACTTTGGAGATTAATGATTCTGGTAGATTTAAAAGTGGCAATAGTAACATTCTGTTTCACTTTAGAAGAGTCTTCTTTCATTAGATCGCCTAATAGGTCGTCTTGTGCATTTGCTTTTACAAAAAAACAAAAAAGAAGGATGAAATATAGTATTGATTTTTTCATAACCTTTGAATTATCAGATTAATTTAACTGAAATACAATTGTAGCTGATATGGGTGTATACTCAGACAATTTTGGCTTTACAAGTCCTGGTATATCGATATTATGGTCTTCGGCTTTTAGTTTAAAATCGCAATCGAAAGTTGCTGATTTTCCTTTCACTGTCAATTTTACCGGAGATTTAAAATCTTTTGTAACTCCATGCATAGTCACTTGCCCTTCAGATGAAATGTTGTAAACACCATCTTTTGTTAATTGAGCTGCACTAAAACCAATCAACTTACCTTTAAATGTAGCATTAGGAAACTTGTCTGTATGTAAATAATTTTCGTTAAAATGTTCTTCTAACAATGCATTATTAAAGTGAAAAGTTTTCATTGCAACTAATAAGGCAACTTCACCAGTTTCAACTTTTAACACTGCAGTTCCTTCTTTACTGGCCGCGGCATAATCTGTATGGCTTTGGTCTTTATTGGGATTAAAGAATATGGCTCCATCCCTGGTTTTGTAGGTTTGCGCAAAATTGGTTAATACAAGTGCTGCCAGCAAGAAGATTAATAATGTTGCTTTTTTCATGATGTTAATTTTATTTGGTGATTATGGTTGATTTTTATTGAGGCAATCCTTGAGCAATCCATGCCAAAAAAGTTTGAGTTGTAGTTGCGTCTAAACTGAGGGAGCCCCCTTTATGCCCTGTAGCTCCACCACTACTCATCATTACGCTGAGCTGGTCTTTAACAGATACCATTTTAGCGTAATCCAGGTTAGGTCCTAACCCACCATGACATGCACTTCCTTTACAAACAGTTTTATAAATCGGCACAATATTGGTTGAATAGGTCACTGGACCAGTTACCGGAGGTGGAACATAATTGTCTTTTGCCCCTTGTTGAATCCAGGTTTTTATAATAGCGGCTTGGGCTGGAGTAAAATAAATACCTCCTTCCGCAGGATGTTCTTTACCATTTACCATATCGTTATACACTCCAGATCTAGCTAAAATCACACTATAGTAAATAGTATCTTTTATAGAAAACTGAATTGCTCTGGTAGTTCCATTATTATGACAACCGCAGGCACCAGAAGTAAGAATGGGGACTATATCATCTCTAAAAGAGATTGTTTTCAGCGCATTAGCAGTTGGTGTTGTAATGTCTTTCTTATTATTGTAACAAGCGAAAAATAATAAGAAACAACTGATAGTCGCAGCAAATTTGAATAACTTATTCATAAAAAGATTTTAACTGTTATACTATTATTTAGTAATTATTTTTCCTGTTTTTCTGTATTTATAAATTCCAGTTCCATCTATACCATATTTCCACACATCCGGAATATTTGGATCGAGAAAATACCAGCCTTTAATGAGTGCTACTTCTGAAGGTTTTAACCCTCCATCACCATATGCCATATCTCCTTGATGAGCTGTAGCGAAAACTTTGGTTCTTGGATTAGCAAGCAAAATGGTAGAATCTACTCTTGATAATAATGAGCTGGTTGCATTTAAATGATCCCCTTTTACATAATAACTTTTTCCATTACCAATAAATACGATGCTAGAGTTTGACCTAACTGATTTTGGAAACATTATATCCATCAGCACATCATCATAAGTATTTAAAGGTCCTCTTGTACTAGATGATGAAATAGGAGTTGCAAAAGTCTTATATGGTCGAAAGCTTGCATTTGCTAGTGTATCCTGATAAAATCTCTTCACACTGTCTTTATAAGCATTCCAAACAGAAGACAATTTGGGTTCTTTTAATTGAGCATATAGCGTTGGAATATTAGTTGCTGGGTTAATATATGTATATGTAGATGTGTCGGAACCAGTAAGTGTACCCAATAATCCTTTTCTTGCCCAAGCACCAGTTGCTGTTGCCTGATTATGACAATTTGCAGAGGAACAACCAATGGTTACTAATGCAACACCTGCTGGTCTGTAATCGACCAATGTTGGTACTTTTTTTGCTCCATTCTTTATCCAGTTATAAATAATTGATTTTTCCGTTACAGTTAAATCAACCCCATAATTGATAGGCGGCATAGCTCTGTTTAAATCACTAGTAGTAATCAATTGAAATAATTCACTTTCTTCAGGATTCCAGGGTTTTACCATTGTCATTACATCTTCATATGTGTTCAAATATGGTTTAACTCCAGAACCACCATGACAACTAGCAGAAACACAGTTGTTTCGTATAATGCTAATTACGCTCTTAGTAATAACCACATCATTCACACCAGGAACTGCATCGGAATTTGGAACAATGGTAGAATCATAAAATGGAGAGAAAATAGCCGTGTCCGGTGTATTGACCAAGGAACGGGAAACGGTTAAAGCATTTACACCGTCTTTTTTACATTGTATAAAGAACAGCGAAGCAAAGAGCAAACAAACCAGACCGGTTATGCCTTGTTGGAAGAGCGCCTTTTTTTTCATACCCTAAGTTTTTATTGATTGATTGTACAGTAGCAGCTTTTGTTTAAACAGTTAAAGTACTTTGTCATAGAAAAGTAATACACAAAGCTATTTGCTATTATTTCAGCATTAAATGATTGAAAACATCCAATTACATGATACACGTCATATAATGAGAAGAAACAAAAAACCAAATTTGTATAAATTAATCTACCTTCTACAAAACAAACAAATGAAAAAGAAAATATTATACGGTGTTCTGGGCGTTATTGTTATTCTGTTTATCTGGGTTGCATTTAACAGAGAAAAAGCCACACAAATGGTGGTAGACCTTGGAATGTCTATGACTTCTTCCATGAAACACAGAGATCCTTCATCAGAAAAAGCAAAGTTTGAAATGACAGCTGACGCTTTAACAAAAGAATTCAAAGATAATCCAACACAAGCTAATGCTAAGTATATCAATCAAGCTGTATTAATCGAGGGAATAGTTACAGAAATCACAGGTGTGACTGTTTCAATGAACAACATTGCTTGCAATATAGATTCAAGTAATATTGGAAAAATTCAGCAGCTTAAAAAAGGCGACAAAATTAAAGTGCAAGGCCTTGTAGTAGGATACAACGATCTGATGGAAGAAATTCCAATGGCACAGTGCAAGATTAAAGAGTAATGAATTGATAATTCATAGATAAATTATCTGGCTAAAAGGTAATTTTTCAATTCAACAAAATCTGTACCCATTTTAATACTAAGCTTCTCTTTTCCAAATAAAGCTAAAGCAGCATCTGGAATTTCCAATGATTTCCCTATTGCCCCTTCAACCGTTTCAGGAAATTTTACTGGATGAGCTGTTTCAAGCATGATTCCCTTTTGATGTGGATGATTGCTCAAATATTGTGTAAGCGCATTGTATGCAACTGCCCCGTGAGGATCTAATATGTATTGAAAGTTATTAAATACATTCCTAATTGTCTCTTTTGTTGTTTCATCTGAAACAGTGTACCCACTTATAAGGTTTTTTAATGATTGATAGTTGGATTCAAAAATTTCGAGGATACGTATAAAATTACTGGGAGCTCCTACATCCATTGCATTGGAAATAGTTGAAACAGCTTTTTTAGGTTTGTATGTGCCTGTTCGTAAATACTCAGGTACAGCATCATTTACATTACATGCTGCAATAAAATGCTTTATAGGTAAGCCGCTGATAAATGCTAGAAGTCCTGCACAAATATTACCGAAATTTCCACTAGGTACAGTTATAACAGGGGGATTGTCTTTTTCTTTCCACTGTTGATAGGCAAAGAAATAATACAATTGTTGGGGTAACCAGCGTGCTACATTAATCGAATTGGCAGAAGTAAGTTGCATATGTTTATTCAGGTCTGCATCCATAAATGCAGATTTCACCATTGCCTGACAATCATCAAAGCTTCCATCTACTTCTAATGCAGTTATATTTTGCCCACAGGTAGTTAATTGTAACTCTTGCACTGGGCTAACTTTTCCGGATGGATATAGAATAACAACATCTACTCCATCAACACCCAAAAATCCATTTGCTACAGCACCACCCGTATCTCCTGAAGTAGCTACCAATACAGTTATTTTTTCAGACTGTCCTTTTGAAAAATATCCCAAGCACCTGCTCATAAAACGAGCACCTACATCTTTAAATGCCAATGTTGGTCCATGAAATAACTCCAATGATGATATCGATTCATTAATAGGCACCAACGGAAATTCAAAATCAATCGTTTCACTCACTATCTGAAAAAGTGCTTCTTCAGAAATGGCATTACCCACATAGGGCAACATGATTTTGAATGCTAGATCTTGTTTTGAATATGTATGAATTTGTCTTATTAATTCTTTATCAAGCTTTGGAATAGATCGAGGAAAATACAAGCCTTTATCTGGAGCCTGACCAAGTATGGTTGCTTCCTTAAAACTGACATCAGTCGCTTGTTTATTTAAACTGTAATACTCCATATTATTAAAAAATACGAAAGAAAAATTATGAATGGATTATTTTGATTCCTTCTTGATTGATTATAGTAATATAAGTATGATGCGCTAAGCCTATTTCTGTATAAATAGCATGTATTGCAGCTTCCACTTTTTGAGCTGTTGATCTGTCTCTACTCAACATAAAAATAGATGGGCCAGATCCTGAGATTCCTCCACCCAATGCTCCAGCCTCTTTGCTTTGTTGTTTTACTAAATCGAATCCAGGAATAAGAATACTTCTAATTGGCTCTATCAATACATCTTCCAAGGACCTACTGATCAGATCATAATCACCTTTTTGTAGGCCTGCTACCAATCCTGCAATATTACCCCACTGCTTTATAGCATCTTTTAATTGAATCTGTTGTTTTAGAATACTTCTTGCATCCGCAGTTCTCACTTCAATTTGTGGATGCACAATGGTTACAAATAATGGAGGAGCTTGCAATTCAATAATATCCAATGGAAAAATGGATCGAATTAAAGTTACTCCACCATAGATACAAGGAGCTATATTATCAGCATGCTTCACACCTGAAGCTAACTTCTCCCCATTCATTGCAAACCTTACCATATCTTCTTTGGTAAAACGATTATCCAATAAACAATTAGCCGCAAAAACAGCACCAGCTGCACTTGCAGCACTTGAGCCAACTCCAGAACCCGGTTTGATTTGTTTGTTTATAGATAACTCAAGCCCTATTGCTTCAGGAATTTCTTCCAACATGGCCAACAAAGCAGCACCAGCTACATTTTTAGTTGGATCAGTTGGCAAATTATATTCGTCTTCATTAATAATAGTAATGCCTGGTGTATCAGAAAATCGAATTTTCATGATATCATAAGGCTCATTCACTGCAAAACCCAATACATCGAACCCGCAAACCATATTGGCCACAGTCGCAGGTGCATGAATTACTATTTGCTTACTACTCATATCGCTTGTTTCATCTTTCGAATTTCTTCTTTCTTAATTCTTAATTCTTCTTTCTTAATTCATCACTCTCAGAATGTCCGCAAACACCCCCGAAGCAGTCACATCTGCTCCTGCTCCAGCGCCTTTGATCACCAATGGTTGCTGAGGATAACGGACAGAATAAAATAATACTAAATTATCCTTGCCATATAAATGATAAAAATCGGAATCTGCAGGAATATGTTGCAATCCAACTTTAGCTAGGCCATTTTCGAAAACAGCTACAAACTTTAATTTACAATTCGCCAATTTTGCTGCTTCAAATAATTGCTTAAAATGAGGTTCTTGTTTTTCCATTTCCAAATAAAAATCTGCTACAGAACCTTCAAAACAACTAGCAGGTAGAAAGTATTCGTTGGTGATAGAATCCATCTCCATTTTCTCTCCAGCCTCTCTTGCCAGAATCATAATTTTGCGCATAACATCTGTACCGCCTAAATCCAATCGTGGATCTGGCTCAGTATATCCTTCTTCCTGAGCCTGTTTTACTATTTGAGCAAAAGGCACGGTAGCATCGTAATTATTAAAAACAAAATTCAATGTTCCGGAAAGTACCGCTTGAATTTTATTGATCTTATCTCCACTTTTCAATAAATCATTTAAAGTGCCAATTACTGGCAAACCAGCACCTACATTGGTTTCAAATAAAAATGGTGCATTAAATTCACGAGATAAAGACTTTAATTGTTTGTATGATTCATAAGAAGAGGAACAAGCGATTTTATTACAAGCTACAACAGCAATACTTTTTTGTAATAGATCCCCATAAACAGTAGCGACTGTTGCATTTGCGGTAACGTCTACAAATACACTATTTCGCAAGTTTTTATGAACTATGCTTTCAACATAATCATCAATTGTTGCAGAAGGAGCATTGTCTAAAGCGGATTTCCAAATATTTAAATCAATACCCGCATCATCCAATAACATTTTTTTACTATTGGCAATTCCAACCACTTGTATTTGTAATCTCAAATGCTCTTTTAAATAAGCTAATTGTTGATTGATTTGACCAATTAACTTACCTCCTACATTACCTGCTCCAGCAATAAATACATTTAGTTGTTTATAGGTTGTTTCGAAGAAAATTTCATGCAATACATTGATGGCTTTTTTTACATCATTCGCAGAAAGTACAGCTGAAATATTTTTTTCAGAAGAGCCTTGTGCAATGGCCCTTACATTAATTCCATTTCTTCCTAAGGCGCCAAACATTTTACCACTAATACCTGGGTGGCTTTTCATTTGCTCTCCTACCAATGCAACAATACTCAAACCGGTTTCTACTTTCACCGGATCAACTTTGCCTGTTTCAATTTCATAAGCAAAGGCCTGATCAATAGCCAATTGTGCATTGCTGGCATCTGCTTCACTAATTCCAACACAGATAGAATGTTCAGAAGAGCTTTGTGTTATTAGAATTACATTGATGTTTTTAATAGCCAGAATTTCAAATAATCTTTTTGAAAACCCAGGAATACCTACCATTCCGCTTCCTTCTAAACTCAATAAACTAATTGAATTAATACTCGATATTCCTCTTATAATTTCATTATCAAAAAATACTTTTTCTTCAATAATGGTACCTTTTGCTTCAGGCTCAAAAGTATTTTTTATCCAAACTGGTATGTTTTTTTTCATTACCGGTTGAATGGTAGGCGGGTAAATAATTTTTGCGCCAAAATGAGAAAGCTCCATGGCTTCCTGATAAGATATCCTTTCAATATGTTTAACGTGCTGCACCAAACGGGGATCGGCCGTCATCATTCCACTAACATCTGTCCAGATTTCTAACGTAGAGGAATTTAATGCAGCTGCAAAAATGGCTCCTGTATAATCAGATCCTCCCCTACCCAATGTGGTAGTATTTTGAGCTGTATCGGAAGCTATAAAGCCAGGAACTATATATACTTTAAATGAATGCTGACTAAAATAATGGGTAATGTCAGCATTGGTTTTTTCAAAATTTACTGCTGCATTTCCAAATTTATCATTCGTAGTAATCAGTGATCGCGCATCTACCCATTGTTGAGATACAGATAGCGATTGCAGTTTTGATGCAATAATATAAGAGGAAAGTATTTCTCCATAACTAACCAACCTGTCTTTGATTCGAGGAGATAATTCTCCTAACAGAAAAATACCATCACATAAACTTTCCAATTCATTCAACTGCTGCTTCACCCAACTCAATGTGGCACTTTGTTCTTGAATAGGTAATAATGATCTTACTGCTTCAAGATGTTTGGTTTCTAATTGTTTTATTTCTTGCTTATAACTTTCATTCCCAATTGAAGCCAGATTACCTGTGTAAATTAATTGGTCCGTTACTCCACCCAAAGCTGATACGACTAAAACCACAGGCTCTTGTATAATCGCCTTTAATACAATATCTACTACCTTATTAATATTAGTAGCATTGGCTACTGAACTCCCCCCAAATTTTAAAACTTGCATAATATGCTGACTTATGAGACTTATTTAATTTTTATACCAAGTACCCAAACACATTGTCATTCTTATTCAATGCCGTGTAGTTTACATTGTACTTTTTCATATTGCTGATTAATTTGGCATAATCACTATTGTCTAATAGTTCAATGCCTACCAAAGCAGGGCCGCTTTCTTTATTGTGTTTTTGCATGTATTCAAATCGAGTAATATCATCGGTTGGACCAAGAACATGATTGACGAATTCTTTGAGGGCCCCTGGTCTTTGCGCAAATCTTATTAAAAAATAATGTTTTAAACCTTCATACTGCAAAGACCTTTCTTTAATTTCTTGCATGCGATCTATATCATTATTGCTTCCGCTAACAATGCATACAATTGTTTTGCCTTTAATAGCTTCCGCATAATCGTCTAAAACTGCAATCGATAATGCGCCCGCTGGCTCTACAACAATCGCATCTTCATTATATAATTTTAAAATGGTCGTACAAACTTTCCCCTCATTCACTAAATGCATATCATCTAACACTTCTTTGCATATAGCAAAAGGAACATCGCCCACTCGTTTAACTGATGCTCCATCAACAAATCTTTCGATATTTTCTAAAGTAACTGGATGACCTGCTTTTAAAGCTTCATACATAGAAGGAGCGCCTTCTGGTTCTACTCCAATAATTTTAGTGTGCGGAGAAAAGGTTTTAAAATAAGCTCCTACGCCTGCCGATAAACCGCCGCCACCCACTGGTGAAAAAATAATATCAACATAAGGAAGATCTGCTAAAATTTCTACTCCGACAGTGGCTTGTCCTTCAATAATTCTATGATCGTCGAATGGAGGAATAAATGTCATAGCATTTGCTTGAGCATATTCTATTGCAGCAATAGCACAGTCATCAAATGTATCACCAACTAATTTTATTTCTACATGACCATCGCCAAACATTTTTGTTTGACTCACTTTTTGATTGGGTGTAATAATGGGCATAAAAACTACACCCTTTATATTTAGCTTTCTACAACTATAAGCGAATCCTTGTGCATGATTGCCTGCTGATGCACAAACAACTCCTTTTTCTAATTGGCTTATAGGCAAGCTACTCATCATATTATATGCTCCTCTTATTTTATAAGAGCGAACTACTTGCAAATCTTCTCTTTTTAAATAAACCTTGCATTGGTATTTCTTAGACAGATTGATATTATACGTTAAGGGAGTATGTGTTACAACTGTCTGCAACCTATGCGCTGCACCCACCACATCTAATCCAAAACAAAGGGTATTATTAGTTATAACATTTTCCATATTAAGTATATCAAGCGTTTGTATTGATGGTCTTCATATCGGTCATGGCCTGTCTTAATTCTTCGCCAATTAATTCAACCGGATGATAACGAATTACGGCATTCACTGCAATCAAGGTTTTATTATCAACGCCAGCATCTTTACCAGCATTAAAATTTTTCCCAATTACATCTGTATCTATTTTTTTCATGAAATCGGCCAACAATGGCTTGCAAGCATGATCGAATAAATAACATCCATATTCTGCTGTATCAGAAATCACCCGATTCATTTCAAATAATTTCTTACGTGCAATGGTGTTTGCGATCAATGGTGTTTCATGTAATGATTCATAGTATGCAGACTCTTCTTTAATGCCGGCTTCTACCATTGTTTCAAAAGCCAACTCAACTCCTGATCTTACAAAGGCCACCATTAATAGACCATTATCAAAAAATTCTTGCTCTGCAATTTTCATAGACCCTGGCGTTGTTTTCTCAAAAGCTGTTTCTCCAGTAGCTGCTCTCCAGGTCAATAAGTTTTTATCATCATTGGCCCAATCCGTCATCATAGTTGAAGAGAAAACACCGCTCATGATATCGTCTTGATGTTTTTGAAAAAGTGGACGCATAATATCTTTCAATTCTTCAGACAACTCGAAAGCTTTTAATTTAGCTGGATTAGACAACCTGTCCATCATGGCTGTTATTCCCCCTTGTTTCAAAGCCTCTGTTACCACTTCCCATCCATACTGAATCAATTTAGCAGCATAAGCAGCGTCAATTCCTTTTTCGATCATTTTATCGAAACTTAAAATAGAACCCGTTTGAAGCAAGCCACATAGAATGGTTTGTTCGCCCATTAAATCCGACTTTACTTCAGCAACAAAAGAAGACTTTAATACACCTGCTCTGTGACCTCCAGTTCCTACACAATAAGCTTTTGCATAATCCCAACCTTTTCCTTCAGGATCATTTTCTGGATGAACTGCAATTAATGTAGGCACCCCAAATCCTCTTTTGTATTCTTCACGTACTTCTGTTCCAGGACATTTAGGAGCAACCATAATAACAGTAATGTCTTTTCTGATCTGCATCCCTTCCTCAACAATATTAAATCCATGGGAATAAGACAAAGTTGCACCTTGTTTCATCAACGGCATAACAGCAGATACTACAGCACTATGTTGTTTATCTGGAGTTAAGTTGATCACCACATCTGCAGTTGGAATAAGCTCTTCATAAGTGCCCACTTTGAATTGATTATCGGTAGCATTCTTCCAAGAAACTCTTTTTTGTTCAATAGCATCATTACGCAATGCGTAAGAAATGTCTAAACCTGAATCACGCAAATTAAGCCCTTGATTCAGCCCTTGCGCGCCACATCCAATTATTACTAGCTTTTTTCCTTTTAGTGCATTGATACCATCTGCGAAAGCCGTTTTGTCCATAAACTCACATGTACCTAATTGATTTAATTGCTCGCGAAGTGGTAAAGAGTTAAAATAATTTGCCATTTTTATTGATTATCTGTTGATTAAATTTTGTTGTATGTTGAATTAAAAATTACATGGTAAAAACTTGGTCTGCTTTATCGAGAAACTCATTTTCAATGAGTTCTTCAGCTGGTTCAACAGCTTCAAACTCTTTCAATTTTTCGTGAAATCCTTTACTGGCTTTAATAATAGCTACTCTTGCACTTCTCACAAATTCTATCAGACCATAAGGAGCCAGTACTTCCACTAACTTATCGGTTTCTTCTCTATGTCCGGTGGTTTCGAAAATGGTATAATCTTTCCTGATAACAACTGCTCTTGCACCATATTCGCGCAACAACCTTTCTACTTTTAACTTTTCTGCAACTGCATCCGTAGAAACTTTGTACAATGCCATTTCCTGCCAAATAATTTCTTCATTGGTATTGAAATATGCTTTCAGTACTTCAATTTGCTTTTCAATTTGTCTGCACAATTTGCGTACTACTTCCTCTGTTTCATTAATTACCACAGTAAAACGATGAATGCCTTCTGCTTCCGATGGAGATACGTTCAGGCTTTCAATATTGATTTTTCTGCGAGAAAAAATAATGGCAATGCGGTTTAATAAACCAACTTGATTTTCAGTATAAACAGTAATGGTATATTCTGCTTTCATTTGTGGATTATTTTAATCTGATTTCTGATACACTGCAACCTTGCGGTACCATTGGGAATACATTATTTTCTTTACCAACCATTACTTCCAACAAATAAGAACCATTGTGTTCTAGCATGGTTTTAAGTGCCGATTTTAATATTGATCGATCATCTACTGATTGCCCAGCAATGCCATAAGCTTTTGCCAATTGAACATAATCAGGGCTTTGAATATCTACGAATGAATAGCGCTTATCGTTAAACAATTGCTGCCATTGACGCACCATACCTAAGAAGCGATTGTTTAGAATTAATATTTTTACATTCAATTCAGTTTGCATGATAGTTCCCATTTCTTGCAAAGTCATTTGAAATCCACCATCTCCAATAACAGCAACTACCGTTCTATCCATCGCACCAAATTTTGCTCCAATTGCAGCAGGCAATGCAAAGCCCATTGTACCTAAGCCCCCAGAAGTGATATTGCTTTTAGATTGATTGAATTTGGCATATCTGCAAGCTACCATCTGGTGTTGCCCTACATCGGTAACAATGATTGCATCACCATTGGTGAGTTCATTTAATAAATGAATCACTTCGCCCATGGTAAGTTCACCTTCCTTAGGATGTAATTCTTCTTGTATAACAATATCTATTTCCTGTTGTGTATACTCATTGAATTTTGCCAACCATGCAGTATGTTGTTTTGCTTCGATCAATTGAGTAAGCATTGGCAATGTTTCCCTGCAATCGCCCCAAACCGGCACATCAGCTTTTACATTTTTATCTATTTCTGCAGGATCGATATCCAGATGAATAATTTTAGCCTGTTTGGCATATTTGTCTAACCTTCCAGTTACACGATCATCAAATCGCATACCTATTGCAATCAAGACATCACATTCATTGGTCAATACATTCGGACCATAGTTCCCATGCATCCCTAACATACCAACGTTTTGTGGATGATCAGTTGGCAATGCACTTAAACCAAGAATTGTCCAGGCTGCTGGTAAACCTGCTTTTTCTATAAATGCCTTAAACTCTTTTTCTGCTTTACCTAAAATAATTCCTTGTCCAAAAAGTACAAAAGGTTTTTTTGCTTGATTAATCAATGCAGCAGCCTGTTCAATATATTCTTTACGAATTATTGGTTTAGGACGATAACTTCTGATATGATCACATTTTATATACCCTTCGTAATTGAATTTTTGAATTTGTGCATTCTTGGTGATGTCTATTAATACAGGGCCAGGTCTTCCGGTGCGCGCTATATAAAATGCTTTTGCTAATACATGCGGAATCTCCGAAGCTTCGGTTACCTGACAATTCCATTTTGTTACAGGTGTAGTAATATTGATTACATCAGTTTCCTGAAATGCATCGGTACCTAAAAGATGAGCAAATACCTGACCAGTAATGCAAACCAATGGAGTACTATCAATCATTGCATCTGCTAAACCTGTTACTAAGTTGGTTGCACCTGGCCCGCTAGTTGCAAAAACAACACCTACTCTTCCACTACTTCGTGCGTATCCTTGCCCAGCATGAATTCCACCTTGTTCATGTCTAACTAAAATATGTTTCAATTGATCATTGTAATCATACAATGCATCATAAATAGGCATGATAGCACCTCCAGGATATCCAAAAATTGTATCTACTCCTTCGGCAATACAAGCTTCTAAAACAGCTTGAGAGCCGGTGAGCTCACACCCCCCCTCAGCCCCCCCTAAAGGGGGGGAAATAGAAGGCTGTTGATCGATTTTATTTTCCATTTTTTTTTCTACTGTATTCATACAATTATTTTAATCAATTTTCCTCCCCCCCCCCTTTGGGGGGGGCAGGGGGGGGTCATTCATCTGTTACACAACCTTCAGAAGCATCTTTCACTGATTGTGCGTATTTAAATAATAATCCCTTTGTTGCATTTGGTGCAGGCTTTACCCATTTTGCTTTTCTTGCAGCAATGATTTCTTCTGAAACTTTTAAAGTCATTTTTTTGGTGGCAACATTTAACTCAATGATATCATCATTCTCCACCAAACCAATCAATCCACCACTTACAGCTTCAGGAGTAATATGACCTACCACAAATCCATGTGTTCCGCCACTAAATCTTCCGTCAGTGATCAGCGCTACTGATTTACCCAACCCTGCACCAATAATGGCCGATGTGGGCTTTAGCATTTCGGGCATACCCGGTGCGCCTTTGGGGCCCACGTTTCTTATAACTACAACATCCCCTGCTTTAATCAAGCCAGAATTAATTCCTGCTATCAATGCTTTTTCTCCATCAAAAACCCTTGCAGGGCCTTCAAATAATTCTCCTTCTTTTCCACTGATCTTTGCTACACTTCCTCCTGTTGCTAAGTTTCCAAACAATATTTGTAAATGACCTGTAGATTTAATGGGTCGCTCGATTGGAAGAATCACTTTTTGTTGATCAAAATCTAGATCAGGAATGTTAGCTAAATTTTCAGCAATTGTTTTTCCTGTAACTGTTAAACAATCTCCATGCAACATTCCTTTACTCAATAAATATTTCATTACTGCAGGAATACCACTGTATTGATGAAGGTCTTGCATTAAATAAGTACCGCTAGGTTTGAAATCTGCCAATACAGGTACTTTATCACTGATGCGTTGAAAATCGGCCAGTGTAATTTCTACATCAACACTTTTTGCCATGGCAATTAAATGCAATACCGCATTGGTGCTTCCTCCCAACACCATTACAATGGTGATTGCATTTTCGAATGCTTTAAAAGTCATGATGTCTTTTGGACAAATATTTTTTTCAAGTAACACTTTGATGGCTTTCCCTGCAGCTAAACATTCATTTTGTTTATCATCACTCAATGCTGGGTTAGAAGATGAATAAGGCAAACTCATGCCCAATGCTTCAATAGCTGAAGCCATTGTATTAGCCGTGTACATTCCACCACATGCACCTGCTCCGGGGCAAGCATGTTGTACAATACCTTTAAAATCTTCTTCATTTAAATTACCAGCCAATTTTTGACCCAATGCTTCAAATGCAGATACGATATTTAAATTTTGTCCTTTGTAATGACCCGCAGCAATTGATCCTCCATAAACCATAATTGCCGGTCTATTCAATCTACCCATGGCTATCAATGAACCTGGCATATTTTTATCGCAACCAGGTAAAGCAATTAATCCATCATAATATTGAGCTCCACAAACAGCCTCAATTGAATCTGCAATCACATCTCTACTCACCAAGGAATAACGCATTCCATCAGTTCCATTACTAATTCCATCACTTACACCAATCGTATTAAAAATCAAACCCACTAAATCATTTTCCCAAACACCTTTCTTTACCACTTTAGCTAAATCATTCAAGTGCATGTTACAAGTATTGCCATCGTAGCCCATACTAACTATACCCACTTGTGCTTTTTTGAGATCTGATTCAGTTAATCCTATTCCATACAACATTGCTTGCGCTGCAGGCTGCGTAGGATCTTGTGTAATTGTTTTACTGTATCTATTTAATTCCATTGTTCTTGATTAATTTTTTTCATGCACCAGTTCAGTATATGCTTTTTGAATTTTTGCTCCTACACTATTATGCCAATGTTTTGGAAATACAGTTTTATCAATTGATTCCCAACCTATTATTTCTGCAGCAGTTCCACAAAAAAATGCTGCATCTGCTTCTTTTAATTGTTGAATGGTATAAGTGCCTTCTGTTACCGGAATATGCAATCGCTCACAAATTTCAAAAACTGTAGCTCTTGTTATACCAGGAAGTATATGCCCTAATTCGGGTGTATATAAAGCACCATCTTTTTCAAAAAAAATATTGGCACCAGGTCCTTCTGCGATATGATCGTTCATGTCTAATAATAAAGCTTCGTCAAATCCTTTAGCTTTTGCTTCCTGACTAGCCATAATTGAATTTACATAATGCCCTGCTGCTTTTGCATGAATCTTAAAAGCCTTAGGATTAGGCCTTTGAAAAGAAGATGTCATCACCCGCAATAATTTATCGCCTAAAAAAGGAGCCATTTCCCATGCTTCAATAAATAAATAGGATTCAGTGTTTACTGCAAAACTCATATTTGCTGGCGCATACACTACCGGACGTATATATGCATTTTGAAAATTATTTTTCCTCAATACTTCATAAGTAGCATCAATTAGATCTTGTGTATGATAGGTATAAGGAAGATTGATAGATTGTGCTGAAACTTTCAATCTTTCAAAATGTTCAATGGGTTTAAAAATTTTAGTTTCGCCCCCGGCAGTTTGATATGATCGAATACCTTCAAAAACAGAATACCCATAATGCAAAGACTGAGAATACAGATCCATTTTTGCATCAGCAGCTTTCACAAATTGACCATTGTGAAAAATAATTGTTTCGTTATTATAATACATACAACGTTTATTTCAAGTAACAAAAAAACCCCGCTTGAGGCAGGGTTTATATTTTTAAGTTTTTAGCTTCTTTTTATAAAACACCACCTTTCAACAAAGGAATAATAATGACAATTGTAATAATAATTGTCATTGCACTAATTGTAGTATAGATTCCTTTATTCAAAATGGTATTCATTAGAGAACTAAAGATAATCATACTCAAGTAGAAAACAAAGAACTATTCAAAATAATATTATTATACAAACAACTGTTTGTTTATATAATGGTTGAGGCATTTAGCGTAGCATTGCTACTTGCTTCGTTTTTTTTGTTTCGCTTTATATAGTCTGCAATTAAATCACCAATGGCTTCAGTTCCATAGTTATTAATTGGATCAATGTCTTTTGAAACAAAACTGTGTGTTAGTGTCCAGTTGACTGCCTCTCTTACCAAATTTGCTTCTCTTGGCAAGTTAAAATGGTCTAACATTAACGCAGCAGACAAAACAGACCCCAATGGATTGGCAATGTCTTTTCCTGTTGCTTGAGGATAGGAACCATGTATGGGTTCAAACAAAGCCGATCCATTTCCAATTGAGGCAGATGGTAGTAAGCCCAATGAACCACTCAGCACACTCGCTTCATCACTGATAATATCTCCAAACATATTCTCAGTAAGTACTACATCAAACTGCGCAGGATTAATGATAATTTGCATTGCTGCATTATCAACAAACATATAATCTACAGCAACGTCGGGGTATTGACTTGCCAATGCCTGTACTACTTTTCGCCATAAACGTGAAGTTTCCAACACATTCGCTTTATCAATTAGGGTTAATTTTTTTCTTCTAGTTTGAGCATATTTAAATGCCAAATGAGCTACTCTTTCAATTTCATAAGAATGATAAGCACATTCATCGGTTGCATAAGTCTGGTCTTCGTTTAAAGAACGCTTTCCAAAATAAATGCCACCGGTAAGTTCTCTGAAAATAATAAAGTCAACACCCTGGAGCTGCTTTGTTTTTAATGGAGATAAATGAGCCAAAGAAGCATAAGTATTGATGGGTCTGATATTTGCAAATAACTCCAACTCCTTGCGTAATTTCAACAAGCCTTGTTCAGGTCGAACTTTTGCAGAAGGATCATTGTCATATTTTGGATGACCTATCGCTCCAAATAAAATAGCATCACTTTGTTTGCAGATGGCAATGGTTTCATCAGGTAAGGGATTTCCTGTTTTATCTATTGCATCTGCCCCCATTAAAGCATAAGCAAATCTAAACTGATGACCAAACTCCAATGCAATGGTATTCAGTACTTTTATAGATTGCGCTGTTACTTCCGGACCAATTCCATCTCCGTTGATTACTGCTATTTTCTTATCCATATTATTCTTTAGTGCTTTTTTCAAATTCACTGATGAGTTCCTTTTTGCTTAACAAAAAATCGATATCGTCATACCCATTTAATAAACAGGTTTTTTTATACGGATTGATTTCAAAATGAGATGAAGCACCAGTGGCATCAATCTTAATTGTTTGAGCTTCTACATTAATAGTGAGCGTTGATTCATTTCCTTGTTGAAATATTTCTTGCAGAAACTGCTCTGAAACAGTAACTGGCAATACGCCGTTATTCAACGCATTGTTTTTAAAAATATCTGCGAAGAAACTTGAAACCACTGCATTAAATCCATAATCTAATAAAGACCATGCAGCATGTTCTCTGGAAGAACCGCAACCAAAATTTTTTCCTGCAACTAAAATTTCTCCTTTATACTGCGGTTGATTTAATGCAAAATCGGTTTTTGGCATTGATTCGTCGTTATTCATATATCGCCAATCACGAAACAAATTTTTTCCAAATCCTTCTCTGGTTGTTGCTTTCAAAAATCGTGCAGGGATGATTTGATCAGTATCAATATTTTCCATTTGCAATGGAACAAAACGACTATGTATTTTTTGTAAAGCTTTCATTTTTATTATTTATATCAACTCTCTAATGTCTGTAACCACACCAGTAATAGCAGCAGCTGCAGCAGTTAAAGGACTTGCCAGTAATGTTCTTGCTCCAGCACCCTGACGTCCTTCAAAATTCCTGTTAGATGTACTAATGCAATATTCGCCAGCAGGAATTTTGTCTTCATTCATTCCTAAACAAGCACTACAGCCTGCTTGTCTTACCTGAAAACCAGCTTCAGCAAAAATTTGATCAAGCCCTTCGGCATGAACTTGTTTTGCTACTTGTTGAGACCCAGGTACAATCATTACATGCACCGAACTATTTTTCTTTTTACCTTTTACCAAAGCAGCTACTTCTCTTAAATCTTCAATTCTAGAATTGGTACAACTTCCAATAAAAATGTGTTGCACAGGCATTCCTAATAAAGAAGCGCCCGATTCAAGACCCATATAATCCAATGCTTTAATAATATTATTTCGCTCACCTTCATCAACAATACTTTCAGTTCTAGGAATATGTCCATTGATGGCAATGCCTAATCCTGGATTGGTTCCATAAGTAATCATCGGTTGAATATCCCCTGCGTTGATATTGATTTCACTATCAAAAATGGCATCTCCATCAGAATACAATTGACTCCATTCGTTGATGGAATCGTTCCATGATTCTCCTTTGGGAGCGAAAGCTCTGCCCTTAATGTATTCAAAACAAGTTTCATCAGGAGCAATCATTCCACCTCTTGCTCCCATTTCTATACTCATATTACAAATGGTCATTCTTGCTTCCATGGAAAGAGATCGGATGGTACTTCCTGCATACTCAACAAAATAACCAGTTGCCCCACTCGATGAAATTTTTGCAATGATGTAGAGAATGATATCTTTAGAAACTACTCCTTTTTGTAAAGCGCCTTCGATATTAATGCGCATTGTTTTAGGTTTTGTTTGCAATACACATTGAGATGCAAAAACCATTTCAACTTCGCTGGTACCAATTCCAAAAGCAATTGTACCAAATGCGCCATGAGTTGAAGTATGACTATCTCCACATACTATAGTCATACCGGGTTGCGTAATGCCTAATTCCGGACCAATAACATGCACAATACCCTGGTATGGATGACCTAAGCCATATAATTCAACTCCATGCTTCTCACAATTTTCAATCAATTGCTCTACCTGCATTCGAGACAATTCATCTTTAATAGGCAAATGTTGATTTAAAGTAGGAACATTATGATCGGCCGTAGCAATGGTTTGCTTTGGTCTGAAAAGTGAAACACCTCTTTGTTCAATTCCTTTAAATGCTTGCGGACTTGTTACTTCATGAATAAAATGTCGATCGATATACAAAACAGAAGGACCATTGTTAATTGTTTCTACAACATGCTTGTCCCAGATTTTATCGAAAAGTGTTTTTCCCATTGATTCTTAGATTGATTATGCAATTGCATTTTCTGGAACATGGGCTTCTGCCATTGCTCTCAGATCGCTTTCTACTACTTCTTTTTTACTATCTGCAATTATTACAAATGCCTGATACAAATGATCTATATCATTTCTATTAAAATCGAATCCCAATTTTTGAAAACGATAGGCAAGTGCACTTCTTCCACTTCTTGCAGTCAACACAATTTTACTTCCTTCGGCACCTACCAGCTCAGGATTAATGATTTCATATGTCTGTGTATCTTTTAAAAATCCATCCTGGTGAATTCCTGAAGAATGCGAAAATGCATTTGCTCCAACAATCGCTTTATTCGGTTGAACTGGCATACGCATGATATCGGATACTTCTCTGCTCAAAGGATTGAGCATTTGTGTTTTAATATTGGTATAAAGTCCTAAATGCTTGTGTTGTTGAATGATCATTACCACTTCTTCTAAGGATGTATTACCGGCTCTCTCCCCCAATCCGTTAATAGTACATTCAATTTGCCTGGCACCATTAATTACTCCACTGATGGAGTTGGCTGTTGCTAAACCTAAATCGTTATGGCAATGACAAGATAGAATAGCTTTATCTATATTGGGAACATGGTTCATTAAATAAGCGATCTTTTCGCCATACTGATATGGTAAACAATAACCAGTTGTATCAGGAATATTTACTACAGAAGCTCCTGCAGCAATAACTGCTTCAACTATTCTTGCGAGGTATTCATTATCAGTTCTACCAGCATCTTCTGCAAAAAACTCGACATCATCGGTAAAATTTCTTGCCCATTTAACTGCTTGAATAGCTCTTTCTAAAATAGCTTCTTGAGTAGTATTGAATTTTGCTTTGATGTGAAAATCAGAAGTGCCAATACCAGTATGAATTCGAGGACGAACAGCATATTTTAATGCCTGTGCTGCAACTTCTATATCTTTTTGTACCGCCCTTGTTAATCCACAAACAGTAGCTTTTTTAATTACCCTTGAAATAGCTTGAACAGATTCAAAATCACCGGGGCTGGAAATAGGAAATCCTGCCTCAATAATATCAACCCCTAATTCTTCTAATTGAAGGGCCAAAGCTAATTTTTCTTTAGTGTTGAGTTTACAGCCTGGCACTTGTTCCCCATCACGAAGTGTGGTATCGAAAATCTGAATTTGTTGATCCATAACCCTAATTTGAATGATATAGATAAAAAGACAGGCCCGTGAATACGGCCTGTCATATTCGAATGTAGAATGTATTATCTTCGAAATTGGATCAATATTGATTCGAAAATACACTGGTTAAGGAACAATAATTCGGCTGAAACCCTTACCAGTATTGATTTTTTGCACAAATAAATTACGATGCCCAACCGAAGCGCAGATGCCCTTTTTCAATTGGTTCATTCTCTAGAAAGGGCAGAAAAACGCAATTTTAAGCTATATATGACCAGAAATTCCCCTTCTGGCAACCTTAAAGTAATTCAGTTATTCGATGCGCTCGATAAAATGAAGGACTATGATGAATCAGTATTATTGGCTAAAAACCCAACTATTCAAAAACAACAGTTATCTAATTTAAAGGGGCATCTATACCAGGAGATCTTAGCAAGCTTAAGATTATTGAAACAAGAAAGCAATATTGATCTTCAATTACACGAACAATTGGACTTTGCCAGAATTTTATACAACAAAGGTTTGTACTTGCAGAGTTTGAAAATATTAGACCGGGTAAAAGAGTTAGCAAAATCGAATAACCAGGTTACCTATATACAACAGGTATTATTTTTAGAGAAAAAGATCGAAAGCTTACATATTACCAGAAGTATGCAAGACAGAGCAGATGTTTTGTGTAATGAAGTAGATGAAACCAATGCCCGTTTAGAAATTATCAGTAAGCTATCCAATATTGCCCTCTTATTATATGCATGGTATATCAAACATGGAATCGCCAGAAATGAAGAAGATAAAAAAGGTTTAGACGCCTATTTTAAAGACCCGATTTTTAATGAATCTCAATTCTATAAAGGATTCTACGAAAGACTATACCTGAATCAATGTTTTTGCTGGTATGCATTTATTAATCAAGAATTCTTATTGTATTACAGGCATACGCAAAAATGGGTGGATCTTTTTCATTCAGATCCGAAAATGATTGAAGTGGAAACCGCCCATTACATCAAAGGGATGCACAATTTATTATCTGCGCATTTTGATTTAAGAAATTATAGAAAATTCAATGAAACCATTTTAATATTTGAGCAATTCATTAATACCCCCATTGTTCAGGAAAACCAGAATAACCTGATACAAACATTTACCTATTTGTATACAGCCAAATTGAATAAGCATTTCATGGAAGGCACATTTACAAAGGGTATACAGCTGGTACCTGAGATCGAAGCAAAACTTAAAGAGTATGAATTATACTTAGATGGGCATCGAATTTTAGTATTCTATTATAAGATTGCTTCATTGTATTTTGGAAGTGGGGATAGCGAAAAAAGTATTGATTATTTAAATAAGATCATCAATTTAAAGTTAGACCTCAGAACAGATTTACAATGTTATGCGCGTTTATTGCACTTGATTGCTCATTACGAACTGGGGAATTATGAATTATTACAATACTTATTAAAATCGGTCTACCGATTTATGGCTAAAATGCAAAATTTAAGTACAGCAGAAGAAGCCATTTTTGGATTTTTGAGAAATGCATTTAGCAGTTCTCCAAAAAAGGTAAAACCGCTTTTTGAAGATTTATTAATTCAGTTAAAACTAATTTCAGACCAGCCTTTAGAAAACCGGGCATTCATGTACTTAGATATTATATCTTGGCTGGAAAGTAAGATTCAGCAAAAGCCAGTTCAAACAATTATCCGACAAAAGTTTTTGGCTTCTAAAAAGAGAATGAACGACTAACTTAAAATGGTTTCATTTACCGGAAATTCAATGGATATTCTGCATCCCATATTTGATGAAGAAACAATGCTAATGGTTCCCCCAAACAATTCAACCCTGCTGGTGATATTATAAATACCAATTCCATTTTTCTGGGTACTCGTATCAAAACCAATACCATCGTCGTTTACAACCAGATAAATTATTTTTTCATTCCTACCCAATTCGATAGTACAATGCTTTGCAGCAGAGTGTTTCAACACATTGCTTACTTGTTCCTGAATAATTCTAAAAATACTTAATTTGAAATCGTATTGAATATCGTTCTCAAAAAAACTATCCGAATTAAAATGAATTTGTACTGTATTCAAAGCAGCTACATCATCTATTATACTATCTATGGCCTTAACCAGTCCAAAATCTTTAATTAAAGGAGTAACTAAATTTTTGGTGAGTTTTCTGATCTCTTCAATGGCATTGAAAATAAAATTAGCAGACTGCTTTAAAATATCTGAACCGCCTTCCTGTTTTTTTTCTGCTGAAGCTATATACATCATGGCAACAGTGAGCTGTTGATTTACATTATCGTGCAATTCTCTACTTAGATCATGTCTTTCCTTCTCCTGGGCAATAATTACTGCTTCTGCAATCTCTTTTTGTTTTAAGTTTCTTTCCTCTTCCAATTTTTGCTCCATCGCCATCCTCGTGCTCAAGGTATTTTCTAAATTTCTTTTTCTTTCAATGCTGTATTGGATTGATTTTGCCAATAATTTTTCTTCGAATTCTCCTTTTACCAAATAATCTTGCGCTCCTTTAGACATGGTTTCCAAAGCCATTTCCATATCGGCTAATCCAGTCAACACTATTATCGGAATATCAGAAGCAATTTGATTGATATGTTCAAAGGAATCAATTCCAGCACTATCTGTTAAAGAGAGATCTAATAAAATTAAATGGGGCTTATTATTTTCTAACAATAAAACGGCTTCTCCAAAACTATTGGCGCGAAATATTTTTTCGATATTCAACCTTGTTTTCCACAACAGACCTTCCAGTACAAACAAATCAGCTGGATTATCTTCAACTACTAAAATGGTTAAAAGCGGTGGGGCATCAGGCATAAATTCTTTCTATAGCATCTTTAAATTTCTCCATGACTACTTTTCTTTTCAAACTCATTTTTGGAGTCATCTCTCCAGTTTCAATAGTCCATTCACGAGGCAATAATTCAAATTTCTTTACTTGTTCTACATGATTAAAATAAGTATTGAAACTTTCTACCAACCCTCTATACAATTCCAACACCTTTGGATGATTCACTACGTCTTCGTTGGTAGTATACGGGATATTTTTTTCACGCATCCATTCAGCTAAAGTAGCAAAGGAAGGCACAATGAGTGCTCCCACAAATTTCTTTTCGGCCCCTACTATCATTACCTGCTCCACAAATGGGCTCTCTTTTAATTTGTTTTCAATAGGTTGGGGAGCCACATATTTACCACCACTTGTTTTGAATAACTCTTTTTTACGATCCGTTATTTTCAAAAATTTGTTTTCATCCCACACTCCAATATCACCAGTTAATAACCAACCATCGATAACGGTTTCTGCTGTAAGATCAGGTCGTTTATAATAACCCTTCATTACGCATGGGCCACTTACTAAAATTTCTCCGTCTTCGGCTAACTTAACTTCAATTCCAGTAATAGGAGGCCCGACTGTTCCAAATTTAGTACCTCCTTTCTCTTGTCTGTTCACACAAATTACAGGGCTATTTTCTGTTGGACCATAGCCTTCGTAAACATGTACACCAGCAGCATTAAATATGCGCAAGAGTTTTACCTGACATGCTGCTCCTCCTGTAATGATATAGGAAATATTACCGCCTAATGCCTCTCTCCATTTAGAGAAAATCAGTTTATTGGCAATAGCAAGCTGCACGTTATACCAAATGCCGCCACTGATTCTGTTATCATATTTCTCGGCCAGATCTACTGCCCAGAAAAACAATTTTCTTTTTGCGCCAGTTAATTCTGCGCCTTTGGCCATTATTTTTTCAAACACTTTTTCCAATAAGCGAGGCACAGTGGTAAATCCATCAGGTTTTACTTCTTTTAAGTTGTCACCAATGGTTTCCAGACTTTCTGCATAATAAATGCTGATACCACTAAAGAGATAAATATAGGTACATGTCTTTTCGAAAATATGATTCAGTGGTAAAAAACTCAATACTTTAGAATCTGGAGCATCATTAAATGGAAAACTTTCTTTCGAAAATTTTACATTGGAACAAATATTTTTATGGGTGAGCATTACACCCTTTGGTGTTCCTGTAGTGCCAGAAGTGTAAATGATTGTTGCAACCTGCTCTTCTGGAACAGTCGCTTTTATATCAGACACTTGTTGCAATAATTGTGTATGAGCCATTTCAGTTACAGAGCTCCAATGTGCAGCACCATCAATTTTATCGAAAGTGAAAACAGTTTTAATGGAAGGTACTTTTCCCAGAATGCTATTTACTTTTAATAACAACTCTTCATTCGCAACAAAAATATATTTTACAGAAGCATCATTTAAAATGAATTCCAATTCTAAAGGATTGGTAGTTGGATAAACAGGCACTAAAATGGCTCCAATTTGCTGAACAGCTAAATCGGTAAATACCCATTCTGGTCTGTTATTACTAATAATGGCAATTTTATCGCTTCCTTCCGGAGTAAAATCATTTCCACTCACTCCCAATTGCAGTAAACCAGCGCTAAATCGGTTAACAATTTCAGCAGTATCCTGGGTGCTATACTTTTTCCAAACACCTTGTTCTTTAGCAACAAGCATATCTTTCTTTGGAAAATGAGCCAACTGGTGCTCTAAACAATCAAATAAACGGCTATAATGCATATCAATCGTATAAGGGCAATCAAATTACAGAAATAAGTACAAATAAAAAAGATTCCTTCTAAATAGCTAATTTGAAGTATTCCAAATAGCTATAAAAAATAATATTGCCCGGCAGGAATTTTAAAAACCCTACTCTGTTGAAACTGTTGGTAGAGTACAAATTCTTTGGCATGCTCAACTTGCCATTTTGCATATTCAGTGGCATTCATGGTTTCTCCTAAAATCCATTGATGATAGGCAGCTAAAATACCTTCTTTCTGCAACTGTTGCCAATGACCAAATAATCGATAAGGATATTGCTCAGTATTGCTGGCATCCCATTTTTGGAGAAATCCATTTTTTAAAGAAGTCAAACTATCAATACTAAATGAAGTACTCTTTATTGGCAAAAGCGATTGCCAAATTGCTAGTATTGATTTTTCAAAACTCGAAAAAGAGCGATCAGTTAATTGTTGCTTTACCAAATTTGGCTGAATCAAATTTTGATATGCAGTGTACAAATAATTTTTCACTTCGGTAGTTTTAGCAGAGTAACTTTCAAGGTTAATAAAAATTTCTCCGTAAAGCATTATTCGCAACCAATTTTGTTGATCGATATAATATTTTACAGCATTAAAATAATTGCCACTATAATTAGGATCTTGCTGAATGCCTTTCTCCCATTGAACAATCGCTTCTTTCAGATTTTTATCTAGCGCCAGACTTTCCCCATATTCATTATAGATTACTCCACCATTGGGAAATTTTTTCAATGCTAATTTGTACATTTTATTGGCTTCCTTATATGATGCAATCGATTTATAAGACAATCCAAGTACCTGAAAAGCTTTTTGATCGGCGTCATCCAGCGCAATGGCCATTTTGCCTGTTTCAATGGCTTTAGAAAAATCTCTTTGTAAAAAATAGGCGAAAGATAAATTGGTGAGCAAGCCCATATTTAAAGGCGCTAGTTGCCTCGCTTTTTGTAATGTGGCAACTGCTCTTTCGTAATCGCCTTGTTGCATCAATTGCTGTGCATTCTCTTGTAATTGATTAACAGTAAGCGTTTGAGCAGTAATATTTCCTGCAAAAAAACATACCATTAAACTAAACAATACATACTTCATGAACAGCAATTAATC
Source organism: Sediminibacterium sp. (assembly GCA_040403975.1). Taxonomy (GTDB): domain Bacteria; phylum Bacteroidota; class Bacteroidia; order Chitinophagales; family Chitinophagaceae; genus Sediminibacterium. The sequence continues at coordinate 114,230 of JBBAJS010000005.1, forward strand.
TGTAACCAGATTGGTAATCAACCCATCGCGTAACTTTGGTTCGAACCAGGTACTCTTGGGTGGCATTACATTTCCACTATCGGCAATGGCAAAAAGTTGATCAATAGTTACAGGATACAAACTAAATGCAGCAGCCATTTCACCACTATCTACTCTTTGTTCTAAAGCAGTTAGTCCGCGAATACCTCCTACAAAGTCAATGCGTTTATCTGTACGTTGATCCATTATTCCTAAAATAGGAGCCAATATTTTTTCTTGTAAGATGCTAACATCTAATACGCCAATCGGATCATTGGAATAAGTTCCTTCTTTAGCAATTAAACTATACCATTGCCCTCCTAAATACAAACCAAATTGATGCATCAATTCAGGACGGAATGCTTGTTTTCCGATTAAGCTCACTTCAAAATTGAGGTTTAATTGCTCGAGGAATGCTTCTGGAGTTAATCCATTCAAATCTTTTACCACACGGTTATAATCCATGATGTATAATTGATTGGATGGAAACAAAGTAGTTAAAAAATAATCACATGCCGGAGTAGCTTTTGCTCCTAATTCTGCGCGCACTTTTGCTGCAGAAGCTGCACGATGATGTCCGTCTGCGATGTAGGTATTGGCCACTTCCTCTTTAAATAAACGGGTAATTTCTGCAATAACCTCTGAGTCGCTAACGATCCAGATAGTATGTTGTACGCCATCATCAGCAATAAAATCGTAAGCTTCCGACTTGGTGGCTTTCCATTTATCAATTAAAGTATCTATTGAGTCATTATTTCTATAGGCTAAAAAAACATTGCCCGTTTGAGCACCAGATATTTTAATATGATTGATGCGATCTAATTCTTTTTCAGGGCGTGTGAATTCATGCTTTTTAATAACATCATTCTCATAATCATCTACACTACTTACACAAACCAAACCAGACTGACTTCTTCCATTCATGATCAATTGATAGATATAATAACAATCTTTTGATTCACGAAACAATACATCTCTTTTAATGAATGCATCTAAATTGTCTTTTGCTTGGAGGTAAACCTCTTTAGCATGAACATCAATTTTATCGGAGAGATCAATTTCACTTTTAGTGATATGTAAAAAAGTAAAAGTATTTCCTTGCGCTTCGATTTTTGCTTCTGCACTGCTTAATACATCATAAGGTAAACTAGCTACTTGCTTTGCCAGTTGAGGCTGAGGCCTTAATGCCTTAAAAGGTTGGATTTTTGCCATGCTGCAAATATCGGAATTAAATCACAAAAGAAAGCAACTGCTTCAAAGCCTTACTAGCCGTGCTTTTGAGCGAAGGAATGCATTAAATCGCAGAAAATCTGCACACTTTCCAAAGGCAGGGCATTGTACATACTTACCCTTACTCCTCCAACGGTTCTGTACCCTTTTACACCGATCATTCCTTCTTGTTTACACAAAGCCAGGAATGGTTCTTCTAATGCAGGATCATTTAGAAAAAATACTGCATTCATTTCGCTCCTGTCTTCTTTAACTACTGGTGCATTGAAAATAGGTAATGAGTCGATGGTATTGTAGAGTAAAGTGGATTTTTGTAAACTGTTTTTTCCCATTTCTTCCAATCCACCATTTTTGATAATCCAACGCAAGGTTAGCATACTTACATATACTGCAAAAACAGGTGGGGTATTCATTAAAGAACCAGCATCAATATGTTTCTGGTAATTCATGATTGTAGGAATAGGCCTTGCAATTTTTCCTAAAATATTTTTCCGAACAACTACTAAATTCACTCCGGCTGCTCCCATATTTTTTTGTGCACCAGCATAGATCAAATCAAATTGATTAAAATTGGTTGGTCTGCTAAAAATATCACTGCTCATATCAGCAATTAATGGAATCGAAGTGGTAGGATATTCATTCCATTGTGTTCCTTCCACCGTATTATTCGATGTAATATGTAAATAAGCAGCATTTTCTGGTATATTAAAATGCTTATTGATATAACGATATTGCTTGTCGCTGCTATCCGCAACTACCTCCACATTTCCAAAATGCTTGGCTTCTTTCCAGGCCTTATTTCCCCAGATTCCATTGTCGCAATATGCAGCTGTAGCGGTGGTGTCTAATAAATTCATAGGCACTTGCATAAACTGGGTAGTAGCTCCCCCATGCAAGAACAATACTTCATATGAATCATCCAATTGCATCAACTGTTTGATCGAGGCAATGGCTTCTTGCAATATTTCCTGAAACCAATTGGTACGATGGCCAATTTCCAATAAAGAGAGGCCAGTATTGTTGTAATTAATAATGGCTTCTGCGGCTTGTTGCAAAACAGGCTGGGGTAAAATAGAAGGTCCTGAATTAAAATTATGCAGCTTCATATTCAAATCTTGAATGGCAAAGTAAACCGATTATCTTTACATTATGCAACTCCCTTCTACCTTACTGGAAAATGCAGTGGCTCAATTTTCAAAATTACCGGGAATCGGTAAAAAAACCGCACTGCGATTGGTTTTACACTTGCTGAAACAAGATGTAGAAGAAGTGCAACTATTTGGAGAAACCATTGCCAAAATGAGGCGAGACAGTAGATTCTGTCAAAGATGCCATAATATTAGTGATGGAGATATTTGTGCTATTTGCGCCAATTCGGCCCGCAATCAAAAAGTAATTTGTGTGGTAGAAAATATTCGGGATGTGATTGCTATAGAGTCTACCCAGCAATTCAATGGAACTTACCATGTTTTAGGCGGAATCATTTCTCCATTGGATGGAATCGGACCCGATCAATTAAGCATAGAATCTCTGGTGAACCGAATTGGATCTGAATCGGTGGAAGAACTGGTTTTTGCCTTGAGCCCCAATATACAAGGCGATACAACCATTTATTATATTCAAAAGAAGATGGCTCATTTAAGCTGCCGAGTTACTACCATTGCCCGTGGCATTGCTTTTGGAGGAGAATTGGAATATGCCGATGAAATGACTTTGGCAAGAAGTATTGCCAATCGTTTACCCGTGCAGCAATATGTAAAATAACTTATCTTTATTGTTTAAACATCGAAATAAGAAGGCATGAAAAACTGGAAAAGAATAGTTGTTGCGCTGGTATTAATTGGGGCTGTTACCGGGGGAATTATGGTTTATCGCATTTTTACCAAACCACATAGGGATGTAACCACCGAAAAAGCAGTGAGCATTTCTGCCCAGGCTATTTTTGATGCATTTAAAAACGATGAAGCTGCTGCCAATAAATTATACCTCGACAAAGCCATTCAATTGAGCGGAGAAGTACTCGATATCAGCACCAATCAGGAAGGGAAAACGGTAGTAAATTTTAAAACCAACGACCCTTTATTTGTAATAAATTGTACTTTTAAAACCAACCCTGGAAGCCTGAAACCCGGTGATACCATCAATTTCAAAGGAATTTGCACTGGCTATATTCCGGACGCAAATGTGGTGATCAACGAGGGAGTTCTTGTAGGAAATTAAGAAAGATGAAAGAAGAGATATGAGATACAGAATAGAATTAGGAATTAAGAATTAAAAGAAATTAAGCATAAATAGTTATGAAAAAAATTATTAGTCTTTCAATCGGTTTGTTGTTGATCTTCGGCACCATCAATGCCCAAAAAGTATACAGCACCAGAAATGGAAAAATCAGTTTTATTGCGCCTAACGATGAAGACGTTAAAGCAGTAAACAACGAAGTCACCAGCCGCCTTTCCGACAATGGAGCGATGAGTTTCAGTTGCCTGATCAAAGGCTTTAAATTTGGCTATGCCGAAATGCAGGACCATTTTAATACTGAATACTTACAAAGCAATACTTACCCTCGAGCCGATTTCAAAGGCAATATCACCAATGTAAAAGAAGTAGTTTTTACTAAAAATGGCACGTATAAAGCCATAGTAAAAGGCGATCTTACCCTCCACGGAGTTACCAAAAACATTACGGTGAACGGCACCATCACTGTAAAAGACGGCAAAATGACCGCCATTGCCAGCTTTCCGATCATCATGAAGGACTTTAAAATTGATGCATCAAGCGTAACGGAGAAGGTGAAAGCCGAAATCAACTGTATCTATCAATAATTTTGTTAAACACCTTTCTAGGCTTATCTTTGCAGTCAATTCAGGCAGATTTGTTTATTGTTCAGCCTGGGTCGACCGATTCGTTCGGTACCGTAGAACTAATAAACGTCTCGAGGTGACATTCCATACATTTCCTGCGTTTATTGGTTGATTATTCATTCCAAACTTAGTTTGGTAAAGGAACCAATGTATATGCAAATTAGAGAAGAACTTAAAAAGAGGATATTGGTGATCGATGGAGCCATGGGCACCATGATCCAGCGCCATAAATTAACGGAGGCCGATTACAGAGGAGAACGTTTTAAAGACTGGCACAGCGATGTAAAAGGCAATAATGATTTATTGTGCATTACTCAGCCCGAAATTATCGTAGGCATTCACAAAGAATATTTAAGCGCAGGTGCAGATATCATCGAGACTAACACATTTAGCAGTACAACTATTGCAATGGCCGATTACGATATGCAATCACTGGCTTATGAATTGAATGTAGCCGCAGCCAAATGCGCCAAAGAAGCCATCAAACAGTTTATGGCCGAGAACCCTGGCACTCCTCCCAAATTTGTTGCAGGAGCAATTGGTCCGTTAAATAAAACATTGAGTCTTTCGCCAGATGTAAATAATCCAGGATTCAGAGCAGTCACTTTTGATGAAGTAGCAGCTGCATATTACGAACAAATTGGAGGCTTAGTAGATGGAGGTGTAGATATTATTTTAATTGAAACTATTTTTGATACACTCAATGCCAAGGGTGCGATTTACGCAACCAAAAAATATTTTCGTGATAAAGGAATTCCTGAATTACCGATCATGATCAGCGGTACTATTACCGATGCATCGGGTAGAACATTGAGTGGTCAAACACTCGAAGCATTTTATACATCAGTGATGCATGCCAATCCATTAAGTATTGGATTGAACTGCGCTTTAGGTGCTGCAGAAATGAGAAGTCATATAGAAGAGCTCTCTCAAATTGCTGCTTGTTTTACATCTGCATATCCGAATGCAGGATTACCCAATGCCATGGGCGAATACGATGAGCAACCTCATGAAACCGCACATTTTATTGAAGAATGGGCTGAACAGGGTTTTGTAAATATTGTAGGAGGCTGCTGCGGTACTACACCTGATCATATCAAACATATTGCAGATAACGTTCGTAAAATTCAACCAAGACAATTACCTGTTTTGGAAGCAACCATATAATCATGACGATCATTAAACCATACTTACGTCTTGCAGGATTAGAACCTTTAGTGGTTCGCCCAGAAACCAATTTTGTAAATGTTGGAGAAAGAACCAATGTTACAGGATCAAAAAAATTCGCAAGGCTTATTAAGGAAAATAAATACGAAGAAGCTTTGTCGGTTGCACGTCAACAGGTAGAGAGCGGTGCACAGGTATTGGATGTGAATATGGATGATGCATTGCTGGAAGGCGTAAGTGCAATGACAACATTTCTGAATCTCTTACAGAGTGAACCAGATATTGCCCGCATTCCCATCATGATCGATAGCTCTAAATTTGAGATCATTGAAGCAGGATTAAAATGTGTGCAAGGAAAATGTATTGTGAATTCCATCTCCATGAAAGAGGGCGAAGCAAAATTCATTGAACAGGCGCATATCTGTAGAGCTTATGGTGCAGCAGTAATTGTAATGGCATTTGATGAAGTTGGGCAAGCCGATACCAAAGCAAGAAAAGTAGAGATCTGTCATCGTGCATATAAAATTTTAGTAGAGCAAGTTGGTTTTGCTCCGCAGGATATTATTTTCGATCCGAATATTTTTGCTGTTGCTACTGGAATAGAAGAACACAATAATTATGCGGTAGATTTTATTGAAGCTACCAGAGAGATCAAAAAATTAATGCCACTCACCAAAGTAAGTGGAGGGGTGTCGAATGTGTCTTTTTCTTTTAGAGGAAATGATCATGTGCGTGAAGCCATTCATTCGGTGTTTTTATTTCATGCCATCAAAGCGGGTATGGATATGGGTATTGTGAATGCAGGACAATTGGTAGTATACGATGAAATAGAACCTACTTTACGTCAACTCTGCGAAGATGTATTGCTGAATAAAAACAATGATACTAACGAAGCCACCGAAAAACTGATTGTTCATGCAGAAACGGTGCGAGCAAAAGGCAAGGTGGAAGTGAAAGATGAAAAATGGCGCAATGAACCAGTGGAGAAAAGATTGGCCCATTCACTCATTAACGGAATTACAGAATATATAGATGCCGATACAGAAGAAGCCAGACAAAAATATCCTCGTCCATTGGATGTAATTGAAGGACCATTGATGGATGGCATGAATATAGTAGGCGATCTATTTGGTGCGGGTAAAATGTTTTTACCTCAGGTGGTAAAGAGTGCACGCGTAATGAAGAAAAGTGTGGCTATTCTTACTCCATATATCGAACAAGAAAAAGAAGATAGAAAAAACGCCCATATTGCTGCAGGTACTACCAATGAAGAAACAGCAGGTGCTGCAAAAATTTTATTGGCAACCGTAAAAGGCGATGTACATGATATTGGAAAAAATATTGTAGGAGTAGTATTGGGTTGTAATGGTTATGATATTGTCGATCTAGGGGTGATGGTGCCAGCAGATAAAATTTTAGAAGCTGCACAAAGAGAGAAGGTAGATATTATTGGATTGAGCGGATTGATCACTCCATCCCTCGATGAAATGGTACATATTGCCAAAGAAATGAAGCGCCGAAATATGAAGCAGCCTTTGTTGATTGGTGGAGCTACTACTTCCAGAATGCATACTGCCGTAAAGATTGCACCGGAATACGATCTGGGTGTGGTGCATGTGTTGGATGCATCGAGAAGTGTTACCGTTGCAGGATCATTGTTAAACAAAGAATTAAAGCAGCCTTTTTTAGGCGAGTTAACATCGGAATACACCAAATTGAAATTTGATTTCGATAATAAGAAAGTAGTAAAACAATATTTGCCCTACCAGGAAGCATTGCAAAATAAAGTAGTGATCGATTGGGATAATTATCAAACTGTTGCTCCTGGTTTTACCGGAGTGAAAGTGTTGGATAATTATGATTTGAATGAATTAAGAACTTTCATTGATTGGAAGCCATTCTTCATCACTTGGGAAATGCATGGCAATTTTCCAGAGATTTTAACTGACACTGTAGTTGGAGCAGAAGCTACTAAATTGTACAACGATGCCAATGCTTTGTTAGATAAGATCGTTTCAGAAAAATGGTTAACTGCAAAAGGAGTGATTGGGTTCTGGGAAGCTGAAGCTGAAAATGATTCTATAACCGTGCAATCGGATAAAGGAGCTGTACAATTAGAATTTCATCGCCAGCAAATTAAAAAAGCAGCAGGTCAACCGAATTTATCATTGGCAGATTTTATAAGACCAAAAACTGCCAGTGGATCTTCAGCTACAACGAAAGATTATTTGGGTGCATTTGCGGTGAGCATTCATGGAATTGAACCTCATTTAGCAGCATTCGAAGCAGCGCATGACGATTACAATAAAATCATGTTACAAGCACTGGCTGATCGATTTGCTGAAGCATTTGCGGAAGTATTGCATTTAAGAACCAGGAAAGAATTCTGGGGTTATGATGCCAATGAGCAATTAAGCCCACAAGAATTGATCAAAGAACAATACACAGGTATTCGCCCTGCACCAGGTTATCCTGCTTGCCCTGATCATACAGAGAAATACAAATTATTTGATTTGTTAAGCGCAGAAAACAATGCAGGCATTAGCTTAACAGAAAGCCTGGCCATGTATCCTGCATCATCTGTATGTGGCTGGTATTTCTCTCATCCACAGTCGCAGTATTTTGGAATTGGAAAAATTCAGCGTGATCAATTAGAAGATTATGCTAATAGAAAAAGCATGGATATTCCAACAGCAGAAAGATGGTTAAGCCCTATTTTAGAATAATTGACGACATTTGTATGATGAAAACTGTATCGATAGTTGTATTGTGTTCATTGCTATTTTCAAACAGCGCAATGGCACAAGAAAAAACAGCAAAGAAAGAAAGAAAGGGAGAATTTTATTTTTCATGGGGATATAATAAAGAATGGTATACCAAATCGAATGTGCGTGTAAATCAGCCCTCACTTAACAATAACTACACTTTAAAGAATGTTACATCACATGATAATGTAGGTTGGGATCAGGGCATTTTTAATGTACCATTGAGCATACCTCAATACAATTATCGTTTTGGTTATTTCTTCAACAAGAAAAAAGGATTGGCATTTGAAATTAATTTCGATCATACCAAACATATTTTAACTGATGGTCAAACTGCGCGATTGGTAGGTACTTTGGGTGGTAGAAATGTAGACACCAGTATTTTATTCGCCAAATCAAATGGCTTTAATTATTACTTAAACAATGGAGCCAATTTTTTATTATTCAATATTGTGAAGCGCTGGACCTGGTATGAAAGCAAGAGCGAAAAATTTAAATTAGACTTTTTAGGAAAAGCAGGGATTGGACCAGTGATTCCTCATGTGGAGAATACTTTTTTTGGCAAAGCCAATCAAGATGGATTTCAATTGGGAGGATGGAATATTGGCACAGAAGGTGCGTTGAAAGCAACTTTCTACAAGAGCGTATTCCTTGAATTTTCTCAAAAACTTGATTACGCCCGATACAGTGGATTAAAAGTTTACGAAGGAACAGCCAAAGAAGCTTTCTTATCGTATCAACTTATTTTGAGTTTGGGTTATACTATTCCAATGGGGAAGAGAGAATAGATTACCGCTTCTCAAAAAACCACCACAATCTTTTACGAGGTTTTACTTTATAATTTCTTTCTACATAGGCACTGATATGATTCATGGCATCGTCCATATTATCGGTGAGTAGCACCAGTTTTAAATCTTCTGGTGAAATAGTTCCCTGTTCCGCCATATAGGCACAATAATCCATCAACGGTGTAAAATACTCAACACCAAATAATACGATCGGAAAATCATTGATGGTTTTGGTTTGTACCAAGGTAAGGGTTTCAAAAAATTCATCCATCGTTCCAAAACCACCAGGCAGGATTATAAAGGCATAGGAATATTTAACCAGCATTACTTTTCGGATGAAAAAATAATTGAGGGTAAATGATTTATGTACATAAGGATTCTCGTGCTGCTCAAAAGGCAACTTGATATTGATGCCAACTGAAATGCCCCCATTTTCAAAAGCACCACGATTGGCCGCTTCCATAATACCAGGACCACCTCCAGTCATAGTGGTAAACCCTAATTCAGCTATTCGCTTACCAACTTCTCTGGCAGCTCTATAATGAGGATGGTTTTCATCGAACCTTGCACTGCCAAATACAGTAACCGATGGCCCAACAAAATGCAAAAAACGAAACGCTTTGATAAACTGGGTAAATACTTCCCAAGCAAATGCCAACTCATTCATCCTGGGCTTTGGGCCCTCTAAATACACCGATTTTTTGGCAGGAATGATTCGTTGCTTATTCTCCATAAAAGATGCCTATTTTTATTCTCATTCAAATTAACGAAATTGAATGAAATTCTAGGATAATTACAAGAATAGCATATGCTAAAATTAGTTACTGCTTTTATTATTTCGCTGACCTGTTTGTTTACGCAAGCTCAAACCTCTATTTACCAGGGCAACTTTAGATTCATTTCCCTGTATGGCCCTTTAATGAATTATTGGACCGACAGCACCACCAGAAAAGAATTTACAAACTCACTCGATTCCATATTAATAGTAAAAAGAAACTGGATGTTAAATAAAAGCAATGATTTTCAATTTGCAGCTTTTAAAAATAATTCAAGCGCTAAATCAATAACCAGGTATCCACATCTAAATATCGATTTCATTGAATATGCTACACCAGCATATATCAAGCAATTCAACTTAGATATAGTTGATTCTAGTTTTATAAAAGAAGTATTATCTGTATTACGATTAGAAGTTCGATTAGAAGATAAAAATCAATTGATCATTTTTGAAAAAGAATTGGATGTTTATGTAAAAAAAGGCCCTAGTAATGGAATTGGAATACCCATTAACAGCCTACATTTTACTAAAAAAGGAATGTTAGAAACATTAAAGAAATCTTTTAACATATTACTTGATTCTACCACAACCAATGAAGCCATTGACTTAAGGGTTGGAGGGGCTTTTGTGGGCGACAATTTTATACTCACGAAAACAAATGGCCTCACTAGAACCCAGGTAAGTACCACAAAGAGTATCAGTAAATTTAAATACAAAGGTCAAGAGCAATTGATCAGATGGGGGGATCAATTGTATAAAGATGTTGTGTTATATGGAAAAAACAAAACATTACTTCCCGCAACTTTAGTCAAAGCATTTGAAAATACGAATGGTGGAGATAATAGCAATCCTGTATTTTTAGTTCAAGAAGGAAGAGATATTCTATCTAATAAAAATTATACAATTCAATTAGCAGCACATTTAGGTGTTGATGCATACCAATACTTAAATTTTAATACAGTACGCCCAGTTGTAAAATTAATTTCGGGATACAACCATTTTTTACTAAATGAAAAAGACACTGCAGCTATTTTTGAAATTCAAATGAATAATGTAGACTCAACAAAAAAAATATTTCTTAATCAAATAAGCAATGGTTTTGATTTAAGTTCTGTTACCAGATTTGAATCCCTGGAAAGTGAAATGCCTTTGACTTACGATTATTCAATAAAAGGGAAACTAAAGGAATTACCTTTCGAAATAAAAATTGCAGGAGATAGATACCTTCGTGAATTTTATCTCAATAACGAATTGATCTGTATAGCCAATGGAAATATTGCACCTGAAAGATTTGTTATACTAGATAATAGTATTTCACCCGAAATATTGAATTCTTTATTCATTATCGGTTTTAATTCATTTTTTCAATAAATAATTATGCGCATCATTTCATACAATGTAAACGGAATTAGAGCAGCGATTAAAAAAGGATTTGCGGATTGGTTGGCAAGTAATCCTGCAGATATTATTTGTTTGCAAGAAAGTAAAGCCACTATCGATGATATAGACCATGCCCATTTTGAAAAAGCTGGCTATACCAGTTATTGGTTCTCTGCGCAAAAAAAAGGCTATAGTGGTGTAGTGATTTTATCTAAAACCAAAGCCGACAAGGTTTTTTACGGAAATGAAATTGAACAAAGTGATTTTGAAGGACGTGTAATTCGTGCCGATTTCGGAAAAATCAGTATTGTAAATGCCTACTTTCCATCGGGCACCAGTGGAGATCTACGCCAACAATACAAATACCAGTGGTTGAATGAATTCAATGCATATTTAGAAGAACTCAAAAAGAAAAGAAAGCAACTGATTGTTGTGGGTGATTACAATATTGCCCACGAAGCCATTGATATTCATGACCCAAAGGGCAATAAAAATTCATCAGGATTTTTACCAGAAGAAAGGGCCTGGATGACTGGATTTTTAAGCAATGGATGGATTGATTCGTATAGATCACTTAACCCCGATACAGTTGGCGGATATAGCTGGTGGAGTCAACGCTTTCCCTCGGTTCGATTGCAAAATAAAGGCTGGCGCATAGACTATATATGTATTACCAAAAACCTTTTGCCTCAATTAAAGGCAGCATCTATTTTACCCGATATCAAACACAGCGACCATTGCCCTATATATATGGAACTATCCACCCAATAACCAATAACTATGTACATATACAACGTAACTACCAAAGTGGCACCCGGAATACATACCGATTGGCTGCACTGGATGAAAAATGACCATATTCCTGCAGTAACAGCAACAGGATGTTTCACCCACACTTTTTTTGTACGTTTATTGGATATAGACGAAGAAGATGGCCCTACTTATGCAGTTCAATACCATGCAGCTACCCTTGCAGATTACGATCGCTATATAACCGAATTTGCGCCCTCTCTTAGAAAAGATACCATGGACCGTTGGGGCAATCAAATCATCGCATTTAGGAGTTTAATGCAACATGTGAATTGAGTGTGGATAGTTTAAGAAAACAAATTTGGTATTTAAAAAACTTCCTTATATTCCTTTGAAACCCTTGTGGGTATTGATTTTCGGCTATTGTTGTTTAAAACTATTGATATCATTGAGTTTCAGCGTTTTTCTATTCGTAGATATGAGTAAAATAAATATCCAAATTCTTCTATATCCCTTTATTTATAGGGGTTTTACCGCAAAAAATAATTTTAAAAAAAATGATGAAATATTTTGTTGCTATTAAAAAGAAGATAAATTTGTTCTAGTTAACAAAAACACTAAAAACACATCTATGAACAAAGCTGAATTAATCGCAGTATTGGCTGACAATGCAGGTATCACTAAAACTCAAGCAAACGCAACTTTAGATGCATTTGTTGATGCAGTTACAAAAACCTTGAAAAAAGGAGATAAAGTAACTTTAGTAGGTTTTGGTACTTTCTCTGTATCTAAGCGTGCTGCTCGTACTGGCCGTAACCCACAAACTGGTGAAGCCATCAAAATTAAAGCGAAGAAAGTTGCTCGCTTTAAGGCTGGTAAAGAATTAAGCGGAAAGCTCTAATTCCATCTAACAAAAAGAATTGAACCCCGCTTTGGCGGGGTTTTTCTATTTTTGCACTTTAATCATCAATTTTACAAAAATTTATTATGGGCAGAGGCGACAAAAAAACAGCAAAAGGAAAGCGTTTCCAGGGTTCATTTGGTAAGTCAAGACCAGTAACTCCAACTAAAGGAAAAAAAGTAGCTAAGAAAGCAGAAGAGAAAGCTTCTTAAAGAGTAAATAAGGAACAGTTGAATGTTTGCTTAATATTTTACTGTTCCTGTTTTTACTTTTGATCAGGGTGTTTTTATCAGTGGCGCATCTTTATAAGTTGATCTTGCAATAGTAGTAATTGCATCTACCAATACATCTAAATCAGCGGGCCTGGTATATACATGAGGCGTTATTCTAACGCATCGGATGTTTTCCCAAACGATCCCTACAGTATGTATTTTATACTTTGCAAATAACTGTTGATCTAATTCTGCTGGAGTTAATCCATCAATAGTTACTCCAGCAATAGCACAAGAATACTCGTCTTTTAAAGAAGTATGTATGCGCACACCGGGTATATTTTTTACTTTTGTAGCCCAGTAATTTTTTAAATAACGGATTCTTTCTTCTTTGCGTTTACTGCCAATCGCAGTATGAAATGCAATCGCCTCTCCTATTCCCTGTTCTATCGGAAAGCTACGCGTACCAAGGTTTTCAAACTTTCGTATATCGGAGCTATTGGGCTTTTCGGCACAGATCAAAGGCCAAACTTTTTCAATTTTTTCTTTTTTGATCCACAACATTCCACTCCCAATAGGTGCACTTAAAAATTTATGCAAACTGGTGCCGAAATAATCGCAACCCAAATCGGGTACATTAAAATCGAGCAATCCAAAACTATGTGCCCCATCCACCAACACCTCCACTCCTTTTCGATGTGCCATTGCACAAATTTTTTGTACAGGTAAAATTTGACCCACCCAATTGATGATATGCGTTACATGCAATAATTTGGTTTTAGGTGTAATTGCTTTTTCGAATGCACTTACAATTGCATCATCGTTCTCTATCGGAAAATCAAAGCTGATTTGTTTATACACTATTCCATCTCGGAGCGCTCTTTGATTCCAGGCATGGATCATATTCGGATAATCTTGTTTGGTGCCTATAATTTCATCACCCTTGTTAAAATTCAATCCATAAATCACTGTATTCAATGCTTCAGTAGCGTTACGATTGATGGCAATTTCTTCTGAACTGCTTCCCGCTAATAATGCCAGTTTCTTACGCAAAGGCTCTCTGCCCTGGTCCAAAATTCGCCACATATAGTAGGAAGGAGCTTGATTAGACAAGGAATTATACCTTTCTACCGCTTCTTGAACCACACGTGGAGATGGGCTTACTCCGCCATTATTGAGGTTGATGATATTGGAATTGACGGTATAGCCCTGTTGAATTACTTGCCAGTAGTCTTCACTGGTGGCTGCTTCGATAGGACTTAAATGCGCTATTTTTCCCGCAGCATCCGAGAAAGAACCAGCATTCAGTTCATTAAAAATACCATAGCCTGCAATTACACCAGACAATGCGCCTATTTTTTTCAGAAAACCCCTGCGTTGCTCCATGCTGTTAATTTATGGGTTAAGATAAACAATATGGTTGAATTAGGGTTATTGATATGGCATATCTTTGCACAGAAAAGGTTCTAGAATGACTCGGAAAAGATGGATATTGGTTTTAGTAATGACATTGCTCAGTTGCAGTGAATCATTGATCGCACAATGCTCTATTTGTACCAAAACAGCTTCTCAATTAGGAGATGGACCTGCCGCTTCGCTGAACTCTGCCATTATTTACTTGGCATTTGCCCCCTTTGCTATTGTAGGTTTTATCGGCTATAAATGGTGGAAGCGCGAAAAAGCGTTTAATCAAGATTGATGAAGATGAGGTTCTCATCTTGCATTTCAAAAGAGAAATTATACTGACTGATTGCTTTAAAGACAGATTTAGAAGTTCCTCTTTTCATATTATCATGTAGTTCAATTACAATGGCCTTGCATTTAGGCAACCAATTTTCGTAATTCAATTCAAATACTTCTTTTTCCGATCCTTCGATATCTACTTTTAAAATATCAATACTATTCCATTTTTGTTCTCTCATGATCGATTCAATAGAAATAGCAGGTAAGGCCCTGGGATTATCAGCTGTGGTTTCTGCAACCATAAATGCATTTTGAACTCCGTCTGTATTGATTATTTCTAAATGAACATCTTTATTCCATAGACCTTTACAATAGGCTTTAATGTTTTGGTAAGGCGCAATATTCTTTTGCAAAACAGCAAAATTATCACTGCTAGGTTCAATGGCAACAATACTTGCCTGAGGATATCGATGAGAAAAATACACTGCTGCTAATCCAATATTTGCCCCAGCATCCAAAATAGTTTTAGGCTCAAATGGAAAATGAATATTGTATTGATCACGTAAAAAAACCTGATCGAAAGTGTAATAATCAGAAGTATCTTTTCTTAAATGAAAACTGCCTTTATAATTCGATGCATTTAATTTACCAAATGGTTGAATCTTTACTCGTCCGTACAGTTTAATTGCATCCAACAAACCAAAAGCCTTTACCATTTTCTTGAATCGAGAAGCCATAACTAGAAATTAAATGATTGTTCTATATAATTGAAGATACGCATTCGCGGCTTTTTGCCAACTGAATTGCTTTGCATGTAATTGAATAATATTGCGCCGGTTCATTGATTCATCATGCTCCAATGCTTTGTTTAATGTTGATTGCATTGCCTGAGCAGTGTACTCCGTAAAATAATGGGCTACTGATCCGCCTATTTCGGGCAATGGCCCTACAGTTGAAAGCAAAACCGTTTTCCCAAAATGCATGGCTTCGATAACTGGCAAACCAAACCCTTCTGCCAAAGAAGGAAATAGAAATGCTGTACAATGCTGATAATACCAATATTTTTCAGTTTCTGAAATAGCACCAGCGAATACCAGTTGATGAGCAACGCCTAATTGGTTCGCTTCTGTAATGATGAATTGCTTGTATTTTTCATCTTGGGTAATACCAGCAATTATGAGTTGATAATTGGTCCCAATTAATAATTTGAGTAGCTCATGAAAATTTTTCTTTGGGGCTATAGTACCAATTGTAAATAAGAAAGGAATCGAGGGAATATTTTTAGGAGCTAGGGCTTGAACAGCATCATCTATTCCACAGCCATTATATATCACGGTGATTTTTTTGTTTCCCATATCTACAAACTGCTCTAATTCTTTGGCCGTAAATGAAGAAATGGTCACCACTGCTGTTGCTCTATCGATTTTACTTTGCAAATTTTGTTGATATGCTTTTTTTCTTTTTGCAGATTTGTTTGAATCGTATAAAAAATTCAAATCATGTACCGTTAATACAATCGGTATTCGTTGATTTTTTGGGAAATAAACACTGGTTTGATTGGTGGCATGCCAGCAAGAAAATTTCTTTAGAGGGGGCATTACCAGTTTATGTAAACTCGATTGATCAATATATTGCACAGAAGATCCAAAAATTCCGTTTAATTGTTTGGGCAAATAAAAAGAAAGTGTTTCACGGCTTGGATCCAATTCTTTCACCAAAGCCTCTCCCAATCCTTTGCAGAAATGATACAAACCTGTATTGGGATATTTCATCCTTTCAAAATCAAGAATAATATTTTTAGGGGGCTGAACCATTAAACAATTTTCACAAACATTTTTAAACAATACATCCATCTACGCAACAGATTTCTTCGCTTAAATGCCAATATTCTTTTATTGTATTTAAAAAAAGTGACCATTCTCAACCAGTTATTGTAAAAGGAAAAACTTCGGTAACTTTTATTCAATAATCGAAACACATTTTTTTGCTCTTCTAAATCTGCAGGGCACTTATTATACATCAATTGCATTCTTTGCCGCGCCAATTTGATTTCTTCTTGGGGCGTTTTTTTCTTTCTCACCGGCATTGTTCCATCTGCTGATTTTATTTTTGTTGCACCAAACACATTCTCGCTGTGCTGTCTATACAAAACCAATGGATGATCAATATATTTGAGCTGACTATAAAATGTTGCTACAAAACCCAACCAATAATCATGTGGAATCATGGTAGGCAAAGGAACTGAATCGGCAACTAATTTTTTGGGGAATAACATTCCGTGCCCAGGAGCAGAATTGCCTACAGTATAATTCAAGCAATCATCAAAAGAAATTAATTTTTTTACATCGGATAATTTTTTTCCAACCCGATTGTCTTCATCGTCAATTAATTCAGAATTACAATACACAATTGCATTATCTCCGATCTCTCTCATTAAGATCGCCAATTTTTCGGGTAACCATATATCATCCTGATCGCTTGGTGCGATAAAATCTCCATTGGCCAATAACATGCCTTTTTCAAAATTCTTTACATAACCCAAGTTATATTCATTGATATAAACATGGATGTTCGAAAATCGATTCGCATACTCATTTAAAATCGAAACAGTACCATCACTGGAACAATCATCTACTACTACCAATTCTATATTAGCATAGGTTTGAGCTAAAATACTATCCAATTGTTTACCAATAAATCGCTCCCCATTATATGTAGCTATCACAACAGAGATGAGTGGGTTACTATTATGGTTGGTCATTCAAAAATTGTTGTGTAAAACGAAATAAATTAAAATCAGGAGATTGTATTGCTGCTCCGACTGCATTTTTAATAGCTCCTTTATCAATTCCTTTCATTTTGTTTCTTTGAATCAATTGATAAACACGTTCTGCCATCAACCAATATTTACGATCATTATTATTGATGGTCATTTCACTTTCTTTGATTGCCAAACACAAATCATCAATCCCTACTTTAGAAGATGCAATAGTTTTGAGTACAGGAATTTTTTTATCGGCATTGAAAGCTGGGGCCAACATCATTCGAAGGTTTTTTACAAAACTTTCTGCATCAGGCCGATCACTTTTATTCACCACAAAAATATCGGCAATTTCCATCAACCCCGCTTTCATGGTTTGTACTTCGTCCCCAGCCTCTGGCACTACAACAACAATGGTAACATCTGCTAATCCAGCTATTTCAATTTCTGATTGCCCCACTCCCACAGTTTCTACAATGATATAATCAAAACAAGCAGCCTGCAATAGGGCAGTGATTTCTATGATATGCGGGTGTAATCCACCTAACGAACCCCTTGTTGCCAATGATCGGATATAAACATTCGGATGATTGTACCAATCGCTCATGCGAATTCTATCTCCCAATAAAGCACCTAAATTAAAAGGAGATGAAGGATCTACACAGAGTACAGCAACTTTTTTTCCCTCTTTGGTCCATTGCCCAATCAAAGCGTCTACTAAAGTGCTTTTCCCCGCCCCTGGTGGACCAGTTATACCGATCACGGGTGTATCGCCTAAAGGGACTTGTTGCAAAAAAAAAGCATGACCTTCTACTTCATTTTCAACCAAAGAAATGGCCCTTGCCAATGATTTTTGATTGCCCTCAATGATGTCGCTTAATAATTGATACCACATATACGTTCTCTAAATGTAAATTTACGCAATTGGTATGGCAAAAAGAGCAACAAATATTTTATTGACTGTAAGTATTATAATGCTCGCTGGTCTGTTATGGAGCAGGGCCTTACTCTCTATCAGTATGGGTTTAATGCTTATCTGTGCATTGTATTTTTGGAATAAAAACAATATTGGTTCAGCAAAAAGCTTTTACCTCTATTTTAAAAATCCTTTACTCATTTGGTGCTGTAGCCCTATACTCTTACTTTTTCTGGGAATCTATCAAGAAGGATTAACATCAACAAACCTTCAATTACTGCTTACATTTTCAGTTTACCCGATTGCCGGATTAACTACGATTGCTGCCGAAAAATTCAATTTTACCAAGACCATTTCACAACCATGGATACATTCAGCCATCATTGCATTATTGTATCCTTTGGGTTGGTTTTTATTTCATTCTTCCTCTGTAATTGAACAATATGGTACAGGTAAATCCTTACCTGTTTTTATGGACAATGATCATTTACGTTTTAGTATATTCTTATGCAGCGCTTTGTTATTTACGTTACTGCCTGTAAACAATGCACGCTATAAAAAAATATCGTTTACTGTTTTACTACTGGCAATTGTATTTCTTTCGGTGAGAACTGCATGGATATTGGCATTCATCATAGTAATTGGTTATGGATTTCACTTTTTTTTGCAGCATCAATCATCCAAAAAAAATTTACTTATAATAATTATTTCAGCAATATGTATTACCAGTTTGTTCTGGATTTTTCCAACAACCCAACAAAAAATTCGGTACAGCATTTACGACTGGCAACAATACAATAGCAAGGGATACGACTCTACTTATTCCGATGGTGTTAGAAGAGCTGTTAATACAGTCGCCTGGAATGCAATTAAAAATGATCATGCAACTGCAATTGGATGGTCGGCAATTCAAGCAACGATCAAAGAAAAATTTTCGCAACAGTTCAATGGCAGTAAAACCCAATATGGCTGGCCATTTAATCAATGGTTATTTTGGTGGATGGGAAGCGGCTTTATTGGAATTATTGTGTTTACCATTTGGTTAATGTACCCTACCTGGTATGGGTTCCGGCATAAAAATCCATTCCTCATTATCTGGACCCTTGCTATTGCAGCCTCCTGTTTAGTGGAGAGTACGCTTAATTATCAATACGGGGTATTCCTACATGTGTGGCCCTTGCTCATTTGTTGGAAAACGGATAAGGAAAACTAACGCAGTAATTTATAATTCCTAAAATCGAATAAGCGAATACCTGTTGCTTTTTCGAAATAATAGAGCACTTTATCTTTTATGGAGAATTTCTTTTTTGTAGGATCCAGTTCTACTTTCCAGTTCAACCGTTGAATCCTTTCATTCATTACAGAAGGGTGAGTACCTTTAAATTTTTCTAAAGAATCAAATTGACTATAATCAAAAAAATCTGGAATCAATTCAAAGCCTTTCATCCCTTCGTCGTTATGCCAAAACTTACCCACTTCTTTTTGCTTCTTCATCATTTGCTCTGGTGATTTTACCCAGCCATAATGATAAACGTATGCGTCTATCGCTTTCACCATCAGCTTCTGCTCTCCCCTTCTAAAGCCCTGTGCATCTTTATATGATTGAATGTTTTTATCATTGCGAATAATGCGCACTTCATGATTATACCATTTTCTGCTATCTCCCACATAATCATAGGTTCCATAAAAATGCAAATACTTAAACAGTAATCCATCTACTTTTTTATCACTGGCAAATTTTTCGCATGCTGCGCGAATAGCACCATGGTATTGTTCGTGAATCACTTCATCTCCCTGAATATAAAATGCCCATGTACTTGCCGGATCGATCAATTCAAATGCTTTATTGGTTTCAACCGCTAAAACTGTTCCTCCTTTTCTTAAAGAAGCATCCCAAATGGAATGATGAATTTTTATTTTAGGATCGCCAATAGATTCCATCAGGGCAAGGGTTTCATCTGTACAATCTCCTACAAGTATTATCATCTCATCTACTACAGGCAAAATAGATTTGATGGCTTCTACAATTGGATAATCGTTTGAAACCGCATTCTTGATAATGGTGAACCCTGAAATGAGCATTTTTACTAAATTGTGCCCCAAAGAACCGAAAACTTCGGTTCACTTCACTGTTAGCCCATGATTAATTTTATTCCAATTTTTCCTTTAGCCATTGTGGTGTTTCCTGGCGAATCTTTGAATTTGCACATTTTCGAGCCCCGCTACAAAGAATTAATTACCGATTGTTTTGCCGAAAAAAAACCATTTGGTATCCCTACTGTGATCAAATCCAGTGTTGCGGAAATGGGAACATTAGTAGAAATTGAAGAGATCGTTGCGGTTCATCCAGATGGCAAAATGGACATTAAAACCAAAGGTATCAAAGTATTTTCCATTTTGGAACTGGTCAAATCAATTCCAGATAAATTGTATAGTGGAGCAATTGTGAGCTATCCCGAAAATGACACCGCCAACGAAACTTTATTGATCAAAAAACTATTGGCAACCATCTTCGAATTACATCGATTACTCGAAGTAAAAAAAGATTTTAAAAAAACCAGCAGCGAATTATTGAGTTATGATCTGGCTCATCATGCTGGATTATCCTTAGAAGAAGAATATGAATTATTGGGTTTATTCAAAGAACAATTCAGAATAGAATATTTAAAAAGACACCTAAACAAGGTTTTGCCAATTGTGGCTGGAATGGAAACATTAAAAGAAAAGATTCAGTTAAATGGTCATTTTAAAGAATTGAAAGGATTTAACTTTGATCAATAATCTACAGCATGCAGAAAACCATTTGTTTCGATTTTGGCAATACCCGTCTAAAAGCGGCCATCTTTCATGAAAATGAATTTATTCAGGAAATAATTCTGCCAAATGCTCAAGCTCAAACGATCGAGCAGATCCTGGACCAATATCAACCAACAAAAAGCATTTTATCATCGGTAATACTACATCCGCCAGAAATGGAAGTTTTGTTGAGTGAACGCACCCAATTTCACCGACTCAATCATACCAGTAGATTACCTATCTCCACTCCTGTTGGAAAACCAGAAACCATCGGTGCAGATAGGCTGGCATTGGTTTCGGCTTCGGTGCATTTATTTCCTAACCAACATAATTTGGCCATTGCACTCGGCTCTTGTATTACCTATAATTTTGTGAATAATCAGCATGAATTCTTGGGTGGGAGTATTTCTCCGGGAATGAGCATGCGTTTTAGGTCAATGAACGAGTTTACCGCACTTTTACCCATTGTTCAGCCCGAACATGACTTCCCTTTAGTTGGTTATGATACCAAAACCAACCTTTTAAGTGGGGTTATTTTGGGTATGTCAAAAGAAATTGATGGAATAATTGACGCTTACTCATTGAAATACAGCAACTTTAACGTGCTATTAACCGGTGGAGACATGCCTTTTTTTGTACCGCACCTAAAAAACAGGATATTTGCCGACCCAAACCTAATTTTTAAAGGCTTATATGCGATTAGTGAGTTCAACAACAGGTAGGCTGGCTTTTGTGGTTAGTTTCATCATAATATCAATTAATTTATCTGCACAGGTAAATTCCCCTTATTCTAGGTATGGGATTGGCGACCTTAATGGTTCTAATCATATTATTAGCAGAGGAATGGGCGGTATTAGAGCGGCATATGCCGACGGATTAAGCAATAATGTTGGCCAGTCAGTTAATTTCGGAAATCCAGCAACATATGGATCATTTTATATGATCTCTTATGATCTTGCTTTATTAGTAGATTCCAGAACTTTAATTAGTAAAGTTCCTGACGGAAAAGACAATTCCATTTATTTCATTCCCAATTATATTGCAATAGGAATGCCTTTGAAAAAAAGTAAAGGGCTTGGTTTAGCATTTGGTATAAAGCCAGTCAGCAAAATCAATTATCAAGTAATTACCAGGGAAAGAGCGGCAGGTGATAGTGTTGGCACTGTGTATGATGGTAATGGTGGTTTAAATCAAGCTTTTGTAGGTATTGGTAAAAAATGGAAAAACTTACAGATTGGTTTAAACACTGGATATGCATTTGGAAGTAAAGAAACCAAAACCATAAAAACATTTTTAAACGATACTGTATCCTATTCGCAATCAAGCTCTTCAACCAAAACTAATTTTGGAAATGTATTTTTACATCTAGGCTTACAATATGAATTTTCGGTTTACAAAAAAGTGAATAAAATCACTAAGTCTACTCAAAATTATTTATTGCGTTTTGGTGCAACCAGTACATTGCAGCAATCATTGAATGCTACTCAAAACATTAACAAAGAAACTTTTGCTTTAAATTCAGTAGGAGCATCCATTGGCATTGATACTGTTTTCAAACAAGAAAATATCAAAGGAACAGTTGTATTACCTGCGTCCTATGAAGCTGGATTTGTTCTACACAAAACGCTGAGTAACACAAGCGGCTTATTCGAATTATGGTCAGTGGGTGTTGAATATAGCTCTACGCAATGGAAAAATTATCGGTTCTATGGCCAACCAGATGCCTTGAATAATAGCTGGATGGTAAAAATTGGCGGTCAAATCAGTCCAAATCCGCAGGCGCAAAGAAATTACTTGAATAATGTAAATTATAGAGTTGGTTTTAATTTTGGTCAGGATTATGTAAATGCTGATGGTAAAGGATTAAAAACCATGAGCGCTTCTTTTGGTGCAGGATTCCCTATCCGTAAATGGAGAGCATATGAAACTCAGTTCACTGTTCTACAAACTTCATTTCAAATTGGCAAAAGAGGTTCTGGAACAAATAACATCACCGAAAATTTCCTTCAATTTACTTTTGGTCTGAGCTTAAACGACAATTGGTTCATCAAACGTAAATATGATTAACACAAATCATACTAATAAATGGATTGCAGCCTTTTTAATGGGCTGCTTTTTTATGGTCGGATGCGAAAACGATGTGAATGAAGTAAAACAATTGGGCGTTAAAAAACCAGGTATCGAAGAAGGCAAAGACATTGTAAGTTATCTAAGTGTGGCTGGTGTAATGAAGGCGAAATTAATGGCTCCCCTTTTATTGCGTTATCAGGGAGATAGTGCACTAAAATCAGAATTTCCCAATTCCTTGTATGTAGAATTTTACAATGACAGTGCTAAAGTTGGAACCAAACTAAGGGCTAAATACGGAAGATACCTTGAACAGGATAGAAAAGTATTTTTGCGAGATAGTGTGGTGATTATTCGGGTGAATGGAGATACTTTGTTTACCAGTGAATTATACTGGGACCAAACATTAGGAAGATTTTATACCGATAAATTTGTAGAAATATACCAAAAAGAGCCCCGTCAAAAATTATTTGCCAAAAATGGATTTACTGCTAACCAAGAGTTTACAGACTATACTTTTTTTCAGCTTCAACCAGGGAGTTTCTTTATCTTACCAGATTCTACGGCTACGCCAATTAAGAATTAAGAATTAAGAATTAAGAAAGATGAAAGATGAAAGATAAAAGAAGAAATAACTATTAACTGATAACAATAAATTCATAACTCATAATTTTTAATTCATAATTCATAATTCACAATGGAATACAGATACATGGGCAGAACCGGATTACAACTCAGTACTTTAAGTTTTGGATCCTGGGTAACTTTTCACAAACAAATCAAAGACAATAGTGCCGATGAACTAATGGGCATTGCCCACGATAATGGTATAAATTTTTTCGATAACGCCGAAGTATATGCATTGGGTGAAAGTGAAAAAATGATGGGAAGGGTACTGAAAGAAAAAAACTGGGACAGAACTTCTTATGTGCTTTCTTCCAAAGCTTTTTTTGGTTGGAGAGGAAAAAACAATAAACCCAATCAAACAGGGTTAAGTCGCAAACACCTTACAGAAGCTTGTCATGAAGCTTTACAACGTTTACAAACCGATTATTTGGATTTGTATTTCTGTCATCGCCCCGATAAAGCAGTTCCTATTGAAGAAGTAGTGCAAACCATGAACACATTGATTCAACAAGGAAAGATTTTGTACTGGGGAACCAGTGAATGGAGTGGAGTAGAAATTATGGAAGCACATAGAGTTGCACAATCCTATCGTTTGATCGGACCTTCAGTTGAACAACCGCAATACAATTTATTCGAAAGAGAGAAATTGGAGAACGATTATTTACAGGTATTTAAAAATGT
The DNA here is from genome assembly GCA_040403975.1 of Sediminibacterium sp. Lineage (GTDB taxonomy): Bacteria > Bacteroidota > Bacteroidia > Chitinophagales > Chitinophagaceae > Sediminibacterium. The sequence continues at coordinate 138,611 of JBBAJS010000005.1, forward strand.
GGGCTTAGGTACCACTATCTGGAGTCCACTTGCTTCAGGATTATTAACTGGAAAATACAATAATGGCATTCCAGCCGATAGCCGTCTAGCTGTGGAAGGATTTGATTGGTTAAAAGAGCGTACCTATGTAGAAGCTAAGATTGAAAAAGTAAAGCAACTGCAAACCCTTGCCAATGAACTAGGGGTTTCTTTAGCAGCATTAAGTATCGCCTGGTGCATCAAAAACCCGAATGTTACTACCGCCATATTAGGGGCAACCAAGAAAGAACAATTAATGGACAATCTAAAAGCAATGGATGCTTTAGCCCTAATTACCCCCGAAATAACCCAAAAAATAGAGGAAATCATGCAAAACAAGCCCGTTTTAGCTGATTTTTAATGAATAATACCCATTTTCTAAAGGCAGGATTAATCTCCTGCCTTTTTAGTATCTCCCCCTTATAGAAAAATAGTTCTATCTTTTTTCCAACCTTTATTAAAACCTTTACTCTTAAATAAGAAGACTGATTGGAACAGGTATTAACCATACAAACGGCTGTTGTAAAAAAGGCCTGCAAAGGAGATGCAGCTGCCAGGGCTTGGTTGTACGAACAATATTCGAAGGCAATGTTCAATATCTGCACCAGAATGGCTTCCAACCGCAACGATGCGGAAGATCTTTTACAGGATGCTTTTATCATAGCATTCAATAAATTACATCAACTAAAAGAAGCCGAACAATTTGGTGGCTGGCTAAAGAGAATTGTAGTGAATGAATGTATCCGGTACACTAAAAAGTCGATTGTTTTACATGATCTAGAAGACAATAATGCAGATCAAATTGCAGAAGACGCAACAGAATGGTGGAAAACAGTAGACATGAAAGTGGTGCATCGGGAAATTAAAAACCTTCCTGAAGGATGTAAACAGGTTTTCACTTTGTATGTTGTTGAAGATTATTCTCATAAAGAAATAGCATTTGAATTGGGAATCAGCGAATCAACCAGCAAAAGTCAATACCATCGAGCAAAAAAATTATTAAAAGACGGCATCAATCAATATTTAGCAATACATGGATGAGTTTAAAAAATATATTCAAAACAACAAAGAACAATTGGACGAAGACATGCCTTCTCCAAGGGTTTGGAATAATATTGAACAGGGAATAACCCCTGTTAACAATTCGGTTCCGGTTATTAGGATGATTCGCTGGGCTGCTGCTGCATGTGTTATTGTATTAGCTGGTATTGGGTCTTGGTATTTATTGACTTCAAAAAAACCTTCTGAAATAGCGCCTACTACAATAGCAAAAACCATTTCAAAACCAAGTACCACTTTACCAAATACCACAGATACTTCAGCTATCAATCAACCAATAAAAAATAATGAGCCAATCATTATTGCCAGTAATACAAATAAAAAACAACCATCTTCAATAGATAAAATAAACACCGCTTCTGTAAAAACAAATTCAGCAGATAAACCAATAAATGATCCTGCTTATACAGCTTTATTAAACAATGTTGAAACCAGTTTTACCCAGGTAATCAATTTACAAAAAGCAAGAATCAGCACCTATCCGATGTTTGCAGAAAGTGCAGATTATTTCAAAGATTTTAATATTCAAATCAAACAAATGGAGAAAGAAGAAAAGAACATTAAGTCCACTATTTCCAGACGTGGAATCAGTAATGACTTATTGGATCAGCTCATCAATCTCTATCAACAAAAACTAAGCATTCTGAAACAGCTGCAGCTGGAGATGAATAAAACCAACAATCGATTTAAACAAAACCGCGGACCAGTGGATACTACCCGCACTTATTTCTTAAGTATTTAAATAAAGTATATGAACAAGAGAAACCCTTTTCTACAAGCTGCCGCAGCTATTCTTGCACTTGCAATTATGGTGCAGGTATCTGCTCAAACAATTTCAGCTACCGCACCAAGAGCCGCTAATCAAAGACAAAAATTGGCTGCTATCGAAAGTCAACAAGCTGCTCAACAAATGAAAATATTGGCTGAGATGGATGCAAAAAGTGCGCAAACCATTCGAGGTAATTTAGGTGCATTGGCCGCAATGCCTCCGATGCCAGCAATGGCCCCTTTGGCTGAATTTCCGGAAAGAATGGAAATGCCTGAATTGCGTGAATTGCCTGAATTACGTGAGTTAGCAGAAGTAAATGGAATTGCATATTTCAATGGTAAAAATTTTACCAATGTAGATGATTTAAAATCCAAAGAAGTTTCACAAGAAATTTCAACCTCTAAATCACCGGATATTTATATCGATAACTCGTCTCGTGGAATCGTTGTGAAAATTTGGGATCAGCCTAAAGTAAAAATAACTACCACAGTTTTTTATGAAGGAGATGGTAAACTATCAGATGAAGAATGGTTAGAAAAATTGAACCTTTCTTTAAGAATGTTGGGTTCTTCTGTTAAAATAAAATCTGGCAGTATTGGTGGTGGAAGTTATACTACTACTTCAGGAACTTACGCATGGAGCGGTGGCAGCAATACCAATGGTGTAGCGGTTTTCAACGGAAATGGTCAAAATATTGGTACGAAATCGAATATCAAAAGATTGGTTACAGTATATGTGCCTGCTGGAAGCAAGTTAGATATCGAAAGCAAATATGCCGATGTGCAATTATCAGGTGCTTTCACTGATGCGAACATAGATCTTACAAATGGCAATTTGGATGCAGAGAATATCAACAAACTTCAATTACGCTCTAAGTACTCTAATGTTACTTTAGACAATGTTGTAACTGCTGAAATTGATTTTATCAATGGTAGATTCACCGCAAAAAATATTGATGATGCCGATATCGATACAAAGTATTCTACTATCGAAATGGGCAATGTTAAAAAAATGGTTTTCCGCAGCACCAATGATGAATATGAAATGGAAGAAGTAGGCGAAATACGCGGAAGAAAGAATTATGGCAATCTAAGAATTACCAAATTAAATGGCTCAATGGAATTAGATGGCACCAATGCAGATGTGAAAGTTAGAAATGTAGGTCCAAATTTAAGTATGGTTAAAATTGACAATAAATATGCCGATATCCGCCTACCCTTACGCAACAACAAAAGCTATTCAATCAATTATGTAGGTTCATACAGCACTGTTTATGGCAATTTCGAAAAATTACCTTTGAAAGAAGAGCCAAAACCTGCATCTAAAGACAAGGAAGATAAATTGGCCGAAGAAATTCGCTCCGTGAACAGATCAGTTATGCGTGCATATTCGAGTGATGAGAGCAATAATAATACTCGTTTTTCTGCCCTTGTTGGAGACGGTAAAGCCTTAAAAATTAATATGAACTGTCAAAATTGTACAGTCGACTTTAAATAAGATACATCAGCCGATTTTTCTCATGAAAATAAATTATCGGTACCGTACCCCGTTTCTACGGGGTACTTTTTTGTGTAGATATCCCTTAACTTTGAACTATGACACATATCTATACCATTCTTTGTATAGTAGGCACATTGCTATTTATCGGATTTTTTGCTGGCTATGAGATAGCATTTGTAACTGCCAACCGATTAACTATCGAGTTGAAAAAAAAGCAAGGGAAAAAAAGCGGCACTATACTAGCTCGCTTTATGGAATTTCCTGCCAGATTTATAGGCACTTGTTTAATTGGATTGAATGTTTTTTTGGTTATTTATGGTTTACTCTTCGATGAGTTATTGCAAATGGGAATTTGGAATCCTTTAAAACTAGAAAACGAATATTTAAAATTAGCATTTGATACATTTCTATCTACCATTGTAGTATTGATTGTTGGCGAATTCTTACCCAAAGCCATTTTCAGGGCAAAAAATGATATGCTCTTAACTTTTTTTGCTCCTTTAGCGAACTTCTTTCACAACTTATTTCTGCCTTTAACCGACTTTTTTGTAAACATGTCGCAATGGATTTTGAAATATGTATTCAATGTTAGAGTGAACAACAGGAATGAAGTTTTTACTAAAGTGGACTTAGAACATTTTTTTCAGCAAACAAAAGAACAAGACGAAGAAACACAGGAACTTAATACGGAATTATTTGAGAACGCTTTGAGTTTGCCAACCATAAAAATCAGGCAGTGCTTGGTTCCTAGAACAGAAATTGTTGCACTCGAAATCAATGCCAGCATAGAGGAAGCCAGAACAGAGTTTATAAGTACCAAATTGAGTAAGCTATTGGTTTACGAAGAAAGTATCGATAATATTATTGGTTATATACATCAATTAGATTTGTTCGACAGGCCTTCTAATGTAAAAGACATGTTGCATCCGATCATTGCAGTGCCTGAAAGCATGAGTGCCACAGACCTCATCAATAAATTCTCCAAAGAGCGAAAAAGCATTGCATGGGTAGTAGACGAATTTGGCGGAACAGCGGGTATTGTAACAATGGAAGATGTATTGGAAGAGATTTTTGGTGAAATTCATGATGAATATGATGTGGAGGAATTTGTAGAAAAACAACTGGCAGATGACGAATTCATCTTAAGTGGAAGGCTTGAGTTAGACTATTTGAATGAAAAATACAATTTGGAGCTGCCTGCCGGTGAATCTGAAACCTTGAGTGGATATATTATCAATGAACATGAGACCATTCCCAAACAGAAGGAAACCATTATCATCAATAATTTCAAGTTCGATATCCTTACTGTAAGCGATACCCGTATTGAAATGGTTAAATTGAAGGTTTTACGATAAATTGTCCCTTCCATACCCCTAACTTTGCGCCCTAGCATAGAAATAGTAATATGGCATTATTCAATAGAACAGCCGGTGAAGGAAAAGAAGAGATGACATTTATAGATCATCTCGAAGAATTACGCTCGCATATTATCCGATCAGTATTAGCTATTTTGGTGGGAGCCATATTTATTTTTATTTACCGAAACTGGATTTTTGATCATATCATCATTGGCCCGATCAATAAAGATTTTGTTAGTTATAAGGCCCTTTGCGATTTTAGTCATTGGGCACATATGGGAGATGCACTTTGTATGCCTCCGGTTCAGGTAACCATGCAGAGTACCACTTTTGGTGGACAATTTTTAAGCAGCATTACCATGGCTTTTGTTGGGGGCATTATCATTGCATTCCCCTTTATTTTTTGGGAGTTCTGGCGTTTTGTAAAACCCGCATTAAAAGAAAAAGAATTAAAGAATACTCGTTTCGTGATATTTTGGGTTTCCTTTTTCTTTTTTACTGGAGCTGCTTTCGGATATTTTCTATTAGGCCCTTTTACTTTTAATTTTTTGGCAGGCTTTCAACTAGGTACCGAAAACATGATTGTTACCCGACCTACTTTTGCCGACTATTTGGATAATCTTACGAATATTATTTTAGGTTGTGGATTGGCATTTGAATTACCTGTGCTAGCATTTATTTTGACTAAAACAGGATTAGTAACACCTAGTTTTTTAAGAACAACGCGTAAATATGCCATTGTAATCATATTGATTGTGGCAGCTTTTATTACACCAAGCCCAGACTGGATGAGTCAGTTAATTGTATTCGTACCATTATGGTTATTGTATGAATTAAGCATCTTGGTATCTGCAAGAGTGTACAAACAAAATAAGGAAGAAGAAGATAAAGAATGGGATTAGGAATGATGAATTAAGAGAGATGAATTATGAATTAAGAATTAGAGTTACGTTATTAATTGAGTATTATGAGTTATGTATTTAATGCTGCTTTGCCAATTGCCATTGGTTGCGACCATGCCGGACTAGATTATAAAAATGCATTGGTAAAAAAGTTAAATGAAAAAGGATATACTGTTACCGATTTTGGTACTTATTCTGCCGATTCGGTTGATTATCCCGACTTTGCACATCCAACTGCAAGTGCCGTAGAAAAAGGAGAAGCAGCGTTCGGAATACTGCTTTGTGGTTCTGCAAATGGGGTGGCCATTACTGCTAATAAACACCAGGGTATTCGTGCCGGGCTCTGCTGGCAGAATGATGTAGCTCAATTAATTCGTCAGCACAATGATGCCAATATGATTTGTATTCCTGCACGTTTTGTAGCACTCGCTTTAGCTGAACAAATGTTGGACATATTTATGAATACACCATTCGAAGGTGGTCGACACGCAACCCGTGTTGGAAAAATTGCTTGTAACTAAAAAACAAATTTTAATGAAAAAATGGTTAGTGGCGTCATTACTGTGCATTACAGTTATTGCCAATGCTCAAAAAGAAAACCCAGCAGTAAAATATGCTGCAGTGATTACCCCTCAGTCTATGAAAGACAAATTGACCATTTTAGCCGGAGCTGAAATGGAGGGAAGAGAAACAGGCATGCCAGGGGAAAGAAGAGCAGCTGCATTTATCGAAAATCATTTTAGAAATATAGGATTGAAACCAGGAAATGGTACAAGCTATCAGCAGTATTTTAATGTTTACCAAGATGAATTAGCTGGTATACAATTAAGGGTAAATGGAAAGTTATTCGACATGGACAAAGATTATATAATGTCATTACAATCCATTTCTAATGGAAAAAATAGCACAAATGAATTAGTGTTTGTTGGATATGGTATTGAAGATAAAGCAGCTGGGATAAATGATTATGCAGGTTTGGATGTAAAAGGTAAGATTGTTATGATCTTAGACGGCGCTCCTGCTGGATATAAAGCTCCAGTTGCTGTTGCAGGATCTAGAACACCCAGCCCTATTTCAGGCGCTGCGAAAGCTGCTGCAGCCAGAAATGCAGGTGCAACTGGTATCGTATTGGTTTCAAAAGACTTTCCTCGTAAAACAGCAACTCCTGTAAAAAGCGATATTTATATGAATAAGCCTACTAGGGCTCCATTTATGATGGTGACTGTTTCAGAAGAAATTGCCTCTGCATTAACAGGAAGAACAACTAAACTTTCAAGCGATGCTTTAGCAACATTAACTAAAGGAAAATATGTTGCCGAATTAAGCATTGCAGCGGATAAAAAAACAACCACATTAGAAACCAGTAATGTAATTGGGATTATAGAAGGTACAGACAAAAAAGATGAGTATGTTTTTATGACCGGACACCACGATCATTTAGGTAAAAGAGGCGATGTAATTTATTATGGAGCTGATGATGATGGTTCTGGAACAGTTGGTGTAATGCAGATGGCAGAAGCCTTTGCTGCAGCTGCAAAAAAAGGTGTTAAACCTCGAAGAACATTGGTATTCATGACAGTGAGTGGTGAAGAGAAAGGATTATTAGGTTCTGAATATTATTCAGAACATCCTATTTTCCCAATGGATAAAACATCAGTTGATTTAAATACAGATATGATTGGCAGAGTAGATACAGAACGCAAAACTGGCGATACGTTGAATTATATCTATGTGATTGGTCATGATAAATTAAGCAGTGAATTACCATTTATTAATGAGGCTGCTAATAAAGCCCATGTCAACATGACTTTGGATTATAAATACGATGACCCGAATGACAGAAACAGAATATATTTTAGAAGCGACCATTATAATTTTGCACGCAAAGGTGTTCCGATTTTGTTTTTCTACGATGGAATGTTAAGGGCAGAATACCACCAACCAGGCGATACTGTAGAAAAAATTAATTTTGAATTGATGGAGAAAAGAGCCAAATTGGTTTTTCACACTGCATGGGAAATGGCCAATAGAGACAATATGATCAAGAGAGATATTCCTTTACCAGCGACTGCTAGATAAAGAAGAATTAAGAAAGAAGAGTTAAGAGATAAGAGATATAAGATACAGAAAAGGGAATGAGTCAAAATAAAAACCTCGCAGTTGTAAATGCTGCGAGGTTTTTTTATGTTTGATACGGTCATTTCGAAATATCCCAACAACCAATAACTAATAACTAATACCCGAGTAAGTACGCGAAAATCAACGGCACAACAATCGTTGCATCACTTTCAACAATGAATTTTGGTGTATGAATATCCAATTTTCCCCAAGTGATTTTTTCATTAGGAACGGCACCAGAATAAGAACCATATGATGTGGTAGAATCACTGATCTGACAAAAATAACTCCAGAACGGAACATCATGCCATTCTAAGTCCTGGTACATCATTGGAACTACGCAGATCGGAAAATCGCCTGCTATACCACCACCAATTTGAAAAAAACCTACACCCTTTCCGCTACTATTGGCACGATACCATTCTGTTAACCAAACCATGTATTCAATACCACTCTTCATGGTACTGGCTTTGATTTCATTTTTAATTACATAAGAAGCAAAAATATTTCCCATGGTACTGTCTTCCCATCCTGGAACTACAATAGGTAGATTTTTTTCTGCAGCAGCCAACATCCAGCTATTTTTCGGATCAATTTCATAATACTGCTCTAAGTCTCCGCTGAGCAACATTTTATACATATACTCATGTGGAAAATAACGCTCCCCTTTTGAATCTGCGTCTGACCAAACCTGATGAATATGTTTTTGTAATCTTCTAAAAGCTTCTTCTTCAGGAATACAAGTATCTGTAACTCTGTTATAATGATTCTCTAATAAATCCCATTCTTCCTGCGGGCTTAAATCTCTGTAATTAGGCACGCGTTTATAATGACTATGAGCCACCAAATTCATGATATCTTCTTCCAAATTGGCTCCAGTACAACTGATAATGGCTACTTTATCCTGACGGATCATTTCAGCCAAACTAATGCCTAACTCAGCTGTACTCATGGCGCCGGCCAAACTCACCAACATTTTGCCTCCCTCTAATAAATGGGTTTCATATCCTTTAGCAGCATCTACTAAAGCAGCTGCATTAAAATGTCTGTAATGATGTTCAATAAAATGGGAAACAGGTCCTTTACTCATGGATGATTATTTTGAGGGGCAAAAGTAAATTTTTAATATGAACTGGTGATGAATATTCCTGAAAGTTCTAAACCCAAAATCACATATACCGTAAATGTATTATCTTGAATTAAGGTTATTAAATAAACAATTATCGTCATATGTTAAGCTGGGGCAATTATTGGAAGGAAAATCCAAAACTTTTTATGAAAGTGATGGAAAAAAGTACCGAATTCGTCGCTGAAAAGCTGGAATTGCATCAATTGATTAACAAGTCAACCCATTTATTCGATTTTGGATGCGGACCAGGCTATTTGGCCAATGCTTTAAAAGGAAAAATAAACAGTTATTATGGAGTAGATATTTCTGCCAAATACATTGAAATTGCAAAAGAAAAATGCAAGAAAAACAAGGAATTCGTTTTTAGAGAATTGCCATTGGAAGAATCGATCAGTTCATTGACTATACTTAAGCAAGAAGGTAACCAATTCGATACCATCATCATATTGAGTGTGATTCAGTATTTCAAGACAAAAGAAGATGTGCTTGAATTAATTGAAAATTCCAAAGCCTTATTATCGTCTGGAGGCAAAATATTATTGGTTGATGTTATTGAAAACGAAAAAGGACTTTGGAAAGATGCTTTAAGCGTTATGCTGCATAGCATTAAGCATGGTTATTTTTTCTCCTTTATTCAATTCATGTTCAGGGCAAAATTATCTAAATACAACTCATTAAGAAAAACGCATCAATTATTCATACTATCTAAGGATGAAGTATTTGACATTGCAGCTCAATCAGCACTTAAAGTAAGTATTTTGCCATGTATTACTCTACAGAGCAGCAGGATAAGCTATTGCTTGAGCATCTAGAAAATATATCTTTGTACCGTTATGTCTTTTTCAATCAAACAATTAACAAAGAAGCCATTCTTTAATAGTGAGAAAAATCTCATTCGCATTTATTTGATTGTATGTGTATTGATCAGTTTGAAAATTGCTTTTTTAGAAAGCTATGATAACTACGATAGTTTTGTTGCTGCTTTTGAACATTTGAAAAAGCAATATGATTTGTACCTGATGTATCCTTCGGAATATCATACAGAGTATAATTATAGTCCCTCATTTGCTTTTTTCATGGGTCTATTTTATTATTTCCCAGACTGGATAGGCATTTTATTGTGGAACCTTACCCATACAGTAGCACTACTTATTGCAATTCACTTAATGCCTATCGACCTAAAGAAAAAAATATTCATTTACTGGTTTTGTTTGATCGAATACATCACTGCTGCAGAAAATGTACAAACCAATGCAACAGTTACCGCCTTAATAATGCTGGTTTTCATTTATCAAGAAAAAGGGAAAACGGCTTGGTCGAGTCTGTTTTTTGTATTTGGGTTTTTCTTTAAAATTTATGTACTTACGGCAGGTGTTTTCTTTTTGTGTTATAAAAAAAGAGGTGAATTTGTGCTGAAAGGATTGGGATGGGGCCTTTTATTTTTTGCCTTACCATTATTGATTGTTTCATTTGATCAATTATTGTTTTTATACCAGAGTTGGATACATCGATTGCAATTACAATCAATAAGAGATTCTTTGAGTTTGATTGGAGTAATTGGCATGTTTAAGTCTATTCAAATAGATCAGGGTTGGATCATTTTAGCAGGCACCCTCACTATGTTATTGGTATTACTTAAGAAAGAAGTGTATCATAATAGTCAATTCAGACAATTATATCTTGGAGGAATTCTATTATTCACTGTGGTATTTAACCCAGGTGTTGAATCACCTACTTATATTATTGCTGTTGCAGGAGCTGCAATATGGTATATAACACTTGACCGTTTAAAATGGCATCAATGGTTAATGATTGTTCTTTTTATTTTTACCTGCCTATCTCCCACCGAAATTTTTCCAAAACCAATAAGGGATAATTTTTTAAAACCTTATCATATCAAAGCAATTCCATGTATAATTGTTTGGGCGGTTTGCATGGTTGAATTATTTACATGGAAAAAAATCAACCCAATAACAAAATCAAGCACATGAAAATATTAGTAACAGGGGCAGATGGATTTATTGGATCTCATCTAACAGAAATGTTGGTGAAACAAGGTTTTGATGTTCGGGCATTTGTGTTGTATAACTCATTTAATACATGGGGCTGGTTAGATTATTGCGACCCTGCAGTAAAAGGGAAATTCGAGGTATTTACAGGCGATATCAGAGACCCTTATGGAGTAAAAACTGCCATGAAGGGATGTGATGTGGTGTTGCATTTAGCCGCGTTGATTGCAATACCATATTCTTATCATTCACCAGATACTTATATTGATACCAATATTAAAGGAACCCTCAATGTGGTGCAAGCCGTGAAAGAATTAGGCATTCAAAAAGTAGTTCAAACATCTACCAGTGAAGTATATGGAACTGCTCAATTTGTTCCCATCACTGAAGATCATCCATTGCAAGGTCAATCTCCTTATTCTGCAAGTAAAATTGGTGCTGATCAAATTGCCTTGTCTTTTTATACATCATTCAATACACCCGTTGCAGTTTTAAGGCCTTTCAATACTTATGGTCCTCGTCAATCAGCAAGAGCAGTGATACCAACCATTATTTCTCAAATTGCAGCAGGAAAAAAAATCATTCAACTAGGTGCATTAAGTCCTACAAGAGATTTCTCTTATGTAGAAGATACCGCCAATGGATTTATCAAAGCCATGCAATGCGATGCTATAAATGGCACTGTTACAAATATTGGAAGTGGATTTGAAATCTCTATTTTAGATACTGCAGAATTGATTGCATCTTTAATGGGAGAAAAAGTGGAATTCGTTTTAGACAAAGAAAGACTTAGACCTGAAAAAAGTGAAGTAGAAAGATTGTTCGCCAGTTATGATAAAGCAAAACGTTTAATGAACTGGGAACCAGCATATGGTGGATTAGAAGGATTCAAAAAAGGATTAGCACAAACCATCAATTGGTTTACACAACCAGCTAATTTAGCTCGATATAAAACGGATACTTACAACATATAATTTCAATCATGGGTAAACACGCAGTTATTTTAGCAGGAGGAAAAGGAAAAAGATTAAGACCTTATACCGTAGTACTTCCTAAGCCATTGATGCCAATTGGCGAATACCCCATTTTGGAGGTCATCATCAGACAATTGGTGAAACAGGGTTTTACACATATTACTTTAGCGGTGAATCATCAAGCAGAATTGATCAAAGCTTTTTTTGGAGATGGATCTAAATGGGGAATTGCCATCAATTATTCTTTGGAAGATCAACCACTGGGTACCATGGGACCATTAAAATTAATTCAAGATTTGCCAGAGAATTTTTTGGTAATGAATGGAGATATTTTAACAGATATTGTTTTTGCAGATTTTTATGACAAACATGTTCAAAGTGGGGCAATCTATACCATTTCCTCACATTTAAGAGAAGAGATGATTGATTATGGAGTACTTCAAACAGAATCAGGCCATTTAACTGGTTTCAAAGAAAAGCCAAAGAATACCTATGAAGTGAGTATGGGAATTTACATGCTTAATAAAAGAGTGCTTTCATTTATTCCGAATAATACACCTTATGGTTTTGATCAATTGATGTTGGAGCTATTGGCTAAGAAAGAACCAGTAGCTGTAAATACTTTTACGGGTTTATGGTTAGATATCGGAAGGCCTGATGATTATATTGAAGCCATTGAACAATTTGATCAATTGAAAAGTAAAATAATGTATGAGTAAAATATTGGTTACTGGTGCAAATGGTTTTATAGGAAAAATACTATGCAATCAACTCATACTCCAGGGCCATGAAGTGGTAGCTATTTCAAGTGATCGTGGTGATATTTCTTTAATTAAAACCTGGGAACAAATACCTGCAACAGATACAGTAATTCATCTTGCTGCAAAAACTTTTGTACCCGATAGTTGGAAACAACCCGATTTATTTTTAGAAACCAACACGCTTGGCACACTAAGAGCTTTAGAATATTGCAAAAAGCATCAAGCCAGAATGATCTATATCAGTTCCTATTTATATGGGAATGCCAAGACTTTGCCGATTAATGAAGAAGCCCCAGTATATACTCCCAACCCATATGCATTATCAAAAAGAAATGCAGAAGAATATTGTAAATTATATGCAGATTCTTTTGGAGTGAACACGGTGATTTTAAGGCCATTCAATATTTACGGATCCAATCAAAATCCTTCCTTTTTAATTCCTGAGATTATTGATCAGGTATTGCATAAAAAAGCGGTTCATGTAAAAGACCTTGCACCCAAAAGAGATTATATTTTTATTGACGATTTTATAGCTTCGATTATTAAATGTCTCGACGTTCATCAATTTGAAATTATTAATATTGGTTCGGGCATCAGTTATTCCGTAAAAGAAATAATTGAAATGGTCCAACAAATTTGCGGAACCAATTATCCCGTTACCAGTAGCAACGAAACCAGAACTGCGGAAATAATGGATACTATTGCAGATATTTCAAAAGCAGCTTCCATATTGAATTGGCAGCCCAAATTCTCCATGAAAGAAGGGCTTTCTCGAGTGATCGAGTCTGCTAAATAGGAGGTTTAGGCAATGCGGCCATTAGATTGGTAGCATAATAAATAAGTTTTAGCTTTGTTCTATAACAGTGTATTGAATATGCAGCCCCCTGAAGCACTTAAAACCATTTCGATAATTGTTCCTGTTTGGAATGAGCGAGGCAATCTGCCCATTTTAATTGATGAAATTAAAAAGGCATTAACTCCTTTGAATTATACCTATTCCATCATTTTTGTGGAAGACAGTAGTACTGATGGAACGCTTGAGTATATTAAAGATCAGGCAGCCAATACCAATTATATCTATTACATCTCTTTGACCAAAAGCTTTGGCCATCAAAATGCTTTGAAAGCTGCGCTCGACAGAACAGAAGCTGATGCGGTAATTATGATGGATGGAGATTTACAACATCCCCCAGCATTAATACCAACATTAATTCAAAAATGGGAAGAAGGTTTCGATATAGTGTATACCATTAGAAATGATCACCAGGATATTCAATACTTAAAAAAGAAAACCTCTAATATATTTTACAATATCATCAACAATTTATCTGATATTGAATTAGAACAGGGAACTGCAGACTTCCGATTGATGGACCATAAAGTGGTGAAAGTGTTTCGCACATTTACCGAATCAGATATTTTTATGCGGGGTTTGATTAAATGGATGGGCTTCAATCAAATCGGTATTGAATATACTTCTGCTTTAAGAGGTTCTGGAGAATCTAAATATACAGTGAAGAAAATGATCCGTTTTGCATTGCAAGGGATTACTTCATTTAGCACAAAACCCTTGTATATCGCAGCTTATTTGGGATTATTCTTCTCCTTGTTTTCTTTATTATACATTCCTTATATCTTAATCAGCTTTATCTATGGTCATGTAGTGTCTGGTTGGGCTTCAATGATTGCGACCATTGCTTTTTTTGGTGGCCTTCAATTAATGATTTTAGGAATTATTGGATTGTACTTAGGGAAGTTATTCATGCAAAGCAAACAGCGCCCTCATTATATAGTTAAAGAAACCAATCTGCTTTAATGAACCGTTCTATTTTGTTGAGTTTTGATGTAGAAGAATTTGATATTCCAATGGAATTTGGTCAAACCATTAATGATTCAACACAAATGGAAATTGGGAAAAAAGGATTGGATGCCATTGCACCAATTTTGGATGCTGTTCCTACAACATTATTTACTACTGCAAATTTTGCGGATCATTTTCCTTCTGAAATAAAAAAATTAGCTGAACAACACGAAATAGCTTCTCACACATACTATCACGGTTCTTTTGTTATTAAAGATCTGTTGAATTCAAGATTAAGACTTGAAACTATTACAGGAAAATCAGTTACCGGATTACGTATGCCGAGAATGAAAGTGATTGATATGCCTTCGGTGATCTCAGCTGGGTACGCATATGATTCTTCCATCAATCCAACTTGGTTACCAGGAAAATACAATAACCTCCACCTTTCCAGAACAATCTATACCGAAGAAGGAATGAAAAGAGTTCCTGCATCTGTAACACCCAATCTGCGCATTCCGTTATTCTGGTTGAGTTTTAAGAATATGCCATATATGGTATTTAAGAAACTTTGTATTCAAACCTTACAAAAAGACGGATATATCTGTTTGTATTTTCATCCATGGGAATTCACCCCAATTAATGAATTTGATTTACCAGCATATACCAGAAGATGGTCTGGCCCTGCATTAGTGAGCAGGCTATTACAACTGATCCAAGACTTACAAAAGGAAGGAGATTTTATTCCAATCAATCAATTACCCAATCTAAAAAATTAAAAACCAGTTAAATAGTAAAATAGATTTGTTGCTTTAAAATAGTATTTAGACATTTGTCTAAATATATAAATAACTAAAGTGAATATTCTTTTTAAAGCGCTAAACGATTCTACAAGGCGGGAGATTTTGGAGCTACTCAAAGAAAAAGATTTAAATGCAGGAGAAATTGCCGACCATTTTAATATTTCAAAGCCCAGCATATCTCATCATCTAGACCTACTGAAACAAGCAGGTTTGGTAGAGGCTGCTAAAGATGGTCAATTTATTTCCTATTCCTTAAACACTACTGTGATGGATGAAATGTTGAAGTGGATGATGCAATTCAAAAAAACTAAAAAATAAATAAAATGCATAAAAACACTATAATAGAATGGCTGGTTATTTTGATCATCATCGCTGCTCCATTTGGGTATCTGAGTACTATTTACAATGCATTACCACAAACTATTCCAACGCATTTTAATTTAGAAGGCAGAGCCAATGGTTGGGGGGATAAATCAACTTTGATCTTTACAACATTTATGATGACTGCAATTGGAGTTGGCTCCTATTTTATGGTAAAGTTTACCCATAAAATAGATCCCAAAAAAGCTGCAGGTCAATCTCCCGAATTGATGAAAAAAATAGCACTGAGTGTGTTGGTTTTTTTATGTCTTATTCAAATAATAATTATTCATTCGAGTCTGGCAGAACAGATCGATGTAGCAAAATTTATTTTCCCTTTAATTGGAATATTTTTAGCCGTAATAGGAAACTTCATGCACAGTATTAAACCCAATTATTTTATTGGTTTCAGAATATCATGGACATTGGAAAACGAAGAGAATTGGAGAAAGACACATTACTTAGTAAGTAAAATTTGGGTAGCTGGTGGAATTTTGATGGCAGTGATCTCGTTGTTAGCAAGCCCCATATTTGGCATTATTGCATCTGGTATTATTTTATTAATAATGATTGTTCTACCTATAGTTTACTCTTATCAATTATATAAAAATCAGCAAATAAATAAACATTGATTTTATGAAAAACATTGGATTATTAATCTTCGGGCTATTTACTATTTCAGTAGTGATGGGACAACAGGAAGAAAGGCCTCAAACACCTAAACCACCTTTCAACTATTCAATAGAAGAAGTTGAATACGAAAATGCCGACCATAGTGTTCATTATGGGGCAACTTTAACGATCCCAAGAAATAAAAAGAATTTTCCAACGGTGATTATTATTTCAGGTAGTGGAACACAGGATAGAGATGGAACTTTATTTGACCATAAATTGTATTGGGTATTAGCAGACTACTTAACCAATAATGGAATTGCTGTTCTTAGAGTTGATGATAGAGGTGCTGGAAAAAGCACCAAAGGCCCTAATCCAAAAGAATTAACTTCTTCCGATTTTTCATATGATGTAGAAACAAGTTTAAATTATTTGCTCACCAGAAAAGAGATCAATACTAAAAATATTGGACTGATCGGGCACAGCGAAGGTGGTGCCATAGCGCCAATGGTGGCAGCTAGAAGAAAAGAAATTAGCTTTTTGGTGCTATGGGGAGCGCCAGCAATAGGAGGAGCTGCAACCAATACTAGTCAGAATTTATTTCAACTTAGAAAAGCTGGAATTGATAGTACAGCTACTGTTGCATTTGGAGAATTACACAATCAAATGTTAGCGAAATTTACAGCACCCAATAAAGAACAGTTAAATAAGCAATTAGATTCCGTTTATTCGAATTGGCTTAAACAACAAAGCCCGGCAACAATCAAGTCTTTATATGCTACAGAAAAAACAATAGTAGGACAAGGTGTTCAATTTATGTATGATGGTTTGTATGATATTCACTGGATGAGGTATTTTATTAATTATAATCCTGTAGATGATTTAAAACAAATTACTTGCAGGGTATTGGCCATTAATGGAGAAAAAGACACACAAGTGGATGCTAAAAGTAATTTAACCTTGATCGAAAAAACAATAAAAGCAAACGGAAATAAAAAAGTAGTGATCAAAAATCTGCCTGGATTAAATCATTTATTACAAACAGCCAATACCGGAGACTTTACAGAATATCAAAAAATTAAAGAAACCATTTCTCCAGCAGCGTTGGAGCTAATAGCAAATTGGATTAACAAAAAATAATCAATGAATTATTTAGCCCACGCATATTTATCATTTGAAGACCCCGAGTTGCTATTGGGCAATATGATCAGTGATTATATCAAAGGGAAAAAGCAATACGACTATCCTGCAGCAATACAAAAAGGCATAAAGCTCCATCGTGCAATAGACCAGTTTACCGATGAGCATGCAATTACTCGGGAAATAAAAAAATTCTTTGCTCCATCAGTTCGATTGTATGCAGGGGCATTTGTAGATGTGGTATATGACCATTTCTTAGCCATTGATTCTAGTATTTACACAGATCAGGAGTGGATGGATTTTACAAAAAGAACATTTAATAGTTTAGGAAAACAGCAAACATATTTTCCAGAAAGATTTGCTTCTATGTTTCCCTATATGCAATCTCAAAACTGGTTGTACAATTACCGCTATACCTGGGGAATAGAAAAAAGTTTCGAGGGGTTAAGCAGAAGAGCGAAGCATTTGGACAGTTCGAAAGATGCATTTGATCTTTTTATGCTTCATTACAATGAAATAGCGATAATGGCAGTGCCTTTTATAAAAGATGCCCAAAGTTTTGCAATAGCCCAAATTGAATCGCTACAGAAGCAATAGCTTATATTTGCTTTTACCAATAAATACACAATTCAATGAAAATTGCTACTAAATACATCCATGCTGGAGCAAATCCAGATCCAAGTACAGGAGCTATTATGACTCCCATTTATCAAACATCTACATATGTTCAGGAAGCACCTGGTGTAAACAAAGGTTTTGAATATGCTAGAAGCCAGAACCCTACCCGAAAAGCCTTGGAAGAAGCATATGCTGCTATTGAGAATGGTCAGTATGGGTTGGCATTTGGAAGCGGAGTTGCTGCAACAGATGCAGTCATTAAATTATTGGTACCTGGCGATGAAGTGATTGCAGCCAACGATATGTATGGTGGCACATTTCGCTTATTCTCTAAAATCTATGAGAAAATGGGTATTGTATTTACTTATGTAGATACAACACATGTAAACAATATTCAAAAAGCGATTAGTAGCAAAACAAAACTTATTTGGATTGAAACGCCTACCAATCCACTCATGAATATTACCGATATAGCTGCTGTTGCTACC
Organism: Sediminibacterium sp.; assembly: GCA_040403975.1. Taxonomy (GTDB): domain Bacteria; phylum Bacteroidota; class Bacteroidia; order Chitinophagales; family Chitinophagaceae; genus Sediminibacterium. The sequence goes on from JBBAJS010000005.1 coordinate 157,030, forward strand.
ATTGCAAAGGCAAGCAATGCCTTATTATGTGTAGACAATACTTTTGCCTCACCTTATTTACAAAACCCATTAGACATGGGAGCAGATATTGTTATGCATTCTGCTACCAAATATTTGGGCGGACATTCCGATGTGATTCAAGGTGCTTTGATGATGAATAGTTCGGAATTGAGGGAACAATTGTATTTTATACAAAAAAGTTGCGGAGCAGTTCCTGGGCCGATGGATTGCTTCCTGGTATTACGTGGTATCAAAACCTTGCATTTACGTATGCAGCGTCATTGTGAGAATGGAAGAGCTATCGCACATTGGTTACGCAATCATCCAAAAGTAGCGAAAGTGTATTGGTGTGGTTTCGAAGACCATCACAATTATGCAATTGCAAAAAAGCAAATGCGCGATTTTGGCGGCATGCTTTCTTTTGAATTAAAAGATGATAGCATGGAAGCAGCGAAGAAAGTATTATCATCTACCCATTTATTTTCTTTAGCAGAAAGTTTAGGAGGAGTAGAAAGCTTGATCAATCATCCGGCATCTATGACGCACGCTTCTATACCTAGAGAAAAAAGGATTGCCAATGGTTTAAGTGATACATTAATCAGATTAAGTGTTGGAGTAGAAGATGCAGATGATCTTATTGCAGACCTGAACCAAGCATTGGATGCATAAATCAATTATAAAATATCTTTCTATTTTTATTTTAAGTTGCTGTTTTTTAAAATCAGCAGCTCAATCAAATGATGCATGGATACAGCTAAAAATAGATAGCCTTACTAGTGCTGCTAATTCAATTCCTGGAATTGTTATAGGAACAATTAATAAAGAGGAGCGCAAGTATTATTACAGTGGATTTACCAATAAATCTACAAAAACAGCATTCGACTCTGTTACTCAACTAGAGATTGGCAGCATTACTAAAACATTTACAGCATATATTTTAAGTTCCATTTTACAAGAGAAAAAGATTAGCGATACCAATAATATTAGTAAATATTTACCTGATAGCGTTAGTCGAAATAAAAGTATTAGTAATATTAAATTCATTGAGTTATTAAATCATACAGCCGGTTTACCAAGAATACCTGATAACATGGGAACCCCAAGTAATTTATTGCAGCCTTATATTGGTTATGGTTCAGCACAACTATTTAGTTTCCTTTCAACATGTAAATTAGATACCAGTCATAAAGTAAGCTATTCAAATTTAGGAGTAGGTTTAGCTGGTGTATTGGCAGAACGAATCTCCCAAAAAAGTTATAAAAAATTACTTGAGCAATATATAACTGGACCCGGACAAATGAAACATACCGGCTTAAAGGCAGATCCAAATCAAAAAATAAGCACAGGCTATTTTGAAGATACAGAATCAGCTTATTGGGATATGGCTATTTTACAAGCCGCTGGAGCAATAAAATCTGATGTATATGACATGTTGAATTATTTGCAATTCATTATCGACAAAAAAGAGTCTTCAATTATCAAAGATATTACCACACCAACTGCAAGTATCAATAAACGTTTGCAAATAGCAAAGGGTTGGCATATTTTAAATGGATCCAATAATCGAGTGATCATTTGGCATAATGGTGGAACTTATGGTTTTTCTACTTTTTGTGGGTTACACTTGGAAAGTGGAAAAGCGGTTTTTCTAGCTATTAACGCCTACAATAAAAATCAAATTGGAGATGGATTAGGCGTTGAAATTCTTACTAAAATGCTTAAAGAAGATTAATGAATGAATTCAAAAAATTGGTTGATTTTTTTGATAAAAAAGTAAAGCAATACAATCAAGTTTCCTTTATTGCTGCAGACCCTGTTTGTATACCACATTTATTCTCAAAAAAACAAGACATAGAAATAGCTGGATTTTTTTCGGCTATTTTTGCTTGGGGCAATAGAACTACCATCATCAATAAGTCGCGTGAGTTGATGCAACTCATGCAAATGAAGCCGTATGATTTTTGTATGCATGCATCAGCAAAAGAATTACAACAATTAGAGGGATTCAAACACCGGACTTTTAATACAACTGACTTATTGTATTGCATTGATTTTTTCAAGCAGCACTATTCAAAATACCATTCTTTAGAAGAAGCATTTTTAATAAAGGGCAAAAAGCCCCCATCTATATTTGATGCGTTGGTCCATTTTCATCACTATTTTTTTTCTTTGGAAGATGCGCCAGCCAGAACCAAAAAACATATTTCCAACCCCGCCAAAGGCTCCACCTGTAAGCGTTTGAACATGTTCCTGCGTTGGATGGTTAGAAAAGACAATAAGGGAGTAGATTTTGGTATTTGGGGAAAGCTAGATCCTTCACAATTGATTTGCCCCATTGATGTACATGTTGCCAGAGTTGCTAAAAGATTTAATTTATTGGAAAGAAAACAAATAGACTGGCAAGCGGCTGAAGAATTAACTACCTACCTAAAAAAGCTGGACCCAAAGGATCCAGCTAAATATGATTTTGCCCTTTTTGGATTGGGCGTGATTGAAAAGTATTGATTATTTCAAATCAAATGAACTCATCATGGTGTTTTTTGAATCACCACCTACAAATACATTGAACTTGCCAGCTTCTAATAGTGTTTTGCCATTCGCATCAAAAAAAGACAAGTCTTTAGCCGACAATATAAACTCAAGCGATTTTGTTTCGCCAGCTTTTAAATTGATTTTTTGAAAACCTTTTAATTCTTTTACAGGCCTTACAATAGAAGCAGTTAAATCTCTGATATACAATTGAACAACTTCTTCCCCATCCAATTTACCTGTATTGGTAACATTCACGCTCACTTTTAATGATTCTGTTTTTGCGATAGCAGCAGCACTTAGCTTTAATCCACTATACGCAAATGTTGTATAACTCAATCCATATCCAAATGGATACAATGGTTCATTTGGAATATCACGATAACGAGATTTCCAGGCACCATCACCAGTTTCTGGAGCAGGTCTGTTGGTATTGAAATGATTATAATAAACAGGTATTTGCCCCACAGCATAAGGAAAACTCATTACTGTTTTTCCAGAAGGATTATATGCGCCAGTTAATACATTCGCAACAGCATTACCCGTTTCTGTGCCTAAGATCCAACATTGAACAATTGCAGTGCTTAGATCTTGTATTTGAGTTAGCACCATCGGGCGACCACTATTTACTAAAACCACAATGGGTTTACCCGTTTTTTGCAAAGCTTTTAATAATTGAATTTGAGCATCAGGAATATTAATATTGGCCAGTGATCTTTCTTCACCTCCTAATTTTCCACTCAACCCAATTGTTGCTACTACAACATCTGCATTGCTGGCAGATTTAACCGCTTCATTGATTAATGCATCACTGGTGGTATTGTCTGCATTGTATCCTTGCGTATATTCTATTGCACCTGCACCTAATTTACGCTGCATTCCTTCATAGATACTTACTGCATTACTGGAATCTCCATTAGCTACCCAAAAATCAAACATATCCCCTTTGCTTTTCGCATACAATCCAACCAACGCAATTTTAGAAGCCGATTTATTCAAAGGCAATACTTGATTGCTATTCTTCAACAATACAATAGAACTTTGTGCTGCTTTTAATGCAACAGCTCTGTTTTCTGGTGAAAATAAAACAGCTTTTTCTCTTGCTTCATCAGAAAATTTATAAGGGTCTTCAAACAATCCTAATTTAAATTTATAATAGAGTATTTTGCCAACTGCTTCATCAACTTGTTGCATAGTAATTTTCCCTTCTTTTACGAGTGCAGGCAAATGTTCTACTACTACTTTCGATTCCATATCCATCATACTTCCAGCCTGTAAAGCTTTGAGGGCAGCATCTTTATCATCAGTTGCATAACCATGATTGATTAGTTCACCAAAAGAACCCCAATCACTTACCACAAATCCTTTAAAGCCCCAACGCTTTTTCAAAACATCATCTACCAAAAAGGAATTGGCACTTGCAGGTACTCCATCTACAACATTAAATGAATTCATCACTGTTGCAGCGCCTGCATCAACAGATGCTTTATAAGTAGGGAAGTATTTATTCCATAATGCCACTCTTGAAACATCTACATGATTGTATTCTCTACCAGATTCAAGAGCACCATAAGCGGCAAAATGTTTAACACAGGCCATTATATGTGCTACATCGTCTAAATTTCCTTGTAATCCTTTAACACGTGCTGCAGCAACTAGGCTACCATAATAAGTGTCTTCTCCTGCTCCTTCCATTACCCTACCCCATCTTGGGTCGGTACTGATATCAACCATTGGAGCAAATGTCCAATGCAACCCTGCCGCCGCAGATTCTTTCGCTGAAATGGCAGAATTAATTTCCATCTGTTTCAAATCCCAACTACAGGCTTCCGCCAAAGGAATTGGGAAAATGGTTTTATACCCATGAATTACATCAAAAGCAAATAAAATTGGAATACCCATTCTGCTTTCTTTTACAGCCACTTCTTGAATAGATCTAGTTTCTTTGGCTCCTGTTACGTTTAGAAATGATCCTACTTTTCCATCACGCACCATTTGTACTTTTCCTTTTTGACCTGGGTCATTTAATGCAGGACCTGTAAAAACTCCGCCATTCAATTGATTCAGCTGACCTGCTTTTTCTTGAATGGTCATGCGCTTCAACAAATCGGCTATACGCTGATTGATGGATAATTGTGTATTTTTATAAGCAGGTAGATTGGTCGAACTTTTTTGAGCAGAAATTAACCCAACCAATAGAAATAACTGGAGTACTAGAAATACCTTTTTCATATAATCGCTTTTAGAACCTTAAATATATTGAATCTTTACAAAAATGATAGAATACAATTTAGATATTGCAACCGTAGATCAGCTGAACCGCGACGAATTGATCAATACCGTTAATTATTTAATTGTACACGATTTTGAGAAATTGATATATGCATTGTACCGAATTGATGTTGATGAAGCCAAGATCAAGTACTTATTAGAAACTAGAACAGATACCAACGCAGCCATTCTCATTGCAGATGCTATCATACAAAGGCAAATAGAAAAAAAGTTGGCTAAAGAGAAATACAAACAACCTAAACCAGATGCTGGCGAAGATGCCTGGTAGTTTAATTGATCAATTCATCAACCCTTTTTATTGTAAACTGGTTCTTTCGCAATAATTCAATGATAGCAGGTAGTTCTCGATAGAATTTCTCTTTTCTTCTGGGATCGGTTCCTACATGAATTAATACAATAGCACCATTGAATTTATCTGGCTGTTGAATCAATTCGCTAAGCTTATCCATCAAAAATACATTCGAGCGGTATTGCTTGCCCATTTCGGGCCAGGTATAATCTGCATTGGTAAATGTACCAGGAGTAAAACTGAACAATTGCATACCACGCCATTGAGTCCAAGTAGCAACAGAATCATTCCACCATTCATAGGGGGGAATAAATAGTTTGACATTTTTCAGATCAATGCCTACTTCATCCATGGCATTTAAATTTTTATTGAGGTCATCGCTAAACTCCTGAAAGCTCACTAATAAGCTGTCCCTCTTCGTCCAATCATTGTACAATAAATGATCATTGCTATGCGGACCCATATAATGACCGGCTTTGATCAATTGTTGAATAGCAGGTTGGAATTGTGGATTTCTATACATTCTTCCCGTAAAAAAGAAACCCGCTTTTATTTTTTCTTTCGATAATAAAGAATCAATGAAATTAAATCCTTCTCCATATTCATCGCCTGTAAAAACAAGGGCAATTGATTTTTCAGTTGTTGGAGTTGCTTTAATAATGGCTCCATGGTCTACAATATGTGGCGCACTGGGTTTAATTGAAATGCCATCCTTGCTTGATTGCTTTGATTCTTGTGCTGCCAACAAATAAACCAAACTAGCTGTTCCATCCATCGTTGGTTCATTGGTACTATAATCGCCATAATCATCATGATACACCGCTAAATCACTTTGAAAATTTGCATATTCATCAGCATCTTTTAATTGAATGCCAATTAAGTTTTTATAAATAGTAGTATACACTGGCCCATCTACTAAACCGCCATTGATCGGATAATTTTTTATATGAGTAAATGCCGAGTGAGGGTCTACGGGTGAATCCCCATTAAATGGCAAACCGTATACCATACTGGTGCCCCAAGGGTTACATCCAAATAACCAATCTATATTCGCTTGCTCCAATTCATCATATTGATGATTGCCGGATAATGAAGCATACCACTTGCATTGCATGGCAAAAGCAACAGTTAAATTATTGCTGCACCAAATAAATGGTACCCCTCTATAAAATGCATTTTGCTTTGCTTTTTGCCAAACGGCATCAATCCCTTTTTGGTAATAGCCAATGACCGAATCTTTTTTAGCCCCTGTTAATTGTTTCGCTAATTCATAATGACCAACATTGATAAATGGATACCATTGATAATGGCTTGCAGTATCTTTTCCTAACCAAGGTGTGATGGGTTCTTTCTTAGCATAGGTAAATGATGCTGCTGCTCTTTGAGCTTTGTTCATCCAAAAAGCAGTGGCATTGGCTAATTCCATATCATCTACCCAATTGTCTTCGGCATAGATATATGGTGAAACAACAGAAACAGTTTGTGTAACTCCAGGTATTAGTTGAGCAAATTGAAAAGCCGTTTTTGCTTTTGATTGATACAATGTTTTTTCATTTTCAAACAAAGTGGAAGCCAAAGAAAATGCCGCACTGAATTTAGCTGCTGTAGAACTTGTGCCTGTTGTATTATTCAAAAATTTTCCTCTTTGTTGTGGCTTGCCATCAATAAAATAAACTGGTCTTTCAAAACCTTTTCCATAATAGTTGTCTTCTTTGGGAATACGCATTCCTCTATGATCTCTATCATCTCCTAATTGATTGAATAATAATGATGGGCTGGGATGCATTTTAACCAACCAATCCAGACCCCATTTGGCTTCATCCAACACATCTGCTCTCCCATTACTTCCCAATAGTCCATTGCTCGAAAAACGATCAGCAAATGCTGAAGGAAAATCTCTGAAAGCCATTAACAAATGATATGTGGCGTTTGCAGAAGTTGAACTGTATTGTAAATAATCACTGGCATCGTGCCAACCACCAGTTGCGTCTATATAAGTGCTATCCAATATTACAACCGAAGAAGCATATTTTGTATATCCATCGTGGGTATGGCAACTGTCATTTAGAAACGGGTTATACCCGCTTCTTTGTTGTCGCATATATTGTAAACAAAAATCAGCAGTTCCTTTATATACATTGTTATTAATATCAAAGCTGGCAGATTTTATATTACCGATTTGCAAATAATATTTTCCCGGTTTGGCATAGGAAGAAAAATTCAAACGAGCAGTTTCGCTAAATGGGCCGTATTTACCAAAAAAATGGTCTATAGTGCCGGAAAATACTTTTTGATTGGTAGAAGCATCTACTAAAATAAACTGTCTGATGTTTTCATTTCCCTTGGAGCACCAAACAGCCACTTTTGTTCCTTTTGGTAAATAACCCAATTGATTAATTCTTATCCAAGCAGTTTCATTTGCTAAAGAAGCAACTGCCCATATTGAAGCTATTAAAAAACAAAGTAACTTTTTATCCATGCCTATAATTTATGTTTAAATATACAAACGATAATGCAGTCAATTCACCTAATTTCGTACGATAAAACACTTAACAATGAAGCTTGTTTCTTATATGTCGGAAGGAAGAGACCAATTGGCCTTTTTAGTAGATGGTTTATTATTCGATTGCGATCTAATGCATCCGGAATTACCCAATAGTATGAATATGTTTTTACAATATTGGGAAGATTTATTTCCTATTGCAAAAGAAACAGAAGCAGCCATTAAATCTGGAAGAATTAGTAAAGACAATGGGATTGCAATAGAAGATGTGGAAGTATTGGCACCTGTGCCTTTTCCTACATCATGCAGGGATGGATATGCTTTTCGTCAACACGTTGCAGCTGCTCGTAGAAATAGAAAAGTAGACATGATTCCTGAGTTTGATCAATATCCCATCTTTTATTTTACCAATCACCATAGTATTCAAGGCCCTGGAGAAATTAAATGTATGCCCGATCATTTCGAAAAATTGGATTTTGAATTAGAAGCAGCCATTGTTATTTGCAAACATGGAAGAAATATACCTGCTGAAGAAGCAGATAGTTATATAGGTGGATTAATGATAATGAACGATATGAGTGCCCGCAGATTACAAATGGAAGAAATGTTACTCAACTTGGGGCCCGCGAAAGGAAAAGATTTCTCTACCGTAATAGGACCATGTTTGGTAACGCTAGATGAATTAGAAGCATTTGAAGTGCCTTGCAAAGAAGGGCATACCGGAAAAGCATGGAACTTATCGATGAAGTGCTGGGTGAATGGCATTCAAGTAAGTGAGGGCAATGTGGCCCAGATGGACTGGACTTTTGCAGAGATCATTGAAAGATGCGCTTATGGTGTTGACATTCATCCGGGAGATGTGATTGGAAGCGGCACAGTTGGCACGGGTTGTTTTTTAGAATTAAATGGAACAGGCAAATTGAACGATCCGAATTATACCGAGCAATGGTTAGAAGCGGGAGATATAGTTGATATGGAAATAGAAGGCATCGGTAAATTAAGTAATACCATTGTTAAAGATGATGTTGAATTTTCTATCCTGGCAAAAAAGAAAATATGATTATTCGTTTAGCTGATTTAAAAATAATGGAAAAACAAGCCTGGCTGCAACATGCAATTGCACCTAGACCAATCTGTTTTGCCAGCACCATCGATGCAAAAGGGAATATAAACCTGAGCCCTTTTAGTTTTTTCAATTTATTTTCTTCTAATCCACCGATCGTTATTTTTTCTCCATCAAGAAAAGGAAGAGACAATACCTTAAAGCACAGTTTAGAAAATGTACTGGAAGTACCAGAATGTGTAATTAATATGGTAGATTATGATATGGTACAACAAATGAGTTTATCGAGTTGCGAGTTTCCGAAGGGAGTAGACGAATTTATTAAAGCAGGTTTTACCAAAGAAGCTTCTACAATAGTGAAGCCACCAATGGTGAAAGAAGCAAAAATAAAACTAGAGTGTAGAGTAAATGAAGTGAAGTCTTTAGGAGATCAGGGTGGAGCAGGGCAATTGGTGATTGCTGAGGTTTTGTGTATGCATATAGATGAATCGATTTTAAATGAAGAAGGAACTATGATCGATCAAACTAAAATGCACCACGTGGCTAGATTAGGAGGAGATTGGTATAGTAAAATAGACGGTAGTAATTTATTCAAAGTAGCCAAGCCAAATACAGCATTAGGAATTGGAATGGATGCTTTACCAGAAAGTATTCGTAATAGTAAATTTTTAACAGGCAATCATTTAGGACAACTGGCGAATGTAACTTCTATACCGCATGTGGATCCCGCCTTTCATGATGATCGATTAAAAAATATTTTTCAATACTATTCCATCAACCCAAATGAAATGGAAAAAGAGCTGCATTCTTACGCTGCAGAATTATTGAATGATAATAAAGTAGAATCGGCTTGGCAAATATTATTGGCCGGTGAAGTTTAATTCATTGCCAATAAATCATTTTCAGATAAGCTCAAATTAGTAATTGATAAGTCCTTGGTTTTTCGAGCTAATTCTATCGTATGTTGAACTATATCGTAAGTAGAATGGTTTAATAGCAAAGGCTTTGGAGATAAGCCATTCAGCCAGCATTTAACTGTCCAAGCAAATTGATCATTAATTGAATCAACAATTGGAACACCAAATTCTTCCAGTGCAGCAGCATTGCACAATTGTTCATATTGACCTTTAATGGGCAAACACAATAATTTTTTACCTAAATACAATGCTTCCGCAGGTGTTTCAAAACCGGCTCCAGTAATTACGCCTGTACAATGAATCATACTTTGTGTGAATGCATCATTGTTAATTGGAATGAAAGTGATATTTCCATCAGTTACTGGTTGTGAAACTTTTTTAGAAAACACTTCAAAACGAATATCCTTAATAGGGGTTAATGCTTTTTTTACAACAGCATCATTATAATGAGAAAGATATACTGTTACATGTCCTTGATCAGAAGCTTCAGCATTAATGATATTGTGTTTCAACACTGGAGATAAAATAAAGTGATCATATTGTTTAAAGTGCAAACCAACATAAGCAGAAGCTGGAGCATAATGATTCAATACCCAATCTCCTGCTAGATCTTTTTTATCAGCTCTTGGAGTAAATTTACTTTGAAAACTTGCCTGGTGACCAAATCCAACACTGGGTACTTTTTTAATTGCACAAGCCAGTGAAGTGATGCTATCGAAATCATTCAAAACAATATCGTATTGATCAACTGGCAGACTATTGGCTTCTTTCCAAATTCTTCTTAAACTAAAATCTTTTGCCATCTTCCAATAATCCAATCCACCTTTATTACCATAGAACAAACTCACCCCTTTGCTTCTGTATTTAACAGGAAGCTCTGAATCCAGATTACAATTATTACCACTTAAAAAAATATCAACAGTACCATACTGTTCAATGAAAGGCAATAATTCTATTGCCCTACTAATATGCCCATTACCAGTTGCTTGTACAGCGTATAATATCTTCATGATTGCAATGCTAGTGAGTGAATAAATAGTGCTATCTCATCAGTAACAACATTGAGTTGAGGTAATTTCCTTTCCATTGCAACAACAGGTGCAGAAGAGCTAATAAAATCTTTCTCATCGTATTGAAAAATAGTCCACTCGTTTTGAGAATATTCTAAAGACGTTAAATTTTCAATCCAGTCACCACTATTTAAATAAGTAACTGAACCATTTTTAGTAATTACTTCTCTTTTCTGTGGTTGATGAATATGTCCACAGATTACATAATCGTATTTTTTCTCGATGGCTAATTCAGCTGCAGTCTGTTCAAAATCACCAATCCATGAAACTGCCTTTTTAACACTGTTCTTAACTTTCTTACTAAAACTCATTTTCTCTCTCCCCATTACTTTCAAACACCAATTCAAAAAGCTATTGATGAGAATGAGTAAGTCATATCCGTGCCCACCCAATTTGGCTAAAATCTTTGCACTGCCTTTTGTGGTTGCATCAAATACATCGCCATGAAAAATCCAGGTCATTTTACCATTGATTTCCATAACTACTTTATCAGTCAGCTGAAAATTACCCATATGCATATCACTGTATCTTCTTAATGATTCATCGTGATTGCCAGTGATATAAATAACCCTTGTTCCTTTTGAAAGCAGGTTCATAATTTCTTTAATCACCTGCATGTGAGCGGTAGGAAAATATCTTTTATTGAATTGCCAGATATCAATGATGTCGCCATTCAACACTAAAATCTGCGGTTGAATACTTTTAAGATAGTTAACGATTTCTGTAGCATGACAACCATAAGTACCTAAATGCAGGTCGCTCATTACTACAACATCGAGCTGGCGTTTTTCCATTGATAGGAGTTTAGCAAAACTCCCAACTACATGTAACGTAAATGTTACGAAATGATTACGGAAATGTTATGTTATTGATTATAAATCACCTAATTGTGGTCTCATGATGATGTCTTCAACAACAGCCATTGGTGAAAGATGTGCTGCTGTATAAATCATTTTTGCAATATCATTTACTTCCATAATGCGAGCAGGGTCTATATCAAATCCATCCCAACTGGCGCTGAGCGTGGCCCCAGGGCAAATTGCAGTTACTTTGATGCCTTTGGGCTTTAGATCTTCTCTAAGGTTTTTACTAAACCCTAATAATGCAAATTTGCTAATACTATAACTTCCGCCATTTGCATAGGCATTTAATGAAGCGATGGAGCAGATATTAAAAATATGGCCATGGGATACACTCATCATTGCGGGCAAAAGCGCCCTTGTAAAATGATAGGCGCTGTATAAATTAGCAGTGATCATATCTTCTAAAACTCCTTCCAATTCGTTGTGAACTGAACCAGGTGAAAAGCTTCCTGCATTATTCACCACTATATCAGGAGTGCCATGACTTAAACACCAGACTGCGAATTCAAGTACTTGCGATTTTTCGCTCATATCACAAACTTTCCCTTTGATGGTAGATTCAGGAAACCTGGTTTGCAGATCGGCAACCGTATCATAGAGTGATTTTTCTCCTCTACTGCACAATAAAATAGTATTCGCATCAACTGCAAATTGTTCTGCAATGGCTTTGCCAATTCCTTTAGAAGCTCCTGTAATAATGATATTCATACTTTAAAAATACAACTTATCCAATTCAATTAGTCTCCTGACAATTAACAACAAACTACTAATTTCGCTCCATGCAATATGAACATCTTTTCTTTGACCTCGATCATACCATCTGGGATTTTGAAACCAATTCAAAAGAAGCTATGTTGGATGTATTTACTAATAATCAATTACAAGAAAAAGGGGTGACCAATTTTGATGCTTTTTTTGACCGATATAGTTATCATAACCACCGGTTATGGGATAAATATTCTAAAGGACAATTGAAACAAGAAGAATTGAGGTGGAAAAGAATGTGGCTATCATTGGTTGATTTCAAAATTGCCGATGAAGCCGTTTCACGCAAAATGGGGTTGGAGTTCTTAGAGATCTTACCCAATAAAAACAAGCTATTTCCTTATACAATTGAAATTCTATCCTACTTAAAAAACAAGGGCTATCAAATGCATTTAATTACCAATGGATTTGAGAAAGTTCAATACAATAAAATTGAAAAAAGTAATATTGGTTCCTTTTTTATAGAAGTGATTACTTCTGAGGGTAGTAATAGTTTAAAACCCAATAGAGAAATTTTTGAGCATGCTTTACAAAAAACAGGAGCAAGCATCAAGAAAAGCATTATGATTGGAGATAATATCGAAGCAGATATTAAGGGGGCGATGAATATTGGAATGGATACTATTTTTGTAAACCATATTAATGCTACAACAGAAGTTCAACCGACTTACACCATATACCATCTAAAAGAACTAGAGACCATCTTTTAAATAAAAACCCGTCCAACCAAAGGTCAGACGGGCAATATATTCTACTAAGAAATTATGCTTTTTTAGCAGTAGACTTAGTGTTTGTTTTTGTTGATGATGCAGTTTCTTTCTTGCAGCAATCTTTCATTTCCTTACTGCAATCTTTCATTTTGCAATCCTTCATTTCCTTAGCACAATCTTTGGATTTACCACATTTTTTTCCATCTCCGCCAGCAAATGCAACTCCTGTAAATAAAAATGCGGCTGTTGCTAATACCAATACTTTTTTCATATGAATCGTTTTTTTAATTGATGATTAAAGTTATTAAAAATCAAGAAACATTGTGCAACTTGAGTGTTAAAATTTATAACCCATTGATTACCAAGTAGCTAAAACAGTAACGCCACCCTTCACTACCTCATTTAATGCTACATTGATTTTAGTTCCTACTGGCAATAACACATCTACCCTACTTCCAAATTTTATAAAGCCGTATTCTTCAGTTTGTTTTACTGCTTGCCCAACAGAGGTATAATTACAAATTCTCTTGGCCAATGCTCCAGCTATTTGCTTATACAAGATTTCTCCATGATTGTTTTTTACAGCAACACTCCAGCGTTCGTTTTCAGTAGAAGATTTTGGATGCCAGGCAACCAGATACTTTCCTTTATGGTATTGATTATAGGTAACTACTCCGTCCATGGGATTGCGATTCACATGCACATTGGCAGGACTCATGAAAATACTCACCTGAATTCTTTGGTCCTTAAAATATTCAACATCTGTAATTTCTTCTATTACCACTACTTTGCCATCTGCCGGACAAATGATTTGATTGTCATTGATAGTGTGAACCCTGTTTGGTATCCTGAAAAATGAAACCAAGAATAAAAACAATCCTAAAGTTGCAATGAACAAGGCAATGGCCAACCAAGGCAAATGGCTGCTCAAAAAACTAAAAGAGATCATATTGATTATTCCAAACAAAAAAGCACTAATTGCAATTGTTCTATATCCTTCTCTATGTATGGTCATTGGCTTGAATTGAAGAGCAAATGTAAATCCTAAAACGCAGAATGCTTATAAAAAAAGCTTTAAAACCAACCAAACTGCTGGTGCAGCTAATAAAAGTGAATCGAAACGATCTAGAAGACCACCATGACCAGGCAGGATATTGCCACTGTCTTTAACATCTGCCATTCTTTTGATCTTACTTTCCAATAAATCTCCCAAAGTACCTGCAATGGCTGCTGTAGCTGCAATGATTACCAAAATATTGATCGAGAAATTCCAAATAAAATGACCACCAATACCAATAACCAATACAGCTAAAACAGCACCTCCAATAGTTCCTTCCCATGTTTTTTTAGGTGAAATAGGAGAAAGCGGCGTTTTGCCAATCAATGATCCAACAAAATATGCCATCGTATCATTTACCCAAATAGAAGCTATGATTAACATAGGCAATATCCAATTAGGTCCGGTAAAATAATCGGCACTATGCTTATACAGGTCTCTTAAAGCAGCGAAAGGAAAGGAAAGATAAATAATTCCAAAAGCCAAGTATTTTAAAATAGGCAGTGGAAATTTAGTGTAATTGGGGTCAATAATGCTAATGAGTTTAACCAATTCTGCAATACAACAAAGTTGAATGATCAAAAACAAAAACTTAAAACTCCATTCATTCCAAATGATACCAACTAACATAATTATTACAAAAACAATTGCAGTGATTGCTCTTGTTCTAAGTGTAGTCAGATTTAATGCCATTGAAAATGAATTGTTGACTGTAAAGATAAGCAGATCAATTCAACAAACTTTGCTCTACCAATTGAGCAGCAGTAAGTTTAAACTGTAGAGGAACATACAATTCAATCTCCCCAAAATTTACATAACTGCTATCTTGTTTATTGAGTTGTTGTACAGGAATTTGATTTTCTTCTAGCATGCCCTGTATAATACTCGCTTCAGCAATATTGCGAGTGGAGAAAATTTTAGTCCATGAGTTCATAGGAATTATTTGTTGGTTGTTTTGCCTGAACTTGTTGAGATGCTTGTTGGAACAAACGGAAGATAATCATTAATCCCAGTATAGCAAGTACACCAAACCAGATAGGCATGCTTTCATCCATGGCTTCTTTAACTGGTTTTCCCATTTTTGTTAAATAATAAATTTGGGTAACTACTACAGCATTATTTAAGAAATGCATGGTTATAGAAAGCCATAAATTCTTACTGAAATAATACACTAATCCCAAAACGATTCCCAAACCAATTCTAGGTAATAGACCAAAATAAGAACCATGTATAGCGCTGAAAATAATGGCCGTAAAAATGATTCCAATCCAGGGACTTTTGAACCAATTGATCAAAATGCTTTGCATACTTCCTCTGAATAATGCTTCTTCAAAAATGGCGGGAGCCAGACCAATTACTACTAAGGTCAATAAATAGTCACCAAAATTTTTCATGGTAGCCATAGTGAGCATCGCCGATTGATAGGTAGCTTCTAATTCACGCGCTTTTTTAAGAAAGGAAGCAGGCATGGGTATCATTTCGTTCAAAGCAGCCAGCGATCCACTTAAAAAAAGCCCACCTAATGTAATAAATAGTACTAAAATGATCTGCTTAAATGAAATCACTCGATTAAAACCCAGTGATTCGAAAGGTTTTCTGCTACTTATTTTAGCTACGATCAAAGCTGGTAAAAAGAATGAAATAGCAGTGGCAGCTGTATTTAGCAACCTTGCTATTTGTACATTTTGGGGCTTAAGCAATTCATTTCCAGCTTGTAATAAGGGCACATTAAATACCTGAGATGCAATAAAACCCATCAATAAACTGCCCAAAATGAGAAAAACTCCCAATAAAGAAAGCAATAAAGCAAACTGACTTCCATACCCTACTGATGGCTTCTGACTCATTGTTTTAAAAATAAGATTGTAATTTCGCAAATTCCTTCTAGGGAAATACCCAAAAAAGGATAAAAGGTATACACTGCAATATGGTAAAAATTGATCAAATAGTACTTCCTGATTTTCCTTTGCTTCTAGCACCAATGGAAGATGTAAGCGATCCGCCATTTCGTGCAGTTTGCAAAGACAATGGTGCAGACCTTATGTATACTGAATTTATCAGTAGCGAAGGATTGATCAGAGATGCCATCAAGAGCCGTCAAAAGCTCGATATTTTTGATTATGAGCGCCCTGTTGGTATACAAATTTTTGGAGGAGATGAAGAAGCGCTCTCATTGAGTGCAAAAATTGTAGAAACGGTAAACCCAGATTTACTGGATATTAATTTTGGATGCCCAGTAAAAAAAGTGGCATTAAAAGGTGCAGGAGCAGGTGTCTTGAAAGATATCGATCTAATGGTTCGATTAACAGAGGCAGTTGTAAAAAGCACTTCATTGCCTGTAACAGTAAAAACACGTTTGGGCTGGGATGATTCCAATAAAAATATTGAAGAAGTAGCAGAACGTTTACAGGATGTAGGTATCAAAGCATTGGCAATACATGGAAGAACTAGGGCGCAGATGTATAAGGGAGAAGCCGATTGGACCCTTATTGCCAAAGTAAAAAATAATCCACGCATTCATATTCCCATTTTTGGGAATGGAGATATTGATAGCCCACAAAAAGCGGTGGAATATAAAAATCGCTATGGCGTAGATGGTATAATGATTGGGAGAGCAGCTATTGGCTACCCATGGATTTTCAGAGAGATCAAACATTATATAGCCACTGGAGAAATATTACCATCTCCAACTTTAATTGAACGAGTGGCTGTATGTAAAAAGCATTTGCAAAAATCCGTAGAATGGAAGGGACCTAAAGTAGGTATATTCGAAATGCGCCGTCATTATACCAATTACTTAAAAGGTTTACCAGGAATAAAAGATTATCGCGCACGCTTAGTTACATTAATGGATCCAATGGAGATAGAAGCGGTATTAGATGAAGTAGCTGTAGCTTATGCTGGATATGGTTTTGAGCGAACTCCTATAGAGTTGATTAACTACCACGAGAATTGCCCTATATAGAATTAAGAAAGATGAAAGAAGAGATATAAGATAAAAGATATGAGTTAAGAGATACCTTAGAAGATGTATGAATAACCAATAACTAATAACCCAATAACTTAATAACTGATACATCTAGCGGCGACACATCTTGTGTAAAAAATCCTTGTAGTACTCCTTTTTCGTCAATGACATATTTGCTAAAATTCCAAGTAGGCTGGTATTTACTCCAACCATTTTCTGCAGGATCGGAAAGCCATTTAAAAACGCTGTTTTGATTCGGAGATTTTATAACGCTGGTTTTTTGCATTAATTGAAAACTTACTCCATAATTCACTTTGCAAAAAGCAGCTATATCGGTATCAGATTTTTTTTCTTGCTCTTTAAAATCATTGGCAGGAAACCCAAGCACTACTAATTGATTGCCATACTGTTTATGCAATTGCTCTAATTGCGCATACTGCCCAGTATAACCACAATCACTTGCAGTGTTTACAATCAATACTTTTTTTCCTTTCAATGTGGCAAAATGAAGTGTATCGCCATTGTTTTTAATTGCTGATAAATCGTAAAAAGAAGTTGCAGGTAGAATCGATTCGCTATTTAGTTTAATCGCTTTATCATTTCCAGCAATTTTGCTTTTCAACATAATCAATGGATAAACTGCTTTAAGGATAGACTGTCTCCAGGTCATGTTTTTTTGTTTTACAAATACAATTGCAATGATGAGTAAACTGAGTAATATAAAGATGAATTTTTTCATCCTAGCATCCATTTTAATAATTTCAATTTACCATTGAATGGTGGATATTTTAATGCAGGATCAAACCAGGTAACCGATTTCATTACCGATTTTTTATGACTGAATGTATCGAAACTGTATTTTCCATGATAGGCACCAGTACCGCTGAAACCCCTTCCACCAAAGGGAAGATGCGGATTCATCAAATGCACACTCGCCGCATTTACACAAACACCACCTGCAGGAACAGCATCGATCCATGCTTGCTCTTTTTCATTGGATGAAGTGAAAATATAAAATGCTAGTGGATTTGGGTTGTGTGCAATAATTGCTTTTGCTTCTTCCATTGTATTGAAACTAAGTATTGGAAGAATTGGACCAAAAATTTCTTCTTGCATTATTTTCGAATCAATATTTACTCCATCTAATATGGTAGGTTCAATAAATAATTTAGCAGCATTGTATTTTCCTCCATACACAATTGTACCATCTGTCAAATAAGTGACGATTCTGTTGAATTGTTTTTCGTTAATGATTTTGCCATATCCATCAGTATTGGCAGGGTCTTCGCCATACATTGAAGGGATGGCTTTCTTTAATGCTGCAATCAACTCATTTTTTTTGCTTTCATGCACCAATACATAATCTGGAGCCACACACATCTGACCAGCATTGGAATATTTAGGCATAGCAATTCTTTTTGCTGCTACCGAAATATTGGCATCTGCTTCCACTACACAAGGGCTCTTACCTCCCAACTCCAATGTAACTGGCGTTAATTTTTCGGCAGCCATTTTATAAATGATCTTTCCTACAGAAGTGCTTCCTGTGTAAAAAACATGATCGAAAGCAAAATGATTCATCATCTCAGGAATAACTGTTGCACCATCACCTGGAACATATAATACCTGTTCTGGTGTAAAACATGCTTCAACTATCTTTTGCATGATCTCAGCTGTTGCTGGTGCGAATTCACTGGGTTTTAGTACAACACAATTTCCTGCTGCAATGGCTCCCATTAAAGGTGTAAACAATAATTGAAATGGATAATTCCATGGACCAATTACCAATACTACACCCAAAGGCTCTTGCACGATTCTACTACTCGAAGGAAGATTCAATAAATTGGTTGGCACGGCTTGTGGTTCCATCCAATTCTTTAAGTTAGAAAGGGTGTCTTTCAATTCTGCCATGAAAAAACCATTCTCCGTAACCCAACTCTCTTCCTTACTCTTTTTTAAATCGGCATGTAAAGCATCGTAAATAGCTTGTTCATTTGCTTCAACTGCTTTTTTTAAAGCGAGTAATTGTTGTTTCCTGAATGCATATGGTTTAGTTACGCCCGTTTCAAAATAACGGCGCATTGCATGGAGTTGATCTTGTAAGGAACTCATCAGGGAAATTTTTATTTACTCAAGTTAAGGAAATAAAAAATACCTCCTCTGTTCATTTTAGTTTTATTCTATGATCTTTATTAACGCTTCCCCCTTTATTTCTTCGTTGAAACTTCCATTTTCATACACCAGATTTCCATTAACAAATGTATGTGTCACTTTAGTTTGAAAATGAGTTCCTTCCAAAGGACACCAACCACATTTATATAATATATTTTCTTTACTGACTGTCCATTCGGAATGGAGGTCTACAATGGTTAGATCTGCAGCATAGCCTTCCCTGACAAAACCTCTATTGGCAATTCTATATAAAATGGCAGGATTATGACACATTTTTTCTGCAATGACCTCTAACGAAATGAGACCCTGTTTGAAAAACTCCAACATAATATTCAAAGAGTGTTGCACCATCGGTGCTCCGGACATAGATTGAAAATAGGGTTTTTGCTTTTCTTCTATACTATGAGGAGCATGGTCGGTTGTTACAATATCAATTCTATTATCTAATAAAGCTTTTAAAAGACCCGTTTTGTCTTTTTCGCTTTTAATAGCTGGATTCCATTTAATGAGTGTTCCTAACTGATGATAATCTTTATCGGAAAACCACAAATGATGAACCGATACTTCAGTGGTAATATTTTTTTCTTTTAAAGGAATGTCGTTGCGGAATAAATGGGTTTCCGCTTCAGTAGTTAAATGAAGAATATGCAATTTAGCATGGTGCTTGTTGGCCAATTCAATCGCTCTTTTAGTTGCTTCATAACATGCTTTTTCGCTTCTTATTAATGGATGAAATTCCACAGGTACATCTTCTCCATATTTTTCTCTATATACATTTTCGTTCTCCTCAACTATTTGTTCTTTTTCGGAATGTATGGCAATGATCGATTTGCAGTTGGCAAATAATTTCTCCATTGTTTCAGGATTATCTGCCAACAAATTCCCTTTTTTGGTAAAGTAAAGTCCATCATCGGAAACAGCTAAGAGTTTAGATGTATCCAATTTTATTATTTCATCTATATTATCGCCATTAACGCCTAGAAAAAAACCAAAATTCGCCAAAGATTTTGTTGCAGCGATTTGATATTTCTCCTCAAATAACTCCATGGTCAATACATTCGGGATAGTATTGGGCATGTCTATAAAAGATGTTACTCCACCAGCAACAGCGGCTTTAGATTCCGAATAAAGGTCGCCCTTGTGCGTTAGACCCGGCTCTCTAAAATGAACTTGTCCATCTATTATACCCGGAAAAAGAAATTTGCCCGTTCCGTCAATTATTGTTGCATTATTGATTTCATTGATTAAACCTATTTGTTGAATAAGTCCTTTTTCTATTAGAAGATCTTTGATAGTGATTTTCCCTTCATTTACGATGCTGATATTTCGAATGATAATTCTTTGTGACATTGAAAATTATATGATTGAAAATGGATGAAAGAATTACTATAATGGTCAAATTAATTTTGTTTCTTATTATCTGATTCCTTGTTTCGGGAAGTCAGCCAGGTATCTATATATTTCAAACCAATATTTACTACTAGAACAAGCGCTGTTGCAATAGCTGTTTCAATAAAATAACCAGCCGCTGCTAAGCAACCAATTGCAGAACTACACCAAATAGTTACTGATGTAGTAAGACCATGTACACTCATCCCTTCTTTGAAAATTACTCCAGCACACAAAAAGCCAATTCCGGTAACTACTTGACCAATGATTCTTGTTACATCACCTTCAGATTGAGTAATATTAATAGACAATAAAACATAAATAGCTGAACCAAGTGCCACTAAAGTGGTTGTTCTCAGGCCAACAGACTTGTGATTCCATTGCCGTTCAAAGCCGATAACCATACCAGCAATTAATGCCAATGAAACTCTTAATGTAAACTCAGAATAGGTCATTTCTTAATAATAAAGGTAAACAATGAATTAAAGTATTTGTTGATAGAAATGATCATCTTCCCTATCCTCTATCCAATCATATTCAATTTCAAATGCTACACTTCGAGCAAATTCAATTCCATGAAGATCATTCAAAAATCCTAGTGTCATATCCATTCCAGCACTTACTCCAGCGGAAGTGTAAAATTTTTCATCTTTTACCCATCTTGCTTTTTTAATCCAATGCACTTTTTCCCCTTGTGTTATTACCCAATCAAATGCTTTCTTGTTTGATGTGGCTTTTCTGTCATTTAACAGCCCGGCCTTTGCTAGTAACGCACTTCCTGTACAAACAGAAAGTACATATTTACTTGAGTTGGAAATTTTGGTAATTTTTTCAATCAAGAGAATGTTTTCTACTTCTTGTCTTGTACCATATCCACCTGGAACTAGAAAGATGTCTGTTCCATCGATTATTTCATCAAGATTTTTTGTCAGAATAGAAACACCATGATTATTATCTACAAGACCACCTATTACAGAATAGAAATACACTTGATAATGTTGCTTGAGTCTTCCAAATATTTCTACAGGACCAAAAACATCGAGTGTTTCAAAATCATCAAATAATAAAACAGCTACATTCATTTTTACAATATTATAATCTATTCAACTATTTCGTTTAAACAAGCATGATACACACCAAACCAGCAAACCCAAATGAAGAAAAACTGCCGGCCACAAACCAGGTCCTGAAATTTTTTCACTTAATGCTGAGTATGATAGTAAAACTATAGAAAAGAAGTTGTACCCAAGCATTGCTTTAACCATTGTAGAAGACTGTGTACCACTTCTTGAAAGCCAACAGGCAATTGCAATAGTTATTAATGCAGCTCCAGCAAGTCTGGCAATAATCATTGCACTAGGATCATTAAAACCAGTACCTAGTAATTTTGAAGCAACCAAAGAAGGAACAAAGGCCAGTGCCACCCCTGTACATCCTTCCAATAATACGGTAACGGTTAGTAAAGATTTCATTTTAAATTATTATGATAAAATATTTTTAATACTCAATTTAAGAACTGGAAGAATTTCTTTTCCA
>JBBAJS010000006.1:0-154581 GCA_040403975.1 Sediminibacterium sp.
CTTTTTTAGCTGCAGGTTTTTTAGCGGCTACTTTCTTTTTAGGAGCTGCTTTTTTAGGTGCTGTTTTTTTAGCAGCAGGTTTTTTAGCGACTGCTTTTTTTGCTGCTTTCTTTTTAGATTTTGCCATGATGGTATTAGTTTGTGTGTTAAAGTTGAGAAAAAAAGTAAGTTAGAATATTATTTTTAATAACTGCATTTAATTCAATCATTTTTTGTGAAGAAATAAATAATTTTTATTTTTTTTTCGATTGGGTGAAACCGTTTTTTATGAGCCACTGCAAAACTTTATCTCTTTGGTCTCCCTGAACAATCGCTTCACCATCTTTTGCACTGCCTCCAGTTCCACAAAAATTCCTCAAATTTTTTGCTAATAATTCCAGATCCGAAACAGTACCTAAAAATCCTGTTATCAATGTTACCGTTTTTCCTCCCCGCTGTTTTCTGTCTAACTGAATCATAAGTCGTTGATCTGCTGGTTTAGCAGTTTCAATGATTGCTTCATTTTCATCTTTGAATTGAAAATTTGGATCGGTACTATATACAAATCCCTGTAAATCGGCTTTATTTTTTTTACTCATCTCTGAAGATTTTAGAATAATTATCAGCTTAGCTCGGCTTTTAAACTTAAATCCAAACTCTTTGCCTGATGGATAAGTCCGCCAATACTAACATAGTCAACGTCTGTTTCAGCATATGCCTGAATATTCTCTAAATTAATTCCACCACTGGCTTCAGTTTCGAATGCGCCATTAATGATCGTTAAAGCTTGCCTGATCTGATCGGGAGTAAAGTTATCGAGCATAATTCTGAAAATCATCTCTTTAGCATGTTCACAAACCAATTCTACATCTTTAATTGATCTTGTTTCAACTTCTATTTTTAGTGGTACTGGGAGTGTTTGGGAATATTTATAGGCTTTTTGAATGGCTTTTATAATGCCACCACAATAATCTATATGATTGTCTTTGAGCATAATCATATCATATAACCCAAAACGATGATTGATTCCGCCCCCAATTCTCACGGCTTCTTTTTCTAATAAACGGAAATTGGGTGTAGTTTTTCGGGTATCCAATAATTTTGTTCGATAACCAATTAGCTTCTCTGTATACTTTTTGGTAAGTGTTGCAATTCCACTCATACGTTGCATACAGTTCAAAACCAATCTTTCTCCCTTTAGAATTGTATGTACTGATGAAGTTATTTCAAAAGCAATTTCACTGCTTTGCATCAATTCTCCATCTTTTTTGAAAGGTGTGAATGTGCTGCCTGGTTCTAGTTGACTGAAAATCATGCCTGCTACTTCAATCCCCGCGATAATTCCATCTTCCTTAATTTTTAAAATGGCTTTGCCTTGTTGAGTAGGGGGAATACAACTAAGCGTAGAATGATCGCCTTCTCCTACATCTTCTTTAATAGCTGCATCAACTAAAATCTTTAATGCTTCGTTGAATTTCATTAACTAATTCGAATAGTGATGATTTCAGGCTTACCGTTTTTCTGCTTCATTTGTATAGTAACATTAAAGCTTTTATTTCCTGTGGTGAGTTTTCCAATTAAATAAATCAGTGTTCCTTTTCCGCCATCTGATACTTTTTCGAAACCTTTTATGCCATTTTCGGTATAAAAAGCTTTTAAAGCAATTGAAGCCTGATTTTTGCTCATATTTTTTACTTCCTCTTTGTCAAGCAATTTGAGGTCGATAAATTCATCAAAATGAGCTGATATATTGTCAATATTGGCTGTTTTAAACGATTGAACAATTGGGTCAGTTTCTGTTTGAGCAAAAACACTAGAGCTAAACGCTACAAATAGAAACAGGAATAAGAATCTTTGCATAAAAAAAGTTTTCGTTTGATATGTTGCGAAAAACATGCCAAATTTGAATAATTAGCAGATAATGATAAAAGTACACTAAAACATTAATTTTTTTAACCTTCACAGATAAACCATGAGTAAAAAAGTAATATTAATCATAATGGATGGCTGGGGACTTGGAAAAATCAAGTCTGCAGATGCTATTCAACATGCAAATGTGCCATTTGTAAGTTCATTATACAATAAGTATCCAAATACAACATTGATCACCTGCGGTGAAGATGTAGGTTTGCCAGAAGGGCAAATGGGCAATAGTGAAGTTGGGCACCTGAATATTGGTGCAGGTAGGATTGTTTACCAAGAATTACAGCGAATCAATGTTGCCATCAAAACAGGTGAATTCGCTAAAAGTGAGCAATTGTTAAAAGCCATTCACTTGGCTAAAAGCAACCATAAAAAATTGCATTTATTAGGTCTGGTAAGTGATGGTGGGGTCCATTCTCATACCAGTCATTTGAAAGCCATATTAACCCTTTGTAAAAATGAAGGATTGTCCGAAGTGTATTTACATGCTTTTACAGATGGAAGAGATACAGACCCAAAAAGCGGATTGGGGTATGTAGATGCAGTGGAACAACATATGAAAACATCAACTGGTAAAATTGCATCTGTAAGTGGAAGGTATTATGCCATGGATAGAGATAAAAGATGGGAGCGGGTACAATTGGCTTATGATTGTATGGTAAACGGTAATGGGCATAAAGCCAGTGCTGCGTCAACTGCAATAAAAACATCTTATGCCGAAGGAAAAACCGATGAATTCATTTTGCCTACTGTTATTGTAAAAGAAGATGGAACCCCACTCGCTACAATTCAAGATGGAGATGTAGCTATTTGTTTTAATTTCAGAACAGATCGTTGTAGAGAAATTTCAGAAGTGCTTACTCAATCTGATTTTCCAGAATTCCATATGAAAAAACTGGATTTGAATTACACCACCATGACCTTGTATGATCATAAATTCAAGAACGTTTCGGTCATCTTTGAAAATGATAATTTAAATAACACATTAGGGGAAGTTTTAGCGAATAATGGTAAAAAACAAATTCGAATTGCCGAAACTGAAAAGTATCCGCATGTGTCGTTCTTTTTTAGTGGAGGAAGAGAAGAACCTTTTGCAGGTGAAAGCCGTATAATGGTTCCTTCACCTAAAGTAGCCACATACGATTTGCAACCCGAAATGAGTGCAAGAGAAATAACAGCAAAACTTTTACCCGAGATTATTGGCGAAACTGCCGATTTTATCTGCTTGAATTTTGCGAATACTGATATGGTTGGTCATACTGGTATATTTGCTGCTGCCATTAAAGCCGCTGAAACTGTTGATGATTGCGTCAGACAATTGGTAACAGAAGCGCTTGAACATGATTATACTATTTTCTTAACTGCCGATCATGGCAATGCAGATTTTATGATCAACGAAGATGGTTCTCCCAATACGGCACATACCTTAAATCTTGTTCCATTCTTTATTATAGATAAACAATGGAATGGGAAACTGAAAAGTGGTAAATTGGGAGATATTGCGCCTACCATTTTACATATGATGGGTCTTGCGATTCCAACTGAGATGAAAGGAAATATTTTAACTGAAGACTAAACGCTAAAGTATGAAAATTATTAAAAAAATAGGTCTGGTATTGCTTGTTGCTTTCTTGCTTTTACAAGCTTTTAGACCTACTAAAAATGATTCAAATAATAAAGCAAAAGATATCACAACCATTTATCCCGTTTCGGACAGTGTGCAACAGATTTTTACGAAGGCATGTAATGATTGCCATTCGAATAATACCAATTATCCATGGTATGCAAATATTCAGCCAGTTGCATGGTGGTTAAACGATCATGTAAAAGATGGCAAAAAACATTTCAACTTAAATGAATTTGCAGGATACAGAATTGCAAAGCAGTATAAAAAGTTAGAAGAATGTATGGAGGAAGTAAAAGATGGTGAAATGCCTTTAGAGTCCTATACAATAATCCACAAAAACGCGATTCTTTCAACTAGAGAAAAGGAACTGTTATACGATTGGGCTAATTCAGTAAGAGATTCAATCAGAGCAAAGTATCCGGCAGATAGTTTGGTAATAAAGAAAAAGAAGTAAATATTGGAGCGCACAAAAAAATACATCATTTTTTTTCTTTTTGGTATCCTAATGATACCATCAGTGCTTTTATTAGTTGTTCAAGCTAAAAGAACAATCATTCGTTACGAAACGGCAACTATTTTAGAACAAACGCAACTTCAAGAAATTACACTAAAAGAATCCGATCTGATCTGGGAAGAGGAAGGGAGTGAATTGTGGGTAAATGGGAAGCTTTTTGATATTAAATTAAAAGTTCAATCCAAAAATGGGTATGTCTGTTTTAAAGGACTTTTTGATGAAAAAGAGACCGAGCTTTATGATCAAGTGGATACTATGCTCAATAGCAAACATTCAACATTAATGCTTTTGGCAAAAATCATTTCCTTACAATCTCCAACATTTATACAAAGGCAAGCTATTTATTTTCATTATGTTGAATTAACCAATCTTTCTTTTTTCAATTTTAAGCAAGCAATTTATACGCGTTCAATAAAGAAATACATTCCTCCTCCCAAGTTATTTGTTTAGTTAATTATTTATTTTTTTTCCTTATCAATGGAGTTTTTGTATTCCATTAAAACTAAATATTATTAAATGACTAAACAGTTAATACCTGTATTGATTGGGGTACTATGTTATAACTATAGTATTGCTCAAACTAAATCACAATCAGATACTATATCAAATCCTACTTCTTTAAATGAAGTAATAGTGAATTCCAATAAATTTCCAGAGAAATACAAAAGAATTACTCAAGCTGTTGATGTTATTAAAACCAAAGAGCAGTTAAACTTTCAAGCAAATACTGCTGATGTATTAATTAATTCTGGAAAGTTGTTCGTGCAAAAAAGTCAGCAAGGTGGTGGAAGCCCTGTTATCAGAGGTTTCGAAGCAAGTAGAATTCTTTTGATGGTAGATGGGGTAAGGCTAAATAATGCCATTTATCGTGCTGGTCATTTGCAGAATATCATCACCATTGATAATATGGTTTTGGATAGAGTAGAAGTCTTATATGGGCCATCTTCTACCTTGTATGGAAGCGATGCATTAGGGGGTGTTGTAAATATGTATACTAAAAATCCAGTTCTATCTAGTAATGGGAAAACCAATTTTTCTGGTTCAGCTACATTGAGATATACAAGCGCTATTGATGAAAATAGGGGGAACTTTAGTTTGAATGTGGGCGGTAAACAATGGGCATCATTAACATCGGTAACCTATGGATCTTTTGGGGATATGGTTCAAGGAAAAAATAGGAGAGATGCTTATCCAAATTTTGGCAAACAAGATTTTATTGTTCAAAGAGTTGGTAATACAGATATTGCTACGGTAAATCCCGATCCTAATAAACAAGCTCCTTCTGCATACAAGCAGATTGATGTAACCCAAAAGTTTCTTTTTGCCCCATCTGCCAAAATTCAGCATGTGTTGAATATGCAATTTTCTAACACCAATGATATTCCAAGATATGATCGGTTAACAGAAAAATCTGCAACCAATGTGCCTGTTTTTGCAGAATGGTATTATGGACCTCAAATTAGAAATTTGGTTGCTTATCATTTTACTGCTAAAGAACAAAATGGTTTTTTTCAAGATTTGAAATTTACTGCTAGTTATCAGGATGTTGAGGAAAGTCGCATACAAAGAAGATTTCAGAGTGCGAATAAAGATTACCGATGGGAGAGAGTAAATGTTTTCGGAATTAATTTTGATGCAAAGCATTATAGTGGAAAAAATGAATTGCATATCGGAGTGGAAAGCTATACCAATTTTGTTCGTTCTACAGCTGAAAGACTAAATATTGTATCAGGTGCTAAATCCAGAATAACCACCAGATATGCTGATGGACCAACTACAATGTCTACGCACGCTTTGTATGCTCAACATACGTATAAAATTAGTGATCAATGGACAGTAAATGATGGACTGAGATTTAATCTAGTAAAAATGGATGCGCGTTTTGTAGATACAGCTCTAACTAAATTTCCCTTCACAAGAGCAACTCAAAGCAATAAAGCAATTACTGGAAATCTCGGATTAGTATATGCAAGTCCAAAAGATTTAAGACTTGCTTTTCTCTTAAGTAGCGGATTTAGATCTCCGAATGTTGATGATCTCTCAAAGGTTTTTGATTCTCGAACAGGGATGGTTGTTGTTCCCAATATAGATGTTAAGCCAGAGTTTACTTATAATGCAGAAGTCAATTTAAACAAGTATGGTAAAAAATTCTCTTATGGGGCTTCCCTTTTTTATACGCTATTCAGAAACGCTTTAGTGCTTGATAAATTCCAATTCAATGGTCAAGACAGCATTTTGTTTAGTGGTGTAAAAAGTGGTGTTTTTGCCATGCAAAACAAGGCAAAAGCTAACGTTTATGGGTTTAGCGTAAATGCTGCGTATACTATTATCAAAGGAACTTCTGTTGACGGAGTTGTAACTTATACTAAAGGAACTTATACCGATCAAAATGGCAATAGTGTTCCCTTAGATCATATTCCACCAGTATATGGACGTTTTGCATTGAAGCATTTAGCATCTTCCTGGAATGCTGAATTCTATGTATTGTTTAATGGTTGGAAGAGAATTGCAGATTATAATCCTAATGGGGAAGACAATCAACAGTATGCAACTCCAGACGGTATGCCTTCATGGACAACTTTAAACCTTCGTTTAGGTACAAATTTGGGCAAGAACTTAGCGGTACAAATGTTGTTGGAAAATCTAACAGATAAAAATTATCGCTATTTCGCAAGTGGTATTTCTGCACCTGGTAGAAATATTTCACTCACTTTAAGGGCATCATTTTAATCTATTTTGTCTTTTTATTGATTTGCGACCACAGGAATCCTAACCTGTGGTCGCTTTTGTTTAAATTGCAGCATGGAAATCAAAAAAGCAGTTTACCTGATTTCAAATGCGGATTATGCAATGTGTCCAAAAGCGGATAGACCAGAGTATGCATTTATTGGAAGAAGTAATGTGGGTAAATCTTCATTGATCAATATGCTTTGTTTGCAAAGCAAATTGGCAAAAACATCTTCTGCTCCTGGTAAAACGCAGTTGATCAATCATTTTGAAATTGAGAGTTCAGTCAAAAACAGTCGAGATCCTAAAAAATGGTATCTGGTTGATTTGCCAGGCTATGGATTTGCCAAAGTGGCTCAGTCGAGCAGGAGAAGATGGGAGCAAATGATAGAGAATTATTTACGCAAGCGGACCAACCTGACGCATGTTTTTGTTTTAATTGATAGCAGACACAAACCCCAAAAATTAGATTTAGAATTTATTGGGAATTTGGATTTTTGGGAAGTTCCATTTTCATTGGTATTTACAAAAACGGACAAAGAAAAGCCGGCAGTGGTTGCCAATAATATCAAAGCATTTTTAGATACTTTAAGAGCAACATGGCAGTTTTTGCCACAGCATTTTGTTACAAGTGCAGAAAAAAAACAAGGGAGGGAAGAGATTTTACAATTTATAGAAATGAAGAACGAATCAGTTGCCTAAAATTTGGTTCATTGCCTTTGCCTTCAACATACATTCCTCATATTCTTCTTCAGGTTTGCTATATGCAGTTATTCCGCTACCTACTAAGTAGCTTAGGAGTTTATTTTCTGCATTATAGAGTAAACTTCGGATTACTACATTAAAGTCGAAATCTTTTGAAGGACTAATGTACCCGACTGCTCCTGAAAAAATACCTCTTGTAGAAGTTTCATATTGTTCAATTAATTCCATGACTCTTTTTTTAGGAGCACCTGTCATGCTTCCCATGGGAAAGCTGGCTTGAATAATGGATGAGAAAGATGTATGTTCCTTTAATTGACCTTTGATTGTTGAAATCATTTGATGTACCTGAGGGAAACTATAAATACCAAATAGCTCTTCTACTTCTACGGAACCTTCTATGCAAACTCTACTCAAATCATTGCGCACCAGATCTACTACCATTACATTTTCACTTCTTTCCTTACTACTGGTAAGCAGTTGTTTCTTTAATTCATCATCAGATGCTTGATCAGTCAGATTCCTTTTACTGGTTCCTTTAATCGGTTGCGAAATAAGCTGATTGCCTTTTTTTTGAAGGTATCTTTCTGGGCTGGCACATAATAGATGTGCATTGTTTTGTTTGTAAAAGCAAGAAAATGGATTGGGAGAAATATTGGTTAAGTTGATATATGTTTGAATGGGATCCAGACTCACTTCTTTGCCAAAAAATGTTTGACAAAAATTGATCTCATAGCAATCCCCTCTCTGTATATGTTTTAAAAGCTGCTGAATGATCTCAATATATTCGGATTTTGTAATTACAGGCTTAACTTGAATAGATGCTATCGTAGCTGGGTCAACTATTTCAATTACCAATATTTCAGCCAATATTTTTTCTGGAGAAGGGTTTACCGTTTCGATGAACAATTGATTGTTTTCTAAACGCAGAACAGTTTCTGGTTGAAAAAAATGAATGGTGTCAAAACCAATTATTGAATCATTCCCATAATTGATATGGCCAAAAAGCCAATCTGATTCTTTCAAATAAAAAGCATCGATGGCTAATAATGTATGTAAACCTTTTAATGATTGTATGCATCCAGCTGCAGCTAAACACTCTGCTTGCTGATGAACAGAACTGTATAGATGATTATCTAAAAAAGAACAAATGCTGAACCGGTTTACCCAATGCAGCATTTGTTCTTTTATGACTGAATTGTCTGTTACATTAAAACAAGCGATGTTTCTTTTCAATTGTAGATAAGCGTTTTAATAATCGTCATCATCATCATCAAAGCCATCTTTTTCATTGAACAGATCGAATTCTTTAAAATCGTCGTCCACTTTAAAATCTTCTTCTTCCTCTTCCTTTTTCTTACCACCTACAGCTTTCTTGCCTTTACTTTTAGGTAAGTCAAATTCATCGAAGTCAGGGTCCCAGCTATCTTCTTCTTCTGCAGATTTTTCCCACTCATCATCTACTTCAACATCTTCATCATCGTCGTCTTCATTTGATTTTTTTGAACTCGATTTTGAACTACTCTTTTTTACTGGAGTTGTTTCTTCATCGTCATCATCAATATCATCATCGTCTAGCTCTTTCTTGCTTTTAGGAGATGATTTTGCTTCGGCATTTTTTGCCGGCACTTTGGGTGTAGAGGATTTTTTATCCTTATCAGACTTCGCTGCCATATTTCTAATAAGATTTATTGCGTAAATTTTACTCGCAAAAATGTATTAACCAAAAAAATTTTTCAATATCAAAAAAAATGCCAATTATTTACAACGTAACGATCTGGTCTCTTCCCGGACCATTCGATACAAATTTAACTGGAACTCCAATATAATGATTAATAAAATCAATATAATTATTCATGTCCAGAGGTAATTCATTCGATGTTTTCATTTTAGTTGTATCTGTATTCCAGCCTTTAAAAGCTTCAAGCACAGGATCTATTTTTACTCTCGACAATTGGAATGGCACTTCTCTGGTTTCTTTGCCATTGATTCCATAAGCAACACACATTTGTAATTCTTTGAAAGAATCTAGCACGTCTGCTTTGGTCATAATTACTTGGGTAACCCCGTTAATCATACAAGTGTATTTCAAAGCAACTAAATCTATCCATCCACAACGTCTTGGTCTTCCGGTGGTAGCTCCAAATTCGCTGCCAATTTTTCTTAATTCTTCTCCGGTTGCATCTTCTAATTCTGTTGGGAATGGACCGCTTCCAACTCTTGTGCAATAAGCTTTGGTTACTCCCAATACTTCATTGATTTGTTTTGGTGAAACACCTAAGCCAGTGCAAACTCCCGCAGAAATAGTGTTAGACGAAGTTACAAAAGGGAATGTACCAAAATCAATATCCAGCATGCTTCCTTGAGCGCCTTCTGCCAATACTTTTTTGCCATCTTTAATAGCATTATTAATATAGTATTCGCAATTGATCACATTGAGTGTTTTTAAGAATTCTAATGCTTCAAAAAATTCTTCTTCCCAAGCAGATATATCTTCAATGAAATGGAAATTATCAAGTAGTTTCTGGTGTTTTAATCTCAGCTTAATATATTGGCTGGTAAAATTTTTATCTAATAAATCGCCCACTCTCAATGCATTTCTGCCTGTTTTATCCATATAAGCAGGTCCAATTCCTTTTAGAGTTGATCCAATTTTGCTTTCACCTTTAGATAATTCAGAAGCCTTATCTAATGCGCGGTGTGTTGGAACAATAATATTGGTTCTTTCAGAAATAAATAAATTCTTTTTTACATCTATACCATAGGCAGCTACTGCATCACATTCCCTCTTTAAGGTTACTGGATCCAATACAACTCCACCGCCAATAATATTAATTTTATTCTGGTGAAAAATACCAGAAGGTATCTGGTGCAACACCATTTTTTTGCCTTCTACATATAAAGTATGTCCAGCGTTTGGACCACCTTGAAATCTAGCTACAATATCATAATTGGGCGCGAAATAATCTACAATTTTACCCTTTCCTTCATCACCCCATTGTAATCCTAAAATAACGTCTACCATATAGTTTGTTCTAAGGGGCAAAAATAGGGGTTGGCATTACTAATGCCTAATTAATTTATCCCAAAAATTATTCAACTTATTCATTCAAATCTTCGCTCTTGCTAAATACCTGCAATTTTCTTCATTCGACTACAATGAAAGAACTCGCCCCGACAAATCGGGGCTCAAACAACTTTCATTGTTTACGCCTCATTCGAAAATGGTTGGGCGGTATTTAGCAAAGGCTTGATGCTGAATGAATAAGTCTTATATGTTGAGATAAATTACTTTGAAATTAGCTTTCCGTTTCAAAGCGATCCACTGTCTGGATTCCTTTTAATGATTTCAGGCGTTCTACCAGTAATTCAAGCTCTTCTTTATCGTGTACAAAGACTTTGATCGTGCCTTCGAAAAGTCCTTCTCTGGAATCGATACTTAGACCCGCAATATTGATTTTCAAATCGCCACTAATAACATTAGTTATTTTATTAATAACCCCAACATCATCCATTCCAATAATCTTTAATCCGGTAAGGAAAGAAATTTCCTTGTTTTTAGCCCATTTGGTTTTCACCACCCGATGGCCATAATTGGCCAGTAATTGTGTAGCGTTAGGGCAAGTGGTTCTATGAATAATCAATCCTTTTCCTGTACTCACAAAACCAAAAACATCATCTCCAGGTATTGGATGGCAACATTTGGCAAGCGTATACATGATTTTGTCGCTGCTTTCTCCAAAAATGATCAGTTCCGAATCTTTTTTCGAATGAGACTTAACATGTAAATCGGTATGGGTTTCTACTACCAAAGGTTTAGGTCTAGGAATTTCTAATTTATCCCCTAAAACATGAAAATCTTTCAATTCCCTTAGATCAATGTATTTAGTAGCAATTCGATAATGTAGGTCCAAAGAAGAAGTTAACTTGTAAAACTGAACCAATTCTTCAATATTATAGTGACTATATGCAGCCCCCATTGATTCCAGTTTGCGTTGAAGTGTATATTTTCCATCTTCTGCAATGGCTCTTTTTTCTTCTCGTAAGGAATCTTTGATTTTATTTTTAGCCTTGGCGGTCACTACCAGGTTTAGCCAATCTTCAGAAGGTTTCTGTTTATTGCTGGTAATAATTTCAATCTGGTCGCCACTTCTTAATTTATGCCCAATAGGCACTAATTTATGGTGCACTTTTGCGCCAATACACTTGGTTCCAATGGCTGAGTGAATGGCAAATGCAAAATCAAGCGCCGTGCTGCCTGTAGGCAACATTTTTACTTCTCCCTTTGGGGTGTATACATAAATTTCTTCTGCTAAAAAGGAGGTCTTGAAATCTTGTAAAAAATCTACTCCATCCGTGTCAGGAGAGCTCAATACTTCCCTTATTTGCCCAAACCATTTATCAAAACGGTCTTCATTGCTATTTTCTTCTTTGTACTTATAGTGTGCAGCCAAGCCCTTCTCGGCAATCTCGTTCATTCTTTTGGTTCTGATCTGCACTTCTACCCATTTTCCCTGGGGACCCATCACGGTGGTGTGCAAAGCCTCGTAGCCATTGCTTTTAGGGTTGCTCAACCAATCGCGTAAACGTTCAGGTGATGGATTGTATTCATCGGTAACCATGGAATACACTTTCCAACAATCTTCTTTCTCTTTTTCTGGAGGGGAATTTAAGATCACTCGAATGGCAAAAAGATCATATACCTGTTCAAATGAAACTGCTTTCTTTTTTATTTTATTCCAAATGGAGTGAATACTTTTCGGGCGGCCATAAATTTCGAAATCAAAATTGCCTGCAATTAATTTCTCCTTGATCGGTCGAATAAATTCATTGATATATCGGGTTCTTTCTCTTTTTGTTTCAGATAATTTTTTAGCAATTTCTTTATATGCATCCATTTCCATGTATTTCATGGAAAGATCTTCCAGCTCTGTTTTAATATTATATAATCCCATTCTGTGAGCGAGCGGTGCATATACCCAAACTGTTTCGGAAGCAATCTTTAATTGTTTCTCCCGCTTCATATGATCGAGGGTACGCATATTGTGCAAACGATCAGCCAGCTTGATTAATATCACACGAGGGTCGTCTGTAAGAGTAAGCAAGATCTTTTTAAAATTCTCTGCTTGTTGGCTGGTATTGGTATCAATTACATTAGAGATTTTAGTAAGCCCATCTACAATTTTGGCTATTTCAATTCCAAATTCCAATTCAACATCTTCTAAAGAAATATCAGTGTCTTCAACGGTATCATGTAACAATGCGCAAATGGTACTTCTTACCCCCAGGCCAATTTCTTCCACACAAATCATTGCTACTGCAATCGGGTGAATAATATAGGGCTCACCACTTTTTCTGCGCATGGTTTTGTGGGCATTCGCGGCCATTTCAAAAGCATGACGAACCAATTCTTTGTCTCCTTTTTTTAATTTGGGACGCAGGCTTTTTAACAGTGCACGATAATGCCTGATAATTTCTTTTTTTTCCTGCTCTTCGTTTAAAGAATACTTGACCGCTACAGGCTCAACATATTGTTCATCCACTTGATCCATACTATACGAATGTACGAAAATAAGCGAGTTGAAAATAGATAAAAAGGGTTTAAAATTGCTTGTAATTTAAATCTAGAAATTGGTGAAAGGCTTCTTTATAGGATTCGCTGAGCGGAATCTCGACCTCTCCAATTTTTACGGATGATTTTTCTATGCTATCCAAATGAGTTAAAGAAATAATATAAGATTTGTGAATGCGCATAAATTGATAGGGCATTAACTGTTCTTCAAAGCTTTTTAAATTTTGTAATACTAAGAATTTTTGCTTTCCTACATGTATGGTTACATAATTACCCGACCCTTCAATAAAAGAAATATCCATTATGCGAATCTTCTGAGTTTTATAATCAGTTCGCACGAAAATTACATCCTGCATATCTGGCTTCAATTTCACAATTACCTTTTTGTCTTCTCCAAGTAAAAGGGCATGTACTTTTTGGATGGATCGGTTAAACCGGTCCAGAGAAAATGGCTTTAAAAGATAATCTGCCACATCTAGTTCATAACTTTGCATAGCAAAATCAGTATAGGCAGTAGTGAATACAATTTTTATATGCTTATTTATTTTTTTAGCAATATCTAGTCCGTTCAAACGATTCATTTGAATGTCTAAAAAAACACAATTTATTTGTTGATTGTGTTGTATGAATTCTAGTCCTTTTATAGGGTCTGAAAATACATGGTGTAATTTAAAATCGCTTATGTTTAAACTATAATTACGAATGATGCCTAATGCATTTTCTTCGTCGTCTATTGCTATGGCGTGAATCAATGTAATAAATTAATTTCTAGATTGGCAATATAATGTGTTGTTGATATATCAAACTGTAATTTATGTTTTTCAGGGTAAAGAATGTTTAATCTTTTAACTAAATTGGGTATGCCAATGCCGCTATTTTGATTTTTTGAAATATTATTGCTAATTTTATTCGTAAATCGATATAGTAATTTGTTTTCATTGATTGAAATATGAATATCAAAAGGCTCTTCTGCACCACCAGACTCGCCATGTTTAAATGCATTTTCAGCAAAAGTAATTAATAGCATTGGAGGTATTTGAAACTGGGCAAATTGGTCCAAATTGTAAACCTGTAAATTAATTACATCATTCGGAAAACGTAGCCGATGCAAATTGATGAATTTCTCTAAACACTCAAACTCTTTATCTAGTGTTACCCAGTCATCTTTTTCGGCTAGCACATATCGCAGCAAGTCTGAAAGTTGCAGTAAAGCCTCAGCTGTTTTAGTTGATTGAATAAGGGCTAAGTAATAAATATTATTAATGGTATTAAATAAAAAGTGAGGGTTTAACTGATTGCGCAATAAAGTTAATTCTGCTTGTGCTATTTCTTTTTCTAGAATTAATGATTTATGCTCTTTTTTAAACCAGTCTCTACTAAAAGCATATCCTAATCCAAGTAAATAATAAGTAAGCGCAGAGATAAAATTTTGTAAAAAGTATGATTGGTATGCTGCATTATTTGCAGTTTTTTTAAGTGGAGTTCCTATTTGATAAAATGTAGGCTTAGTAAGCATTAAACGAGCTAGATCAAAGCCTTGGGTAAAAATCAGCAGAGTTAGTAATGAAAAAATAAATAATTGCCACTTATTTTTATTTTTTAAATAGTGTGGGAATACAAAAAAAGTAGCAACAGATAATGTTGCACATTGAGTAATGTGATTGGCAACTCTATAATATCCAATATTGTTACTAGGCCAAATCTTACCAAGTATTATATAGTAAATCAACCAAAATAGTAAGAATGTAAAACTTACTATTCCAATTTCGATGAAAATACTTTGAAACTTTTTTTTCATGTTAAACAAGTTACTAAAGTACGAGATAAAACCTTCTTTCAATACTTACCGAAAGCAAATATTTTTCGTGTATTTTTTAGGCCATCTCATCATTATTTCATCCTATTTGGCATATTTTTTTAAATGATTGTTTAATTATATGTTAATATGCTGAAAGATTAATTTCTAAAAGTATACTGCATGATTAAACTTACACAACTGTGTTTTGCCTTCTTGATGTTTTTTTCATCATTAGCATTAAACGCTCAGGTAAAAACAATTTCGGGCGTAATTAAAGAAGAACAAGATGGCTCGCCTATTGCAGGAGCAACTATTCGCATTAAGGGAACCAATACGGTTACCACCAGCGATGATAAAGGAGCTTTCAGTATTCAAGCTACATCTTCTAGTTTTATTTTGGTAATTTCTTCTGTTGGTTACGAAGACAAGGAAATTCCTGTGGTTGACGCTAGACTTGCAAAACTAATTCAATTAAAACCAACCACTACTGCTATGAACGATGTAGTGGTAGTTGGGTACGGCAAAGTAGATAGGCGAAAATTAACCGGTTCTGTAGGCACTTTAAAGCCAGATTTAGTTGGTGCTAATCCGGTTTCGATGGACAAATTATTGCAAGGTAGAATTGCAGGTGTGTTTGTTCAACCATCAACTGGTGCTCCGGGAGCGGCTTCTTCCATAACCATTAGAGGTGTTACTACTTTAAGTGATGCAGGAAACTCGCCATTAATTGTTATTGATGGAGTACCAATGTATAGTCAAGATAGGGGCAATAATTCAACCAACTTTAGTGCAAGTGGATCCGCTGCAAGTTTCACTCAACCAATAACAGCCAATAATTATACTCCAAGAAATCAATTTGAAAGAAATCCATTAGCAAATATTAATCCTGATGATATTGAAAGTATGGAAGTGCTTAAAGATGCATATGCTACTTCTATTTATGGAAGCAGGGGTGCTGCTGGTGTAATTTTAATTACTACTAAAAAAGGATCACTCGGGAAGCCAAGAATTAACGTAAACTTTAATACAACAGCACAAAATGCATTTAGGCTTCCTTCTATAATGACTGGCGATGAATATGCCGGATTTTATTCTTCTTATTTTGATTTCTTAAATACCAATAGACCCACAGCTGGATGGCCTCCTGCAAATAGGGCTTTTAAAACAGGATATAATACTGATTGGATAGATCAAATAAAGCGAACCGGAGTTGGTTATAGTATAGGAACTTCTATAAGTGGAGGAACTGATAAAACGCGTTATTTTATAAGTGGTGGATATGATAAAGAAGCATCTTATATTGCCAACAACAATTTAGAACGGTTTCAAGGTAGGGTAAAC
The DNA here is from genome assembly GCA_040403975.1 of Sediminibacterium sp. Classification (GTDB taxonomy): domain Bacteria; phylum Bacteroidota; class Bacteroidia; order Chitinophagales; family Chitinophagaceae; genus Sediminibacterium. Next base: position 16,184 of record JBBAJS010000006.1, read on the forward strand.
CTAGAGACAAGTTTAACTAATAATTTAAAAATTGGGGTATCTTCTGCAATAAGCTCAACTTTAAATAACGCACTCAATGCGCAAAGAGCTTATTACGATGCAGTTATAAAAGCACCCAATATACCGGTGTTTGATTCATTGGGATTATATTCATGGAGAGCAGTATTTTCCCCAACCAATACCATCAATGCAACTGCGCCAATAAGAGATATCAATCCAGTTGGCACTATCAATACAGGTAAGAATTACGTAAATGATCTTCGTTCTATTGGCAATGTTTTTGCAGAGCTTAAATTGGCCAGCTGGTTAACTTACCGTTTTGATTTTGGAGTAGATTGGTACAATACAAAAGCATATAGCAGAGAAATTGATAAACAGGGTACATTGAGGGGATCTGCAACAGAAAGTAATATTAATAACTTTAAAACAGTTATGAATAACTTACTCAATTTTAATAAACGTTTCGGTGATCATTCTATTAGTGGTGTAGTAGGACAAAGTTTTGAAAGATCTAAAGAAAGTGCAACTACATTAACCGGAACTAATTTTATGGATGATAGGGTATTGAGTATTTTGTCTGCATCTAATAGATCTGTTATTAATGCCATTACTCAAGAATGGACACTTGCCTCTTTCTTAGGTAGAATTGATTATGGGTATAAGGATAAATACTTAGTTGGCATTACCAACAGAATAGATGGTTCATCGAGGTTTAGTGAGAATAATCGATATGTAAGTTTTCCATCAGTTTCTGCCGGTTGGGTTTTATCCAAAGAAAAATTTTTGAAAAATACTGGTTGGGTTAATGAACTAAAATTGAGAGGTAGCTGGGGATTAACTGGTACCGATGGTGGTGCTGGCTATTATGGAAGTTTAGGTCAATATTCTTACACAAGCACAGGAACAACCTATGCAGGAAGTACTATTATTAGTGCAACCAGGCCTGCTAATGCTGATTTAAAATGGCAAAAAACTACCAATATAGATTTTGGATTGGATGCAGGTTTTTTACAAAACCGTATTAGAGTTACTGCAGAATATTATAAGCGTACAACTGAAAATCTATTGGTAAATGGAGGGTTACCTGGTTTTGTTGGATTTAGTACTCAACAGCAAAACCTTGGAGAGTTGGTTAATAAAGGGTTTGAATTAACGCTAACTACTAAAAATATTGATAAAAAAGATTTCTCATGGACGAGTAGTTTCAATATTGCACGAAATGAAAACATCATTACTAAACTAAACTTTGCTAATAAGCTAGATGCTTCACAAACAGCTGAAAGGTCTGGCGGAAGATTTTGGGTAGAGGGTGGCTCTGCAACAGCTTTTAATCTGATGTATTGGGGTGGAGTTGATGCTGCAACTGGTAATCCAAGATGGATCGGTGCTAATGACACCGTTTCGCAGGTTCCTTTTGAAATCTTGTATTCAGGTACATCAAGAGATTTTAACAGAGAACGCAGAAATATGGGAGATGCGCTTCCTTCTTTTTTTGGTGGGTTAGACAATAGAATACGATATAAAAATATTGAGTTTTCATTCTTCTTTACTTTTGCAGCTGGCAATAAAGTATTTAACGGTGCTAAAGCATCTATGTATGCTTACAGTTCGGTAGATGCGCCTAATCTTTCAAAAGATGTATTAAATTATTGGAAACAACCTGGAGATATTACTGAAATTCCTGCTTTGATAAACAAGTCAAATACAGCATTTACTCCAGGTGGAAGCACTTCACAATTCAATGATTATACACTCGGTAGAAACTCTTCTAGATTTTTAGAAGATGGCTCTTTTGTGCGTTTAAAAAATATAACCTTGTCCTATAATTTTGGCGATGCTCTTCTAAAAAAGGCAGGAATCAATGGAAGTAGTATTAGGGTATTTGCAGAGGCAAATAATGTTTTCATCCTAACTAAATATACAGGAATAGATCCTGAAGTAAGTGCTTATGGATCTTCTGTTTTACAAGCAGGATATGACGAGATATCATTACCTAATCCTCGTTCATTCCGTATTGGGTTTAAAATTGGATTATAAAAAAAGTTAAAAAAGCATTATATGAAATCATATACAAAATTATTTTATATTTTTTTGGTTCTTTCAGTCTCTTGTACAAAACAACTTGATTTGCCACCTGAAAATATACTCACTGAATCTCAGGTTGTAGGAAATGTAAGTACCGCAGAAGCGCTTCTGGTAAGCTCTTATTTCAAAACGTATACTGCAGTAAGAAATTACTATTACATGAGTGCAGATGCAGCGACTGGTATCTCTACTACTTTAGCTACCAATGGATTTATTTCTTTGTGGAATGGCACGTTAATTTCAACTTCTGGAACTATCCAGACATTGTGGAATAATCATTATAACGCTATTAACGAAGCCAATGTAATAATAAACCTTCTTCCAAGTTCAACATTTGATCAAGCTATTAAAACGCGATTAATTGCTGAGGCAAAATTTGTAAGGGCGCTAAACTATTTTATCTTGATTAGAGATTTCGGAGAGGGAGCACTTTCAGGTAATTTATCTGGTGCTGGAGTTCCATTGCAATTGGTTAATTATGCCAATTATGATCCTAGCAAAAATCTTCCTCGTTCAACTTCATTACAAGTTTACACGCAAATTTTAAAGGATCTTGATGAAGCAGCTGCAGATTTAACCGATCTTACAACAGCTACTCCACAAGTATTTAGAGGCAGAGCGCAAAAAACAACTTGCTTTGCACTTGCTTCGAGAGTTGCATTGTATATGAGAGACTATTCTAAGGCAATCAGCTATTCTGCTCAAGCCTTGTTGAATACTACACAATATGTACTCGCTAGCTCTCCTGCATTGGTATTTCCGGCAACAACAGCCACGTCTAACCTTGCACTCAGTACTGAATTGATCTTTGCTTTTCCAGTAAGTTATAATTCGGATATTAATGACAATAATCTTACAGGTTATTTTGCTAAAACTGCTATATGGCCTAATCCAACTTTTTTGGCAACCTATGCACTAAATGATATTAGAAACAGTGCTTCAATGATGGTTGTAGGAAGTACGACAGGTCCATCTACTATATTTTGTCCTTCTAAGTTTGCCAACCCAACAGGAAGAGATCATTTGCCTATTATTCGGTTAAGTGAAATTTATTTAAATAGAGCTGAAGCATTGGTTAGATCTACCAATACGATTAATACAGAAGCTATTGGATTGCTCAATTCTATTCGACAAAGGGCATTCCCTACAGGTTTAAAGCCTGCCCCATTTACAGCTGCTAGTTTTGCGACGGCAAATGATTTGATCAACGCAATAATGCGTGAAAGAAAATGGGAGCTTGCGTTTGAAGGCCATGATATGTTTGATATGATTAGAACAGGTGTAGCTCCAAATACGGCTTTATCCAATCCAACAAGATGGGTGTACCCTATACCAAGAAGAGAAATTGATCTTACGAATGGACTAATTACACAAAATCCAGGCTATTAATCAACTATCAATACTAATAAGGATCTTATTTAAAAAGTATCATGAAAAAATTATTAAGTTGTCTATTCTTATTTTTAGTAATAACAGGATTTGGACAGAGTGCTGCTAATGAAGTAAAACTTAAAGGAATTGTATTAAACTCAAATTCTAATGAGCTGATTATTTACAAATTTGATAAGTCTTTTGAAATTATAATTCCTGTTGATAATAATGGTAATTTTTCTGCCAAATTCAACATAAAAGAACCCGGGTTTTATTTTATTAAACAAGAAAAGGCATATACCAATATTTTCCTCCGAAACGGCTATGATTTAACACTAAACCTCGATACCAAATCATTCCCCAATTCAATACAATATGAAGGTGAAGATGCCGTATTTAATAATTATATAAAATCCAAATCTGCATTAAATGCAAAATTAATAGGTGATGCAAAAGTTTTTTTTGTAGTGCCTATTGAAGATTTTATTAAAAAAATTGCTGCTGACAGCACGCAATTTTATGAACAATTAAGGGGTGCCAAACTTGATAAAGCGGATGAGCAATTAGCCCGAAAATTGATTCACTATGATTATTTGCTCAAAAGAAATAATTATCGAAAATTTTATGTCTTTCACACAAAGACCGAGCCGTTCATTCCTGAAAATTACTTAGATCCCATTCGAAATTTGAACATGAATGATGCTGATGCGTACAATAATTCGATGGATTACCGGTATTTGATCGTTGATAAATGGAGGCTTTTAGATGCAGATAAAAACCAAAAAGATTCCACTTCTTCTACAATTGATTTCACTAGAGAATTTGCCAATACAATAACTTATGAACCAGTACGAGATCAAATAGTTAGAATGTTGTTTAATAAAGTAGACGCACGTAATCCTGCATTTGAAGCAGAATACCTTGCGATAAAACCACTTGTACGGGTAGAAAAAACAAAAGAAGAATTAGACATGCGATTAGCAACTGCTAGATCTAATACAAAAGGGAGTGTGCTTGCAGGATTTAATTATGAAAATCATAAAGGTGGATTAACCAGTCTTAGCTCTCTAAAGGGTAAATATGTATACATCGATATATGGGCAACCTGGTGTGGGCCTTGTATAAAAGAGTTTCCTGATTTAAAAAAATTAATGAATGATTACAAAGGCAATCCCAATATCGAATTTTTATGTATATCTGTTGATAGTAAAGCTGATTACCAAAAATGGCGTTCATTTGTAACCGAAAAACAATTGGATGGCATTCAATTAATTGCCGATAAATCATTCGATTCCGATTTCATGAAATTTCTGAATGTGAGTTTGATCCCTCGAAATGTATTGATCGATCCTCAAGGAAATATTATTTCAAGTGCAGGGCTAAGACCTTCTAGTGCAGCTACCAGAGAAACTATAGCAAAATATCTAGGAGCACCTATTATTAAATCTATCAGTAAATAAGTAAAATGGGAAAGTCTATAATTTTATTCGTTTGTTTTTTACCAGTTTTTGCTTTTGCGCAAAATAATTTTTCTGTAATGCTGAAACTTAAAGGTCTTGAAGACCATAAAGTAAAAGTGATTTACCAAGTTAATGGAAAATCTAAAGCTGATACATTGGTTAAACAATCAGCCGATTTGGTCATTTGGAAGGGAAGTGTAGACGAACCTCAGTTGGCAAGAATAGAAGTATTGGATACTTCCTTAAATCTCAGAGCAGGGAAAGCTGTTATGCAGGCGCCTGTTCTTCAGTTTCTATTGGTGAATGCTGATATCGAGATTCAAGCCGATGCAAAAGAACTTTATAGAGCTGTTATTAAAAGTTCTAACAAAGAAATTATACTATTTGAAGAACTGCGTACATCATATTTGCCTAATGACGTTGAATCGTGGAATTTACAAATAGAAACAAATCGAAAATTAAATGCGGGGGATACCTCAGGAAACTATTTGCTTAGGCAACAATCTACTGTTTTGCGCAAAAAAACTCAAGCGTTAAAAATAAAATTCGTAGATGAACATCCTAATTCCAATTCAAGTATTTTATTACTGAATGGAATGTCTTTAATTCTTAGTGCAGAAGAGATGAGTGAAAAGTACTATAAGATCAATGATGAGTTAAAAAGTACTCCAACAGCTAAAATTCTAAATACAAAAATTGAAAACAATAAGAAAACTGCTATTGGTAAGCCGGCAATATTATTTTCTCAGGTTGGCATTGATGGAAATATAGTTGATGTTGCCGCATTAAAAGGTAAAGTTATTTTAATCGATTTCTGGGGCAGCTGGTGTGTTCCTTGCAGATTAAGTCACCCTGCATTAAAAGAACTTTACGCTAAGTATAAATCAAAAGGATTTGAAATCATTGGAATTTCTAATGAATGGTCTAGTGGTCAAAGTATTGCCATTCAAACGTCAAAATGGAAAAAAGCAGTTAAGGAAGATGGCATCAACTGGTTGCACATTCTTTATAACCCTGAAATTCGGGATTTAGTTAAAGAATTTGATATTAATGCCTATCCAACAAAATTTTTGATAGATCAAAATGGAAAATTTATCATGAAATTTCCAGGAAATTCAGAAGTACAGCACAAAGCATTGGCCGATAAGTTGGCTGCATTGCTTCCTGAATAAACTTGTTGAATTTGCTAGAAATAGTTTTTTAATTTAGCTTCTAAATATTTAGGTGCAATAGGTTTTGTTTATGCGGTTTGGGGATTAACTGATTGCCTCGTTTCGGAATCTCAAGATTATAATAATAAAAAATAAGCTATACATCAACATAACTATTTTCGCTTTGGGTTTTATTGCTTCTGTGTATGCTTTAATAACTCAAAAATGGTCTAATCATAAGGAAATTGGCAAGTATTTCAGAGTTAGCAGTAATTTTGACAGATATCATATATAAAAAAGTAAACACAATGAAAGTAAAGTTTAAAAAAATAGTTGCCATTCATTTGTCATTACTAATGATTAGTACTAGTGCATTTCCTTGCACAGGAATTACTTTAAAATCTAGAGATGGTGGGTTTGTTGCTGCTCGAACTGTAGAATGGGCACTTAACGATGCACAACACAATAAGATTTTAGTTGTACCCCGCAACAAAAATTTCACAGGGCAAACTCCTCAGGGTTATAACGGAAAAAAATGGAATGGAAAATATGGCTTTGTAACCCTTACAGCTTATGGTAACCCTACGGGCCTGATGGTTTAAATGAAGAAGGACTGTATGTGGGAGTGTATTATCTGCCTGACTTTGCTGAATACGCTATTTACGATAGTAAAAAAGCGGGGAATTCAATGAGTGTTGGAGATTTAATGCAATGGATGTTGTCATCGTTTAAAACAGTAGACGAGATTATTGACAACCTAAAATCTGTTATTGTTGTAAATGTTGACAATAAAGAATTTGGCGGAGCAGCTCTTCCTTTTCATTTCAAAATTGTTGACCCAAGTGGTAACAGCAAGATAATTGAGATAGTAAACAAAGGGGAAGTAAAAGTATATGACCCTTACATTGGTGTAATAACAAATTCACCAACATACGACTGGCACTTAATCAATCAAAGAAATTATCTTAATCTATCAACCAGTCCGAATAACCCAATGAGTTTAGAAGGATTTAATTTAAAACCAATCGGCGGAGGTTCTGGATTGATAGGATTGCCTGGAGATTTTACTCCACCCTCTAGATTTGTAAGAGCAGCGGCCTTTAGCGCTTCTTGCCGTCCACTAGAAACATCTATGGATGCTGTTTTTGAATCCTTTAGGATATTGGATAATTTTAACATCCCTTTAGGTGCTCAAGTGCCAAAAGAACATCTACCAACTGATATAGTTAGCGCAACGCAAGTTACCTCTTCATCTGACTTAAAAAACAAAGTGTATTATTACCATACGATGTGGAATAGACAAATTAGAAAAATTGACTTAAACGCAATTGACTTTGCAACAGTGAAAGAACAGATAATTGATGATGATAAATCAAAAATAAATAATGTTAAAGATGTTACGCCAATCTGATACTGGTATTTTTTTATGCAGAATTAGTTTTTAGGCCGTTAGATAAATTCTAGAACCAGTAGATATAATTATCGGTTTGATAAGAATATATTTCAAATCATCTATACCTTTGGCGCACGATGAGTGTATCTGCAAAAAAGAAAGTTTTCAATTTCAGTTTATTACAAAGAATATTCTTTTTTGTAAAGCCGTATAAAAATAAATTCTACCTCAGCTTATTATTGGCTATATTAATGGCCATTGCATCACCCATTCGCCCATACCTGATTCAACTAACGGTTAATACAGCTATTGGAAAAAATGTCATTTTGCCAAAATGGGTTTCTACTGTTTTATTTGGAATAGATCTTTCGAATATTACTCGTTTCATTATAGCAGTTACCATTTTTCAAATTGCTTTTTTATTTATCGAAACTACCATTCGATTTTTGTTTTCTTTTATCACTGCTTGGATGGGGCAACATGTAGTAAAGGATTTGCGTGTAACGGTTTATAAAAAAGTGCTAGGTCTAAATCTCCGACAATTCGACCAAACACCTATTGGAACATTAACAACACGCACAATTAATGATATCGAAAGCATCAATGATATTTTTTCTGATGGATTGATTCCAATAGTAGCAGATCTATTGACAATTATTATCACTTTAGGAACCATGTTTTGGATAGATTGGCGATTGACTATTATCAGTTTAATCCCTTTTCCAATAATGATCATTGCTACTTATTATTTTAAAGAAAGCGTTAACAAAAGCTTTATTCAAGTTAGAAATGCAGTGGCTGCACTCAATGCTTTTGTGCAGGAGCATATTACTGGAATGCAGGTTCTACAGGCTTTTGCGGCAGAGGATAAAGAATATGCTGCATTTAAAAAGATCAATGAAAAACATAGAGATGCCAATATCAAAGCTATTTTTGCTTATTCGGTTTTCTTCCCTATTGTAGAAGTAGTGTTAGCTGTTAGTACAGGTATTTTGGTTTGGTGGATTGCCGACAGATCATTGGATGCAGGATTATTAGTGGCATTTATTTTATACCTCAATCAAATTTTCCGGCCTTTGAGGGTTATTGCAGACAAATTCAATGTTTTGCAAATGGGAATGATTGCTGCGGAGAGAGTTTTTAAAGTATTGGATAATGAAGATGAACTTCCTCCTGCAAAACAAAATGCGTATTGCCCTGCTTCCATCAAAGGTGATATTGAATTCAATCATGTTTCTTTTGCATATGTGGGAGATAATTATGTTTTGAAGAATATCAATTTCAAAGTAAAAGCAGGAGAAACAGTTGCCTTAGTTGGGCATACTGGGAGTGGCAAAACATCCATTATCAGCTTATTGAACAGAATGTATTCCATTCAATCAGGAACCATTAAAATCGACGGGGTTTCTATCGATAATTATGATGTAGATGCTTTAAGGAAGGGAATTGGAGTGGTTTTACAGGATGTTTTTCTCTTTTCGGGGTCAGTAATGGACAATATCACACTGAGAAATCCTGCAATTAAGCGAGAACAAGTGGTAGCAGCTGCAAAAATGATAGGGGTTAATGAGTTTATTGAGCAATTGCCTGGCGGGTATGATTATAACGTTATGGAGAGAGGCAGTACACTCAGTTTGGGTCAGCGACAACTGTTGTCTTTTATTAGGGCTCTATTGTACAACCCTGCCATACTTATTCTAGATGAAGCCACTTCATCAATTGATACAGGAAGTGAAATCTTGATGGAGAAAGCAATAGATACCCTCATTACTGGTAGAACTTCCATAGTTATCGCTCACAGACTTTCTACCATACGTAAAGCAGACAAAATCATTGTTTTAGATAAGGGAGAAATCAAAGAAATGGGGAATCATGAGGAATTGCTTCGCCTAGGTGGATTTTATGCTAAATTGCATGAGATGCAGTTTGAGAAAAAAAGGACTGTTTCGTTGTAAGTATGAAACAAGATCAAACATATTCGAAAGAGCTTTTTAGGCAGGTTGATTCTGATTTAAATGTAAATAAACGAGTGAACGGATTTATACATCAATCACCTCAGGATAAATTATTGGTAGATATAAATAGGTCGGGATTGGAGAAGCTGCAACTTTTTACTCGCATGTTACGAAGGAATAAAATGTTAGATAAAGCTATTACCATATCAAAGCAAAAAATTTAATTAAGGCATGGATACTTTAGACCAAGCACTTCTTGATTTTTGGGGAAGACTTAATGGCTGTGGGGTTAAATACCTGATGGTTGGTGGGCTTGCCACTAGATTCCATGGTTTTAACAGACAAACTGATGACCTTGATTTATGGTTACAAGATAATTTGGAGAATCGCCAAAAATTGCGTCGGGCTTTTGCAGATTTGGGGTATGGAGACTACGAAAGTTTAGAAACTATGATTTTTATTCCTGGGTGGACCAGTTTTTATGCTGCTGGGATCGAATTAGATATCATGACAAGTATGATTGGATTAGAAGAAGAAACATTTGAAACTTGCTATCAACAGGCTACTATATTTGATATTGGTCCTCATAAAGTGCCATTTATCCATATTAATCACTTGATTGCCAATAAAAAAGCAGTAAATCGACCAAAAGACCAGATCGATGTAATAGAGCTAGAAGCGATCAAAAGAATTACTGAAAATAAACAGATTTAAGCTTCTATCTTTTTTTAGAAATTCCTTCTTTCCAACTTCAATTTTACTCCCCTTACCCTTATCTTTGCCGCAAATTTCGATATAGGTATGGCCAAAAAAAGCATAAAATCGTTACTGGTAGTAGTTTTCAGCATTTTTACTTTGCTTTTTTCCTCAAGTGTATTTGCTAATGAAACACCTCAAAAAGCAGGTGAGGCAAAAGCTAGTCACGAAGAAGCTGCTTTTGACCCTGCTAAACTCATTATGGAGCATATTATGGATGCCCATGAGTTCCATTTTTTCTCTGTTGGGGAAACACATGTAAGCATTCCTTTACCAGTTATTTTATATTCCCCTCAAAAAGGGCTCTCTGTATTTTCTTTTGGAAAATTTCACCATGGACATGAAGTGTACAATGGCTATAAATCAGAAGAAGGAAAAATTGTTGCGGTGAACGAAGCTGGAGAACCCGATGCAAGCATTCAAGTATACGATTTCAGTTTAACCAGAAATGTGGTACAAATGTTTTTGGCTTTAGCTTTTTTGGTTTGGTTGATGATTGGTGTAGCAAATAAGTACAAAAAGAATGGTGCTAAAACAGCTCCTTCTGGATTTCAAAACGCCATTGAGCCGGTTATTACTTTTGTAAGAGATGAAGTTGGTAAGCCTAATCTTGGCCATGCTTATGAAAAGTACATGCCTTATTTATTGACGGTATTTTTCTTTATTCTAATCAATAATATTTTAGGTTTAATTCCTGGAACAGCCAACGTAACTGGAAATATTGCTTTTACCGTTGTATTGGGAGTGATTAGTTTTTTTGTAATTGTATTTAGCACCAACAGACATTTTTGGGCGCATATTTTTAACCCACCAGTACCTTTTGCAGTAAAGTTTATTTTAGTACCTGTAGAGTTTATTGGCATTTTCACCAAGCCTTTTGCATTGATTGTCCGTTTATTTGCCAATATGGTGGCAGGACATATCATTATTACTTGTTTCATCATGTTGATCTTCATTTTTGGAGCAATGAGCAAAGTGGCAGGCATCGGTTTCGCGCCAGTGTCATTAGCATTTACCGTATTTATTTATTTTATAGAGATATTGGTTGCGTTTATTCAGGCTTTCATCTTCACTAACTTGACCGCTGTTTTCATCGGTCAGTCAATGGAAGGTGCTCACCATGAAGAAGCGCATCATTAATTTTTTCATTCATTAAAACAAACAGTATGTCAGTAATTAACACTTTGTTGGATGTTAGCATGAGCCATTTAGGCGGAGCTATTGGTGCAGGTTTAGCTGCAATTGGTGCAGGAATCGGTATCGGTCAGATTGGTAAAGGTGCTGTAGAAAGCATTGCTCGTCAACCAGAAGCTTCTAACGACATCCGTGCGAACATGATTCTTACAGCGGCTTTCGTTGAGGGTGTTGCCCTTTTCGCGGTGATCGCTGGAATCTTGGCTGTATTAAAAGCCTAGTAGCACAAAATTATTACTGCACGGTGAGCACAGGGCAAGCGGTGCAGTAATTCCTTTTAACATTTTTCGAATTAAATATATTTTATGGAATTGTTATTACCCGGGTTAGGTTTGTTGTTCTGGACATTGATTGCCTTTGGCATTGTGTTTTTTATTTTAAAAGCGTTTGCTTGGAAACCAATCCTTTCTTCTTTAAAAGAGAGAGAAACAGGTATTGCCGATGCAATTGCTTCTGCTGATAAAGTAAAAGCAGAAATGGCCGCAATGAAAAACGAGAATGAAGCGATGATGGCTAAAGCTCGTGAAGAAAGAGCGGTGATGATCAAAGAAGCCAAAGAAACATCTGATAAAATGGTGTCTGAAGCAAAAGATAAAGCAAAAGCCGAATACGATCGTATTGTTGCCGATGCTCAAGCAGCTATTACACAACAAAAGAATGCAGCACTAACTGAAGTGAAAAACCAAGTGGGCACTTTAGTAATTGAAGTTGCAGAGAAAGTATTGCAAAGAGAATTATCTAATAAAGCAGAACAAGAGAAATTCATTTCACAATTAGCTGAAGTTGCTAAATTAAATTAAACAATGGCGAATCTTAGATTAGCAGATAGATATGCAAAGAGTTTGATTGATTTGTCTACAGAGAGAGGTCAGTTGGATAAAGTACGCGAAGACATGATCTTTATCCAAAGCTTGTGTAAAGCAAGTGCTGAGTTTGTAAATGTATTGCGCAGCCCAATTATTAAAGCAGATCAAAAAGAAAATATTTTAAGTGCTGTTACAAAAGGTAAAGTGAGCGAGCTTACTGGTGCTTTTAATTCACTGTTGGTTAAAAAAGGCAGAGAGAGTGATTTGCCTGCAATTGCAAATGCGTTTATCAATCAATACAATGCAATTAAAGGGATACATATTGTGAAATTAACAACAGCAATGGAAGTTTCTGAAGAGACGAAAAAATCAATTCAACAAAATGTACAAAAAGCCAATCATTTCCAAACAGTAGAATTAGAAACGATAGTTGATGCTTCTATAATTGGAGGTTTTAAATTATCATTCAATAATAAAATGGTAGATGCTAGTGTTGCCAATGATTTACATGAAATCAAAAAGCAATTCACTAAGAATTACTATGTACACAGCTTGAGATAATCATAATAAAAACTTTTTAAAAAATACAAAATGGTAGACATTAAACCGGATGAGATTTCAGCGATACTAAGACAACAGCTTAGTAATTTTAACGCTTCTGCAGAACTAGAAGAAGTAGGTACCGTATTGCAAGTGGGTGATGGTATTGCTCGTGTATATGGATTGAATGGAGTAAGAAGTGGAGAGCTAGTAGTTTTCGAAAACGGTGTTAAGGCAATTGCTTTGAACTTAGAAGAAGACAATGTGGGTGTGGTATTGATGGGAGAGAGTGCTTCTATTAAAGAAGGTGCAACAGTAAAAAGAACCGGACAGATCGCTTCTATCAAAGTTGGAGAAGGAGTTGTTGGGCGTGTTATTAATACTTTGGGTGAGCCAATAGATGGTAAAGGTCCTATTACAGGTGAATTATATGAAATGCCTTTGGAGCGTAAAGCACCAGGTGTAATTTATCGTGAACCAGTAAAAGAACCATTGCAAACTGGTATCAAAGCCATCGATGCAATGATTCCTGTAGGACGTGGTCAACGTGAGTTGGTTATTGGAGATCGCCAGACAGGTAAAACTGCTATCTGTGTAGATACCATCATCAACCAAAAAGAATTTTACGATGCAGGAAAACCTGTATACTGTATATATGTTGCGATCGGACAAAAAGCATCTACTGTTGCTGGAGTAATGAAAACTTTAGAAGACAATGGTGCGATGGCATTTACTACAATTGTTTGTGCTTCTGCATCTGATCCTGCTCCATTACAATTCTATGCTCCATTTGCTGGTGCAGCGATTGGTGAATTCTTTAGAGATACTGGTAGACCAGCATTGATCATCTATGATGATCTATCAAAGCAAGCGGTAGCTTATCGTGAAGTTTCTTTATTGTTGAGAAGACCTCCAGGACGTGAAGCATATCCTGGTGATGTATTCTATTTGCATAGTCGTTTATTGGAAAGAGCTGCTAAAGTAATTGCCAATGATGATGTTGCTAAAAACATGAATGATTTACCTGAGTCTATCAGACATTTAGTAAAAGGTGGTGGATCATTAACTGCATTGCCAATTATTGAAACCCAAGCAGGTGACGTATCTGCCTATATTCCTACGAATGTAATTTCTATTACCGACGGACAGATCTTCTTAGAAGGTAACTTGTTTAATGCAGGTATTCGTCCGGCGATCAACGTAGGTATTTCTGTAAGCCGTGTGGGTGGTAATGCACAGATCAAATCGATGAAGAAAGTTGCAGGTACACTTAAATTAGATCAGGCTTTATACCGTGAGTTAGAAGCGTTCTCTAAGTTTGGTGGAGATTTAGATGCTGCAACCAAATCGGTAATTGACAAGGGAGCAAGAAACGTTGAAATTTTGAAGCAATTGCAATATTCTCCAATGTCGGTTGAAAAACAAGTTGCTATTATTTACTTAGGTACATTGGGCTTGTTACGTGATGTAGCTGTAAAGAAAGTAAAGGAATTTGAAATTCATTTCTTAATGGAAATGGAAAATAAATTACCAGATGTTTTGGCTGAATTTAAGAAAGGTAATTTACCTGAAGATGGTTTGAAGAAAATGACTGAATTAGTTGCAGGTTTGGTTCCTCAATACAAGTAATCAGTTTCATTATATATCATCAACCCCTGTCTGCTTTTGTAGACGGGGGTTTTGTTTTTGATTATGGAATATTTTTCGTAATATGTATTGAATATTTTTTTATGAAAAAGTGGGTGTGTTTATTTTTAATGATCTGTTTTGCTTTGAATGGTTTGTTGGCGCAAAGTGAAACGGGGGAAACGGATAAGCAACAATTAAATACAGCAACAACCAATTATGCAAATGCGAGCAAGGATATTCAAAAGCTAGAAGCCTTACAAATTATTGTGGATTATTATCTTCGATTTGGCGGGTATGATGAGTTACCTAATTACATTAAAGAAGCTTATTTGAAACCTTTTGTTCAATTAGGCATTCAACAAAAGTTAAAAGGCATAAATGCATACAGTAATTGGTATCAAGCAGAGGAATTGTACTTTAAGAAAAACTTTAAAGCTTCAATAGAAAAATCTTTGGCAGCTATCAATGAATTTGATTTGGTAGATAAGCGGATGCCTCATCTTCTAGCTTTTCCTAGGCTTGCTTGGAATGCGTTGAGTTTACAAGAAGATAGAGTTAATTTTTATCGAAGTAAACTCCCTTTTTACCTCCAAAAAAACATCAACGAAAATATAGCATCTTGTTACCACGGTCAGGCAGGTTATTATCGTTATAAATACGATTTTAATAGTGCCATTTCATGTTACTTAAAAGCTGCAGATTATTTTAAAACCAGCAATAATATGGGTTACCGAAATGGGTTAGTAGTTGCAGGTCAAGTATACGGAGAATGGGGTAATTATGCTAAAGCATTGTATTACAATAATCTAGTTATGCCATTAGCAAGGGCAGATGCCGATACACAAAGAATAATCAATGTATTTCAAACCAATATTTTAGTTGAATATAAAAAAGCAAACTATGGGGCGAGTGTGCAATTTGCAGATAGTGCTTTCAAATATATAACTAATAATTCAGGCAACTTGGCTTACACTAATTTAAGAAAGTCTCTTGCATTAATTCAGTTGCATCAACTAGTTGCAGCAAAACCTTACTTAGATAGAGCAGATTCAGTTAGAAAGAAACTTA
Organism: Sediminibacterium sp.; assembly: GCA_040403975.1. Taxonomy (GTDB): domain Bacteria; phylum Bacteroidota; class Bacteroidia; order Chitinophagales; family Chitinophagaceae; genus Sediminibacterium. The sequence goes on from JBBAJS010000006.1 coordinate 31,592, forward strand.
ATTTGGGTATCATCCATTCACAAGGAGATATTGAAATTGAATACGGATATTATTTATATTATCTTTCTATGGGTAATATGTCTATGGCCGAAAAGGAATTATTGAATGCATATAATTCGGCAATTGCAGCAAAAGCCACTTTTCTTGAAATAAAATACCTGAAAATGCTGAATGAGTTTTATGTGCGTGCAGGAAATTATGCAAAAGCAAATAGTTATATTATTCAGTTAAATGATCTGATCCGAAAAAATGATTCCGCATTATCTCCTTTAAAAGTTGCTTACTACGAATCAGAAAAAAAAGAAAGAGAGCAGTTTGATAGTTTAAATACTTTGAAGCAAGAGAAATTAGTGCAAGCAGCTGTAATCAGAAAAAGCAATTTATTCTTGTGGTTGAGTCTGCTTGGTATTTTGCTAATTAGTGGCGCTATGTTTTATGTGTATCGTCAATATAAACTCAATAGGAAAACATTGGATTCTTTGCGCAAAGCGCAGAATCAATTGGTGCAGGCAGAAAAAATGGCCAGCCTGGGAGAGCTTACTGCTGGTATTGCTCATGAAATACAGAATCCGTTGAACTTCGTCAATAATTTTGCAGAACTCAATCAAGAATTGTTGGACGAAATGTCTACGGCAATTAGTCAAAAGAATTTTGATGAAGCCAACGATATTGCAAAAGATGTAACTGCTAATTCCGAAAAAATACTGCATCATGGTAAACGAGCCGAATCGATTGTAAAAGGAATGTTGCAGCATAGTAGATCATCTTCTGGTGTTAAAGAAATGACAGATATCAATTCGCTTTGTGATGAGTACTTGCGTTTGGCTTATCATGGATGGCGAGCCAAAGAGAAAAATTTTCAATGTGATTATCAAACTGAGTTTGATGCTTCCATTCAACACATGAAAATAATGCCACAAGAATTGGGAAGGGTAATATTGAACTTAATCAACAATGCATTTTATGCAGTAGCAGTTCGTTCTCAAAAAGAATCCGAGTTCAAACCGCGAGTATTGGTTAAAACTGTTGCCAATGCTAAACAAGTTACCATTACTGTAACTGATAATGGTGGCGGAATTCCCGCCGCTGTTATCCAAAAAATATTTCAACCTTTCTTTACTACCAAACCAACTGGTGAAGGAACCGGCCTTGGTTTGAGTATGAGTTATGATATTATTACCAAAGGCCATGATGGTCAATTATCAGTAGAAAGCAAAGAAGGTGAGGGGACTAGTTTTGTGATTAGTTTGCCCTTTTAAGGATGAATTAGGAACTATTTATCATTTCAAGTAAATTTTTGTTGTTCAGTTTAAAGAATAGATAAAATTTAACTAATTCAATTTCAATTACTTAGATATTTTTTTGCTTAAATTCCGATTAAATTCAAAAGATATTTATAAAATAATTTAGTTTATAAAATAAACTAGTCTATGTTTGCTATGTCAAATAAAAACAATGAAACACGCAATCATCATAATCGCCACTTTATTACTCGCAATGTGCCTTCAAGCACAAACAAGAGTGAGGGGCTCAGTTAAAGACAATCGGGGCAGAATTTTAGCTGGTGCCAATATCAGTTTAAAAGGATCATATGATGGCACTACTTCCGATTCTACCGGAAATTTTGCATTCAAAACATTTGAAAAGGGTCCAATGGTTTTAGTAGCCAATAATATTGGGTATAAAATTGTTGAAGTTCCTGTTACAATCGGAAAAGATACTGTATCGGTAGATTTTCAATTAAAAGAAGAAATCAACGAATTAACTGCTGTTGTAATTACTGCTGGTTCTTTTGAAGCAAGTGATAAGAAAAAAGGAACGGTTTTGAAACCCTTGGACATTGTAACAACTGCAGGCGCTAATGCTGATATTTCTGCAACCATTCAAACCTTGCCTGGAGCTCAAAAAGTAGGTGAGCAAGAAGGTTTGTTTATCAGAGGAGGTAGTGCAGAAGAAGCAAAAATTATCATTGATGGTTCTGTAGTAAATAATTTCTTTTATAGTTCAGTACCTGGTATTTCTCAGCGTGGTAGATTTTCGCCCTTCTTATTTAGTGGAACTGTTTTTAGTTCTGGTGGATATTCTGCTGTATACGGACAGGCTTTAAGTAGTGTGTTGAGTTTAGAAAGTGTAGATATACCTGAAAGAAGTGAAATTCAAGTAGGTATTTCTCCCATTTTTTTAAATGCCGGTTTTCAGAATGTAGCTAAAAATAAAAAATCGAGTTTCGGCATGAGTTATAACTGGGTGAATTTAACACTCTATCAAAATTTAGTACCACAAGCACCCGATTTTTTTAATGCACCTTCTTTTCATACGGTTGATGCTAACTATCGTTTCAAAACCAAGAAAAACGGCATGTTTAAAGTGTACGCCTATTACAATTCAGGTGATCTAGGTGTTCGTAACCCTTCTCTAGATAGTATCGGTTTAAAAAATGCTTTCATTTTAAAGAACAGAAATTTCTTTACCAATATTAGCTTTCGTCAATTCTTAGGAAAAGGATGGAAACTCAATACGGTAGCAAGTGTGAGCTATAACAAAGACAATATCAACAACGAAGTCCAAAATCAACAGAACCAAAAAATTCCTGTTGTGAATATTCCTGTAATTGATTATACCAATTTCAATTTGGAGTCACGCCAATGGATGGTTCAAGCGCGTGCAGTGTTAGATAAAAGATTCGGCTCCATCAATACTTTGCGATTTGGTGCTGAAGTATGGAATAATGCAGACAGTAGTAGGTACACCAATTTGGCCGGAACATTCCCAACTAAAGTAACCGATTTTTATACAGCCATATTTGCTGAATCTGATTTGTATTTGTCGAACAATGTAGCGTTTAGACCAGGTATTAGAATAGAACACAGTGGTTTATTGAATCGATGGAATATAGCTCCGAGAGCAGCACTTTCCTATAAGATTGATAAGAACAGTCAATTCACTATCGACTATGGAATGTTCTATCAAACTCCTGAAAGAAGATACTTGGCCAATAATAGCAATTTCGATTTTTTAAGAGCAGATCATTATATACTCACCTATCAACATTTATCTACCAACTATACATTTAGGGTTCAGGCATTCTATAAAGATTATGTGAATCTATTAAAAACCGATGCAGCTGTTGTAAACGCTGTAAGCACCAACGGAGAAGGGTATGCACAAGGTGTTGAATTGTTTTGGAGAGATAAAAAAACATTCAAAAACTTTGATTACTGGATCAGTTATTCTTATCTCGATACAAAGAGAAATTACAACAATTACCCTATATCAGCAATGCCCACATTTGCTGCTACTCATGGTGGTAGTGTCGTGCTAAAAAAATTCTGGGTAAAACAAATGTTTGGTGTGAACTGGAGTTGGAACTGGAGCACGGGAAGACCATACTTCAATCCAAATAGTGGTAAAACGGATTACTTGTCTGACAGAACTATATTTTATAGCACCAACAATTTCAGCTTAAACTGGTTGCCTAAATTGGGAAAAGCCAATACAGTTGTAGTACTAGGTATTAATAATGTATTTAATGAAGTACAAATATTTGGATACAATTACAGCAACAGATTAAGAGACCCACAAGGTCAATTGATTAGAGAAGCTGTTATACCTCCGGCACCACGGAGCTTTTTCTTAGGAGTGTTTTTAAGCTGGGGTGTTGATAGAACGCAGCAAAATATTAATGGAAACTTATAATAATCAATTTAAACTACACAAAATGAACAACGATCAACAACGAGATGAAGAACTTTGGCAAACAGCAAAAGCCAGGGTATCATTTAAATGGGCACTTGCCAGTTATATTATTGTCAATAGTTTTTTAGTTGGCATTTGGTATTTTTCTAGCAATCATTATACTTACTTCTGGCCTATTTGGCCCATTTTGGGCTGGGGTATCGGTATCGCTTTTCACTATGCAAGGGCCTATCAAGGAAATAATTTTAATTCAGTAGATGCAGAGTATAAAAAATTAAAAGATAAACAAAATTAAATTTCCAGAATCAGCAATAAACAAACCGTTATAAAAAAATCATCAAAAAAATCAATCATGAAAAAATTATTATTTGTAGTATCTATGTTTTTATTTGGAACAATCAACGCACAAAAATTTGAAGGTGCTATGGAAAAAGGAATGATGCAATTTAAAGATGCAAAATCATCTGAAGATATGCTCGCAACTTCTGCTTTTTTTGAAAGAGTAGCAGATGCTGAAAAAGACAAATGGTTACCATATTATTATGCAGCTCAAACACAAATTTTAGCAGCTTGGATGAATCCTAAATCAGACAAAGATAAAGTAGCAGAAAAAGTAAATGCACTCATTTTAAAAGCTGAATTATTGAGTCCAAATAATTCAGAGATTTATTGCTTAAAGCAAATGACTGCTGTAATGCAATTGACAGTTGATGCAATGAGTAGATGGCAGACATATGGTGCTATAGCAGCGGAAGCAATTGCTAAAGCAAAAGCTGCAGATGCAACCAATCCACGTCCATATATGCTGGAAGGCCAATATTTAATGAATGTTCCAGAAGCATTTGGTGGTGGCAAAGCAGTGGCAAAAAAGATTTTAGAAAAATCATTGAGTATGTTTGAAACTTTCAAACCGGCATCTCCATTTCATCCAAATTGGGGCAAAGATCAAGCAACAACTTCTTTGGCTGCTTGTCAGTAATTTGTGCATCTAGTATAGCCCCGACAAATTGAATGGGGCTATATTTATCTTTTAAATTTTTGTTATGGAAAATAACGAATCGCTATCAGCCAATGATAGCCTGAAGTTGATCGAAAGCATGATTCATAAAGCGCAGAATCGGTTTTCTGAGAATGGAACTTTGTATTTGCTTTGGGGATGGGTAGTTTTCTTTTGTTCTATCATACAATACCTATTTTTAAAGTTTACACAGTATACAAATGGTTCTTTAGTTTGGTCGGTTACAATCTTAGTGTTGATTTATCAAATCATTTATCTTTCCAAGAAACAAAAAAAAGCAAAAGTAAAGACCTATACCGATGAAATTATTGGATATGTATGGATGACTTTTGGAATTTGTATGGGTTTACTCACTGTAATTATGAGTAAGTTAAATATTTGGATGCTTTTTTATCCATTTATTTTTTTATTTTATGGCATACCCACTTTCCTGTCAGGAGCTATCATGCGTTTCAAGCCATTGATGATTGGCGGTTTCTGCTGTTGGTTACTTTCAATAGCTGCTACTTTTATAACATCTATTGAAGTTATTTTATTATTTATTCCAGCTGTTTTATTTGGTTGGATTATTCCAGGATATTTATTAAGAGCAAGATTTAAATCAGCATAATATGTCGGAAGAAAAAAAATTATCTGAAAAAGAAAGTCTGGAGTTGATTTCATCAATGATTCAGAAAGTTAAAAATAGCTATCACGATACTGGTATTGGCTCTTTGTTATGGGGAACGGTAGTTTTTATTGCTTCCTTTGTATCTTTTTTAAGGTACCGTTATGGTTTTGATATCGGCTTTGATATTTGGTTGATCGTATTGGGGGCCATTATTCCACAAGTATATTTGTCTATTAAAGAGAACAAATCTTTGCATGCTAAACGGTATGATGATGATGCTATTGATACAATATGGTTGGTTTTTGGATTGACCATTTTTGGTTTATCTTTTTACCAGTCAACTGTTGGTGATACTACCAACAAAATTATTCAGGAAGAAGGTTGGATGATGATGAAGCATTATATTTCCGGCAATAAACCCGACGAACAAATAAAACCTTTTACATTAAGTGTTTATTCACTATATATTTTGGTGTATGCTTTTCCTACAATGGTCACTGGTTTAGTAAAAAAGTTTAAACCAATGATTATTGGTGCAATCATTACCTATGTATTATTTATGGTTTCCTGTTTTGTTGAGAGTCAGTATGATTTTTTATTAGGGGGAATAGCCGCTTTGCTTTGCTGGTTTATACCTGGTTTTATTTTAAGAAGAAAATACATAGCTCAAAAAAAGGGAAATGTTTAAAGAATTAGATCCCATATTACATTCACAATTGCGTCTTGCTGTGATGAGTTTACTCATTGGAGTTAAGGAGGCAGACTTTACATTCATCAGAGAAAAAACCAATGCGACAGCTGGTAATCTGAGTGTGCAATTCCAAAAATTGAAAGATGCAGGCTATATTGATGTGGTGAAACAATTCAAAGACAATTATCCTCAAACTACCTGTAAAATTACTCCTGAAGGGATTTTGGCTTTTGAAGCCTATGTGAAAGCCTTGCAAGAATACCTGAAAGTATAGTTGATAGTTATTGGTTATAAGTTATTGGTTGGCTGCTTTATCCTATAAATTTTTGTTTAAATCAACTTAATTTAAACATCTTGACTTGCAAATTGTTATTATTGTAACAATGAGTTCCATCGTACAAGTTAATCACCTCACCAAGCAGTTTAATCAGTTCACTGCTGTAAATGATTTGTCATTTTCGGTTGAAAAAGGCGATGTGTACGGATTTTTAGGACAAAATGGAGCAGGCAAAAGCACTACTATACGTATGATGCTAACTTTGATCACTCCTACACAAGGCCAAATTGAGATATTCGGGTACGATCTATACAAACACCGTAGAGATATATTACAGCAGATTGGAGCAGTTATAGAAAAACCCGATGTATATAAGTATTTATCTGCATACGAAAACCTGCAATTATTTGCTCGTTTGAGTGGTATTAAACCTACCCGTCAAATCATCATGGATCAGTTGGAAATGGTTGGATTGGCCGATCGTGCAAAAGATACGGTTAAAACATTTTCTCAAGGAATGAAGCAAAGACTGGGTATTGCTATTGCATTGGTGCATAACCCTTCGTTGATTATGCTGGATGAGCCTACCAATGGTTTGGATCCGCAAGGAATCGCTGACATTCGAAACCTTATTTTACAATTAAGCAGAGATCGTAAAAAAACGGTGATTGTTTCTTCACATTTACTTAATGAAATAGAGCAAATCGCTACAAGAATTTTAATTATAGATAAAGGACATAAATTAGTGGAAGGAACTGCAGCTGAATTATTCGACACAAGTCAAACTATTGTTCAATTGAATACAACTGATAATCAAATGGCAGTAGAAAAATTAGCTAACAGCAGCTGGAAAAACAATTTAAAGCCCATGCGCGATGGTCATATTTTAATTCAGTTAGACCAGGAAGCTATTCCAATATTAAATCAGTTTTTGGTAGATCAGCATATAGGTGTTTTATTACTTCAGCCAAGACATAGTTTAGAAGATTATTTCTTACAAATAACAGCAGGCAAACAACATGTGGGTACATTTACGAATTGAGTTGTATAAAATATTTCGCAAACCTAGAACATACCTGGCATTTGCAGCTATTACTGCGTTGATTGCAGTAATTCAAATTGGCTTATATGTAGATGGGAAAGAGTATACTGAGTTTGTGATGGCGGATTTTGCAAATTCTTTTGCAGTTGATGGAAAAATCTTGAATGGCTATTTTATTTGTTATGTAATTCTTCAACTCTTATTGATTCATGTTCCATTGCTAATTGCATTGATTGCAGCAGATATGATATCTGGAGAAGCTAATATGGGCACTTTGCGGTTGTTGCTTACCAAGCCACAATCTCGAACCGCTATTGTTACTGCTAAATTTTTGGCTTCTGTAATTTATACTTTAATGCTACTTATCTGGATTGCAATCTTAGGATTATTTTTAAGTATGTTGGTTTTTGGGACTGATGATCTGTTTATCATGAAGAGTAGTTATGTAGTTATTGTTAAAGAATCTGATGTATTCTGGAGATATGCTGGTGCGTTTTGTTTTGCTGCTTTAGCAATGGTTACAGTAGCTTCCTTAGGATTCTTTCTATCTTTTTTTGCAGAGAATTCTATAGGTCCAATAGTTGCTACCATGAGTGTGATTATAGTGTGTACTATTCTAAGTACCATGAATATTCCCATTTTTAATATCATTAAACCATATTTGTTCACAACACATATGATCACCTGGAAAGAGTTTTTCGATTTCAAAGTAAATGATGCCAATGAAGCAATTGTTGGCAGTATTCAAAATCCCGGAAGAATCATTCAATCTTCAATAGTATTATTGGTTCATATTATTGGATTTGCGGGAAGTGCAATTTTGTTGTTTAGAAAGAAAGATATCTTAAGTTAAGGTCGTTAAAAAATTAAATACTCATTTGAAGAAAAATTATTCATGAAAATATTCAAAACATTTATTCAAATATTCTTTTTTACTTTCATTGGCTATAATGGTATAGCACAAGAGGTGAATACTTTGGTCATGAAAGTGAAGAATAAACTTGATCAGGTAAATGATTACACAGCAGAAGGGAAAATGAAAACGGATATTGCCTTTATCAAAGCACCAGTTGGAGGGGTTAAAGTTTTTTATAAAAAGCCTAACAAGTTTAAATTACAACGCAATGGTGGAATCTCTGTATTACCAAAAGGTGGGGTGAGTATCAATATTGGTAATATGATTGTTACTACTGGTTTTACAGCGATCGATGCAGGGTTTGCAGACATTGGAAAAGTGAAAACAAGAATAATCAAGCTCTTACCTAATGGAGATAATAACGATATCATTCTTTCAACACTTTATATAGATGAGGCCAATTTATTGATCATGAAGTCGATTACTTCTACCAGAGAAAATGGTACTTATGAAATGGAAATGCGTTATGGGAAATTTGCTGAATATGGATTACCAGATAAAGTGTTTTTTAGTTTTAATGCAAAAGATTATAAGTTACCTAAAGGAATCACCCTTGAGTTTGAAGATGTCGATCAGGCTACTAAAGACAAGTTAAAAGGTAAAAAGGGAAGAGTTGAGATCACTTATTCTGCCTATGAGATCAATAAAGGGATAGCTGATTCCATTTTTAAATGATTTTCTGAATTTTGAATAAAATTGGTTTTTTCAACATTTCATGTTATTTTCAATCCAAATTTTTTAATATGGATAAAGTAACTACTCTCTCTCAGCAAGTACAGCATTGGCTTATTACCTATGGTCCACAAATTGTATCAGCCTTATTGGTTTTTATAGTGGGTTTAACCATTATCAATTGGTCAGCAAAAGTGATTTCCAAAACGATGACTCAAAGAAAAGTAGATGCTTCATTGCAAACTTTCTTTTCTAGTATGTTTTCAGTTGGACTTAAAGTCTTGTTACTAATTACAGTAGCTGGAATGCTGGGTATTCAAACTACTTCTTTTGTGGCCATCATTGGCGCATTAGGATTAGCTGTTGGATTGGCATTACAAGGATCTCTTGCCAATTTTGCTGGAGGTGTATTAATATTAATGTTCAAGCCTTTTAAAACCGGGGATCTCATTGAATCTGGTGGACAAAAAGGGGTAGTTCTAGAAATTCAAATTTTTAATACCATTCTTCTTACTGGAGATAACAAAACAATTATTTTGGCCAATGGGGCAGTTAGTAATAATACCATCATCAACCACAGTAAACATGGTAGCATTGGAGTTGATCTGAGTGTTACCATTGCTAATGATCAAGATATTACTAAAGCAAAAGAGGTAGTAATGAATGTTCTATTGGAAAATGAAAAAGTATTGAAATCACCTGCACCAGCTGTATTTGTTTCAAAAATTGGCGGAAGTGTTACCCTTGCAGTAAAGCCATTTACTACAACAGATCATTTTGGAGATGTAGCTGCTGAAGTTCAAGAATCTTTGCATCATGCATTCATAAAACACAATATTGCCGGGCCTGTTCCAACTAGTATTGTAATAGCAAAATAAAATTAGAATAATTCAATACTCCAGGTGCGGCTCATTAACTCACCTGGAGTTAATACATTCATTCCTTCCTTTTGATTCAATTCGCCCGTAGCATCAACGCTGTCGGCAATTCCGCACCAAGGTTCAATACAAACAAAGTCGGCATTCTTTGCACTCCAAATTCCCATAAAAGGAAATTGATCGTATTCGAATTTGAAACCATGTTTATTTTTTGCATTCAATAATGAAATATTTTTTGAATTCAACTGTTTGAATACCAATGCATCTCCATAAAAAAGATCTTTTACCAAATCAATTCGATCGGTATTATCAAAAAAAGGAATCGGAGTTGTTTGTATAAGTCCTTCCGGAGATAAAGGCCATTGATTAGCGGTTTCTTTAGAATCAAATAATAAATGGTAATCTTCGAAGGCAGTTCCATCAACCAATGGTACTTTAAATGCAGGATGAGCGCCTACTGAAAAGAACATGGGCTTAATATCTACATTGGTAACCTGGTAATTGCAACTTAATACATTTTTATTTAATGAATAAGTGATTACAAAGCGAAATAGGAATGGGTATTGTTCTAGAGTCTGCTTATTTGCATTCAGCATAAAACTAATGCTGTCTTTGCTTTTAGCAGAAAGTGTAAATTCCATTTCTCTGGCAAATCCATGTCTGCTTAACTGGTAGCTCGATCCTTTATGTTTGTATGTATTGTTTTTTAACCCTCCTACAATAGGAAAAAGAACCGGACTTTTCTTCCCCCAAAATGTAGGGTCACCATTCCATAAATACTCTAATTGATTGTCTTTGCAATAAATACTTTGTAATTCAGCACCCATTGGATTAACTGAAATACTAATATGGTTGTTCTCAATTTGAATCATAAAAATTATCCTTCATTTTCTTCAATACGTTCATCAATAGCGTTAGCAAAAAATCTCGCACTCATTTTTCGCAATGGATTTTTGCGCATATCTGCAAAACCAAATCTTTTGTTGATGATCTCTAAACATTCAAAAGTAGCGGCTAAAAAAGAACTATGGTCGGCTTTACCTTTCCCTGCAATATCAAATGCTGTTCCATGATCGGGGCTGGTTCTAACAACTGGTAAACCAGCTGTGTAATTAACACCTTCGCCAAAAGCCAATGATTTAAATGGAATTAAACCTTGATCGTGGTACATAGCTAAAACAGCGTCAAATTTTTCATGTTGGCCTCTTGCAAAAAATGCATCTGCACTAAAAGGTCCAAATGCCAACATTTGATGCCTTGCTTCTTTGATGGCAGGTTTAATGATCTCTTCTTCCTGTTTTCCAATCAGTCCTTCATCACCTGCATGTGGGTTCAATCCAAGCACCGCAATTTTAGGTTTATCAATCCCAAAATCTTTTTGTAAACTAGAATGAATGATTTTTAATTTACTTAAAATACTTTCTCTGGTAATATGCTTGGTTACATCTTCAATTGTTACATGTTCGGTAACCAATCCAACTCTCATATTTTCTGCAACCAATAACATGACAACATCTGATACGCCAAAAAATGATTTTAAGTAAGGAGTATGCCCACTAAAATTAAATTGCTCTGACTGGATGTTTTTTTTATGAATAGGTGCTGTAACTAAACCATGTATTTTACCCTCTTTTAAGGCTTTTACAGCTTCTTGTAAAGACAGCAAAGCATAATTGCCGCCAATATCATTTAATTGGCCGGGTGTAATAGCCACTTCTTCTTCCCAAACATTGAAAATATTCACCTGTTTTGGGTTTATTTTATTGAATTCTTTGATGCTGGTATAATTGAAATTTGCATCTGGTAAGCTTTTTCTATAGAAGTTAAGCGTTTTATTGCTTGCAAATACAACAGGGGTACAGAAATCAAGTAAACGTTGGTCAGATATGGTTTTGATAATAATTTCCAGTCCAATGCCATTCAGGTCTCCACAACTGAAGCCGATTATTGGTTTTTGTAATTCATTACTCATGAGCCGCTATTTAGGTTGCTAAAATACTACTTTTGTAGTCATGCAATATACGCTCAAAAAATCGCTGGGTCAGCATTTCCTTATAGACGAATCGGTTTGTGTAAAAATATTGGCTTCTTTACAAGAAGAGCCATTTACCCAATTATTGGAAGTTGGTCCTGGAGCTGGGGCATTAACTAAATTTCTTTTGCCTTTACAGAATATCCAATTTAAAGCAGTTGAATTGGATAGGGAAAAAGTAGACTATTTAAAACTCACCTATCCTTCATTAAAAGATTCCATCATTGAAGCTGATTTTTTAGAAGTCGACATTCCATTTGAAGACTCATTTACTGTAGTTGGTAATTTTCCTTATAATATATCCACACAAATTGTATTTAAAATATTGGAATGGAAAAACCAGGTTCCTGTAATGATTGGTATGTTTCAAAAAGAAGTGGCAGAAAGAATTGTTTCAAAACCTCATACAAAAGTATATGGCATTCTGAGCGTATTGGTACAAGCCTTTTATGATGTTGAATATTTATTTGATGTACCACCTGGTAGTTTTAACCCTCCACCAAAAGTTAATAGTGGTGTGATTAAATTAAAGAGAAAGGATCAATTTGTAGAAATGAAATCTGAAAGGGCTTTCTTTACATTGGTAAAAGCGGCATTTAACCAAAGAAGAAAAATGGTTCGAAACCCTTTGAAACCCTTTTTTGATGTAAATACTTTGCAAGAAGCAATATTTACCAAACGTGCGGAACAATTGACTGTAGAAGACTTTGCGGCGTTGACATTCAGAATGGGCTCGTGAGAAAGATGAAAGATGAAAGATGAAAGATGAAAGAAAAAATAATAATTACTGCAAAAGCGCATCCGATTCTTCAAAAAACATTTGAAGAGAAAGGCTATGTTGTGTATTACGAGCCTGGTATCAGTTACGAGTCGCTTTTAGGTATGCTCGATCATGTAGTTGGTTTAATTGTTACAACCAGTATTCCAATAGATAGAGTATTAATTGATAAAGCAACATCCTTAAAATGGATTGGCAGGTTGGGTAGTGGAATGGAATTGATTGATGTGGACTATGCTCAATCAAAAGGAATACAATGCGAAAGTAGCCCGGAAGGAAATCGCAACGCCGTAGGGGAACATGCATTGGGTTTATTATTGAATTTAATGAATCGAATCAACCTAAGCAGCAGTCAAGTTAAAAATGGACAATGGTTACGAGATGAGAATAGAGGAGAAGAATTATCTGGAAAAACGGTAGGCATAATTGGGTTTGGAAATACAGGAGCTGCTTTTGCAAAACTCTTGAGTTCTTTTGATGTAGTTGTTTTGGCCTATGATAAATACAAAAGTGGATTTGGTAGTGGTAATATTCGAGAAGCTAGTCTGGACCAAATTGCTCAATCTGCCAATGTGGTGAGTTTGCATTTGCCTTTAACAGAAGAAACCTATCATTTTGCCAATACCCAATTTTTTGATCTATTGATTCAAAAACCCTATTTTATCAATACTTCAAGGGGTAAAACGATGGATACCCAAGCATTAATTGCTGCTTTAAAAAATCATCAAATTAGGGGAGCAGGTTTAGACGTATTAGAGAATGAAAAAATTACTCAATTAAACTCCGATGAGAAACAGCAATTACTCTGCTTAATGAATTTGCCTCAAGTACTTATAACTCCCCATATTGCGGGCTATAGTGAAGAAGCTTTAGAGCGAATGGCTACTGTTTTACTCAAAAAATTATTTATTTAGTAGGGTATTTTACCCGTTTTCCTTAAATTTGTACATGTGCAACGCCGCAGTCAAATGTGGCGTTGTATTTTTTTTATGATATTTAAAGCCATTGTATGAGTGAGAATATGTATGTAACGAAGGAAACCTTCGAAAAAATGAGGGAGGAATTACATCAAATGAAATCAGTAGATCGTCCTGCGGCTTCGAGGGCAATAGGTGAAGCAAGAGAGAAAGGCGATTTGAAGGAAAATGCAGAATACGATTCAGCAAAGGAGGCCCAAGGTATGTTGGAGGCAAAAATCAAGCAATTGGAAGGGATGATTGCCAATGCAAAAATTGTGGATACTACTACTATCGATACCAGCAAAGTAACTATTCTCACTAAAGTTACTATTACCAATATGGCTACTAAGAAAACAGTAACGTATCAATTGGTTGGAGAAAAAGAAGCCGATTTGAAATTGGGAAAAATATCTGCAGCATCTCCTATAGGTAAAGGTTTAATGGGAAAAGTAATTGGTGAAGTAGCTGAAATCAGTGCACCAAATGGAGTGATGAAATTCAAAATTGAAAAAATCACTGTTTAATTCATTTACTCAAATGACCATTTTCTCTAAATTAATTGCTCGAGAATTTCCATCTTATATCATTTTAGAGAATGATCGTTTTTTTGCGTTCTTAGATATATTCCCTTTAGTAAAAGGGCATGTATTGGTTGTGCCTAAAGTGGAGACGGATTGTTTTTTTGATTTGTCCTCAGAATATCTTTCGGAAATTTTGGTTTTTGCGCAACCAATTGCAAAAGCCATTGAAAAAGCTTTCCCTTGTAATCGTTGTGGATTAAGCGTTGTAGGATTAGAAGTGCCACATGCTCATTTACATTTGGTTCCAATTAACAGCGCAGATGATTTAAATTTCAATCGTCCTAAATTGCAATTATCTGCTGCCGAACTTAAAGAAGTGCAATTGGCAATATTGGAACATTTACAATAGTATTTGCACCAACATTTTAACGCTTCAATCTTTCCGGATTTTTTGCTAAAAAATCTCCCCAGCCTTTTAATGGTTTACCGGTTTTATTGATCACCGAATTGTTTTGATAAAAATGACAAAGTGCTACAGATAATGCATCGGTTGCATCATAGTGTTTTGGCTGTTCTTCTATTTGCAGAATATGCTGTAACATTTTCCATACTTGGTCTTTGTCGGCATTTCCATTGCCCGTAATAGATTGTTTTACTTTTTTTGGAGCATATTCAGTAACCAATAATTGTGCTTGCATTGCCGCCGCTATGGCTACTCCCTGCGCCCTTCCAAGTTTCAACATACTCTGAATGTTTTTCCCAAAAAAAGGAGCTTCAATGGCAAAGGAATTGGGTTGATATTCTTTTATGAGTGCAGTGATTTTTGTATGAATCATTTCTAAACGGGCATAAATGTCTTTTTCTTTGGTCAATTTCAGCACATCCATCAACAATAAATTGGGTTTGCCTTTTTGTATGCCCAATAAAGCGTAGCCCATTATTTGCGTTCCAGGGTCAACTCCCAAAATAATCGTATCATATTTCATTATTAGTGAAAATACGAATCGTTTTCCAACTCACTACATCTTGTGCCTTATCTTTGTGTAAATCATTTGTTTGAACAAAAAGCTCAAAAATATTCTCAATTATATAGTTGGTCCTTTGCTTTTTATCTGGCTTTCCTATTCTATATACCAGCAAGTGAATCACCAAGTAGATGTTCAACAATCCTGGGACTTAATTCTGAAAGCATTTCAAGAAGAACATCGTTGGAAACTCATTACTGCAATTGCATTAATGTTTGTGAACTGGGGTATTGAAGCAAGGAAATGGCAATTGCAAATAAAAGGGATTGAATCCATCAATTTCTTAAATGCATTCCGACAAATTTTAGCTGGGCAGGCATTAGGATTCAATACCATCAACAGAATTGGTGAATCTGCTGGCAGGTCAGCATTTTTAAAAGAAGGAAATAGATTAAGGGGGATAGTGCTTTCCTTTGTTGGAAGCATGGCACAGATTATTGCCACATTCACTATGGGAGTTGCGGCATTGTTTTATGTGAAGGTTTTCATTTTGAATCATACCAACCAATTAAGTGGATTGTCGGAGTTCTGGTTGGAGGGATTGATTTATGTGATTACTGCAGGAATTATTCTTTTTACATTAGCCTATTTTAGATTATCAGGTTTAATTGAATTATTGGAGAGAATCCCCATCTTTTCTAAGTATCGGTTTTTTATAGAAAAATTGGAAGATTTTCATTGGAGAGAATTGATTAGCATCCTATCGCTATCATTTGGAAGGTATTTTGTCTTTTTGGTTCAATACATTTTATTGTTGGATGTGTTTAATGTTTCCGTTTTTTGGCTGGATGCCTGTGCTTTAGTTGGAGTGCTTTTTTTAGTTATGGCCATCGTTCCAACCATTGCATTGGCAGAAATGGGGGTTCGGGGGAAAGTGAGCCTGTTGTTATTTGGCCTGGTTAGTGCTAATTCAATCGGAATTATTGCCACTGCTGGAGGTATTTGGTTAATTAACTTAATCTTACCAGCAATTGGCGGTACTTTATTTATCTTGGGATTAAGATTATTCAGAAAAAAATAGTTCAAATTGATAAAACGTCTCTTTTTTTTATTCATTGTTTTGTTATCTACAAAATCAATTTCTGCGGGAGATGATTTTTGTGGGTTACGTAACAATGCTTTTCAGCAAGGAGAATCCATTAGTTACACCATTTATTATTCAGTTATTGGCATTTATATTAATGCTGGCGCAGCTACTTTTTCGGTGAATACAGAAAAACTCTTGAATAAACCTGTGTATCATGTTATTGGTTCTGGAACTTCTAATAGCAGATACGATTGGATTTTTAAAGTAAGAGATCAATATGAATCTTATATAGATACCAATACATTACAGCCATTGAAATTTCTTAGAAATGTTGATGAAGGAGGGTATAAGATCAATGAGAATATCACTTTTAATAAGGATCAAAATACGGCTGTATCAAGTAAGGGTGTTGTGAAAATTCCTGCATGTGTGCAGGACGTATTGAGTGCTATTTATTATGCTAGAAATATTGATTATAGTAAGTATAATCCTGATGAAAAAATTCCCTTCTCCATGTTTCTAGACAATGAAGTGTATAGTTTGTATATCAAATACTTGGGTAAAGAACAAATTAAAACCAAGTATGGAACATTTAAAGCCATAAAATTTAGCCCCTTATTGGTAAAAGGCACCATTTTTTCGGGAGGTGAAAAAATGACTGTATGGGTTACGGATGATGCCAATCATATTCCAGTTAGAATTGAAAGTCCTATTTCAGTAGGTTCTGTAAAAGTGGATATGATGGGATATAAAAATTTAAGACATCCACTTGCTTCCTTGATATCTCAACGATAGTTATAAACTATCTAATGTAAATATTTCATTTACACGAATCCCTTTTTCAGTTTCCTGAACGGTACAACATTCATTTACTGGATCATGCTCAAAAAACAACACGTAATTATTTGCGGCTGCTTCTTTCAGGAATGATTTTTTTTCTTGTAAGGTAGTAAAAGGGAACATATCATAGCCCATAATATATGGCAACGGAATATGTGCAGTTGAAGGAAGAAGATCGGCCATATAAATGATGGTTCTTCCTTTATATTTAATTTGAGGCAGCATCATTGAATTGGTATGACCGTTTACAAATCGAATCGAAATGTCTTTGATGAAATGGCTCGATCCTAAATGATTGTCTGCATCAAAATCGGCAAGAGGTGTATCAACGAAATGTAGTTTTCCTGTTTCTTGAATAGGGAGAATATTCTCTTTTAGAAAAGAAGCTTTTTCTCTTTCATTGGGGTTAACAGCCCAATCCCAATGTTTGGCATTGCTCCAGAATTGAGCATTTGGAAATGCTGAAATCAATTGATCATTTTCTCTTATGATAGTTCCTCCACAATGATCAAAATGCAAATGGGTATGAAACACATCGGTAATATCACTTTTGGAAAATCCATGCTTAGCTAATGAACTTTCTAAGCTGTCATTTCCATTGAGATAATAATGACTGAAAAACTTGGCATCTTGTTTATTACCCATTCCAGTATCTACTAATATCAATCTATCATCTGTTTGAATCAATAAACTTCTTAATGCCCAATTGCATAAATTATTTTCGTCAGCAGGGTTTAATTTATTCCACATGCTTTTAGGGACTACACCAAACATAGCGCCCCCGTCTAATTTAAAATAGCCTGTATTAATACTAAATAGTTGCATGATTTTTTTGACGTTTTTGTGTAACTGCTGCACTGTACAAAATAATTAATCCAATCACAAAAAATACCATTAACGCCAAAACAGAGTTTCTCTGTGAGCCTGTAAATTCATTGATATAGCCAAAACTAAACATGCCAATTACAATGGCAATTTTTTCGGTAACATCATAGAAACTGAAAAACGAAGTGGTGTCTTTGGTTTCAGGCATTAATTTGGCATAAGTGCTTCTGCTCAGCGATTGAATACCACCCATTACAAAACCAACCAAAATTGCCAAATCATAAAATTCATAAATGCCATTTTTTGGAAGCTTGTAACCTACTATACATAGTACAATCCAAAAAAATACGGTTACCATCAATGCCTTAAAGTTGCCAATTTTCTTAGATAAATACGCAATGGTATAAGCACCAGGAATAGCAATCAATTGGATAATTAATATGGCAATGATCAGGTTGGTTGTAGGAATATTTAATTCACTTTTGCCATATAGCGTAGCTACCAACATTACCGTTTGCACACCCATATTATAAAAGAAAAATGCCAATAAATACCTTTTTAACACTGGCATTGCTTTTACCTGTTGCCAAACCTTATTTAATTCTTTATAGCCTTTTGTAAATATATTTTCTGTTTTTGTATTTCCTAAAGGGATGCTATTGGGTAAACGCCTTAAAGAAATTTGTGCAAAGCCCCACCACCAAATTCCTACCAATAAAAAAGAAATTTGAGAAGCCTTGCTTACAGTTATGCCAAAACTATCTGGAGACAATACAAAAACAAAGCAGATGATTTGTAAAATCATGCTACCGATATAACCCATTGAAAAACCTTTTGCGCTTACCTTATCTTGATCTTCAGGAGCTGCAATTTCAGGTAAGAAAGAATTGTAAAAAACCAAACTGCTCCAAAATCCGATGCAAGCAATAATTAAGCAGGCTAACCCAAAAGCCAAATTATCTTTAGTAAAAAAATACATAGATGAACAGGCAATGCTGCCAATCGTACAAAAGAAAAACAAGAATTTCTTTTTATTACCCCGATAGTCGGCAATAGAAGATAATATAGGAGAGCTGATTGCTACCAATATAAAAGCAATTCCCAATGCATAATTGTACAAAGAAGTATTTACAAATTCTCTTCCAAATAACTTAACAGTATCTACGGAAGTGTTTTCATTTCCATCACCAGTAATAGCTTCATAATAAGCAGGGAAAATGGTGGATGTAATTACCAGATTATAGGAACTGTTTGCCCAATCGTACATTGCCCATCCATTGATTACTTTTTTGCTAGCTGTTTTCATGCGTTTATTTTAAATACCCTGTATAAATGAGTGTAATCAAAATCAATCCAACAATTACCCTATACCATCCAAAAAAACGGAAACCATATTTTTGTAAAACAGAAATAAAGAAACGAATAGCGATCAAGGCAACTATAAACGCCACTACATTTCCGATACCTAATAAAACCAGATTGCTTTTAGTGTTGAGCATATGAGGGCTTTCTTTAAAAGCTTTTAGCAATTTATACCCTGTTGCAGCAGCCATGGTAGGTACTGCTAAGAAAAAAGAAAATTCCGCTGCTACATTTCTGGTTAATTTTTGTTGCATACCACCAATAATACTGGATGCTGATCTACTCATTCCTGGTATCATAGCCAAGCATTGAAAAGCTCCAATGATAAATGCTTTTAGATAGGAGATATCTTCTTCTTTATCAATTGTGTGTACAGTAAATATATTGTCAATAAATATAAGAATCACACCACCCACTAGCATAGTAATGGCAACAGTTATTGGGCTTTCTAACAAGGCATCTATTTTATCGGATAGTAAAAAACCCAATGCCAGTGCAGGTATTACTGCAACAATTAATTTTAAGTAAAAGCTCCAATGATTGAGGGGGAAGAATTTTTTTCGGTACAATACAACCACCGATAGAATGGCCCCTAATTGAATGGCCACTTCAAATAATTTGGTAAAATCATCTTTGGCTATTCCCATAAAGGAACTCACAATGATCATGTGGCCGGTGGATGAGATAGGAAGGAATTCGGTAATTCCTTCAACAACTGCTATTATAATGGCTTCGAATATGGTCATAAGGATGAGTTTATCATTTAATTCTAGATAAATATAAAGTTTATGCTGAAATTATCACAACAAAAAAGCGTTTCATATATGAAACGCTTTCAACTAATTGATTTATACAGTCTGAAATTGGAATGAGGTGCTAAGCTGCTTTCTTCGGACTTTTAAAGATTGCGTACACTTCAATCAACAAACCAAAAACAATCATTATTGGAGCAATAGTGATGCGTGTAGCACTGTACACTTCTTTGGTATCAAATACATTCGGATCTGCACTCTTTCCTCCACTCATTAGTACCATGCCCAATGCTATTACAACTCCGCCTATGAGCATCCATGTATAATTATCTTTTGAAAATAGTGTTGTTGCTTTTGCTGTTTCGTTAGCCATTGTGATTTTTTCTAAAGTTATTAATAAAGTTCGTCTAATTTCATTTTCAAGTATTTCAGCACGCTTTTATAGGTGCTCAATACAGATATTCCCACTCCAAGTATGGTAATTCCTCCAAATAGTATCAGGGTATGACTCATATTTCTAATGACTTTCAATTGAGGGAACTGGCTTTCTGCCCATCCTATCAAAGAAAAGAGCAATACAATGGCAATGCCTGAACTTATCAATCCATTGATCAGTGCTCGAATATTGAGTGGTTTTGCAATGAATCCTTGAGTGGCTCCCACCATTTGCATGGTCTTGATCAAAAATCTGTTGGAGAACATTGCCAACCGTATGGTATTATCGATACTAAAAATCACGATCAAACTCAACAAAATAGCAACTACCAGAAAGATCAATCCAATTTTAGATGCTTTTTCATTGAGGTTATTCACCAAAGTTTGAGGGTATTGTAAATCGGTGATTTGATTACCATAAGCCCCCATTAGATCTTCGGAAATTTTTAATAAACTGTCTTTGTTTACATATTCGGCTTTGGCATAAAAATCAATGCTCTCAGGCAATGGATTCACATCCAAAATTTTTGCCCAGTCCTCATTGTTTTCTTTATTCCAGATTTGTTTGGCTGAATTCTTATCTACATAAATAACATCTTTTGCATAGGGCTTAGACGCTATAAATTGTTGAATTTGACCAATTGTATCTTTATTTAAGGTTCTTAAATAAGCGCTTAGTCGAATATCTTCTTTAAATGTATTGCCTACTGAATTGATATTTAGAAAAAACCAACCCATGATACCCATTATAAAAAGTACCAGGGAAACCCCTACAATAGTGTATATATAATTAGGCTTGCTTCTTTTAAGAGATGACTTTCCGACTTCTGCCATGAGTGATTAGCTATTTTTTAATAGTATTAACGGATGTACAAATGTACGGTTTTGGTGGCTAAAGACTTACATTTGCAGCCACTAAAACGCTGATTTTATCATTGAAATTAGGGGATTCATGGTTGCTTAGCGTTAATGAAATGCAAATAAACTAAACCCTAACAAAAATAAATCGCTTCGGAGGCCTTAAAAATGGACTATCAATTCAGATCAATCGAACAAAAATGGCAGCGCAATTGGGAAGAAACAAATGCATATAAAGTTAGTAATAACAGCAACAAACCAAAGTTTTATGTGCTCGATATGTTTCCTTATCCTAGCGGTGCAGGTTTACATGTTGGTCATCCATTGGGCTATATCGCTTCAGATATTTATAGCCGATTCAAAAGATTGAAGGGTTTCAATGTATTGCATCCAATGGGCTATGATGCATTTGGTTTACCTGCAGAACAATATGCGATTGAGCATGGAGTACATCCTGCAGTGAGCACTGTTCAAAACATCTATAATTTCAGGAATCAATTGAATAATATTGGCTTTTCTTACGATTGGAGTAGAGAAGTGAGAACCTGCGAACCTCAATATTATAAATGGACCCAATGGATTTTTTTGCAACTCTTCGGATCCTATTTTAATCGGGCTACTCAAAAAGCAGAAAGCATTGATTCATTGATTGAAGTTTTTAATAAAGAAGGCAATCGATCAAATGAATGTCCTGCCAACGATAAACTCATTTTTTCTGCTGCAGATTGGAAAGGGTTCAGTGAAAAAGAGCAACAGGATATTTTGATGCAATATCGTTTGGCATTTTGTGGCTTCGGAGAAGTGAATTGGTGTGAGGCTTTGGGAACTGTTTTGGCCAATGATGAAGTAGTGAATGGAGTGAGCGAAAGAGGCGGTCATCCGGTGGTGAAGAAAAAATTACGTCAATGGTATTTGCGCATCACAGAATATGCAGACCGTTTAATTACTGGACTGGATCAAATTGAATTCAGTGACGCCATGAAAGAAATGCAACTCAACTGGATTGGCAAATCTTATGGAGCGGAAATAAGTTTTGATATTTCAACGTCTAATTTTGCTTTAGCTAATTCAGGACAGCCCAATGTATTAACGGTTTATACCACTAGACCTGATACAATTTTCGGTGTAGATTTTATGGTGGTTGCTCCAGAGCATTCATTGATTGAATTGATCAGTACTGCCGATCAACAAACTGCTGTTGAAGAATATATAGCTTATGTAAAAAGCAGAAGCGATCGCGAACGTCAGGCAGAGAAAAAAATTACAGGCTGCTTCACAGGAGCTTATGCCATCAATCCATTTAATGGAGTAAAAATTCCTATTTGGATCTCAGAATATGTATTGGCTGGATATGGTACTGGCGCCATCATGGCTGTGCCATGTGGAGATGAGCGTGATCATAAATTTGCGCAACATTTTAATATACCCATCACCAATATTATTGGCGAGCATTATAATGGCACTGAAGCCAATTCCACTAAGGACGTCATTTTGCACAATAGCGATTTCTTAAATGGAATAGTGATGCGTGATGCGATTTCGATCGTAATAGAAAAATTAGTTGAGAAGGGAATTGGGAAAAAGAAAGTGAATTATAAAATGCGCGATGCTGCATTTAGCAGACAACGTTATTGGGGTGAACCATTTCCGATTGTTTGGAAAGAGGGGATTGCTTACCCTTTAGATGAATCAAAATTGCCTTTGTTGTTGCCCGAAGTTGAATCATACAGTCCAGGGCCTGATGGTGAGGGACCTTTGGCTAATATTCCAGAGTGGATTCAGCAATTTGACAATTCTTTTCCCGGGGGGGTGTTGGAAACCAATACCATGCCTGGTTATGCGGGAAGTAGTTGGTATTTCCTACGTTATATGGATCCTGAAAACAGCACTGCTTTTTGTGATAGAAAAGTGAGCGACTATTGGAACCAAGTGGATTTATATATTGGAGGAACAGAACATGCTGTTGGGCATTTATTGTATAGCAGAATGTGGACCAAAGCTTTGTATGATCTAGGGCATATTGGTTTTGATGAACCTTTTAGGAAATTATTGAATCAGGGGATGATTCAGGGGAGTTCGAGATTTGTATATCGTGATAAAAATAATACCAATCAATTTATTTCAGCTGGATTGATTAATAATTATGAGGTTCAACCAATACATGTTGATGTGAACATGGTAGATGGTTTTGAACTTGATATAGCGTCTTTTAGAAAATGGAGAAACGGGGAATATGCGAATGCTGTTTTTATTAGTGAAGATGGTAAAGTCTTAGCATCTAACACTCCCCTTCAGGGGTCGGGGGTGAGGTATGTTTGTGGTGCTGAAGTAGAGAAAATGTCTAAAAGCAAATTCAATACGGTTAACCCAGATATATTAGTAGAAAAATATGGAGCCGATACTTTTAGAATGTATGAAATGTTCCTAGGTCCTGTAGAACAAAGTAAGCCTTGGGATACCAAAGGGATAGAAGGGGTACATCGATTCCTCAAAAAATTATGGCGCTTGTTTTTTGATGAGATCAAAGGAAAGGTTTGGAATACGGATGCCGCAACTCCTGAAGAATTAAAAGTGTTGCATAAGTGCATCAAAAAAATTGAAGAAGATACAGAACGTTATAGCTTTAACACAGCTGTAAGTACATTCATGATTTGTGTGAATGAATTGGCAGATTTAAAATGCAATAAGAAAGAAGTATTAGAGCAGTTATTAATTATGCTTACTCCTTATGCTCCGCATATTAGCGAAGAATTGTGGATGGCTTTGGGCAATACTGGTTCAATTTTGGATGCCCAATTCCCTATATTCAATGCTGCTTATGTAACAGAATCTTCTAAAGAATATCCCGTAAGTATCAATGGTAGAGTAAGAACCAATATCAATATTAGTTTAGATGCGGATGAAGCTACAGTTCAATCAATTGTTTTGGCCAGTGAACTGGTGCAAAAATGGTTGGAAGGGAAACCAGTTAAGAAATTCATTTTTGTAAAAGGAAGAATGATCAATGTGGTTATTTAAAAAGCTTTTACTCATTGCATTCATGTATTGTTGTATTCATCCTTTGAATGCACAGGATAGTAGCAGGCGTGAACCGAAAAAAACCATTCGTAATTTCATGAATCCTGATTCTTTGGCATTGATCAATTTAAAACTTGTTCCAATTCCAATTTTAACTTCTACTCCAGAAACAGGGGTTAGATTTGGAGGTGCATTAGAATATTTTTTCAATGCAAAAGAAAAAGGAAATAATACAGAAGCAAGAGGTTCTTACGTGCATGGGCAAATTACTTATAGCACCAAAAGCCAATTGGATTTGAGTAGTAGCTGGCAAATTTTTGGAAGGGGAGAAAGATATGTATTCAGGGGTAATGCTGGATTTCAACGATTCAATGAACGATACTGGGGGGTTGGAAATAATGGGAAATCCAATGAAGACTACAATAGCCAATTTTATAATCGGGTATATGTAGAAAGCAGAGCCTATAAGTTGTTGAAGCATCAAAATTATTTTGGTTTCGCGCTCAATTTTAGCAATACCTATAATGTTACTTATTCAAATCCATTATCTGTAATAGATACACAAGTGCCTGGAATTGGCGGAAGCACAGTTTTTGGTTTAGGTCCTGCATTTTTACACGATAGCAGGGATTTTCCATTTAGTGCTCATAAGGGTTCCTATGCTGAATTTTATTATCAATACCATATTCCAGTTTTAGGAGATGATTATAATTATGGTGAATGGATGGTCGATCTAAGAAAATATTATCCTGTTTCAAAAGAAAATACATTGGCTTTTCAATTGATGTCTAGATCAACTGTCGGTAATGTTCCTTTAAGAGAATTGGCCAGGTTAGGAAGTTCCAATTTAATGAGGGGATTTTTTACAGGAAGGATCAGGGATAAATCATATACTGCAGGGCAGTCTGAATTCAGATTTCATATTTGGAAATGGCTGTATGGATCAACATTTGGAGCTGTAGGAATGATGGGCGAATCATTTTCTAGTTATCAACCCAAATATGATTTACTCTATTCAGGTGGGGTGGGTTTAAGGTTTTTAGTGAATAAGAAAAACCGTATGTTCATTCGCCTTGATTATGCAAGAAACAGTTTTGATGGTTCAGCAATATATATCCGGCTGAATGAAGCATTCTAACCACTTATGTAAAATATTGAGATAGGCCTTTTTCTGAGGCTATTATCATTATATTTATCCTCCAAATTCATAGTTATGTATAAAGTATTCTTTGGTATTGCAATGATGGCAATACTGTCTGTATCAAGTGCTCAAAAAAAGCAATTGGATAATGCCGACCTGTTGGCCAATAAATTGCCAAAAAATTTCATAAATACCCTGCCTTCGGTTGTAAAATGGCTGGATGATGAATCAGTTATTTTAAGACAAAGAGTTCATCCTGATTCTGCACAGAAAAATTATGTGATGGATGTAAAAACAGGTAAACTCACTGAAGCCACTGCTGATCAAATGAAAGGAGCAGTTCCGCCAACCAAATCAGTGAGTGTAAAAAACAATGATTTGTTTTATAAAAATGGCCCTGTAGAAAAGCAAATTACTTTTGATAAAATAGAAGAAAAAAATCCGACATTTTCTCCTGATAGTAATTATATAGCTTACACAAAAGGCAATGATTTATATACTTATAATTTAAGTACCAGTAAAGAGAATCGATTAACTACAGACGGTACTACCACTACTTTAAACGGTTTTGCAAGCTGGGTGTATTGGGAAGAGATTTTTGGTAGAGCAACTCGTTACCGTGCATTTTGGTGGAACCCTAACAGCAAGCAATTGGCCTACATGCATTTTGATGAAAGTATGGTGCCTATGTTTCCTATCTATAATAGTGAAGGCCAGCGTGGTTTTGTAGAAGAAACTCGATATCCTAAAGCTGGAGAAAGAAACCCAGAAGTAAAAGTTGGATTTGTGAATGCAGAAGGTGGGGCTACAACCTGGGCCGATTTCAATGATAAAGACGACCAGTATTTTGGATGGCCTATTTGGAGAGAAGATGGATCTAGTTTATTGGTTCAATGGATCAATCGTGGACAGGATCATTTAAAAATATTTGATGTGAGCCCTTCCAACGGAACCAAAAAAATCATGTATGAAGAAGAACAAAAAACCTGGGTTGATTTAGAAGATAAAGCAGGAGGTAGAATTACTTTCTTAAAAACAAAGCCAGCCTTCATTTTAGAAAGTGATAAAACAGGTTGGAACCATTTATTCCTCCATAACAATAATGGCAGTTTAGTAAACCCTATTACTGCTGGTAATTTTAGAGTGCTGAATGTGTTATTAATAGATGAAAAAAATAGTTTGGTGTATTTTACTGCAAGAGGAAAAGAAAATTCTGCTCGTGTAGATTTGTATTCAGTTAAATTGAATGGAACTGATATGAAACGATTAACTTTTGGAGATTATCAGCATCAGGTAAGTTTATCTCCAAACGGAAAAAATTTCATCACTACTTATAGCAATACACAATCACCTGCAAAAATCGCATTGTTTGATTCAAAGGGAAAATTAGTTCGTGAATTAGGAGATTCTAAAGGAACAGATTTAGACAATTATGCTTTGGCAAAAACCGAATTGATTCGTATCAAAAGTGCTGATGGTTTATTCGAATTACCAGCATTGGTAACCTGGCCTACTAATATGGATCCAAACAAAAAATATCCATTATTAGTAAGTATTTATGGTGGTCCAGATGCTGGAACGGTAATGGATGGTTGGAAATGGAATGCCAATCAACAATTCTATGCGCAAGAAGGAATGATCCAAGTTGCATTCGATCATAGAGCCAGCGGACATTTTGGAAAAGCTGGTGTAAATTATATGCATCGCAATTTAGGTTATTGGGAGATGGAAGATTATATGACCATGGCAAAATGGTTCATTGAAAAAGGACAGGCAGACCCCTCTAAAATTTGTATCACTGGATTTAGTTATGGTGGATACATGAGCGCCTATGCATTGACCTATGGTTCGAGTGTATTTACACATGGTATGGCTGGTGGCTCTGTAGTAGATTGGAAATTATATGATAGCCATTACACAGAAAAATTCATGGATACACCCGCTGAAAATCCTGAAGGATATAAAACTGGAAATGTGTTAACCTATGTAGACAAATACAAAGGAATGTTGCAAATTGTACATGGCACCATGGACGACAATGTACATATGCAAAACAGTATTCAGTTAATTAGTGCATTAGAAGACAAGGGAAAAGATTTTGAATTCATGTTGTATCCTGGCGGAAGACATGGATGGGGTGGAGCCAAGGGTGTGCATTTTGCCAACCTTAAAACCAAATTCATTTATAAATATTTACTGGAGAAACCAGTTCCAAAAGGTGCATTGAGATAATCAATTCTATAAAAGTAAAATCATGAAAAAAATTATTGCATTGGTTTCATTGGCATTTTTCTTCAATCAAGTAGATGCTCAAATTGCTGAAACTCGCTTTTTGTCTAATCCTTGTATAAGCCCAGATGCTAAAATTGTTGTTTTTAGTTTCGAGGGTGATTTGTGGAAAGCCAATATTGCAGATGGGCAAGCAAGCAGAATAACAGCCATGCAGGGATATGAGACCAATGCAAGAATTTCTCCCGATGGAAAATGGCTTGCATTCACGGGCCAGCAAATGGGCAATAACGATGTTTTTGTAATGCCATTGGAAGGTGGTGACATCAAACAAATCACTTTTCATAGTGCATCTGATATTGTGAACAATTGGAGCTGGGACAGCAAATCAATTTATTTCACTTCAACCAGAACTGGTCAGGCTGCTGGTTATGCTGTACCCTTTTCAGGCGGTACCCCCACTCGATTATTTGGTGATCATTATTATATGATGGATCATGGCATTGCAGAACATCCTCAATCTGGAGATATTTATTTTAATGATACCTGGGAAAGCAATAATCAGGTTGCAAGAAAAAGATATAAAGGACCTTTCAATCCAGATATTCAATCATACAATCTTAAAACCAAGGTCTATAAAAAGCATACTAATTGGGAAGGGAAAGATTTTGGAACAACCATTGATAAAAAGGGAAATATTTATTTTATTTCTGATGAATTGAATGGGGAATATAATTTGTACACTTTGGATAAGGAAAAGAAAAAGGCCCTTACTAAGTTCAATACCTCCATTAAAACTCCAGTAGTAAGTGCAGACGGAACTAAATTGGTTTTTGAAAAAGATTATACTATCTGGTTGTATAATACCAATACGGATAAAGCAGAAAAACTATCTCTTCAACTGCTAAGAAACAATACTTTAACTGCAGATAAAGATTTTGATGTCAGAGCTGCTATTACCAACATGGATATTTCTCCTGACGGTAAAAAAATCGCTTTTATCTCAAGAGGAGAATTATTTGTAAGTGATGTGGAAGGAAAGTTTATTCAAAAGATCAATAAGCAAAATGCAGAAAGAGCAAAAGAAGTGAAATGGTTAAGTGATAACAGAACCTTATTATTTAATCAAACGATTAACGGGTATTTGAATTTGTTTACCGTAAATGCAGATGGAACTGGTGTGCCTAAACAGGTTACAACCGGAAATAAAGACAATAGATCAATTGCTTTAAATAAGTCAAAATCAAAAGCAGTATTTCTTTCAGGTAGAGATGAAGTGAAAATAATCGATACCAAAACCTGGGTTTCCACTACAATGGTTAAAGATGAAATATGGGCATTTCAAAATTCATCTCCTAGTTTTTCTCCCAATGAAGAATATATTCTTTTCACTGCGTATAGAAACTTTGAACAAGATGTCTTGATTCATCATATTGCCAATAATAAAACAACCAATTTAACCAATACGGGTATTTCAGAAACAGATCCTATCTGGTCTCCAGACAGCAAATACATTTATTTTATCAGTAACAGAACAAAGCCTGCATATCCAATGGGTATGGAGAATCCTAGGATTTACAGAATGCCATTAGATAAATATGACGAGCCATATCGAGTAGATAAATTCAATGATTTATTTAAAGCTGAGAAAAAAGATTCCACTAAAAAAGACAGCACTAAAAAAGAACCACCTTCTCCACCCATTGTAATCAATGTTGAAAAAGCAATGGATCGATTAGAGCAAATTGGGCCCTCATTTGGTTCTCAATATTTGTTATCTGTATTACAAAAAGGAGATAAGACAACAGTTTTGTATCTAAGTGATCATTCAGAAGGAAAGTCTTCGTTATGGAAAACTACGATTGAACCTTTCGAGGCCAACAAAACAGAGAAAATTATTGGAGCTGATGCTAGCGGAATGGATATTGCAGAAGGAGGAGATAAAATTCTATTATTATTTAATGGTACAATTGCCAAATTAAATATTGATGCCAATAAAGCAGATCCTATTGCAACCAGTTTTGTTTTTAGAAGAAATTTGGCAGGAGAATTCACACAAATTTTTGAAGAAGCCTGGGCTCAGGTAGAGCAAAATTTTTATGATGAAAAATTTCATGGCATAGATTGGATAAAAACAAAGGCAACTTATCAGGCATATCTACCTTTTGTTAATAATCGTGCTGATCTGCGTATTTTATTAAATGATATGCTCGGAGAATTAAATTCTTCTCATCAAGGATTTAGTTCTAATGGAACTGAAGAAGCCATTCGTTTAACAAGCAGCACCATGGAAACAGGTATAGTGTTCGAAAATGAGAAACCATTTACAGTTAAATATGTGCTATCGAAAAGTAATGCCGATAAAAAATCAATCAATATACAAGCTGGAGATATTTTGTTAAAAGTGAATGACGAATTAGTGGATACTAAAATTGACAGAAACTATTATTTTACTAAACCGTCTTTAGATAGAGAAATAAAACTGCAATTTAACAGGGGCGGTCAAGTAGTAGATGTTAATATACATCCTCAAAGAACTATTGCTGGTAATCTTCAAGATGAATGGATTGCTAATAATCAAAAAATGGTTGATTTAAAAAGCAATAACCGAATTGCCTATCACAGCATGAAAGACATGGGTGAAGGAGAGTTAGAAAAATTCCTGATAGATATGACACAGGATTTTTACCAGAAAGATGCTTTAATTCTTGATCTGCGTTACAATACAGGAGGAAATGTACATGATGAAGTACTCAAGTTTTTAAGCCAAAAAACCTACTTGCGTTGGAAGTATCGTGAGGGAAAGTTGACACCACAATCCAATTTTGCACCTTCAGATAAACCCATTGTATTGCTCACTAATGAACAATCTCTTAGTGATGCCGAAATGACTGCATCTGGCTTTAAGTCTTTGAAATTGGGAAAAATCATTGGTACAGGAACCTATCGCTGGATCATTTTTACAAGCGGAACAGGGTTTGTTGATGGTTCTTTTGTAAGATTACCTAGTTGGGGTTGTTACAATATGGAAGGCAATGATTTAGAGTTTGCTGGGGTTAGTCCGGATATTTATGTGCCAATGAACTTTGAAGATAGAATCAATAAACGCGATCCTCAATTGACAAGAGCAATTGAAGAAATAACCAAACAATTAAAATAGTTGAAGCATTGTTTAATGAACGGTTACGGAGCATAAACAAAACAATCTCAATATCTATTTTAAAGATAAGTTTATACAACTATGTATTTCAATTTTAACTGGCGCAGTGGCTTACTCTTGATATTTTTTGTTCATGGACTGGTATATGCCTTTCTTTTATTGAGCAAAGGAGTCAAAAAGGAAAGCAATTCTGATATTTGGTTGAGTGCATTTTTGTTTTTATCAGTGTTGTTTATTTGCCCCTGGATGTTGGGATATGCTGGTTGGTATAATGGAACTACTTGTATGGAATGCCGGAATTTTATGTTCTATGTGCCCATGACACACCCGTTATTGATGGCACCAATCATTCTTTTTTACATTAAAAGTCTTTTAAACCCAAGCTTTGAATTTTCGAAAAAAGACCTTTGGCATTTTTTACCTGGTACATTATATATTATTTGGAATATCATTGTTGCCATTGTTGATAATCTTGTTTTGAAAAAATATTATTTAATGGATGGGCAGAATGATCCGGATTTTCAAGATTGGTATATTGCTGCTGGTTTGTTGAGTTTATTGATTTATTTGATACTCAGCCTTCGATTTTATAAAAGGTACAGGGCTTTTATAGTACAGGAGCTATCATTTGCAGACAATGTGCAATATAAATGGGTCAGTAATTTCTTGATTGCCTGTTTTATTTATTTTCTTTCGACCTTGTTATTGAACTTACTCAACTTGTTTGGATTTGACATTGAATACACCACTACCTGGTGGTATTATTTATTATTCGCCCTTTTGTTCTATTATATTGCTATAACGGGCTATGCTCATTCCATAGAACAAAAAAAGAAATTTAAACTTGATTTTCTTCGATATCAAATGCCACTTCAATTAGAAGATGCAGCTGTTCAAACTGAAGAAACCTCTTTTGAGCTAGTATCTACAGAAGTAACATCGCGTACAAAGCCTGACAATGAAATTCCTGAACAATGGAAGCAAAAGGTAAAAGATGCTATTGAATCTAAAAAAATGTTTCAGGATCCTGAACTTACTTTGACTGATTTGGCTATAGAATTAGGTACCAATGCCTCTCTTTTGTCTAAGATCATCAACCGAAGTTTTGGCATGAATTTCAATGACTTTATTAATTTATATCGAGTAGAATCGGTAAAAGCTAAGTTGGCAGACCCCGCCAATGCTCATTTGACGATCATGAGTTTGGCCTATGATGCTGGCTTTAATAGCAAGGCAACTTTTAATCGGGCATTTAAAAAACATACTGGAGCCAATCCTAGTGAGTATCAAATTAAATAGATTCATTCTCTAACTCATTGATTTACAGCAGATCATTATTTGATACCAAGCTAACTAGCCTCAAATAATGATTTGAGGCGGCATAGGAACTGAATTCGGCCAATTTGCATCCATAATTAATCAACGATGCAAAAATTACTTTTTCTCCTATTTCCTTTATTTGCAATTACTGCAATTGGTCAATCAGTAGCTAAAGAACAGGCAATACCTAAAGAAGATACACTTGTAGCTAAAGCAATTAGTGAGCTAACAGTTGTTTCTAGTAAGCCATTTGTTCAAACCTTAGTTGATAAAACGGTTTTAAATATTTCAGCTCGCCCTTCATTGGCTGGTCAAAATGTATTGGATATACTTAAATCTGCACCTGGTGTAGTAGTAGACCCCAATGAAAATATTCAAATGGGTGGAAAATCGGGGGTAACAGTAATGATTGATGACCGAAACACCCAACTGGCTGCTCAGGATCTAGCTCAATTATTAAAAAGTATTGATGCAGACAATATCAAAGAAATAGAAATTATCAGCAATCCATCTGCCCGTTTCGATGCTGCTGGCAACGCTGGTATCATTAATATCAAATTGAAGAAAAGTATTTCCAATGGGTTGAATGGATCTGTTTCGGGTTCTTATGTGCAAAGTACTCATGCAAGAACTAGTGGAACAGCTAATATGAATCTCAGAAAAAACAACTGGAATTTTTTTGCAAATGGGGGACTGAATAAAGGATATCAGGTTACCATCGCCAATAACGAAAGATATAACCCAACTCGAAATTTTATTCAGCAAGGTTTGGAGGGAGATTCTTTTAATGGGGCTAATTGGAGAGCAGGGATAGATTACACTTTGAATAAAAAAAGCACATTGGGTGTTTTGTGGATGCACAATAATCGCTTCACAGAAATGGATAATAGTAATTATACCGTTGTGAATACTATAGCTGCTGCAGATACCAATGTATTAACCAGAAGTATTGCGCCAAATGCAACCAATAGAGATAATATTAATATCAATTATCGGTTATTGACAAATAAAAAATCGGAACTGAATATTGATGCTGATTATACTTCATTCAAGTCTACTTTAAACAATGCTATTTCAACAGAAACCTTGAATCAATATAATACTAAGTTGGCTTCTTCTGCCATTCAAAACGCAGCATCCTTGAAAATTAACATTCGTAGTCTAAAGTTGGATTATCTATATCGCATGAATGAACACACAAAAATGGAAGCTGGATTTAAAACCATTTATGCTCATTCGAATAATCAAATAAAAGTGCAGCAATTTAAAAACAACAGCTGGTTAACCGATACCGGAAAAACCAATCAATTTAGTTATGATGAATTTATACAAGCTGGCTATTTGAGTTTTCAAACTACAATCAAAAAATTTACTGTACAGGGAGGATTGAGAGCCGAATACAGTAAGGTAAACGGCCAATCTATTGATCTAAAAAATCAAATCAATAATAAGCCTGACACCAATTATTTGAATTTGTTCCCTACATTATTTGTACAATATCAGTTAAACACCAATCATCAATTAGGGTTTTCGATAAGTAGAAGAATTGATCGACCTAGTTACCAAGATCAAAATCCATTCATCTATGTTTTGGATGCTTTTAATAGTGAGCAAGGGAACCCCTATTTAATTCCGCAATTGACCAATAATGTAGAATTGAATTATACTTATAAGTATGCGCATAGTATTAAACTAAAATATGCGATCACTAATCAATACATTGAATCCATTACTTATCAATCAGGCAACCAAACTATTTTGATTCCACAGAATGTTGGAACAAGAAAAGTATTCAATATCGGATTGAGCAGCGCTGTTTCACCAGCTAAATGGTGGGATATATATGCGAATGCAGAGCCCTATTTTCAACAATATGAAACTCGTTTGGATGGATATGGAACCAAAGAATTGGTAAAGCAGGAAAGCTGGGGATTTAATGGATATTTGAGTAATACCCTTGATTTGACAAAAGGATGGAAAGCGGAATTGAGCGCCTGGTATAATTTTCAAAATGCCACTACCATCTATCAATCTAAACCATTAGGAAGTGTTAACCTGGGCTTTAGTAAAAAACTATTACAACAAAAAGCAACTTTAAAAATTGGTATTAATGATATTTTCAATACACAAAGATGGGAACAAACAGCATTAACCAGTAACCTGAATTTGCATACCTATCGTAAATGGGAGAGCAGAAGTATAAGCATCAATTTTAGCTATCGATTTGGAAATAATAAAATAAAATCAGCAAGAGACCGGGAAACAGGAGCTAGTGATGAATTAGGAAGAATCAAATCAAACAATTAATCCAACGAATAATTAATATTTTAAACTTTAAAACAACAATGATGAAAAAATCAATCTTGCTTACTGCTATTTGTATAATGGCAATTTCTCTTTCACTCTTTGCACAAGAGCCGAACAACCCAACCGTAAAAATTATTTTTAAAAATGGAACATGGCTTCCCAAAAATTTTACTGTAATTACCTATACGCCAGGTGAAACAGGAAATGGAACGAATGGTTACTGGATAATTAGGGTTTAAAAAAATAGTAACTTATAAAGTAGGAACTAAAGTATATTTAGCCAATAAGCCTCAAGTAAATATAGTAATGAGCGGAAAGCGAATTGATAATGATCCGCCATTTATGATTGTAAAAGAGTCGGATAATGAAAAAGTAATTTATTTAAAATAAAACACAGCATTAAAACTTACACAACAATTATTAATTATATCAATCAACTTTTATGAAAAATCGCCCATTATTTATCACCATCATATTTTTTAGTTTCTTATTTCATGCAAATGCACAAAAGCCTGCGGTATTGCAAAAGGCTGATCTGGCAATGCTTTGTGGTTCCTGGAAAGGAAGTTTGACATATCTGGATTATAGAAGTGGCAAGCCCTATACAATGCCAGCTAATACCATTATTTCAACAATACCTAATTCGAACCATTTATTAGAGGAAATGATCTATCCAGATGAACCTAAAGCAAATGGAAAAGATACTTTATTGGTGAATGCAGGATTTACTTCTTTTGATGGTTATACGATCGTCTCAAGAAAATCATTGGCTGACGGATCTGTAGAAATAGTCACCAAGCACAATGGACAGGATGGGAATGATAATAAGGATGCCATCATTCGAAAAACATATACCATCGGGAAGAATAAATTTATCAATCGTAAGGACGTTCAATTTGTAGGAACAACTGAATGGATCAAGAGGAACGAATACAGTTATACAAAATAGAAATAAAAAACCCCGTAACCATTTCGCTACGGGGTTTTTAAATGTTGATTCATTTATTTTTTTATCGTCTTCAGCATTTCATTTACTGCCGCTTCAATCTGAGTGTCTTTCCCATTGATAAATGATTTATAGGGAAGTAGAACTTTGATATCTGGTTCTAATTGAAAATTTTCTAATGCTCTTTGTTCTTTCACACCATAATTACCTATCATTGGAATACCAAATACCATCGTAAGATCTATTTGGGTTTCCCACCAAACAGAAGTACTGGTTCCTGGAACAGGCATACCTATTAATTTTCCAATCTCTTTTGCACGATAAGCATAAGGAAAAGTATGTGCATCGCTATAATTGCTTTCACTCATCAACACACAGCTTGGTTTATACCATTTTCCTTGAGGCTCTCCACCAGTTGCACTAAAACCATAAGGTTTAAAACTGATATAGTTTTTTCCATTTAAAAAATTAGAAAGGTCTTCGTGCAACCATCCGCCGCCATTGAATCGGGTATCTACAATCAATGCTTCTTTTTCTGCATTTCTGCCCAATACTTCTTCGTATACAGTTCTATAACTGGCATCGTTCATTCCTTGTACATGAACATATCCAACTTTGCCCCCGCTTAATTCCTCTACCATTTTTCTCATGGTGGTTACCCATCGATTATACAATAATGCTTGTTCAGCAGCACTGTTGATTGGTTTGATTACTTCCTCGAATCGAGTATTTGCATTTTTGTCTAAAACAGCAACCAATACATTGGTGCCTGCTTTTCTATTTAATAATTGAGACCAATCCTTTGTTGCAGTAATTGCTTCGCCATCTATTTTTTCTATAACCATGCCTGCTTTTATTTTACTATTGGCCCAGTCTGCTGGACCATTGGTAATCACTTCGGTGATTTTTAAGCCATCACCCCCTGCAAATTCATCATAAAATAAACCCAATGAAGCAGTTTGATCGCCAGATGGATTTTGTGGGCTGTATCTGCCGCCAGTATGAGATGCATTTAATTCTCCAAGCATTTCACTTAAGAGTTCTTGAAAATCATAATTATTATTAATATAGGGCAGCATTTTACTGTATGCGGTTTTATACATTTCCCAGTTTACACCATGTAAATTAGGGTCATAAAACTTTTTCTTTACTTGTCTCCAAGCATGCTCAAAAATATAAGCTCTCTCACCTGCAGGATTTAATACCATTTCACCTCTTATAGAAATGGGTGTTATTTTTCCTGTTTCTGTTTCCAATTTGGCAAATCCTTG
This sequence comes from Sediminibacterium sp., assembly GCA_040403975.1. GTDB lineage: Bacteria > Bacteroidota > Bacteroidia > Chitinophagales > Chitinophagaceae > Sediminibacterium. The sequence goes on from JBBAJS010000006.1 coordinate 68,198, forward strand.
AGGACTGTTTAAGTATAAAGATTTACCATCTGAACTACTTATAAATCCAGCACCATTCGCCACCCTTGTAATAATTTTTGTTTCCCTAGTTCTGGTATTCAGTTCCCATAAATCAGTATTTTTTTCTGTGGTGGCTGTATACCATAGTTTGCTTCCATCAGAAGACAAAGCAAAACTTCCTATAACCATTGAGTTTTGTGTAAGCCTTATTTTTCGATCATCTATATTTTTGAAATCTGGTAGCCATTGTTTCTTGGCAATTGAATCTTTGATTTTCCATGCACTATCTTTTTTTATTTTATCATCTTTTTCTTTCAGTAATGCATATTCTTCTTTTGTTAATCTAAACTTATCATATGTATCCTGGTCAAAAAATAGAATTGAAATATCGGTTTCTCTTGCTCCTTGATATGCCAAAGGTCGTTTACCATACTTATCAGTAGCCCATAATAAAGCTTTTCCATCTAAAGCAAATATTTGACCTCCATCCTGAAAGCCACTCTGAGTAAGGTCAACGCCAGTTTTATCAGTTCCATCAACTTTAAACATTACCACTTCACTGCTACCATATCTTCCTTTCCCACTTCTTATTGCCAGCCATTTACTATCAAGACTCCATTCGAAAGATTGATCTCCATCAGAATAAGAAAAATTCATGCCTGCAGGTAAAATTGTTCTAGAAGATTTATTTTCTAAATTGTACACTCTTACTGTATTTCTGTCTTCCAAATAAGCCAATTCTTTACCATCAGGAGATATACTAGGTTGAAACTCTTCTTTGTCTGAAGCCAATACAGCATCTTCTTTTACACTTGTAGAGGCATAAAAATAAGGTTCTTCTTTTCGAACGATGCTGGATTTATAGATATCCCAGCTTCCATTTCTTTCTGTTGAATAGAAAATAGATTTTCCATCTGTACTAAACTCAACCATTCTTTCTTGTTGAGGTGTATTGGTTATTCTTTTAGTGATACCACCTTCTACACTTGTAACAAATACTTCGCCTCTAAAAATAAATGCCAATTCTTTACCGTTAGGAGAAACAGCATAATCTCCATTAGAAGCATTCACAGGCAGAATTTGTTCTGTATTTGATTTGATATCTGCGTTGATATTGATGCTTAGTTTTTTTGGACTGCCATCATTTTTGATTGTATAAATTTCACCATTCCAAGAAAAACATAAGCTATTGTTATTGGAGCGTGTTAAATGTCTTACTGGATGATCTTTGAAGGAACTTATCTGAGTTTCCTTTTTTCCGTCGACAGTACTTTTAAAAATATTTTGCGAACCATTTTTTTCACTCAGATAATAAATAAACTGATCGTCATTGCTAAATAAAGGTTCTCTGTCTTCTCCAATATAATCACTCAATTGTGTATATGTATTCTCCTTAATATCAAATTTCCAAACATCTCTTGTTAATGATGATGTTTGGTGCTTGCGCCAAGGGTCTTCAGTCCCTTTTCTATCTTGATACACTATACTTGTGCCATTGCTATTATATTGTGCATGTTCCATTCCTGTTGCAGAAAGTAAAACACTTCTCCCGCCAGTTACTGGTACGGTATAAGTTTGCAGGAATAAATTTCCTCTCGGAAAACGGACGTTGGTATTTACTGTATGTCTTGCGCTACCAAATAAGACTTGTGAATTGTCTATGGAAAAATCAAAGGGATAGTCATTGGAGGAATGATAGGTAAGTCTGGTTGCTTCTCCACCATTGGAAGAAATTACAAATACATCAAAGTTGCCAAATCGATCACTTGCAAAAGCAATTTTCTTTCCATCCCTACTCCAGACTGGCTGATAGTCGTGGGCCTCATGCATGGTTAAAGGAACAGCATTTCCTCCATCGGATGCAACTTTGTATAAATCGCCTTTATAACTAAAAACAATTTCATTTCCATTAGGCGAAATAGATGGATATCGCATCCATAGTGGACTGTTTTGTGCGGTCAAACTACCTGTAATTACAAGCAGTAAAAATGCTAATATTGTTTTTTGCATAATGTGGTTATTTTTGAAGACTACTAATATAGAAACAAAAAAGCATGGAAACAATAGATATGGATGAATGGCGCAGAATAATTTCAGAGCAAACCATTTTTCCTATAGTAAGCTATGATGCGGCTGTTGATCGATTAAAGTTGATGAATTTTACAGCAACTAATACCGAATTAACTGCTCCCATTTTAGAAGACACTTCATTGTTTAATGATTACGTAAAAAATTCATTAGCAGCTGATGGAGCTAAATTTGGAATTGGCGGGTATGATGAACATCGAACCGTTTATGCACGCAGTCGGGTTTTTGATGCTAAGCAAGGAGAGGAGCCTCGTCGAATCCATTTGGGCGTTGATATTTGGGGTGAAGTTGATTCCGAAATTTTTTGTCCCTTGGATGGAGTAGTACATAGTTTCGCTTTTAATGATCATTTTGGCGATTACGGGGCAACCATTATTTTACAACATCATATGAATGGATTTGATTTTTATACTTTATTTGGACATCTTTCTTTGAAAGACATTGAAAGTTTAAAGGAAGGGCAATTCATTGCAGGAGGAAATTTATTAGCACATTTTGGCTCATCACCAGAAAACGGGCATTGGCCGCCGCATTTACATTTTCAAATTATTTTTGATATGGAAGGAAAGAAAGGAGATTATCCAGGAGTTTGTTCCATTGATAAGCGTGCTTATTATTTGAGTAATTGCCCAGATCCGTCTGTATTATTAGGATTTAGGGCGGAGGAATGGATATTGTGAATTAATAAAAGTAGCTTTTCCTGTATACTTCATAAATGCTAAACTATTACTGGAATTCAATGTTGTACATCTGAACACATCAATTCAGTGGCAATCAATAGCAAATTTGAAATTCTTTACAAAAAGCTCCTTTCAGAAAAAACCAAAGAAAGGAGTGAGCATGTTATTTTAGTAATTGCTATTGCAAGTTTTATTATTCATTTGATATTGATCTATTTAGTTGAATTGGGCTTTGTTCCATTCAATAAAGATGCTGATTTGCTTAAAAATCCAATTGCAGCTATTTATACTCCTTTTTCATTCATACTTATCTATGAAGTTTATCTCTTAATACATTATCTCCCAAAATCTATCAGTATCTATATTAGCAAGCAATATGAAATTATTGCACTAATTATTATAAGACGTTTATTTAAAGATCTTTCCACATTGTCTCTATCGGATGATTGGTTTAAAATAAAATATGATCTACAATTCACCTACGATTTGATCACTTCTGTATTGCTCTTTTTTCTTATTTACCAATTTTATATCCATAGTAAAAAAAGATTTAGAACTGCTACTAAAACAGAAGAACAAATAAATAGTATAGGTAGATTTGTTAAACTAAAAAAAATATTGGCTACATCTTTAGTGCCTTTACTTATTGTTGTTGCCATTTATTCATTTATCAATTGGTTGGCAGGTTCTATTTATCCAAACTCTGACTCTACTATTTCTTTCAAAAACATCAATAATATTTTCTTCGAACAGTTTTTTACTATTTTAATTATTACGGATGTTATATTATTGCTATTCTCTTTTTTTCATACCGACGATTTTCATAAAGTAATTAGAAATTCTGGATTCATCATTTCTACTATATTAATTAGAATATCTTTTTCTGTAAGTGGATTATTAAATAACATACTCATTCTTGCTGCCGTTATTTTTGGACTTCTCATACTTATTATCCATAACAAATTTGAAGCAGAATTAGCAAAGGAAAAAGGCAATTAAGCATTCAATAACTAGTTTATCACCATTGATTATTTAGAATTACCAGTTTTCCTTTTTCATTTTTTAAAGCATACTTTATCATATTCAACTCAATATCTGTAGCTTTAATATATCTATAGATTTTTAGCAGCAATTTTACTTGACAACAAATGATAATTGAAACTTCAGACAATAGACAAGTTTTTTTACGAAAACTGAACTCAAACGATTTAGATAATTTGCTTTCCTATCTTGAAAATTTGAGTATGGAAACAAAAAAAAGTTTTGGGCCTCACCAATTCGACAAGCAGTCTGTCATTGACTTTTATGATAACCCAGACATTCATCTGGGTTATATAGCAGAAGCTATTGACTCAAATGAAATTGTTGCTTACTTCATCATCAAATTGGGTTATTTGGAAAGCGACTATCATCGATTTTTTTCTTACGGAATTAAACTTGACAATAAAGCTGACTGCGAATTTGCTCCATCGGTTGCTGACTTATGGCAAAGCTCTGGTATTGGAAACAAACTATTTCATTTTATACTTTCCGACCTTATAATCGCTGGTGTCAAGAGAATTGTTTTATGGGGAGGCGTTCAAGCAGACAATGAAAGGGCTCTGAATTATTATAAAAAAAATAATTTTGTGCAGGCAGGCCAATTTTATCACAATGGAGAGAATGTAGATATGTTTTTAAATATTTAAGTTTGTAAGTGCAAGGCCAGATTTTATAAACTTAGAAAATATAAGATGGATCCAATTTATATCGATGACAAGACATTTGATAAAGTAGACTTTACGCTTAATACATTAAAGAAAGGGGAGTATGAGAACTGTAGTTTTATTAATTGTAACTTTTCAAAAATTGATCTTAACGACATCAAGTTTTCGGAATGTGAATTTATTGGATGTAATTTAAGTTTAGCCAGTATGACCAATACAGCATTCAGGGATATCAAATTTAAGGAATGCAAAATGTTAGGGCTTCACTTTGAAAATTGTAATCAATTTGGACTTTCATTTAGTATAGATAAATGTAATTTAACACATTCTTCATTTTATCAGACTAAACTCAAAAACACTATTTTTAAAAATTCACAATTTCTGGAAGTAGATTTTGTGGAGTGCGATCTGACCAGTAGTGTTTTTGATAATTGCGACTTATCAAGCGCAATATTCGAAAATGCTGTTTTGGAAAAGACAGACTTTAGAACTTCCTTCAATTATTCCATAAACCCTAAAATAAACCGAATGAATAAAGCCAGATTTTCTTTATCAGGTATTGCCGGACTTTTAGACAAATACGACATCGATATAGAAAATTAGCAATTCTATATCTCCCCACTTAGAATAACCCGTTTCCCTGTTTGACCACTCAACGCATGCTTCACCATAGATGCAGCAATATCTGCAGCTTTAACTGGCCGATAATTTCTCAATGCTCCAATCATTAAAGGAGCAAGTATTGTAGAAAAAGCAATGCCTATTTTTTCTCCAATTCGTTCTTCTTTTCTATTTCCTACAATAAATGATGGTCTGAAAACATACAATGATTCAAATCCAATTTTAGCTAACCCTTCTTCCATCAAACCCTTTGTTCTACTATAAAAAATTGATGATTTTGCACTTGCGCCCATTGCACTCACCACTAAAAATTGTTTACTGCCAGCTTTTTGTTGAAGAGATGCAATTTTTAAAGGATAGTGTAGGTCTACTTTTTCAAATGCCTCTTTTGTTTTTGCAATTTTAATGGTTGTTCCTAAACAACAAAAAACATCATCTGCTTCTACGGCAGTTTCAATGGTTTCGAAATTGACCAATACTTCTATCAATTTGGGGTGATTTAAACCGGTTGGTTTTCTAACATATATGGTGACTTTTGAATAATGTTCCGACTGAAGCAATAACTCAAGCAATAATCCGCCAGTTAGACCTGTTGATCCCAATAATAAAGCACTATGTTGAGTCATTTGTAAAAATTTATACAAAGATAGGACTGCATTTTTTGTAATTTCGATGCTATATGCCAAACGACCACCTCAATAACGAATTAAATCAGCTGAATCCTGCGGATAAAGAATTTGAGAATGCCATCAGGCCTAGTCAGATTGATGACTTTTCTGGTCAACCTCAGTTGATTGAAAATTTGGTGATTTTTATTAAGGCAGCCAAATTGAGGGGTGAGGCTTTAGATCATGTTTTATTTCATGGCCCTCCAGGTTTAGGCAAAACCACATTAAGCAGAATAGTTGCCAACGAGTTAGGTGTTAATATAAAAGAAACTTCCGGGCCAGTTATAGAAAAGCCGGGAGATTTAGCTGGATTACTCACCAACCTTCAACCCAATGATGTGTTATTCATTGATGAAATACATCGCCTCAGTACGGTTGTAGAAGAATACCTCTATGCAGCAATGGAAGATTTCAAAATTGATATCATGATCGATACTGGCCCCAATGCCAGGAGTATTCAGATCAATTTAAATCCTTTCACTTTAGTTGGTGCTACTACAAGAAGTGGTTTGCTTACTGCACCCTTATTGTCTCGTTTTGGAATTAAATCGAGGCTCGAATATTATAATGCAACTGTTCTTCAAAAGATAATCGAAAGAAGTGCTGGAATTTTAAATACCAGTATTACCAAAGATGCTGCAAAAGAAATTGCAGGAAGAAGCAGAGGTACTCCTAGAATAGCCAACGGCCTACTTCGCAGAGTGAGAGATTTTGCTCAAGTGTTGAATGATGGCAATATCGATTTAGGTATTACTCAGCATGCATTAAAGGCATTGAATGTAGATGCCCATGGCTTAGATGAAATGGATAACCGCATTCTGTCTACCATAATCAATAAATTTAAAGGCGGCCCTGTAGGCATCACTACCATTGCAACTGCAGTGGGAGAAGAATCGGGCACCATTGAAGAAGTATATGAGCCATTTTTGATTCAAGAAGGCTTCTTACAAAGAACCCCAAGAGGAAGAGAAGCTACATTGAAAGCTTATAATCATCTTGGGGTTACTATGAAAAGAGGGGAAGCGGGGGACCTATTCAGTTAGCGCTTGCTCATTTAGAAGAGTTGCTCTTAAGGAGCAACTAATCTGAATCCGTTTCCGTGAATATTTACAATTTCAATTGTTGGATCTTCTTTTAAATATTTACGCAATTTAGCAATGTACACATCCATGCTTCTTCCATTGAAATAAGTGTCACTACCCCAGATTTTTTTCAAAGCTCTTTCACGTGGTAATAAATCATTTTTATGTTCAGCCAACATTTTCAATAAATCATTTTCTTTTGGAGAAAGGGTTTGCACTAGGTCTCCTTTTTTAAGTTCTCTTAATTTTGGATTGAAGTGATAAGATGCTAAATCAAATTCAATATTATCGCTGATTCTGTTTTCTTCTTCGTTCCTTTTAAGGATTGCTTTGATTTTCATTAATAATACTTCGCTATCAAATGGCTTAGTAATATAATCATCAGCACCTAATTTATAACCTTGAATAATATCTTCCTTCATCGTTTTTGCACTCAAGAAAAACAAAGGCACATCTGGGTCGATATCACGAATTTCTTCTGCCAGTGTAAATCCATCCATATTGGGCATCATTACATCTAATAGGCAAATGTCAAATTTTTCACGTTGGAAAGCGGCTAAGCCAAGACGTCCGTCTCTTTCTAAAGTAATTTCATAATCGTTGAGTTCGAGGTAGTTTTTCAATACCATACCCAAATTAGTATCGTCTTCGCAAAGTAAAATCTTAAACTGCTTTTTGTCGTCCATATTTCTTTTATTTATATGAATGTAGAATTATTGTACCTGCAAGTTAACGATTTGACCTTCCAATTTTTTGTTAAAATCTTCAAATCATTTCGGTATTTTGCAACAAACTTCTAGCCATGTCCGATAAAGCCGCATTCCTCGAAACAGTTCAACAATCCTATACTTTCAAAGGAGAAAATGTGCAAATCGGTGCTGGTATGTTAGACGGAGATGTGGTAGCCGGTGCTTCAATCTATCTTCCTCTAAAAACAATGAATCGGCATGGGTTAATTGCTGGCGCTACGGGAACTGGAAAAACAAAAACACTTCAAATGATCAGCGAATGCTTAAGCGATAATAGCGTTCCTGTATTATTAATGGATATCAAGGGAGATTTGAGTGGGTTGGCAGCAGAAGGATCTATTAATGATAAAATTGCAGATCGTTCTGCAAAGATTGGCATGACTTGGAAAGCTGCTGCTTATCCGGTAGAGCTAATGACACTCAATGAAGGGAAGGGTGTAAGAATGAGGGCAACTGTGAGTGAATTTGGGCCTGTACTCTTGAGTAAGATTCTTGGACTCAATGATACCCAGGGTGGGGTAGTATCCATGATTTTTAAGTACTGCGACGATAATGCCATGCCTTTGCTCGATTTAAAAGATTTCATCAAAGTATTACAATTTGTAGGAGCAGAAGGAAAAGCCGAATTAGAAAAAGCATATGGTAAAATATCTACCACAACTACGGGAACTATCTTAAGAAAAGTGGTTGAATTACAACAGCAAGGTGCTGATGTTTTTTTCGGAGAAAAGAGTTTTGAAATAGATGATCTCATGCGAATCAGCGACGATGGGAGAGGTGTATTAAATATCCTAAGGGTTACGGATATGCAGGATAAGCCTAAATTATTCTCCACATTCATGTTGCAATTATTGGCTGAATTATATGCATCTTGCCCCGAAGAAGGAGACCTGGACAAACCAAAACTCATTTTATTTATAGATGAAGCCCATTTAATTTTTCAAGAAGCATCCGATGCTTTATTGCAACAATTAGAAACGATCATCAAGTTAATACGATCAAAAGGGATCGGAATTTTCTTTTGCACACAAAATCCTCAGGATATTCCAGCATCTATTCTTAGCCAGTTAGGTTTAAAAGTGCAACATGCTTTAAGGGCATTTACCGCTGCTGACAGAAAAACCATCAAACAAGCTGCAGAAAATTTTCCTGAATCTACATTTTATGACGTGGATGAATTGCTCACTCAATTGGGCATAGGAGAGGCATTTGTAACACTATTAAATGAAAAAGGTATACCAACTCCTTTAATTCATACCATGCTTTGTTCTCCAAAAAGCAGAATGGATATTTTGACTGAAGCAGAAATTGATGCATTAACTGCAAAGAGTAAACTAGCTGCTAAATACAATAAGGTAATTGACAGCGAAAGTGCCTATGAAATATTAACTGCTAAAATAGCCACTGCTCAGGCTAATTCAGCTGCTGAAGAGGAAGAAAAGGTGAACACAAAAACAACTAAAAAAGAAGATAATTTCTTTGACAATCCTGTGGTAAAACAAGTTGGCAGAACTGCAGCAGCCATTATTACCAGAAGTTTATTGGGTGCGCTGGGCTTGGGAGGAAGATCCTCCAGTAAGAAAAGATAATTTCATTTCAACCATTTTATTTCTTTCAATTCTGAAATATGAATCTTTTCTTCAGATTGAAGAAAATCGAGTACGGTCCATATTTGCTCTTTATTGTATTGTTGAAATGATTCTAAAAATGTGTTTAATTGAATCGGATTGGACGCATTATTCTTAATTTCATTTTCAATGAAAGCAAAGTCAGTAGACCCGATTTTTTTCTTTTTTGCGTTTAAACAATTGTCACAAATTCCACAATCTTTACTTTCGTTATCTCCGAAATATTGGGCTATGAATTTGCTTCTGCAATCGGAATATTCACTGGTATAGTCTATAATTGTTTGAATTCTTTCCTGGTATAATTTTTTCCTTTCTAAATAAGCGTCCTGGTGTATGACCAAATAGGCTGCGGGCGCCCTATTGAGTAAAAATTGTATTTGCGGGCTCTCTTTCTTAGGCATATATTCTATAATGCCTTGCGTACTTAATTGCTTTAATGAATGATTGATCTCTTCTATTTTACAATTGACTGTTTTTGCTATTTGCTGTTCATATACCGAAACCCGATTGTCAAAAATACCTTCATAGGTTCTTAATAAGGCTTTGATAACAGGTTCTAATTTTGGATGTTGGTTTTCAAATAAATTTAAGTCCGCTTTGTCTACTGCAAATGAAATCTGGGTGGGTAAAAAAATATTTTCAGAAAATTGAATATGGTCTTCCTGTTCTAGCACTTTTAATACATTTACAACCAATAGAAGATCAAGCTTAAAATTTTTTGTAAAACTGGCTAGATCAAAATTGTAATACATTCCTTCTCCACTTCCAACAGGTATTTGCAAATAATCTGCAATTGCCTGATACACTTGCTTGATCACTTTAATGGTTGGAAATTTCTTCTGGGTATTGGTCATCAATTCTATTGTATCTTTTTTCTGATGCAATAAAACTGCAAATGCTCTTTTTCCATCTCTGCCAGCACGACCAGCTTCTTGATAATAGTTTTCTAAACATTCAGTAATGTCATGGTGAATCACCACTCGTACATCTGGTTTGTCTATACCCATTCCAAATGCATTGGTGCAAACCATGGTACGAATTTTATTATTCAACCAGGCTTGTTGCTTCATTTCTCTGATCGGCTGCCCTAACCCTGCATGATAAAAATCGGCTGCAATTCCTTGCAGTATCAATGCCTCAGCTATTTTCTTTGTTTGTTTTCTGTTATTACAATAAATGATACTACTGCCTTGTACTTTTTGTAGAATATCGAGTATTTTATTGATCTTACTTTCTACTAAAAAACTACTATACGATAAATTGGGTCTTTCGAAAGATTGACGAAATACTGCTGTTTCCTTTAATCCTAATTGCTTTATAATATCTTTTTGTACTCTTGGAGTTGCAGATGCAGTAACCGCAATCAACGGGATATTGCCTAATTGTTTTCTAGTAGATGCAATTCTTAAATATGGTGGCCTAAAATCATATCCCCATTGCGAAATACAATGCGCTTCATCAATTACCAATAATCCAATTGGTAAGGCCGGAATGAAATCAATAAAGAGTTTGCTTTCTAACCTCTCTGGAGAACAATATAAAAATTTATACACTCCATCTGTGGCATCTCTCAAAACCTTTTTTACTTCATAAAAAGTTAACCCACTGTGTAATGCCGCCGCGGGAATTCCTTTACTATTTAGATTATCTACCTGGTCTCTCATCAGAGCGATCAATGGACTTATTACCAGACATGATCCATCAAGCATTAAACCTGGAATCTGAAAGCAAATCGATTTTCCGCCACCGGTTGGCAATAAAGCCAAGGTATCATTTCCTGCTAAAACAGATTGAATGATTTCTTCTTGTAGTGGCCTAAAATGGGAGTACTTCCAATATTGCTTTAATATGTCTGTTGGCTGGCTCAATGGTTTTTATACAACTTTCTTAAAATTAAGCCTTACAGAATTGATGGCCAATACTACATCACTTAGTCCCATTGCCAGCGCACTGAAACCAGGGCTTAAATAGCCCATTGCTGCTATTGGAATGGCCGCAACATTATAGAGTAATGCCCAAAATAGGTTTTGTTGTATAGTTAAAAAAGTATGCTTGCCAAGCCCTAAAGCCAATGGAAGATGCTTTATGCCATTGCTCATTAAAACCACTTCTGCACTTTGTACTGCAATTTGCGATGCCTCACTCAATGATATGCCAACAGTGGCTTTAGCTAGTGCTGGTGCATCATTGATGCCATCTCCTACCATTACTGTTGGTTTATTGGCAGTAAGCGATTCTATTCTTTCTAACTTTTGAACTGGTGTTTGCTCTGCAAAAACCTGATTGATTTTTAATTGTTGCGCAATTAGATCACAGGATGCTTGTTTATCGCCACTCAATAAAATCGTTTGAATATTCCTTTTTTGAAAATATTGCATTATGGAGAATGCCTCTGGTCTTATTTCATCGGATAGATCGATCCATCCAAGTAATTCGTTATTTTTAATAATATAAATATTGTGGCTATGATCTTTGGTTAATTGCATAGCAGTTTGAAATGATCCGGCACTATATTCATTGCCATCTTTATCAACTGCTTTCATTCCATAGCCTTTCAGTTCTTCTATTTTAGTAAAACGAATTTCATTGCTTACTTTCCATTCTTTTGTGATCGTTTTTGCTAACGGATGATTGGAATATTTTTCCAATGAATAAGCAATCTTTTTTATTTCTTCCAATCCATATTTTTCACCTTCATTGGACAAACCAACTTGTTGAATCACAAATTTTCCTGTTGTAAGTGTTCCTGTTTTATCGAAGACCACTTGTTGAATATCTTTAAAAAGTTCAAGGCTTTTAGTATTTTTAAAAAGCACTCCATTTCTTGCAGCTCTGCCTAAACCCACTGCAATAGCAGCAGGAGTAGCTAATCCCATGGCACATGGGCAAGCAATTACTAATACTGCAATCGCACGCATTAAGCTATTCGTAAATGGTTGATCAGCAATGGTATAATTGAGGATGATAGTAAGCAATGCAATTCCGATCACCACAGGAACAAATACGGCACTAATTTTATCAGCCAATTGTTGAACGGGTGGTTTTTCGGTTTGAGCATTTTTAACCAATTGTAAAATATTTCCCAGAATACTGTCTTCGCCAACAGCAGTTACATACGCTTTAACAGAGCCATTTACAACAATACTTCCACCAATCAAAAGGTCTTTGTTTTTTTTGTCGACCGGAATAAACTCTCCAGTAACAATCGATTCGTCCACGCTAATTTCCCCGGATAATATTTTACAATCCATTGGAACAGCTTCTCCACTTTTAATTAAAATCAAATCTCCTACTTTCAATGTATTGCTTTCAACAGGAAAAATATGTTCTTGGTGCTGATCGTCATAAGCGATCATATTCGCCATAGATTGTTGAGCACTTACTAATTTTCTTAATGCGGATTGAGTAGTTTCCACAGACTTGTCTTCCAGCCAATTCCCTAAGAATACCAAAGTAATGATGGTGGCTGTTGTCTCGTAAAATAAGTAGTCTGCTGCCTGATTCGTAAATGTTCCATATAAACTATATGCAAATGAAGCGATTGCTCCTAAGGCAATGAGCACATTCATATTCGGTATACCTTTCAATAGGCTATGCATTGCGCTTCTCCCAAAAAAATCCATTCCAACGATAAACACAGGAAGCGTTAGGGCTATTTGCAGATAAGGATTCATTAAAAAATGAATATGCAATCCTGGGATCATGTGCAGCATTAAAGGGAAAGTAAAAACAGCACAAAAAGTAAATCTTTGTAAATGAGAACTAAATAATGGCTTTTTTGAATTTATGGTTTCTCCATTTTTTACGAGATAACCTAATCCGTCTATTCCTTCTTGAATCTTGGCTTTATTTGTTCCATTTGGTAATTGAAAACTCACTTCGCCTCCCAAAAAATTTACTCGAACGTCTTGCATTCCTTTTCCTTGTAAATATTTGTCTATTGTGAGCGCACAATTTGTACAACTCATGCCACTGACTTTCCAATTCACTTTTTCCATAATAATCCTTTCAATCTGAACAAAATTACGAAACTGATCCGCCCTTTCATTTTCGAGATAAGGATAATATTAGCTGTTCGAGGATTATCTTTGCCTCATGGATGCAATTTTCGAATTAAGCCAAATACAATCTGTTGCCACTGCTACTTGGAAAGAGGGTCAACATTTTCGGGTTTGGGCATTTCATGCAAGTATGGGTTCAGGTAAAACTACTTTCATTCATGCTCTTTGTGAATCTTTAGGGGTAAAGGAAGCCATTAGCAGTCCAACATTTGCCATAATCAATGAATATCAAAGTGAAAAAAATGGGCCGATCCATCATATGGACTGGTATAGAATAAAGAATGAATTGGAGGCGATTGATGCCGGAGTGGAAGAAATACTGTTAAGTGGAGATATTTGTTTTGTAGAATGGCCCGAAAAAGCGCCTGCTTTATTGCCCGAAAAAACATTTCATGTTGCTATTGAGGTACTCAATGCGCAAACACGCAGGATTTATACGTTTACTCCTGAAGCTTAACCTAAAGCTTCCATTTTACTAAAGAGTTTTCGTTAACTTCATCCTTTAAGAAAACACATGGCAGCAAACAAACCAAGCATTAGTCCTTCTCTTTTGTATGAAACACTCGAAGAGGTATTGGACATAAAAATTCCAGGAGCTAAACTCGATATTGGCATTCCAAAAGAAATTGCATTTCAAGAAAATAGGATTGCATTAACACCCGATGCAGTTGGTGTATTGGTGGCCAATGGAAACAATGTAACGGTAGAACACAAAGCAGGGGAAGGAAGCCATTATAAAGACAAAGATTATGCAGAAGCAGGAGCTACGATTGTTTACGATAGAGCAGCTGTTCATAAATGCCCCATTCTGGTAAAAAGCGCTCCTCCAGTAGAAGAAGACATGCCTTTATTGCAGTTGAATCAAACGATCATTTCTCCTATTCATTTGTCTGCTCTCAAAAAAGAGTACATCGAAAAAATGATGGAGAAAAGAATCACTGCACTCAGTTTTGAAAATTTTAAAGATGATAGTGGTACTTATCCCATTGTTCGAAGTATGAGTGAAATTGCTGGTAGCGCTGTGATGCTTATTGCTGGTCAATACCTAAGCAGTTTTAATGATGGGAAAGGAGTTCTTTTAGGTGGAATTAGTGGAATACCACCAACCAAAGTTGTTATCATTGGGGCAGGAATTGTGGGTGAGTTTGCAACAAGAAATGCTTTGGCCTTAGGTGCTTCGGTAAAAGTTTTTGATAATAATGTGTATCGATTAAAGCAATTGCAAAATAATTTGGGGCAACGTGTTTGGACAAGTGTATTGGAACCAAGAATTTTATCCAAGCAATTGAAAACCTGTGAAGTTGCAGTGGGGGCATTGAGCAATGAATCGGGTAGAGCACCAGTAGTGGTAACAGAAGAAATGGTTGCAGCAATGCGACCAGGTAGCATCATCATTGATGTGGCCATTGATAGGGGTGGCTGTTTCGAAACCAGTGAATTGACCAATTATAAGGAACCTACTTATCTTAAGCACGATGTGATTCATTATTGTGTGCCTAATATTCCCAGCGGATTTGCGCGCACTGCTAGTCAGGCCATTAGCAATGTGTTGATGCCCCTGCTTTTAGAGGTAAGTGATGAAGGTGGGTTGGATGAAATGATCTGGCATAAATTTAATCTTCGTGAAGGGGTATACTTATTCAAAGGGTCATTGACTGATTTTTACATCAGCCAAAAATTTGATCTTAAGTTCACCGATTTGAATTTATTAATTGCCAGCCGAAGATAATTTAACGTGCTGCTTTTTTCACCATATTTACTAATTGATGTACATTATTGATTTTGTGCGCATCTTTATCTGAAATAACAATTTGAAAACTTTGTTCAATTGCATTGAATAAATAAGTGATCTCCCAATCTGTTAATTCCATTCCATTTCTAAAATCTGTTTTTGTAGTAAACGATTTAGGATGAATATTTAATTTTTTATACAAGATTCTTTGTATATCGTCCATGTATGATTGCATTCAAACGTTTTATTTGATTCTACTATAAGAAACAAATGGCGGTCCAATGTTTATTAAGGATCTGTTAAAACGAATGTTATCAATTATGGTGAATAAGAAATAACGGCTCCAATTGGATGATTACTCGTAAATGTATAACCTAGTAAATGGGCCATTGTTTGTGCAAATTGATTTTGATACAATTGCATGCGCTTATTTACTTCACCTTTTTTTTCTATTCCCGCACCAATTAATGCAAACCAAATTTCATCTGCCCCTTTGATTGTTTTTCCATGACTTGACCACTGACGTTTTATATCATCTCCTCTGCCATGATCAGTGGCTATCAATAAAGCAGTTTTATCTTTATAATAAGGATCCTGTTGAATGTATTCCCAGATTTCTTTGATCCATGCATCTACCTGATGTGCAGCATTTAAGTAAGATGAATATTTTTCAGCATGTGCCCATTCATCTGTTTCTCCATAGGCAATAAATAAAACGCTTGGTTTTTTTTCTTTCAAATAATTCATTGCTGCATAATGTGTAAAAACATCTAAACATTCTGAATAGCCCCAAGGCTTGTAACTATTCAATAGCATTTCATCAATCAGCATTTGTTTCTCTGTTGGATTATATTTGCTTGCTTTTTCAAAAGCCGCAATTACAGGAAACCCAGCTCTTTTTTCATTGAGTATTTGATTAAACGGATCCCAAGCGCCGAAAGCTGCCACTTTGTTTTTGAGAGTAGCTTGTTGCTGAAAAAATTCCAAAACAGTTGTATTAGGATTATCATCAAAATCATTGCTATTGATAAGTGTATCTCCATAGCCTGTAAAAATCTCATTGTAACCTGGATAACTGATTTTATATGGGTTAGTAACGTTTACTTTATTTCCATTTCCTCTATTGCCATAGATCTGCCCATTTTCTGATATGGTAGACCATAAAAATGGCATTAATTTTTTTCTTCTTTCTTTTAGATTACTTGAATAATAATTGCGGTATATTCTATTGCTATCATTTTCATTGTAATTTTTATTATTTGCCAAAGAAGTATCCATGCCAGTAAATACTTCTTGCCATCTAAAACCATCTGTAGTAATAACAATTAGATGCTCTGCTTTTTGTGCTTTGGATTCAACAAAAAAAGCAACCATCAGTAAAATGAATAATGAGCGCATTTTTTTTATTTGTAATCTACAATATTCAAACGCTTTGTACAAATTTCAATTTCTGCTTCTTCGTTGCTACAGATAATGATTAATTTATCATTGCAATAGGAGCTAATTAATTGGTGGTACAAATGATATCCATCTTTGTCGAGATTGGAACAGGGCTCATCTAATAATAGGATTGGGCAGTTGGAGAAAATCGCTTGTGCCAATCTGAGCCTTTGTTTCATACCACTACTAAAATAGCGTATTTGCTTATGTGTAGCTTTCTCCAGACCTATCAATGCAATCATTTCAGAAAGGGAGAGAGCTGAAATAAAAGGTTTAAATTGTTGATGAAACTGGAGCATTTCAATAGTAGTCATTTCTTCTACTAATTCTAAATAGGGTGCACAAATAGCCAGCTCCTGATAAATATTTTCAATTGAGATGGATAAGTTCTTGGAATCATTATATGCTATGCTTCCTTCCGATAAAGCCATACTGCCGCCTAAGCATTGTAATAAGGTAGACTTTCCGCTTCCATTAAAACCAGTAATTGCATAAGCATTGCCCGACTTAAATTCATAGTCTAAGCCCTTAAAAATCCATTCCCGATTAAATCTTTTCCCCGCATGTTGTAATGAAATGCTGATATTATTCATCATCATTGGCGCCCTTTGAAAAACGCTTAATAATTCCTCTGCCACTTTCTCTGATAAAAGTTACAATTTCGTCTCTTTCATCGGTTGCTTGTAATTCTTCCTCAATATATTCAAGCGCTTGTGTAGTATTAAATCCTTTGTTATAAATGGTTCTGTACACGTCGAGTATATGATTGATTTGTTCTAGTGAAAAACCTCTTCTTTTTAAACCTACACTATTCACTCCCCCATAACTCAAAGGGTTTCTAACCGCTTTAATATAGGGTGGCACATCTTTGCTTACCAAACTTCCTCCAGCAATAAAAGTATGTTGTCCAATATTTACAAATTGATGCACTGCACTAACTCCTCCAATGATACTCCAGTTGCCAATTGTAACATGACCTGCAAGTTGAACACTATTACTTAAAATACAATGATCTCCAACTATACAATCATGTGCAATATGGCTATAGGCCATTATCATACAATATTTACCAATAACTGTTTTCCCGCGATCTTCTGTTCCTCTATTGATGGTTACAAATTCTCTGATAGTAGTATTGTCTCCTATTTCAGCAGTAGATTTTTCACCATCGAATTTTAGGTCCTGAGGTATGGCGCCTAAAACTGCTCCTGGGAATACTCTACAGTTCTTACCAATCCTAGTTCCATCCATGATGGTAACATTACTGCCAATCCAAGTGCCTTCACCAATTTGTACATCACCATGAATTACAGTGAATGGATCAATTTTTACATTTGGCGCAATTCGTGCATTTGGATCGATATAAGTATAAGGATGTGTCATAATTATTTTGTTCAATAATTTATTATTGTTTTTTAAAAGCTAGGGGCGTTTTACTACTTGAGCAACCAGATCTCCTTCAGTGGCAACTTTGCCACCCACATAAACAGTTCCTCTCATTTCACAAATTCCTCTTCTAATGGGTCCTTTGAATTCCATCTTCAAAACCATGGTATCTCCAGGCCTTACCATTTGTTTGAATTTACAATTATCTATTTTTAAAAAATAAGTATCGTATTGCCCTTCAGGCATAGAATTGATGCACAGTATTCCACCAGTTTGTGCCAATGCCTCTACTTGCAAAACACCTGGCATTACAGGGTTTCCGGGAAAGTGGCCAGGGAAAAACCATTCATTATAAGTGACGTTTTTAATACCTACAATATACGTATCGGTTAATTCTATTATTTTATCTACCAGTAAAAAAGGATGTCTGTGTGGTAATGTTTTTTCTATTTTTTCTAAAGTATAAACAGGCGGCATAGTTGGATCATATACCGGTACATCTTTAACATGTTTGTTTTTCTTTATATACTGTTTGATCTTTTTGGCAAACTCTACATTCGAGCTATGACCAGGTCTGTTAGCAATAATTCTTGCTTTTATCGGATAACCAATTAAAGCAAGGTCGCCCACTACATCTAATAATTTATGTCTTGCAGGCTCATTTGGAAATCGGAGTTCAAGATTATTTAAATAACCTTCGCTTTTCACTTCTATTTTATCTCTCTTAAAAACTTTAGCCAATCTGCTCATTTCAGCATCAGTCACTGCTTTATCTACAACAACAATTGCATTATTGATATCTCCACCTTTGATCAGATCGTTGTCCAGTAATGCTTCTAATTCATGTAAAAAACAAAAAGTTCTACAAGGTGCAAT
Source organism: Sediminibacterium sp. (assembly GCA_040403975.1). Lineage (GTDB taxonomy): Bacteria > Bacteroidota > Bacteroidia > Chitinophagales > Chitinophagaceae > Sediminibacterium. Next base: position 86,915 of record JBBAJS010000006.1, read on the forward strand.
TTCAGATTTAAAATCTTTGATGGTTTTCAATCCGGCATGTTGAGTACCTAAAACAGGGCTGTTGAAATCGATCAAAGTGGTTAATTGATAATCGATAGAAGGCAAGGCCACCATTTCTACTCTTTTATTATCATCATAATGATAAATATTTTCATCGAGGCTGTACCAGGCTTTGGTAGCATCTTGTTCTAATACACCAATCTCTTCTATCAATTCTATAAATGGAGAAGAACTTCCGTCCATTATGGGTATTTCTGGTCCGTTCAATTCAATCAAAACATTGTCTACACCCATTCCGACCAATGCAGCCAATACATGTTCAACTGTACTTACTTTGGCATCCCCAATTTGTAAAGTAGTTCCTCTGCTTGTATCAGTAACCAAATCACAATCAGCCTTAATGATGGGTTGATTGGGCATATCAATCCTTTGAAATTGGATACCAAATCCTGGATTTGCAGGCTTTAAAGTCATATCAACTAGAATGCCCGTATGTAAACCAGTACCACTGATACTGATTGGTTGGTTGATGGTATGTTGTTTATCAGGATTGAAATTAAGGTCCATATTGATTCATCAATTTAAAACAAAGGCAACCAAGGTTGCCAATTAACAATTAAAGTATGCAAAAATAAGCTTAAAGGCTGGTTTTTTGTCCTAATTTAGGTATTAGACGGTCAGCATTGAGTTGTTCAACCAATTTTTCTAGTTCTTTTACCCGTTTTTCTAATGCTGGAAGGTTTCGGGTATGAGCTTCAATTCGTTTTGAAGTAGAAAAATCATAGGCAGGGTTTCCATTAAATGACTTATTTGATTCCTTAATGGTTTTAGTTACACCACTTTTTCCATTGATTTTACTCCCATCTGCTATTGAAATATGCCCAGAAACTCCAGTCTGCCCTCCAATTTGCACATTTTTGCCTACTTTACTACTCCCACTTATACCAGTTTGGGCAGCAATAACTGTATTCTCATCAATTTCTACATTATGTGCAATTTGAACCAGGTTATCTAGTTTAACTCCTTTTTTGATCACTGTAGAACCCATTGTAGCCCTGTCTATAGTAGTATTAGCTCCAATTTCTACCTCATTTTCAACAATAACATTGCCCAATTGAGGGACTTTTTTATAAGTGCCATTTGCTTGTGGGGCAAAACCAAATCCATCACTTCCAATTACAGCACCTGCATGAATAATTACATGATCGCCAATAACACAATCATTATAAATCTTAACTCCTGCATGTATAATTGTATTAGAGCCAATTTTAACCCCATCTCCTAAAATAACTCCTGGATAAATTTTGCATTCATTGCCAATGATTACTTGTTCACCTGCATAGGCAAAAGCGCCAAAATATATATTATTGCCCAATTGAGCAGAGGGTGAAATATAACTGGGTTCTTGAATTCCTATTAACTGTTTGGCAGCTAATTCTTGGTATTTGGTCATTAAAGTAGCAAAAGCAGAATAGGCATCTTTCACTCTAATGATCGTTTTATTGATTCCAGATTTTAGTTCCAAAGAATCATTGATAATGATGATTGAAGCTTGAGTAGTATATAAATACTCTTCATACTTTGGATTAGCCATGAAAGACAATTGGCCATTTACAGCCTCCTCAATTTTTCCGAAAGAAGAAATTGCTATTGAAGCATCCCCTTCTACTGTTCCTTGAATCATCAAGGCTATTTGAGCCGCTGTAAATTGCATAATAGCTATTTAAGTTAACAGACAAATGTAGAATTTTTTTACTTGTATAGACAGATTTTGCTGAATCATTGTATTGTCTACTTCTGTAATGTCTTTTACCGTTCCATCTTTAAACAAAATATTGATCTTTTCTTCTTTTTGTTGGTAGGCGGTATTCGTTGCAACCCCTGTAAAACATAGATAATGAACGTCTTCTGCTTTGATGCCAAATTGCTGAATAACCTGATTTTGTTTTTCTTTTATGAATTCTTCCGAAAATGGGTCGGCCTGAATTTTGGATTTATAAAGGCGTCGATCTAAAAATCGATTACAAAGCAGGGATAATATGGGGTCCGGATGGCTGGACCATTTCTTCAATCCACTGATAACATCATAATCGTCCAGTTTGCAAAATTGAGCCAAAGAAGCATTGTCCATATGCCCATTAAAATCACCTAAAAAATAATCAAGAGCAGATTGTGTGACTAATTTTTCATCACTTGAACTATAAATAGCCCTTACTCTTTCCATTATTTTAACCAACATTTTTTCCGCAGAAAGCACTGTTTTATGTAAATATACTTGCCAGTACATTTGCCTTCTCGCCACTAAAAATTTCTCCACGCTGTAAATGCCTTTTTCTTCAACCACCAATTGATCATCTTTTACAGCCAACATTTTTAATATTCTGTCATATCCGATAACCCCTTCACTAACGCCAGAAAAAAAACTATCCCTGCTTAGATAATCCATTCGATCTACATCTAACTGACCACTGATTAATTGATGTAAAAAAGCTTTATGGTATTTATTGGTAAAAAGTTGAATAGTTAGATTTAATTGGCCATTCAAAGACTCATTCATCGCTTCCATAATTTGAAGCGATAGTTGTTCGTGACTTATATGGAGAATCAACACTTCTTCTAAAGCATGAGAAAATGGCCCATGACCTATATCATGCAATAAGATAGCGGCTTTTGCAGCTATTTCTTCCTCATAAGTAATTGCCACACCCTTTCCTTTCAATTCGGCAATAGCATTGCACATTAAATGATATGCGCCCAAAGAATGATGCAGTCTTGTATGAACTGCTCCTGGATAAACCAACTGGGCCATTGCCATTTGTTGTATACGCCTTAATCGTTGATAGTATGGATGTTCAATAATCGAAAAAATCAGCGGATCGTTTATGGTAATAAATCCATAAACCGGATCATTGATTATTTTTCTTTTTGTACTTGGCATGATGTTGAGAAATTGTTAAATCAAAGCAATAGCTGAATGTATGAAGATACAAAATTGTGAAAGAATCAAATTAATAAATAGCTTTAACGGCATTAGTTATTGGTTATTAGTTGATGAGTTAAATAAATAAAGATTATGGCAATAGCAAACATACTTTGGGTAGACGATGAAATTGATAGCCTTCAGTCTCAGAAAATATTTCTAGAAAGTAAAGGCTATGCTGTTCATACCTTAACCAACGGTTTTGATGCTTTAGAGTATATTAAAACCGCAGATGTAGATGTGGTGCTCATGGATGAATCAATGCCCGGTATTACCGGATTAGAAACACTCACCAGAATGAAAGCAATTCATCAACATTTGCCCATTGTACTCATTACAAAAAATGAAACGGAGAATTTAATGGATGAGGCAATTGGCAGTCAAATTAGTGACTATTTAATTAAACCGGTAAATCCCAATCAAGTTTTATTAAGTCTAAAAAAAATCATCGATAACAAAAGATTAGTAGCTGAAAAAACAACAACTTCCTATCAGCAACAGTTCAGCGAAATGTTCATGGCTTTATCAGGCAACCCCGATTACCAGGAGTGGATAGACTTGTACAAAAAATTGGTTTATTGGGAATTGGAAATGGAAAAAAGTGATAGCCCCGAAATGCGCAGTATTTTTTATGAGCAAAAAAAAGAGGCCAATGCTGCATTTTCAAAATTCGTTTCCAGAAATTATGAATCCTGGATGAACCCGGTTTCTTCGGAATCACCAATCATGAGTCATCAGTTAATGCAGTTTAAAGTATTGCCACATGTAGAAAAAGACATACCCCTTTTCTTTATTTTAATCGACAACCTTAGATTAGACCAATGGAAAGCTATTCAACCTATAATGGCATCTAATTTTAAAATTATAGAAGAAGACGCTTTTTATTCAATACTCCCAACGGCTACACAGTATTGTCGTAACGCCATTTTTGCTGGGATGCTGCCTGCAGAGATCGCCAAAAAATTTCCTGATCAATGGAAAAACGATGAAGAAGAAGGGGGTAAAAATTTGTTTGAAGAAGAATTCTTAAAAGCATTGTTGAAGAAACATAAAAGAGAAGATATTAAAGTGAGTTATCATAAAATAGTAAATCACCAAGACGGTCAGCAGTTGGTGAATAATATGCATAATTTACTCAATAATCAACTGAATGTAATTGTATACAATTTCGTTGATATGCTAAGTCATGCCAGAACAGAAATGGAAGTCTTGAAAGAATTAGCGAGTGACGAAGCCAGCTATAGAAGTTTAACCAAAAGCTGGTTCGAACACAGTCCCTTGCATCAAGCCCTGAAAAAAATCAGTGATAAAAAAATAAAAATAATTCTTACAACTGATCATGGGAGTGTTAGAGTAAAAACCCCGCACAAAGTAATTGGCGACAAGCAAACCACTACGAATTTGCGATACAAACATGGTAGAAATTTGAATTATGAAGACAAAGATGTTTTAGCATTCAAAGATCCAACGAAAGCCGGTTTACCCATTCCAACCATTAATTCCTCTTTTATTTTTGCCAAAGAAGATGGATTCTTGTGCTATCCTAATAATTACAACCATTATGTCAATTATTATAAGAATAGTTTCCAGCATGGAGGAATCAGCCTCGAAGAGATGATCATTCCCTTAATTAAAATGGAAACAAAGGGTTAATGACACCAGATTGTGGATAAAAGGATCTATTTATCCAGCCATGTAAACTTAAATTTGTACATATGAAATATACACAATCAGTAGTTGATAAATTAGAAGACATTTTAGGTGAGTCTGGCTATGTGGTTCGGTATGAGCGTGGTACTTTTCAAAGTGGCTGGTGCTTATTGGAAGCAAGAAAAGTAGTTGTTTTGAATAAATTTCTCAATACAGAAGGTAGAATCAATACTTTGATGGAAATCATTCCTCAATTGGCAATTGATTTTGATAAACTAACCCATGAGTCACAGAAGCTGTACGAAGACGTGGTAAAAAAATCCGTGACAGAAGCATAGTCTATTGCGGTAAATACTTTACTGGATTCATCTATTTCTAGTAATTTTATAGTGTGAACAAACCAGCATTAACCATTCAATTTTTAGGCACTGGAACAAGTACGGGCATCCCAATGATTGGTTGTAGTTGTGACGTTTGTTCATCATTAGACGATAAGGATAAAAGGCTTAGAACTAGCATTTTAGTTAGTTCTCCAAACACTACTATAGTAGTAGATACCACCCCAGATTTTCGATATCAAATGTTGCGTACCAAAACAACGAAGTTGGATGCAGTCTTATTTACTCATTCTCATAAAGATCATCTGGCTGGGTTAGATGATATACGAGCGTTTAATTTTTTCTCTCAGCAATCTATGAAAGTGTATGCCAATTCTCTTACCGAAGAAGCAGTGCGAAGAGATTATTATTATGCTTTTGGAGATAAGAAATATCCTGGTGTTCCTGAAGTAGATTTAATTACTATCGATAGCGAGCCCTTTATGATTGGCGATATACCTGTTATTCCAATTGAAGTCATGCATCATAAAATGCCTGTATTGGGTTTTCGATTTGGCGATTTTACCTATATCACCGATGCGAATAAAATAGAAGATTCAGAGAAAGAAAAAATTCGCGGCTCTTCTGTATTGGTTTTGAATGCTCTTCGTAAAGAAAAACATATCTCTCATTTTACACTGGATGAAGCCGTAGAATTGGCAATGGAATTATCGATACCTACTGTATATTTTACCCATATAAGTCACCAATTGGGTAAGCATGCTGCAATTAATAAAGAATTGTCTGAGCATATACAACTGGCCCATGATGGATTAGTTATTTGTTTGTAAGCCCTTTTAATAGCTTAAAAGGCATGAAATTTTATTTAAGAGATTGGCTTAGGTTTTCTAAGAAGGAAAGCCTTGGAATTATCGCAATGCTGGTGGTACTGGTGTTTTTTTTATGGCTTCCGGAATTCTATTCGTCACCTATCGTTACTCCAAAAGTAGACAGTGGAATAATTCATTACCTGAATGAAAAATCAAATAGTGTAACTGATTCTACATCAATTATTGAACATCATACAACTACTAATGTTGCCATTAAGATGTTTTATTTCGATCCAAATGAATTGGATAAAAATGGTTGGGAAAGATTGGGCATCAGTCAAAAAACAATTGGTACCATCTTTCGCTATCGCGAAAAAGGAGGACGTTTTCGAAAGCCAGAAGATCTTCGAAAAATTTGGGGATTATTGCCCTCAGATGCTGATAGAATAATTCCTTTTGTGCTTTTTTCAGCAAACAATTCTCTACCTCATAATCCTGTTGTTGTATCATTCAAAAAACAAACAATAGTTGATGTCAATACGGCAACTGTTTCTGATTGGGAGTCTTTGCCAGGAATAGGTCCCGTTTTAGCAAATCGCATTGTACATTTCAGAGAAAAATCAGGCGGATTTGCTAGTATAGATCAAGTGGGCAAAACCTATGGGATTGCTGATTCTGTATTTAGCACCATTAGACCCTTTTTATCTATTCGGCCAATTGAAGCATATAGTTCTACAAATAACCCCACTGAGTCCTTTAAGACTTTCATTAAAAAAGACAGTATTGTAAATATCAACACAGCATCTGTATCACTATTAGTGCAAGCTGGCATTGAGGAGGGTTTAGCCAAAGCCATCGTTTTATACCGAAAACAGTATGGAAAATTCACTCAATTGGCCGATCTGAAGCAAATCATCTTGATTAACGAATCAGTTTACCAACAAATCGTACCCAAACTAAAAGTTGATTAGCACTTGTATAATAAACAATTTGGTCATGAACTTTTAAAAGCTACTTTTGTATTGAAAACTAACTAACGATTGTTTGTTTTTAGGGGGTCACTAACCAGATTTGCTTAGCGGCCCCCATCTATTTAAAACCTATATATGCATTTTACAGAATCAGAACTCACCCAACAAGTTGCAGCTACTGCCAAACAATTTGCTGAACAATATATTCGTCCAAACCTGATGGATTGGGATGAATCACAAGAATTTCCCGTTCATCTTTTTAAAGAGATGGGCAAATTGGGTTTAATGGGTGTTTTGGTTCCACATGAATTTGGAGGAGCTGGCCTGGGTTATTTTGAGTATAATGCAATCATCCAAGAAATTGCAAAAGTATGTGGCTCAATAGGGTTGAGTGTTGCAGCACATAATTCACTTTGTACCAATCATATATTGAGTTTCGGAACACAAAAACAAAAAGAGCAATGGTTGCCAAAATTGGCCACTGCAGAATGGATAGGAGCCTGGGGATTAACTGAACCAAATACCGGTAGCGATGCGGGTAATATGCAAACCACCGCAGTAAAAGACGGAAATAACTGGGTATTGAATGGTACTAAAAGCTGGATTACCCATGGAAAATCTGGGGATATTGCGGTAGTCATCTGTAGAACCGGCGAACCTCGTAAAAGTGGTAATTCAACTGCTTTTGTAGTAGAAAGAGGAACTCCTGGCTTCAGTGCTGGTAAGAAAGAAAATAAATTGGGCATGAGGGCCAGTGAAACGGCAGAAATGATTTTTGATAATTGCATCCTTTCAGATGAAAATAGATTAGGCGAGGTTGGTGATGGATTTAGACAAGCCATGAAAATATTAGATGGAGGTAGAATCTCTATTGCCGCATTATCCATTGGAATAGCAAAAGGGGCATATGAAGCCGCACTAAAATATTCACAAGAACGATATCAATTTGATCAGCCTATTTCCAATTTTCAGGGAATCAGCTTTAAATTGGCTGATATGGCTACTGAAATTATGGCTGCTGATTTGTTGGTATGGCAGGCCTGTGATCTTAAGAACAGGGGTAAAAATGTAACAAAAGAAGGTGCTATGGCCAAATATTATGCCAGTGAAATTGCCGTAAAAACAGCTAATGATTCGGTTCAGATTTTTGGCGGTTATGGGTATACAAAAGATTTTCCAGTAGAAAAGTTCTATCGTGACGCAAAATTGTGTACTATTGGTGAAGGAACTTCTGAAATTCAGAAACTAGTAATTTCAAGAGAAGTACTAAATCAATAGTTTTTTCGATTGCTTGCTTATAATTCAAGGGCCCTACAAAGGGCCTTTTTTATTGTTAAAATTTGTATCTTGTCTTTATCTAAGATCAGCGTGTTAAACCAAAATCCTACATATTCATTTAGATTAATTGTACAGTTAATACTGTCAATATGTATTCTTAGCAATGCTGCATCTCAATCTACAGTAGATACAATTGCCTTAATTAATTCTTACAATCAAGTTGGCTTCGAATCTAAAAAATCGGATATCACCAAAGCATTGACCAATTTGCATTTAGCCCAAAATCTATCCAAGAAAATTGGGTATAAAAGGGGGCAAGCCATTTCATATATGTATGAAGCTGGTATTAATCAGCAGCAAGGATTTTCAAAAAGAGCGCTCTCCGATTTTTATAATGCATTGGTTCTCTTCAAAACAATCAATGATACTTTTAATATAGCGAAGGTTAATCAATTAATTGCGTACTCTTTGTTAACTACCGGAAACTATGATTCTGCATTGAAAGTGTATGATAGTTCATTAATAGTGTATGAAAAACTGAAGAAAAGCCAAGAGATTGTAAATGTGAATAATAGCATTGGCTTTGTGCTTTTGAAAAAGAATCAAGTTAAAGAAGCAATTAGTTTTTTTGAAAAAGCACTATTGATCAGTAACAGTATAAGCTACAAATACGGTATAAAAAAAGCTTATTATTATTTAGGCCTGGCTAAAGAACAAGCTGGTTTTGATTTTATTGCCAATGATTATTTTTTACAATCCCTGGCGATTGACAGAGATATAAACGATCGATATGGAATTGCACTCAATGAAATTAGTATTGTATCCATTTTAATTAAACAACAAAAATTACAACAAGCCGAAAGAATAGCTGTGAATGCTTACTCAAGTGCAAAAGAAGTAGATGCATATGAGTTAGAAGATACCTTAATTAAACAGATTGTGCTGATTAATCGACTAAATGGAAATTCCAAAAATGTTGTAGACTGGCAGGATTCCTCAATTGCTTTATTGAAAAAACAAAGAGTAAAAGAAAATGAGTATGCTGCCAATCTATTAGAAATCATCAAAGATCAGCTCGATCAACGTTTAGAAAATGAAAAAGCCATTCAACGTGCTGAACGGGTTTCGAGCGAACAGTTCTACATCATCACAGTAGGTACATTTATCTTAATTATACTAGCCGTATTAGTGGTAATGGTTTTTATTAATTTTCAAAAGCAAAAATTATTTGGAAGGGAATTAAGGGCAAAGAATATTTTAATCGAAGCGCAGATCTCCGAATTGGGCACACTTAATAAAGAGATATCTCAGCAGAATATTATGTTGGAGGACGATAATAAAACAAAAGATAAATTATTATCTATCATCTCACATGATCTCAGAAATCCATTGGTCAATACAAAAGGAATTTTGAATTTAGTCAATCAGGATATGGTTCCAGAAGATGAAGCAAAATTATTGCTTCTTCAGTTAGAGACCCAATACATGTCAACAACCTCCTTATTAGATAATTTGTTGTTTTGGCTGAAAGGGCAGATGTTAGGAAAGGATGTTGAAAAAATCAAAGTCACCATTTTTAATATTGTTAAAGGATTAGAAGATGAACATCAATTATTATTGAAAAGAAAAAGTATTCAATTCAATAATATGATTGAACCAGACTTGAAAATTTTAGCAGACAAAGAAATGATCAGAATCGTGCTTAGAAATTTGATTAGTAATGCAATCAAATTCACTCCACAGAATGGCGTTATTTATGTTATTGGAAAGCATTTTAATAACGAAACTAAGGTTATGGTAAAAGATTCAGGCATTGGAATGACTGTTGAAACCATTCAAAAAATTACGGCTAAGCAATACTATACAACTGCAGGTACAGCATTGGAAAAAGGCAGTGGATTTGGGTTAATGCTTTGTACAGACCTTGTAAATAGACAAGGAGGCAAATTGACCATTGAAAGTGAATTTGGGAAAGGAAGTAACTTAATTATTACATTGCCAGATTAGCAATTACTCGTCGTTCTTATTTCCAGCTCCAAAAATTTGATCTACTGCTCCTCCTAACATTGGAAATTTTTCTTTCACAAAACTGGCAACTGTTGCAATTACTTTTTCAGCTTGTGCAGCATCTAAATTTACTTCTTTCATTATTTTTTCTAAAAGCTCGTTCATCGGATTGATATTATCAAATTGAAAATAATAAGGGACTAGGCTACTTTTAAAGCGCTTAATTTACTCTTGCCGAACATTTTTTCTGCATACAATAAATCGACTCTTAAAGTTTTGGTATTGGTACCTGGTAATTCAAACATAGCATCTGTAAGAATGCTTTCGCAAATGCTTCTTAAGCCTCTTGCTCCTAATTTGTATTCCAGTGCCTTGGTGACCATGAAATCAAGCACTTCGTCTTCTATAACTAGATCAATTCCTTCCATTTCAAATAAACGGGTAAATTGTTTGATCAAAGAATTTTTTGGAACAGTTAAAATGCTTCTTAAGGTTTCTGTATCTAATGGATTCAAATAAGTTACAATCGGCAGCCTTCCTAATAGTTCAGGAATTAATCCAAAGCTTTTTAAATCTTGGGCGTTGATAAACTGCAAGAGATTCTTGCGCTGGTGCTCTTGTTCTGCTTTGTTTACGCTAAAACCTATTGCATTGGTATTTACTCTTCTTGCAATCACTTTGTCTATACCATCAAATGCTCCGCCGCAGATAAATAAAATATTCTTAGTATCTACTTTAATCATTTTTTGTTCAGGGTGCTTTCTTCCTCCCTGAGGTGGTACAAGCACTTCTGTTCCTTCTAACATTTTCAATAAACCCTGTTGAACACCCTCTCCACTTACATCTCTTGTGATGGAAGGGTTATCTCCTTTACGGGCAATTTTATCGAGCTCATCCACATAAACAATTCCTCTTTCAGCAGACGCAACATCGTAGTTACAATTTTGTAATAAACGGGTAAGCATACTTTCAACGTCTTCCCCAACATATCCAGCTTCAGTAAAAACAGTTGCATCCACTATTGCAAACGGTACATTCAACAATCTGGCAATTGTTTTTGCTAATAATGTTTTTCCAGTTCCGGTTTCTCCAACCATGATGATATTGCTCTTTTCAATCTCAACATCTTCGGAAACCTGCTTATAATTGATTCTTTTAAAGTGATTGTATACTGCAACGCTTAAAATCTTTTTGGCATCGTCTTGACCAATCACGTACTCGTCCAGAAACAATTTTATTTCTGAAGGCTTTCTAATATTTAGTTTGAAATTGGAGCTATTATTACCTGAACCGTCTTTTTTAGTATTGAGTTCCTGTTCGATGATTTCCTGTGCATGATCTACACAGTTTTCACAGATATGCCCTTCTTGACCAGCAATCAGAATCTTCACTTCATCACGGCTTCTGCCGCAAAAAGAACAATGCAATATGGATGTTTTAGGCATATGAATACAAAAATACTACACTTCAACTTAGAAGTGATTAAATTATAAGAGAATTAGGTAAAACCGCTTGTTTATGGGCTAAATCTGGCTAAGAATACCATCTACAATGCCATATTCAACTGCTTCTTTAGCATCCATCCAATAATCGCGATCAAAATCTGCCATGATCTGATCAAATGTTTTACCGCAATTGTTTGCCAAAATGGTAGCACCCAATTCTTTGGTTTTCTTGATTTGATTGGCTTGAATTTCTATATCGGCACTGGTAGCTTGAAAATATCCGCCTAAACTAGGCTGATGTATCATGACTTCTCCATGAGGATAAATAAATCTCTTCCCTTTGGTTCCAGCACTCAATAGAATAGACCCCATACTTGCGGCCAATCCCATGCAAACTGTACTTACCGGGCTTTTAATCATTTTCATGGTATCATACATTACCATTCCACTGGTTACTACACCACCTGGGCTATTAATGAATAGTTTTATTTCTTCACCTGGTTTATCGGCATCTAATACCAATAATTTACTGACAATATCTCTGGCAGATTTATCATCTACTACTCCCCATAAATAAACAGTTCTTTTTTCGAAGAACATTTTCTCCATCTTCTTAGTCATGAAGCTTCCCATTGGTTCGGGTTTAGCATCTTTCTCTTCATGTTCTTCATCATCATTAGAGAGGTATGGATTGATAATATATTTAGACTCTATCATAGTGATTTTTTTTGTGTTAATTGATCAATTAAAATGCTAAAACGGTTTGAAAAAATTGAATTAAAGCGTTTTCTTTTCTTTTCTTGGATTGGTTAATAACACTTCGTCAACCAAACCATATTCTTTTGCCTCAGTAGCAGTCATCCAGAAATCACGATCACTGTCTTTCGCAATGATATCAACTGTTTTGCCAGTATGGTTTGCAGTGATGGCGTATAATTCGTGTTTTAATTTTTTAATTTCACGTGCAGTAATTTCGATATCCGTTGCCTGACCACCAATTCCACCACTAGGCTGATGCATCATAATACGACTATGTTTAAGCGCTGTTCTTTTTCCTTCTACACCAGCACACAATAAAATCTGTCCCATGCTTGCAGCAATGCCTGTACAAATAGTGGCAACATCAGGGCCGATAAACTGCATCGTATCATAAATGCCTAATCCTGCATATACACTTCCTCCGGGGCTATTAATATACATTTGAATATCTCTTCCTCTATCAGTGCTTTCTAAAAACAATAATTGAGCAGTTACAATATTAGCGACATAATCGTTGATGCCTTCTCCTAAAAAAATAATTCGGTCCATCATCAATCTGCTAAAAACGTCCATACTGGCAACATTCATCGGACGTTCCTCAATAATGTATGGAGTTAAATTAGTAGGCTGTCCGAAAGCTTTGTAATTGTGTAAAACAGCACTGCTGATTCCCTGGTGTTTTACCGCATATTTGTCAAATTCTTTTCCAATATTCATAGTATCATTTTTCGCTTTGAAGATAAGTGTTTTGCCATTTCAGTAGCAATTAGTTATTCAAATTTTGTGCAAAGACTTGATTTCCGCCAAAAGGGCATAAAAAATACTCCATTTCGGCCTTTGTATGGCGGGTGCAGTCTTAATATATGTAATAAAAAACCCGGCTGCATTTGCAACCGGGATATATTAATATTAATGAATTGTTCGAATAGTATTCAAAAAGCATCCCGATTAATGATGATGATTCTCTACCATTTTAGTAAAATCTTCAATTGAAATAGGAGTGTCAGTTGCACTAACATTTGCTTCTAATGCCCCGAATAATTTTTCTGCATTTATTCTGTGGTAGCTATCTTCAACAAAACGTTTGTCTTGCATCATTCTATTTGCATAGTCGTCCACCCATTGCTGGTTATCACCCAATGCGCCTAATTGACCACCCATATAGCTGAACAATTGCATTTTGGCAAAATTGCGAATATCTTCAGGTAATACTTCGATTTTATTGTCTTGACTTAATTTGGTACTAATCAATGTCCACTTCAATTGATTTACAAATGTTGGGTATTCATTAGCCGCTTCTTCAGCTGTTTTTGGTTTTTCTCCACCTGTTTGCAACCAACGCTTTAAGAAGTTTTCTGGAAACTCCATTGTAACATTGTCTAATAAGTGATGATAAATTTGATCATGGGTTTGATTGCGTGTTGATTGCTCATAGTATTTGGCAATTTCACTTTTAATTTCATTTCTAACATCTGCTTCAGACTTAATACTGTCGCTGTTCGGATATGCTGCTAAAAAGAACTCTTCATTTAATTCAGCTTTTTCTACAAAACCAACTTTTGTAATAAGCATATTAAAATAACGGTTGCCATCTTCTTTGGTCAAACCTAGATCGGCTAAAATCGTTTCTGCTTCTTTGTCTTCAAAAGCAGCATTGATCTGCAAATGAACAGTATCATTGTTTTTCTTGCCAATAAGGTTTTTTCTAAACCCTTCAGCAAAATATTTTACCAATACAGAATTGTCTTTTTGTACACCATTCTCAATGATATTGCCATTTTCATCTGATTCAGTAAATGTTACATTCAACACATTCTCCTCTTTGTCAACCATTTCTGGTTCTGTCATTTTGCCAAAACGAGTTTGTAAACGACCCAATTCTTCGTCAATCATTTTCTCGGTAACCTCTATAAGGTAACGCTTCACATTAATGCCTTTTAGGTCTACTTCAAAATTTGGTTTTAAGCCAATTTCAAAAGCAAAAACATAATCTGAAGGATTGTTCATGTCTAGTGCTCTTGCATCATTATCTAAAGGAAGTGGTTGGCCAAATACTTCGATGGCTTCCTTGCTCATGTATTGATTGAGTTGAGATTCTACTGTTTTAAGCACTTCATCCGTAAAAACACTCTGGCCGTACATTTTTTTAACCAAGCCTGCAGGCACCATTCCTTTTCTAAAGCCAGGAATATTGGCAGTTTTAGCATATTTCTTAAGGTTTTGTTCAAACCCAGTAACGTAGTCTTCTTTAGAAAGTGTAACGGTAAGCTTATCATTTAATAAGCCAATGTTTTCTCTGGTAATAGTTGCCATAACAATTGTTTAAAACTTAATTTTCGGGCAGCAAAGGTAGGGGTTTCGCACAAAAAAACCGCTCTAAAAGAGCGGTTAAGTGCGGATGATAGGGGTCGAACCTACATGCCTCGCGGCGCTAGATCCTAAGTCTAGTGCGTCTGCCAATTTCGCCACATCCGCATTCGGGCAGCAAAAATAGGGGTTTTTACTAAAATTGTACGGTAAAAATGGTTCCTTTATTGGGTTCACTCGTAGCTGAAATATTTCCGCCCTGGTCTTCAATCTGGTTTTTAATCAGGTATAATCCAATTCCTTTGCTTTCAAAACCGCTATGAAAGCTTTTCTGGAACTTGAATAATTGTTTTCCAAACCTTGTCAGATCAATTCCTAATCCATTGTCTTTTACTGTAAGAAATACTTGAGGTCCTTCAGCGTATGTGGCGATGTAGATCTCAGGCATAATTCCAGGTCTAGCATATTTTAAGCTATTGCTTAATAAATTGTATACAATGCTTTGTAAAAAGATCCTAGGGTAGAATATTGTTGAAACCTCAAATTGAATATGCAGTTGAGCATTTTTTTCTTGAATCAGATCATGTAACTGAATGCATACACTATCAGTCACTTCTTGAAAACTACAAGTTGATGCCGGAATATCTTTTTCTAAATGGATTTGTAAAACCTGAATGAGTTCATTCAGGTTTTTATTTAAATCAGCACTTAATTTTTTTAAATAATCCAGAGCTGCCTGCTTGATTTCAGGATCATTGGTGGCCGCGTGCATTTCCATCATTTTAAAGATATTGTGCGCGGGACCCCTTACATCATGAGTAATAATGCCAGCAAACTCTTTTAATTGAGCAATTTTTTTTTCTAAAGCTTGATTGCTTTTTTGCAAAGCTGCATTCTGAGCATCCAATGATTCATTGAGTTTCAATAAATGAACGATGCTATCTTGTTGATTTATTTCTTCACTCATTTGATGCAATGACTAGATTTAATAGTTGTTGACTTGCAAAATAAAGTTACCAAAAATTACTCAAATTGATTAACGCTTGGCAGAACTTCTGTTATAACTGCTTTTTTGATTGCTAAATCTTCCTCTTGGTGTAGGTTTTGATTGTTGCACTTTAATTGCAGCTGCATTCATTGGTATAGAAGATACAA
Organism: Sediminibacterium sp.; assembly: GCA_040403975.1. Lineage (GTDB taxonomy): Bacteria > Bacteroidota > Bacteroidia > Chitinophagales > Chitinophagaceae > Sediminibacterium. The sequence continues at coordinate 102,614 of JBBAJS010000006.1, forward strand.
ACTCATGTTCTTTTACAACAGGAAGTGTAATTTTTATGAGTTTTTGAATATCATTCAAGTATGCTCTTTCCTCTGCATCGCAAAATGAAACGGCCATTCCACTAGCTCCAGCTCTACCTGTTCTGCCGATTCTATGCACATAAGTTTCCGGAACATTAGGTAATTCAAAATTGAACACATGCGATAATTGATCTACGTCAATCCCTCTGGCCGCAATATCTGTAGCTACTAATATTCTGGTTGTTCCAGCTTTGAAATTACTCAGTGCTCGTTGACGTGCATTTTGAGATTTATTTCCATGAATGGCTTCAGCAGAAATACCTACTCTGGTCAATTCCTTTACTACTTTATCTGCACCATGTTTTGTTCTGGTGAAGACCAATGCCGTTTGTATCGCTTTGTCTTTTAGCAAATGAATCAACAAATGTTTTTTCTGGTCTTTCTCCACAAAATAAACCGCTTGTTCAATTTTTTCAACGGTAGAAGACACTGGAGTTACTTCTACTTTTGCAGGATTATGCAAAAGTGTGGAAGATAATTTTTCAATCTCTGTTGGCATTGTTGCCGAGAAAAATAAGGTTTGTTTTTTTGCTGGTAATTTTGCAACGATTTTTTTAACGTCGTTGATAAATCCCATGTCTAACATACGATCTGCTTCATCCAATACAAAGAAATCGATTTCGTGTAAACAGATATAACCTTGCTGCATCAAATCTAATAGTCTTCCTGGTGTAGCCACTAAAATATCAACACCATTTCTTAATGCATTTACTTGTGGTACTTGAGATACTCCACCAAAAATAACCTGGTGTTTTAAATAAAGATATCTGCCATAAGCAGCAAAACTTTCATCAATCTGTATGGCCAATTCTCTTGTAGGAGTTAATACCAATGCTTTGATGGTTTTTGAACGATTACCATTTTGAATTGATTGATAAACCAATTGTAAAATAGGTATTGCAAAAGCTGCAGTTTTACCTGTTCCTGTTTGGGCACAACCCAATAGGTCTCTGCCTTCTAAAGCCAAAGGAATTGCTTGTTGTTGAATGGGGGTAGGGGTTGTATACCCTTCTGTTTCGAGCGCCTTTAATATGGGCTCGATGAGTTGTAATTCTTTGAATAACACAATATGTATTTAATAATGAACACCTGATTTTCAGATGCTATATAACCTAACTTTTTGGGGAGTACCTTGTCACTGAAGTAGATTCCAGCCTAACCGAGAGCCTATATGAATGTTGCAAAGCTACTGAATTTTTTACAAATGGGTTTTTGAGGAGATTTTGCAATAAGGTTTTTCATGAAAACTGGGATGGGTTATCCCAAATTCGCTCTGCTGCTAAATACCTATAATTTTTTCATTCGGCTACAATGAAATAACTCGCCCCGATTGATTTATGCTCATAAATATTGCAACACTCACTGCTGAGAAATGCATTGTTTTTATTTTAAGGGGTAACTACTACTGCATTTCTCAAAGGTTCGCTTTTGCAATATCTATGAGCCATATATAGGCATAGTCCATCTCAGAATTATTCATTTAAATTACAATCAATCCCATTGTATCAATTGTACAATCTGCTCTAAGTATTGTTGATCGGTTGTGTCGAAACTATCTAATTCACTGCTATCTACATCGAGTACACCAACTACTTCATTGTTGTGAAATAATGGAATGACAATTTCTGATTTAGATACGCTACTACAGGCAATATGGCCTGGAAATTTTTCTACATCAGGAACGATCAATGTTTTTGCTGTTGCCCAACTTGTTCCACAAACCCCTCTACCTTTTGCAATTCTGGTGCAAGCTACCGGACCTTGAAATGGTCCTAAAACTAGTTGATCATTTTTCACTAAATAAAAACCTATCCAGAACCAACCAAATTGTTCTTTCAACGCGGCAGCAATATTGGCTAGATTAGCAATTAAATCGGACTCTCCATCGAGCAAACCTTTGATTTGCGGTATAAGTGCTCGATACTGTTCCTCTTTAGAACCTATTACGATTGATAAGTCTTCTGCCATTTTTAAGAATTAAGAAAGATGAATTATGAGTTAAGAATAATAAGTATTGAGTTATTAGGTTATTGACTTAATGCGAAATGAATTTGTTAAGGAATGGTATTCGTTGAAATTCTTTTTTCTCAGCCCAAAGAATCAGCCAGGAAAACAATCCGATGAAAATTAGTCCAGCAAGAATCCCTACCCAAAGATGTGGAACAAAAAATAATATCAACTTATGAATTGCGTAAAAAAAGCAGATAATTACTAAGTAGGCGATAATTTTTTTGGTTGCATAGGGAACAGGGTAAAACTTTTGCCCCATCAAATAACTTACAATCATCATCACAAAATAGCAAGTAAAAGTAGCTATTGCTGCACCTAAATAATGCAATTTTGGGATCAGTAAAATGTTTAATCCAATGGTAATTAGTGCGCCAGCTATTGTAATATAGGCACCCATTCTGTTTTTATCGGTTAGTTTATACCAGATACTCAAATTATAATATATCCCTAAAAAAATATTGCCCAAAGCAAGCAATGGAACAATGTACAATCCTTCTGTCCAAAGCGGTTTGTGGATGGCATTGAAAAACCAGGCAAATATTTCGATAAATAAGCTGATGAATAAAAACATATAGCAACAGGCAATCACAAAAAACTTCATCACTCTGGCATAAATTTTTTGTGCGTTTTCTTGTCCACTTTGTTTAAAAAAGAAAGGCTCTGCGGCCATTCTAAAAGCCTGAATCAAAATAGTAATCAGCACTGCAATTCGATAAATATTCGAAAAAATTCCCAATTCGTGCTTGGCTTCTTCAACGGGCAAATTCACTACATGCTGGTAAATCAACCTGCTTAACATATCATTCACCATTCCGCCCATTCCAACAATAATCAATGGGTAACTGTATTTCATTACTTTATTCCAAAGAGCAGTATTGAATTGAAATGAGATCTGTTTAAACTCTTTGAAAAGCAATATAAATGTGAGTATGCTTCCAGCTAAATTTCCTATTAAATAATACCCAATGCCAATTTCATTTTTGGTAAAAAACGACAATTGACTTTCTGGGTGATTCATCACATATTTTGGTATAATTCCCAGGAAGAACAATACACATAATAAATTAACCAATACACTCGAAAGCGTTACTGCTGCATATTTTCTGGGTTTGTTTTCTTGCCTTAATCTGGCAAACGCTAATGTGCTGATGGTATCAAAAAAAATAATGGCAATCATCCAATGAATAAATTCTGGATGGGTTTCTAGTTTTGCCCAACTAATTATTTGAGGACTAAAAAGAAAAATAATGCCTGTGAACAAAATGGTAGAACCTATCAGCGATAATGATAAGGTACTATATAGTTTTTTGGGGTCCTCTTCTTTACTGAAACGGAAATAAGCAGTTTCCAATCCATAAGTAAACAAGACATTTAGAAATGGTATAATCGCATATACCTGAGTAAGATCAGCAGTAACTGATGGTCGAGCAAAAAATAAGGGTAGGGAAAGATTCATTAGGTATCCAAGAAACCTCCTCGTTATTGAAGGAATTCCGTACCACATGGTTTGACTTGCTAATTTTTTTATTTCGCTCAATGCTCTTTGTTTATGATTTCTATTAATTTAAATCCTTAATAGTTATTCAGTAAAAATACTGCTTTGCTTAAAGGTTACGCGTATCAATTTTTTTTCTAAAAATTTTATTGGTGCCCTGCTTCTTTTTAGATTCAATTCTTTTTTCCTTCGAAGCCTTGGTGGGCTTTGTTGCTTTTCTGGGTCTTTGCTTTTCCAATGCTTTTGTAATCAAAAGGTTCATTTTATCGATTACAATAGATTTGTTGCCCAATTGTGACCTTTCTTCCTGGGATTTTACCAATAAAAATCCTTCCCCTGTAATTCTATTGGCTAGTTTTTCGAAAATGATTGTTTTTTGTTCTTCTGAAAAAAGCAAAGATTCAGCCACTAACCATCTTCCTTCAACCATGGTTTCTACCTTATTCACGTTTTGGCCTCCTTTTCCACCACTTCTTGCCGTTTGAAACTGAATTTCCTTGCTAATATCTATCTTCATGGGGTCAAATTTCGGATAAAAAATCAAGCAATGCGTGTAGTTATTCAACGGGTGTCATCTGCATCAGTAAGCATCGAGGGAAAAATCAATGGTGCAATAGAGCAAGGATTGATGGTATTAGTAGGAATAGAAGATGCCGATTCGATCGAAGACATTCAATGGCTTTCAAATAAAATGGTGAATCTGAGAATTTTCAATGATGCAGCAGGGATAATGAACTGTTCAGTAAAAGAGGTTGGGGGAGACATTTTATTAATCAGTCAATTCACTTTGCATGCAAGTACTCAAAAGGGAAATCGACCTTCTTATATTAAAGCATCTAAACCACCCATTGCCATTCCTTTGTATGAGCGATTGATTCAACAAATAAGTGCTGACTTAGGCAAACCTATCCAAACTGGTATTTTCGGGGCAGATATGCAGGTGTGTTTAATCAATGATGGACCCACCACGATTGTAATTGATAGTAAAAACAGAGAATAAAGCAGAAAGAATAAAGCAGAAAGAAGAAAGATGAAAGCAGAAAGATGAAAGATAAAATATAAGTTATGACTGAACAGAACGCATTAACCATTGCTGAAGCACAGGAAAAAGTAGATCAATGGATCAAGACCATTGGGGTTCGTTATTTTGATGAACTGACCAATTTGGGAATATTGATGGAAGAGGTAGGGGAGTTAAGCCGAATAATGGTTAGAAAATATGGCGAACAATCTTTTAAAAAATCAGATGAAGGCCATGATCTGGCCGATGAAATGGCCGATGTGCTCTGGGTATTGATTTGCTTGGCCAATCAAACAGGGGTTGATTTAACCAAGGCCCTGGAAAAAAATATAGCCAAAAAAACACTTAGAGATAAAGACAGGCACCAACAAAACGATAAGTTACAATAGGATGCCCTTTTAAAATTGGAAACACTTATTTTTGCGCCTCTATGAGTAATACTACAGAAAATACCTTTCAAGCAATTATATCCCATGCCAAAGAATATGGCTTTGTATTTCCTAGCAGTGAAATCTATGACGGCTTAAGTGCCGTGTATGATTATGGCCCTAATGGTTCGGAATTAAAAAAGAATATCCGCGATTATTGGTGGAAGAGCATGACTCAAATGCACGATAATATTGTTGGAATTGATGCGGCTATTTTCATGCATCCAACCACTTGGAAGGCAAGTGGACACGTGGATAATTTCAGCGATCCGATGATCGATAATAAAGACAGTCAAAAAAGATATCGGGTTGATCATTTGATTGAAGCTAAAGCCGATCAATTAAGGGAAGCTGGTGATATTGCTGGAGCAGATGCCATCATTACTCAAATGGAGCAATTATTGGGAGCTGATGATTTTGTAGGATTGAAGCAATTACTCACCGACAATACAATTGTTTGTTCGGTTAGTGGAACAGGTAATTGGACGGAGATCCGTCAATTCAATTTGATGTTCTCCACTCAATTGGGTTCTGTTGCTGAAGAATCAGATACGATATATTTAAGACCAGAAACAGCGCAGGGAATTTTCGTTAATTTTTTGAATGTGCAAAAGACCGCCAGGATGAAAATTCCTTTTGGTATTGCACAAACTGGTAAAGCTTTCCGAAATGAAATTGTTGCCCGACAATTTATTTTTCGCATGCGCGAATTTGAGCAGATGGAAATGCAGTTTTTTGTAAGACCTGGCACTCAAATGGAATGGTACAATTTCTGGAAAGAAGAAAGAATGAAATGGCATATGAGTTTGGGATTGCCTGCAGATAAATTCCGTTTTCATAACCATGTTAAATTGGCTCATTATGCCGATGCAGCATTGGATATTGAATTTGAGTTTCCATTCGGTTTCAAAGAATTAGAAGGCATTCATAGCCGTACTGATTTCGATCTAAAAAGCCATCAAGAATTCAGTAAAAAGAAACAACAGTATTTTGATAATGATATAGATGAAACAACTGGTAAACCATTTGGCAACTATATTCCTTATGTTGTAGAAACTTCTATTGGTTTGGATAGAATGTTCTTATTGATCTTGTGCAATGGTTATGAAGAAGAAACGATTACTAAAGAAGACGGAACAACTGATAGTAGAACTGTATTAAGAATTCCTGCAAAAATTGCTCCTAATAAATTAGCCATACTTCCATTGGTTAAAAAAGATGGATTACCTGAAATTGCACGCCAATTAATGGACGATTGCAAAGGATCTTTCAAATGTTTTTACGAAGAGAAAGATGCCATTGGAAAACGTTATCGCCGTCAAGATGCGATTGGCACACCATTTTGCGTAACCATCGACCATCAAACCAAAGAAGACAATATGGTTACCATTAGATATCGCGATTCGATGAAACAGGAAAGAATTGCGTTAAGTGAGGTGAAGCAGTTGGTGTTGAATGCAGTAAGTTAAATCAGATTACGACAAGTTAAATGAACTTTCAACCGATTCGTTAATCCGTTAATTTATCTGTTAACCATAAAGCTCTAAGTGAATTGCTTTTTTATCGTAGCCCATTGCAACTATTTTCTCTTTAGCGCTGTCGATCATGTTCTTCCAACCGCAAAGGTAAAAATAGGCACCAGGCAAAGCGCCATCGGCAGTTTTAGAAGCATTCAACAATTGCTCATACACATCGTGTACATAGCCTTTGTGTTGACCTTCTGAAATATTTTCTTCTCTTGAATAACAAGGATGAAAATGAAAGCCTGTTAATTCTTTTTCCAATGCTTTCAACTCGTTGATGTATAAACCATCTTCAAATTTTCTGCATCCAAAAATAATATGCACTTGTTGATGAGGGAGTTTTGCAGAATGAATATAATGAGCCATTGAACGGAATGGCGCAATTCCAGTTCCGGTACAAATCAAATACAAATCTTTATCAATTGTTTCAGGCAGAGTGAATTTACCCTGTGGTCCTCTCAGCGTTAATTCAGAACCTACAGATACTTCATTGAATAAATAGGGGGTACCTAAACCAAATTCATTCAATACAATTACCAATTCTACTGTATTGGTACCATCAGGTGCAGAAGCAATGGAATAACTTCTCCATCTTTTATTTTTTTGTTCATGGATTGGCAGGTCGAGTGTAATGAATTGACCTGGTGCAAAATCAAATTTATCCATTTCCGGAATCTGTATCCAATATCTTTTGGTACTATGGGTTTCATCCACAATTTTAGTAACAATTCCTTTTTGCCATTCCTGTGCCATATCAGTTATTTAATGCAATGTAATGAATAATGCCATAAAAAAAGATGCCATAGCTCTTTTATAACTATGGCATCGATTGCATTATGAAAAATCCTTATTGTTGAGGAAAGACTATTTACAGTTTATCTTTTATCGTTGAAGAATGATCTTTTGTAAATAGGTCTTTTTATCGTGTTGAATTTTTAATAAATAAAACTCACTGCTCAATTTCTGTAAATTGATCAATTTATTATATCTACCTATAAACCCAGATTGCGAATTGGTATATACGCGTTGTCCGGAAGCATTCAAAATCTCTATAGATAAATCACTTCTATTAGCCACTTCAAACGACAATTGGAAAATTCCATTATTTGGGTTTGGCGAAACTGTTAGTTTTATTTCTTGTGGGTTTACTGTATTTAAAGCAGTAACTGTAAAATTCACATTTGCAGATGTTCTTGAACATCCCAATGCATCTGTTACCAGAACTTTGTAGTTGCCGGACCTTGATGGTTTAATAGAAGGACCATTTGCTCCAAAAACGGTAGCAGTATCATTGTAAATCCATTGGAAAGACCCAGTTCGAGTACTCGAAACCAATGAGTCGGCAACTCTTGAAATGCTTACAGTAGAATTGGCTGCAGCAATTATAGGAATACGATCGCTTACACAACCTGCAGTGGAAATTCTTGTATCATAAAAGAAATACCAAAATTGATTTTGATTTTGACCCGTTTGAAGAGACACACTATTACCAGTGAAATTCATGACATTATTGATACCAAAAGGATATGGAGTTCCACTAATAGTATTGTTTCTATAAATAGTGGCCCCATCTAAACACTCTACTATAATTCCGTAATCAAAAGCAGTTGGCACATTCAAATCTAGTCTATAAACCGCACCAGAATCAGCAGCGTCGTTTTCAGTTAGTGCTCCACCATTGGCTACTGGTCTTGTATTATAAACATCAATTGTTTTTACTGCCACCGCATTATATGTAAATGATCCTGAAGTTCCGGAAGCAGTGATATTTCTCGCCAAAGTAAAACGAATTCTACCCGGATTGCCAATGTACAATCGAACTGTTTCAATCGTTAAAGGTGCAAAAGCGGTGAAGTTCATAAAGTTTCCTGAAAATGAATTATATCCACCATTAGGAAAAGTTAATTTAGAAACAGCGCCAACTGATGCTCTTGCTTCTTTTTGTAAATAAAAGGTTCTATCGGTTGGTACGTTTGTATTTGTAACATTTGTTCCTGTTGCAAACGGAACGGTTGAGGTATTGGTAGGGTACCAAAAATAATTGGTTGATGCAGTTGGACTTAAAGCCCTTAAAATAGCACTGGTATTACAAATTACACCATCACCTGTAGGTGCTGATGGATTACCTGCATAAGCTGCAGAAGCAACGAACTGGTTATTGCCAGGAAATTGATCTCCAGTTAAATTGACCCTTGCAGTAATAGTGTAAGTAACACCTGCTAAAGCATTAAATGGTGTTTGAAATGTATAATCTATATTGGAAAGCGCTGCGATTGATCCAGCATATGCAGCATTAATGGTAGCTATTGTTGTTGCACCATTTGCAACAGTTACTGTTAATGGAATATTTGATTGAGCCACAGACCCATTATTGGCAATATTTACGGTGATGAATTGTGCAGGATTAGAACAAGATCCTGATTGAGGGGAAACAATATTGTTCAAAGACAAATCATTGCTCGGGCTAACTACCTGTAATCGATAGTCTTGGGTTTCTCCTTTAGCAAAATTATTACAAGCATTAATATCTGTTGCTGTTTGTGTCTCTTGTACAATAATTCTCATCAATGTAATAGTGCCAATTGTTAAAGCAGAAGGTGTTGTTATATTGGTTGTGAAATTTTGAGCGGCGCTAGTTAATACTCCACTAGTGGCTACTAATTCATTCGTATCAAATACTCCGTTATTATTGTAATCAATAAAAATCTTCACCATTCTAGATTGTGTGGTTGCATCACATGTTGCAACCCTAACTGTAATTGGTAATGTTTGCTGTGATTGTATATCTCCAATAATATTTGTGTTATTGGTATAAGTCTTACATGTTGTTGAATTCTTAAAGCGGATATTGGAGAAAGCTACACTATCAATATAAGCACCTCCACCAGGGTTTGAAGCTGATGCACAATAGGCTGTTCCACCAACACCGCTAACTATTAATGCATAGGCTTGTGTGCCTCTTTCTAAAGTGCCTTTATGACTTACTGTTATCGTATATGTTTGGCCAGGAATGGTGCTATCTGCATCAATTCTTTCAACATTATCAGTATTATTATCGCCTTTTTGTGCTGGGGCCGCTGGGTTATCTACATTCAATCTCCAAGGTAAAATGGTTTGTGATCCTCTTGTAATTCTAATATCCAGATCATTTACTAATTTTTTTGTTCTATCATTTAAATTCGAAGCTGAATTATTATTCACTGAACCTTTTGGATCAGTCCAGCAAATAGTAGCTTTCAAAGGAACTTTTCCAGAAGCTACAACGGTTCTTGTGAAAGTTTGACCATTGTTCAACGTATTTTCAAAAACTAAATCGGAGCTAGTATTGGCGTTATTAGAAGGTACTGCATTGGTTAATATAGAAGCAGCTCTTTCTACATTGAGTAAACCCCACCCAAAACGATAATCAGGCCCAGGAGCATCTCCTGCTTCATCAGTTGCATGAATAGCTAATCCTTTAAGGGTAGAAGAACGCAAAAAAGTACCTGGTTTTAATTTGTTGTAATATTCTTGAATCAATAATAAAGACCCAGTTGCATTTGGTGCAGACATTGATGTTCCGCTTAAAGTAGCATATGAAGTGTTACTAGAACTTGCTGTTGATGTAACACTTACTCCATTGGCTACTAAATCGGGTTTAATTCTACCATCATCTGTAGGACCCCATGCGCTAAAGCTACTTATAACAACATCTTGAGGTTTAGAATAACCAGCAGGTAATCCAATTACCGCTCCAACTGTTAATATGTTTTTTGCTAAAGAATATTGAGTAATGATATCATATGAATCATTGCTACTTATGCCACTAGGTCTATTGCCTGCGGCTGCCATTACACCAGAAGCATTGGCTCTAAAATAAGGCTCTCCAACTGCAGGGCCGTTATTATTTCTTGGGTTACCAGCACTAAATACCAATAAATGGTTGGGAACATTAAATGCCAAAGAGTCAACTAATTGTGTAACAGGGCTATAATACCCAAAAATATAATCTTCATTTTCATTTGGTCGACCTAAAAACTCCCATCTATTTGCCTGGTCTGTATTTCTTGACCACCCACCTGAAATGCCATAAGAGTGATTAGATAATAACAATCCAGTTTCAGCGAAAAGTTCTGAAATATTGCTTTTAGTATCATAGGAGATCAAATTAGGAATTTGGAATGCCATTCCTTTTGCAATGGGATTGATACCTGTAGCGATCATTGTTCCTGCAACATGGGTAGCATGATCACCAGCTCCTGCTGAAGGTGCATCTTTCTGAACTATTCTACCTGTTAGCTCAATATGTGTTGCTAAAGGACTTTGATCTTCTGCCTCCCAAATACCTAATTTATTCGCCATTGAAGGAGAATTTCCAGATAAGTTTAATCCAGAGCTTCCTCCAGGCCATAATTGATTGGCACGGGTTGTTGCAGCAGCAATAGTATTATTATAAGTCTGCAAATAAATGGGGAAACCAAAATCATCGACTCCAACCAATTTAGCAAACCCGCCATCTGGATATGTAATTTTTAAACTCCAATTTTTTGATTTAGCCATAGCAATTGCTTTGGCATAATTCAATTCTTGCTCTAATTTTAATTTTAGAGAGATCAGCTTCAGAGCTTTCTCATTATTATTTACCTGTGCCAATCCAATGATTGCTCCAAAAACAATTGTCAAAACCGACAGAATAATTTTTTTCATCATGTGAAATAGTGCTTTTTTAGCATCTTTATAGTCATATCACTATAAACTGCTCTAAATTAGATACTTTAGTCCTTTAATTTGTAGTATGAGACCAATTCTTTTTTTAGTTTTTTGTATTTCCGTTGCCACTTTTTCTTGTAAAGTGTCTAAACAACAAAAAAAAGTGGAAAATACCCCAGCATCTTTACCAAATGTTAAACAAGGAGTTCGAGGACTAGTCCTGCAAGCTACTGGCAATCAAATGCCTTCTCCCAATAATTCAGGGCAAAAAAAGAATGCTGGAAATCCTTACCCAACAACGGTTTTTTTCTACGAACCCACTAATATTAATCAGGTCATCAGGGTCAATCAGGGGCCATTGTACAATATTATCAATACAAAATTGATTAGCACAGTAAAAACGGATAGTACGGGAGCTTTTATTGCTGATTTACCAATTGGTACTTATTCCATTTTTGTACAAGTTGATAAGTTGTTTTTTGCCAATAACTTCGACATTCGCAATAATATTTCATTAGTTAGTGTAGAAGCCAATAAAGTAGCTGAAATAAAAATTATCGTGAATAATAACGCAAATTATTAGTCTTATCTTTGCGCTCCTTAAAGAAAAATCAATTTAGATTAATTAGGGATTTGGCAGATATATGAATTTGGATCGGTTACTGGAACAATACCAAGAATCACCCCTGGTAAAACAGCTGGTGAATAGGCTTTCTTATGCCGATACTCAAAAAATCTTTCTTAAAAATATAGTAGGGAGTAGTGCAGAATTTTTAGTGACCGCTGTTTTTGGTCATCCAGATGCTCAAAACCTCAACCATTTGATTGTATTGAATGATGCAGAAGAAGCTGCTTATTTTCATAATACCATCGAGAATTTATCAAGTGCGTTGGATCTATTTTATTTTCCTTCTTCCTTCAAAAACAGAAAAAATTTCAGGCTACTCAATAGTTCTCATTTAATGTTGAGAACAGAAGCGCTTACCAAACTGGCAAGGGGTGGAAACAAGAAAATTATCATTACTTATCCTGAAGCTATTTTCGAAAAAGTAATACAACCTGATACGATCAGTAGCAATATCATTAGCATAAAAACAAATGATACCATTAATCCAGAAAGCTTAATGGACTTGTTTGTGATGTATGGTTTTGATCGAACCGATTTTGTGTATGAGCCTGGGCAGTTTGCATTAAGAGGTGGAATTCTCGATATCTATTCTTATGGAAATGAAAAGCCTTATCGAGTAGAATTATTTGGAAACGAAGTAGATAGCATTCGTATTTTCGATCCAGAAACACAATTGAGTGAAAGAAAATTATTGCAAGTAAATATCATTCCCAATGTAGATCAACTGCCTGCCACGTTTGGTTCTGGAGCAGGAGCAAAAATTTCTTTGTTGGAGTTTTTACCAGAGAATACTATTTGCTGGATCAAAGATTGGGATGTAGTTGAAGAAAAAATCAGGGTACAGGAAGAAGATCTGGAAGGTTTTTTAGCACTACAAAGCGAAGGTCATTTTCAGTTGAATAAGGAAGATGATGAAATACATGTTTTAAAGGATATACAATGGGGAGATTTTATAAAAAGGGATGATCTAAAAGAAATCATTAGCAAAAAAGTATTGGTTGAATTTGGGTACAAACCTTTTTTTGCTAACTATGAAATTGAATTCAATACCAAGGCACAACCTTCTTTTAACCGTCAATTCGATCTGTTGATCAAAGACCTGAAAACCCAAGAGGCAGCAGGTTACAGCATATACCTATTTGCAGAACAGATCAAACAATTAGAAAGATTGAACAGTATTTTCACAGACTTAAATACGGAGATCCAGTTCATTCCTGTAGGTACCAGTATTCATGAAGGATTCATCGATCATTCATTGAAAGTTATTTGTTATACCGATCACCAGATATTTCAACGTTATCATAAATACAAAGTAAAACAGGCATATAATAAAAGCAAAGCCCTTACATTAAAAACCTTACGCGATCTGCAACCAGGCGATTTTGTTACACATATTGATCATGGGGTAGGAACTTATTCTGGTTTACAGAAATTGGAAGTGAATGGAAAGATTCAGGAAGCAGTTAGAATCATTTACAAAGACAGCGATATTTTATATGTGAATATTAATTCATTGCATAAAATAGCCAAGTTCACAGGAAAAGAAGGAACTGTACCTAAAGTAAATAAATTAGGTTCTGATGTTTGGGTGAGGCTGAAAGAAAAAACAAAAATCAAAGTAAAAGAGATTGCTTTTGATTTGATAAAACTATATGCCCAAAGAAAGGCCCAACATGGTTTTGCGCATGCCCCTGATACCTATATGCAAACAGAGCTGGAAGCTTCTTTTATTTACGAAGACACTCCCGATCAGAGTAAGGCAACTGCAGATGTAAAAAAAGACATGGAGAGCGAAGCTCCGATGGACCGATTGGTTTGTGGAGATGTTGGGTTTGGCAAAACAGAAATAGCGATAAGAGCTGCATTTAAATCTGTAGTTGATGGAAAGCAGGCAGCGGTATTGGTGCCCACTACTATTTTAGCCTTTCAACATTTTAAAACTTTTCAAGATCGATTAAAGGACTTTCCTGTTACAGTAGATTATATTAATCGATTTAAATCAGCAAAGGAAAAAAAGGAAACATTAGAAAAAGTAAAGTCAGGAAAAATTGACATCATTATTGGTACTCATGGATTACTAGGTAAGGAAGTGCATTTTAAAGACCTGGGAGTAATGATTATTGATGAAGAACAAAAATTTGGAGTTGGGCATAAAGAAAAACTCAAAACATTGAAAAGCAATGTTGATTGCTTAACACTCACAGCTACACCTATTCCAAGAACTTTGCAGTTTAGTTTGATGGGGGCCAGAGACCTGAGTATTATGAATACTCCTCCTCCAAATCGTCAACCTATTCAAACGGAAGTGCATGTGTTTAATGATGATTTTATACGAGATGCCATTTATTATGAAACAGAGAGGGGAGGACAGGTATTTTTTATTCATAACAGAGTACATGGGTTGCCTGAAATGTGTGCTATGATTCAAGGTTTGTGCCCTGATTTGAGTATTGGTTTTGCACACGGACAATTAGAAGGGCATGAACTGGAAGAAAGAATTCTCGATTTTATCGATAAAAAATATGACGTATTGGTTTGTACCAATATTGTAGAAAGTGGTGTAGACATTCCGAATGTAAACACCATCATCATCAATAATGCTCATCAATTTGGATTGAGTGATTTGCATCAATTACGAGGAAGAGTAGGAAGAAGCAATCGCAAAGCTTTTTGTTATTTATTAGGTCCACCAATGAGTACGTTGCCCACCGATTCTCGCAAAAGATTACAAACGCTGGAACAATTCAGTGACTTAGGTAGTGGTTTTCAAATTGCCATGAGAGACCTAGATATCAGAGGAGCGGGCAATATGTTGGGTGGAGAGCAGAGTGGATTTATGGCGGAGATTGGTTTTGAAATGTACCAGAAAATTTTAGAAGAAGCCATTAGAGAATTGAAGCGAACTTCCTTTAAAGAATTGTTTAAAGAAGAAATAAGCAAGCAAGATGATTTTGTTAGTGACTGTACGATTGATACCGATTTAGAAATTTTGATACCAGACAGTTATGTAGAAAGTATTTCAGAAAGACTTTCACTGTATACGAGATTGGATGATTGTGAAAACGAAGAAGCGCTTAATCAATTTCATCAGGAAATGGTAGACCGTTTTGGACCGATGCCTTCGTCGGTAGATGATTTATTTACAACTGTTCGTTGTAGATGGTTGGCTGTAAAAATGGGCTTTGAAAAAATGACTTTAAAAGACAATACCCTTCGTTGTTATTTTATCAATCGCCCGGATTCGCCTTATTTTGAATCGAACTTGTTTAAAAAATTATTGGCCTATTTGCAAACGGGTACCAACAAAGCCCGATTGAAACAAGCAGGTAAAATGTTTTTATTAGTGGTAGATCAAGTTCAAGGAATGGAATCGATGCAACGCTTTCTCACACTCATGCACAAAGAAGTAGTAGGGGAAGCAGCACCGCAGGTATAAAGCTCCGTATCTATAAAATAAAAAACCGCTCAGTTATTCACTGAACGGTCTCTTAAGAAGTATTTTTTGATACTTAGAATCCTTTTTTAGCAACGCCATCAGCAATTGCTTGTAAAGCTTTTGCTTCACTCATAATAGCTGCCATTTTATTGCCTTTTCCATCATGACCACCGGCCATGTAACCACCTTTTGCAGTTTTAGTAATAACTGCATCCTGCATTGGTACATTTTTTTCTTTTGTCTTAAGGCAATATGCTTTAATCATTTTTGAAGTGTCCATAGTTGTAGAATTTAATTGTTTTTAAAAAGAGAACTTTGGTTAGTGTACACAAGTTAAGGGTTTTTTGGGAAAATAGGCCTACACGTCAATTCTGGCATATTTAGCATGACTTTCGATGAATTCCCTTCTTGGAGCAACATCATCTCCCATGAGCATACTGAATATACGATCAGCTTCTGCAGCACTTTCAATGGTTACTCTTTTCAAGGTTCTTCTTGCAGGATCCATGGTAGTTTCCCATAATTGTTCTGCATTCATTTCACCCAAACCCTTATATCGTTGAATTGTAACGCTATCTTCTTTACCTGCTCCCAATTTCTCCACCAGGCCTTTGCGTTGTTCTTCGCTGTATGCATACTCCTGTTCTTTTCCTCTTTTTACCAAATAAAGTGGGGGTTGTGCTATATAAACACCTCCTTGCTCCACCAATTCTTTCATATATCGGAAAATGAATGTAAGTATCAAAGTGGCAATATGCGAACCATCCACATCAGCATCGGTCATGATGATGAGTTTATGGTAACGTAATTTGGTAGTATTCAATGCTTTCGGATCATCAGGAGTTCCAATGGTTACACCTAGGGCAGTGTACATATTTCGAATTTCCTCATTCTCATATATTTTATGCTCCATGGCTTTTTCTACATTCAGAATTTTACCTCTTAATGGTAAAATAGCCTGGTAACTTCTATCGCGGCCTTGTTTGGCTGTTCCACCTGCCGAATCTCCTTCTACTAAATACAACTCACATTTTGCTGGATCTCTTTCGCTACAATCTGCCAACTTACCTGGTAAACCACCACCGCTCAATACGGTTTTTCGTTGTACCATATCACGTGCTTTTTTTGCTGCAACACGGGCTTGGGCGGCTAAAATAATTTTTGAGATAACATTCTTGGCTTCACGAGGGTTCTCTTCTAAGAAGGCTTCTAATGCACGAGCAACGGTAGTTTGAACAATACCACTCACTTCGCTATTGCCTAATTTGGTTTTTGTTTGTCCTTCAAATTGAGGTTCTGGAACTTTTACAGAGATAATTGCACTTAAGCCTTCTCTAAAATCATCCCCTTCAATTACTACTTTGGCTCTTTCAAATAATCCTTGCTTATCACCGTAGGTTTTAAACACCCTGGTTAGTGCTTGACGGAAACCAGTTACATGGGTTCCACCCTCAATGGTATTGATATTATTTACGTAAGAAAAGATATGTTCCTTAAAATCATCGTTATAGGTTAAAGCTACTTCTACAGCAACATTGGAAACCTCGTCATGCCCATCTACATATAATGGTTCAGGAATCAATGGGGTTCTATTGCCATTCTTGTCCAGCATTTGAACGAATTCAACAATTCCTCCTTCAGAGTAAAAGTTCTTGGAATAAGAAACGCCTTGCTCGTCTTTTTCGCGTAGATCGGTTAATTCGATATTGATTTTTCTATTCAAGTAAGCCAATTCCCTTAACCTTCCTTCTAAAATATCTCTTTTGTATACAGATTCCTGAAATATGGTTAGATCGGGCCAGAAATGTACTTTGGTACCAGTGATTTCACTTACACCAATTTCTCTTACCGGATAATTCGGAATACCGGTATGGTATTCTTGCTCAAATATTTTTCCTTCACGCTGCACTGTTACCAATAGCTTGGTACTTAAAGCATTCACGCAACTTACACCCACTCCGTGTAAACCCCCAGATACCTTATAGGTATTCTTATCAAATTTTCCACCTGCATGTAATACAGTCATTACAACTTCTAAGGCAGACCTTTTTTCCTTGCTATGCATAGCTGTTGGAATACCTCTTCCATCATCTTGTACGCTGATAGAATTGTCTTCGTGAATGGTAACATAAATGTTTTTACACCATCCTGCAAGCGCTTCATCAATCGAGTTGTCTACTACTTCATATACAAGATGGTGAAGGCCTTTTACACCCACATCACCAATGTACATGGCGGGTCTTTTTCTTACTGCTTCCAGGCCTTCTAAAACCTGTATACTATCTGCTCCGTAATTCTTATTTTCTGCTTCGTGTTGTTTGTCTAGTTCTTCGCTCATAAAAGTCTTGTGGGTCTTGCGTTTTAGTTAAAATTTGCAAGTGGGCAAATGTACTTATAAATAAGCCAAAAATGGCGTTAAAAATGGCCTAGTTTTCCCCATTTTAACAGTACAAATAGGGCGTTTTTTTGTAAAATAGATGTTTATACATTAATTTTGACTTTGGTGAGCCAAGTAATGGACATATTAAAGTTATCTCAAAGGACTGGAATTGACCCTAATTTGGATTTATTGTACCAAAAGGAACAACATATCCCAGGTTCCATTCAATACAGTATTCGGCGCTATTTTGCTCATCCTGCATGGGTGTCGGAAGACACGGGTATGTTGGTATATCATTACAATGAAAAAAAGCCCAAAGAGAATTTTTTAGAGTTAAGATATTGCACAACAGGTAACAAATATTGTCCTGAAAAAAGTTGTTCTCAATGTGCACATTTACCTACTATGAATTGTGGAGGTAAACAGGAAACCATTGATGTATTTACTTTCCATTTTACTGCTACTTTCCTACACCAGTTTGTGCACAATGTAAAATTGAGTAATCATAAAGATGAAGTACTTGCATTTAAACATCCTAATGCTTTTACCAAATTATTTCCAGTTTCAATCAAGAAAAGAAACATATTAGATGCGGTACTGAATCATTCTTATTCTGGTTCTTTAGAAAATATATTTATCAATTCCAAAGTGCATGAATTGTTATTGCATAGTTTGGAATGTTTAATAGAAGAAAAAGAAGAAGGATTTGTTTGTAAGTTTTTGGCCGACGATAGTGGTAAAGAAAGAATTTATCAAGCAAGAGAAATTTTATTGCAACATATTGGTGATCCCATCACCATTAAAGAATTGAGTAGAAAAGTAGCCATGAATGAATGCTACTTAAAAAAAGGATTTAAAGAAGTTTTCGGAACTACGATTTTTGATTTTTATCAGCAACAAAGAATGGAACATGCAAAGTATTTGTTGTATGAGAAAAGCCTTAGTGTTACTGATGTTTCGGCCCTTTTAGGGTATTCGTCCATCTCTCATTTTTCGGCTGCTTTTAAAAAGCATACTGGGTTAAAGCCGTGCGAATTATTGAAATAATTACTTTAGAAAGATAAGAGATAAGAATTAAGAGATAAGAGATACAATTGGGTATTTCAAATTCATCTTTCTTAATTCATCTTTCTTAATTCTATAAGCCTTTGTAACCTTTTATTACTATCCTTTGAATTATATTAGTAGGTGTATTGGGGCTATACAATTTTTGTTCAATCATGCCTATTCCTTTGGCATAAAAAACATCGGCAACCAATAGGGTCTGTTCTAATCCACTTGATCCATCTGGAGTAAACAACATTTCTCTTTTTACCTTGATGATATCTGTGAAAGTTGTTCCTAAATAACTACCTGTTTGATTTATATCGGTAATGGTAATTTTTAATCTGGCATTTCCATAAAACATTGTTCCACCTTGAATTGTTCCTGCTCTAACAACTGAGGTAAACCAAGTAGCATTCGGCGTTCCAGGTGCAACATTATCTTTCAAATAAATATAGGGTACATTATTGACCACCGTATCGTATAAATACAAATAATCGTATTCTGGTGTACCAAGGCTCCAATACTCTCCGGAACTATTTCTACCTGTGACCGATAAAGTGTCTAATGTTGGAGTTGTCTGATATTTAAAATAAGTCTTGCCCAGATAAGTATAAGAGAAGGGAGAAATGGTGGCCCTAAATGTATCAAGGGTTGAGCCTCCAGTTAAACTAAATCCGGGATCCAAAGAATATTTGATCCATCCATCTGCAGATGTTGGACAATAGGATGAAGTTCCACTTCCGTTATTAGGACCTCCAACCAATAAACTAAATCCGCAAGTACTATTGCCAAAATAAGTTTTAAAATCAGTGGTTCCTGCATACAAAGGGCGTCCCTTTCCTTTTAATTTAATGGCTTTGGCACCCGTTGATATAACATATCCAGAATCGATAAACCATATACCGTTGACAGTGTCTGAGTAGATTAGATATTTGCCTAAAGATGTAAAATTGACATTTACGGTTACATAATTGGTATCTGCTAAATCACTATTAATATAATAAACTCCATTAATGATCGCTTTTTTGCATTCGCCTAAACTATCGGTTAACATTCCAGCAGCTGTTCCACTGGCAGCGCCAGTTTCAAGGCTTACTTCTTTGGTACAACTATTCAATACAATTGCCAAACAAAGGATATATACTAGATTTTTGAACAGAAATTTCATGTATGCTACTGGCTTTATTCTACGAATATCAGATATTATTTACACCAATAACGCAGCCTGTGGGCTTATATTATTGGTTTTTATTAATTGACTGATATTAGTAAAAGTGATATTGGCAATTTGAGTCAATGCTTCATCAGTAAAAAACGCCTGATGGGCCGTAATTAGTACATTGGGAAAGCTCATTAATCGTTGAATGGTATCATCCTGAATAATGTCTTCAGATAAATCTCTGAAGAATAATTTTTCCTCTTGCTCATACACATCAATGCCTAAAGCACCTATTTGTCCGGTTTTTAATGCTTTTATCACTGCTTTAGTGTCGATCAAGCCACCCCTGCTTGTATTGATCAATACAGCACCTTTCTTCATCATGGCAAAAGTGGTTTCATTCATTAAATGCTTTGTTTGTTCATTTAAAGGACAGTGTAATGAAACAATATCTGCTTTTAAAACCTCCATTAAAGGATGATATTCTACTCCAATGGCTTCCAGGTCTTTATTGGCAATGATATCAAAGGCCAAAACCCGGCAACCAAACCCCAGCATAATTTTGGCGAAAGCCTTTCCAATATTACCGGTGCCAATTACACCAATGGTTTTTCCATGAATATTGTACCCCAATAATCCATGCAAGGAAAAATTTTGTTCACGTACTCTGTTATAAGCTTTATGCGTTTTTCTGTTAAGGGTTAACAACATGGCTACTGCATGTTCTGCCACTGCTTCTGGCGAATAAGCCGGAACCCTGCAAACCCTAATGCCATTTAATTTTGCTGCTTCTAAATCTACATTATTGAAACCAGCGCAGCGTAGGGCTACAATTTTAATACCATGACCAGCTAGTTTTTCAAAAACAGAGGCCGTTATTTTATCATTAACAAAGGCGCAAACTGCTGCAGCCCCAGCAGCTAATTCAACTGTTTGATCATCTAAAGGGGTTTCTAAAAAAACCAAATCGTAATTTTCTGTATTAAATTGGGTAAAAAAAGTCTTATCGTAGGGTTGGGTTGAAAAGAAAACAATCTTCATGACCTAAATATACTGCGGCTTTGCCTTAGATCCGTACCTTTGCCACCATTTTTTAACCAATTGCTCTAAAGGAATTGTTGATTGAATAATATGAGTGCGAAGTATGCTGAATTTACGGGACTGAATCTCCCACAGATTGAACAAGAAATTTTAGCCAGATGGACCGAAAATCAGGCTTTTGAAAAAAGTATTTCACTGAGGGAAGGAAGTAAGCCCTTTGTGTTTTATGAAGGTCCGCCAAGTGCCAATGGCATGCCAGGTATACATCATGTGATTTCTCGAACACTAAAAGACATGGTTTGTAGGTATAAAACCATGCAAGGATTTCAAGTTAAAAGAAAAGGCGGTTGGGACACTCATGGTCTTCCAATAGAATTGGGAGTAGAAAAAGAATTGGGCATTACCAAAGAAGATATTGGCATTAAAATTTCCATAGAAGACTATAATCAAAAATGTAGAGAAGCGGTCCTTCGATATAAAAAAGAATGGGATGATATTACCAATAAAATGGGGTATTGGGTTGATTTAAAAAACCCTTACATCACTTACGAAAACAATTACATAGAAACGCTTTGGTGGATTTTGAGCGAATTGTACAAGAAAGGATTTTTGTACGAAAGTGTAAGTATTCAGCCTTATTCACCAGCAGCAGGAACAGGGTTGAGTTCACATGAATTGAATCAGCCTGGCACATATAAAGATGTGAAAGACACTTCTGCTGTGGCTATGTTCAAAGCAATCAATAATGAACAATCTGCTTTTTTGTTTGATGCAGTTGCAGCGAATAACGTAAACCATAATGGTGAAGTTTTCTTCATGGCCTGGACCACTACTCCATGGACATTGCCTTCCAATTTAGGGTTAACCGTTGGGCCGAATATTGATTATGTATTGGTAAAAACATTCAATCCATATACGCATTTACCAGTATTTGTTGTGCTTGCAAAAGCCTTATTGAATAAGCATTTCAAGCCAGAAGGAGAAAATGGAAATTTTGAAGAATACAATGAACAATCAAAATTATTGCCATGGTCTGTAATACTTGCTTTTAAAGGAACTGAAATAGAAAACGCAACATATGAGCAATTGCTTCCTTATGAAGCAAATTCATTAAAAGTCATTACCGAAATCACACCAACTGCAAAACCTTTTAGAATTATTACAGGTGATTTTGTGACAACTGAAGATGGCACCGGTATTGTTCATACTGCTCCTGCATTTGGCGCAGACGATTATAAGGTTGGAAAGAAATTTGACATTGGTATTTTAACCATGGTTGATCGCCAAGGAAAATTTGTTGATGGATTAGGCGAATTCAGCAAACGCTATGTAAAAAATTACAAAGACGATGCCGATTATGTAGATGTAAATATTGATATCTGCGTTAAATTAAAAAAAGAAAACAGGGCTTTCAAAGTAGAAAAATACGAGCATAGTTATCCGCATTGCTGGAGAACAGACAAACCCATTTTATACTATCCACTGGATGCATGGTTCATTAAAACCACTGCTGTAAAAGATCGTATGGTGGAATTGAATAAAACCATCAATTGGAAACCAAAATCAACCGGTGAGGGCAGGTTCGGCAATTGGCTGGAAAATATGGTGGATTGGAATCTGAGTAGAAGCAGGTATTGGGGAACGCCTTTGCCAGTTTGGAGAACAGAAGATGGGACAGAAGAAATTTGTATTGGGTCCATTGCCGAATTAAATGAAGGAATTAGAAATGCCAATACAGTATTGGGTGGTGATATCAATAAGCATTATTTACATGAAGGTATTTTAGATCTACACAAGCCATTTGTAGATGATATTATTTTAGTAAGCAAATCAGGAAAGCCAATGAGCCGCGTTCCTGATCTAATTGATGTGTGGTTTGATAGTGGTGCCATGCCATATGCACAATGGCATTATCCATTTGAGAATAAAGATTTAATTGATAAGGGAGAAGCTTTTCCTGCTGATTTTATTGCAGAAGGTGTAGATCAAACCAGAGGTTGGTTTTATACTTTACATGCTTTGGGGGTAATGTTGTTTGACAGCGTTGCTTATAAAGCGGTAGTAAGCAATGGTTTGGTATTGGATAAGAATGGTAATAAAATGAGTAAGCGTTTGGGTAATGTGGTAAACCCTTTCGAAACCATTGAAAAATATGGAGCTGATGCTACCAGATGGTATTTAATTACCAATGCATCTCCTTGGGATAATTTAAAATTTGATTTAGCAGGAATTCAGGAAGTACAGCGCAAGTTTTTTGGAACCCTATACAATACTTACCAATTCTTTTGTTTGTATGCCAATGTAGATGGATTTGCTTTTAAGGAAGCTTATATTCCTTTAGAACAACGCCCTGAAATTGATCGTTGGATTCTTTCATCCTTAAACACTTTGGTAAAAAATGTTACCGAAAGTATGGATGATTTTGAACCTACTATGGCAGGTAGAGCTATTGAAGAATTTGTGGATGCTCAATTGAGTAACTGGTATGTTCGCCTATGTAGAAGAAGGTTTTGGAAGGGCGAATACGAAATGGATAAAATCAGTGCTTACCAAACACTGTATGAATGTTTAGAAACCATTCTTCGTTTAGTTGCTCCAATTTCTCCATTTTTTAGTGATGCAGTATTTACCAATCTGAATGCTGTTTCAAAAAGATTTGACGCTAGTTCGGTTCATCATATTAACTATCCAGTATATACACCTGCTGCCATCGATCCATCATTGGAAGAAAGAATGCAATTGGCTCAGGAAACTTGTTCCCTAGTATTATCGCTGAGGAAAAAAGTGAATATTAAAGTCCGTCAGCCACTACAAAGGGTAATGATCCCTGTAATGAATGCTCAAATGAAAGGTCAATTGGAGAAAATGGAAGACCTCATCAAAGCAGAAGTGAATGTTAAAGAAATAGAGTATATCACTGAAACAGCTGGAGTAATTAGTAAAAAGATCAAAGCTAATTTCAAAACCCTTGGTGCAAAATTGGGTGCATCTATGAAAGAAGCAGCAGCAATCATCAGTTCATTCGACCAGAATCAGATTGGTAAAATAGAACAAAACGGAAAAACTACCCTTCAATTAAGCGCCGGGCCTGTAGAAATAGACCTGACAGATGTAGACATTATCGCTGAAGATATTCCAGGTTGGAGTGTTGCCAGTAAAGGAGCACTTACAGTAGCATTAGATATTACGCTTTCCGATGCATTAAAACTGGAGGGTGAAGCCAGGGAGTTTGTAAATCGTGTACAAAATATAAGAAAAGAAAGCGGTTTTGCGCTTACAGACCGTATATTCGTGCGTGTTGAGGAGGGCTCTGCAATCCGAAACGCTATTATTCAATTTAACGATTATATTTGCCGCGAAATTCTGGCTGATGGCATTGAATGGGAAGCTCAAATTTCTGATGGAATTGAGATAGAAGTTAATGAAATCAGCTTAAAAGTGGTAGTAAACAAAAAAGGATAAACCTTATGGCTACGAAGAAACCAGCCCCTAAAAAGGCGGCACCAGCCAAAAAAGCAGTAAGTAAACCAGCCCCTAAAAAGGTTGTAACAGCTAAACCAGTTGCAGCTAAAAAAGCCGCTCCTGCAAAACCAGCAACAAAAACTGTTGCTGCAAAGCCTGCTCCAAAAGCACCAGTTAAAGTACCAGCAAAACCTGCTCCAAAAGCAGCAGCAAAAGCCCCTGCAAAAGTGGTGGCTAAACCTGCTCCAAAAGCAGCGCCAGTAAAGGCTACAGCAAAAGCGGCACCCGCTAGACCTGTGGCTCCAGTAGCAAAACCTGTTGCTGCAAAGTCCGCTCCAAAAGCGGTACCTGCAAAACCTGCTCCTAAAGCAGCGCCAACAAAAGCTGCAACTGTGGTAGCAAAGCCAGCTTCAAAAGCGGTGCCAGCAAAAGCACCGGCACCAGTTGCTAAACCAGCTCCTGCACCTGCTGCTAAGCCAACTCCACCACCAGCTCCACCAAAGCCGGTAGTTAAAGCGCCTCCGACACCTCCGGTGAAGCCTGTAAAAAAAGTACACGGCCCAATTAAGGATGTGAAAGTGCCTAAGATCAATTCTAAATCTAGTGTTCCTTATAATCCAGGGTATACTCCACTAGAAAAAAGAGTAGAAGTGCAAAAACCTCAGGGTCCATTGGTAAAATACAGCGATGCAGATTTGACTGATTTCAGAGATTTGATCAATAAAAAATTAGAAGCTGCCAAAAAGGAATTGACCTATTTACAAGGGTTGATTACCCGTAAAGATGAGATGGGTGGCGATAATGACGATGCTCGTTACATGACCATGGAAGATGGTACAATGAGTATGGAAAAAGAACAGCTTAGTCAAATGGCTAGCCGTCAAATTACCTATATCGATCATTTGGAGAAGGCAATTATGCGTATTGAAAACAAAACCTATGGTATCTGCAGGGTTACTGGTAAATTAATCGACAAAGCTCGTTTACGCGCAGTACCTCATGCAACACTTAGCTTAGAAGCTAAATTAGGTTTAGTAAAGCCTAGTTCAGAATAAGTTTAATATAGAGAAGAAGCTTTATACAAAAAGGCAACCTTTTTAAAATTGCGCGCTTTGAATTCGACATCGCAAAGCGAGGAGAATTCAGCAATTTTAAGGCAGTTGACGTTTGTATAAAGCTTTTTCTTTTATTTAAACTCCTGCATATCTACCAGCTTTTTATAAATTCCTCCTTGCGCTAATAAGCTATCGTGAGTTCCTCTTTCGGCAATTTCGCCTTTCTGTAAAACAATAATTTCATCAGCGTGTCTGATAGTAGATAAACGATGCGCAATTACAATGGAGGTTCTGTTTTGCATCATATTATTAATGGCGTCTTGCACCAATCTTTCACTTTCTGTATCAAGCGATGAAGTTGCTTCATCTAAAATAAGAATGGGCGGATTTTTTAATACGGCTCTAGCAATAGTAACCCTTTGTCTTTCACCTCCACTTAATTTAGAGCCTCTGTCTCCAATATTGGTATCAAATCCATCTTCTTTTTTACGAATAAATTCCAAGGCATTGGCCACTTTGGCTGCGTGCTCAATCGATTCAATCGAAGCCAGTTCTGTTCCTAAAGAAATATTGTTGGCAATGGTATCATTAAAGAGAATTGGTTCCTGTGTTACAATGCCCATTAAATTTCTAA
Organism: Sediminibacterium sp.; assembly: GCA_040403975.1. Lineage (GTDB taxonomy): Bacteria > Bacteroidota > Bacteroidia > Chitinophagales > Chitinophagaceae > Sediminibacterium. Next base: position 128,682 of record JBBAJS010000006.1, read on the forward strand.
TACTATTTAATGAAAAGGATTTGATATTGGCCCCATCAATTAAAATTTCACCTCCACTCACATCATGAAAACGAGGAATCAAATCGGCCAGACTGCTTTTTCCTGCGCCCGAAGACCCAACCAGGGCAATGGTCTTACCCTTTTCAACAGTAAGATTGATGTTTTTTAGAATCGGTACTTCATCATAAGAAAATGATACATTCTTAAACTCAATTTGTTGTTTGAATTCAGCAATTGTTGCAGCATTGGGTAAATCGGTAACAGTTAAAGGTGCTTGTAAAATTTCTTCAATTCTTTTAATAGCCGCACTGCCTCTTTGCGAATTATAAAATGCGGTTGACAATGATTTTGCAGGATTAATTATCTGAGTAAAAATCAAAATATAACTGATAAAACTATCTCCTTTTAATCCGGCTTCGTGTCCTAAAACCAATTTGCCTCCAAACCACAAAATGCAACTCAAGACCATTACGCCCATAAACTCCGACATGGGAGAAGCTAGGTCGCGTCTGAAATTCATTTTATTGCGAATATGATTTAAATTATTATTGGTAGTAAAAAAACGGGTTCTTAAAATCGCTTCTGCATTAAAAGCTTTGATCACTCTTAGCCCGCCCAATGTTTCATCGAGTATCGACATTAAGCTTCCTAATTCTTCTGCAGAAGCGGTGGATTGTTTTTTTAGTGATCTACTCATCCTGCCAATTAAAAAGCCAGTGAGTGGCAATAAGACCAATAAGAACAAGGAAAGTAATGGACTAATATAAACCAGTACCCCTAAAATGATTAAAATATTCAAAGGGTCTCTGATCAATCCTTCCAAAGTGCTCATTACACTCCATTCGATTTCGTTGGCATCATTACTCATTCGGCTAATAATGTCCCCCTTTTTTTGTTCAGTAAAAAAGCCAATCGGAAGCTCTAAGATTTTGGCATATAGATCGGATCTTAATTTGGTCATCACATAATTGCGCATAGGTGCTAAAACCCTGTAAGACAAATAAGTGAACAGATTTTTAAAAAATATGGACACGATGATAATGATACAAACCGTTCCTAAAGCATACACGGCACCTTCACGGGCAATTAATTCATTGTAGTGATATTTAAAATAATCCACCAGGTTTTTCAACCCTTCAATGGAAAAACTCATGGCAGGCTTAACTACTTCCTCTTTTTTATCGGTAAAGAGTAGTTTCAAAATTGGCGATAACATGGCCAATGAAACCAGGGAAAATAGGATAGAAAGCAGGTTAAAAACAACGTATAAGACGATATTTCTCTTTTGGTTGCTCAGGTAAAATAAGATCCGTTCAAATCGTTTCATACAGGAATAAATGGTAAAACACCCCAAAGTAACTAATTTTACACCCAATAAACAGTAGAATATGGAGGAAGGTAAACGTCAAAGACAAATTGCAGGTGCTTTACAGGAACAATTTAACGAAATATTTAGAAGGCTTAATCTATCTATGATAGATGGAGGAATGGTATCTATCTCGAGTGTTAAAGTAACCCCAGACCTATTAGAGGCAAGAGTATACATCAGTTTATTTCAAGTGAAAGATGCTGCTAAAGTGATGAAAACAATTGAAACAAGGGCATGGGAAATCAAAAAGGAGTTAGCGGAAAGAATGAAAAACCAGTTAAGAAGAATTCCGGTGATTCATTTTTACAATGATGACACTTTAGATTATGTTTTTAAAATGGAGCAAGTATTTAAAGAAATTAATGAGGGTGGAACTAGTCCTAAAGAAACTGAATAGTAACCAATAACCAATAACGAGTAACATTTAACTGTATTTCTTGAATCTGCTTTTCGCCTGGCGCTATTTTAGATCAAAAAAATCAACCAATGCAATCAATATTATTGCTTGGATTGCCGTTACGGCTATTGCGGTTGGAACAGCATCATTGATTATCATATTGAGTGTATTTAATGGCTTTGAAGATTTAGTAAAAGGACTATACGGAGATTTTTATGCATCCGTTAAAATAGTGCCGGCGCAATCAAAGACTTTTCATATTTCTGCGAATCAATTAAAGCAAATCAAGGGTGTAAAAAACATTGATGCAATTAGTTTTATTGCAGAAGAGAAAGCATTACTAATGGGTAATTATCAAACCATTGTAACTGTTAAAGGAGTGGAGGCGAATTACAATGCAATCAATAATATTTCAAAATATGTAAAGCATGGAAATTTTGGAATTGGGGATCGGGAAAACCCTGGAATAGTAATGGGTGCAGGCATTGAGAATGCAGCAGGTGTAGATGTTTACCGAGGTATCACGCCCACCATTCTGTATATGCCCAATCAAAATGCAGCTTCACTGAATTCCTCCGATGGATTGAATTCTTATATTGTTAAACCAACTGGAACATTTGTAATTCAACAAGATTTTGATAATAAGTATGCATTTACCAATTTGGCATTTTTAAAGTACATGTTGAATATGTCGGATGATGAGTATAGTGCTATCGAAATAAAAACCAATGGAGAAGATGTACAGGTAAAAAATGATTTACAACAATTATTGGGTACTGGTTATAAAGTACAAACCCGCTACGAACAAAATCAATCTTTATATGCAGTAATGCAAATGGAAAAATGGGTGATCTACGCAATACTTTCTTTGATATTGGTTGTTGCTGCATTCAATATGATTGGTGCATTAACCATGTTGGTTTTAGAAAAACAAAAAGACATTGCTGTATTAAAAGCAATGGGTGCAGATAATACAAGGATCCAGCAGATTTTTTTATTGGAAGGGTTGTTGTTGGCTGGAATAGGAACTGGGCTTGGATTATTATTGGCTACAGGTATTTGTTGGATACAAATACAATTTCATTTGATCAAATTAGGAGGGTCAACTTTTATTATAGATTACTATCCTGTAAAAACAGCCATCTCCGATTATTTATTGGTATTTGTAACTGTGAGTTGTATTGCTTTTTCTGCAGCCTGGATTACTGCCAGAAAATCCAGCAGGGCCTCTTACTCTTTAAGAAGCTAATAATCTCCTAATGTTTCCGGCAACTGCGCTAAGGCCGTGGCTAATTGATCGTCATTTGGAGCAATTCCATGCCATTCGTGACTTCCCTCCATAAAATCAACGCCTTTTCCCATTTCTGTTTTCATTAAAATACAAATTGGTTTTCCTTGACCAGTCATTGACTTTGCTTTATCTAATACTGCAACAACATCATCCATGTCATTGCCATTCATTGATAAAACAGTCCAATTGAATGCTTCAAATTTAGTTTTTAAACTATCCAAACTCAAGACTTTGCTTGTTGGTCCATCAATTTGTTGGCCATTAACATCAATTGTAATAATCAGGTTATCTACATGATTATGCGGAGCGAATAATATAGCTTCCCAATTTTGCCCTTCCTGTAATTCACCATCACCATGTAATGAAAATACCAGGTGTGGATCTTTATTCAGCTTTTTGGTTAATGCAGCACCGATAGCAACACTCATGCCCTGGCCTAATGAACCGCTAGCAATTCTTACACCAGGAAGGTGTTCGTGAGTGGTTGGGTGACCTTGTAAACGGGTATTAATTTTTCTGAAACTTGCTAATTCTTTCACATCAAAATAGCCGGAGCGGGCTAAAACAGAATAGAATACGGGCGAAATATGACCGTTAGACAAAAAGAACAAATCTTCATTTTTTCCATCCATTTTAAAATCGGTATGATGATGCATTGAATGGAAATAAAGCGCAGTTAAAAAATCAGCGCAGCCAAGGGATCCTCCAGGGTGTCCACTTTGAACGGCATTTACCATTCTTACTATATCTCTTCTTACCTGACTGGTAATTTTCTTCAAATCATCAATACTTGCCATATGAAAGGGGTTATTTTGGATTGAGCAGCGAAGATAAAACCAATTGTATCATTATAAAAAGTAAAATACTAGAATCTTGGTATAGCGAACGAAAAAAGCAATGTTTAGGTTTGTAAACCAGTGATCCAATAATAAAGAGCTAATTTTATATACCAATCCTTGAAAAACAACGTTAATACGTAGCAAATGGAAAATATTTTACTGGGGGCAGTAATTGCCTTCGTAATTACCTTTTATGCAATTCCTGTGATCATTCAGGTGTCGAACATGAAGAAATTGTTTGATTTACCTGGGGAAAGAAAAATTCATGCAACACCTGTACCTTCTCTTGGAGGATTGGGCATTTTTGCAGGTTTCATTATGGGGTTATTGTTGATGGTAGATTTAACCGATAAAGTTGCAGCTTCAACCTTTCAATATTATGTTACCGCATTTATGGTAATTTTCTTTTTTGGCATTAAGGATGATATTTTAATACTTACTCCATTCAAAAAATTATTAGGCCAATTGGCTGTTGCGGCTATTTTGATTTTTAAAGCCAATTTGGTGATTGACAATATGCATGGTTTCCTGGGAATACAGCAAATTGATACTAATCTAAGTATTTTATTGTCTTTCTTCACAATCATTGTAATTGTCAATGCTTTTAATCTGATTGATGGAGTGGATGGATTGGCAGGAAGTATTGGAATCATTACTTCTTCTTTCTTTGCTTTTTTTGCTTTAATGAGTGGGGAATTTTATTATGCTTTATTTGGATTTAGTTTCTCAGCTGCATTAGCTGCATTCTTAATTTACAATTATTCTCCTGCTAGAATATTTATGGGAGATACTGGAGCTATGTTGATTGGGGTGGTGAATGCTATATTGGTAATTCATTTTATTAATACTGCTGAAAACTCTAGGATTCTTCCTGTATTGGCTTCTCCGGCAATGGGCTTCGGTGTATTATTGATTCCATTAATGGATACATTGAGGGTTTTTGCTATCCGAATTTTACATGGTAGATCTCCTTTTTCTCCAGATAGAAATCATATCCACCATTTATTATTAGATAGAGGGATGTCTCATATGGCCGTAACGCTCACGCTATCTTTAATTACTATTTTATTTGTAATACTTAGTTATCTTTTACTCCCTTTAGGAACAACCAAAGTGATACTTGTTCAAAATATTTGCTTTTTTGGTGGTATTACATTTCTAAGATTTAAACAGCATTCGCAAAGAAAATTGCATGTCGTTAAAAGAGAAGAAGATTACAACGAAGCCAATATTTTTCAAAAAGGCATCAATAGTTTTCGGGCCTATACATCTCCCGATGTAAAAGTGGCAGATAAGGATTAATTTAAAATGATTCAGTAGATTTGCGGCTATTAAACTGGTATTATGACTGAAGATATAGACTTGATTTTAGCAGACCTTACTGAAACTATGCAAAAAGGAATTCAGCATCTAGAAGCTGAATTGGTAAAAATTCGTGCCGGAAAAGCTAATCCGTCTATGTTAGATGGATTAAATGTAGATTATTATGGGGCACCTACAGCAATCAATCAGGTTGCCAATATTCAGGTTTTAGATGCAAGGACAATTAGTATCCAACCCTGGGAAAAAAACATGTTACAAGCCATTGAGAAATCTATCATGGCAGCAAATATTGGGGTTACGCCACAAAATGACGGAGTCCAAATCAGGTTGTTTATGCCGCCTTTAACCGAAGAAAGAAGAAGGGAATTGGTTAAAAAAGCCAGCGCTGAAGGAGAACAATCCAAAGTTGCAATTAGAAATGTGAGAAGGGATGCAATAGAGCAAGTAAAAAAATTACAAAAAGATGGATTGAGTGAAGATGCTGCAAAAGACGCCGAAAAAAACATTCAAGAAACGACTGATAAATTTATTCTTCTTGTAGAAAAACACTTGGCTGCAAAAGAGAAAGAGATGATGGCTATTTAGTTTTTTTATTTACTAGATATACTCCCACTAATATGATGGCTAGGCATACAACCTGTTGAAGGTTTACATGCTCACCATCCCAAATGCCCCAACCTATTGCTACAAATGGAATTCCATAAGTAACGGTTGATGCAAAGAGAGCACCAGCACGTTTTACCAACATGTAAAAAAGAATGGAGGCGATTGCAGTGCCAAAAACGCCCAATGTGGCAGATGCCAGAATTGATTGTACATAGGATTGCTCGGATAATGGCAAAGCAAAGAATCCTGTAAATTGCAAAATCACTGCACAAGGAATAATTAAAAAAATAAATGCCATTGCTGCAATTTCTAATGAGCCAATTCCTTGCATGTGTTTGCCCACTAAATTTACATTGATGCCATATAACAATGTGGCCAATAATACAAGCAATGCATAGCTTATATACTGAACACTAATATTTGCACCTGCAGCTACCAATAAGGTCAATCCAATGAATCCAATAATAATTCCTACCACCTGATTCATTTTCACCTTAAGTTGAAAAAATCCAATTCCAGTGACAATTACAAATAAAGGAGTGAGTGCATTTAAAATGCCTGCTAATGCGCTATCGATTTTTGTTTCTGCTATGCAGAATAGATAAGCAGGGAAGAAGCTGCCCAATAAACCGGAAAGAATCACCAGCCATCTTTTTTGAGCAGGGATATGCTTAAACGCTTTGATAGCAAAAGGCAATAGAATAATGCCAGCACTCATAATACGAATAGAAGCTACTTGATAGGGGCTTAATACATTCATTCCTCCTTTCATTAAAATAAAGGAGCTGCCCCAAATTAAACAGAGTACCAAAAAAATCAGCCAATTAATAATTTTCTTTCCCAAGGGTAAATTTTAGTCAAAGATGCAATTTTATGTTGCATTATGATGATTAAATAAAATGCTGTATTTTCATTACCACATTTAAAACAACCAATTTATGGGAATGCTAAAAGAATTCAAAGAATTTGCAGTTAGAGGCAATTTGGTAGATACTGCTGTAGCCTTTATTATGGGTGCATCATTTGGTAAGATCGTTTCTTCCTTTGTGGATGGAATGGTGATGCCCTTGGTAGGAATGCTTACAGGTGGGGTAGATTTTAACGATAAAAAACTGGTTTTAAAAGATGCCATTGAAGCAGTGAAAGATGCAGGCGGTAAAGTGGTTACCCCGGCCGTGGCAGAAGTTTCTGTGAAATATGGGGTATTCATTACCAATCTAATTGATTTTGTAATTGTAGCTTTTGCTGTTTTCATGGTAATAAAAGGAATCAATAAGATTAAAAAAGATGCTCCAGCAGATGCAGCGGCTCCTTCAAGTACCGATGCTTTGTTGATGGAAATAAGGGATTCTTTAAAGAAATAGCCCCTTTTTGGTGGATAACTATTTAGTAAAACAGGCTTTTTTAAAGCCTGTTTCTGTTTCTTTGTATCAATCAATGTATTTGAAGTGAGTGCAGTAAATTATCAGATTAAGTTAGATCAGTTTGAAGGCCCATTCGATCTTTTGTTGTTTTTTATAGAAAGAGATGAATTGGACATTTATAATATTCCAATCACTAAAATCATCAACGATTTTTTAGATTTTATTCATAGTTCTGAGAAATTGAATATTGAATTGAGTAGTGAGTTTATTCTGTTCATTTCAACCTTGATGAGAATCAAAGCCCGTTTATTATTACCTCGAAAAGAAATTGATGCTTCTGGAAATGAAATAGATCCTCGCCAAGAATTGATCGACAAAATTCTTGAATACAAACGTTTTAAAGAAGCTGCTGTTCAAATGGCCGAAATGGAAGCTATGAGAATGCTCATGGTAAAACGTGGAAACCTTCAAAAAGAAATTGCAGAAATAGGAGAGGAAGCTTCTGAAGGAACTGAAATTCAAAATATTACTTTGTTCAAATTGATGAAGTCATTTGAAAAAGTAATGCAGCGGGTTCACGACAGACAAAATAAACCAGTACATACAGTTGTCCGCTATAACTATACGATGGAAGGAAGCCGAGATTATATGCTCGACTTTGTTGCCAAAGAAAAAACCGTGGCATTCGAAAAAGTATTTGAGATCTGCGAAGACCGTATTCACGCCATTTTCTTATTCCTTTCTATACTCGAACTGTCTCAACAAAAATTCATGAAATTATTGGTTGGCCAAGGCATGAATAATTTTATTGTTGAATGGAATGATAACAGGGCTGCAGATATAGCGGAGGAAGGCGTAACTGAAGAAGAATTATAAAAGATGAAAGATGAAAGAACATTCAAATCTCTTCTTTCTGCTTTCATCTTTCTTCTTTCTGCCTTCCTGTCTCTTAATTCTTAACTAAAACTTTCTCGCTCATTAACAATCTTACTGCATCTGCAATACCTTGTGCATCATAAGCACATTCGCGGTGCAATTCTTTAGGTGTTCCATGCTCCACTAAGCGGTCAGGAATGCCCAATATGGTTACTTCAGCCTGATAATTATTCGCGTTCATGAATTCTAAAACTGCAGAACCAAATCCACCTACAACAGTTCCGTCTTCAACAGTAACTATTTTTTGGTAGTTGCTGAAAACTTCGTGTAATAAGTCTTCATCAATTGGTTTTACAAAGCGAAGATCATAATGTGCCGGATCAATTCCTTCTGTTCTGAGTTGTCGTATAGCTGCTTGCGCAAAATTGCCTGGATGACCAAAACTTAGAATAGCAATTTCTTTTCCATCCTTTACTTTTCGGCCTTTACCAATCGTAATTTCTTCGAAAGGTGTTTTCCATTCAGTCATTACTCCTTCACCTCTTGGGTAACGAATTACAAAAGGATATTTATTGCTCTCCAATTGTGCTGTATACATGAGATTACGCAATTCTTTTTCGTTCATTGGAGCACTCACCACCATATTAGGGATACAACGCATATACGGAATATCGTAACATCCATGATGTGTTGGTCCATCTTCACCAACCAATCCTGCTCTATCTAAACATAATACAACAGGTAATTTTTGTATCGCAACATCATGCACTACTTGATCGTATGCACGTTGCATGAAAGATGAATAAATATTACAAAACACCCTCAATCCTTGAGTGGCCATACCAGCACTTACGGTAACTGCATGTTGCTCACAAATACCTACATCAAATGCGCGATGTGGCATTTTTTCCATCATAAATTTTAATGATGAACCACTTGGCATTGCAGGTGTAACTCCCATTATTTGATCATTCATTTCGGCCAGCTCAATGATAGTATGACCGAATACATCTTGGTATTTAGGAGGTTGTGGCGCGTCTATTTTTTTCTTGAATATTTCCCCGGTCACTTTATCAAATAATCCTGGAGCATGCCATTTGGTTTGATCTTTCTCTGCCAATGCATAACCCTTTCCTTTGACAGTTACAATATGTAAAATTTTCGGGCCTGGCATTTCTTTCAAGTCTTTTAAAGTATCTACCAGCTTAGAAATATTGTGTCCATCAATAGGGCCAAAATAACGGAGGTTCAATGCTTCAAATAAATTACTACTCTTGCTAACAACTCCTTTGATGCTGGCTTCTAACTTACTGGCCATCTCTCTGGAAAAGTTTTTACCAATTGGTAATTTGCCCATGATATTCCAAACCTCATCCCGTACTTTATTGTAAGTGGGTGATGTAGAAATATCCGTTAAATATTCTTTTAATGCACCAACATTGGGGTCGATGCTCATGCAGTTATCATTTAGAATAATCAGCACATCACTATCTGCTACACCAGCATGATTCATCGCTTCAAATGCCATGCCTGCAGTCATAGAACCATCTCCAATAACTGCAACTGACTTTCTGTTTTCGCCTCTGTATTTTGCGGCCATTGCCATTCCTAATGCTGCAGAAATAGAAGTAGAAGAATGACCTACTCCAAATGTATCATATTCACTCTCTGATCTTTTTGGGAAACCACTTAATCCATTGTATTTTCTATTGCTGGAAAAATTGTCTTTTCTTCCTGTTAGAATTTTATGACCATACGCTTGATGACCCACATCCCAAACCAATTGGTCATGTGGAGTATTGTATACATAATGAAGGGCAACACTTAATTCAACTACGCCTAAACTGGCAGCAAAATGACCACCTTGTACACTTACTACATCAATGATATACTGCCTTAATTCATCACAAACCTGATGCAATTGTTCCCTTCCTAATTTCTTAAGATCAGATGGGCTATTAATATTTTTTAACAATGGTCCTGGAATGAACTCCATGTATAGGTATTTAATGGGTAAAAATACGATTTTGGGTCCAAATGCCCCAACTCAGCATTAAAACACCCAATTACACCGATGGTTCGGTGATAGGAAACAATATTTTTAGCCAATTAGCAACCTAATTTGCCATTAGTCCTAAATTGGGTTCAAATGGGGTTGCCTAAATTTATATTTGTAGAACATGAGAAATCAGCGAAAAGCAGTTTTATATTGGTGGTGCCAAATTGGTGGTTGGATGATGTATGGGTTAACAATGGTCTTTTTTGCCTTTGTTTTCGACAGTAAAATCAACACCATTTTCTATCCAAAATTGTTGGTGATAATCACTACAGGGTTATTTTTCACCCATATTCTTAGGGAATTAATCAAAGCATTTAAATTAAGACCACCAGAATTGTCCAAAAAATGGGCATTATTTACGGTAATACTTTTAATCATTCTGGTGCTTTTTAACTTAACCAACAGTGCATTGGCAGAATGGTGGGGTTTGTATAACCCTAAAACAAAAGTTTCTGTTGAAAAGAGGTTTCTGGTAAATCTTGTTTCTGACTCTCCCTTGATATTGGTTTGGGTATCTATTTATTATCTATGGCACTATATAGAGCTGGGAACAAAAATTGAAATTCAGAAAGTGAAATTGGAGAGCTTGGTAAAAGAATTAGAACTCAATACCATCAAATCTCATATCAATCCTCATTTTATTTTTAATGCATTGAATAGTATTCGTGCATTGGTAGATGAAAATCCGGAGCGAGCAAGAACAGCTATAACAGAACTGAGTAATATTTTGAGGAGCAGTATGCAATCAGAAAAGTTGACCACTGTGCCTTTCGAAAAAGAATTGAATATTGTAAAAGATTATTTAGCTTTAGAACATATTCGTTTTGAAGATCGATTAATGGTTGAATTTGATATTGATGAAGATACTTTAGACCAGCCCATCCCTCCAATGATGTTGCAAACCTTAGTGGAGAACGCTATTAAGCATGGAATAAGCAAGCATAAACAAGGTGGATTGGTGAAAATAATTTCCGATTTCAAAGACAATCATCATGAAGTGATTGTACAAAATACTGGAACATTTGTGCAAAATGATTTATCAGATGGATTCGGAATAAGTAGCACACACAATCGATTGAATTTATTATTCGGAAGAAAAGCCAATTTTACCATTTGTGATAAGGGCGATAATCTGGTTGAAGCCATGATTATTATGCCAGTTCATGATTCCTCTCTTGTAGTTAAAAATTAAATATATATGGCTATTAAAGCAATTATTATTGATGATGAACGCTTGGCTCGTAATGAACTAAAAAAGTTGTTACAAGATCATGGTGATATTGAAGTGATTGACGAAGCAGCAAATGTAGACGAGGGTATAGAAAAAATAGAGACCTTAAATCCTGATTTGATTTTTTTGGATATTCAAATGCCAGGCAAGACAGGGTTCGATTTATTGGCCGAAGTAGAAAAAGCGCCTAAAGTTATTTTTACAACTGCTTATGATGAGTATGCAATTAAAGCATTTGAAGTGAATGCGTTGGATTATTTGTTGAAACCCATCGAACCAAAAAGATTAAGTGATGCAATCCAAAAGTTGCATGCTGAATTATTTAAAGAAAATATAGGATTAGCTGGCGTAAACAGAGGTCCTTTGACCGAATACGATCAGGTATTTGTGAAAGATGGAGAACGTTGTTGGTTTGTGAAATTGGGTGAAATAAGATTATTTGAAAGTGTAGGGAATTATGCAAAAGTTTTCTTTGGAACCAATAAGCCTCTTATTTTAAAATCCCTTAATGCATTAGAAGAAAGATTGGATGACAGAATGTTTTTTAGAGCCAATCGTAAGCATATCATTAACCTTCGTTGGATCGAAAAAATTGAGCCTTATTTTAATGGAGGTTTAATTGTAGATTTAAAAGGTGGGGAAAAAATTGAAGTAAGTAGAAGGCAAACTGTGAAGTTCAAAGAGATGATGAGCTTATAGGAATTATGAAAGAAGAATTAAGAAAGAAGAAAGAAAAATTTTGAATTGAAAGTTATGAGAAAAATAGTTGGTTTAATTACGGTGTTGTTTTGCGCGAGTGTAGTTACTGCACAAAATATTGATATCATTATCAATGCTGCTGAAGTTGAAAGAATTGAAAAAACCTTGTCTTCTGATGATATGCAAGGGAGAAGAACTTTTACTCCTGGTATAGAAAAAGCAGCTGCTTTTATTGCCGATGAGTTCAAGAAATCTGGACTTCAAACTTTCAAGCAAAATGGTAATTACCTTCAATATTTCAATATGGTAAGAGCTAAGTTCATTAGTGCTTCAGCCAATTTTGATGGAAATGAAATTGACACTAAAAATATTATTGCGCTCACTTGTAAGCCCGATTTACTCATTAATGAAAAGTCAGGATATGAATTAGTAAGAATTACCAAAGCAGATAATTTTAATACAGAAGCCAGAAAATACAGCAGTATGGCTAAGAATTGTATTGTATTGGTGGATAGTTCTTATTCAGCTAATTTCAATCGCTTGATCAGATTGAAGTCGAGCATGTTTCAATCAGAGAATTCAGTCATTTTTATTTTATCTCAGGCAATTCCTTCCAAATTTACTATTCAATCTAAACATGAAATTTCTACTCAGCCTTTGAGTAATGTAGTAGGAATTATTCCAGGTAAATCTTTGCCAAATGAATATGTAATTTTCTCCGGACATTATGATCACTTGGGTATCGATAGTAAGAAAGCCGTTAATAACGATTCTATATATAACGGAGCCAATGACGATGCTGCAGGTACAACAGCTGTGATGTTGCTTGCCAAATATTATAGAATGATGAACAACAATGAGCGCACTTTGGTTTTTGCTGCTTTTACTGCAGAAGAAGTGGGTGGATTTGGAGCAACTTATTTTTCTAAGCAATTCGATCCAGCTGATGTTAAAGCCATGTTCAATATAGAAATGATCGGAACCGAAAGCAAATGGGGTGCCAATAGCGCTTATATAACTGGATTTGATAAAACTGATATGGGTACCATCTTACAAAAAAACTTAGCTGGTACTTCTTTTAATTTCTATCCTGATCCATATCCTGATCAAAATTTATTTTATCGTTCAGATAATGCAACATTAGCCAGATTAGGCGTTCCAGCACATACTATTTCTACTTCTAAAATGGATAGTGAACCCAATTACCATAAAGTATCCGATGAAATTGGTACGTTGAATATTCCTAACATGACTCAAATCATTAAATCGATTGCATTAAGTGCAAGAGGTATAATTAGCGGAAAAGAAACGCCAACTAGGGTAGATGTAAGTGCTTTAAAATAAAAGCCCACTTCAATAATTATTGAAGCGGGTTGATATTGTTTTGTTTTCCTAATATATAGTGAATTCTACTCTTCTATTCTTTTGACGACCAGTAGCAGTTTTATTGCTTTCGATTGGTTTAGATTCTCCAAACCCTTCTGATTCAATTTTGGAACTACTTACGCCTTTGTTCATCATGTAATTTTTTACAGCATCAGCTCTATTTTTAGATAAGCTCATGTTAGCTGCATCACTACCAACATTGTCTGTATGACCAGCTAATTTTAGTTGGATACCTTTTTGGTTCAATAAATCAGCTACCCTGTTTAAATAAACGAAAGAGCGTTCTCTAATGGTTGCTTTCCCAAAATCAAATTCAAGGTTACGTACTGCTTCGTCTACAATTTTTCGATCTTCTCCAGTAATGATATATGTATTATTTCGAACAATGGTAGTATCTTTTGATGGAGGTGGAACCGGAAGTGCACAACCTGCTCCATCTACTTTAACTGATTTAGGTGTATTCGGACATTTATCAAAATAATCGCTCACGCCATCACCATCGCTGTCCATTTTCATTTTATTCAACTGGTCTTTCATGTCTGCAACTTCAGCCAATCGTTGATTATAGCGCTCTTCACTTGCAGCCAAAGAAGCCTTTAAAGCATCATCAGCCCTATTCATATTACTCGATAATTGTGCAGGAGCATTATGACTGGCTAGTTGTGGTTTTTTACTATCACCCAGCGCAAATTCTAAACCAATATGTGCCATTGAAAATCGATCTGAAAAATAAGGAGCTTTGAAGTAGCCATCTAAATTATCAGCATCAACAAATCCCATGGTATATCCAATATTTAAATTAACGCTATTGGAAAGATTGGCTTTAATTCCTAGTCCAACAGGAACATAGAATTCTGTTAAACTACCTGAAGGTTTAAAATTAATACTGGCACCTGCATTATCAACTAAAGTAGGGTTGAAGTTGATGGCGCCTCCTCCTACTGAAACATAAGGCTGAATAGAAGTCTTTAATTGAGACCAATTGATATTTCCTAATGTTACCACTGCACTTAAGCTAGCAGCCCAATTCACTTTTGTTTCAAATGATTTATAAGGGCTAACCGGAGGTGCACCAGCCCAAAGTTTGTCGTTGTTGGCTTTAAGAATGCCTCTAAGCCCTGTTAACTGAATACCAACAGTATGGGTAATTTGTTTTTTAATATAAATACCATACCCAAGAGATGCTTCCCATTTTGAGAAATCATTTCTACCACCAGTTGCAGCAAATGGAGCCATTGCGCCCGCAAATAATCCAAATGACCAGGTTCTATAATCATTAGTACCAGCAAATAATGCAGGTGTAGTTTGTGTTGATTTAAGTTCTGTAGAAGTAGAACTGGTTGTTTGAGCAATTACTGCTGAATTGATCAGTAGTAATGATGCACAAAGAATAATCATTGATGTAATTTTTGTTAGTTTCATTATTGGTTTTTTTTGTGAAAAAGGATATTAAAAAGTGTATCGTATACTAAAGCCTCCGTCGAAATAAACAAAGTTGCCGTTGAAGAAATCTATAAAAGGTTTGATGTCCATTGAAAAATTAACGGGTACTTTATTGAATTTATAATCAAACCCGAGAATGCCATCTATGCCAGCAACAGTTGTAGCTGTATAAATTCTTTTAGAATTATAATAGTAACTGCCTCCGTCCTGGAAAAATCCTATATGTGCACCACCGCCATAGAATAGTTTGAAATCTGTTGAAGCATCAATGCCTGTATGCCTTTCGTATAATCCAGTAATGATAAAGCTTTGATGACCAATACTTAAAATTCCTTCTAAAGCATCTGAACGATGTATAAAACTTTTTAAGGTAAGTCCATTACTTAATCCGCCGAATCTTAAACCGAATGCAGTTTTGTAACTTTGTGCTGAAATTTGCGTAAGGGATAAAAGAAAAAAAATCAATACGGTGTATACTTTGTATCTATTCATTATAAGAGAAATCCGATTTATAAAACAATATCTTGTTTTCAATGATTTCTATACCATGCAAGGTTGACCTTTTAATTTATTACTTTGTTACACTTATTTTAAAAATTGTTGCAGCTTTATTGAAGCTATTATGTCACTTGTTTTGATTATTTAGAATAAAGTCATCAAATTCTCTTATCTTACGCTAAGAGATTTCCTCAAAGGTATTTTACCAGCTTTTCTTCAAACCTCTTAGATGCATTCATTAAGACAATTCACCTAATCTGTGAAAGATGTAAGTCTAATGGATTTAAATACAATTGATATTCGGCTTATTAGTACAACTTTAACATGTTACTAATAATGCGTTTTCTTTTTAATCTGTAAAAAGTACATTAGTATATATTATGAATTTAACAAATGATCAATCGGAACTCGAAAAATCAAAAGCACATATTATTGTTGAGATCATAGAGTACTTGCCAAATGCTGTAGTTACTAAAACTATCATTAAAAAGTTAACCGGAAATGTAACCGTATCCTCTGTATATGCTGGTGAAGAGTTAGCAGAAAAAATTTCACCTTTTGACACTTATATTCAGATTATTGATGGCGCTGCTGAATTGGTCATCAATAAAAAAGTGTTCTCTTTAAAGTTAGGTGATGGGATTATTATTCCTGCACATGCTAAACATAATTTTAATGCCAAAGAGCAGTTCAAAATGATTTCTACTGTTATTAAAAGCGGTTATGAAGAATAAATAAACAAAGTGAAACTATTTGTAAAATATATGGTAAGCACCCGATGTAAAATGCTGGTGAAAGATGAACTTAAAAAACTCAATCTTCATTTTATTGTTGTTGACCTTGGTGAGATAGAGATAATGGAAACAATTACGAATGAGCAAAGAGATCAATTGAATACTGCTTTGAAATTGTCTGGGCTCGAATTGATGGACGATAAAAAAGCTGTACTGATTGAAAAGGTAAAAAATATTATTATAGAAATGGTTCATTATTTCGATGAACTTCCTTCCATTAACTATTCTGATTATATAAGTAGTAAAGTGGGTTTAGACTATACTTATATATCTAATATTTTCACAGAAGTGAAAGGACTAACCATTCAACAATTTATTATCAATCATAAAGTTGAAAGAATTAAAGAGCTGATCATTTATGATGAGTTGAATATTACAGAAATTGCTTGGAAAATGAATTATAGCAGTGTTGCACATTTATCCAATCAGTTTAAGAAAATAACCGGTCTGTCTCCTTCTCATTTCAAATTATTAAAAGACAAAAGGCGAACCCCTATTGAGGAAATTGGCGAATAAAATTAAATTATAATGGAATCTATTCAACATGCATCTAATTATGCAAGAAGCCTTATTGAGGCTAGCTTGGATCCATTGGTTACCATTAATACAAAGGGTAAAATAACCGATTTTAATAAAGCAACTGTTGATATAACTGGAATTTCTAAACAGGAATTGCTCGGAACTGATTTTTTTCATTATTTCACCAATAGCAAAAAAGCCAATCAGGTATATCAAGAGGTTTTTGAAAAAGGTTCAGTTAACAATTACCCGCTTACACTAAAACATTTTAATGGTCGTTTAACAGAAGTTTTATTAAATGGATCAATTTATAAAGATGAATTAGGAAATGTGCTTGGCGTAGTATTAGTGGCCAGAGATGTTACCGAACAAAATAGAATTTCCAATGAATTGAATACTTCGAAAGTGATTGCAGAATCTGCTACAAAATTAGCAGAATTAGCTAAAATTAAAGCAGAAGCTGCTACATTGGTAGCTGAGGATGCTACTAGGATAGCTGAAGACTCAGTAAAAGCAAAGCAACAATTTTTGTCGAATATGAGTCATGAAATTAGAACTCCAATGAATGCAATTATTGGATTTACTAAAGTATTACTCAAGTCGGAATTGTCTGCTAAACAGTCTGAATACTTAACTGCAATTAAATTAAGTGGAGATTCATTAATAGTTTTGATTAATGATATTTTAGATTTAGCAAAAGTAGATGCTGGTAAGATGAATTTTGATAAAGTTCCTTTTAATTTTGAATCATCCATTACAGGTATTTTGCAAATATTCAAACCTAGAGTAGAAGAAAAAAATCTATTATTTAATATATCTTTTGACAAAAAAATTCCAAGAGTACTATCAGGTGATTCAATTCGGTTAAATCAAATAATATTAAATCTAATTGGAAATGCTATTAAGTTTACGTCTATTGGTAGTATATCTTTTGAATCTAAATTAATTTCCCAAAACCAAGATTTCGTAACAATACAATTTAATGTATCTGATACTGGTATTGGAATACCACCTAAAAAAATAGAAAAAATATTTGATAATTTTGAACAAGCAACCAGTCAAACTTCTAGATTGTATGGCGGAACCGGATTAGGTTTAGCAATTGTTAAACAATTGGTACAAGGCTTAGGAGGAACTTGCTCAGTAAAAAGTAAAGAAGATATAGGTTCTACATTTAGTTTTATTCTAGAATTCAATAAAACCAATGCTGAGGTTGAATCTACTAATGAAATAATTCCTTTGTTGTCTAAACATAATAATTTTAAAGTTTTGGTTGTAGAAGACATTATGTTGAATCAATTATTAATGCGAACAATTTTAGAAGACTTTGGCTTTGATTGTGTCATTGCAGGAAATGGAAAAATTGCAATTGAAAAAATAAAAGATACAGAATTTGATATAATCCTCATGGATTTACAAATGCCTGAGATGAATGGATTTGATACAACTAGTTATATCAGAAATAATCTTCAACTCAATATACCAATTATTGCTTTAACTGCCGATGTTACCACTGTTGATCTAGAAAAGTGCAAGGAAGTTGGTATGAATGACTATTTATCAAAACCTGTAAATGATAAATTGCTGTATAATAAAATCATTTCATTTGTTAAAAAACCCACTATCGAGCACAACGTGAATTTAGAAGTATCTGACATTACTTTATTAGATCAATGTATCAATCTTAGCTACTTGCAGACAAAAACCAAATCGAATCCAACCATTATGATAGAAATGATTTCTTTGTATTTAGATCAAACACCCATGTTGCTAAATTCCATGCGTACAAGTTACCAAGAAAACGATTGGAAAAGTTTAGCGGCATCAGCTCATAAAATAATTCCATCCTTTTCTATAATGGGTATTAATAGTGATTTCGAAAAAATGACTATTCAAATAAAAGATTTCGCCCATGCTAAAGGGCAAAATCCTAATATTTCAGATTTATTGGCACAAATTGAATCGGTTTGTTTGCGAGCTTGTGCTGAATTAAAGCTTGAGTTAAGTAAACTACAAAAACTATAGAATGAATAATCAAAGTAAGTTTAAAATATTTTTAGTAGATGATGATATTTTATATTTAAAAATGCTAGAAATCGATTTCTTAAAACAAGCAAATTTTGAAATTAATTCATTTTCATCTGGAGAAGCCTGTATAGAAAACTTATCTAAAAAGCCAGATCTGATTATTCTTGATTATCATCTAGATGGCACAAATAAACTTGCTTTAACCGGTATTCAAGCTATTGATCAAATAAAAAAAATAAATTCTACAATTCCAGTGGTCATTTTTTCTGGACAAGATAAGATTGAAGTTGCCATTGATTGCATGCATCATAAAGCCTATGATTATGTAGTTAAAAGTGAAACTGCATTCATTCGATTAAAACAAATTATTAATAAGATCATCGAATTTAATCATATGGAAACTCAATTGGTTTGGTATATGGATAGAATGTAATCTGCTCCATGCGATTCATGTAATTCTATTTGTTTCTTTTGTAACAACACTAGCACTCATTTGGTGCAACTTTGCAGTGTTCAATTGAAGTTATCAATTGGTAAAAATGCAGAATGAATAATCTTCTCTACTTAATCGCAGTAATACTGGTAATTGTTTGGGCCACTGGGTTTTTTGCATACCACACTGGAGGTATCATTCATATTTTACTAGTGATCGCTTTAGTTGCAATACTGTTACGAGTTATTCGTGGCAGAAATCCTTTATAAATTAAAATACCCTATCATGGAAAATTCAAATGACACAGTTAAAATTGTTGGTTCAATGTTGCTCGGAAGTTTAGTAGGAGCAGCTATTGGTGTTTTGTTTGCGCCTCATAAAGGCAGTAAAACAAGACGTATGTTAATGAGTGGTGCAGAAGATATTTCTGACGAAATCAAATGTGCCATTAAGGATGAATTGCACGCATTAAGAGTTAAAGCCGATGAGTTAGAAAATATGGCTTCTCAAAAAATTAATAGTCTTTCTAATTCCTTCAAGCAGAACACCGATTCCCAGCTTGTTCACAAATAAATCAAGCATTTGTATACCGTATGGACAATATTGATCAAATAGAGCAGCTTTCTGAAAATGTTCAATCGCTTATTAATACTAAGATTGAACTTTTCAAACTACAAACCCTGGAAATTATGGCAAATGCTTTCTCAGTGTTGTTAAAGCGATTGTTACTCTGTTTGATCTTTTTAGTTTGTCTGGTTTTTTTTAGTGTTGGATTGGCTATTTTTTTGTCAAATAGGATGAATAGCCCATTTCTTGGATATTTCACAGTGGGGTTGTTGTATTTATTGTTTTTAGTGATTGTGCTTTTAGATCAGCATGGATTCATTGAATCTGTTATTTTGAATAAAACGCTTGGTTTTTTCTTTAATTCAAAAAATAAATAAAATGCCTAATTGCAAAATTTCCAATCAACAGTCTCTAACATTAAGAATAGAAGAACTTCAGGCCTTATCCTATGATCAAACAAAACTCTTAAAAAATACATTATTCAGAATCACTCAAACCAATAATCCTATCAATATTGGCAAAAAAATATTTACAGAATATATTGATATCAATAGCAACTCAACTGCTTTAAAGGATAATGGTTTAATGGCAATTGCAGATTTCTTTATTGGAAAGGTTCTGGGAAAGTATAGGTCTGCCAGTGGCTATATGTTATCAGTATTAATGCAAAAAATAACCTCTTTTTTAATTTTAAAATCAAATAAATGAAAACGATTACTACCCGTTACGCCCTTTTGTCATTTTTAACCTTATTCATTTGTACTGGATGCTCCAATTCCCCTGAAAAAGAAACTGAAGCATTAAAAGATGCAAAGGAAAATGTAGTTGATGCCAAAGCCGATCTCGTGGAAGCAAAAAAAGATTCTGCTGATGAGTATAATAAATACAAAACAGTGGTACTGTATACTCTCACAGATAATGAAAACAAAATAAAGGCATTGAAGGAAGAAAGAAAATCCGAATCAGCTAAAGCAAGGGCAAAATACCTTAAAGAATTAGATGAGTTGGAAAAAAAGAATGCAGAATTAAAATCTAAAATGAATCTATATCAAGATGGCCCCAAAGATAAATGGGAGGCTTTTAAGAAAGGTTTTAATCACGAAGTAGATGAGTTAGGAAAGTCGATCTCTGCTCTTGCAACTAAGAAATAAATAAATTTGTACTCTTTGTTTTTTGTACGCAATCCAATTTTATTGGATTGCGTTTTTTCTTTTTATAGCTTTCACTACTTCATACCATATAACAGATATTGATCCAATACTTATACTAATGAAAAGCTCGTTTAATGTTAAGGGTACAAATTGAAAAAAAGATGCCAATATTGGTACATATAATAATAATCCTGTAATGAGTAATGTGATTCCTATTATTAATAATACCAGGTTGTTCTTAAACTTTAATGTGGTAATGATGGAATAATAAAATGAGCGGTTTACCAGTGTCAGAATTATATTGGCTATGATTAATGTGGTAAATACCATCGTTCTGGTATGTGATTCTGAATATGCATGAAAAACACTGTATTGATAAGCAAATAAAGTTCCTGCAGTAATAGCCAAACCTTGAATAATGCTCGTAGTCAATTCTTTCCAATTAAAGAATGTATTGCTTATTGGCCTTGGAAGTTGGATCATGGTATTTTTTTCCATTGGTTCATTCTCATAAATAATTGAACAGGTAGGCCCCATAATTAATTCTAAAAATATCACGTGTACGGGAGTGAAAATGTTGGGATAAATCCATCCTAAGGCCAATGGAATAAATACAGTTAATACTATTGGTATATGTATGGATATAATATATTGAATGGCCTTTTTCAAGTTTGTATAAATTTTCCTTCCAATGGCAACAGCATCTAACATTTTTGAAAAATCATCTTCCGTTAAAATAAGTGAGGCTGCTTGTTTGGCAATTTCCGTGCCTTTTGTTCCCATGGCAATACCTATATGTGCTGCTTTTAAAGCTGGGCCATCATTTACTCCATCACCTGTCATGGCAACTATTTCATTATTGGCTTTTAATGCGTTAATGATTCTTAGTTTTGCTTCTGGGAACATGCGTGTAAATAGCATGGTGTCTTTTACTTTTTGTTGTAGTTCCTCATCTTTCAGATTCATCAGTTCATCTCCAGATAAATGATGTTCATATCCTTTAAATTGAATTTGTTTTGCAATAGAAACGGAAGTGGCTGCATTATCACCTGTAAGAATTTTGACTGAAATGCCTGCATTGTAAAACCCTTCCAGCACTTTTTGAATATTGTCTTTTGGTGGATCATAAAACGCTACTAAGCCTTTAAATTCAAAAGGGAATTCTTGTTGCTCTTTTGGATAATTGGTTCCAGTAAATGTTGAACTGGCTACACCTAATATTCTATATCCTTCAATTGCTAATTGGTTGATGGCTTTTTCTATTTTAGTTTTAGATTCCGCTGTTAAATTGGAAATTGCCATTAAAGCTTCTGGCGCACCTTTAGCTGCAATGATTCTTTCACCAGTAGTATTCTCAAAAATATGGGTCATCATTGGCGGCTTTCCACTCAATGGGTATTCATGAACCATTTTATATTCCGGACGTTCATCATTCTTATGATTATCTCCATAGCTTTTATGTAATGCTATTTCCATTGGGTCGAAAGGTATAGGTTCGCTAGCCCACATTGCTGTGCGTATTAAAGCAATGGCTTCTTCTGTATTGAATTGGTTTGCTTCAGAAATGGTATCGGATTCGAATAAATACAATTTTGCCAAACTCATTTTGTTTTGAGTAATGGTGCCGGTTTTATCAGTACATATTACCGTTGCACTACCCAAGGTTTCAACTGTTTTCATTTGTTTTACTACAATACCCATTTTCATTAATCTCCAGGCCCCCAATGCCATGAAAGTGGTAAATGCCACAGGAATTTCTTCAGGTAAAATACTCATTGCTAATGTTAATGCTTTGAGTAAGCTATCTAAGACATCATGATTATTGAAATAATTAATTAACCACACAATCACAAACACGATTGCGCCAACAGCTACCATTAATTTTACAAAATGATTGATCTGAAGCTCTAAAGGTGTTGGTTCTTCTTCTATGCTTTCTAAGCTTTTGCCTATTTTTCCAAGCTTTGTATTATTGCCAATGGAAGTTACTTGAATGATGGCTAGCCCGCTTCCTACAGTTGTTCCGCTAAATACTTTATTATCTTCTGCAAATTGATCTTTGTAAACGGTTAAAGACTCACCTGTAAGAATTGATTCATTCACAGAAAAGTCATTAGAATGAATGATGGTGCCATCAGCTGAAATAGAGACTCCTTCTTCAATCATTAAACAATCCCCAATAACCAAGTCTTCTGTATTAATTTCAATTGTTTTTCCATCTCTAATGACCTTGCAGTTTGGCTGGGTAAACCTTTTTAATTTTGCTAATGCATTTTTGCTTCGAGAATCTTGATATAAAGAAATAGTTGCTACTAATAAAATCGCAGATGCCAAAAATAAACCATCTCCTGTTTTTCCACTAATAAAATAAATGATTGATGCAACCAATAATAAACTAACCATTGGTTCTTTGGCTAAACTTTTGATAGCGTCTATAAAGCCATTCTCTTCTTTAAATGCCATCAAGTTCTGACCATGCGCATTTCTGGAATCAATCACTTCGGATGCTGATAACCCGCTTATATTAAAATTTTCTACTGCCATAACTAGATATATAATTAGTTACCTGAAATTTGAAAATAGACCAATAGCCCAGCGGCAATGGTCATTATTAAGAATGCGATAATTCCAAGAATATTTGATATTTTACTATTAGTAAATTTTCCCATTACTTTTTCGTTGTTGCTTATATGTAGAATAATCGCAATTAAAACTGGTGCAGTTAATCCATAAAGAATTGCTGTATAGATCAATGCATCTATTGGCGATATTCCTATATAATTTAAAGAAAGGCCTAATAATAACGAAATAGCAATAATGATGTAAAACCCTTTCGCTTCGTGAAACTTTTTATCTAAGCCTTGTTCCCATCCAAATGTTTCTGTAAAAATATAAGACAAAGAACCACTTAATACGGGAATAGCAATTAATCCTGTTCCAATTACTCCAATCGCAAAAAGCAGATATGCAAAATTCCCAGCTAATGGCTTTAAGGCCATCGCAGCTTGTTCTACTGTATCAATTTGGTGAACTCCGCCTTTAAATAAAACGGTTCCTGTTGTTAGAATGATGAAAAACATCACGAAACCAGAGAATGTCATTCCAAAATCAACATCTTGTTTCATTTCGCGAATGATTTTTTTGTTTACTACTAAAAGCGGTTGCTTGTTTTTCATCTCTTCTACTTCTACCGATGCCTGCCAAAAGAAAAGATAGGGCGAAATAGTAGTGCCCAAAATGCCTACAATTATGGCAATAAATGCTTTATTGAATTGAATGGTAGGGATAAATGTAGATCTCAATATTTCTCCAAAATCTTGTTTGTATAAAAATGGAACAATAAAATAAACCAACATTACAATGCATAAGTACTTTAATATAGCAGCTATTTTTTGATAGGGTAAGTATATGATCAATCCCAATAGTAGCAAAGTAAAAAATACACTAAAAAAACCAGCATCGATACTGGGGAACAATAAATTACCTACCGCCCCCATTCCAGCAATATCTGCGCCAATATTCATCACAATTGCCGGGAAGCTAAACACCAGCATAATGTATAATATGGGTCTTGGATAATGTTTTTTTAAAGTACCTGTTAGACCCTGAGAGGTGACCAGACCTATTCTTGCACACATTTGTTGTATGGCGGCCATTAATGGAAATGCAACAATGGAAGTCCAAAGTGTGGAAAGCCCAAATGCTGCGCCAGCTTGAGAATAAGTCGCAATGCCAGAAGGGTCGTCGTCGCTAGCCCCGGTAACTAAACCTGGCCCGATCATTTTCAAAAAACGAACGAAACGGTTATTCTTTTTTTCGGCAATTTTCATGAGGAGAGAAAGCTAGCGCTTCTTCTCTAAAGGTATGAAAAATTACATCGATTTAAGAATGTCTTCTGCACTTGTCCATTTAATGGTGGGGTATCTTTCATTATCTAATTTTGTAAGTCTGGCTCGCTCGTCAATCATATTACGCATGTATTGCATTCCTTGCCAGGGTGGATATAATTCATTTTCACCACCCGACATAAAGCGAACAATTTTGATCATAGTGCTCAAAAAGCCTGCCCCGCCAGCTCTAAATATCTTGTATCTATTTCCAGAAATTTTACTAATAATTGATTGTAATTCTTTTGGACTTTTAATATCTCCTGCTATATGTAAAAAACGGGGAGTTGAATTGTCCAAGGCAGCATGAGCTGTAAATTCAGCAGTGTTATCTATTGATGTAAAATACATTGGATGATCTGCCTTGCCCCAATGCAAAACTAATTTTTGTTTAAAAAGTATTAATGGCATCTGACCGGTCAGCATATCTGCAAATGCGCCATTGAAAATGGTAGTAGCAGCAATATTCCTTTTTTCTAGAATTCGATGAAAAGATCTTCTCCAGTCAAGATTTCTGTTTTCACCATCATTGAATGGTGTAAAATCCAATGAATAATCTGAAGGGATAAACCTTGGCACACCTGCTTTTACAGCAGCGTCTAGTAAAATGGTTTGCGCATCTATAATAACTTCCTTTAAGCCTGCTAGTGCAGAAACAACACAGGTGGCTCCTTCACAAATTGAAGTAATAGTTTCGATATTCCATTCATCAATTTCCTTAACTGTAGCTCCTGTATTTATTAATGCTTCAACTTTTTGTTGATCACTATTTTTACGAACAATTACAACCACTTTAGCACCTAAGCTTGTCAAATGAGTAACTATTTTCCCACCTAGGTTACCCGTTGCGCCAGCTATAACAATTATTGAATTCATAATGAAGGATAAGAGTTTTAATGATTGTGTATGATAGAAAGTGCGCCAGAAGGACATTTTGAAACAGCAAGTATTATTTCTTCTGTAGTTGCATTTTCTACTTTTATCCAGGGCTGTTCTTTGGGTTTAAAAACACTGCTTAAATTTTTTACACAATTGCCGCTATGCTGGCAAAGACCTGATTGCCAAACTACTGTAATTTGGCCATTACTATATTCTTTTTTAAGATGCTTTTTATCCATTTAATACTATTTTATAAATTAT
>JBBAJS010000007.1:0-149573 GCA_040403975.1 Sediminibacterium sp.
ACCCCTAATCAAGTGCTACAACAAAAAATTGCACTTATTACTTGAACTTACAAATAAATTAAAAATGAAACTTTTAAAACTATTCTCAGCCCTAGTAATTGCCTTTTCTTTATTTGCTTGTGGAGGAGCAAATAAAGAATTAGAAACAAAATTGGCAGCAGAACATCAAAACATGATAGCAGAAGACTCTTTAATGGAAGTCTCGCATCTGGAATTAGAAAATTCTCATAATTCAATGAAAGCAGAACATGCTTCTATCAATAATGGAAATGATAGTACTTGTTTAGCTATGGAAGTAAGCCACGAGAAACTAATAGCAGATCATAATACAATTATCGAAAAACATAAGCAATTAGTTATGGCGCATTCGGAACTAGAGAAAAAACACCAAAGTGGAGAATTAGATGCTAAAACAGTTGAAGCCGACCATTTAAAAATGGTTGAAGAGCATAATGCTATGAAAGCGGAACATGAAAAAATTGTTGCAGATCACGAAAAAATGAAAAAAGATCATGAGACAATGATGGCTAATCATAAAGCACCTGCAAAAAAATAGAGTACTAGGAAAAGTTATTGAACCAAAAAGCCCACTTATGTGGGCTTTTTATTATGTGGAGAGTATCGGGGTCGAACCGACGACCTCCCCGATGAATCGGGGCGCTCAATTTGCTAGAATGCTTTAAAATAGGCACTTTTGTTATTTTCTACTCGTATTTGTGACCCAAACGTGACCTAAACTGGTTAATAAATAGCGGATACAGAATTATCTCGGACATCAATGAATAGTATTATTTATTTAATTGAACCTTTTAGTCTAACTTGTAGTTTTACAAAGAGGTACAATGATTATCTCTATTTTGAAAATGGTACTACAAATTAATTCTACATTTATCTGAAATAAATACTTCAAATTTTCAATAATGAAAAAAAAATTCTCTCTATTTGAGATTGTAATTGCACTTTTAGCATTAATAATCATTTTTATATCCGAGTATTATTACGTTATTCTTAAAGATCATGATAGGGCAATTTTTATTGGATTATGGCCACCTACTATGCTTACTTTACTCATTTATCTGAATTCAAAAAAGGACTAAATTATGGAAAATTTAGATTTTTTAATCCTCACCGCTCTAGTTACTTTTTGCTTTGCAGGATTTTGTTTTGTTCTTTTAAAAAATATTAGGTCTGGAAATAAAAACAATGAATAATATTTTTCCTTACAACCATTCAATTGCTAAAATTTTAAAGCTGTTCTTAGGAGAATAAGAAACTATGGATTTGGCTTCTTCCTTATTTATGGTATCCTTAGTACCATACTTTAAAAGTGTAATATCAAAAGTTCCTAATGTAATGTCTTGCTCTATCTCTAAAGCAGTTTTTCTAGCTTTAATAAATTTTGTTTTGAAATTATATAGCGCTTAAAGAGTACCTTTTATTTTGGTATCTCCTCCTTAATCTTATCCTACCTCTAAAGTTTTCTAAAGAAACTGTTCCTTTTTGATTTTTGATACCCATTTGATACCCAAATTTTAAATAAAAAGGTAAATTTGGAGTCAAAATATAAATAGAAACTACAGTGCAATAAAAAAGGAAACCTTTATCTACAAAGAGTTTCCTTTAAATTAAATTTGTGGAGAGTATCGGGGTCGAACCGACGACCTCCCCGATGCATCGGGGCGCTCAAAAATTAATGGCATAAAAAAACCCACATTGCTGTGGGCTTATATAGATGCTGTGGAGAGTATCGGGGTCGAACCGACGACCTCTTGCATGCCATGCAAGCGCTCTAGCCAACTGAGCTAACCCCCCAAAAAAATATTTCAAAAGAACAACGACCTTCCCGATTCCATCGGGACGCTCTAGCCAACTGAGCTAACCCCCCGTAGGGTGCAAATGTATATGCAGAAGGCTTACGGGCAAAATTTTAGTTTAAGTGATATATTGAGTATATTTCATATTCAAATCAATTCTATGAGATTAGTCCTTTCCATTCTTACCGCTACGCTGCTTTTTGCTTGTCAACCAAAAACAAATAACGAAAATTCATTAACATCATATTTTACTTACAATGACTTCATTCAAAGTGGGGGAGTGAAAATGATCCCAATCAAAACGCCTGTTGGTGATTTTAAAGTTTGGACCAAGCGATTTGGCAATAATCCCAAAATCAAAATACTACTGTTACATGGAGGTCCTGCCATGACACACGAATACATGGAGTGTTTTGAAACATTTTTTCAGCAACAAGGTTTTGAATTTTATGAATATGATCAATTGGGCTCTTATTACAGTGATCAGCCTAAAGACTCCAGCCTTTGGACAACTGAGCGGTTTGTGGAAGAAGTGGAGCAAGTGCGAAAAGCTATTGGAGCAGACAGTACTAACTTTTATGTATTGGGCAATTCTTGGGGAGGTATTTTAGGAATGGAATATGCCCTGAAGTACCAACAGCATTTAAAGGGGTTATTGATTTCTAACATGGTTAGTAGCGCACCTGAATATGGTAAATATGCCGATGAAGTATTGGCAAAACAAATGGATCCAACCATTTTAAAAACTATAAGAGATATCGAAGCTAAAAAAGATTTCAATAATCCAAAATACATGGAATTACTGATTCCTAATTTCTATCATGAACATATATGTCGTTTAGCAGAGTGGCCTGATGCGCTCAATCGTTCTATAAAACATGCCAATAATGAAATATATACCATGATGCAAGGCCCCAGTGAATTTGGCATTAGCGGCAGATTGGCAAAATGGGATATTACTGATCGATTAAAAGAAATTAAAGTGCCAACTCTAATGATTGGAGGCAAACACGACACTATGGATCCTGCAGCCATGGAGAAGCAAAGTAAGTTGGTTCAGAAAGGCCGATATCTTTATTGCCCTAACGGAAGTCATTTATCTATGTGGGACGATCAGCAAGTATATATGAAAGGGGTGATCGATTTTATCAAAAGTGTTAACGAAGAGAAATCAATTAAATAAATATTTTAATGCAATATTTAGAACAACTAATTTTAATTTGGGAAAAGCATAATTTATGGATTGAATTAGCGCTGGTTTCTTTTTTCTTTTTGGTAGGGAATATTTATTTAGGCCATTTTGAAGAAAGATTACCTAAATGGAGAAAGCTCCTTAAGTTTTTTCTAACATTAATAATTATAATTTTCCTTTCATTGTTTTTAAGCAGAACGATTGCATTAGTTGCATTAGGCCTTACTCTTGTTCCAATTATTTATGTACATGGATTTGTTTTGCCAAAAAAAGGAATAAATGGATTAACGGGAGAACCTAAATCCAAATATTATGAATGGAGGGGTTGGGATAAAACCACTGAAAATGATTAGCAATTTATGTACTATGAAAAACAAGTTTAAAGTCTGTTGTTTATTATTTTGTTTTCTCGTAATTCATTTTTATTCGATTGGACGCGATAAAAATGAAAAGGAAACAATTTTATTACATTATTCCACCAAACAAGTTTTTTCCGATGATATAATGCCGGATTCTTTTTCAATTAAACTTGTTGGATCAACACTCTTAAAAGCAACTGTGTATTTTCAAATCTTTAATCATCAACAAAAAATAATCTATCGGGATAGTTTTCCATCCATTTACTTATTGGATTATACAATTGAAAACGATAATCCTTTGACTAAAAAGGAGAGCTATATCAAAAAAAGAATGAAAGAATTCTTTTCGAAGCAGAACTTTCGACTGCCTGCAATTGGTAAGAATGAAAAATTTGATACTGATTACACTCAAATTTTAAAGTCAACCTGGAATGAAATTCAAGCTGATCCAAAGCGCAATGGATTTTACTATTATACCGATGGTGAAAATGGGAAGACGATAGCTTTTTCAAAGAAATTAAAAAAAGTGGTGGTTTATCGAGCTTGCTGCTAATCTAGTATTGAATCAAAATTTTCAGTAATTTACCCTTCTAAACTTTGATCATGTCTATTCAATTATTATCACCGGACAGCGTGTTAAAACCCAAAGGCCATTATTCTCCTGGAGTAGTGCACAATGGCTTGGTGTATGTTGCAGGCCAATTGCCATTAGATGCCAACGGAACCCCTCAATTAGAAAGCATTGAAGTGCAAACCAAGCAATGCCTGTATAATGTAGAGCAAATTTTATTGGCTGCAGGTTCTGATTTGAAACATGTTTTGAAAGTGAGCATTTTTGTGAGTGATATTGCCCATTGGCCAATTGTCAATGCAACTTATGCCGCCATTTTTGGAGACCATAAACCAGCAAGAATTATTGTTCCATGCAATCAACTCAATTATGGTTGCGCTATTGAAATAGATTGTATAGCAGCAGTAAAAAAATAAACATGACTGAAATTACTAAAGCGGATATAGAAAAAGCACACCAGCTGATCAAGCCCTATATTCATACTACACCGGTGCTTACCAATGCGAGTATCAATCAACTGGCTGGAACAGAGTTGTTTTTTAAGTGTGAGAATTTTCAAAAAATAGGGGCTTTTAAAATCAGAGGGGGCATGAATGCTTCATTGAGTTTATCTGCTGAAAAATTAAAAAATGGTATTGCTACACATTCATCTGGTAATCATGCACAAGCCATTGCTTTTGCTGCCAGAGAATTGGGCACAAAAGCCTATATAGTAATGCCCAGTACTTCTCCTTCAGTAAAAGTGAACGCTGTGAAGGGTTACGGAGCAGAAATTACTTTCTGCGAACCCAATCAAGCTGCAAGAGAAGCTGCTGTTGAAAAAATTATTCAAGAAACTGGGGCTGAGTTTATTCACCCTTATGATGATTATAGAGTAATTACTGGACAAGCTACTGCGGTAAAAGAATTACTTGAAGCTGTTCCTGATTTACAAGCAGTGGTTGCCCCAGTTGGGGGAGGCGGTTGTTTGTCTGGTACTGCTTTGTGGTCGCATTTTTATAATCCTGCCATTGAAGTATATGCAGGCGAACCAGAAGGAGCAGCAGATGCAGTGTTAAGTTTTCAATCAGGTAAAGTAGAGAAAGCACCTTTTGTAAAAACAATTGCTGATGGATTAATGACTACTCTGAGTGAACAAACATTATCAATTATTCGAGCACATGTGAAAGATATATTGTTAGTGTCTGACGAAGAAATAAAAGCGGCTTTGAAATTGGTATATGAAAGAATGAAAATAGTTGTTGAACCAAGTTGTGTGGTTCCACTAGCAGCTGTGTTAAAAAATAAGGCTTTGTTTGCTGGTAAAAAAACAGGCATTATTTTAACTGGCGGAAATGTAGATTTAGCACGCTTCAATGAATGGTTTCAATAATTCAAATCAATTATTTCAGTAAATGTCCGAACAGCTTTCTTCCATTCAATTCGATGCAATAGTAATTGGCTCAGGTATCAGCGGAGGCTGGGCTACCAAAGAATTGTGTGAGAAAGGTTTGAAAACTTTGGTATTGGAAAGAGGCCGAAATGTAGAGCACTTAAAAGATTATCCTACTGCCACAATGAACCCATGGGATTTTCCTCATCGGGGAAAAATTCCTCCACCAGAAGCAGATACAACTCCTATTGTTAGCCATTGTTATGCATTCACTGAAGCGAGTAAACATTTTTTTGTAAAAGATTATGAGCATCCATATGTTCAAGAGAAGCCATTTAGCTGGATTCGTGGTTATCAGGTAGGTGGTAAGTCGCTCACTTGGGCAAGACAAACACAACGCTGGAGTAAATATGATTTTGAAGGACCATTGCGTGATGGCTATGCAGTAGACTGGCCTATACGTTACGATGATCTTGCTCCATGGTATAGTTATGTAGAAAAATTTGCAGGTATTAGCGGTAATAAAGACGGGTTAGATACGTTACCTGATGGGGAGTTTTTAAAGCCCTGGGAAATGAATTGTGTAGAGCGCGATTTGCAAACCAAAATAATGAATGCTTTTCCTGGCCGACATGTTATTCAAGGCAGATGTGCGCATCTCACAGAACCCAATGAAATTCATCTGGAACAGGGTAGAGGTAAATGCCAGGCAAGAAATTTATGTGAAAGAGGTTGCCCATTTGGTGGATACTTCAGCAGTAATAGCAGTACATTGCCCGCTGCCAAAAAAACAGGAAATTTATTTTTACAGACCAATACGGTTGTAGATTCCATCGTTTATGATGAAGCATTACAAAAAGCAGTTGGGGTGCGGGTAATCGATGCAACAACCCATGTTGTTACTGTGTATTATGCAAAAATTATTTTTTTAAATGCATCCTGTTTAAATACCAATTTGATTTTATTGAATTCTAAAAGCAAGCGTTTTCCTAATGGTTTAGGAAATGATAATGGCCTTTTGGGGAAGTACATCGCTTTTCACAATTATCGCGGCACCATTAATGCATTGTATGACGGTCCGGATGATAAATATTATTTTGGTAGAAGACCTACACAAGTAATGATGCCTAGTTTCAGGAATGTATTACAACAAGAAACGGATTTTAAAAGAGGCTATATGATTTTCTTTAATGCCTCTCGCGGTAGAGCTAAATCCGAAGAAATAGGAGCAGCTTTGAAAGAAGCTATTAGTGAATTAGGAGGGTGGAGAATTTATATGATGATGCAGGGAGAAACCATTCCTAAAGAATCCAATTATGTTACATTGAGTGATACCGAAAGAGATGACTGGGGTATTCCACAGTTATCCATCAATGTAGACTACGACGAGAACGATGAGAAATTATTACAAGACTTTTTTAAAGAAGGAAAAGCCATGCTCGAAAAAGCAGGCTGTAAAAATATTTCTACATACGATAGCAAACAAAATCCAGGCTTAGATATTCATGAAATGGGTGGAGTGCGTATGGGAAGAGATCCTAAAACTTCCTTGCTCAATGAATGGAATCAATTACATGCTTGTAAAAATGTTTTTGTAACTGATGGAGCATGTATGACTTCAACCGGAACACAAAATCCCTCACTTACTTTTATGGCCATTACCGCAAGAGCAGCCAACTATGCTGCTCAACAATTGGCAAAAGGTTTATTTTAACTTCCGGAATTGACCTTCATACAAAAAAGGTTTTAACTCTATATAATATTTATTTGGCTCAGAAATAAATTCGAAAATCATATCATAATATTGATTCAGCCAATTATACATTTTTTGTTTATCATAAAACCAACAAGTGTAAGATGCATCTACTCCATAAAAAACGGGAGGAACGTGTTGAATACAAATTCGGTCTTTTGGTTTGTCATTGTAACCAACATAATCTAAAAAAAGATAGGGTATTTTCTTATTCTTTATTTCATCTAGCAATTCGTATGTTTTTTCGATGTATTGAATTACTCCGCAGAAAATAATAATGTCTGGTTGGTGATGTTGCAAACATTCATCAATAGTATAATAAAAATGCAATTGATCGGTTTCGAATTCTGCCTTCCCAGCATCCACATAATTGGGTTGTTCAACAATACACCAGTTTAATGCTGTTAAGTGACTTAAATATTGAACTGTATGTTGATAAGTAGTGCCTAATGAACCTCCGAAATCAAGTACAGTTAATTTGTTATTGTTTTTTGAAGCTATCCATAATAAAGCCGAAAGCATATTAAAATTCATGATCGGTTGATCATATTCAATTCCATCTCTTTCATAAGCAATCTCTTTGTTAACCACTTTTCTGGTAGTTAATTTTATTCTCTCTAAAATGGATTGTTCATGATAGCCACCTGCTTTTTTATTGGCCTCTTCAAATGAATGGTAATTTCCTTTCCAGCCGTATTTAACACTATACCATCTTAGCGTATTAAATATTGGAGGAATGAATTGTTTGATTAAGTAATGCACTTTACTTTATTTTTTTTCTTGTTCAGATTTGATTTTATTCAAATAAGCTTCACTTGCTCCTTTTCCTTTTGGAATACACAAGGATTTCCAATTTTTTTGTTGAATCATTCTGCCGACATAAACGATCTGTCCAACATGATAGGGGTAATGCGCCAATTGCCGAAGAATGGCATTGTATACCATCAATGGCTCAGTTCTTATATAAACCGTTTTATCCAAATCATCGGCTGTTAAATTGGCTAATGTATCCAGCAAACATTTCCAACCATCATTCCAAAATGCCAATAGATCTGCTTTACTGCATTCCATTGCTTCAAATTCAGCATCTCTTTTTCTCCAGTGCTTTTCTCCATCCTCAGTTAAAAAATTGGTCCATCGGCTCACCATATTGCCATACATATGTTGAATAATAATGGCAATGCTATTGCTCTCTTCATTGGGTTGATAAAAAAAATCAGCCGATCCTAATTGCTCAAATGTTTTATCCCCTAATTCTTTATAATAGGCAAACCTTTTGATAGTGTCTTTTAAAAAGTCCATTGTAAAATCATTCATTCATTCATTAATCAACATTGGCAATAAAAAGCTGCTGCATTAAAATCCTGCAACAGAATCATCACCTCTTTTATCAGCGGCAGCTTCTCTTCTTTTATTGGGTAAGAATCGAATGCCTTCGGTTTTACCGATAGCGCCACGTTGAGTTATTTTATAACCCATTTTAATCAGCTGTTCTTTGGTACTTGCATCAAAATCTGGTTCAATCATCACTTCATCAGGTAACCACTGGTGATGGAATTTAGGTTTGTCTATTGCATCACCTACCGTCATATTGAAATCAATCACATTGATCAATGCCTGGTAAACCGAAGTAGGAATGGTAGTGCCTCCTGGTGTTCCAATCACTATATAAGGTTTCTTGTCTTTTAATACCAATGTAGGAGTCATAGAACTTAACATTCTTTTCCCTGGTTGAATGGAATTGGCTTCTCCACCAATTGCTCCGTACATATTAGGTACACCGGGCTTTACACTAAAGTCGTCCATTTCATTATTCAAAATAAAACCTGCTCCACCAACCACAGTTCTATTACCGAAACTATTATTCAAAGTAGTTGTAACAGAAACCATATTACCAGCTGGATCAACAATGCTTAAATGGGTAGTTTCTTCGCTTTCTTTAATGATTCCTGCTTTTATTGAACTACTCACACTTGCTTTATCAGGATTGTAATCAGCCATTCTTTGTGCTAAATAGGTGTCGCTCATTAAAGTTTTTACAGGTACTTTAAAAAAGTCTGGATCGCCCATAAATTCTGCTCTATCTGCATAAGCCCTTCTTTCTGCTTCAATCATTAATTGTACAGACTTGGTGCTTTGAAAACCATATTTACTCATTGGATATTTCTCCACCATTTTCATCATTTGTGCAATCAAAATACCTCCACTGCTAGGAGGAGCAAAACTGATGATCTCGTGTCCACGATAATTAAATGATAATGGATTGCGTAATTTGGCTGTATAACTCTTTAAATCATTCAATCCAATAATTCCGTTTCCTCTTTGCATTTCTGCAACAATTAATTCAGCGGTTTTACCATCGTAAAATCCTCTTGCACCTTCTTTTTGTATGCGCGTTAATGTAGCGGCTAGATCTTTTTGTACCAATGTATCTCCCACTTTCCATTTTGTTGCTCTAACAAAAGCCGAAGGTTGAGTACTGTTTTTGGTAATTGATTCCCTTACCCCATTTAAATTAGCCGCTTCTTTTTCGGTAAGCACATATCCTTTAGCTGCTATATCTATAGCTGGTTGAATCAACTGTTCGAATGATAGTTTTGCATAAGGCATAGTTGCAAATAGTCCGGCAACTGTGCCAGGAATGCCCGAAGCCAAATGTCCTGCCAAAGAAAGATTCATTTGTGGGTTGCCATTTTTATCGAGATACATATCTCTGTTGGCTTTTTCTGGTGCAGCTTCTCTGTAATCAATACCAATTAATTCACCGTTTGTTTTTCTTCCTAATAAAAACCCGCCTCCGCCAATGTTTCCTGCTTGAGGATATACTACTGCTAATGCCAATTGTGTTGCAATAGCGGCATCAAATGCATTCCCACCTCTTTTCATAATTGCTGCACCTACCATACTAGCAATCGGATGTGCACTGCTTACTGCTGCTTGCTTGAACTCTCCTCTTTTTATTACCGTATAGGAGTAAGGGTTTACTTCTTTGTCTGGTCCTACAAATGAAAAACTAGACTGGCCGAATATAAATGTGCTTGCAATGATGCAAATACACAATATGCTTATTTTTCTCATGGGCTTAAATTACATAAAAATGAGGTATTCAATCAAATTAAATAAAGAAACTTGTGCCCAAATTTGCTCATTCATGATGTGTTTATTGCTATTTTCACGCCTCATTTAATAATTATGAAGAAAATACTATTTTTTGTTTGTTGTTTAAGTTTTGTTGGAGCCGTATTTGCTCAATCCTTGCAAAGTCCTGAACAATTTCTGGGGTACAAAGTAGGAACCCGTTTTACGAGGCATCATCGCGTAGTAGAATATGCAAAATCATTGGCTTTGGCAAAGCCCGACATGGTAAAATTGGAAAAATATGGTGAAACCAATGAGGGCAGAGAATTATTAATTACCATGGTGAGCTCACCTGAGAATATCCAAAAATTAGAATCTATAAGAAACAATAATCTGCGCATTGCTGGTTTGAATGCAGATAATATGTCATCTCAAACTGAAACTGCTCCAACCATTGTTTGGTTGAGTTACAATGTACATGGCAATGAAGCATCTTCTACTGAAGCTTTCATGTTAACCATTTATGCATTGCTAGATCCTTCCAATACGCAAACCAAAGAATGGTTAAGAAATACGGTGGTTATATTAGATCCTTGCATCAATCCTGATGGAAGAGACCGTTATGTAAACTGGTACAATTCTGTTGTTGGAAAAAATTACAATGCAGATCCTGCCTCAAGAGAACATTCAGAACCTTGGCCTGGAGGAAGAAGTAATCACTATAATTTTGATTTGAATAGAGATTGGGCTTGGCAAACGCAGGTAGAAACTCAACAAAGATTGAAAAAATATTTACAATGGATGCCACAGATCCATGTAGATTATCACGAGCAAGGATTCAATGAGCCTTATTATTTTGCACCAGCTGCAGATCCTATGCATGAAGTGATCACACCATGGCAGAAAGAGTTTCAGGTAATGATCGGAAAAAATCATGCAAAGTATTTTGACAATAATAATTGGTTGTATTTTACCAAAGAGCGTTTTGATTTATTGTATCCTTCATATGGAGATACATATCCAATTTACAATGGTGCAATTGGTATGACTTATGAGCAAGGTGGTATCCGAGCTGGTTTAGCCATTCAAAATGAAGATGGAGATACACTTACTTTAGTGGATAGAGCCATGCATCATTTTACTACAGGGATGTCTACAGTAGAAATGGCTTCAAAAAACAGGCAGAAATTAATTGCGGAATACAAAAAGTTTTTTGAAGATAGCAGGGCTGGTAAAATGGGAGAGTATAAAACCTATGTATTCACTGCAAAAGAAGAAAACAAGATCATTGCACTAAAAAAATTATTAGATCAAAATGGAATAGAACATGGAACCCTTAGCAATAAAACTTTCAGAGGGTATAATTATTTTTCTGGAAAGGATGATGCTTTTTCAGATGAAGGATTTCATATAGCCATTAGCGCCTTTCAACCAAGATCAGTAATGGCAAAGGTTTTATTAGAGCCTAAAACAATCGTAACTGATTCGAATACTTATGATATAACTGCCTGGTCTGCAGCCTATGCATACGGCATTAAAGGATATGCAGTAAAAGAAAAATTGGATTTCAGCGGTGAACCAAAATCAGCCACAGCAATCACTGAAGTGGCTAGTAGTTATGGAGCTTTGATTCCTTATAATTCTTTCAACAGTGCTAAAGTGTTGGCTCATTTATTAAAGAATGGGATCAAAGTACGTTTTGTTGAAAAACCATTTACTTATAAAAGTAAAGTATTTGAAAAAGGCACTTTGATCGTATTGAAAACAAGTAATGCTGCAAATTGGCTAGCGTTAACCAACGATGCTTGCAAGAAGCTCAATGTACAAGCATATGCAGTAGAAACTGGCTTTATGGATAAGGGTGCGGATTTTGGCTCACCCGATATTAAAAATATCACTGATGCGCCTAAAGTGGCCATTGTTTCTGGCGATCAAACATCTTCATTAGCTGCAGGAGAAGTTTGGCATTATTTTGATAAGCAATTGGAATATCCTTCTACTCTAATTAATGCGGCTGATTTACAAAGAATCAATCTAAAAAATTACCAGGTATTGATATTGCCCGATGGTAATTACAGAAATTTAGGAGATAAAGCAGTTGTAGATAAACTAAAAGATTTTGTAAGGGGTGGGGGTAAGATCATTGCTTTAGAAAATGCGATGGCAATTATGGCCAGTGGAGATTGGGGAATCAAATTAAAAGATTCAAAACCTGACAATAAAGGAGCTGACTCTACCATAAAAAAATATGGTGATCGCGAAAAAGATTATTTAACCAATTCTATTCCGGGAGCAATTTATAAAGTTGATATAGATAATAGCCATCCTTTAGGCTTTGGGTATCCAGAATATTATTACACTTTAAAGCAAGACAATAATTTATATGAAATCATGAAAGATGGCTGGAATGTAGGAACCATCAAAAAAGATGCCTATGTAACAGGTTTTGCAGGTGTTAAAGTGAAAGCTAAATTGAAAGAAGGAATGTTGTTTGCAGTTCAAGATATTGGTGCTGGTTCAGTAGTGTATTTATCTGAAGATCCATTATTCAGAAATTTCTGGGAAAATGGTAAATTATTATTTGCAAATGCGGTATTCTTAGTTGGTCAATAAATTTAGTTAGGCAATAAATTGTTGTTTTAGAAAAACAAAAAATCCGTCGAGCACATAGCCGACGGATTTTTTTATTACTAAGCGAATCTTTTATCTCAAAACTTCACATTCACTGCTAACATGAAGTTAGTCCCCGCCATCGGATAAAAATAGTTCTCTGTTGTTTGAGTTCCTCCTGCAATATAACTGAAGGTATATCCATTCGGCTCATACATTTTATTGAAAATATTATTTACTTGAAGTATGAATTGTATTTCTTTAGGAACCCTATTTCTTAAAGTATATATTGCTCTCAAATCCTGTGTCATAAATGCCTTTAGCATCCTGTTTACGTTTTGAGTATTGTCTAAATATTGTTTGCCAACATATTTATTCAATAAACTGATCTCTCCATTTTTGATGGGAATAAAATTCAATGCCAAACTGCTTATGGTATTTGCAGAAAATGCAATGTCTTTATTTTGATGCTGAACCTTGTTTTGTAAACCATTATCGTAATTGTCTATGTACTCTGTAAACGACTTGATTTTATTTCTACTTAAGCTAAGATTGCCTGCAAAATTAAACCATGGTGATAGTTTTGCGGTAGCTTGTAATTCAATACCCATTCTGTAACTGGCAGGTATATTGGTTCTTGTATATGCTCCTACATCATTTATTTGTCCTGTTAACACCAATTGATTGATATAATCCATATAAAAGAAAGTAGCTCCTGCAGTAAAGTTTTTTCCTCTTTTTTCTATGCCCAATTCCCAATCATTGAGCGTTTCGTGTTTTGGAGTAGAACTGATTCCTGCTTCAAAATCATCTCTATTGGGTTCTTTATTGGCCACAGCAAAACTCAAATAATTATGCCAGCCA
This sequence comes from Sediminibacterium sp., assembly GCA_040403975.1. Taxonomy (GTDB): domain Bacteria; phylum Bacteroidota; class Bacteroidia; order Chitinophagales; family Chitinophagaceae; genus Sediminibacterium. Next base: position 13,614 of record JBBAJS010000007.1, read on the forward strand.
TTTTTGATATAGCTGATTCCCATTTTTGGATTCACGAAATTGAATTGCTTGTTAATATTAAGGGTTTGATTATTTTGAAACCCATAAATATTGTGTTTAACAGATCTAAACTGTAAATCAACAAAACCAGTTAAGTGTGCTGCCAATTGATGCTGCCATTTTGCATAAGCATTTAGATCGGATTTGTCTGCTGGATAAAAATAATAGCGATAATTCGGTGGAATACTGCCACGTTCCATCCATGCAAGCGTTCCGAAATGATCTCCTAGGTATTTATTCCATCCGCCACCAATGGTAATTTCATCTTTGATGGTTTTATACTGAAAAGAAAAAATCTGACCATAGAAATTATTGTCTAGCCAACGCTGGCGTACCAAATTGGTTTTAGAATAAGTTGTTCCACCAATGATAACATTCGATAATCCATATTTTGAAAAGGATTGATCGGCTTTATACTCTTCATAGTACCCTTTCCCTTTTGTATAAAATAGTGCAGTATTGAACGACCATTTTTCATTGATACTATGGTTAAAAAATAATTGATAATGGGTCTGTGTATAATTGTCTGTTTGATTATCATAAGGTGCCCCAACTTTTTCTGTACCTGCAGCGTTAAATGTTCTGTTAGTAGCCAATGTAGCTGCATCAATACCGTACCATGCCTGATAGGTCTTTTCGTGACCAGAAAAAATATTCAATCTAAGGGATGATTTTTTATTTATATAAGCAGTGCTAAAATAAAATGATTTTAAATTGCTGGATGCACGATCTATATATCCATCACTGCGAATACTGCTGAGCCTTGCATCAACTATAAAATGTTTACCAAACAAACCAGAGCCAAATTTCACCGTGTTTTTATAGGTGTTAAATGAGCCGATACTATTGTTTAATTCTGCATAGCTTTTTTCATTGTATTCATTGGTGGATAAATTCAGCGTTGCTCCAAAAGCCCCGGCACCATTGGAAGAAGTACCTACACCTCTTTGAATTTGAATGCTATTGACCGAAGAAGAAAAGTCAGGTAAGTTTACAAAAAATGTACCCATACTTTCAGCATCATTATAAGGGATGCCATTTAATGTCACATTGATTCTTGTAGCATCAGTTCCTCGAATTCTCATCGCAGTATATCCAACACCATTGCCTGCATCTGAATTGATCACCACTGATGGTGTTTGATTGAGTAAATAAGGGATGTCTTGAGACAAATTTAATTTTGCAATGTCTGCCTTCAGTAAATTGGTTTTTGTAAATGGAGCTTTATCAGATGCTCTTATGGCATTTACTTCTAAAGGTTGTAAGTAGGAGGGGCTTGGACTCAATGCAAATTGGAGATCGGAGTTCTTAGCAGGATCAATATTGAAAGTTTTTGATTGATAGCCCATGCTCGAAATAAGCACATTCGCATTGTTCATTTTGTTGATTACAAAATTTCCACTTTCATTACTAATGACCTGTTGTTTTCCAGATGCAATAACGGCTCCTGAAATCGGTGCTTTGGTAGTTTGGTCAATAACTACTCCTTTAACTGTTTTTGGCGATTGGGCAGCAAGAATAATTGCGAATAGCAAAATTGCTGTTGTTCCCATAATTTTTTTCATTTTTCAATGGTTTTAAAAATTAAATAATGGGAACAGGGGATGCAGAAGAAAGGTCACTATATATAAATGGAACACCTTCCCTTCGCAGGAATTACCCTGTTCAGGTTCAACGGGTATTTCTCAGCCTTTTCGGAAATTTCCGATCGAGCACCCCGAGGACATGGCAAAAATATCATTTAGTTTGATATTTACCAATGTAACTTTATATTCAATTATCCGTTTAAAGTAAAATGTGTGTATGAAAAAGTATATTTTAGGTTTAATCCTCTTGCTACAATTGGCAAATAATGGCTATGCTCAATCAGAAAAAAACCTGGTTTTTGATGCCAATGCCCAAATACGGAAAGTTGACGGGTTTAATAGCATTGAAGTTTCCGGTGCCATCAATTTATTCTTATCCCAAGGAACTGCAGAAGCCCTTGCAGTAAGTGCTGGAGACGACGAATTGATCAGTAGAATAAGAACTTTTGTAAGGGACAATGTGTTGCATATCGAATTTGATGGGAAGGGGCTTAACTGGAAAAACTGGTCGAATAATAAAATAAAGGCCTATGTGACATTCAGTTCACTTAAAAGAATTGAAGCCGCTGGTGCTTGTAATGTAAAAACGGTGGATCAACTTAAATCGAATGACTTAAAAATTGAATTATCTGGAGCCAGTGATCTAACTGCAGATATTGCGGTTGAAAATTTAGTGGTTACACTAAGTGGTGCTTCTGATTGCACATTAAAAGGAATTGCTGAAAAAACCTCCATTAATGCCAATGGCGCCAGTTCTGCAAAAGCATATGACCTTAAAACAAATTATGCTAAAATAGAGGCATCAGGGGCCTCAAGTATCCGAATTACAGTGAATAAAGAATTGAATGCAAGAGCCAGTGGGGCAAGTAGTATTAGCTATAAAGGAGAGGGGCTGATTAAGGATTTAAGTAGCAGTGGTGCCGCTTCTATTAATCACCGATCTAACTAATCATTCAGATTTATTTGGAAATTGAACTCCCGAGCCCTACTTTTGCAGCCCAAACATCGCGAGATAGAGCAGCGGTAGCTCGTCGGGCTCATAACCCGAAGGTCGGAGGTTCGATCCCTCCTCTCGCAACTCCAAAGACCTCCAATAGGGGTCTTTTTCTTTTTGTAGCTACCTTTGTGTGGTTTGCAATTGTAAATAATATAGGATGAAAGCAGGATTCGTAAATATTTTCGGTAGACCCAATGCGGGTAAAAGCACATTGCTCAATGCATTGATTGGGGAGAAAATGGCTATTGTATCCCATAAAGTCCAAACAACACGCCATCGTATTAAAGCCTTTTTGAATAAGCCAGGAGAGTATCAGATTATTTTTTCGGATACGCCCGGAATAATCGACCCAAAATACAAACTCCATCAAAAAATGATGGACACGGTAAAAGGGGCATTGGAAGATGCAGACCTAGCTTTATTAATGGTTGATGCCAATGAATCCTTTGAAGAAGTAGATGCTTTGTTTTCTTCCATGAAATTAAAAGTTCCTGCCTTGGTCATTTTAAATAAAATAGATATTGCAGGGAACGGTAGAATTGCATTGGCAGAATCTTTTTTTGCAAACAAGCCTTACTGCAAAAAATTAATCAAAATAGGAGCTTTAGAAAAATTACACTTAAATAAATTGCTGCAGGCGATCATTGAATTATTGCCCGAAGGAGTTCCGTTTTATAATGAAGATGATCTGAGTGATTTACCCACTAAGTTTTTTGTTGCAGAAATGATTCGCGAAAAAATATATGAATTGTTCAGTGACGAAATTCCATATCACACTGCTGTGATGGTAAATGAGTTTAAGGAAAAAGAAAAATTGATTAAAATACAAGCTGATATTATTGTTCATAGGGAAACACAAAAAGCAATTATTATTGGCGATAAAGGCAAAATGATCAGACAGATAGGAATGGATTCAAGAAGGGACATTGAAGCATTTTTACAACAAAAGGTTTTTTTAGAATTATTTGTAAAAGTGCGACCTAAATGGCGTGATAACGATTTACAATTAAAAGAATATGGCTACCAATAAAAAGGAGCTGATTACCTCAACCTCGAATATTTAAACATGAGTTACACAGTAGCAATAGTAGGCAGACCCAACGTAGGAAAAAGTACTTTTTTCAATCGTTTGCTAGAACAAAGAAAAGCAATCGTTGATGATATCAGCGGTGTTACGCGTGATAGACAATATGGTGTTGCCGATTGGAATGGTAAGCCATTTAACCTCATCGACACCGGTGGTTTTGTGCCGAATACAGAAGATATTTTTGAAAAAGAAATTCGCAAACAAGTTAAAATTGCCATAGACGAAGCCAATGCAATTGTCTTTATGGTAGATGTAGCCACTGGAATTACTGATTTAGATGAAACAATGGCTGATATATTGAGAAGAACCAATAAGCCTGTTTTTGTTGTGGTGAATAAAGTAGATAATGGTACACGTGAATTGGAAGCTACTGAATTTTATAGCTTAGGGTTCGAAAATACTTTTTTCTTAAGTAGTATTTCAGGAAGCGGAACCGGCGATCTATTAGATGCAATCGCTGCAAATATTCCTGCAGAATCGGATACGGATGCGGCGCATGAAAACAGCTTGCCAAAATTCGCCATTATTGGACAACCAAATGTGGGAAAATCTTCTTTATTAAATGCATTGATCGGGGAGAACAGAACGATAGTAAGTGATATTGCCGGAACAACAAGAGATACAATTCATACACATTATAAACTCTTCCAGAAAGAATTCATGTTGATAGACACAGCAGGTATTCGTAAAAAAAGTAAGGAAAAAGATGATCTGGAATTTTATTCGATCATTCGAGCTATTAAAGCAATGGATGAGGCTGATGTTTGTTTGTTGGTAATAGATGCTCACAAGGGTATTACTGCGCAGGATATCACCATCTTTAGTTTAGCGGCCAGAAAAGGAAAGGGAATTGTATTGTTAGTGAATAAATGGGACTTGATAGAAAAAGAAACGAATACGGCGAGAGACTTTGAAAAAGTACTCAAACAAAAAATGGCTCCATTCAGTGATGTGCCGATTTTATTCATTTCTGTCACGGAAAAAATCAGGATTTTGAAAGCAATTGAAATGGGCCTGAAAGTATATGAGAGTAAAATGCAAAAAGTGCCTACTTCAAGACTCAATGAAGTAATGTTAAAAGCAATAGAAAATTATCATGCACCTGTAGTAAGAGGGCATTCTATTAAAATCAAATTTGTGACCCAACTACCTACGGTTGTGCCTTCTTTTGCCTTTTTCACCAATTTCCCAGATGACATCAAAATGCCTTATCGGAACTATCTAGAGAACCAATTAAGGGCCAATTTTGACTTCGAAGGGGTGCCAATCCGTATATTTTTCAGAAAAAAGTAAAAAATATACGTTAAAATTTGCTTAATTGGTGTTAAATATTATCTTTGCGCTCAATAAAAACAAAAAAACAAGTACAAATGAAAAAAGTATTCGCAATTCTAGCTGTAGCAGGTCTTATGACTGCTTGTAACAATGCTGAAAAAACTGAAGCCGCTGCTGATAGCGCAACTGTAAAAGTTGATACTGCTGCAACAACTGTAGACACTGCAAAAGCTGCAATGGACACTACTGTTAAAGCTGTAGATACTGCTGCTAAAGCTAAATAAGTTAATACAAGTACTCGTTACTTAATATTACTTCTTGCAAGAAGGTCCTCCCGAAAAATCGGGAGGATTTTTTTTTGTGCCAGTTTGTACTTCTGCTGCTTTTTTTATCTAGTGGCATTAATATTGTTCTATTTTGAAGAATCCCCTTAAATCATTGTTTTTTAGGGCTAAGTGACATTTTGACTAAATAATAAAGCATGGTAAACGATCAATTTAAGTTAAGAGCAGAAGACGATTCCGATTTTATGCCGATTATTCCGATTTCTGAACAAGAATCTGATCAGGATAAGGCAATGGTTATACCCAATGAACTTCCTATTCTTCCACTAAGAAATACAGTGCTATTCCCAGGCGTGGTGTTGCCCATTACTGTAGGAAGAGATAAAAGCATCAAAGCGGTAAGTGATGTTTACAAAGCCGATAAATTGATCGGTGTGATTGCTCAAAAAGATTCGAATATTGAAGAACCAGAACCCAAAGATCTCTGCAAAATTGGAACTGTTGCAAAAATTGTGAAGCTCATCAAAATGCCCGATGGTGGTACTACCATTATCATTCAAGGAAAGAAGCGATTCGAATGGACAGAGATGATCAGTGAAGATCCTTATTTTACTGCTCAGATCAAGCTTTTCACAGAAGCTGATGCACCTGAAACGGAAGATTTTAAAGCCTATGTAAGCACTATTAAAGATCTAGCAGCTCAAATTATTCAGCTCTCTCCTAATCTACCTACAGAAGCTTCTATCATCTTAAAGAATATAGAAAACCCTGCTTTTTTGATCAATTTTGTTAGTAGTAATTTAAATAGCGAGTTAGAAGAAAAGCAATCCTTATTAGAAATCAACGACATTAATGATCGGGCGATTCGATTGGTGCACATCTTACAAAGAGAATTACAGTTTGCAGAATTAAAAGATAAAGTAGCCAATAAAACCAGAACCGAACTCGATAAACAACAACGTGATTACTTTTTACAACAGCAATTAAAAAGTATCAAAGATGAGTTGGGTGGAGATACCAATGAACGCGAGATTGCTGAAATGAAGAAGAAGGCTGAAACCAAGCAATGGCCTGAGTCTGCAAAAAATGCGTTTAAAACGGGTATTCAAAAATTAGAAAGAATGCATGTTTCTACACCAGATTATTCTGTAGTGTATAATCATTTAGACTTAATGCTTGACCTTCCCTGGGATGAACATACGGCTGATAATTATGATTTAAAGAATGCTAAAAAGATTTTAGACATTGACCATTATGGTATGACTAAAATAAAAAGTAGAATACTAGAATATTTGGCTGTATTGAAATTGAAAGGAGATATGAAAAGCCCGATTCTATGTTTTTTAGGCCCTCCAGGAATCGGTAAAACGTCTTTAGGAAGATCTATTGCTCATGCCATTGGAAGAAAATATGTTCGATTGAGTTTAGGTGGATTACATGATGAAAGCGAGATTCGCGGACATCGTAAAACCTATATTGGTGCAATGCCAGGTAGAATTATTCAGAATATCAGAAAGTGTAAATCTTCTAATCCTGTAATGATTTTAGACGAGATCGATAAAATAGGAAGTGATTTACGTGGGGATCCTTCATCATCATTATTAGAAGTACTGGATCCAGAGCAGAATCATACTTTTTATGATAATTATCTGGAATTAGAATACGATTTGAGTAAAGTATTATTTATTGCAACTGCCAATAATTTACAAAATATTCAACCAGCATTGCGAGATCGTTTAGAAATAATCGATTTAAGCGGATATGCTATTGAAGAAAAAGTGGAGATTGCCAAGCGTCACTTAGTGCCGAAACAAAAAGAAGCACATGGTTTAGGAAAAGTAAACTTTAGGTTCAATGATAAGGTCTTAGAAAAAATAATCGAGCAATATACACGTGAAAGTGGTGTAAGAGAATTAGATCGACAATTAGCTTCTGTGATGCGATACCAGGCCAAAGAAATGGCCACAAAGAATAAAGTAAAGCTGCTGGTTACTTCTGCAGATATAGAAAAAATTTTAGGGCAGGCTAAATATAATAATGAGATTTATAAAACCGCAAATATGCCAGGCGTAGTAGTTGGATTAGCCTGGACCTATGTTGGAGGAGACATATTATTTATTGAGACCAGTTTGAGTGAAGGAAAGGGAGAGCTCAAATTAACAGGAAACCTGGGCAATGTAATGAAAGAAAGTGCCACAACTGCTTTAAGTTATATTCAGGCAAATGCTAAGAAATTAGGCGTTGATCCGGAATTATTTAAGAATAAGAATATTCATGTGCACGTACCTGAAGGAGCGGTGCCTAAGGACGGCCCAAGTGCAGGTATTACTATGTTAACATCACTCACTTCTGCATTTACCGGACGAAAAGTGAAGCCATTTTTAGCAATGACTGGTGAAATAACGTTGAGGGGCCAGGTTTTACCAGTTGGCGGAATTAAAGAAAAAGTATTGGCAGCAAAACGTGCAGGATTAAAGGAAATCGTGCTTTGTTACATGAATCAGAAAGATGTAGATGAGATAGACAGTAATTTTATTAAAGGAGTACATTTTCAGTACGTTAAAACAATGCAACAAGTGATTGATTATGCTTTGGTGTAATTTTTCATTTTGAGCAGGAATTGTTTTAGTTTTATCTTGAATGGGTCGTTTCTTTATTTTATGTATCATTTTTTTGAACACTGTCCCGCAAAGTTGCGCACAAACTTTGGGAGGCAATGCTGTATTTAGTTTCTTGTCTCAACCTAATACGGCTCAACTATCTGCTTTAGGTGGTTTGAATATCAGTTCCATTTCCAATGATGTTGGAATGGCTTTTCAGAATCCTTCATTGTTAAGAAATGAAATGGATCAGCAAATCAATACATCTATCAATGCTTTTTTTGCAGGGATTACCCAGTTTAATCTAACAACGGCTTATCATTTAGCAGCCCCCAAATTAAATATCGGGTTGGGTGTTCAATATTTGAATTATGGAACACTCATGCAGACAGATGCTGCTGGAAATATACAGGGAAATTTTAAACCCAGTGATTATGTTGTTCAAGCAATGGTATCCAAACAATTTGCTGAAAGATTTTGGTTGGGATCAACAGTAAAATTCATTCAATCCAATTATGGTCAATATAGAGCTTCGGGGATAGCCTTAGATATTGGACTTAGTTATTTTGACGAAGCCAACCAGATTCAAGCGAGTGTAGTAGTAAAAAATATGGGGACTCAATTGAGTACCTATAATTTAAACGGAGTAAAAGAAGAACTGCCTTTTAATATACAAGCAGGGATTAGCAAAAAATTAAAAAATGCGCCGTTTCAGTTTTCCTTCACAGCTCATAATTTACATCGAATGAATATTTATTATAATGATACTACTTTTAATAGTTCAGAAGGAATTTCGAATACTAATGGAATACAAAAAGTAGTTGGGCATATGGTGCTTTCGGTCCAGGCTTTTTTATCTGATCAGCTGGAACTCAATCTGGGGTATAATTTCCAAAGAAGACAAGATCTTAATTTGTATGGAACAACCAGTGGCCTCAATGGATTTACATTTGGTGCTGGGTTTTTGTTACGCAAATTACAAATCCGTTATGCGACGGGGTTTTACCAAAAAAATATGTTTCATCAATTCTCATTGAACTTTAATTTGAAAGGAAATCCGTTACAATAAAACTACAATTCAAATTTTATTCCCTGCGCTAATGGTAAATTGTTTCCCCAGTTAATAGTATTGGTTTGTCTACGCATATATGCTTTCCAGGCATCACTGCCACTTTCTCTGCCACCTCCGGTTTCTTTTTCTCCTCCGAAAGCACCGCCAATTTCTGCACCGCTTGTTCCAATATTTACATTGGCAATTCCACAGTCACTTCCCATAGCAGATAAAAATAGTTCTGATTCTCGCATGTTCAACGTCATAATAGAAGAGGAGAGACCTTGTGGAACTCCATTTTGTAACGCAATTGCTTCCTCTAAAGTCTTGTATTTCATCACATATAAAATAGGCGCAAAAGTTTCGTGTTGAACAATCGCTAAATCATTGGTTACTTCGGCAATACAAGGTTTTACATAACAGCCACTTTCAAATCCTTCGCCAGCAATCACTCCACCTTCAACCAAAAAACGACCCCCTTGTTGTTTGCATTGTTCGATTGCGCTTAAGTACATATTCACGGCTGCAACATCTATTAATGGCCCTACATGATTCTGGGCATTCAGTGGGTCACCAATTTTTAATTGACCGTATGCTTTAACTAATTTGGAGGTAAATTGATCATATACAGATTCATGAATGATCAATCTTCGAGTACTCGTACAACGCTGACCTGCTGTTCCTACTGCTCCAAATACAGCACCTATCAAAGACATTTCTAAATCGGCATGTTGAGAAATAATAATGGCATTGTTGCCGCCTAATTCAAGAATACTTCTTCCCAATCTTGCAGCAACTGTTGCACTTAGTTCTTTGCCCATTCTGGTAGAACCAGTTGCAGATACCAGCGGGATTCTTGTATCATTGCTCATCCATTCACCTACTTCTCTCGCGCCCTGAATCAAACAATTTACTCCTTCAGGAACATTATTCTTTTCAAAAACGGCCGCCACAATTTTTTGTACGGCAATTCCACACAAAGGTGTTTTTTCACTTGGCTTCCAGATAGTAGTGTTTCCACAAACCCAAGCCAGTGCTGCATTCCAGCTCCAAACTGCAACCGGAAAATTAAAGGCGGAAATAATTCCTACAACACCTAGCGGATGCCATTGTTCGTACATCCTGTGCAATGCGCGTTCGCTATGCATCGTTAATCCATAAAGTTGTCTAGATAGACCTACTGCAAAATCACAGATATCAATCATTTCCTGCACTTCTCCATATCCTTCTTGTAGACTCTTGCCCATTTCATAACTCACTAATTTGCCAAGAGGTTCTTTATTTGCCCTTAAAGCTTCACCAACCTGTCTTACAATTTCTCCTCTTTTAGGGGCTGGCCATTGCTTCCATAGTTTTCCTCCTTCAATTGATACTCGGACAACTTCATTATAAGCAGACTGATCGGTACTAATTGTTGAACCTATTTTGTTTCCATCTACTGGAGAAAAAGAGTCAATAATTGCTCCTTTTGTTTCGAGCCATTGTATACCTGATGAAACACCTTGATTAATTGACTCAATACCTAAAACTTGTAAAAAATCCATAGTTGTTGCTTTAATCTACAAATATAGAAGTTATTGGTTATTGGTTATTGGGTATAACTATTTAACTGACAACTAATCACAACTATCAACTTAATAACATAATAACTGATAACTATTATACCTTTGAAGCAGCAATAAGCTGATCGTAAACATTGCTATAACTGCTTCCGATAGGGATCTCTTTTCCAATAACAAAAACTTTTGTTTTGCTAAATTTTTCGATTTTATGAATCGGTACAATAAAAGAGCGATGCACCCTTAAAAAATCTCTTGAAGGGAGTTTCTCTGTAATGCTTTTTAAAGTCATTAATGTAAGTACAGGAGTAGGTTTAATATAAATCTTTATGTAATCGTCTAATGCCTCTATTAATTCAATATCTTTTAAATTAATTTTCATGATTTCATAATTCACTTTTACAAAAAGCGAATTCAATTGCAGCTCCTGAGAACTTAGGAACTCTACATATTCTTTTGCTTTATAACAAGCTTTTAAAAAACGATCGTACTCGAATGGTTTTAACAAATAGTCAATGGCATCAACTGAAAAACCTTCTACTGCATAATCTTTATATGCTGTGGTGAAAACCACTATCGGTTTAGTAGGCAGACTTTTGTAAAATTGAAGGCCGTTGATGTCCGGCATTTGAATATCTAAAAAAAGGATTTCGATTTTATTATTTTTCAAATATTCTTTGGCCTCATCTGTATTGGTAAATACTTTTTCTAATGACAGGAAAGAAATTCTTTGACAATATTCTTGTATTACCTGTAAAGCCAATGGCTCATCATCTATAGCTATGCATTTAATCATCTTAAGTGTTGATTGTTAAATTAACTATATAATATCCATCTTTTATTTCGGTGGTCAATATGTGTTTGTCTGGATATAATAATGCTAACCTGCGTTTCACATTATTAATTCCAATACCAGTATTCTCCATTAAATTATTTACCGATTGAACAATTAAGTTTTTTGAATAGAATTCAATTGTTGTTCTATCGGATTTGATATGAATTTGAATATTGCTTTGTTCTTTTGTGCTTACTCCATATTTAAAAGCATTTTCAACAAAAGGGATGAAAATCAATGGTGCAATCAATAATTCTCCAGTGTTTCCTTCAATTAAAAAATCGATACTCACTTTGTCTGTTAGGCGTACCTGTTGTAGTTCAATATAATTATGCAAAAAGTCTACTTCGTTTTGCAAAGGCACTAAATTCTGTTCTGTTTCCGACAAAATATACCTCATTATGGCTGCTAACTTCATAACAGCAGGGGCTGTTTTTTCGCTTCTTACAATTGCTAATGAATAGATATTATTGAGTGTGTTAAAGAAAAAATGAGGATTAACCTGAGATTTTAAAAATGATAATTCTGTATTGAGTTTTTCGTTTTCTGTTTCTTTTCTGTTTTGTTCGGTGTCAAGCCATCTCTGAACAACTGTAATACATGTTCCAATGGTCATCACCAGTAAAAAAATGGCAGTATTGAAATAATTATTTCCACTTCTTCTTCTATTTCTCATGAAGCGTTGATGATTTGCATCATTTAAGCTTTGTTTAATATCAACTGGTGGGTTGAAAGGTTCAGGAGGTATTATTTGTGTAGCAATTAATCTTGGAACATATAAGAAAAAAATCAAGCAGGCAAGTATGGATAAAATATAGAACAACCATTTTTCATTTACCAAAAATTTGGGGATGAGAAATTGAGTGTTTAAGTAATAAAACAACACTAAAAATATATTATTACTAATAATAATCGCGAGCATTTGATTGCTCATATTGAATTCTCTTAACCCAGGAAAAAACACGAGGTAGGGTAGCGTAAAAAAGCATAACCACGCTGCTATATGAGCAATGAAGGGGACTAACTTTTTTTTATGGCTAATATCTGCGATTTTTTTTTGCATCTGTTCTGAAAAATCAAATGTATATAAGGGTTTTTGCTTGTGAAGTAAAATTCGGACGAATGGTGGTTCTCTATCGGTGAAAGGATGAGCTATTGTTTGCTTAAAATAGCTTTTTTGCTTTCGAGCTCATAATATAAGTGCTGCACAAGTCCGTCGGCAAGGCCTATTTTAGGTACATAAATCTCTTCCGCCTCCGCCCACCTCATTACATTGATATAAATCTGTAATGCTGGAACAATTACATCTGCTCGGTCTGCCCTTAATTTGTAAATATTTATTCTATCATCCAAAGAAAAACTGGAGATTTCTTTGTAATAATCTTTTAATAGTTCCAGATTCAATGGTTTTCCATCTTTCTTCTTACTCAATGAAAATACTTTATTGATATTTCCGCCTGTTCCAATAGCAATTATTTTTTTGTACCCTTTGGTTTTTTGTTTGATGAATTCTTTCATTTCATTCCATTTATCATCATCAACCATATCTTTTAAAATTCTGATGGTTCCGATATTAAAGGACTTTTTGAAAGCAAGTTTTCCATCTGTAAAGCATGTTAGCTCTGTACTGCCTCCACCTACATCAATGTATAAATAAGAGTTATTGGTGTCCATGTTTTCAGCAACATGGTTTTCATAAATAATGGAAGCTTCTAAGTCTCCACTGATAATTTCAATTTCTAAACCTGTCTCTAGTTTAACTTTACGAATGATATCTGCGCTATTTGAGGCATCTCTCATTGCGCTGGTGGCACAAGTAATTACTTGTTTAACATCATAAGCATTGATCAAGTGACTATAGGCTTTCATTGTTTGAAGAATCATTCCTCTTTTTTCTTTGGAAATCTCTCCTTTTTCAAATACATCAAATCCTAACCTGAGCGGCACACGCACAAGGTTTAGTTTATTGAATTGAGGGAGACCTTCTGTGTTGTAGGAAACTTCAACTATTAATAATCTTGCTGCGTTACTTCCAATATCAATTGCGGCTAACCTCACTAGTTATATGATTTTTCTTAAATAGATAGTGATACGTTTCTATCTGCGAACGTATACTTTTTTTACCAAGGGAAGGTACATAGTTGTTGGCTAAATCACTATCCAATATCCTGGCTTTTACATTATCTCTTAATTGTATGTGGATAATATCTATTAATTCTTGTTTTATTACTGGATCTGTAATTGGAATGGCAGCTTCTACTCGATGGTTTAGGTTTCTGACCATCCAGTCTGCACTGGAAATAAATACTTTTTCCTGCCCTTGGTTATGAAATATCATCACTCGGGAATGTTCGAGGTATTCGTCGACAATACTGATGGCTTTGATTGGGTGTTTGAATTTTTTTAAATCGATAACAGGACAAAATATTCCGCGCACGATCATATTGATTTCTACCCCTGCAGTTGCTGCAGCATACAATTTTTCTATCAGTAATTGATCACTTAATGAGTTCACCTTAACGATTATTTTTGCCGCCTTTCCTGCTTTTGCATTTTTAATTTCATTCTCTATCAATAACATGATTTGCTTGCGCATATTGGTAGGACATACCCAAAGTGTTTTGCAAAGTTGTAAGTGGCGTATTCCGGTTTTCCAGTTTTCGAGATAACTAAAAATCCGATTAATATCAGCCATCACATATCTGTTGGAAGTAAGCAAACAATGATCTCCATATACACGAGCTGTTTTTTCATTTAGATTTCCTGTGCTTACAAATCCATATTGAATGGTCTTTGTTCCTTTCCTTTTTTTAATAATACAAAGCTTTGCATGGATCTTCATTTTAGGTACACCCAGCAATACAGTTACTCCTTCTTCTTCCAATACATTTTTCCATTCTAAATTATTTTCTTCATCAAATCTGGCTTTCAATTCAAGCATTACAATTACTTGCTTTCCATTTCTTGAAGCATTGATTAATGCATTGATGATTTTTGAATTAGAAGCTAATCTATAGGCGGTGATTTTAATGGAGTTGACATCCGGATCCATAGCTGCTTCTCTTAATAAATCGATCAGCGGATCAAATGAATGATAAGGAAAATTCAATAATACATCTTGCTTAAGTATAATGTCAGTAACCCTTTGAGCTGATTGTAATAATTTTGGTTTGAAGGCTGCTCTTCGTTCGCTTTTAGCAACAAACACATCCGGAAAGTCCATGAAATGCCTGAAATTATGAATTCTTCCACCAGGTATAATATTGCTTTTTCTATTTAGACTGAGACGCCTGATTAAGTATTCCAATAATCCGGCGTCCATTTCTTTGTCGTATACAAATCGAACAGGTTTTCCTTTTCTTCTATTTTTGATTCCTTTTTCAATTTTTTCTGCAAAGCTGGTACTGATATCGTTATCGAGATCTAATTCTGCATCTTTGGTTACTTTGAAAATATGCGATTCGAAATTATCATAACCAAAATAGGAGAATATAATCGGTAAATTAAATCGAATGACATCTTCTAAAAGTATGATCTGTTTATCTTCTTTCTTCGATGGAAGAATAATGAATCTGCCAACAGATTTTGCAGGAACTTCAATCAGCGCATATTTTTGGTTATAGGCGGATGATTTTTTGCGCATCACTACTCCTAAATAAATACTTTTATCTCTTAGATAGGGGAGTTGAGGTAAGCTTTCGATCATTAATGGAATAATAGTAGATCGAACTTCTTCATCAAAGAATTTTTTTACGAAAATTTGTTGCTCTTTAGTAAGTTGCTTTTCGTTGATAATACTGATCTTTTCTTTTTTCAGTTCTTTTACGATTCCCTCCCAAATTCTATTGAATTCATTCTGTTGGTTTAACACAATGGTTTGGATCTGGTCTAAAATCTGTTGAGGATCCTCCTCCATATGCATGTTGAGCTTTTTCCTTTTTTCTGCAAATTCAATCATGCGTTTTAAAGTGGCTACCCTTACCCTAAAAAATTCATCGGAGTTGTTGGAAAATATCCCTAAAAAACGAATTCGCTCTTTCAATGGTACTGATGGATCATTCGCTTCCTGCAATACTCTTGCATTAAAACATAACCAGCTTATATCTCTTTGAATCAGTTGCTTTTTTGCCATGCTTCAAATATAAGCTATGCTATAAAATGATGAATGTTAAGTATTTTTAAATTAATTGATCTAAGAATAAGATCCTTTGATATGTTGAATGATTCCAGTGGTGGAGAAACCCGCTACAATAGGATTTATAACAACCCTGCCACCATTTGCTATCACTTCTTTGGATCCAACGATCTGTTCAACTGTATAGTCTCCGCCTTTTACGATTACATCAGGTAGAATTGCTTTGATTAACTCAAGAGGGGTATCCTCATTAAATATTACTACAGCATCTATTATGGCAAGATTACTCAAAAGGAGTGATCTGCTTTTTTCGTTATTGATTGGGCGCTCTGGCCCTTTGAGCTTCTTTACACTTGCATCACTATTGACCCCAACAATTAAATAATCTGCTTCTTTTGCTGCTTCAGTTAAAGAAAAAATATGTCCTTCGTGAAGTATATCGAAACATCCATTACTAAAGGCAATTGTTTTGTTGGTTACACGCCAGCTTGCAACTTGTTTTTTAAGGTCTTCAAGAGAAAATATTTTTTTGGTTATTGCGTCAATCGATTTCATGTTGATCTTTTTTATTGTACCAAGGCAATAAACCAAGGCAACAAAATCCTACTATCAAAACTATTAAAAACTGAGCAAACCATTGGAGAGTGCCATTGGCAAATCCAATTTCAAATGAAACGCCATTTTTTTCCAACACTTTCGCGAGAAAAAATGCATATGCACCAATTCCACCTGGAGTGATGATCATGCCTATACTTGCAAAAGCCAACGCTGAGATAGCAGTAGGCAAACCTAGGTGCGATGAGCCTTCTGTGGCCAATAAACCAACCCAGGTCCCTAAAATATAGAGTGACCAGATCAACGCACTATAGGCAATAAAGCGTCCCTTTTGTTGCAAGTGTTGAATGCTCGTTAATCCTTCCCAAATACCCCTGATTATTTTTTTGATAGCAACCACAATACTTAGATGATTAAAAAATTGAAATAATTTTTTAATCAACAATACAATAACAATAATGGCTAAAAGAACTATTCCCAACTTAGTAAAAGAGAGATTACCTGATTGTCCTTCAAATAGTTTTTTTGATAATTCAACGCCATATTCACCAATAATATCATATTGTAAAATGAATGCAGTTAGAAAAACAATTGCTAAAGAAATAACATCAAATGCTCTTTCAATTACTATTGTGCCAATCAATTTTTCTGCAGGAATTTTTTCATATCGAGCGAGGATAGTACACTTCAACACTTCACCTAATCTAGGAACTGCAAGATTGGCTAAATAGCCAATCATCACCGCAAAAAATACATTGGGTAATTTTGGAGAAAATCCCAGAGGTTTCATCAATATTCTCCATCGCATGGACCTTAATACATGGCTACCTGAAAGAATAAAAAATACGGGTAACATCAGCCAATAATTGGCTTTTTTCAAGGAGCCTTTAAATTCCTCCCATTTGTCTGCAGGAATCTGTTGTAAACTCCACCAGACTAAAAAAATACCAATGCCCAAAAAGAGCATGTATTGAAGCACAGAAATCCATTTAATTTTCATGTTGCGCTGCTGATTTTCCCTTATGTAGGTGCTAAACTAATCGTTGATCAAATTTAAGTACTTAAATGCAATATAAACTATTATTATTGATATTATTTTATTGTAACTATTTGATAATCAGATAATAAGAAGCTATTTCTTGTGTTTCGGTCAATTTTAAGTAACTTCGCAGACTTATTTTCAGAATGGTTGTTTAAAATAGTGTGTTAATGTCAACAAAGAAAAGGATTTTATTCATTGCCACAGAAATGTCTCCTTATTTGGAGTTAACTGAATTTGCGGAGATCATCAATAAATTGGCTATTAAAAGCAATGATAGTGGCTATGAAGTAAGATGTATTATGCCTCGTTTTGGTGTAATTAATGAGCGCAGACATCGTTTGCATGAAGTAGTTCGTTTATCTGGTATAAATGTTTCTGTTGACAACGACGACTATCCATTGCAAATTAAAGTGGCTTCTTTGCCCAATGCCCGTCTTCAGGTATACTTTCTCGAAAATGAAGATTTCTTTAAGCGCAAGCAAATTTTTCACGACGAAACAGAAACCTGGTTTTCAGATAACGACTTAAGAACTGTATTTTTTTGTAAAGGTGCCTTAGAAACGGTAAAGAAATTTGGTTGGCCTCCCGATTTAATACATTGTTCAGGTTGGATGACTGGATTGATTCCAGCACTGATTAAAACAGCATATAAGAAAGAACCTGTATTTGGAAATAGTAAAGTCATTTTTACAATAGGACAGAACACGTTTACGGAAAAACTAGGTTCAAATTTCCTGAAACAAGCAATTGTTAATGCCAATATCAAGGAAAAAGACTTAGAACCCTTTAAAGATGGAGACAATACTGCTATGTTCCGAGGTGGTGCCCATTATGCTGATGCCATTAGTTTTGGTTCAGATATTATTGAGAAAAAGCTTTTGACTGAATTTTCAAAAGTAAAAGGTAAAAAAGTAGTTCCTTTCAAGGGTTGGGATTCTGATTTAACAGAGTATTTAGAATTGTACAACGACCTTGCGGGCAAGTAATTTTCAGCACATGCATTCAATTTTTACACTGCGCAGTTTAGCATTTTTATTATTGTTCTCTTTAGTTACTGCTATTTCCTGCACCCGTATTACTTCTACTGAATTAGGTGGTGGATTAATTCCAGCAGTTGATGGAGTGAATACTTTTGATACTACAATGGAAGTAATTACTGATAGTTTCGATGAAAATGATACTACCAGAATTTATAAGCAAGATGTTCACGTTTTAGGAGCAATAACCAATGACCCATTATTTGGAAGAACTACAGCCGCATTGAATTTTGAACTATTTCCTAATTTTTTTCCATACGGTGTTCCTGGCACTAAAGACAGTATTCGTGCAGATTCTGCAGTGTTGATTTTAAGCTATCTGAATTTTCATGGTGATTCTACTCAACCGCTAAGAATTTCTGTGGAAGAAATCAGTAAAAACACACCTTTAGATCCTTATAAATCTTACCCTTCAAATTTTCCTGCAATTTACCCATTGCAATCTGCAGGAAGTTTAGGCAATACAGCAGTTATTGATATCAGAAAAATAGGGGACTCAGTAATCAACAGATATGAGGTATCCAGAAATCAAATTAGAATCAGATTAAGAGATGATGTAGCAAGAAGATTTTTGAATACCTATGACTCCAGTAATGCGTATCGATCCGATACTGCATTCAGAACATTCTTTGCTGGGTTTTCTGTAAAAGTAGCGGCAACAAGCCCTGCCAATGCGCTGCTTTTCATCAATATGCTCGATACCAATACCAAATTGGCCTTGTATTATAATTCCAGCACAACAGGCTCAACAAGCAGAGACACCAATGTGGTTTATTTCAGATTCAATAGTTTTACAAGTGGAGATTTTAGCCATATTACAAGAAACCGAGCTGGAAGCGAAATAGCCAACCGATTAACTACTACATCAAGACCGGATTCATTGGTGTATGTTCAAACAGCTCCAGGAACTTATGTAAGAATTCGAATTCCCAATTTAGATAAATTGAATAATCGGATCATTCATCGTGCCGAATTGATTACAGAACAAGTGCCCGATAATGCAAATCTGCTTACAACAGACAAATATTTTGCACCTCCAAATATTTTGTTGTTAAGCTATTATGATTCTGTAAACAAAATCAAACGTAATATCCCTAATGATTATAGCATTGGTGTGCAAGGTCCGAATACCTCTGTTTTTGGAGGATATCTGAATTATAAAACGGTACCAGGGTATGATCGTTTAGCCAATTATACTTTTAATCTTTCCAGATATGTTCAAGGTATTGTCACAAGAAAAGATACCTCATTTGTATTGAGATTATCTGCTCCATCAAACGATTCCATCCGATATTCTCCTGGCTATCCTGTTACTGGGTTTTCTCAGGTTTATTACCTCAATCCTTCTATTGGCAATGTTGTAGGAAATGGAAGAGTTCGATTAGGTGGAGGTACTCATTCCCGATTTAGGATGAGATTGAGAATTGTTTACTCAAGAATTTAGAAATACTGTTTATTGTAATATATTTGCGCACTTAACAATTCAAATCACAAAAAATGTCTTATTTATTTACTTCAGAGAGCGTATCAGAAGGGCATCCAGACAAGGTAGCCGATCAGATATCAGATGCATTGATCGATAATTTTTTAGCCTTCGACCCTCAGTCGAAAGTAGCTTGTGAAACTTTAGTAACCACAGGTCAGGTAGTTTTGGCAGGTGAAGTAAAGTCTAAAGCGTATTTAGATGTACAAGAAATTGCTCGTGGAGTTATTCGTAAGATTGGATATACCAAGAGTGAATATATGTTCGAAGCCAATAGCTGTGGTATTTTATCAGCTATTCATGAGCAAAGCGCAGATATCAACCAGGGCGTTGATAAAAAGAAAAAAGAAGAACAAGGTGCAGGTGACCAGGGAATGATGTTTGGATATGCCAGCAACGAAACAGACGATTATATGCCATTGGCATTGGATCTGGCGCATAAGATCTTGATTGAATTAGCAGCGCTGAGAAGAGAGAACAAAGCCATCAAATATCTACGCCCAGATGCTAAGAGCCAGGTTACTTTGGAGTATGATGATAACAATCAGCCTGTAAGAATTGATGCTATTGTGGTATCAACTCAGCACGATGATTTTGATTCTGAAGCCAAGATGTTGGCTAAGATCAAAGCAGATATCATCAATATCTTGATCCCAAGAGTAAAAGCCAAGTATAAGAAATACGCTAAGTTGTTCAATAACAACATTAAATACCATATCAATCCAACTGGAAAGTTTGTAATTGGTGGACCACACGGAGATACTGGTTTAACAGGTCGCAAGATCATCGTTGATACTTACGGTGGTAAAGGTGCTCATGGTGGAGGTGCATTCAGCGGTAAAGATCCAAGTAAGGTAGATCGTTCAGCTGCTTATGCTACACGTCATATAGCTAAGAACTTAGTAGCTGCTGGTGTTGCTGATGAAATTTTAGTACAGGTTTCATATGCAATTGGTGTTGCTCAACCTACTTCAATCAATGTAAATACATACGGAACTGCAAAAGTAGATATGACCGATGGTCAGATCGCTAAAATGGTAGAAGGCATTTTTGATATGCGCCCTTACTTTATTGAGCAGCGTTTGAAATTACGTAACCCAATTTACAGTGAAACTGCAGCTTACGGACATATGGGTCGTAAGAGCGAAATAGTTACCAAAACTTTCAAAACTCCTGACGGAAAAGAGAAGAAAGTGAAAGTAGAATTGTTTACCTGGGAGAAATTGGACTATGTGCCAAAAGTGAAAAAAGCTTTCGGTTTAAAATAATTCATATAAACAAATCATCCACCTCTGTACATTTGTACAGAGGTTTTTTTATTTTAGGGTATGAAAAAGAAACTATTAGTAGCGGCAATCTCTTTTTTATTGATTTTTATTGCCATGCGATTCCAGGGAGCTCCATTAAAAACAGCTATTACCCTTGGAGGTATTTTGAATCTTGAATTTGCCAATTCCCCAGCCAAATTGATGGAAACACTGAATGCTTGGGACCTTTCAATTGCCAAACAGAATATTTGGATAGACTTTTTATTAATTCCTTCTTATGTATTGTTGTTTTCTATGATTGCAGCAATTTGTTCCAATAAATGGCAAAATATGCTATTGATTAGAATGGGCACTTTATTAACGAAAGCAGCATTTGTAGCAGGCATTTTGGACATCGCTGAAAATTTATTGATGTTGCAAAGTATTGCTGGAAACTATACCCCTAGCTCATTGTGGCTTACTTATTATTGTGCAAGTGTCAAGTTTTTAATTCTATTATTAATCGTATTATATATAATTATATCTATTCCCGTTTTACTTAAAAACAAGCAATCCTAATGGAGCAAAATCCTTGGAAAGTATTAACTGAAAAAACGATCTATGATAATTCCTGGATTAATCTCACAGAATATGATGTTATTAATCCTGGAGGAGGTAAGGGCATTTATGGGAAAGTACATTTTAAAAACACGGCGGTTGGCGTAATGGTTTTGGATGATCAATTCAACACCTATTTAGTAGGTCAGTACCGATTCACATTAAATGCATACAGCTGGGAAATTCCTGAAGGTGGTGGACCCTTGGGTACAGACCCTTTGGATAGCGCTAAAAGAGAATTATTGGAAGAAACTGGACTGATAGCTGCTGAATGGAATCATTTATTGACCATGCATTTATCCAATTCAGTAAGCGATGAATTGGGTATTGTCTTTTTAGCAAGAGATTTGCAACAAGGGCAAGCAGAACCTGAAGAAACAGAGCAATTAATAGTGAAAAAAATACCATTCTCAGAAGCAGTTGCCATGGTAGAAAATGGTCTTATTACAGATTCTATGAGTGTAGCTGCTATTTATAAAGTTCAACTCTTATTGGTTCAGGGAAAATTGAAGTAATACATTTGCAAATGGCTTTAAAACAAAGTTCGATGATTATTGGAAGGCAGCCCTTGATTGAGGCACTACAATCCGGAAAAGCAATTGATAAAATATTGCTTCAAAAAAATGCTGCAGGTGAAGTAATGCATGCCATTCGTGCTTTGGCGCGGGAGCATAATATACCTATGCAATTAGTGCCTATTGAAAAATTAAACGGGCTTTCTCGCGCCAATCATCAAGGGGTTATTGCCATTGCAGCCTTGGTGAATTATCTGGATTTGCAACAAGTAATTGATCATGTAGTATCCGAAGGGATTACTCCATTATTTTTGATGTTAGATGGTGTTACCGATGTTCGTAATATAGGAGCCATTGCAAGAACGGCTGTTTGCTGTGGCGCACAAGCTATTATTATTCCAGATAAAGGGGTTGGAGCTTTGAATGAAGAAGCCATGAAAAGCAGTGCTGGAGCTTTAGAAAAAATACATATCTGCAGAGTAGGTAGTTTAATAAAAGCAGTAGATACTCTTCATTTAAATGGAATTGCTGTTTTCACCAGTGAGATGAGGGCAGAGAAAAATGTTTTTGACCTGACAATGGTTGACCCATGTTGCATTATTATGGGCGATGAGGGAAGAGGCGTTCAACCGCATTTAGCAAAATCCGCTGATGAATTTTTTAAAATTCCTATGGCCGCTAAATTCGATTCCTTGAATGTATCGGTGGCTACCGGAATGATTTTGTATGAAGCCATGAAACAAAGAATGAAATAAAATTAATGAATTGAATAAAAGCATAAAATTTCGCTCCCATGAATACCTGCAATTTTTACTCATTCGGCTACAATGAAAGAACTCGTTCCGACAAGTCGGAACTCAAACAGCTTTCATTGTTGACGCCTCATTCGAAAATTGCTTAACGGTATTCATAAATGCTCCATTTTATATCTTTTCTTCCATTCATTAATTAATCAAATAATTCGTTATCAAACAAGCTCAAAAAATAACATTAGTAGAATGCCCTCGCGATGCAATGCAAGGATGGAAAGCATTTATACCTACCGAACAAAAAATTCAATACCTCAATCAGTTATTAAAAGTGGGGTTCGATGTGCTCGACTGCGGCAGTTTTGTTTCACCCAAAGCAATTCCACAGATGGCTGACACAGCTTCAGTTATCAGTCAGCTTGATTGTTCATTCAGTAATACCAAATTGCTGGTTATTGTGGCAAATGCAAGGGGCGCAGAAGAAGCAGTAGTATTCGATCAAATTCATTCCCTGGGTTTTCCATTCTCTTTATCTCCTGAATTTCAATTGCGCAATACCAATAGTAGCATGGAGGAAAGTTTGATACGTGTTGAAGCTATACAAGAGTTATGCTTAAAAAATAAAAAAGAATTGGTAATTTACTTAAGCATGGGTTTTGGCAACCCTTATGGAGATGCTTATACCGAAGACATTTTATTCAATTGGGTGAGCAAAATGGCTGCATTGGATATCAAAGTGATATCATTGGCCGATACAGTAGGCTTAGCAAGCCCTGACCAAATTCAACGAGCTTTAACTAAAGTATTGCCAGCATACCCCCATGTAGAGATAGGTGTGCATTTACACGCTTCTCACACAAATTGGCAAGACAAGTTAGCTGCTGCTTATAATGCTGGTTGTACAAGATTCGATGGGGCTTTAAAAGGAATTGGCGGATGCCCTATGGCGCAAGATGATTTGGTAGGCAATATGGATACCGAATTAATGATCCCCTATTTTCAATCAAAAAAAGGGTTGAAAATACTGAATCAAGAAGCGCTTCTTGAAGCTTCTTCCTTAGCTTCAACCATCTTTTATTAATCTTATTATGAAGTTTCATTACGAATTTGCCATAAAAAAAATACAAACACCTATAACCCATCATCAAAAGATGATGATGATTGGTTCTTGTTTTACAGAAAATATTGGAGATCTATTGCGGTTATCGAAATTCAAAGTAATGGATAATCCGAATGGAATTCTTTTTAATCCGATCAGTGTTGCTGAATCTATCAGTCAGTATATTCAAAAAAAAATGTATTCCGAATCTGATCTGTTCTGTTTGAACGAAACATGGCATAGTTGGAAGCACCATAGCAGGTTTTCTGGCATAACAGCTGAAGAATCTTTACAAAAAATCAATCAATCAACTATTGCCGCTCATGAGTTTTTATTACATGGAGATTATTTGTTTATTACACTGGGTTCGGCATGGGTTTATTTTTTAACTGAAGTCGCAGATGGAAATGGTGTTGGAACTGTTGCAGCAAATAATCATAAAGCTCCAGCAAATTGGTTTTCAAAAAGGTTATTAACAGTTACTGAAACCAAGGAAGCCTTGGGTTCAATGCTTGATCAATTGAAAATATTTAATCCACACTTGACCATTATTTTTACCATCAGTCCTGTAAGACACTTGCGCGAAGGAGTTATAGAGAACAACCGAAGTAAAGCAGTATTAATTCAGGCTGTACATGATTTGGTGAATCAATCTGCTCAACACTACTATTTTCCTGCTTATGAATTAGTAATCGACGATTTAAGAGATTACCGATTTTATGCCGAAGACCTGGTTCATCCAAATTATTATGCTACCCAATACGTGTGGGAAAAATTAGTAGAATCATGCTTTTCTGAAACTACAAAAGAATTATTGCCAATCATTAAAGAGATCAATTTAGCCTATCAACACAAACCATTCAATCCTGCTACTCAATTACACCAACAATTTCTGCAGAAATATGCTCAAGTTGCCAAACAGTTAATGGAAAAGCATCCTGAATTGGATTTTAGAAAAGAACTCAACTATTTTGTAAATGGAAAATATTCTTCAGTTAATGAATAATATCATTTAGAGAAATCAAAGTGCATAATTTCTCCATCTCTTTTTGCTTCAGAAAATTAGTAATGTAATATTTATGCATGAGCCCAGTCAGGATTACAATTGTTTTACCACTATTGGCATTGAGCTCTCTTGTTAAGTTTTGACAGATTTTTTTATTTCTTTGTTCCCAGTAATCTATAGTAGCATTGAACCAAATACTATATGGTTGAAGTTCATTGTATTTGTTGGTTAAAGTTTTAATATTCGTTGCTTCTAATTGAACTATTTGTTGAACGGTGTCCATTAAACTTGCACGATTCATTACCAGTAAATTACTGTCCATTTTTTGTAAAAAGGCGTTGTTCAATTTTGCATACGGTTCAAAAATGGCGCTATCAGCAGAAGAGAATTTATTTTCATTATAGAGTTGAATCAATGTTGCGAAATGGCTGTTCTCCATTTGATATTGATATTTCACATAAGTGGCTGTGTTGGGTATATGCATATCAAAAGGAGCCAAGCAAACTTCTTTATTTTTTCTTTGATAGTTTCTTGAAGCACGATATTCAATTGGGTTTTTCCAGATCCCTAAAAATTCTGCAGTTCTTTGCCCAAAGACATATGGAATAGCACATTGAGCAATAGTTGTTGAATCGAATTCTAATAAAATGATATCAGGCTTTATCTCTTTTAAAATTTTATACAATTTATTTACTGTATATGATTTATTGCCAGTGTGAACACTTCCAAGAACAATAACTTTATTTGGGGAGGGATATGAATTTTGGGTTTGAGCTAAGATTGGCAGATGAAAAATGAATAATCCAATTGAATAAACAAAAATAGTTTTTAGAAAATTCAACATATTGTATTGTATAAAATTGAATTAAAACAATGTTTGAACGCCATGTGCAATTTTAAATTCATGTTGTAATAACCATTTTTTACGCCACATTCCTCCGGAATAACCTACCAAAGATTTATCGCTTCCAATAACTCTATGACAGGGTACGATGATGGTGATCTTATTTTTCCCATTAGTTGTGGCCGCCGCTCTAATCACTTTTGGGTCTCCTAATCTTTTGGCCAAATCCATATAACTAATGGTTTTTCCATAGCCAATTTCTAATAATTCAGACCAAACTCTTTTTTGAAAATCGGTACCTTCCTGATGCACTGGAATATCGAAAGTTTTTCTTTTACCATGAAAATATTCAATCAGCTCTTCAGTACATTGATGCATTAATTCAGTGATGCCAGGTTCGCCATAGGTCAATTGGTCTCTATTATCTACAAAACTCAATTCGCCAATAAAATGATCATTGCCTCCGATCTTTAATAAACCTATTGGACTTTCATAATAAGTATAATGTAATTCACCCATAATTGATCCTACCTAGATGGCATATAAATATAGTAAACAAAGTATAATTCTATCCAATTTTATCGCCGTTTTGCATCTTTTTATCAGCCTTCAATAATACAACCTGATGATTCTCGTCATAAACTCCTAATACAAGGCATTCGCTGAAAAAATTCGCTATCTGTTTTGGAGGGAAATTCACTACAGCAATTACTTGAACACCAATTAACTCTTTGTAATTGTAATGATGGGTTATTTGAGCAGAAGATTGCTTGATACCTAATTCACCAAAATCAATAGTTAATTGGTATGCTGGTTTCTTTGCTTGAGGAAATTCATTCGCAGATAAAACAGTACCAATACGAATATCAATTTTTTCAAAATCTGCCCAGTTTATCATAAATTGTCATTAAACATAAAAATAATCAAAATGAAAAGAACAGCAACAGCAATTTGGAATGGTTCAGGAAAAGAAGGTAATGGCCAACTTTCTACTCAAAGCACCGTTTTATCCAATACTCAGTACTCTTTTAATTCTCGTTTTGCAGATGGGGTAGGAACCAATCCTGAAGAACTCATTGCGGCGGCACATGCAGGATGTTTTTCTATGAAACTAACATTTGTATTAGGTGCTGCAGGATTTACCGCCGATAAAATTGAGACCGAATGTGCTATCTCATTGGAGGATGGAAAAATCAATCATTCTTATTTAACAGTTAAAGCAACCGTGCCTGGTATTAGTAAAGAACAATTTCAATCTTGTGCAGAAGAAGCTAAGAATAATTGCCCGGTAAGTATTGCTTTGAATATGGATAAAACTTTGGTGGCAGAATTGTTGTGATACTAATCAAGTAGCTCAACCAATTCTAATAATTCATGTTTTTTGTAATCACTGGTTGGTGAGTCAAAACATTTGGCAATTTCTTGTAAGAGAATTTGTATTACTCTTTTATGCGGAAGGGGCTTAAAGTAAGCAGCAGTTAAAGGAACTGAGATCTTTTTGAAATAATTCTCTATGTCTTTGTGAGAGTATGCTTGCCCGTTAGTGGCGTCTACAAAGAAATGTATTTGATCCATTGGGTTTCCAACAAAATTAGTATGGTCATAATCTGATTGGTAGAATGCAATGATGCACTGTTTTGGGATGTTTATGATCTTTGCATTGATATCTAATTGGTCACACATTACTTGGTATAAAATACCATTGGTAATCATGTTGCCTTTTTTACAAGCCAATACTTTATGAATAAAAAAATCGTCTGGATTGGTATAATTTACTTCTACTCCTTTCAAATGGTAGAAATTATAAATAATGCTTGATAAAACATTTGCTTGTTCTAGTGGAGTTAGAAAACTATTGAGCTCCAGCCAAATATTTCTCCTGATTTTTTCAATTTCTTGTAATGTTGGGCTGGTTTGTAAATCGGGATATTGAAATTTTGCTACCAGTAAAGCGCCAAATAATAAATCGTGATAAGCGCTGTCTTTCCATTCTGTAAAATCGGAATACAAATCAGTAAAATGCAATCGATGAATAATCATTTCTATCCTTTCCTGAATGCCTTCGTTAGGGGTTGTTTCCCATAGATGTTCCAGATTGGGGATGATGGGCTTACCATAACCAACAATTTTTTGGGAAACTGTTGAATAAACCTCTTCATCCGGATCGTCAATAAGGGTAAATAAGGCATTTAATTCTTTGGTTTCCTGCATAGCACGGTAGTTATTCTTACATCAAACTAAAATAATATTTCGTTAACTATAGTATAGAAGTTATCCATCGCTTGTGGATATATGAAGAAAATACTGCATAATAATTTCAATTTATTGGCGTTCAGGGACATAAATTGACCCTATTCCCATTTTTAACAAGTATTGGATACTAACTTGAGTTATCTTGCATCATTATATAAATTTGCCAATGAGTACCTTTATTACCCCCAAATTTGCCAACGTTAAACAACCACTTCATCTAGAACTTAAAAAAAGAGTTCAGGCTTATTTAGATGAGCATGGAATTGACGGAACTGGTACATCAAAACTTTTTACAAAAGCCATTTTATTAATTGTTGCATTTGTAGGAGTATATATTCATTTAGTTTTTTTTACACCTATATGGTACTTCGCGATTGCAGAATCAATTGTTCTGGGCGGATTAGTTGCAGGTATAGGATTTAATGTGATGCATGATGGAAGTCATGGTAGTTTTAGCGGAAACAAAATCATGAATAGGGTGGCAGCATCTTCTATAAGTTTATTGGGTGCTAACCATTTTATGTGGAATATGAAACACAATATGATTCATCACAGTTTTACCAATATTGATGGGGTAGACGATGATATTGAAATTGGTGTTTTCATGAGAATGGCGCCTACCCAGAAATGGTACAAGGCCCACAAATTTCAACACATTTATTTTTGGGTATTGTATATGCTTTTATATGTATTCTGGATCTTCTTTACCGATTACAAAAAATACTTTTCTCGAAAAATTGGTAATGTTCCTTTGAAGAAAATGAGCATTGCAGATCATATTGAATTTTGGAGTGTTAAAGTGTACCACGCTGCTGTATTTGTAGTTATTCCAATTGTTTTTGTTGGTTGGGTAAATTGGATCATAGGATTTGTAATCATGACATTCTTTGCAGGATTTGTATTAAGTATTGTATTTCAATTAGCGCATACGGTTGAGCATACTGAGTTTCCTGTTGCCGATATTGAAACACATAAATTACCAGACGAATTTGCAGCACACCAGATAAAAACAACAGCCAATTTTGCTACAAAAAATAAATTGGTAAGTTGGTTAGTGGGTGGATTGAATTTTCAAATTGAGCATCATTTGTTCCCCAAGATTTCTCATGTTCACTATCCTGCAATCAGCAAAATTGTAAAGAGCATTTGTGAAGAATATAATTTACAATACATCGAATTTCCAACTATGCGAAAAGCTGTAGCAGCTCATGTAAGATTTTTAAAGCGAATGGGAAAAAAGGATTCGCAGTTATTGGTGCATAGTTATTAAGTTATTGGTTGCAATACCAAAATGAAAAAGCCCTGTCTGGTTAATCTCGACAGGGCTTTTCAAATTTTAGGACAATCGCAATCGGTATTATTTTTTTGCAGTACTTGCTTTTTTGGTAGCTGTTTTCTTTGGACTGGCTTTTTTAGTGGCTGATTTTTTTGCACCTTTAGTCGCAGCTTTTTTCGCAGCAGTTTTTTTGGTAAACGCACCAGGCACCTGAGCTTCAATCATTTCTTTTACAGCTGCTAATTCAATGGTAGCAACCGTTTCGGGAGTATGCTTGTTTCCATCAGCCTGTTTGCCTAGTTTGAGCATTTTCTTTTGAAAACGAATGAACGGACCCCATCTTCCATTTTCAATAGCAATTTTTTCTTCTGGCCATTGTACAATAAATCGATTGGCTTCTTTGGCCATTTTCTTTTCGATGAGTTCATTGATATCTTGCTGACTCAAGGAATCAAAATTATAGGCTCGAGGAATATTGATATAGAGATCATTCCATTTAATGAATGGTCCAAATCTTCCTTTACCCTTCGTTACAGGCTTTTCATCATAGAAGCCAATAGGAGCATCAGCCAATTGTTTTTCCTTCAATAATTGAATGGCTCTTTCTAAATCCATTTCATATAAGTCTTCTCCTTTAGGAATAGAAATGAATTGTTCTCCCAATTTTATATAAGGTCCAAAACGACCGATATTCACAGAAAGTTCTTGCGATTCGTATTCACCAATTGTTCTTGGTAAACTAAATAATTGCATCGCTTCTTCCATGGTAATGGTTTCGATGCTTTGGTCTTGTTTTAGTTTGGCAAAACGGGGTTTTTCTGTTTCATCTGCAGTATCTCCAATCTGCACCATTGGGCCATATCTGCCCATTCTTGCGATTACTTTTTTGCCAGTGGCAGCATCTATGCCCAACTCTCTTTCACCCTTTGCACGCTCTGCATTTTCTAATGTGTGTTCAATGGTTTCATGAAATGGTTTATAAAAGCCATCAATCATATTACTCCATTTCATTCTTCCTTCTGCTATCTCATCAAATTCTTGCTCAATTTTAGCGGTAAAGCCAAAATCCATTACTTTATTAAAATGTTGTTTCAGGAAATCAGTCACCACCATACCTAAATCGGTAGGGAATAATTTACTTTTTTCTGCACCTGTATTTTCTTGAATGATTTCCTTTTCAATATTATTCTTGGCCGTTAGTTTGAAAATGGTAACAGCTCTTTTAGTACCCTCTTTGTCTCTTTTTTCTACATAATTCCTTTTTACAATTGTAGAAATAGTAGGAGCATAAGTAGATGGTCGGCCAATTCCCAATTCTTCTAATTTTTTTACCAAAGAAGCTTCTGTGTATCTTGGTGAGGGTCTGCTAAATTTTTCAGTGGCCAACATTTCAACAAAACTTAAGGTTTCTCCCACTTTTAAAGGAGGTAGAATGCCTTCTGTATTTTCTTCATCTTCATCATCCTTGCCTTCCATATAGACTTTCAAAAAACCATCAAATTGCATTACTTCACCAGATGCGGTAAGGTTTTGATTGTTAGAACTGATGGAAATTTTAGCACTTGTTTTTTCAAAAATGGCTTCACTCATTTGAGAAGCAATGGTTCTTTTCCAGATCAATTCATATAAACGACGCGTTTCTTCATCTCCAACAGTATGGTCTCCCATATAGGTTGGGCGAATGGCTTCATGTGCCTCCTGAGCACTTTCATTTTTATTTTTGAATTTACGAGGCTGGTGATATTTTGCACCGTAACTATTATTGATCTCTTTGCTGATATCTTCAAGCGCAGTTTCACTCAAACTGATGCTATCAGTTCTCATGTAAGTGATCTTACCACTCTCATACAACTTTTGCGCAATCAACATTGTTTTACTCACACTATATCCCATTTTGCGCGAAGCTTCTTGTTGTAAGGTGGAAGTAGTGAAAGGCGCAGCAGGAGTGCGTTTTGCAGGTTTTACCTGAATATCAGTAACGGTATAATTAGCGTTTTTGCAGCTTTCTAAAAATGATTGAGTTTCTGGTTGAGTAGTTATTTTAGAAGGGCCGTCTGCTTTAAATTGTACTTCTTTTCCATTGATATCTGGAGCTAAAAAAACTGCTTCAACTTTAAAAGAGTTTTCAGAAACAAAATGGTTGATCTCTCTTTCTCTTTCAACGATTAATCTTACAGCCACACTTTGAACCCTTCCGGCACTCAAACTTCTTTGCATGCCTATTTTTCTCCAAAGAACAGGGCTTAATTCAAAACCCACCAATCGGTCTAATACTCTTCTGGCTTGTTGAGCATTCACCAGATTCATATTAATGATTCTTGGATTTGCTACTGCTTTTTTTATTGCAGGTGCGGTAATTTCATGGAAAACAATTCTTTTGGTAATGGCAGGGTCTAATCCTAAAACTTCGGCTAAATGCCAGCTGATACTTTCTCCTTCACGGTCCTCATCCGATGCAAGCCAAACTTCATCGGCTTTCTTGGCTAGTTGACGTAATTCTTTTACAACACGTTCTTTATCTTCAGGTACTTTATATCGAGGCAAGTATTGATTGTTTACATCAATCCCCATATCATCTTTTTCCAGGTCTCTGATATGGCCGTAACAACTTTTCACTTCAAAATCTTTTCCAAGAATTTTTTCAATGGTTTTTGCTTTTGCAGGAGACTCAACAATCAGTAAATTTTTAGCCATGTACCTTCCCGATAATTACGGTTTTTTTCAACTTTTTATAATCAATTTAACCATTGTTTGGGGTACCCTTTCGGGTTGTTCCAAAACAATTCTTGTGATGCAATATTAGGGTAAAGCATCAAATCACAAAAAATCTCCCTACAACTTATTTGCCAGGAAATGAACAATTTTATCCTTTGTGGTACTGGTTTTATAAATTTTATTATGTCCCAAACCCTTTGTGATTATGAGTTCCAGCTTTGGCAGTTGTTCGCTTAAAAGCGGTTTAACATCTTCGAAACTACAGATATTATCTTCTTCGTCATGAACCCACAAAATGTTGAATTGGGCATTTCTTACTACTCTGGCTACCGAAAAGTAGCTAATTGGCTGTTGGGCAAGTGCTTCAATAATTTCATAAAATGCATCTTTTATGGGTCCATCAATCTTAATTACACCAAAAAAATGTTCTACTGCCGTTTTTGTTTCTGTGGCTGGTGCAATCAGTACTAATTTTTCAG
This sequence comes from Sediminibacterium sp., assembly GCA_040403975.1. Taxonomy (GTDB): domain Bacteria; phylum Bacteroidota; class Bacteroidia; order Chitinophagales; family Chitinophagaceae; genus Sediminibacterium. The sequence goes on from JBBAJS010000007.1 coordinate 45,980, forward strand.
GAATATTTTTTTTGATTTGCTCCATGGCCAAAGAAGCAGCCAATCCACCCAAAGAATGTGCAATAATTCCATATAATGGGCCTAACTGGTTGTTCACTTCTAGAATCATGTCTCTATAGAGTAATGCATTGATTCTTTTTCCTTCAGAACTGCCGTGTCCGGGTGCATCAAATGCCAATACTTCAAATCCTTCCTTTAGCAATGCAACTATATAACTATCAAACTTATAAGCATAGCTGCCAAATCCATGAACAATCAATATTTTTTTAGCATCCGGCTGATTGCTTTTCCATTGAAAACCATGAATGGTAAACTGATTCAACTGTATGCTGAGCGGATTGGCTTTGTGAAAAATGGCTGGTGCAATTCTTTTGGCATTAGACTTAAATGGATTGGAAAATAAATCAAAAGCTAAAAGTGCCGCTCGGTGTGGAGAAACCAGTCCGATGGTGTTAATTCTTGTTCTATAATATCCCAGTGCTATTCTCTGTCTAAATTTCATCTTCATGGGTCAAAGATAGCTTGGAACCTATATTTACTCTAAATTCTAGTTTTTTTGAAAATCTGCGTTTCTACTTAAAAAATATAAGTAGTTGATAATCAATATAGTAAATCAATATTTGAGAATAATGAAATAAAAGCTTTCGGTATTGGTAAACTTTTTACAATAACGATTGGTTAGTTATTGTTTTGAAATACTTTTGCAACCCAAAACAACAATATGTATTCTATTCACATACAATTTGAACAAAAAGGGTTGGAGCCTATAACCCTTCATAATATTGAAGCAGATCAGAGTTTATTAGAGGTTTGTTTAGACAATCATATTGAATTGCACCACAATTGTGGGGCGGTTTGTGCATGTAGTACCTGCCATTTGTATGTAAATCAGGGAGCGGAGTTTTTGGAAGAATTAAGTGATAGAGAAGAAGATTTTATTGACAGAGCAGTTAATCCAAGAATTAATTCAAGATTGGGTTGTCAATGTATTTTACAGAAAGGTTCTGGTGAAGTTCATGTTACATTGCCGGATCAAACTCAATTTTTAGGAGAGTAATAATTAATAAAATCAGTTTATTATGAGTCATTTTGAGCCACCCATCCATTGGAGCGATCACGAAGATATTGCTATGAAATTGTATGAAAGATTCGGAGCAGAATTCAATGAGGGTAAAATATACAGGGTTCGTTTTACCGATTTATTAGAATGGATCTTAGCCATCCCAAATTTTAGCGGAACCAAGGAACAAAGTACCGAAGGTCATTTGGAAATGATACAAAGTGCCTGGGTATATGAGTGGAGAGATAATCAATCTTAAATATTTCTTTCCTTTAGCGTTTTTGTTTAGCTAACTTTAAAATATGTTAGATCAATTCAATCATATCACTCATTTTGTATTTGATGTAGATGGAGTACTTACAGATGGTACTTTATTGATATTGCCAGACGGTGTAATGGCAAGAAGAATGAATATAAAAGATGGATATGCTTTGCAATTAGCAGTAAAAAAAGGCTATCGAGTTACCATTATTTCTGGAGGTAATTCCCCCGAAGTAAAAGACCGTTTGAGTAAATTAGGAATAACGGAAGTGTATATGCAAGTAGCAGATAAGTTAACGCTCTTGCAATCTTTGATGAAAAAACACCAAAGCAACGCCAGTTCGTTTTTATTTATGGGAGATGATATGCCCGATTTACAATGCATGCAAATTGTAGGCTTGCCTACTTGCCCTTCAGATGCGGTGCACGAAATAAAAGAATGCGCGAAATATATTTCTGCTATAAAAGGAGGAGAAGGATGTGTGAGAGATGTGATTGAAAAAGTGTTGAAACTACGTGGCGACTGGAATGATGATTTACATATCAGAGCGCAATAAGAATTAAGAAAGAAGAATTAAGAATTAAGAGATACAATTAGGAGTTTAACCTAATAACCAATAACCAATAACCAATCGGTGAAAATAGTTGCAGCATTTTTTAGATTAATAAGATGGCCCAATCTCTTATTTATTATTATAACACAACTATTATTCGAATTCTGCATTTACGAAAGAATTTATCCGGAATTAACTGGAATAAATGCCAGTGAACAAATTCATTTTTTTGCATTGATCTTTGGATTGGTATGTATAGCCGCTGCAGGATATATTATCAATGATTATTTTGATTATAATATCGACCAGATCAATAAGCCTGAAAAAGTGGTGGTCAATAGAATCATTAGCCGACGTTGGATTATTTTCTTCCATATGTTTTTAAGTTTGTTGGGATTATATTTAACAACCTATGCATTACCCATCAGTCAATATTGGCATGTGGTATTGGGTAATTTGGGTGTAGTCATTGCTTTATGGGTTTATTCAACAACATTTAAAAAGAAGTTATTAATCGGGAATGTGATCATTTCTTTTTTAACGGCATGGGTAATTATAGAATTATTTTTGTCAAAATACCCACTGGATGGATCTTTAATTGGTACAGACCAGCACCAGCGCGTTCGTTTCTTTAGATTAATGGTGCTCTATGCTTCCTTTGCTTTTGTGATTTCATTAATTAGAGAAGTAATAAAAGATATGGAAGATGTTTCCGGAGATCAAAAATATGGATGCACCACCATGCCGATTGCTTGGGGAATCAATGCGACGAAGGTTTTTGTAGCAGTTTGGATAATTGTGTTGATTGCAGCTTTGGTTATTTTGCAATTATATGTTTTGGGAATGGGTTGGTGGTTAAGTGCATTGTATTGTATCTTATTAATTGTTTTACCGTTGATACTTGTATTGCAGAAACTGTATAAAGCAGAAAAATCTGTAGACTATCATCAACTGAGTAGTCTGGTAAAAGTCATAATGTTTACTGGAATTTTATCAATGTTCTTTTTTAGGTATTATCAATAATATTTGCATGAAGGAAATTATTCTGGCTTCTCAATCTCCTAGAAGAAAATTACTATTGGAATGGGCTGAAATTCCGTTTAAAATTGTTGTGAAAGCAACAGATGAATCTTTTCCTGATAATTTAGAAGTTGAAAAAGTGCCCATTCATATTGCATTGAATAAAGCAAAAGCGGTAATTGAATTTTTAGAAAAGTTAAATAATTCGGAACCCGAAACCATCGTATTGGCAGCAGATACCATTGTTGTTTTAGACAATCAGGTGATCAATAAACCTGCGGATAGGGCTGAGGCAGTTTCGATACTTACAAAATTGTCTGGACAAAATCACCGGGTCATTACAGGGGTTGTTTTAAAGAATGCTTTTAAAGAACATTCCTTTTCAATTACTACCCATGTAGAGTTTCATCCACTCACAATAGAGCAGATCGAATTTTACGTAGACCAGTACAAACCTTATGACAAAGCAGGGGCTTATGCCATTCAGGAATGGATCGGAGTAGTGGGCATTGCAACAATCAACGGTGATTTTTACAATGTAATGGGCTTGCCAGTATCCTCCGTTGTGCAGGCTTTAGCATTATTCAACAACGATTGATAGGCAACGATTCTCAATAAATTGGGGTCTAATTACCAATTGAAGCTGAATTCGCGTTCACAATCAGGATGTAAAGTTCTTTCAACAGGGCAGGTACGAGCGGTATTTTCCAGGATGGTTTTTTCTTTATCATCAATTTGAAGACTCTTTGGAAAATGGATATGTACTACAATTTTGCTGATTCTTCTGGGGTCTGAAGCCATAATTTTAGTTACATCTGCGGTTGTTCCGTCCAATAAAATGTTCATTGAACGGGCTTTAATACCCATGGTGGTAATCATACAGGTAGCCAGAGCAGTTGCCACTAAATCGGTGGGGGAAAATCTTTCTCCCTTGCCTTGGTTATCGGTTGGGGCATCGGTTTCAATAATGGTTCCACTTTGAAGATGGGTAGCGGTGGTCCTTAAATCGGAATTATAAATAATTTGTGAAGTCATTGCATCAATTTTGACCTAAATTTACACGTAACAAATCACATGGAAGTGAAGAAACTAATTTTTGTATTTTTTTTATTTTCTGGCATAACATTAATGGCGCAGCAAAAAACTGTTCCTGAAACTGCATCGAGTAAGTACCAAAAGAAAGTAGAGAAAAGAGAAAAAATCAATCAGTTAATAAAGCAAGAAGAAGAGGGTGCATTAATTTTTGATAAACAAAGTGCATTTTCCATTAAGCTCAATACAGATGGTTGGGGTTTTGCTTATGAAAAAGGAAAATACAAAACCACTTCTAAGACAAGTCTTTGGTGGCTTGAGTTTGGAGAACGCAAAAGTGTAAAAGAAGAAAGGGTTCCAACTATATCTGCATCACAAGGCTTCATCATTGTTTCTAGTTATATTTATGGAAAGCAAAATAATTTTTACTATCTCAAAGCAGGATTTGGTCAGCAAAAACTAATTGGTGGTAAGGGAAATAAAAATGGGGTAGCGGTTTCTGCCATTTATGGAGGGGGGCTAACTGTAGGAATGTTAAAGCCCTATTATTTAGAAATACAAAATCCTACCAACGGAGCCAGGGAATCTATCCGTTATACACCAGCTAATGAAAAATTATTTTTAGATCCCACCATTATTCTGGGTAAGAGTGGATTAGGAAAAGGCTTTGGGGAAATGAAATTTGTACCAGGGGCACATGTGAGAACTGCTCTTAGATTCGATTATGGCAGATACAATGAAGTCTTATCAGCCATTGAAATAGGACTAAATGCGGAATTTTATTCCCAAAAAATGCCCGTTGTGCTGTTAAACAAAGAGAATAATTTCTTTTTTAATGCCTATGCTGCAATCACATTCGGTAAAAGAAAGTAATGTAAATTTGTGCTTCATATCACACAAATAATACATGCAAGAATTACCAGTTATTTCTACAATAGATAGCACCATTCAAGAAGAATTACCACTTAAAAAACCCAATTGGTTAAGGGTTAAATTGCCGTTGGGAGAAAGCTACAAGCACGTTAGAGGCTTAGTAGACAAGCATAAATTACACACCATTTGCGAAAGTGGTAATTGCCCCAATATGGGAGAATGTTGGGGTGAAGGCACTGCCACATTCATGATCTTAGGAAATGTATGTACAAGAAGTTGTGGATTTTGTGCAGTAGCAACAGGCCGCCCTGGTTCTGTTGATTGGGATGAGCCACAAAGAGTGGCAGAAGCCATTCATTTGATGAAAGTGAAGCATGCCGTGGTTACAAGTGTAGACAGAGACGAGCTGAAAGATGGTGGATCCATCATCTGGTACAATACCATTAAAGCCATTAAAAACCTCAACCCCAATACTACACTAGAAACATTGATTCCTGATTTCAGGGGATTTAAAGACCAGATTCAGCGCATCATCGATGCTGCACCGGAAGTGGTGAGCCATAATATGGAAACAGTGGAGCGAATTACCAAGCAAGTAAGAATACAAGCAAAATATCGCAGAAGTTTAGAAGTATTGGAAACACTTAAGAAAGGGGGTATGCGCACTAAAACAGGTATCATGCTGGGCCTGGGAGAAACCAAGGAAGAAGTGATTCAAACAATGAAAGATCTTGTTGAAGTGGGCACCGATGTGCTTACACTCGGACAGTATTTACAACCCACCAAAAAACATTTAAAAGTGCAACGTTTTGTGCACCCCGATGAATTTGCAGAACTTAGAGAGATCGGATACACTATTGGATTTGATTATGTAGAAAGCGGCCCCTTGGTGCGCTCTTCATACCATAGTGAAAAACATGTAATTCCAGGTTACGGAAAAAATAAATGGTTGAATGAAAAATTGTAGTAATTTAAAATCCTAAAATGATGAACTTGGTAGTCAATTCACTTATTTACAGTACGGATGCAATGATACTTTGCCCATTGCTCATGTTAGGCATGTTTTTAATGGTTAAAATCGGTCATTATCTGCGATTAAAAAGTAGTAGAGAATATGAGGCCATGGGCTCTATTGAAGGGTCCAGTTATGGTTTATTAGGACTGATACTGGCATTCACATTTGGAATGTCTGCATCTCGATATGACAATCGCCGAGCAATAATAATTGAAGAAGTAAATAATATTGCAGGCGCCATGTTAAGGGTAGAAGGGATTTCGAGCGATTCTATTCGACATGATTTTTATGTTGATTATCGTATTTTATTGGATCAACGAATTAAAACCAACGTAACCAAAGTATTCGATCCTGAATATGATAAAGCCCGTTTCGCTTCTTACAAAGCGGTGAGAAAACTGATTCATCATGCCAATGATCTGGCTAAAATACCTGAATACAATTATGCAGCTTATCAAATGGTAGCAGCACTCATTAAAGTGAATGAATCGATCACTAGCCGCTACAATTCTGAGAGTTCAACAGTTCCAGATGAAATTATAATTTTATTGATTGTTTTTGCATTGTTATGTAGTTTGTTTGCAGGATTTTCCTTTCCGAAAGATAAACGAGTGAACTGGTTGCCTGTCATGAGTTTTATTTTATTTACAGGAGTAGTCATTTATGTTATTTTAGATTTGGACAGACCAAAACGAGGGTTCATTAATTTAGATCTTCAATACGCAAGAATTGTAGATTTAAAAATGATGCTTCCGACAGATTTAGAAAAATAACTTTTTATGGATAGCTCCTTTATTTATAATACCGATGCAAGTTTATTGTGCTTGTTTTTATTCATCGGAATGCTATTTTTGATTGGGGCCGGACATTATTTACATATAAAAACAAGTATAAGTGATGATGGTATTGGTGCTGTAGAAGGTGCCCTATTCGGATTATTAGGACTGATCATGGCTTTTACTTTTGGAATGGCAGGCAGCAGATTTGAGAGTAAAAGATTGGTGATTACAGAAGAAGCCAATAATATAAGTACAGCTTATTTAAGAGTAGATTTATACCAGAGCGATTCCGCTAAAACAGTTTTTAGAAAATATTTTAAAGAATATATTGAAGCAAGAATAGAAAACTATCAGGCAGGTTTTAATCCAGCAATAAGAATAAACTCCAATTCTAAATCAGATAGCCTCAGCAAATTAATCTGGGATTTTACAATTCAACAATCTAAGCTGCCCGTTAATTATATACCTACTATGCAGATGGTACCAGCTTTGAATGCAATGATTGATATTGTTACTACAAGGGAGTCTGCATTAAAAGCAAGAGTGCCAGATAGTATTTTGTGGCTGATGTTTTTAATGATTTTGTCTTGCAGTTTTTTAATAGGCTTTTCTATACCAGTCAATAAAAAAGTCAATTTTATTTCCATCATTGGATTTGTACTACTTTCTTTATTGGTGGTATATGTGATCTTGGATTTAGACCGACCTTCCCGTGGGTTGATTAATTTGTCGGAACAATCTCAAGTAATTACAGACCTTCGAAAAATCTTACCCAAATAAAAATGCGAATTTCCATTTTATTGTTACTGCTATTTCCCATCATTTGTTCTGCACAAATAAAATGGGTGAATGTAGACGCTGAGTATCAACCATTGCCCAATGGGGTTCATGTATATTTTTCTAATGATTCTATCGATGGTAAGCCCAATCGGGCATTTTATGTTAGTGCCAGTTTAAAAGAACCTTCCTTGAATTTTACTACGCAAGTGGGAAATGGAAAAAGATTTACGCCAACTGAATATTTTACTAAAGAATCCAATCCTTTATTGGTGGTGAATGCAACTTTTTTTGAATTTGTACACAACAGCAATTTGAATATGGTAGTGAAAGATGGCAAAATGATGGCTTATAATTTACATACCATTGCTGGAAAAGGAAAAGACACATTAACTTATAGGCATCCATTTGGGAGTGTTATCGGTATTTCAAAATCCAGGAAGGCAGATATTGTTTGGTCTTATACCGATTCATCGAGTAAATATCCTTTGGCCATTCAAAATCCTATCAGTGCCATCAAAGATTCTTCTTCAAAATTATCTAAATCAACAGTGCAATTAGCGGGTGATTTTAAAAAATGGAAAATACAAACAGCTATTGGTGGCGGTCCTGTTTTAGTGCAAGAAGGAAAACTAAAAGTCACCAATAACGAAGAATTAAAATTTAGTGGCAAAGCGCTTTATGATAAACATCCCAGAACTGCCATGGGTTATACCAGCGATGGTCAATTAATTGTAATGGCTGTAGAAGGCCGATTTCCGGGAAAAGCAGAAGGAGCTAATTTAGAACAATTGGCTAAAATGTTGATTGGTGTAGGATGCGAAGAGGCCATGAATTTAGATGGGGGAGGAAGTAGTTGTTTATTGGTTAACGGAAAACAAACCATCACGCCGAGTGATAAAGAAGGACAGAGACCTGTTCCGGCAGTGTTTTTGATAAAACATAAATAGTTCTATTTCATCTCCCACACTAGCGCACTCGCTCCCAATATGGCTGCATCAGATTCTTTTAAATGGCTCACCAAAATTTTCACTTTATTTTGAAATACTTGAATCAGATTTGCTTCCATATAATCTCTGGTAGGTTTTAAAATATAATCACCAGCTTTGGTAAGTCCGCCAAATAATACAATTGCTTCAGGATTGGAAAACATCACAAAATTAGCCAATGCCATGCCTAAAATTTTCCCGGTATAGTCAAAAATTTCTTTAGCCAATTCATCACCTTCAATAGCGGCATCGTGCACTTGTTTGGAATCAATTTTTTCTTTGGGAATTTTTCTGAGTAAACTTGGTTTATCAGATTTTTCTAAAAATTCTAAAGCATTTAATCGAACCCCTGTTGCCGAAGCATAGCTTTCTAATGAACCATTCTTACCAGTTCCTTCATGATATCTTCCATCAGGTATAATAATGGTATGCCCTAATTCACCTGCAAATCCATCGTGCCCGTAAATTAATTTTCCATTGGCTACAATTCCACTTCCTACGCCAGTGCCCAATGTAATCATAATGAAATCGTGCATGTCTTGAGCAGCCCCATACATCATTTCTCCAATAGCTGCTGCATTCGCGTCATTGGTTAATACAACAGGCATTTTAAATTTATCTTCTATCATTTTACCGAAAGGGATAATTCCTTTCCAGGGTAGATTGGCCGCATGTTCAATCGTATTCTTATAATAATTTCCATTGGGTGCGCCAATACCAATTCCTTTAATTCTTCCCACTCCTCCAGCTTGTTCTATAAAAGGAGCGAGACATAAATAGAGTTCATCGATAAATGGTTCAACAGTCAAATGTTTTTTGGTACTCATTTCACCCGAGAATAATAAATTCCCCACTTTATCTACAATGCCATATTTAGTTCCTGTTCCACCAATATCTATTCCGATGGCCAATGGTTCCATTGCTTGATTATTCATCCCCTTTTCTTTTTTTGTACTCATCATTACACAGTTTATTCATAAAAACCAATAACCCAATAACCAATAACCAATAACTGTTAATGCGTTGCATTAACTTTAACATCATAGTCTATGCCTTGTGCTTTTAATATAGACTTAGACCTCACTGCATAAAATGCCATGTATGCAAAACAAATAACACCAACAATATAGCTATGTTGTATTCCTAATATTGCATCTGATGCAACAAAACCTTGAATATAACTAATAATTCCACCACCCATGATCATCATGATCAGCAAGCTACTTCCTTGGTTGGTATGTTTGCCTAAACCTGCAACACCCAATGTGAAAATACATGGCCATAATGTGCTACAGAATAATCCAACACTGGTGAAAGCAAAAACGCTCACCATTCCTGAAGTAAGCATACCAATGATCAATGCAACTATTCCTAATGAAGAAAAAATCAACAGCATTCTTGCAGGACTTCCTTTACTCATAATATCACCAGCGATCATAACAATTATTACCAATCCATACACATAAAACATAGATATATCATGTTGTGCAATAGCATTCACGGTTAAGAAAACACCAAATGCCAAATAGGGCATTAAAAAATTAAGTATTTTTTTAGCTCCCGCACTTACATCAAATGCACCAACTGCGCCAGTCCATCTACCCATCATTAAACTGGCCCAGTACAAAGAAACAAATGGAGCAATATTAGCTGTATCAATATTTAAATGCTGTTTCATGTATTCAGGCAAATTACTTGCCGTAGAAACTTCAACACCAACATATACAAAAATGGCGATCATGCCCAAGACCAACTGCGGATAGCTAAATGGAGATGGTCGATGCAAAACTTTTTCTTTGCTCTCTGCTTCATCATTAGCAACTTCTTCTAAATCAATCTTATTAGGAACAGAAGAGAATTTAAAAAAGATAGCAACTAAAATAAATGCCAATCCTAAAATCAAGTATGGCGTTTTTACACTTTCGATACTTGCTTCTGTAGAACCAGATCCTACACTTCCGAAAATGGCAAAACTCACAATCAATGGTCCAATGGTGGTTCCAAAATTATTCACTCCACCACCCATGTTCAATCTTTGCGATCCTGTTTTAGGGTCACCAATTACAATGGCTAGAGGATTGGCAGCAATTTGTTGCAAGGAGAATCCTAGTCCAACAATGAACAAGCCTGTGATCATTAATGTGAAAGAGGCATTATTGGCCGCAGGATAAAATAATAAAGTACCAATAGCTGAAATGATCAACCCTAAAACGATTCCATTCTTATAACCGATTCTATTCAATACATCATTTCCAATTAATTTTGAAATGCCAAAATAAATCAAAGAACCTACTGTATAGGCTACATAAAAAGCTACAGAAACAAGCTGACTCTGGGCTTGTGAAAGATTAAATGCTTTTTTGAATACAGGGATTAGGATGTCATTACTGGCAGCAACAAAGCCCCAGAAAAAGAATACGGTAATCAATGTACCAAATTGTGACCATTTTGTAGGTTGGCTCATAACAATCGTTTATTTAAAGTAAGTAAACTGTAAAATAGGAATAATTTAAAGAAGGGAAAATTTTAAATACGAAATTTGATGGAATCAGTTAAATAACTAACTTGAAAAAGATTAAAAATTGCCAGAATGGAGATTATTCATGTAAGTGCTGAATGCTATCCTGTAGCTAAAGCAGGTGGGTTGGGAGATGTTGTAGGCGCATTACCCAAGTATCAGTGTAAGGCAGGAGATATTGCTAAAGTAGTCATGCCCATGTATCGCACTAAATTTTTGTATGAAAATGAATGGGATGTAGATTTTAAAGGATCTGCCAATTTAGGAAATTGGTATTTTGATTTTACTGTAATTAAAGAACGAACCAATAAATTAGGATTCGATTTATATTTAGTAGACATTAATGGTTTACTGGACCGACAAAAAATTTATGGCTATGACGATGATACAGAAAGATTTACAGCATTTCAAATAGCTGTTGTGAACTGGATCAGTAATTGGGAACATCGACCAGATATAGTGCATTGTCATGATCATCATACTGCATTGATTCCATTCATGATGCAGTATTGCTATGCATATCAGTTTTTGGCTAATGTGCCAACAGTATTAACCATCCATAATGGCCAATACCAGGGCTGGATGGGTTGGAATAAAAGCACTTATATTCCTAGTTGGGATCTTTGGAAAAGAGGTATGCTGGATTGGGCTGGAAATATTAACCCTTTAGCATCAGGAGTGAAATGTGCAGGAAAAGTAACTACTGTTAGTTGGAGTTATATGGAAGAATTAAGAGTAAGTGCTAATGGATTAGAGCAATTATTTGAATTTGAAAAAGGAAAATGTATTGGGATATTAAATGGAATTGATAATGAAGTTTGGGATCCTTCAACGGATACTTATCTCGATCACCATTTTAGTATAAAATCGGTCACTAAAGGCAAAGAAAAAAATAAGGAAGCATTATGTGAGCAGTTTGGATTAGATGTTTCCAAGCCATTGTTTGTATTTATTGGAAGGCTTGTAGGCGAAAAAGCAGCCGAGATTTTACCAGATGCTATTAAAACAGCCATATTTAATACGCAGGGTAATGCTTCATTTCTTATCTTGGGCAGTGGCGACACTTCTGTAGAATGGGCATTTCAACAAATGGCTGGGGAGTTCAAAGGAGTTTTTAATGCTGTTATTGGCTATGATGAAAAATTGAGTCATAAAATGTATGCTGGGGCAGATTTTTTATTGATGCCAAGTAGGGTAGAACCATGTGGCTTGAATCAAATGTATGCCATGCGTTATGGAACTGTACCGATTGTTAGAAGTACAGGAGGGTTAAAAGATACGGTGTTGGATATGGGTGATTTTGAAGGATTTGGAATTCGATTTGATCAGGCAACGGTGCATGACATTGATTATTCAATAGGAAGAGGGGTGGCTGTTTATCAAGACAAAAAACACATGGAATGGATGAGAAAAAAAATGATGTCGATCGATCATAGTTGGGAAGGAACGGTCAATCAATACAAAGAAGTTTATTTGAGTTTAAAGTAAAACGTAACTATATGAGAACAACAATTTCCAATTCAGTATTAGCCGTTATTTTAGGCGGTGGTGCTGGTTCAAGATTATTTCCTTTAACATTAAGTAGATCTAAACCAGCAGTTCCTATTGCAGGAAAATATAGATTGGTAGATATTCCAATTAGTAACTGTATCAATAGTAATATTAATCGAATGTTTGTGTTGACTCAGTTCAACTCTGCTTCATTGAATAAGCATATTAAAAACACGTATCATTTCAGTGCATTTAGTTCGGGATTTGTAGACATATTAGCTGCAGAGCAAACACCTGATAATGCAGGATGGTTTCAGGGTACTGCCGATGCAGTTCGTCAATCTCTACGACATATTTCCAGTATGGAGTTTGAACATATTTTAATTTTAAGTGGTGATCAATTATATCAAATGGATTTCACTGAAATGTTGGCGAATCATATCGAAAAAAATGCCGACATTTCAATTGCTACTATTCCGGTAGATGATAGAGACGCTCCAGAATTCGGTATTTTAAAAACCAATGAAGACAATACCATTGCCTCATTCATAGAAAAACCAAGCAAAGATATTTTAGCCGATTGGACGAGTGATACAGGTGCCGAAATGCAAAAGCAAGGAAGAAATTATTTAGCCTCAATGGGTATTTATATTTTCAATAAACAAGTATTGTATAAATTATTAAATGAAACCTACCCTGCAGCTACAGATTTCGGCAAAGAAATAATGCCTAATTCTATAGAAAATTACAATGTGGCAAGTTATCAATATGATGGATATTGGACAGATATCGGAAACATTTATTCTTTCTACGAGGCCAATTTAGCACTCACTCAAGAAGTGCCTTTGTTTAATTTATTTGATAACGAAAAAACAGTCTATACCCGTGCAAGGATGTTGCCTCCAGCAAAAATTAGTGGAACTACTTTAGAAAGAACCATCATTGCAGAAGGATCCATCATTAATGCAAGTAGGATAGAGCAAAGTGTAGTAGGAATTCGATCAAGAATTGGATATGGATCTACGGTAGTGTCTACTTATATTATGGGGAATGATTATTATGAAACCATTGAGGAAATGAGTGTTAATATACAAAAGGGAATGCCAAGAATTGGAATTGGTGAAAGATGTTATATCAAAGATGCGATTATCGATAAAAATTGCAGAATCGGTAATGATGTACGAATCAATGGAGGTAAGCATTTGGCCAATGTAGACCATCCTTTATATACTGTTAAAGATGGGATTGTAGTAGTAAAGAAAAGGGCCGTTTTACCCGATGGATTTGTAATTTAATATTTTAACAACGATTGCTATGGCTTCTTCAACCCCAGTTGCTGCTTCTTTGGGTATAGCTACTAAACCCAAATTAAGTTTAGCTCAGATCTTTTTTATGAGTTTTGGATTTTTAGGAATTCAATTCGGTTTTGCATTGCAAAATGGAAACACGAGCAGGATCTTACGTTCATTTGGTGCCGATGTAGAACAATTGCCCATGTTTTGGATTGTTGCTCCATTAGTAGGAATGATCGTTCAACCATTAATAGGACATTACAGTGATAGAACTTGGAATCGATTGGGAAGAAGAAAACCTTATTTTTTAACTGGCGCTTTGCTTTCATCTGCCGCCCTCATTTTTCTACCCAATTCAGGCGCTGTTTCTTCGATTGTTCCGGCACTTTGGATCGGAGCAGGAATGGTGATGATTATGGATGCATCATTCAATGTAGCGATGGAACCATTTCGTGCATTGGTTGCCGATAATTTACCAGATACCCAAAGAACCAGTGGATTTGCTATTCAAACTTTTTTAATTGGTGTTGGAGCTGTTGTAGGATCTGAATTGCCTTCTTTTTTAGCAAATCATGGATTCTCTCAGGAAGCTGGTACATCAGGTGTTGCGGATAATATACGTTACGCCTTTTATATAGGTGCTGCAGTTTTTGTAGGTGCTATTTTGGTAACCGTTTTTAAATCGAAAGAGTATCCACCTGCAGAATATGAAAAATACCATGGCAAAAATGAAGAAGCAGCAAAAGCGGGAATAAGCGAAATATTCAAAGACTTTGCAAAAATGCCAAGAACCATGAAGCAGTTGGGTTTGGTGCAATTTTTTTCTTGGTTTGCTTTATTCAGTATGTGGGTCTTTACTACGGATGCAGTTGCCACACATGTGTATGGATTAACAGGTGATTATGCAAAGTCTGTAGAATACAATAGTGCAGGAAATATTGTGAGTTCAGCATTTGGCACTTATAATTTAGTGGCTGCTGTCTACGCTTTATTTTTACCATTTGTTGCAAAATATTTAGGAAGAAAAGGAACACATGCATTTTCATTGATCGCCGGTGGAGTAGGACTTATTTCTATCTATTTCATCAAGGATCCAACAATGCTCAAATATTCAATGATTGGCATAGGCCTTGCATGGTCAAGTATTTTGGCAATGCCTTATGTGATTTTATCGGGTTCAATTCCTCCTGGAAAATTGGGCATTTATATGGGTATTTTTAATTTCTTTATCACTTTGCCTCAAATCATCAATGGTATTTGTGGCGGTTGGATTGTAAAACATATTTATAATGGGCAACCCATTTATGCCATTGTATTAGCAGGGTTTTTCATGCTCTGCGCTGCAGTAAGTGTTTTATTTGTTTATGATGAAGGGGCGCTAAAAATAAAAGAATCAGCGAAATAATTGTATGAGAAATAACTTTTTAGTTGGAGGGTTATTATTAATGGTAACCTTCGTGAATGCACAATATGCAAAAGTTTATCCCACTGGATGGTTTGCTGGTATGAAATGGAATAAAGTGCAAGTAATTGTTCAAGGTACTTATGAAGGATTCAATCAAGAAAAAGTAAGGATCAATTATCCTGGAGTACAGTTACAAAAAGTACATCAATTTGAAAACAGCAAATACCTTGCTTTAGATATATTAGTTACGCCTTCTGCAAAGCCAGGCAATATTCCCATTGAATTTATTCAGCATAATAAAGTTCATGCAATCAACTGGCCGCTAAAATCTAGAAGGGCCAATCCTGGAAAAGATTTTGCGCAAGGAGTTACCCAAAAAGATTTTGTTTATTTATTGATGCCCGATCGATTTAGTAATGGAGATTCCACTAATGATCGGATTAAAGATTATAAAGATACTACTTGTAATAGTGCTTCTCCTATTTTAAAACATGGGGGCGATCTGCAAGGAATTCAAAATCATTTGGATTATCTAAATGATTTAGGTGTTACAGCACTTTGGCTTACACCAGTGATAGAAAATGATATGCCATTGCAAAATGAACAAGCTGGAATGGTAGCAGGCTATCATGGTTATTGGTTTACCGATCATTATACCATAGACAAAAGATTTGGTGGAGATGACGCGTATAAAAATTTAATCAATGCTGCACACTCAAAAGGAATGAAAATCATTCAAGATGCAGTCTACAATCATATCGGCATTGAACATTGGATGTACAAAGATGCTCCTTCAAAAGATTGGGTGAATCAATGGGATAAATATACCAGCAGCAATCATAGAGATGAAGAATTGTATGATATTCATGGAAGCGCAGCTGATAAAAAAGTGATGTTGGATGGTTGGTTTGTTCCCCATTTGCCTGATATCAATCAGCGCAATCCTTTTGTTGCCAATTATTTGATTCAACATGCTCTTTGGACGGTTGAAGAATATGGAATTGATGGATGGAGGGTAGATACCTATAAATATTGTGATGAAGCATTTTTAAATAAAGTGAATGCCGCTTTAGAGAATGATTTTCCTTCCATTACAATCGTTGGAGAAGCAGTTGCTAATACCGTAACCGGAAGTGCTTATTTCACTAAAAATAATATGCAACCAGCATTCAAACATAATTTACAATCGGTATTGGATTTTCCATTGAGTTATTCTATGATGGATGCAATTAACCAGCCATTTGGTTGGACTAATGGGGTAAATAAATTGTACATGACTTTGTCTCAGGATTTTTTGTACAAAGCGCCTGAAAAAAATTGGATTTTCTTAGACAATCATGATACTGAAAGATTTATTTCTATGATCGATCAGGATATGAATAAATTTAAAATGGGGATGAATTTATTGTTCACTTTACGTGGCACACCTCATCTGTATTATGGCACTGAAGTATGGATGAAAAATTTTAAAGATCCGAATGATGGTATGGTCCGTTTAAATTTTCCAGGTGGATTTAATGATCATCAATCCAATAAATTTTTAGCATCAGGAAGAAATAAAACAGAAGAAGAAGCATTTAATTATGTAAAAAAATTAGCCAATTATAGGAAAAGTAATGCTGCTTTACAATCAGGAAAATTAATGCAATGGATTCCTAAAGATGGGGTGTATGTTTATTTTAGGTACGACGCTAATCAAACATTCATGATCGTATTCAATACTTCTAAAGATGCGAAAGAAGTGAATTTGAATAATTTTCTGGAGCGAACAAAAAATTATTCAAAAGGAATAGATATAATCACTGATAAGCAATATGGTACTGCATTTTCGATCGGTCCAAAAGAATCGATGGTGCTGAAATTACAATAATGAATTCATAAATTCAATCAAATGAAACGAGGAATTATTCAATTAATTCTATGCTGTTGTTTAGCAGTTAGCTCAACAGTAATAGCCCAAGAAGTTAACTATAGTGCCTATAAAAAATATGCATTTCCAACTGAGTTAACTAGTGCAGCCACTGGTGGTAAAATTGCTTGGGCCCTGGATTCTGCCGGAAGAAGAAATGTGTTTGTTGCAGAAGCGCCGAATTATGAGCCAAGAAAATTAACCAATTTTAATGAAGATGATGGACAGGAAATAACCAGTGTATCTATTTCAGATGATGGTAATTGGGTGGTATTTGTAAGAGGAGGAGAGCACAGTGGAAATTGGGAAACAGGGTTGCCTGTTAATCCTGGTTTTGATTTAGTAGCCTATAAAGTTCAAATTTTAAGTGTTCCATTTCAAGGAGGCAAAGTACAATCTTTATCTGAAGGTGATTTACCTGCTATTTCTCCCGATAGTAAGCAAGTGGCATTTATTAAAAATGGTCAGGCATGGATGGTTTCCATTAATAACAATGCTCCTGCAAAAAACATTTTTACAACTAGAGGAAATGTTGGTTCATTAGAATGGTCGCCGAATGGTCAGCAATTATTATTCACTGCCAATCGACAAGATCATTCGATCATTGGAATTTATACTAATGGTCAACAAAATTTAAAATGGCTGTCTCCCTCTTTCAATAGAGATCAATCTCCTCGATGGTCTCCTGACGGTAGTTCAATTGTTTTTGTAAGAACGCCTGGAACAGGTGGTGCACCCGATTCTATGCTGAGTAGAAAACACAATCCTTGGTCGATTCAGAAAGTAGATATTGCAACAGGAAAAACAACTCAGTTATGGAAAGCTCCAACTACATTAAGGGGTTCTTATCCAACAACCCATGGTGGAACCAATTTACACTGGGCTGCCAATAATCAGATTGTATTTATGTCTTATGAAGATGGTTGGCCTCACTTGTATTCAATTTCAGCTGCTGGCGGCAAACCAGTTTTATTAACACCAGGTAATTATATGGTGGAACATGTGCAACTGAGTGCAGACAAAAAATGGTTGGCTTTTAGTGCCAACACAGGGCCGGATAGTAAAGATATAGAACGCAGACATGTTGCAAGAGTTGCAGTTGATAAAGCAGGTATTGAGCTGCTCTCACCTGGTAAAGGTTTGGAATGGACGCCAGTTTTTACAGAGGATTCAAAAAAAATTGCTTTTCTGAGTGCTACTGTACAAAGGCCTCCGATACCAGCAATAATGAATCTTACTTCAAATTCAATTCAATTAATCGGACAATCTTTCATAGATCCAGCATTGCCTCAGAGCCAATTTGTAACTCCAGAACAAGTGATATTTACTGCTTCTGATGGAGTTAAAGTGCATGCAGATTTGTTTAAAGCAGAAGGAACTGGAAAAAAACCAACCATTGTTTATGTTCATGGAGGACCTCCTCGTCAAATGTTATTAGGTTGGAATTATTCCGATTATTATTCCAATGCTTATTCATCTAATCAGTACTTAGCGAGCAAAGGGTTCAATGTGTTAGTGGTGAATTATCGTTTAGGCATTGGATATGGATTTGATTTTCATAAGCCAGCAAATGGTGGTGCAGCAGGTGCAGCTGAGTATCTAGATATCAAAGCAGCAGGAGAATGGTTAAAGCAACAATCTTTTGTGGACCCTTCAAAAATTGGTATTTATGGAGGATCTTATGGAGGTTACCTTACTGCATTGGCATTGGCCAGAGATTCTAAACTATTTGCAGCTGGCGTAGATATTCATGGGGTACATGATTTTACTGTTAATCTTTTGGCCTCCAATTCGAATGACAAATACGAAAAAGCACCTGATTTAGATAAAGCCATGAAAGCTGCCTGGCAATCTTCTCCAGTGGCTTCCATAGCTACTTGGACCTCACCAGTATTGATCATACATGCCGATGATGACCGAAATGTGCGATTTAATCAGAGTGTAGACCTCATAAAAAGGCTCGAAAAAAAGGGAGTTCCTTTAGAAACACTCATGATTGTAGATGATACCCACCATTGGATGAAGCATGCAAATGCTGAAACTGTTTATCAGGCTGTAGCTGATTATTTTATAAAAACCTTTAAACAGTAGAATTTCAGTAGATTTGTTTATCATAATTACTTTTTTAGATGAAAAAGCCTTTACAATTTGAGACCGGATGTGCCCATTGTAATGTAAGAATGCACTCCGTTTTTAATGTATTAGAAGGAGAGCAGCTGAATGAAATGACCATGCATAAGTCTTGTAGTACCTACAAAAAAGGACAATATGTATTTGCTGAAAATGGACTGCCATCAGGTTTGTTCTGCGTCAATAGTGGAAAAATAAAAATTACTACAACAGGGTTTGATGGTAAAGAGCAAATTCTGCGTTTGGCTAAATCTGGTGATATAGTCGGTTATCGCGCCTTAATTTCCAATGAAAGATATGCTTCATCTGCCGTTACTTTGGAAGATGCATCTATTTGTATAATTGATAAAGCTTATTTCTTCAAGGCTTTGGAATCTACTCCAAAACTGATGTTTCAAGTGGTGAAAAAAATGAGTCGGGATCTAAAAGAAGCCGAAGATCATATAGTTTCATTATCTCAAAAGAATGTTAGAGAACGTATGGCAGAAGCTCTTCTGTTTTTAAAAGCTACCTATGGTTTTGAAGAGGATCAGAAAACAATCAATGTGAGCCTTACCAGAGAGGAGATTGCCGATTATGTTGGTACTTCCACTGAAAGCTGTATCAGATTATTATCTGAATTCAATCAAGACAAAATGATCGCATTGAGTGGTAAAAAAATAAGCATCATTAACCTTCCAATGCTTATACAAACAGCCAATATAGAAGATTAGCAAAATAAACATGATAAAAATCATGTTTCTCCTTAGTTGTTCTCATGTTTTTCCAATTGTAACTGATGCACTTTTGTATAGTAAATTACTATATCATGTGCAAGCATGCCGACCATACCAAAGAAATTATTGATCATCTTTTAAAAGATGTTTATCCATTATTAGATCTAAGAATTAATAATGCGCTGCAATGCTTTAATTTAGGCGGTAGCATTGCGCCAGAAAAAGACTTAGTAAATGATTTACTGGTCAATCTCAAAAATGAGTTTCACTCATTAACTACTTATGAGGAGAAATTAGTTTTCCCTTCTGTATTGAAAGTTTTTCATGCAAAAAAAGCAAAAACAACCCTTCCTAACTTGGGTGATTTATTGCAACTTACCAACCGGAAAGAAAATAGAATAAATCATTATGTTGCAAAAATTGACCAGTTAATCAATAACCATTTATGGGATACGGAGAATCAAGAAGAATTGGTCAATGCGTTTTCACACAATTTTGTTACAGAAAAAGCCAGCTGGAATAAAATGATCCAGGATAGAATAACCTCTTGTGATTGTTTTAAGAAAAACTATTTTGACGTAGCTCGTTTGTATGAGGATAATTCATTAAATTCAGTAACCGGTTCTTCGAAAAGCAAGCATTAAATTTTAAGACTTCATGATTAAAACTGTTTTAGATAGAACTGCTTGTTTTCATTGTGGTGATGACTGCCAAAAGGATAGTTTGGTTTCTTTTGATAATAAATCCTTTTGCTGTTCAGGATGTAAAACAGTGTTTCAGATTTTAAATAAAAAAAATCTTTGCGATTATTATAGTTTTAATGAAGTTGCAGGAGTTAAGCGGATCGAAAATGGTAATACACAAAAGTTTGCATTCTTAGATAATCCAGATTTATCTGCTCGCTTGATTGTTTTTGCTAACCAACAACAAACTGCTGTCAATTTTTACTTGCCTCAAATGCATTGTAGTTCTTGTTTGTGGCTTTTAGAAAATCTGCACAAACTAGATGATGGAATTGTGTTTTCTACAGTCAATTTTCCTGATAAGCAAGTAACCGTTTATTTTAGCCCGTCTGCATTATCTGTAAGACAAGTAGCTGAATTATTGAGCTCAATTGGGTATGAGCCTCATATTTCATTAGACACAAATAATACAAAGCAAAAAGAGCAACATTTTATTGCGCGTAAAGCAACCATAAAAATTGGGATTGCAGGTTTTTGCTTTGCCAATATCATGTTATTGAGCTTTCCTGAATATTTAGGGCTGGATACTTTGGCAAAAGACGGGCTCTCTGCTCAAATTTTTCGCTGGTTGAATCTATGTTTGTCCTTGCCCGTTTTATTATATAGTGGAAATGAATTTTTTGTAAATGCCTGGTATGGGTTTAAACAAAAAATGCTCAATATTGATGCGCCGATTGCATTGGCTTTGGCTGTTACATTTTCTAGAAGTATGTATGAAATAATCAGTGGAGTGGGAGGTGGTTATTTGGACAGCATGTCTGGAATTATATTTTTTATGCTTGTAGGAAGAGCATTTCAAACAAAGACCTTTGCCAATTTAAAGTTCAATAGAGACTACACGTCTTATTTTCCGATAGCCGTTTGTAGAATCAATCAACAAAATGAGGAATCTTATTTATCGGTCAATGAAATAAAAATCGACGATACTATCAGAATCAGAAATCAGGAAGTGATTCCTGTAGATGGAATACTCATTAAAGGACAAGCAAATATTGATTATAGTTTTGTTACTGGAGAAAATGAAACCAGTATAGTGAAAATGGGTGAAATTATTTATGCTGGCGGTAAACAAACCAATGGAGCTATAGATTTATTGGTTGTTCAACCTTTTTCGCAAAGCAATTTTACTCGACTATGGAATCATGATGCTTTTAAAAAAGACAACAAGCAGAGCTATACTTTCACAGGAATTATTAGTAATTATTTTGCTGCTGCAGTATTTTTGGTAGCAATAACTGCTTTTATTTATTGGTACAATATCAGTTCAGTCAACGCTTGGAATGCTTTAACTGCGGTATTGATTGTAGCTTGCCCCTGTGCATTGTTATTAACTACTACTTTCACTCATGGATTTTTGTTGAATATTTTTAGCAATAAGGGCTTGTATCTTAAGAATGCCAATATTCTCCAGATCATTCCTTCTATCGATCATATTGTTTTTGATAAAACTGGAACACTCACTCAGGCCAATCAATCTACTGTTCAGTATGAGGGTAAGACTTTATCTCACAATGATCTTGCTGTTTTTGCAGCCATGTTTGCACAGTCATTGCATCCTTTGAGTAGAAGTATTGCCAATCATTTAGGAACATCTCATTATTCATTGACCAACGTGAAAGAACAACCAGGGCTGGGAGTTGAAGCCTGGGAAAATGATACACATTATAAAACAGGGTCTGCTTTTTTTGTTGGTAGTCATTCTAATCATCAAAGCGCATCGGAAGTTTGGGTATCTATCAATAATGAGGTATATGGTAAATTTGAAGTGTTTAATTTGTTGCGTGAAAATGTTGATCAGCTGATTAACCAATTACCCTATTCAGTGTCTATATTAAGTGGTGATAATAATCGTGCTGCAGATTATTTGAATTCAAAATTCACTAAAAAAATAGCCTATTACTTTAATCAAACTCCTCAAGACAAATTAATTTTTATTGCTAATTTACAAAAGCAATCTTCCACTGTAATGATGGTAGGGGATGGTCTAAATGACGCAGGTGCATTGCAAAAAAGTGATATTGGAATAGCTGTTGTTGATAATACTATACAATTCTCTCCAGCAAGCGATGCGATATTGTTAGCCGATAAGCTGCCTTTCTTAAATAATTATATTAATGCAGCAATTAGTGCAAAATATTTGATTAAGCTAACTTTTGTCATTTCTCTTTTATACAATGCAATCGGACTTTATTTTTCTGTAACGGCACAACTATCTCCATTAGTAGCAGCTGTGTTAATGCCAATGAGTACTTTAAGTATTGTATTTACTACAATGCTGGGTTCCTTTTATATTGAAAAAAAACATTTTAATCATGCATAATCAAACCTCAAACATATGAAAAAGAATATGGGTACCCTCGATAAAGCCATAAGAATTTTAGTGGCCATTTTAATAGGGGTGTTGTATTTACAAAATGAAATTAGTGGAACAACAGCCATTGTATTACTAGTAGTAGCAGGAATTTTTATCGTTACTAGTTTTATGAGTTTTTGTCCTTTGTATTTTCCATTTGGAATTAATACTAAATCTTCTAAAAAATGATTGTCATTGTACTTTTATTAGCAGTGAGTTTGACGGTGGCATTGGGCTTTTTAGTTGCTTTTATTTGGAGCACTAAAACTGGTCAATTCGACGATTCATTTTCTCCAGCCAATAAAATTTTATTTGATAAAAATAGTCAAGAACCAAAGAATCAATAATTATGCAGTTAGAAAAATTTACGTACGACAATAAAATTGTCCGAAACTTTGCTTACGCTACCATCTTATGGTCGATAGTAGGAATGTTAGTAGGGGTGATCATTGCCTTTCAATTGGCATACCCTGCTCTCAATTTTGGTATTCCCTATATTTCGTTTGGTAGGCTAAGGCCTTTACACACCAATGCAGTCATATTTGCATTTGTGGGAAATGGAATTTTCACAGGTACTTATTATATGTTGCCTCGATTATTGAAAGCCAGCATGTGGAGTAAAGCGCTTAGTAATATTCATTTCTGGGGCTGGCAACTGATCATTGTATTTGCCGCACTAACATTACCATTTGGTTTAACAGAAGGTAAAGAATATGCCGAATTAATTTGGCCAATTGATATTGCCATTGCATTGATCTGGGTAGTGTTTGGAGTAAATATGTTTGGAACAATCTTAACAAGAAGAGAGCGTCATTTATATGTTGCAATCTGGTTTTTAATCGGAACCTGGGTAACTGTTGCTTTATTGCATATAGTTAATTCCTTTGCACTTCCAACATCTTTTACGCATAGCTATAGTTTGTATGCAGGTGTACAGGATGCATTGGTACAATGGTGGTATGGACATAATGCTGTGGCATTTTTCTTGACCACACCTTATTTGGGCCTGATGTATTATTTTGTACCAAAAGCTGCTCAACGTCCTATTTATTCTTATAGATGGAGCATCATTCATTTCTGGGCATTGATCTTTATTTATATCTGGGCAGGCCCGCACCATCTACTTTACACTGCGCTTCCTGATTGGGCTCAATCCTTGGGCGTTGTTTTTAGTATTATGCTGATCTTACCAAGTTGGGGTGGAATGTTGAATGGTATTTTTACTTTAAGGGGTGCATGGGATAAAGTGAAAGAAGATCCAATTTTAAAAATGTTTGTTGTGGCACTTACTTGTTATGGTATGAGCACATTTGAAGGGCCCATGCTTTCATTAAAGAATGTAAATGCCATTGCACACTATACTGATTGGATTATTGCACACGTACACGTTGGTGCATTGGGCTGGAATGGTTTCCTAACTTTTGGTATGTTATATTGGTTGGTCCCAAGAATATTCAATACAACATTGTATTCTAAAAAATGGGCAAATACACATTTTTTAATTGGAACGATAGGTATTCTTCTTTATGCAATACCTATGTATTGGGCCGCATTTTCACAAGCTTTAATGTGGAAAGAGTTTACTGCAGAAGGTCAATTGAAATACCAGTTTTTAGAAACAGTTACCAGAATTCTTCCGATGTATATCTTAAGAGGTTTAGGCGGAACTGTTTACTTAGCGGGAGTAATCCTGATGGTGGTGAATTTGTATAAAACGATAAAGAGTGGAGCATTAATTGAAGTAGAACATGCCGAAGCGCCTTCATTGGAGTCGGTTCCTTTACCTCAGGGCAAACAATTTTGGCATACTGCAATAGAACGCAGACCAGTAAGAATGCTGGTATTCAGTTTGGTGGTGGTTTCAATTGGAGGAGCGATAGAATTGATTCCAACTTTTTTAATAAAAGAGAATATTCCTACCATTAGTACGGTAAAACCATATACTCCATTGGAATTACAGGGAAGAGATATCTATATCAGAGAAGGTTGTTATACCTGTCACTCACAAATGATCAGACCATTCAGGGATGAAGTTGCCCGTTATGGAGATTATTCAAAATCTGGAGAGTTTGTATATGATCATCCTTTCCAGTGGGGTAGTAAACGTACGGGACCGGATTTGGCAAGAGAAGGTGGTAAATATCCTAATAGCTGGCATTATCGCCACATGAATGCTCCGGAAGAAATTTCTCAGGGCAGCATCATGCCTCCATATAATTGGCTATTGGATGATGATCTAGACACTACTACCACTCCAGGGAAGATAAGAGCCATGCAGACATTGGGCGTTCCTTATCCGAAAGGGTTCGATGAAAAAGCAAATGCCGATTTAAGAGCTCAGGCCGAAGAAATTACTGCAGATTTAAAAGCGAATAAAATCAAAGCAAATAGTCATAAGGAAATTATTGCATTGATTGCCTATCTGCAAAGAGTTGGTACAGATTTAAAAAAGGCACCAGAAAAAGAAGTTAAAAATCTACATTAATTTATTAATATGAAATTCAAAAATTATTTAACCAGTATCGATCATGTAGGAATTTATCCCTTGATATCATTGCTCATTTTTACTGTATTTTTTGCAGTGGTAACATGGTATGTATTCAGTGCCAGTAAGGCATCAATGATTGAAAGAAGCAATATCCCCATTAATGACTGATAAATTATTTTATATGATACAAAAAAGTAAAAAAAGATTAAAGGCATTCAATAGCAAAACTATTGTTGGAACATTATCCATGATTTTTTTTGGATCAACTTCAATATTTGCACAAGCTGCTGATGCTGCAGAGGCCAAAAAAGCACCAGATGTATTCTACGATACTACATTTGCTTATACGCTGGTGGGTGTTGCGGCTTTATTGGCTTGCGTAATTTATATTTTGGGATCCGTTTTTTTAATGGCAATTAAAAATCGAATAGCGGAAGAAAAGCGGAATGGTACATTTACGAAGACTGGAATAATGATAGGATTATTACTTACTGCTGTTGCCACTGCAAGTGCACAATCGCCAGTTCCTGTTGGTGCAAAAACGGTTGTTTCAGAAAATGTAATGTATATTATAGCTTCGGTAATAGTATTAGAGTTACTGCTCATTTTTTATCTGGCTATTGGAATTAGGACTTTCCTCAATAAAGAATCAGCTGCTCTTGTTACATTACCTGTTGATACAGCGAAGAAAGAAAAAATTCCTTGGTTCGATCGAATTTATAATCGCAATACAGATGCTGATATTATTAAATTAGATCTGGGTCATGACTACGATGGAATTAAAGAATTAGACAATGATATTCCGATTTGGTGGAAATATGGTTTTGGATTTTGCATCTTATTTGGAATCGTATATCTATATAGTTATCATATTGCAGAATCAAGACCTTTGCAACAAAAAGAATTGCAGATCGATCAGGAAATAGCAGCAGTAAAGCAGGCAGCTTATCTAGAAAAATCAGCTAATAATGTAGATGAGAAAACCGTAAAAATGCTTGGTTTGGCAGATATTGAAGCAGGAAAAGCATTGTTTATTAAACCAGGTGCTTGTGCAACTTGTCATGCAGAAAATGGAAGTTCAATTGTAAATGGTGCTCCAGGAATTGGTCCTAATTTAACAGATGAATATTGGATTCATAAAGGGGATATAAAATCGATTTTTACAACCATCAAATATGGATGGCCCGAGAAAGGAATGAAATCCTGGAAAGATGATTATTCTCCTTTGCAAATAGCACAACTGGCTAGTTATGTTAAATCTTTACAAGGCACCAATCCAAGCCCTGCAAAAGAAAAACAAGGAGAATTATTCAAAGATGATACAGTTCCTTCTGTAGCAGTAGATTCTGCTTCAAAAGCAGTTAAAATGTAAGATAAAAGCAGTTCAGATGAGTGAAGATTTGAGTGAAGAATTTAGAAACAGGCATTCCACTATTAATAAAGAAGGAAAAAGGAATTGGATTTATGCTTTACAGCCCAAAGGGAAATTGTATCAATACAGAACATGGCTAAGTTATTTCTATTTGATATTATTTGTTTCCTTGCCATTTATTAGAATTGATGGCAATCCAATGTTTCAATTTAATTTTCCGGAGGGGGAGTTTACTTTTTTCGGTGCTTTATTTACTCCTCAGGATTTTATCATGTTTGGAATTGGGATGTTGATCTTTATTTTATTCATCATCATCTTCACATTGATTTATGGAAGAATATTTTGTGGCTGGATATGTCCACAAACCATTTTCATGGAAATGGTTTTCCGTAAAATTGAATTCTTTATTGAAGGGGATGGAAATAAACAAAAAATCAATAACAAGAAAAATTGGACAACGGAAATATATGTGCGTAAAACCATCAAGCATATTGTATTTTTAGCCATTTCATTTGCCATTTCTAATATTTTCTTAGCATATATTATTGGCGTAGATGGAGTATTCAATATAATGCGAGAGCCAATTAGTAATCATTTGGTTGGCTTTATTGCGATGGTGTTTTTTACTTTGGCATTTTATGTAGTATATGCATTTGTTAGAGAAATTGTTTGCACCGTAATTTGCCCATATGGAAGATTACAAGGTGTTTTATTAGATAAGAACTCCATACTTGTAGCATATAACTATTTACGAGGCGAACCCCGAAATAAGAAGAAAGCGACGGAGGGTGCAGGTGATTGTATTGATTGTGGGATGTGCGTAAATGTGTGTCCTACCAATATTGATATCAGAAATGGTACACAACTGGAGTGCATCAATTGCACTGCATGCATTGATGCATGCAATATGATGATGAAATCGGTGGGTAGACCTCCCGAACTCATCACATTTGCTTCGGAAAATGCAATTGCATCTGGAAAAAAATTTGAGTTCACTTATCGAATCAAGTCCTATACTGCTTTCTTAGGAATACTGATGGTATTATTGGCTGTTTTAGTGGTTACAAGAACCACTTTTGATGCTACCATTATGCGGGTGCCCGGACAAACTTTGCAAGAAAATAATGATGGAACCATTAGTAATTTATACCGTATTAAAGTAACCAATAAAAGTAATTTAACCCTTGCTTATCATTTAGTAGCCACAGACCCTTCAGTTAAAATTGAACGAATAGGTATTCCTATCGATAGTTTGAAAGGAAGACAATTAACCGAAGAAACTTTTTTCTTGAAAGTATTACCTTCAAATGTGAAAAAAAGAAAAGTGGATTATGAAATCAAATTAATGAGTGGAAATAAAGTGATGGAAACAAAACATGCAGTATTTATCAGTGAGTATTAAAATAAAATCTATGAATTGGGGAACCAGAATATTTATAGCCTATCTAGCTGGTGTATTATTTATCAGCTATTTTGTCATCAGAAGTATGATGCTAAATACGGAAATGGTAGAAGAAGATTACTATGGAAAAGAGCTGGCATTTAATTCCCATATTCAAGGAGTGGATAATGCAAAAAATTTGGCTCAACCTATTACCATTAAAAGTGCTGGTGATCAAATAGAAGTAATGATCGATTCTGTTTCAGCCAGGTCGATGAAAAACGGGGCCATCCATTTTTACAATCCTGCTTCTGAGAAAGCAGATAAAAAAATGGTTTTGAATCCATCAAATGGTGTTTATCTTTTTGATAAAAAAACTTTTATTAAAGGGAAATACATTGTTCGGGTATCTTTTGATCTGGAAGGGAATCCTTATTTTACAGAAGAAACAATTTTTATTCAATAGGCATGCAATTATTCCTCATAACCGCATTTTTGGCCGGACTTGCCGGAAGTATCCACTGCGTTGGTATGTGTGGTCCTTTGGCTTTGTCATTGCCATTCAGCAGGTTTAATCGATTTGATAAATGGTTGGCTATAGGCTTGTATAATTTAGGTAGAGTAGGGGCTTATTCAACAATTGGTTTAATTGTTGGTTTTGTAGGAAGAGGAATTAACTGGTTTGGTTTAACGCAGATTATTTCTATTGTATTGGGATCAATTATTTTGGTTTCATTAGTACTTCCAAAACTGCTGAAGAATAAAAATATAGATATGCCAGTCTGGTTAAATCGATACCAAATTAATTCATTACAATATTTAATGAAAAAGCAAACCGTTGCCTGGATGTTTTTAGTTGGAGTAATGAATGGTTTTTTACCATGTGGATTGGTATATATGGCAGTTGCTGCAGCGCTTGTTGCATCATCAGTGGCCAATTCCGTTTTGTTTATGGTTTTCTTTGGTTTAGGTACAATACCTGCAATGGTTGCTTTGGTAGCCATTGCACATAAAATGCCGCTTGGCGTAAAAGCATCATTTCAAAAATTTGTTCCAATTATTTCAATGATTATTGGAGCCTTATTAATATTGCGCGGCCTAAATTTAGATATACCATTTGTAAGCCCCTATTTATCTCAAAACTTAACTGGTGCTAATGTGGTGGAATGTCATACTCCATAAATGTTAGCGCATTCATTTTTACAATTGAGCAATCCACATTCTTTGTGCGCCTTCCTTACCCCAATCTTTTAAACCCTTTTGCAATTCGGCCATCATTTGCTGGCGATTTACTTTTTTACCTTTTTGGTTTGGATTTAATTGAGCCATACTGGGTTCAACCAATTCTAGTTTAGTTGCAAACCAGGTGGTGTATAATCTTGGAACTGCTAATCCAAGAATTAATCCAGGCAATCCTCCAAAACTTTCCGGCCCTGCACTTACTGGTATTTGATCGGTATAAAATGCTACCACATATACAGAATCACAAATCTTGGTAACTGCTTTTCTGCATTCAAAACCTGCAATTTCACGGGTTTCATCTAATATTTTCCATTCTAGGTTTCTAACACTGTCTTTAATTAAATAAGTGTTCTCGAAAATATCTTTTTGACTACTGATGGTTTGTGTTTGTAAATCGGTAATAACCCCATCTGTTTCAGAAGGCTTTCCACCCCACATCATGTATTTATTATCTGGGTTTTCTTTGGCTAATTTATATACCGATTTAGTATTGTTAAATCTTAACTCATATATATCTGTAACAAATTTTGGGATCACTTTCATCCTTTCTTTGTTCCAGACATTTTCGGCATCATCTTCTAATGGCTTATGTTGGTTCACTTTCTTTTCATATTCAACTTTGCCATATTGAATAAATGTTGTTTGGGCTTGCACCGAAACAAATAAAATAATCGCTATTAAAGTAAATACTTTTTTCATATTAAAATCCCATTGAAGTTGGTTTCCCGTTTTTATTAAAATTCCAGATCAAGGATAAAAGAAAATATCGTTGAATGGTTTGATTGGTTGTTTCAGAAATAAAATTGCTATTGATTGATCTATTAATACCTAAGTTTTGATTGAATATATCGTTCACAAGTAATTTAGCTTCCCATTGATCATTTTTAGAAATCACTTTTCTGATAGAAGAACTTAAAATATATACATCCAGTTGATCTTTAAAAATGGCTGTCTTTTGATAAATATTGGCTTCTAAATTTAAATCGATGAATGTTTTAGCCTTTTTAAATTTGAATTGTACATTCGAATAAGTGGTATAAGACCAGTATTTAGTAACAATATCCGGATTTATCGAAGAGTTTGAATGATTGTAATTGGCATTAAAATTCATGTAAAAATTGATCCATTTATCCGACCAGTAACCACTATAGAATCCAAGATTTAAACTCGTATTATCAGTAGTGTTTAATTTTCCGTTTACTTGGTTGACGTATCTGCTTTTTCTCGGACCAGCATCAAATGAAACATTCAAAGATGGAATCAAGTCGAATCCATATCCTACACTGGCGGATACATTGTAGTTGCCTTCTACATTGATTGCTTGAGAAATTCTTCTTCCTAAATTATCTACAAAACTGGCATTGGTTATTGCATTGTCTGTTTTAGTATAATTTGCATTGAAATATAAATTTCTACTCTTTAATACTTTATAATCTGATGCATTGAAACTGAATCTATGTATAAATGATTGCTGCAAATTGGGGTTACCCACTGTAATATTCAATGGATCAATATTATCGATGATGGGTTGAATTTGCTGTAGGGTAGGGTTTCTGGTTGTTCCATTGTAAGAGAAATTGAATCTTCTTTGTTGCTTAGGGGTATAATTAAAAGTAACGGAGGGTAAAAAGTTATTAAACGGCACATTTCTTTCAATATTCTTTTTAATGTCCGTCATTTTATAATTGACTGTTCCAAATCCACTACCTACTGAAAAATTAAATTTCTTCACATTATACCGAAGGTTTACACTACCTGTATGACCAATTGTATTGAAAATAAAATGGTTGCTTAATGAGTCGATCAACGTTTCATATTTGTCACCAGTAGATTTTCCATAAGTCAATCTTTCCGCATCATTTCTATTTACATTCAACTTATAATTGAGTATTAAAAAAGTATTTTTCCAAAGTGGTTCGGTATAAGAAACTGTAGTATTGATTACACTTCCATTCTGTTTATTTACTTTTTTCTGATCGATATTATCAAAACGAATTACTTGACCGAATTTATTGAAATAGGTGTTTTTGGCGAACAAGAATCCGTTTTCTTCTCTATTAGAGAAATTGAAATCACTATTGATGGATATGGTGCGCCCCTTTTTTTGGAATCGCTTTTTCCACAATAAATTATTGTTCAAAGTATTGTTATCATCAATACTGGTAGTGGTTCTATCCGTTTCATTAATGATGATATTGTCTTGGCTAATTGATCTTCCTAAAAAATTGTTTCGGACATTACTATTGATTGCTGAACCCCTAACGGTTAGTTTTAATGAACTGGTAGAATCAATCTGCCATTCATAAAAGCTGGTGAGTTTATGTCGTTTTCTACTGGCAGCCTGATCTTGTTCAGTTGTATTCACAAAACTGGTATCAGGTAAAATATTTTGTGTTTTACTGGTGGTAATGCCTGTTACATCCAATTGATTAAACTGATAAGTGTTATTGGAATTTTGTTTGTCTTTATCCCATTTGTTGCTAAAGTGTAATCCACCCGTTATGGAATTGGGGAATCCGCGACCCCAGCTAAATTCATCACTATTCGACCACATACTCATTCCGCCATCATCATTGATCTCAGTCGTAATATTTGCATCTCCTGCATAATTGCGATTCTCATCCCAATTCAGAGATTCAAATTTGGTATTATCGGTTGTTAGGTATCCAGAAACCTTTCTTTTTCCTTTAAATGAATGGGCCAATACTTTACCATATCTGTATTTATCAAAATCAGTACCAGCTTCTACTTTGCCAAAATAGCCTTTTTTCTTATCCTCTTTTAATTGAATGTTTAAAGTTTTAATTTTTTGTCCATCATCAATACCTGTAAATGCGGCCTGATCAGATTTTTTATCGAATGATTGGATTTTATCCACTGCATCGGCTCTTAAATTTTTAGTCACTACTGCAGGGTCATCGCTAAAAAATTCTTCCCCATCCACCAATACTTTTTGCACTCTATCACCTTGTGCCGTAATTTCTCCTTTGCTATTCACTTGAATGCCTGGCATTTTTCTTAATAATTCCTGCACATCTGCATTGGCACTCACTTTAAAACTATCTGCTTTATATTCAGTTGTGTCTCCTTTAACCCTAATTGCTCCAACCCTTTGTTTAACAATCACTTCTTGTAACAAAGTGGCTTTAGTGATTACTGGTATTTTACCCAAATTAAGAGCTGCATCATCAACCTCAATTTTATCTACATAATCCGCATAATTAGGATAGCTAACCATCACTATATACTTGCCAGCTGCTATATTGGCTATTTCAAATTGACCTTCTTTGTTGGTTCTGGCAAATTTAACCAATACTGAATCTCTGCTTCTTAATACTGCAACTACTGCATTGGAGAGATTCTGTTTGTTAAGGGTGTCATTCACCAATCCTTTGATAGAACCTGTTTTGGATTGGGCTGCAACAGTATTCAATAGAATACTGGCAGTGAAAATCAATGCAATTAGTCTGGTCATGGTTTTTGTTTCAATTCTTAGGATGGTGAATTTTGTTGTAAATTTCACCAAATAATTAATTTAACTAATTATTTAGTTATAACATTTCGTTAAATCTTGATCATTAACATGCCAAAAACAGATAAGACCAATACCGAAAAGCCAACGAATTCTTCATTAAGAGGTAAGAAAGCGAAAAAGGTTGCAAGCGAAACGAAAAATAAATATGAAGAAGTTCATTTTATTGAAACCAGTCAATCAGTTTGGAATTATTCATTGTTTACTGATGCCGATATTAAGAATTTTCAACAGGGCACTCATTATAGTTTGTATAATCATTTAGGCAATAAACAAATCACTGTTTTAGAAACGCCTGGAACCTATTTTGCTGTATGGGCACCCAATGCCACTTTTGTTTCTGTTACAGGTTATTTTAATGAATGGAATAAAACCACACATCCACTTAAAGTAAGACTGGATAATTCAGGTATCTGGGAAGGCTTTATTCCCAATCTTCAACAAGGGGAAGCATACAAATACCATATTCATGGATTTAATGGAATCAAATTAGACAAAGGAGATCCGTATGCACACTATTGGGAGAAGAGGCCCTTTACTGCATCTATTACCTGGCAAACCAATTATGAATGGAAAGATGAAGAATGGATGAATACGAGAAAAAAGCACAATTCTTTAAAATCTCCTTATTCAGTATATGAAGTGCATCTGGCCAGTTGGATGCGCCCGGATAAAAACGATGAAGAATCCTATAATACCTATGCACAAATAGCAGAACGATTGGTCCCTTATGTAAAAGAAATGGGATTCACCCATGTAGAATTTATGCCAGTAATGGAACATCCTTTTGATGGAAGCTGGGGCTATCAGGGAACGGGTTATTTTGCACCCACTTCACGTTTTGGTTCACCACAAGACTATGCAGGCCTGGTAGATGCATTTCATCTAGCAGGTATTGGTGTAATACTCGATTGGGTACCATCACATTTTCCATATGATGCACATGGTTTATTTATGTTTGATGGAACACATACCTATGAATATGCCGACATGCGCAAAGGCTATCATCCCGATTGGAATTCGTATATTTTTAATTATAAAAGAGGGGAAGTAAAATCATTCTTGATCAGTAGTGCAAGATTTTGGTGCGATCAATTTCATACCGATGGCATTAGAGTTGACGCTGTAAGCTCTATGCTTAGATTAGACTATAGCAGAAATCAAGGACAGTGGGAACCAAATGAATATGGGGGCAATGGCAATATCGAAGCGATCGCATTCATTAAAGATCTAAATGAAACATTGTATCGCGACTTTCCAGATATTCAAACCATTGCAGAAGAAGCAACCGATTGGCCAAAGATCAGCAAACCTACATTCGAAGATGGATTAGGGTTCGGTATGAAGTGGATGATGGGTTGGATGCACGATACGTTGGATTATTTTAAATTAGATCCGATATTCAGGCAATTCCATCAAGACAAGTTTTCGTTTAGCATGATGTATTTCTACGACGAAAATTTCATGTTGCCTTTGAGCCACGATGAAGTGGTACATGGCAAAAGCCCCATGTTGTATAAAATGCCAGGAGATGAATGGCAGAAATTTGCCAACCTAAGAATTTTGTATACCTATATGTTCACCCATCCAGGGGCAAAATTATTGTTCATGGGAGATGAATTTGGTGCTACCAGCGAATGGAATTATAAGTCTGAATTACAATGGGAATTATTGGAATTTACCAGTCATGGAGGAATGAAATATTGCGTTCAAAAACTCAATGAATTATATCGTTCTGAACCTGCTCTATACGAAAATCAATTTGAGCCAGGTGGTTTTGAATGGGTAGATCTTAATCATAGATCAGACGCTGTGTTGGTATATAAAAGAAAGGGAAAGAAAGAAAAAAATGATGTTTTGATCATTTTAAATGTTACCCCTGTTGTTCGACATGATTGGGAAATTTATGTTCATGGAAAAGGAAAATGGACCGAAATTTTCAATAGTGATGCAAAAGAATTTTGGGGAACCGGAGATGTTTTCAATCCTTCAATTAGCAGTGAATTAGTAGATAAACCTTCTAAATGTTATAAGATCAAAGTACATCTTCCTGCATTGGGGGCCATTGTTCTTCGATAATTTACCCCAATTGTAACTTTCTTTTTCTTCGTCCGTTTCAATTAAAAATAAACGAATGAAAAAGAGAATAATGTTACTAATGGCAATTGTTTTTACAATTGTAAACACCTATGCACAAACAGAAGTAAATGAATCCAATGCACAAAAACGTTCAATCGGATCATTTCATGGTATCGATGTTTCATCGGGTATAGAAGTAATTCTTACAAAAGGTGATAAAGAAGAGTTGGTGGTTTCTGTGGGCGATTTAAGTTACCGCGATCAAGTTAAAACAACTATATCTAATGGTATTTTGAGAATTTCAAGAGATGTTGAATGGAAGTTTTGGAATACATGGAAAAACTGGTCTGTGAGGGTATATGTTTCTTATATCGATCTAGATAAATTGATTGTATCGAGCGGTGCGATGTTAAAAGGAACTGGTTTGTCATTAACTAAATTAACTGCCAGAGCAAGCAGTGGTGCACAAATGCAATTATCTGGGAAAGCCGATTATTTAGATGTAGATGCGAGCAGTGGTTCAAGTTTTAGAGGGAATGATTTTTCAGTAATCAATTGTAAAGCAGAAGTGAGTAGCGGAGCTGGCGTGCAAGTAAACGTAGATAAAGAACTATCAGCAGAAGCAAGCAGTGGTGGTTATATAAAATACAAAGGGAACGCTTCAATTCGAGATATCAATATAAGCAGTGGTGGTTCTGTTAAGCGGCAGTCTTAACAAATAAGCAACCCGTGAGTTTACTCACGGGTTATCCACTTTTTTTTGTGGTAACAATTTGTTTACATAATGGTAACATTTCAATCATGGTACAGTTGTTGATTGCATGAATTAAAACCTACACATGAAAACAGAAAATCACCACCTATTGGTAAATGCAGCTGGGCAGCTAATGCAGGAGCATGCATTTGATCATTTATCGGATGAGAAATTAGCGAAGATGAATAAATGTATTCGCGATTTAAACCATCAAGGACTAGCCGTTAAAAAGTCGAAAGCAGAATTTGAATTATTACAATTATGCTCAGAAGCCAATTTGTATACTGAAACGGCAAGTGCGCATTCAGTTCATCAATTATTGTCGTTAATGCATCGATTTGGCAATAGAGCTATGCCTGATCTTGGCTTGATGGAATCGGAAGAATAATACAAAAACAAGTTCCCTTAGATGGATCACTCCATTTAACAAACAATTTTCCATTGTGGTATTGTTCTATAATTCTTTTGCTCAAAGAAAGTCCAATACCCCAGCCACGTTTCTTGGTAGTATAGCCTGCTTTAAATACATGTTTGAATTGATTGGATGGAATACCTTTTCCGGTATCGGTTACCAAAATTACCAAATCATTTTCTTGCCTCTTAAAGTTAATATGTATAGCGCCTTGACCATCCATGGCATCTAAAGCATTCTTGATTAAATTTTCAAAAACCCATTCGAACAAAGTAGGAGATAAGTTGATTTGCAGCTGCTCTAAATGATCATGATCTACCGTAAATACAATTTGTTCAGAGCTTCTTTTTTTCATGTAATTGACCACCTGTAATACTCTTTCAACTGGAGGTTGAGGATGCAGGCTTGGAGTACTTCCAATTTTTCCAAATCGATCGGTGATGAGTTGAAGACGATCAATGTCTTTTGCAATTTCTGGAACAATTGTAGCCATTTCTTTTTTCTCTTTTAAAATCTCCAGCCAACCTTCTAAACTCGAAACAGGTGTTCCCAATTGATGGGCAGTTTCTTTGGCCATAGAAGCCCATAATTGATTTTGAGAACTTTTATATTGTGTTTGTAAAGCAAAAAAAGCAATTAAAACAAATAAAGCAACTACCAGTAATTGCACAAATGGATACCATTTAACTTCTTTCAATAATTTACTTTCTCCATAATAATATTTATTGATGGTGTACGGATTTTGGTTGAGCACCAAAATAATGGGCTCTTTATTGTAAGCAATAAACTCAGCTAATTTCTTTTTTAAATAAGTGCTATCTGATTGTATAGTGGCTGAATCAAGATTGATGAAATTGCCCGTAGGATTATTTTTTTCATCCGTTTCAATAATGGGTATTTCTTTATTCTCGCTGGAAATTTTTGAAGCTAGATTGATATTGGAAATATTATCAGAATTTAAAATGGTTCTTTCTGCTTCCACCCAGGCTTCTACATTTTTTCGTTCTTCAATAGCGATCTGTTTAGCAACATATTGAGAATATACAATCGTGCCGCTAACAATGAAAATTGCAATGATGAATAATATCGTTTTCCAATTGAATAAATGCCCAATCATTTGGCTAAAATAGGCCATTGTGCTGAAATTAAAACAGCCCCCGAAGGAGCTGCTTATTATTGATATTTTATTGAATTAATTAAAGAGGCCGCCTTTTTTAAGGGTTTTTACCCCTTGGCCAATTTTAAATCCATTATTGTAGATTTCAATTTTGTAATCACCTTCTTTATAGCGGTCTGCTTGTTTCCAATCAAAACTAACCGGAATGATTCTGTTTTGTTCATAGTTTACAGAAACTTTACTGGTATATGCTTTTGTACCTTCATCCCTGGTATTAAAATTAGCACCTTCCGTAATGATTTTACCATCAGCACCTGTTACAACCACATAAATGTCTTTGGTACCAGAAGGAGTAACCCTATTCTCATCTATATTAAAAGAAATTCTGATGAGGTCGGCTCTTTTTGCTGTATTGGTTTCACTTTCCTTACCCGGACCCTTTACCTTTATTGCGGTTATTGCAATATTAGATGCATGTAAAGTAGAAGCCACATCCACTTTTTCTTCTAATTGTTTTTTCTCTACTTTGGTAGTATTTAAATTTTCTTCCAAGCCCTGTTTTTCAGTAGTCAATTGAGTTTTTTCGGTATTCAGTTGTTGATTGGCATTATTTAATTGCAGATTTTCGCCTTTTAATTTTTCTATTTCTGCAAATAATCCATCTATTTTACCATTCAATTCACCAATTTTTTGCTTTGCAGAACTTAGTTCGGCAGCCGTAGCATTCTTCTTTTTAAGAATCCCACCAATATCCTGTTTCAATTGTTGTATGGCTGAATTTTTATCGGCCAGGTCTCCTTGTAATTGTAAATTCTGATTGGTTAATGAATCTGCCTTAGCCGAAACGCTGGTAAATTCTGCTTGAATGGCTATCCGGGCACTATCTACATTCGTGATTTTAGTTTCTAACTGCGCTACTTTCTCATTGGTTTTACTTTTATCATAAAAGATATACCCCCAGGTTAGGAGCAAAGCGGCAATCAAAACGCCATATATCAATTTTCTATTATCCTTAGGTTGGTTAAATACAGGTTGATTTAATCCTGTATTGCTTGTTGGGTTGTTCATACTAGTCATTTTTAATTAAACGCATTTTTTCTGTAAAATGTATATAGACCAAAACCATGCCAAAACAAATTTTTCATTCATCTTTGCAGCATGTCTGTTGAAAAAATACTGCAAGATTGGAAAAAAGGAAATTTCAAACCTGTTTATTGGCTGGAAGGCGAAGAATCCTATTTTATAGATGTGTTGATGGAATATGCAGAAAATAAAATCATTTCTGAGGCAGAACAGGGTTTTAATTTAAGCGTTTTCTATGGTAAGGATGCAGATTGGGCGGCTGTAGTAAATGCATGCAGACGTTATCCCATGTTTGCTGAAAGGCAGGTGGTGCTATTAAAAGAAGCCCAGCAAATGCGCGAAATTGAAAAATTAGAAAGCTATGTAGAAAACCCTTTGTCTTCAACTGTTTTTGTGGTGAGTCATAAAGAAAAGAAAGTAGACGGTAGAAGGGGATTAGGGAAAAAGTTAAAGGATTCTAAATTAATAGAGGTATACTCTACTAAGAAATTATATGATAATCAATTGCCGGAATGGGCAGGCAATATGGTGAAAAATAAAGGACTCTCCATCAGTCCAAAAGCATTGCATATGTTAGTAGATCATATTGGAAATGATCTTAGCAGAATAGAGAATGAGATTGAAAAATTAACACTTAACCTGGCAGGGAAAAAATCAATTAGCGAAGACGATGTAGAGAATTATATAGGGGTAAGTAAAGAGTTTAATGTTTTTGAATTACAAGCAGCTATTGCTCAGAAAGATTTACCGAAAAGTATTCGAATCATTCAATATTTTGAATCCAATCCTAAAGCAGGTCCCATTCAACTAATATTGCCATCCGTCTATAATTTTTTTAGTAAGCTCTATATTTTAAAAGGTACCGAAGTGGTAGATGATAAATCTGCTGCTGCTGTACTTGGTGTGAGTCCATTTTTTGTAAAAGATTATTTATCTGCTGCGCGTAAATACGACTTTGCCGGAGTTGAAAAAGTATTATTGTTATTGCACCAGTATAATTTGCGTAGCGTAGGTGTGCACAATGGCGGAAGCTCCGATGCAGGATTACTGAAAGAAATGGTCGTTAAAATAATGAATTAATTAAGACATCAATTCAATTGCCTGCAATTTATCTTTGTGTAATTGATCTTTTAATTCATCCATTCCATTGAATTTAACTTCCCCTCTAAGATAATGGAGCATAGCAATTTCAATAGTTTGACCATATATGTCTTGATCAAAATCGAAAATATTCACTTCAATCACTCTTTTCTTTCCGTCGATGGTAGGCCTTATGCCTATATTCATCATGCCTTTCTTTTTGCTGAAAGTGCTATCTGCACTTAAGGTTGAAGAGAAAATAATTTCAACAGCATACACGCCATTGCCTGGTATTAATTTTTCTTCACTCGCAATATGTAAATTGGCTGTAGGATAGCCAATGGTTCTTCCTAATTTATTTCCTTCTATAACAACACCCTTAAAAAAATAAGGATAACCCAATAATTGATTGGCCGTTTCTATTGCTGTTTGAAGTATTGATTGCCTGATTCTTGTAGAGCTAATGGTAATCTCATGGAGTAGTTCTTCAGAAATCTCTTTAACATTAAAACCCAGATCAGCACCATATTTTTCCAGTAAATGATAATCACCCACTCTTCCTTTTCCAAATCGATGATCGTAACCGATGATAACCGTTTTTGGTTTAAAATAATGGTATAAAAAATCCTTGATATAAGATTCAGCTGATTGGTTGGCAAATGCATGGTCGAAAGGGATGACCACTAAATGATCCACCCCAGACTGATCAAGCAAACTTATTTTTTCGGAAAGGGTAGTTAATAATTTGATATCACCAGGAACTGAAGAAATAATTTTCCTTGGATGTGGATTAAAAGTAATGATTACCGTTTCTCCATCAATTTTTTGTGCTTCTTCTTTTAATTGAGCAATAATTTGCTGGTGACCTTTATGCACGCCATCAAATGTGCCAATAGTTACTACAGCATTGCGAAATTCGGGCAATGCCCCCACAAGTTCATGATGTACCTTCATAGTAAGGCGCGAAGTTAAGGAAACTGATCTAAGCCATGAAGTATCGCTAGTTAGCTTTCGCAGTATTCTGTACATTTGCCATTCAAAACGAATCAATTATTCATGTCATTATACGCAAAGCGCGGAGTATCTGCCCAAAAAGAAGAAGTACATGCAGCCATTCAAAAGCTAGACCAAGGATTGTTTCCACATGCATTCTGTAAAATTTACCCGGATTTTTTATGCGGGGACGAAGCTTTCGTAAATATCATGCATGCCGATGGGGCAGGAACCAAAAGCATTTTAGCTTATTTATTTTGGAAAGAAACAGGGGATATTGATGTTTGGAAAGGCATTGCGCAGGATGCAGTAGCCATGAATTTGGATGATCTATTATGTATTGGTATTACCGACAATTTATTATTTTCTTCTACCATCGATAGAAATAAAACAGTCATCAATGGTGCTGTGCTGGAAGCAGTGATCAATGGCACTCAATCCTTCTTTGATACCTTAAAAGAGTATGGAGTACATATTCATTATTTAGGCGGAGAAACGGCGGATGTTGGAGATGTTGTGAGAACCATTGCAGTCAATGGAACCATGACAGCAAGATGGCCAAAAGCAAAATTGATCACGAACGAAAAAATAAAAGCAGGCAATGTAATTGTAGGATTTTCGAGTGCTGGGAAAGCCAATTATGAACAAGAATACAATAGTGGTTTAGGAAGTAATGGATTAACCAGTGCACGTCATGATGTTTTAGACAAACACTATGCAATTCAATACCCAGAGACATTTGAGCCTGCGTTAAATGATGAAGTGGTGTATATCGGGAAGAATAAAATGACTGATACTATTACTGTTGATGGTCAATCAATGCAGGTAGGTAAATTATTGCTTTCT
Source organism: Sediminibacterium sp. (assembly GCA_040403975.1). Taxonomy (GTDB): domain Bacteria; phylum Bacteroidota; class Bacteroidia; order Chitinophagales; family Chitinophagaceae; genus Sediminibacterium. The sequence goes on from JBBAJS010000007.1 coordinate 87,276, forward strand.
CCTACAAGAACCTATGCTCCTTTATTAAAAAAGATAGTTGAAGAACAATTTGATTCTATTGATGGAATTATTCATTGCAGTGGTGGTGGTCAAACAAAATGCATGAAATACCTGCCAAGTAAATTATCGATCATTAAAGATCATTTATTTGAACCTCCTCCAGTGTTTAAATTGATCCAAGAAAACTCCGGTTCAGACTGGAAAGAGATGTACCAGGTATTTAATATGGGGCATCGGCTGGAGATTTTTACCGATGCATTGTCTGCTGCAAAAATGATTCAAACAGCAGCGAGTTTTGGAATTGAAGCGCAGATTGTAGGAAGAGTAGAAGCGCCGATAAACAATCAATCCACATTACTACTCAAAGGCCAATTTGGGGAAGTAGTGTATGAATATTAACAAAATTTATAGCGGTTCCAAATCGTATATTTGTTGAACCATCAATTAAATAAAAGTCATGCCAGAATCGGTCATTTCGTTGAAAAATGTAAATATATATCAGGGCAATAGCTTGATATTACAAGACGTCAATTTTGAAATCAACAAAGGCGAATTTGTTTACCTAGTTGGAAAAACAGGAACTGGCAAGAGTAGTTTACTGAAAACCCTTTATGGTGAGCTTACTTTAACGGAAGGGATTGCTTCTGTCGTAGGATTCGATCTAAGGCAGATGGATTGGAAGAAAGTGCCTTTTTTAAGAAGAAATTTAGGTGTAGTATTTCAGGATTTTCAATTACTCACCGATCGGAATGTTCATGAGAATTTAAAATTTGTTTTACAAGCAACAGGATGGAAAGATGAACGATTGATTGAAGAAAAAATCAATGATGTTTTAGAAAAAGTAGGCTTAAAAGGCAAAGGATTTAAAATGCCTTATGAAATGAGTGGTGGAGAGCAACAAAGGGTTGATATTGCAAGGGCTTTATTGAATTCTCCGAAGCTAATACTGGCCGATGAACCAACCGGAAATTTAGATCCAGAAACCAGCGACGAAATCATGCAATTATTGATTCAAATTGCCAAAGATTATGGCAGTACTGTTGTAATGGCTACCCATGATTTTATTGTGATCAATCGATACCCCAATAGGATGTTGAAAACAGAAGGAGGAAGAGTCATCGATAGTAATTCCAATAACTAATAATCAATCCCCAAAAATCCATCCCACCTGTTTGATGGCATTTTTTTCGTTACTGAATCTTTTCTCTAATAAGGCTTTTCGAAGTTTTATTTCTTCTTCTGTAAATGGTTGATGAAATAATTGAGCGATTATTTCTGCAAAAGCATTTGCCGAACCTGCAATATGGCAGGCAGCTTCTAATCCGGTATTGGCAACAGTTGCTTCATTCACCACAATATGCCTACCATTATACAAAGTGTTGAGCAATTTTACTTTCATTCCTGTTTCTATAAATGAAGGCAATAAATGAATATGCGCTTTGGCAATCATGTCTTGCAATTCTTTTTCAGAAGGGTTTTCAACCAAACAAGAATAATCGTTGGAGTAAGCCAATTCTTTTAATTTTTTGGATGGATTTTTACCTGCAATTACAATAGGAATCTTTAATTGACTAAGTACTTCTTTTAAAAGCCAGATCACTGCTTTTTCATTAACATCCACACTAAGGTCTCCATGATAAAAACAATAAGAACCCATTCCTTCCAGGCATTGAACTTTCCAATCTGGTAAATAGAGTTGAAGTTCTTCGATATTGGTACAACCAAACTCATTTCTAAATACATCATTGTCCGACTCTTTTACTCCCCAAAATGTGGCTTTTTGTGAAATATTCTTTTCGTACAATTTGAGCATTCTCGATTCATTCCAATAATACAATTTCCTCAAAGGATGAGTGCTGTTCTTGTATAAATCCTGATAATACAAATATTCAATATTGTGTAAACGAACAAAGCATTTACGTTGCTTGAATCTTGGGTCTTGTAAAAGGTAAGTACAATGAACACCTTCCATGAAAATGGGAAAATCGTCTTTCAATAAGTTGAGGAATAATTCTTCATTAATTCTGCTGGAAACAATATAAGGGAGCTTTCCCGAAAATCCTTTATGACCTTGAGTTCGATGATAATATTGAACGGTTTCACAATATTGATTCAAAATGGGTTGTTCGCCTCTACCATAATCGAAGCAGTGTAAATGAATTTTGATTCCCTGAGCTTGAAATGCCGGGAGTTTATAGAAAACATCAATAGCACCTCCATAATTAGCAGGATAGGGTACATCAAAAGCGATAATGTGAAGGTGTTTTTCCAATTTTCAGAGCTTGCTATAGAATTCGACTAATTTTTTTGATTCATTGTCCCAATGAAGGGTATTACGAGCTTTAAGGCATTTTTCCTTTAAACTTGCATATAGAACATCGTCTTCTAGTAATTTGTTCAGTGCATCCCCAATGGTAAGTGGATGGGTATCAGGTATAAGGTAGGCAAAAGCATGCAAATCGTTGATTTCTTTGTACAAAGGATAGTTTACACAAATCTGGGGAATCCCCGCCATCATATAGTCGAAAAATCGATTGGCCAAGGAGTAATATTGGTTAATTCCATTGGGTTCAAATAGGGTTATTCCTATAAATGCTTGTTGGGTAAGTTTTCTGAGTGCTTGTGGTTCTACTAATCCCAATAGGGTAATCTTACCTTCCAATTTATAAAATTCAATGAGTTTCTTGGTTTGGGCCATAAAATTACCATCACCCGCAATCACCAATTGGGCATTTACCCATTTCATTGCAGGAATTAGTTGTTCAAAGCACCTTCCTTCGTTTACAGCACCTTGGTATAAAATAAATTTTCTATTAGTTTGATTTTCAATTATTTCTAAAGTATAACTAAAAGGAATATTTCGGATAATTTCATATTGAACGCCGTATTGCTCCTTAAAAAGAGTGGCTAAATGATTATTTACAGTATACCCATTTTTAAAATAAGGGATACTGAACTGTTCTATTTTTTTCCATATAGATTGTATAGCTGGTCTGCTAATGATTTCCTTTTGTTCTGTAAAGAATTCATGCGCATCGTATACTCTTTTTTTATTACGCAGTGCCGAAACTAGAAGGCAAGGAAGAATGGTATCTAGGTCAATTGCGCAAATAATATCTGCCTTGGCAAAGAGCAAAAACACAAAAAGCCGAATATTGTATTCTATATAAAATGCTGGTCCTTTTAAAAAAAAGCAAGGCAGTCGATCATGCGAAAATAGGGAAGACGCAAAGGGTAAGGAATGGCTTCTTTTCACTCCAACAAGCCGAACTTGGTACCCATTGTTAGAAAGGCAGCTGGCAATTCTTTGCATTCGCTGATCGAAGTTCAAGTCATTCGTAACCGTAAATATGATTTGGGTTGCTGCCAATTATGCAATTGCTTTTAAAGGTGAAGGGGTGAGCTTGAATAAGTCTGTACGCTCGGCCAAATATAGCATCAAAATACAAAACCATATTGAATTGATCCTTTCAAAGAACCTCCGTTTTAATGGCTTTAATCGATTCAACTTTTAATTAATATAAATACAATTAAATAATTGATTTACAATATTTTAAATTCATTATTTCAAATAAAAAAATCAAGATCCTTCCTCTTAACCAATATTCTTCTTCACCTGTTATGCACAGTGCATTTTTTGTTCAATTGATTCTGTTGTTTTTGACTTATGTTCGCGAGTATTAAATACCGAAAAAGTGAGATTAAAGTCATTAGAAATCAAAGGGTTTAAGAGCTTTGCTGATAAAACAGTAGTAAGCTTTGATGAAGGTATAACCGGTATCATCGGACCAAACGGATGTGGGAAAAGCAATATCATTGATAGTATTCGATGGGTAATTGGGGAACAAAAAATTTCTGCATTAAGAAGTGAAAATTTAGAGGCATTGGTTTTTAACGGAAGTAAAACCAGAAGTGCGAGTGGGTTGGCAGAAGTGAGTTTAACTTTTGAGAACACCAAGAATTTATTGCCGACCGAGTTTAACACGGTCACAGTAACCAGAAGGTTTTATAAAAACGGTGAGAGTGAATATCGTTTGAATGATGTGAGCTGCCGTTTAAAGGATATCCATAATTTGTTTATGGATACAGGGGTGAGTACCGATAGTTATGCGATCATCGAATTAGGGATGGTTGATGATATCATCAAGGATAAGGAGAATAGCAGAAGAAGAATGTTGGAGCAGGCTGCAGGTATTACCATTTATAAAACCAGAAAAAGAGAGGCCAAAAATAAATTAGATGCTACCGAACAAGACCTGGCACGTATCGAAGATTTATTGTTCGAAATCAATAATCAGTTAAAAACAGTTGAAAGCCAGGCTAGAAAGGCAGAGAAATTCTTTGAGATCAAAAAGGAATACAAAGAAGTAGCTGTAGAATTAGCAAAAGCGGCTTTAGAAGGATTTAATATATCTTATAAATCTCTAACGGAGCAACAGGAAACTGAGTCGGATAAAAAAATGCAACTGGAAGCCGAAATTGCAACTGATGAAGCGGCAATTGAAGAGGAGAAAGTTTCCTTTATTACCCAGGAAAGAGCTTTGCAAAGTATGCAGCATGGTTTTAATGAATTGCAGCAAAATTTGCGTACTAAGGAAAACGAGAAAAACTTAGCGTCTCAAAAATTGCAATACCTCAAAGAAAAAGAAACCAATCTTAAAGATTTTTTAGAAAAAGCAGAAGGACAATTAAAAACCATTGGAGATTCAATTGAATATTCTCAATTGCAGGTAGGAGAGGAAGAATCCAATTTAATTGCATTGCAGGAAAGAGTGGAGTCTGCTCAGTTTGAAGTTACAGATAAAAGAAGGGTATTTGATGAGAAAAGAGCAGGTGTTGATGCAGTTCGTAATCTTTACCAGCAATACCAGCGCAATCAGTTTGATGCAGAAAAGAAAGTAGCCGTTGCAGATACTTCTATACAGAATTTACAACGTGCACAATTGCAATTGACTGAAGAGAAGGAAAATCGCAATCACCAATTGCAGCAATTGCAAATTGAAAGCAATGATAAGGAAGCTGCATTGGAAGAAAAAAGAACCGATTTAAGTCAATTACAAGAACAGCACGAAAAAACAAAGGACCAGATTTTCGAAACCCAGGCGCAATTAGAAGTATTAAGAGGTGAGCTGGCCGATGAAAATAGAAAATTAGATGCCAAAAGAAACGAATACAATTTATTGAAGAGTTTGATCGATTCAATGGAGGGTTATCCGGAAAGCATCAAGTTTTTACATCAAAACAAAGAATGGAATCATACAGCACCAATTCTTTCCGATATCATTTATGTAAAAGAAGAATTTAGAACTGCAGTAGAAAACGTGTTAGAGCCTTACCTAAACTATTATGTTGTCAATAATCTAACCGAAGGATTACAGGCGGTTCATTTATTAGATAACAATCAAAAAGGAAAAGCCAATTTCTTCTTATTAGATCAGTTTGCTGAGTTTAGATTAGATAGCCATCAACCTAATAATACATTCAAAGCGCTCGATGTTATTGAGGTAGATGATCAGTACCGAAAATTAGCCGAATATTTATTAGGCAATGTTTATATCGCAGAGAACGAAGCTGTTTTGAATAATAGCAATGGAGCGATAGTGCTGGAAAAAACAGGTAAGTATGTTAAAGGTAAATACACTTTAACTGGCGGAAGCATTGGATTATTTGAAGGAAAGAAAATTGGACGTGCAAAGAATTTAGAAAAGCTGCATGAGGAGATCATTGATCAGGAATCAGTGGTTAACTTGTTGAAGTCCGATATTCAATTCAAGCACAACGAAGTAATTGCTTTCAATGATCAATTGAAAGAAAATATCATCAAACAAACAGAACAGGAAATCATCCAACTGACCAATCAGGTTTTTGCTGCTAAAAACAGAATTGAAAACTTGCTTGCGGCTCAACAAAATGGAGAGCAAAGATTGGCGGATATCAATAATCGTTTGCAAGAGGAACAAGATAGTATTGCCGAAACCAGAGAACAATTGATTCAATTAAATGATCAATTAGTGGCTACTTCCGAAGAAATGAAGAATGTAGAACAAGATTACCAGTCTTCGGAACAGGCTTATCATTTTGCTTCAGGTCAGTTCAACGAAACCAATCTTCAATTGACACGTCAGCAGAGTAAGATCACTGCGTTGAAACAGGAATTATTGTTCAAAGAAAATCAATTGAATGATCTGCATGATCAGATCAAATCCAATACTGCTCAATTAGCAGAAGCAGAAGCGGATATTGTAGAAGGAAATGAGGCATTGAAAGAAGTGGATTTATTGCTGGTAGAATTGTTGCGTTCTAAAGAAGAAGAAGAAATTAAATTGAATGAAGCAGATCAGGCTTATTATAATTTCCGTAATGCATTACAGGAAAAGGAAAGTGCGCTTCGTTTGAAAGTGAAGAGCAAGGAAATGATCGAACATTTGTTCAATGAGATCAAAGACAAGCTCAATGAATTGAAGTTGCAGTTGGCTGGAATGAAAGAAAGATTAAGCGTAGAGTTTAAAATTGAGTTGGATGAGATCATCGATCAGGAAAGAACATCTGATACACCATTGGAAGAATTGCAAGCAGCTTCTGATAGAATGCGCAAGCGTTTGGAGAATATGGGTGAAGTGAACCCAACCGCCATTGAAGCGTATACTGAAATGAAGAAGCGCTATGAGTTTATTCTGGAACAAAAAAATGATCTGGTTACTGCTAAAGAAAGTTTGTTGCAAACCATTTTAGAAGTAGAAGCAACTGCCAATCAGCAATTCTTAGAAACATTCAATAAAGTAAGAGAAAACTTCCAGAAAGTATTCAAAGCATTGTTTACGGAAGAAGACACTGCAGATATGATTTTGGTGAATCCGGAAAACTTAGCGGAAACAGGCATTGAGATTGTGGCCAAGCCGAAGGGTAAGCGTCCATCATCTATTACTCAGCTGAGTGGAGGAGAAAAAACCTTAACGGCAACTGCGCTATTATTTGCCATTTATTTAATTAAACCTGCACCATTCTGTATTTTAGATGAGGTAGATGCACCTTTGGATGATGCCAATGTGGGCAAGTTTACTCAAATGATCAAAAAATTCAGTGATAACTCTCAGTTCATTATTGTTACACATAATAAACAAACTATGGGAGCTGTAGATGTAATTTACGGGGTTACCATGCAGGAACCTGGGGTGAGTAAGTTGGTGCCAGTAGACTTTCGAAGTCTTAATTAAATAATTATTGTTTTACCTTCGCGCCTCAAATATCCATTTGAGGCGCTTTTTTATTAAAATCTTTCCAATTGAAGTACGAAAAAGAAATCAATCGACGTAAGACCTTCGCTATTATCTCTCACCCAGATGCCGGTAAAACTACTTTAACGGAAAAGCTCCTTTTGTTTGGAGGTGCTATTCAAGTGGCAGGTGCTGTAAAGAGTAATAAGATCAAGAAAGGGGCTACCAGTGATTTCATGGAAATTGAGCGTCAGCGTGGAATTTCGGTGGCTACTTCAGTAATGACTTTTGAATATGCCAATACCTTAATTAATTTATTGGATACGCCCGGTCACAAAGACTTTGCAGAAGATACGTATAGAACCCTTACAGCTGTTGATAGTGTGATCCTAGTAATTGATAGTGTGAATGGAGTAGAGGCTCAGACCAGAAGATTGATGGAAGTCTGCAGAATGCGTGATACGCCGGTAATTGTATTCATCAATAAAATGGATCGGGACGGAAAGAATCGATTTGATCTATTAGAAGAAATTGAAAAGGAATTGGGTATCTCGCTTCATCCTATGACATGGCCGATCAATAGCGGTAAAGAATTTAAGGGAGTTTATAATTTAGATGCAAAGAGTCTTCGTTTGTTTTTGGCAAGCACTAAAGCAACGGAAGAAGATACGGTGGCCATCAATGATTTGAATGATTCGGTTTTGGATGAAAAAGTAGGTGAAAGAGATGCAGCACAATTAAGAGAAGACATTGAATTGATCGATGGGGTATATGGGGCTTTGGATCCTCAAGATTATTTACAAGGGAAAATAGCTCCTGTGTTCTTTGGCTCGGCAGTAAACAATTTTGGGGTGAAAGAAATGTTGGATTCCTTTATTCGTATTGCTCCAGTGCCTCGTTCCAGAGAAACCACTACCAGAACTGTGGAAGTAGGAGAAGATCGATTTAGCGGATTCATTTTTAAGATTCATGCCAACCTCGATCCTAAGCATAGAGACCGGATTGCATTTATGAGGGTATGCAGTGGCCGATTCGAAAGGAATAAATATTTTCATCATGTGCGATTAGATAAAGACATGCGCTTTAGCAATCCATACAGTTTTATGGCCAGATCTAAGGAAGTGGTAGAAGATGCATATGCCGGAGATGTGGTAGGATTATTTGATACGGGGAACTTTAAAATTGGTGATACAATGACGGAAGGAGAAAATTTTTATTTCTCCGGAATACCTACTTTTTCACCTGAAATTTTTAAAGAGTTAGTGAATAAAGATCCTATGAAAACCAAGCAGTTAGAAAAGGGAATTAGTCAGCTAACAGACGAGGGTGTAGCCCAGCTTTTTACCCAGTTTGGGGGCAATAAAAAGATCATTGGTTGTGTAGGAGAATTACAGTTCGAAGTGATTCAATATAGATTATTACAGGAATATGGAGCAGCATGTGAATTTAGAACATTGCCATTTTTCAAAGCCTGTTGGTTAACCAGTAAGGATCCCAAAAAGCTGGAAGAGTTTCTTCGATTCAAACAAGCCAATGCGGCCTTGGATAAAGATGAGCAACCCGTTTATTTAGCCCAAAGTGAATGGTTTCTCAATACTGAAATTACCAATAATCCCGACATTCAATTTCATTTTACGAGCGAAGTGCAGAAATAATTTTCTAAAAACTGCCCTTAAATACGGTACAGCATATTCCTAAACAATTAACTTGCTATAGCGGAGCAGTAAGTTTGCTATTGTACATACTTACCCGAATTTAAAATCGTTATAGCTTTACAAAACCAATTTTCCTATAGGGATATGCCTAATTCGCTTATTTTCAATCGTATTAACCCGCCACCATTAGACTATTTAATGTTGAATAAATTGGGTTTTGGTCCTAGCGAATGGGCTTTGGAAAGATTCAAGACCTTGGGCTTAAAAGGATATGTAGAAGAGCAATTAAAGCCAGATGATGCTGCCGATGATGTCCTCAATAAAAAATTAAAAGAATGCTCTTATCCAATTGAATATGAGACATTTAATGCAGATGGTTCAAAGAAAATAATTAAGGAAAACAGGTATTATGAATTGATCAATGCGCCCCTAGAACGACTATGGCCATTGAATCAAAATTCGGTGAATTACCAGGAAAAAATATATCCTGCCAAGCAAGTATTTGGTGCAACCATTATCAGGGCAGTCTATAGTAAATGGCAGCTAAGAGAATTACTCGTAGATTTTTGGCATAACCATTTTAATGTATCAGTCAATATAGACGATCGGGTGGCTGTTACATTTCCTATCTACGATAGAGAAGTGATTCGAAGAAATGCATTGGGCAATTTTCGGACAATGCTCGAAGGGGTAGCCAAAAGTGTGGCCATGCAATGCTATTTGGACAATGCCAGTAGTAAAGCCAGTCCGGCCAATGAAAATTATGCCAGGGAATTATTTGAATTGCATACACTTGGTGCGGAACATTACCTTAATCATTTATACAACCGATGGAGAGAAGTGCCAGGTGCTATTGAAGGAAAGCCTACAGGATATATAGACGAAGATGTGTATGAAGCAGCAAGGGCCTTCACGGGATGGACCATCGCCGATGGAGCCGACGATTGGAAGGGCGGAAAATTTGCCAATACTGGGGAGTTCCATTATTTTGAACAATGGCATGATAATTACCAGAAAAGGGTATTGGGTGTGGAGTTTAATCCCAATCAACCTCCAATGAGCGATGGTAAAAAAGTATTGGATATTTTAGCCAGTCATCCTGGCACTGCAAAATATATCTGCAGAAAATTATGTACAAGAATCATTTCTGATAAACCCAGTGAGGCAATTATTGAATTAGCCGCAAGAGAATGGATGATGTCGGTTAATAAGCCCGATCAGATCGCAAGGGTGGTCAGTGTAATTGCATTATCGGAAGAGTGCAGGTTAACCTGGGGCGATAAAATTAAAAGACCATTAGAATTGGCTATCTCTTCTTTTAGAGCCGTGAATGCAGATGTTACGCCCAATGACAATTTGATGTGGGTGTTACTGCAAATGGGGCAACAGCCATTTGCTTGGCCTACTCCAACTGGTTATCCCGATCAATCTACTTACTGGATCAATGCAGAAATGTTATTGAGAAGATGGAACTTTCCGATCAATTTGATGAATTATTACTGGCATAATTATGCCAAAGCCGATGCTTCAAGTCAAGTGCCTGATCAGTTAAAAACTTGTAAAGACGTGACCGCTTTTTGGTTAAAGAAAATATTGGGCTATATACCAGAAGGAGATACACTACAAAATTTAAGTGTGTATTTAGCGGATGGAGGAAAGCCGGAGAGAGATATGTATGGAAAAGGTAATTTACGCAATGAAAAAATAAGTTGGTTGGTAAGTGCTATTTTGCTGCTACCCGATTTTCAGGTGAGATAATATGCAGAGAAGAGATTTTATACAACAGTGCAGTTCGGCAACAGCCGCTATGATGCTTACAGGCATCTCGGGCATTTCTATGCGACCTTCTTTTTTGCCCAATAATGAAATTTTTGTATTGGTATTTTTGAGAGGAGGTTGTGATGGACTTCAATTAATTGCACCTGTGAATGACCCGCATTATTTTGCAGATAGGGAGCCTGCATTAAGAGTTACGGAGAGCGGAGAAAATGGAGGAATCAAATTAAAGAATGGTTTAGGAGAAGTAGATTTTAGATTACATGCAGCAGCAACACATCTCAAAGAATTATACGATTCCGATCAATTAGCCATTATTCATTCTTGTGGATTGACCAATGGAACAAGAAGTCATTTTGATGCCCAGGACATGATTGAGAAAGGGATTCAATCTAAAAAAAATATTACAGAGGGTTGGTTAGCCAGGTATTTAAATTCCATTTCCGATAAATCTAATTTCAGTGCGATCGCTGCAGGCTCCAGCATGCCTTTGTCTTTATGGGGAAGCCCAACAGCTGTTTCTATTAATGGCATCAATGATTTTGCATTACAGGCAGATGGCAATTTCAATAATTTAATTCGTAAATCATATAACGATCAATCACAATTAGGTAAAACGGCTTTGCAAACATTTTATACCATTGATATGTTGCAGAAAAAAATTCCTCGCCGCGGAAATGGAGAAGCTGTTCCTTATAAGCCAGAGGGATCGGCCAATTATACGGAAGATGATTTTGGGAAGAGTATGAAAAATTTAGCACAGCTAATTAAACTCGATATTGGCATTCACGTATCTACTGTAGATTATGGTGGATGGGATACACACGAATACCAGGCATATCGTTTCCCTGATCTGGTAAAAAGTTTGAGTCAAAATTTGCATGCATTTTACAATGATGTAAATAAATACCATAACCGGGTTACTGTTTTAGTAATGAGCGAATTTGGAAGAAGGGTAAAATCGAATAAGAGTAATGGCACCGATCATGGATTTGGAAATGCGATGCTTGCATTGGGCGGTAATGTAAAGGGCGGAAAAATGTATGGCAACTGGAAGGGATTGAAAACCGAGAATTTAGACAATGGGGTAGACCTTGCAGTAACCACCGATTACAGAGCCATCTTACACGAAATATTAACGAAGCGCATGAATGTGACCGATAACATGAAGTATATACTTCCTTTTTATACCCCTACCTCATCAATCAATTTCTTAGGGTAATCATTTTTCATTTTGTATAGTATGAAATTGTCGAGAAGAAAATTTATTAAAAGAGGAGCTGGCCTTGCAACAGGACTTATTTTGATAGATGCGTTTTGGGCTGAACAGTTTTTTATAGAAACCAATGAATTTTATATTGGTGCAGCCAAGCCAGATTTGAATAATATTAAAATAGTTCAGATTTCCGATTTACATATTCAATCTGTTGGCTATGCGCTCGAACAAATGGCCATCAAAGTGAATCAATCAACACCAGACCTGATTGTTTTTACAGGAGATTCAATTGATCGTGCGGAAAAATTACCAGTGCTGGAAAGTTTTCTAGCTTTATTAGAACAGTCCATTCCTAAAGCAGCCATTGTAGGGAACTGGGAGTATTGGTCCAATGTAAATTTTGTTGAGCTCAGTCAATTGTATAAAAAGTACAATTGCACTTTACTGATTAATCAATCACAACAATACACGCTGAAAGGAAAAACTTTTTGTATAACAGGGGTAGATGATTTAGTTGGAGGTAAGCCAGATATTCAAGTGGCATTGTTGACTTATGCCAAAACCGATCACCACATTATTTTAAATCATTGCCCTCAATATACCGATCAAATTATACAACAACTCGATCCGAATATTCGCCCAGACCTTATCTTGTCTGGCCATACTCATGGAGGCCAGGTGAATCTGTTAGGTTTCCGTCCTTATATGCCAAAGGGAAGTGGGGTGTATACAAAAGGATGGTATAAAACTGCCATTCCAATGTATGTATCCAAAGGTATTGGAACGAGCATTATGCCCATCAGATTTGGGTCTAGATCGGAAATAGCTTTTTTCCATTTTTAATAATCAGGAAGCGATTAAAAGTCAATCCCTTAATTTTGCCCATTCATGAAGGCAAAAACACTCCAAAAAGACAAGGTAAACATCATTACACTGGGTTGCAGTAAGAACTTGGTAGATAGTGAAGTATTAAGCGGCCAACTCGCTGCAAATGATATTGCAGTGGTGCACGAGAACGCTAAATTAGACCATAATATAGTAGTAGTAAATACCTGTGGTTTTATTGATAAAGCCAAAGAGGAAAGCATCAATACTATTTTAGATCAGTTAGAATTAAAGCGCAGAGGTAAATTAGACAAGGTATATGTAACAGGATGCCTTAGTGAAAGATATCGCGGAGACTTGGAAACAGAAATGCCAGAAGTAGACGCCTGGTTTGGAACACTAGAATTGCCTCTTATATTAAAACAGTTCGAAGCAGATTATAAAGCCGAGCTGATTGGAGAAAGAATGTTAAGTACGCCTAAGCATTATGCATATTTAAAGATCAGCGAAGGATGTAATAGAACTTGTTCATTTTGCGCAATACCCCTCATGAGAGGAAAGCATATTAGCAGAACGGTTGAATCTTTGGTAGAAGAAGCAGAAGCTTTGGTGAAGAAAGGAGTCAAAGAAATCATGCTCATTGCACAGGAGTTAACTTATTACGGACTGGATATTTATAAAAAAAGAGACCTGCCTCGTTTATTGCATGCATTAGCAGATATTAAAGGACTGGAGTGGATAAGATTGCACTATGCATATCCTAGTAAATTTCCGTTGGAAATTTTAGATGTGATGCAGGAACGAGATAATATTTGTAAATACTTAGACATGCCCTTGCAACATGCAAGTAACAATATGCTCGATGCAATGCATCGGAATATTACTCGTGAAGAAATGGGTGTGTTGATTCAACAAATTCGCGAAAAAGTACCTGGTATTTGTTTGCGTACAACATTGATTGCCGGATTTCCTGGAGAAACCGAAGAGGATGTAGAAGAACTTAAATCTTTTTTACAGGAGCATCGTTTTGATAGAGTGGGTATTTTCAGTTATAGTCACGAAGAGAATACTACTGCTCATGAACTAGAAGACAATATTCCGGCAGATATTAAAGCAGAACGTGCGCAATCTATCATGGAAGTGCAACAGGAAATTAGCTACGAAAAAAATCAAGCTAAGATCGGACAAGTGTTTAAAGTGTTGATCGATAAAAAAGAAGCAGGCAGGTATTTAGGAAGAACAGAATTTGATAGTGTAGAAGTAGACAATGAAGTGGTGATTCATTCAGCCAAAAAACTACCGATAGGAGAGTTTGTAAATGTACGTATCACCAAAGCCTATGATTATGATTTGGAAGGGGAGGTAGTATGATTATAATTTAAATCCGAAAGTAACCATTACATTTCCTCTATAGCCAGTTTGTCTGGCAAAAGTGTTGGCTTTGTCTTCCAGTAAATAAGGGAATTGAAAATCTTTATTCATAATATGTGAGTAAGCTAAATCAATAAAGAATCCTTTATTTCTGTAGCCTAAACCACCAGTTGCAATTACTCTGTTTGCTTTCAAAACATTGTCGGCATAAGGGCTTCCATAATAAGCACCACCTAAACGAAACATCCAGGTATTGAATTTTAATTCTCCACCAATTTTAGCATTAATATTTCCTTTGTATGTGTCTTTGATGGTTTCATTCAATTGTTTGTAATAATTCTGTAATGTAACATCCTCCGCATTTTCATTAGCAGTTCCAAAACGGGCACCTCTATAATTTACAAATTCTATATCGGCACTGATAAAACCTCTTTGTAATCGAGTGTCATTTACTTCTCTGAAAACGTAACTGGCACTGGCAATAATTCGATAGGGAGTAGTGAGTGTATACCTTGTTACACCTTCATTGCCACTGTTTAATTTGTCGCTACTTTCGGTTCTTAAACCTGCATAAGATTCTGTATTGGTAGTCATCGAAGACCTGATTCGATCAGTCATGGTTAAAAACTGCGGAGTATGTATGGCTAATCCTAATCTTATAAATTCCTGAGGCTTATAGATCAATCCTAATTTGGCACCAATACCAGCCCCTTTTGAACTAAATGTTTCCTTGTATTCAAAAAAACTAAATTTATTGTTCGTGTTATTTGTGGCATCTTTTTCTGAATATAATAAATCACGTGAATAACTAATGATTGGGATCGTCAAACTTCCGCCTACATATAACTGATCATTCATATTACCTGCTAGCCCTATTGCAATTTCATTGTATCCACCTCTTGTTTGTGCATTGTACAATTGATTAACACCTGTAGAAATAGGTACTAAACTTTGATAGCCTGTAAAAGCACCACCAGGTCCACGAATGGTATCTACTAAATATGTTCTAAAAGCCAATGAAGACCCAAAAATATAATTGCTTAAAGCGGCATTGGTATCTGCACGATCTTTCGCCAATTCTTCTAAATATTTTTCGGAAAAAGAACTGAAATTATTATTTCCTCCGTATTGAATATTGTTGTTGTAATTGGCTAATTGATTTACAGAAATGGCAAAAGCTGTACTGGTCCATTTACTTCTTCCCCCAGTATTTCCTGCAATAATAATTCCTGAAGTACCGTAACCGAAATTCGATTTTGATGCACTGGAATCTTTACCTCTGTAATTAAATTTATTGTTATTGAATAAAAATCCTGGAGATAAAACCAATTCGTGTGTTTTAAATAAACCAAGCCCAGCAGGATTGATATGGTTTGAGGTAATATCTCCTCCTAATGATCCCATCACACCTCCAACAGCCATTACACGTGCTGTTCCGTTTTGTGTAAACCAGGCTGTTCTTAATGCCTCTTCTGGAGTTTGTGCTTGTGCAATTATTACACAACAACTGAATATTAAAATGAATATTTTTTTCATAGACAGATAATAAGATTCCTTATGGTGTTTTCACATCAATAATTACAATCGATTAAAAAATGGTTTAATTTCCTCTTCCACCTCTACCGCTACTGGTACTGCTTCCTGTGCTTTTAAATCCACCGCTGCTACCACCAGCTGAGCTGCTGGTAGATGGAGCACTTGTACCATTACTTTGGAATGACCTAGCCGGACGATCATAGCTTGAAGATGATCCATTTCCATTAGAAGGACTACTAATCACGCTTCTTACTAAACTACCAAAGCTTTTTCCTGAATTGCTAGGAGTAGCCCATTCATTGAATTTGTTTCCGCTGTTATTGTTGTTATATGATCTATTACGATAAGCATTTAAATTAGTACCTGAAGTAAAAGTAGGAGCTACAACTTTAGGATTAGTATAGACTAACACAGTGTACAAAGGATTGGTCCAGCCAATAGAAGAACCGCCCCAGCCACCATATCCCCAACCATTCAAAGGATTATTAAAATTAGGATGACCATAATAATTATTGAAACCGTTATATGTATAACTAGGTGAGAAATTATAGCGCATATCATTCCAATAACTGTAATCGTCGATGGCACTCCATTGATTTCTATTGGTCACTTTCATTCTTAAGTAGCGATCGTCGATTGTGCTAACATTCTGCTGATACCTTTCTTCGTCATTGTTTTGTTTTCTCACTTCTGAAGAACTCAATTCTTTACCTGGAGAAAAATACAAATCATCAGGAGTTTGACCTGATTTATAAGCAGAGCTACATCCAGTTAATAAACTGGCGGCAATCAATGAAACAAATAGTACTTTTTGCATAGGTTTTGCTTTAAGGTTAGCAACAATTGATGGTCGAAGTTACATACATTTGCGTGCTGTTGGCTTCAGTTTAACATATTGCAATTTACGTGCCAACTAACAATTGTTAGTATAATAATTAAAAAAAATGATCAATAATTTATGGGTAAGGAATTAGTTTCGAGAGAACAGGATTATTCCCAATGGTATAACGACTTAATTATCAAGGGAAGTTTAGCCGATTATAGTGCTGTAAGGGGTTGTATGGTAATCAAGCCATATGGCTATGCACTTTGGGAAAATATGCAAGGGGTTTTAGACAAAATGTTTAAAGACACGGGTCACCAGAATGCCTATTTCCCCCTATTTGTTCCAAAAAGTCTGTTTGAGGCCGAAGAAAAGAATGCAGAGGGATTTGCAAAGGAATGTGCAGTTGTTACCCATTATCGATTAAAGGCCGATCCCAATAACAAGGGCAAATTAATGGTTGATCCAGAAGCAAAGTTGGAAGAAGAATTGGTGGTCAGACCAACCAGTGAAGCAATCATTTGGAATACGTATAAAGGATGGATTCAATCTTATCGCGATTTACCATTGCTTATCAATCAATGGGCCAATGTGGTAAGATGGGAAATGAGGACCAGATTGTTTTTACGTACCGCCGAATTTTTATGGCAGGAAGGACATACTGCTCATGCAACCAAAGAAGAAGCAATAGAAGAAACTAGAAGAATGTTGGATGTATATGCAGACTTTGCAGAGAACTGGATGGCATTACCTGTGATCAAGGGAGTTAAATCTCCCAACGAACGTTTTGCAGGTGCCGAAGATACTTATTGTATTGAAGCATTAATGCAAGATGGAAAAGCATTACAAGCCGGAACATCCCATTTTTTAGGACAGAATTTTGCAAAAGCTTTTGATGTTAAGTTTAGCGATAAGAATAATCAACTGGATTATGTATGGGCAACCAGCTGGGGAGTAAGTACTCGTTTAATTGGTGGTTTGGTAATGGCGCATAGTGATGATGATGGATTGATTCTTCCTCCAAGAATTGCACCTATACAAGTAGTGATTGTTCCGATTTATAAAGGCGATGAGCAAAAAGCACAAATTGGTTCAGTAGTTGCAGGTATTGTAGCGCAATTAAAAGGCATGGGTATTTCAGTGAAGTATGATGATGCAGATCACAACCGTCCGGGATGGAAATTTGCTGAATATGAATTGAAAGGAGTGCCCGTTAGAATTGCAGTAGGAGCTCGTGACTTGGAAAACAATGTGGTTGAAGTTGCCAGAAGAGATACCAAGGAAAAAACTACGGTTAGCTTAGAAGGCATTGATATGTATATTCAAAATTTATTGATAGACATTCAGCAACAAATGTTTAATAAAGCAAAGGCTTTCAGAGATGACCACATTACTGAAGCCAATAGCTGGGACGAATTTGTGCAAATACTAGATACGAAAGCTGGCTTTGTTTCTGCCCATTGGGATGGAACGGCAGAAACAGAAGATAAAATAAAGGAATTGGCTAAGGCAACCATTCGATGCATTCCGTTGGATAATTCACAGGAAGATGGGGTTTGTATTTTATCTGGAAATAAATCGGTACAGCGGGTCTTATTTGCAAGAGCTTATTAAGTGATAGATGCAAAACGTTGATTATTTTGATGGGGTTAATCCAGGCAATCAAATGGTTTCATTGTATTGTAATGAATTGGGTATATCCATTCTTTCAATGCATGATTCAAGCCAGGTGATCGCGTTCAGTAAATATGCCCATTGCAGTTTGCATCGAATGCATCAGAAGATGGTGATATACCTGAATAAAAAGTCGAATCAGTTTATCATTGTTTATCCCAATTCGCCCCACTACGAATTGCTTCAAAAAAATATAGCAGAGGCTACAATGCCCTGGCATCAAAAACTCAGAAAGATAAAAAGAGTTTGGTTGCTTTCGATGATTGCTGGACTGATTGTAGCCGTTTATGCTTTTGCTGTTTATGCAGTTCCGCTTATTGCCCTTCAATTTATTTCTAAGGAAAGGGAAATAGAAATGGGTAGTCAAATCAATTCAGCGATTATTTCAGAACAAAAACTAGATCTGGAAAGAACCCGGTCGATCAATGCATTTGCCAGAGAATTAAATTTAAGTACGAGTTATCCCATTAAAATAAAAGTAGTAGAACAAAAAGAAATCAATGCATTTGCGCTACCCGGTGGTTATATCATTGTATACACAGGTATTTTGGAGAATATGCATTCTGCAGAGGAATTGGCAGCTCTCTTGAGTCATGAAACAGCGCATGTAAATTTGAGGCATAGTTTAAAAAGCATAGCGGGCTCTGCTGCATCCGGAATGATTCTATCATTGTTGTTAAGAGATGCTTCAGGCATAATCGGAGTAGTGGTTGAGAACGCTGATTTTTTGAGAACCTTACATTATTCAAGGGGTTTAGAAAGAGCTGCCGATGAAGAAGGAATGCACATACTCTTGCGCAATCAAATCAATCCAATTGCAATGAATAAATTGATGAAAGATCTGAAAGAAAGCAATGAGGAATTACCTGAATCAATGGCTTTTTTAAGTTCTCATCCAACAACCAATGAGCGAATTAACAATTCGGCTTTGTTTGCAAAAAAATACCAGCAACGATCATTCTCACCAAAACAGTCGCTCGATTCGATCTGGCTTCAATTAAAATTTTAAATGAATCAACATGCGACAAAAAGAAATCCATCCTGCTTTGCAAAAATATTTAGAAGGTCAGGTTATTTTAATTGATAAACCTTTGGATTGGACTTCATTTGATATTGTTCGTAAAATCAGAAATATTACGCGTGTAATTAAAGTAGGTCATGCAGGAACATTAGACCCTTTGGCAACTGGATTATTAATTGTTTGTACCGGAAAATTCACGAAGAAGATCAATGAATATATGGGGATGGAAAAAGAATATACAGGCACATTTACATTAGGTGCTGTAACACCCACTTTCGATTTAGAATCTGCACCGGAGCAAGAAGTAGCGGTAGATCATCTTACCGATGAAATGATTCATGAAGCTACAAAAGCCTTTACAGGGTTGATCATGCAAGTGCCGCCAACCCATTCTGCCATCAAGCAAGATGGTAAACCCGTATACTTAGCTGCAAGAAAAGGATTGGAAGTTGTATTAGAACCAAGGCCTGTAACCATTCATCATTTCAGTATCGAAAAAATCGAATTACCCATTGTTCATTTTAAAGTGGTTTGTTCAACAGGTACATATATCAGAAGCCTGGCCAATGATTTTGGAAAAGCATTGGGAGTGGGAGGGTATATGAGTAGTTTAAGAAGAACCAGGATCGGACAATTTTTGGCGGAAGATGCACAAACAATTGAAGGATTTGAAATAGCAATCAATGAATTAAAATCATTAGAAGGGTAGGCCGATTCCTAACTGTAAAGCAAAGTTGGGGATATTAACTCCATTGGGTCTGGTATCGGTCCAGTTGAAATTCTTTAAACTCATCCAGCCACCATTGGAAGTTCTTAATGGGTCTTTTACTTTGTACGCAAAATCCAAGCGAATTAAAAAATAACTCAAATCAAAACGTAAACCAGTTCCAACACCAATCGCTAAATCGTATCCGAATTTGCTGATATCCAGCAATGTATTTGAATCGTATTGATTGGATTTTTTTACATTCCAGATATTGCCAATATCCGAAAATATAGTACTGCCTAATTTAAGGCTTCCAAAAGTTGCAAGCAGAAAACGATATTCAATATTCATTTCTAATTGTAAATCTCCATAACGGTCTCTAAATGCGTTATTAGCAGTATCCAATTCGCTCTGATTGGATCTTCCTAATCCCAGTTGTCGGAGAGTCCATGCACGCATGCTATTGGGACCTCCCGCAGAAAATTGTTTATAGAAAGGCAATGTTACCCCAAATACAGAATCCTTACCATAGTTATAGCCAAATCCTCCATAGGCCCGGTAAGCCAATTCCGATTTTTTGTATTTCATAATATGTCGATACTCATTTTCAAATTTAATGTATCGATAAATTTTTCCTTGTATTCCTGGGATTATCCCAAACAAGCCACCTGCTTCTTCTACACCAAATCGGTAATAATTACTATTATTCGGATTCCTTTTGCTAATGACCGTTTTGTTGATAGAAAGAGATTGACTAACAATATTACCTTCGTTAAAAGATGCCCTTAAAAAGGGATTTTTAGCGATCAGGCTTTCCAAAGAATCTTGTTTTTCTAAACCGTTAATTTCAATATTCAAAGGTTTGTATAAATAAATAGTATTCCCTTTTTTCCATTCATAACCCCAGCTAGTAATAAGGGTTCTTAATGTATAATATGTTCTTCTCTCTACATAACCTGCATTCACTGCAAACAAGGTTCTACGATTGTCTAATTCATTTAAACCTTTAATACCTTTAAATGGTAAGATAAGTTTTGGAAAAATATAAGTGTGTCCTGCATTGATAAAAAATGACTGGAACAGATCACTTTGCTTGCTGGTGGATGTAAGTAAATTCAATTCTACTCCGGTTCTAAATGTTGCAACAGATTGAATAGCGCGTTTCCAAACATTTCGATTGTTATAAGTGAGGTTGGTAGATATTCCCAATAAATTTCCAGATGCAATATCTCCGGTATTTCTACTACCTTCTAAATCGATGGTAAAGCTTTGCTTAACTGCAGGGGTCATGAAAAAATAAAAATCCAAACTATCTTTATCTCTGATGACCGGACGAACATCTACATTTTGCCAGGCCCCTAATTGGCTTAATCCGGTAGCCGTTTTAAAATACCTGTCTTCGTTGTATAAATCACCTTTTTTGAAATAAGTATATTCTTTCAAAGGTTTATAAATGAATTTCCCTTCCTTATAATTCATGACCGCTTCATCTTGTTTAAATTGTTGGAAGCTATGGTCTAAAAGAAGGCTATCAGCCGTTTCGGTGATTTTGGTTTCGGGATAATAATACAAATTGCCCACTTTGTATTGAAATAACCTGCTGCTATCTTTAAGGTCTCTTCTCTTCACTGTTACATCCCAGTTGGGGTTTTCTTTTTTTGATTTTTCAATAGCGGCTAATAATTTTGCTTGCTCAAAAGGGTCGAGTGTAAGTTGTAACAATTGTTGATTGGTGGAGTCTACCAATGCAAATAGATCTTCTCTGGTAATTTTAAAATATCCATTCCTTCTATAAAGACTTACTAAACGATCCAGCTCTTTACTGATCTGTTGTTTTGAATAAGGTTTCCCCTTGATCAACTCTGTTTTTTTAATTGAAGATTCGGTGATCTTTTGAAGCATTGTATCATTTAGATCATAAGCTACAGAATCGAAACTGATATTTTTTCCAGCATTTATTGTGATAGTAACATGGGCCCTTATTTGCTCTTTCACTGTATCAAGAAAAAAGGAATTACTGAAATTGGCATTGTAGTATCCTTGAGAATTCAGGTATTCATTCATGAAATGAATACTCGGGTTGAAATTGGCAGAATCAAAAACAGCCGGATCTTTTATTTTATAAAAAAGAATGTAGTTCTGCGCTTTTTTTACTTTCAAACTATCATCCCAATAATTATCCAATTGATTAAGTAAGCGTTTTTTCTCATCTTTGGGAACTTTATTGATTAATTCGATCTTATTCTCGTAAACAAAAGGGCGATTCTTTGGGTAGTTTTTTACGCTCGTTCGGCTTTCTACGGAACAAGACGATACCAATACCGTAAACAGTAATATAAAGGAAACAAAATTCAACATCGGCCCTTTAAAGGTCAAATACATAATCTATGTTAAGCAAGAATGAGGCCAAATATATTCAATCTTTGTGCCATAAAAAACAAAGACAGCTATCGGGTCAATTTATTGTGGAGGGGGTAAAGCAATTAGAAGAGTTATTATTGAGTGATTTTGTAATAAAAACCATTTATGCAACCCAGGATTGGACTTCTAAAAACCTGGGAGATACCCATTTGGTAAGCGTTTCAGCCGATGAGTTAAAAAAGATAAGTGCCCTTCAAACTCCCAATCAGGTGTTGGCTGTGGTAGAAGAGCCAAGAGCAAAAAAATTATTGATACCATCCGATAAATGGGTATTGGCATTAGATGGAATACAAGACCCTGGCAATATGGGTACATTGATCCGTATCGCAGACTGGTTCGGCATTGATACTATTTTGGCCAGCCCAGATTCTGTGGATTGCTTTAATCCGAAAGTGATACAGAGCACTATGGGAAGTTTCACAAGGGTGACTGTTTTTTATGAACAACTGGATCAACTGTTCTTATCCGCAGAATTGCCTGTTTATGGGGCTTTGCTAGAAGGGGAGTCTGTTTTTGCGAATGACCATTTCAAAAAAGGAATATTGCTTATTGGTAATGAATCGAAAGGGATACACCCAACACTTCAACAATCGATTACCCATTCCATAAGTATACCAAGAATTGGAAAAGCGGAATCTTTAAATGCGGCAGTGGCTGCAGGGATACTTTTGTCTCAGCTCACTCGATAAATGATTATCTAAATTGTAAAGCAGTGATTGGATTGATCTTCCTAATTAATAGTGCAGGTAAGATTAGCATCAAGAAACAAGTGAACAAGGTGGCAGCACATACTGCAGCAATCTGCCACCAGATTATTAAAATAGGTGCTTTGGATACATAATAAGAACTCTCATCGAGTTGAATAAAACCAGTGTATAGTTGTAATAAACTGATTCCGGTACCAGCAATAAAACCAATCAAAATACCCAGTCCTGCAATTACTGTTGCATAATATAAAAATATTTGAATGATATTTTTATCAGGTGCTCCAATGGATTTTAACAGGCCGATCATTTTGGTTCTCTCTAAGATCAGAATCAACAAACAGGTAATTAAATTGATAATAGCAATAATGGCCATGATTATAAAAATAACATTTCTGTTTACATCCTGAATACTTAACCAATCGAAAATATTGGGGTAAATAGATTGAATGGTTCTGCTCATCCATTCAGTTGGTAACTCATTTAAGAGTGCCGAATTGATAGAGTCTGCCTGGTTTTTATTGGAGGTGAAAATTTCATACCCACCGATCTGGTCGGATTGCCAGTTATTAATTTTCTGAATCAATCGGATATCTCCAATGGCAAATAATTTATCGTATTCCTCGATCCCGGTTTTGTAAATACCTGTTACAGTTAACTTTCTATACGTTCTTGTACCATCTTCACTTCTGATAAAATAAATATTGATCACATCATTGAGATGGATCTTTAGCAATTGAGCTAATTGCTTGGATAAGATGATTTCTTTGCTATAACTACTGTCTTTAAAATTGATCCATCTGCCCTCCACCATATAGGGCTGCAGTTGAATGGAGTCGTAGGTATTTTCTATTCCTTTTAATATAATTCCATCGATATTTTTATTTTTTTCAATTACTGCCGACTTGGTTGCAAATGCCTGAACTGTTTCAACCCCAGTTGTTTTTTTAATGGTTGCTAATACTGTCTCATTTTTTGTAATAGGCATTTCTTCTGCTACCAAAGATTTATCAGGCTCAAAATGCTGCACCCGAATATGCCCCCAAAAGCTATATATTTTTTGGGAAACGCTTTGTTGAAAACCATTTACAAAACAAAGCGTGATGATCATTGCAGCAACACCAACTGCAGTTGCTCCAACCGAAAGCCGGATGATGAACCTCGAAAAGGATTGCTGTTTAGAAAAAGCCAATCTTTTTGCAATGAAAAAAGAAGTGTTCAAATGGAATGGTTTTTGACTATTTTTATGATAATTCAAGTATGAAATTATCCCTTTCTTATTTAATAGCAATATTTAGTCCTATTTGGCTCTTTTCTCAAAGATTGCCCGATCAGATATTTCGATCTACTATTAAAACAGTAAAACTATTCCCTAAAAACAATCAACTGGCAATACCCATACTACAATTGAATGGGGGAGATGAGATGGAACTTCATTTTGATGAAATGGGACAAATACCTCGAAACTATTTTTATACCTATCAGTTGTGCAATGCAGATTGGTCCGAAGCTGCCTGGAGCCCCTTCGATTATATAAAGGGCTTTCAACAAAATAGGATCAGTGCTTATCGCATTTCTTCTATCGCAAAAAACCAATATGTTCATTATCAGATTGTATTGCCAGAACGAAATGCTGTTCCATCGAGAAGTGGCAATTATCTTTTAAAGGTTTTTCAGGATGCAGATACTTCAAAATTATTATTTACCAAAAGATTTTATGTTGTAGATAAGCAGACCAATATTGGAGCGCAATTTTTACAACCATTCGATAATCAGTTAACCAGAACCCATCAGAAAATACAGCTGGTAGTGAATGCGCCTCAATTGCAAATGATCAATCCACAACAATTTAAAACTGCCATATTGCAAAATGGAAGATGGGACAATGCAGCAACCAATATTCAACCAACATTTATACGGGGGAATACTTTAGAGTTTAATACTGAACAAGACTGTGTTTTTCCAGCAGGTAAAGAGTATCGCTGGCTTGATTTACAGAGTTTAAGATTTGAATCGGATAGAATAGAAAGCATTAACAGAGCAGAATTTCCTTTTCAGGTAAATGTTAAGCAAGATAAAGTCAGGTCCAGTTTTCAATACTTATTTTATAGAGATCGGAATGGTTTTTCGGAGATCAGTAATACAGAATCTTTGAACCCTTGGTGGCAAAGCGATTATGCGGAAGTGAATTTTAGTTTTGCTCCTCCCAATAATCAACCGTTTTACGGCTCCAATGTTTACCTGATGGGAGAGTTAACGGGCAATCAAGTGGGGGATAGTTCCATTATGCAATTTGATGCTAAGCAAGGCATTTATACCAAAAAATTATTCCTGAAACAAGGTTACTATAATTATGCCTATGTTTCCAGAGATGCAAGAAATGTAAAGGCAAAAGCCGATCCTGCATTAACAGAAGGCAATTATTGGGAAACCGAAAATGAGTATACTATACTGGTATATTATCGGGCAATAGGAGGTAGACACGATGAATTAGTTGGATACTCGGTTGTAAATACATTTAATAGCCAGCAAAGGTTTTAATCAAATCATTTTTTTAGTTTGAAATGATATCGGGTTCTTATAAAAACAGCTACTAAAAACACTATTACCAAAGCTTCAGAAAAAAACTTTTCTGCATCCAACCAATCGGTAGGGCGATCTTTTAATAATGGGTCCATCAATAGTCCATGTATTAAAAACAACAATGCCGTAGAATAGGCAATTAAGTGAATATTTTTCCAGGTTCTAAAGCCTATATTTTTTCGAATGATTTTTTGTGAACTGATCAGTACAATCAAAAATCCATAAAAACTTAAAACGCCGAGCAATACAATATTCGATTGCTTGGGTGCTTCCAATGGTTTCAATAAATGGATCAATGTAAAACCGCTTTCTTTATATAAGAATAAAAAAAACAAATGCAACACAACAAAACAGATGGCGGTATAAGCTGTGAAGTTGTGGTAAGTAATGATCGGATATCTTTTTACCAGTGCGGGAAGCTTTTTCCAGTAGTCGGTGTTTTTAAAATTCGTACCCAAAAACATTCCTAAAATTATATTGAGTGTTAAAGCGCCACTAGCCACTAAACCCATCGAACCAGAGATATCTAAATACGAAATTTCAAACATATAGGAATTTTATCCAATCAAAAACGTGAAGTTAAATAAATGGTAAATAGATACAAAACCGACTATTTAAGCGGTATTTGCTCATTTGTAATGGTTTAGAACCAGTTTAATTAGGTGGACAAATTGAAAAGCGTTACCTTTGCGCTTTAATAATTTTATAATTTTACGATGGACACACAAATTCAAGGAACTGTAAAGTTCTTTAACGAAGAAAAAGGTTTTGGATTTATTAAGCATGATGATTCCAACAAAGAAACTTTTGTACATGCGAATGGCTTGATCGATCAGATCGAAGCAAACGACAAAGTGGTATTTGACGTACAAGAAGGACGCAAAGGATTGAATGCAGTTAACGTAAAACGTTTAAGTTAATTTTAACTTTCATACCTTACCTAAGGCCATCAGCGATAAGTTGGTGGCCTTATTTTTTATTAATTTATATTTGAATATTCATCTATTTTTTATTTATGTCAACTATTTTATCTCAGCTAGCCGAAACAAAGGCATTTATTCTTAGTAAAGTAAAATCAGAAGCAAGCGTAGGTATCATTTTAGGAAGTGGTCTTGGAAATTTAGCCAACGAAATAAAAACGGAAGTGTCCATCCCGTACTCAGAAATTCCTCATTTCCCTGTTAGCACAGTTGAAGGTCATACAGGTAATCTCATTTTAGGAGAATTGAATGGAAAAAAAGTGTGGGCAATGTCCGGAAGATTTCATTTTTACGAAGGATATACCGCACAACAAGTAGCTTACCCTGTTCGTGTGATGCATATGCTTGGTGTAAAAACTTTATTGCTTTCTAATGCAGCAGGTGGAGTGAATACCAGTTTCAAAGTGGGAGACCTCATGATCATTAACGACCATATTAGTATGTTCGTAACCAACCCTTTATTGGGTAAAAATGAATCAGCTTTAGGAACCCGTTTCCCTGACATGAGTGAACCTTATTGTAAGGACTTGATCCAAAAGGCAAAATCGATTGCAACAGAACATAAAATTGATTTGAAACAGGGAGTATATACAGGCGTTACAGGGCCTACATTCGAAACTAGGGCAGAATATAAAATGATTCATATATTAGGTGGAGATGCAGTTGGAATGAGTACTGTTCAGGAAACCATTGCCGCTGTTCATTGCGGAATGAAAGTATTTGCCGTGAGTGTAATTACCGATCTAGGCATTCGCGAAGAAGACAATATTATTACTCATGAGGAAGTTTTACAGGCAGCAAAAGACGCTGAGCCTAAATTAACTTTATTATTCAGTGAGTTGGTAAATTTGGTTTCATAAAAGCAGTGGAAAATGAACCGCAGCAGTAGTATTAGATATTTAATTTGCTTTTTGTTGCTATCTGGCAATTTGTATTTAGCAAATGCCCAGAGTGTTCAACAGTTAACTAATTTTCAGAACGGTTCTTTTGGTTCTGGCGGAAGAGGACCTACTGGCGGTGGCTCCAAGAAGGATTCTTTACAAAAAAGGGATCGATTTGCCGATTCAATAACCATATTCTATAGATACTTTGATTCCACCCGAAACCGAACAATCGACTCTTCCATTAATGATTTCACCACCAGGTTTCCAATGCCATATAGTTATCATCATTTAGGCAATTATGGAACTGCTGCACAATCTTTATTGTTTAATCCATTGATGAAAGCAGGTTTCGATGCGGGCTTTCATCAGTATGATATATATCAATTTAGTTTAGCCAATACTAAGTTTTATCAAACTACAAGACCCTATACTGAGTTAGCTTATGCATTAGGAAGTAAAGCAGAGCAGTTGATCGATTTAAAGCATACACAGAATAGAAAAACGAATTTCAATTTTGGTATTGAATACCGATTCAGTAATGCGCCAGGATTTTTAAAGAATCAAAATGTAAGTCATAATAATTTTAGGTTTACTTCTCATTATCAAACCAATAACAGGCGTTATGAATTTTTTCTGGTGTTAATTTCCAATAAAGCAGCTTCTTCAGAAAATGGGGGTTTAGTAAATATTAAACAATTGGATAGTCTGGCATTGAATAATCCTTATGAGCTGGAAACCAGAATGGGTAAAGTAGGAGCTGCCAATAGTAATCCATTCAATACTACAGTAACAACAGGAAATATTTATCGGGAGACAGACTTTTTATATCGTCATCATTATGATTTTGGCAAAAAAGATTCTATAGTAACAGATTCAATAACGTATAAAATATTCTATCCGCGATTCAGGATAGAACATGATTTAAAAATCACCCAACAGGAATTTCAGTTTTTTGATAACAATGTTGATGCAGGCAGATATAAAACTTATTTTAATTACACTGCAGTAACCGGTGTAAATATTAGTAATAGAGACAAATGGAGTAATATCCAAAACGTATTCAGCTTAATGACTTTTCCGGATAAGAATAACCAAAGTCAATTTTTTAAAGCAAGCATTGCATTGCAAAATTTAAAAGGCCAGTTTGATACCATCAGTTCATCCAATTTCTACAATGTATATACAGCTGCAGAATATAGAAATAGAACCAGAAACCAGGTTTGGGATATTGAAGCAAACGGGAAATTTTATATCAATGGATTGAATGCCGGAGACTATAGTGTCTATGGAAATATGAAAAGACTGTTAGGAAAAAAAATAGGGTATTTAACCATCGGATTTCAAAATGTAAATCGTTCGCCTTCCTTTAATCTCAATCCTTTGAGTAGTTTTCCGTTGAAAAATAAACAAAACTTTTCCAAAGAAAATACCATTCGTTTATTTGTAAATTACGAGAATCCTAAAAAACGTTTCAGGTTTGGCGCAGAGTATTTTGTGGTAAACAACTTTATGTATTTCGATAGTTTTTATACAGCCAGGCAAGAAGCAACATTGTTTAATGTTTTGCATGTGTCAGCAGAAAAAATGTTCAAACTGGCTAAACACTGGAACTGGTATACCGAAGTGCACTTTCAGCAAACAACAGGAAACCCTCCAGTAAATATTCCTTTTTTCTTAACCAGAAATCGAATTGCTTTCGAAGGTAATTTTTATACCAATTTATTTATCTCAACTGGGTTCGAAGTAAGGTATCATTCTGGGTATAAGGCTGATAATTATAGCCCACAATTGGGCCAGTATTTTTACCAGAATACCAACACGATCAATAATCGACCAGATGTAAACGCTTTTCTACATTTTAGGATCAAAAGCTTCAAAGGGTTTTTGAGAGTAGAGAACCTCAATACCTTGAATCTGGAAGCGGGGAATATTGGCTTCACCAAGCGCAATCTGATGGCTAATGATTATGTATCACCCGGACTGATGATGCGATTTGGGGTTTGGTGGAATTTTATCAATTAATGTGTAACTTTGTAGGGTGAAGCGCAGCATATCCATATTCATATTGGCGATATACCTTTTAGGTGCTACCGATGCGTATCAACTATTAAAGCTTCCATTATTCGTGCATCATTTTATCACTCATCACGAAGAAAACCCCAGTTTATCTTTAGCTGGTTTTATCAAGATACACTATTTAGATCCGGTAGTGATAGACGATGATTATGCCCAAGACATGCAATTGCCTTTTAAAACCCATGAAATTGACAGTTGCTTTGTGAGCGCTGTAACAATGCCTTTGCAAAAAATGTCCATCGAAGCTCCTTCGCTTCCTTTACCTGTGATTACTTATTCAAGTATAGTGCAAACTCGATATTATTACCAACCAATGGTGAATATCTTCCAGCCTCCCAAAGCAGTTTCTCTGCTATTATCTGCTTAATTTTCACCTGCTGTAAAGCAGCCATTGTTCATTTTTATATAATCAATCTTTTAGTTGTTGATTATAGCATTATCGTATACATATGCTGAATAAAATAATTAATTTTTCTATTCGGAATAAATTGATCGTATCGCTATTTATTCTTGCCCTCATTATTGGTGGTATTTATGCTGCCATGAAATTGCCGATTGATGCAGTGCCTGATATAACCAATAATCAAGTGTTGGTCATTACCAGTTCACCCGGATTAGGAGCACCTGATGTGGAGCGTTTTATTACAGTGCCTGTAGAGCAGGTCACCAGAAATATTCCTGGCATTAAAGAGCAAAGAAGTTTTTCTCGATTTGGTTTGAGTTTAGTAACCATCGTTTTCGACGATAAAACCGATGTGTATTGGGCAAGGCAACAAGTGAGTGAAAGATTGGTAACTGTTCAATCTCAAATTCCTGCTGGCATGGGTATTCCGGAGATGGGACCTGTAACAACAGGGTTGGGAGAAATATTTCAATATGTGATCAAAACAAAAAAAGGCTACGAAGGCAAATACAGTTTAACAGAGTTAAGATCTATTCAAGATTGGATTGTTCGAAAACAATTATTGGGTACTCAAGGGGTGGCAGATGTAAGCAGTTTTGGCGGTTCTGTAAAACAATATGAAGTAGCCGTTAAAACAGATCAGCTGAAAAGTTTCGGGCTATCCATTACCGATGTTTTCAATGCATTGGAAAACAACAATCAAAATGCAGGTGGATCCTATATAGAAAAAGGCCCCAATGTACTTTTCATTAGAACGGAAGGATTGGTAAAACAATTAGCAGACATAGAAAATATTGTTGTAAAAAGGGTGAATGGTTCAATACCGGTATTGGTTAAAAATATTGCAGTTGTTCAATTTGGAACTGCAGTAAGATATGGGGCAACTGTTTATGGTGCAGAAGGAGAAGTGCCAGGGGCGGTAGTGATGATGCTAAAAGGTGGCAATAGTAAAGAAGTGATTCATACTATCAAAGAAAAAATAAAAGAAATAGAAACCTCCTTACCAGAAGGAGTGATCATCGAACCATTTCTAGACAGAACTAAAATGGTGGACAATGCAATTGGAACAGTAAAGACCAATTTAATGGAGGGTGCATTGATTGTTGTTTTTGTACTGGTACTTTTTTTAGGAAATTTCAGAGCTGGTTTAATTGTTGCTTCGGTAATACCATTGTCTTTGCTATTTGCAATGATATTAATGAATCTCGCAGGCACAAGCGGAAACCTCATGAGTTTAGGAGCTTTGGATTTTGGATTATTGGTGGATGGAGGAGTGATCATTGTAGAAGCAGTATTGCACAAATTGCAGCATGGTATACGGCATAAAACAGGATCAATTCTGAGTCAGGAAGAAATGGATTTAGAAGTAAGGGATAGTTCTTCTAAAATGATGAATGCAGCTGCATTTGGTCAAATCATCATCTTGGTGGTGTATTTGCCGGTATTGTCTTTACAGGGTATCGAAGGAAAGATGTTTCGTCCGATGGCAGAAACAGTTTCATTTGCCATCTTAGGAGCATTTGTTTTATCGCTCACGTATATTCCAATGATGAGCGCTTTGTTTTTGAGTAAGAAAACCAATTTGCCAGCCAGTTTCTCTGACAGAATGATGCAAAGCATCAACAGTTGGTACAAGCCGATTCTTAAAAAAATATTGACTATTCCAAGAACGATTGTAGCAGCTAGTTTTTTATTATTGATCATCGCAGGTTTTATCATGTCTACTTTGGGTGGTGAGTTTATTCCTAAACTAGAAGAAGGAGATTTTGCAGTTGATACCAGATTGCTCACAGGGTCTTCATTGTCTAATACGGTTGCCGCAACACAACGCACTGCAAAAGTCTTGCTCGATTCATTTCCTGAAGTGAAGAAAGTGGTTTCGAAGATTGGTTCTGGAGAAATTCCTACAGATCCAATGCCTTTAGAAGCTGCGGATATGATGGTTATTTTAAAAGACAAGCACGAATGGACCAGCGCAAAAACATTTGATGAATTAGCAGAAAAAATGAGTAAGGCATTGCAGCAAGTGCCTGGTGTAACCACTGGCTTTCAGTATCCTGTTCAGATGCGATTCAATGAATTAATGACTGGTGCAAGACAGGATGTGGTCTGTAAAATTTTTGGCGATGATCTAGATAGCTTGGCCATATTGGCTGAAAGAATGGGGGTATTGATCAATAAAGTAGATGGAGCCAAAGATCTCTATGTAGAAACGGTTACCGGAGTACCACAGATGGTGATCAATTATAATCGTTCAGCCATTGCCAGATATGGTGCAACAGTGAATGAGATCAATCGAACTGTTCAAGCCGCATACGCCGGAACAGCTGCGGGTGTTGTATTTGAAGGCGATCGTCGATTCGATCTTGTGGTTCGGTTAAACAATGAACAGAAAAATGATTTGTCTTATATAGGTAATTTAATGGTGGGTATTGCTGATGGTAAATCTGTACCATTGAATGAACTGGCAACCATCGAATTAAAAGAAGGCCCTTATCAAATTCAAAGAGAGGAAGCCAGAAGAAGAATCATGGTTGGTTTTAATGTGAGAGGAAGAGATGTTCAATCCATTGTAAAAGAATTGCAGGAAAAAGTAAATCAAAAAATAAAACTACCTGCTGGATATTCTATTACGTATGGTGGTCAATATGAAAATCTTCAAAAAGCAACATCTCGATTGGCCATTGCATTACCCATTGCATTGTTATTGATTTTTGTACTTCTGTATTTCGCTTTTAATAAGATCAAATACGGCTTACTCATTTTTTCAGCAATACCATTATCGGCAACAGGAGGCATATTCAGTTTATGGTTGAGAGGAATGCCATTTAGTATTTCAGCTGGGGTTGGGTTCATTGCTTTATTTGGAGTTGCCGTATTGAATGGAATAGTGCTCATTACAGAAATTGTTCGGTTAAGAACAACCGATCCATCCGATGTGAAAGACATTATTCTGCATGCGATCGAAATAAGAATGCGTCCTATTTTAATGACTGCTGCAGTGGCTTCTTTAGGATTTTTACCAATGGCAATCAGTAGTGGTGCAGGTGCAGAAGTTCAACGACCACTGGCAACGGTAGTAATCGGAGGTTTGCTAACCGCCACTGTACTCACTTTAATGGTATTGCCATGTTTGTATTTATTATTTGACAGAAGAAGTAAACAGATCAATATGAAAGCGTTGACCCTAATTGGAATAATGTGCCTTGGAACCATGTTGAATGCACAGAAAAGTACCATGAATCAACCCATGCATTTAGAAGAGGTTTTACAGAGAGCAATTGAACAAGCACCTTCATTAATAGTAAATCGCTTACAAGAAAAGTATTATAGTTATTTGCCTGGAACCGCTGCTGAAATTCCAAAAACACAATTTAATACTGAGTTAGGAAATTATAATACGGCTGCATTCGATGCAAGAATCAGCATTCTACAACCATTGAATGCTGGTGCTATTAATAATCAACAGAAAAATGTTTTCGAAAAATTCCTGGCCACTGCAAAAGCAAATACACAGGTTCAAATAATGGATGTAAAAAGACTGGCAAGACAACTCTATGTGCAGCTTCAATATATTCAGGCGAACCAATTGCTTTTACAAAATATTGATAGTATTTATGGGCAGTATTTAAAAATTGCCAGTTTGCGTTTTGAAAAAGGAGAGACCAATCTGCTGGAAAAAATGTCGCTCGACAATACAGTCATGCAAAATAAATTGTCCATCAATATGCAGGAATCCGAATTAAAAGCAGTGCAAATGCAATTGGGGTTATTGATACAATCCGAATTGCCCATTTTGGCTTTAGATCCTTTAGAATCAAAGACCAGATTATTCGATTCGGCACAATGGCGAAATAATCCATCCATTGCTTTAAGTCTGCAACAGCAAGAAGTAGCTGCAGCCGAAACGGCATTGGCCAAGGCAAGGTTGAAACCAGATTGGTTATTGGGTTATAATAATCAATCATTGAATGGTTGGCAAATGTTATCTGATCGATCAGAAAAACTATACAATATGGGTAATCGATTTTCATCGGTTACGCTTGGGATGTCGATACCCGTTTTTAATAAGTCTCAAAAGCAAAAAGTAAATGCAGCTAAAGCCAATGAGGAAGTAGCAGCAGCGGTAACGATGGCCACTACTATCGGTCTTCAATCTAAACTGGATAGGGCTTGGCAGGAATATGAGAAATACAATAAGGCGATGATTTACTATCAGCAAACTGCGCTCAAGCAATCTGATATCATTATCAAAACAGCCAACTTGAGTTATCGAAATGGCCAGATCAATTATATCGAATGGGGTACATTATTGAATCAAGCCATTAATATTAAAACACAATATTTAGAAACACTCCGTCAAGTAAATATTGCGGAGTCGGAATTACATTATTTATTGAATAATTAAATCATTATGAATAAAATCATCATTTTACTTTTGGCAGTAACAATTGGCAGTTGTACTTCAAAAAAGAAAGAAGAGGCAGTAAAACCAACTGCATTGGAGTCTTCCATAGTATCCTTATCAGGCCAGCAATTAAAGCAAGCCGAATTACAAATTAGTCTGGCACAAACAAAAACATTGCATGAGACCATTTTAGTAAATGGCCTGGTGGACGTGCCCCCTCAAAATATGGTATCAGTGAGTTTTCCATTGGGTGGTTATTTAAAGAAAACGCAATTGTTGCCAGGCATGAGTGTACGCAAAGGAGAAGTGATAGGATTGATGGAAGACCAGAGTTATGTGCAATTACAACAGGACTATTTAGTAGACAAAGCAAAAATGGATTTTTTGTCTGCAGATTTAAAACGTCAGAAAGAGCTAAGCGATGCAGATGCAACAAGTAAGAAAAGCTACCAGCAAGTGTTGAGTGATTATACCATGACGCAAGTGATGCTCAAAAGTTTGGAAGAGAAATTAAAAATCATTGGTATTGATCCAGCACAATTAACCGTGAATAATATTTCTAGAACGGTTTCTTTAAGAGCACCAATTGATGGCTTTGTAACCAAAGTGAATGTGAATATTGGCAAGTATGTGAATCCTGCAGATGTTTTATTTGAACTGGTAAACCCCGATGATATTCATGCAGCATTATCTGTTTTTGAAAAAGACATGCCATTGATTCAAAAAGGCATGAAGGGAACAGTAGCTTTATCGAATAATCCGGGTAAAAAATATGAAGTAGAGGTTTTACTCACTACCAAAAATATCAATGAAGAAAGAACTGGCTTAGTGCATTGTCATTTTGAGAACCCAAGCCACGATCTATTGCCTGGCATGTTTTTGAATGGGAGTTTTGATTTAGCAGCTACCGCTACTAAAGTGTTACCAGAAGAATCTGTAGTAAGATTTGAGGGCAAAGAATATGTTTTCATGGCAAAGGACTCCAGTCATTTTGAAATGGTAGAAGTGCAAACAGGTACAAAACAAGAAGGCTTTGTTTCGATTAAACCTATGGTTACCGTTAATTGGGAGAATACACAATTTGTTACCAGGAATAGTTATCGCCTATTAGGGATGCTTAAAAACAAGCCAGAAGAATAATAAAAAGCTACGATGAACAATTATGATACTACAAAAGAATCGAGCGGAGCTGCAATGCCATAGAAGCTTGCCAGCTTTTGAATTACTTCTTCAACAACTGCGTCCGGACAGCTCGCACCACTGGTCATTAAAATACGCAGAGGTTTTTTTGAAGGAAGAAAGTTATTGATTTGTGTTAATGCTTTTGTTTGCCAATTGCAATGGATGATACTGTTTTGTTCAATGATCTTATCAGGAGCATCAATAAAATAAGTAGGCAATTTGGCTTCGCATAGTTCCACCAAATGTGAACTATTACTGCTGTTATGACCACCTACTACAATGGCTATATCAGCGGGAGTTTCAAGCATTCCGGTTACTGCAGACTGATTGTCGTTGGTAGCATAACATAAAGTGTCTCTGGTGTCTGCAAAACGTTCGCTAATGGTCGTATGATTGAGTTGAAAATGTTCTTGGATAATATTTTTCAAATAATCGGAGATGGCTTGCGTATCGGTAGCTAATTGAGTAGTTTGATTCACTACGCCAATTTTTTGCAGATCAGTTTCGATATTAAATCCTTCAGAATAGTTGCCTTTGAATTCGGAATAAAATAAATCAGCGGGTTTTTCTCCCGTAATATATTTAGCCAGTTCAATGGTGTCTTTCATGTCATTTACAATAACCGTAGGTGTATTGGCTGAAGCATGAGAGAAAGTGGCCCTTGTTTCTTCGTGTTTGGGTTTTCCATGAACCACCACACTGTATCCTTTCTGCGCAATTTGTTCACTGCGATTCCATACTTTTTCTACAAAGGGGCAGGTGGTATTGTATTTTTCAATCGCTATCCCTTTTTGCTGAAGTAATTTTTCTATTTCAAGTGTTGTGCCAAATGCCGGAATAATCACCACATCATCCGCATTGATTTGATCGAATGGAATAATTTGTTTGCCATAAGTGTCTTGCAGAAAACTCACCCCACGAGCAATTAAATCGGCATTTACCTGAGGGTTATGAATCATTTCACTCAATAAATAAATTTTCTTACCAGGGTTTTGATCGATGGTATTGAAGGCAATTTCGATGGCATTTTCTACTCCATAACAAAATCCAAAATGACGGGCTAAATAAATATGAATTGGCCCCATATCTAAAAGGGTAGGGGTAAAGTCTTTTTTTAATTTATCCGCAGCTTTTCTTTGTTCCTTAATCTTACTGATTAAATTACTTCTGTATATATTGGGTATGCTGAATTGTTTCATTGCTTATTTAAACAACGAAGGTACTGAATTGTTTTTTGAGTAAAACTGAATACAATTACTTTATAATCGTATTCAACCTGCCCCAAAGCTCATTGTCAAATCCAGAAACTGCAAACATTACCGTTCCAGCAGATTCTCCCATTCTAATGACCACTAATTTTTGCGAAGGAATAACATATATTTTCTGATCATTCTTGCCTAATGCAGCATACATTTCAGTAGGGGCATTGGGAATCAACGAACCCGGAAATACAATTTGTGAAGTGGGCACCATGGCGCTTGTTTTTCCATTCAACCAAGTTAGATAACCATAGCTGAGGTTGAGGTTTTGGGAACTAACGATCTGGTTGTTGATATAATTAGTATCGTTAAGAATTGGTGTTTGGTCCCATTTTCCTTTATTAAGCATCAATAAGCCAAATCTTGCCATACTTCTTGCATTGCTGTATAGCACATTGTTCGAATTGAGCGATTTTAGCCAAAATCCATTCATGCCAATTCTGTCCCTGATTTTTTGTTGATAGTAATTATTGAAACTTGTTCCACTGGCTGTTTCAATTACTTTATCCAGTAAAGTATAAGCAGCATTATGATAAGCCCACCTACTTCCTGCATCTGCTTTATAAATTAAGCAAGAAGGTAAAGTACAATCACTATCCGGAACACCATCGTCTAATCCTGATGTCATGGTGAGTTGGTGCCTAATCGTAATTAAGTTTTCTTTTGCTAAAGGAGCAGAGGTGAATCCAGCTCCAAGGTATTGATTGGATCGGTTATTAATATTCAGCAAACCTTCTTGTTGAGCAATACCAACTAAATAGGCGGTCATTGTTTTTCCTGCCGATGCCCAATACCAAGTACTGTCTCTGGTAAATGTTCCAAAATACCTTTCTACAACTATTTTTCCATTTTTTAGAATGATAAATGCTTTGGTGTTTTTAGTTCCTAAATAAGTATATAAATTATTTAATTCGGATTCATTCCAGCCAAGAGAAGCAGGAGTGGTGGTTTGCCAGTCTGTTCCGGTTGCAGGCGGAAAGTAAAGCGGATCGTTTGAATAAATGGCAGGAGTGGCATTGACTGGATCAGTAGTAGTTTTTTTACAACTACTTATACATAAACATAGTATCAGAAGCAGATTGATTGAAGCTCGCATGCAATTGTTTTATTTTTGACCATTATAATTCCCAAAAGTTTATCCTAAGGATTAATATTTTTCGATACTCAATAATCTAAAAAAAGTTTCTTCTTCCAATTCCTTTACTTTCCCCGGTTGCAAATTACCTAATTCCAGGTTTTCAATGCTCACTCTCACCAATCGTTTGACTTTATGGCCAATGGCTTTTACCATTTTTCTTACCTGATGAAATTTTCCTTCTGTTAAACTAATGCGCAGCCAGGTATAATCAATATGCTCGGTCATTATATAGGGAGAATTGAAATTGAAGGGAGGCTCGGCAACAATTTCGGCTTTGCAAGAGCTCATATAGGTTGCACCATTTTCAATGATCATTGCTACACCATTTTGCAATCTTGCAAGATTGTCTGCACTCACTTGCTTATTCACCAATACCAAATAAACTCTTTCGTGAGTCTTTTCTCCCTGGAACAATAATTTGGTCACTTTTTTATTGGTCGTTAAAATCAACAAACCTTCGGAGAGATTGTCTAAACGGCCGATTGCATGCGTTCCTTCCGGAAAATCAAAATCAATACTGCCCAACAGATTCACGTCATGGCTGCTCACAAATTGCGAGACCATATTGTATGGCTTATTAAGAATAAAGTATCTATTTCCTATAACAGACAAGAGTAATTTTATTTATTTAATAACCAATAACCAATAACCAATAACCAATAACCAGTAACTTAATCCCTTCCAACTAAAGGAAACAATAAGTTAACAGTAGTGCCTTCATTCACAATACTTTCAATTTCAATGGAACCATTTTGCATATTCATAAAGTCTTTACAGAGCACCAGACCAAGGCCAATTCCTTTTTCGTTGTCTGTACCAAAAGTGGAGAAGGTGACATCGTCTCTAAACAATTTTTCTAAATTTTCAGTGGTAATTCCAAGGCCTGTATCTTTAATAATAATGAATGCATTTCTTTTATTACGCATCGTATAGATCTCTATATTACCGGCTTCTTTAGTGAACTTAATAGCATTCGATAACACATTGCGAATAATAAAAGCAGTCATATTTTTATCGGCCCAAACCAATTGGTTGTGTAATTTGGTGTTGATGGTTATTTTTTTATTGGTAGCACTTTGTCGAAGAATATCTACAGTATCATTTATAGATTTAGAAAGATCTATGGGTTCAAGAGATGCATGCACTTCACCGGTTTGAGACCTCGACCATAATAATAATCCATCCAGCATCTCCACCACTTTTTTTACATGGATATTTAAGTTAGTCGATACAAATTCAATTTCTGTTTCGGTAAAGCTGTTGAAATTTTCTTTGTAATAATCCAGGAAACTTATAATGCTCGAAAGGGGAGCGCGCATGTCATGAGAAATGATCGACAAAAATTTATCTTTTTGTGAATTGGTTTTTCTCAGGCTTTCCTGGTTATTGATTAATTCGGTATTTTTTAAAGAAAGAATATTGTTTTTGTTTTGAATGATGCTAATACTCCTCCTTATTTTACGAATAGATAAATTAAAATTTTTGGTCAGTTCACCAATTTCATCTGCTCTGTATGGATCAATAAATCGGGGGTTGATATCTTCTTTAAATTGTGTTGCAACTACTTCTTTAATGGCGTTGTTAAGTCTTACTATTGGTTTGGTAATTTCAACAGCTAACACATAACTCATTAAAATGCCTACAATAAAAGTGACCGCAATCAAGCCAATGAAAATCCAGTTGA
Source organism: Sediminibacterium sp. (assembly GCA_040403975.1). Classification (GTDB taxonomy): domain Bacteria; phylum Bacteroidota; class Bacteroidia; order Chitinophagales; family Chitinophagaceae; genus Sediminibacterium. The sequence continues at coordinate 126,815 of JBBAJS010000007.1, forward strand.
GTACCTGTAAATCTTCCTGATAAATTCGTTTAATGGTATCGATCGTAATTTTAATTTGCAGATCGGTTTTTTTACTTTGTTCTGCTAATTCATTGCTCAATCCAGTTTCTTTGGTCTGACCTATAATTCTTTCTAAAGCAACAATTCTGGCAAAATTATTTTTATAGGAACCCAATATAATTAGCGTGCTGGGGCTGGTAGCATAGGACTTCATTGCTTTTGATGCAATAGTGTCGAAGCGTTCAGCAGCTTGTTTATCTTTATGTAAAAAATAATTGATTTCCTGTTGTTTCAATTCTTCTAAAATGGAAGGATTGATCAGGTTATTCGATTTTAATTCCTGGGTATAGTTTTGCAAGCTTCCAATTAATCCCAATTTTCCAAAGCCCAGTTGTTTTACCGAATCAATCATCTGAACAAATAATTCGTCTTGGGCATGTATGTCTTTGGTGATGGTAATTATTTGTTCATTCAGGGCTTGTTTACTGGTAATTTTTTGTTGATTGATCTGTGCAATATTTTCATCGATCTGTCTTAAGATCATTCGATAACGGCTGATTGCCTCGCTATTGCCGGTTCTGAAAAAATCTTCATTCAATCTCTCATTTAATAAGAAATCTTGTTTTGCTTCATTTTGTTGTTGCACTTTAATGCGGATATCTTCGGTTTTATCCAACAAAAACTCTACAGCACTTCGCTTATTATTTACAGTAACGGTAACATAAATAATGGTTACAGTTACGAGCAATATCAGAAAATGCGAAAAAAACAGTTTATTTCTGATACTCAGTCGTTGAAAAGGGTTTTTCATCATTTCTTTTTCAAACAGATTGGGTTGATTGAATTATTCAAGCACAAGATACTTAGTTTTGCAGCATGCATTATGTTTCGGTAGAAGGGTTAACCAAAAGCTATGGTATTAATCCACTTTTTAGCAATATTTCATTCCATATTAACGAGGGAGATAAAATAGCCCTGATTGCCCGAAATGGCATCGGAAAGTCAACCCTGTTGCGTATTTTAACAGGAAAAGAAACCCCTGACTCAGGAAAATCCTGGGTACATAAAGATGTAACTGTAGCCCTTTTTGAGCAGGATCCTCAATTCGAAGAAGGTAAATCGGTCCTGGAAAATATTTTTGAGCTCAATCATCCCATCATCAATGCCATCAAGAAATACGAAGTGGCCATTGAAGAAGAAGATGCCGATGGTATTACCGAAGGTATTGAAGCCATGGACAATCTGAATGCCTGGGATTTCGAAACCAAAGTGCACCAGATTCTGGATAAATTGAATATACATCACCTGACCAATCCGGTGAAAGAGTTGAGTGGTGGTCAAAGAAAAAGGGTAGCATTGGCCAAAACCTTGATCAATATTGGGTTTTCGCACCAGCACACATTACTCATGATGGATGAACCAACCAATCATTTGGATGTAGAAATGATCGAATGGTTAGAAAATTATTTGAATCAAGAAAAAGTAACATTGCTGTTGGTAAGCCATGACCGTTATTTCCTGGATGCAGTTTGCGATGAAATTTGGGAATTGGAAAGAGAAAAATTGTATACATATAAAGGCGATTATGAGCAGTTCATGGAGCAAAAAGCGGCTCGCTTAGAAAGTGAACAGGCCAGCATAGATAAAGCCAAAAATACTTATAGAAAAGAATTGGAATGGATGCGCAAGCAACCAAAAGCCAGAACTACCAAAAGCAAGAGCCGTCAGGATAATTTTTACGAAGTTGAAGCGAGAGCAAAACAAAAGATAGAAGATACCCAACTACAATTAGAAGTGAAGATGAGTAGGTTGGGAGGGAAGGTAGTAGAGATGAAAAAAGTGTACAAATCATTCAATGATTTGCCCATATTAAAAGGCTTTGAATACACATTTAGCAAAGGAGAGCGAGTTGGAATTGTTGGAAAAAATGGTGTGGGAAAATCTACTTTTCTCAACATGTTGCAATTATTAGAACCAGCTGATAGTGGTAAAATTAATGTGGGCGATACAGTTTTGTTTGGCAATTTTTCTCAACAGGGATTGGTGATCAAAGAAGACATGAGGGTGATCGAATATGTGAAAACATTTGCAGAGAATTTTCCTTTGGCCAATGGTGGAAGCTTGAGTGCTGCACAATTTTTAGAATTATTTTTATTTACTCCTGACAAACAATACACGTATTTATCTGCATTGAGTGGAGGCGAAAAAAAGCGATTGCAATTGTTAACAGTGCTGTTTCGCAATCCCAATTTTTTAATACTCGATGAGCCCACCAATGATTTGGACCTACCAACATTGGCTGTATTAGAAAACTTTTTAAGTGACTATCCGGGATGTATTTTAATTGTTTCGCACGATCGTTATTTCATGGATCGACTGGTAGACCATTTATTTGTTTTTGAAGGAAACGGAGAAATACGTGATTTCCCTGGAAACTATACCCAGTATCGAATCTGGCAGAAAGACAATGAGAAACTGGCCAATAAATGGGATGTGCTCGAAGCAGGAAAACGCAAAGGAGCAACAACAGAAAGTATTGTGATGAATGAGCAGGCTAAGACAAATGAACCAAATAAAACAGTCACCAAAAGGGCATTGACATTTAAGGAGAAAAGAGAGTTTGAACAACTCGAAAAAGAAATGCCTGAATTAGAAAAAGAAAAGCAATCACTTACACTTGAAATGAGCACCGGAACATTAGCGTTCGATGCAATTCAAAAAATAAGTGATCGCCTTATTGTAATAACCAATCAATTAGAAGAAAAAGAATTGCGTTGGTTAGAACTCAGTGAGCTCGTTTAAATCTGTTCGTTTATACTGCTTAAATAAAACTGATCAATTCCACATCAAAAATTAATGTGCTATTCGGTCCTATTTGTGCACTAACCTGACGATCTCCATATCCTAAATGTGGAGGAATAAAAAAACGCCATTTGCTGCCGGTAGGCATTAATTGCAAACCTTCGGTCCAGCCTTTAATTACCATATTCAATGGGAAAGAAGCTGGTTTGCCTCTTTGCACAGAGCTATCAAAAATAGTTCCGTCAATTAAAGTGCCATGGTAATGACAAGTTACTTCGTTATGCGCTGTAGGTTTTTGTCCTACACCAGCAGTTAATACTTCATATTGTAAACCACTCGGCAATTCAGTAACGCCTTCTTTGGTTTTATTGGCAGCTAAAAAATCTTGACCTGCTTGTAAATTAGCAGCGGCTTTTTCTGCTTTTATTTGAGCCAATTGATCAGATACACCCATAATTTATTTTTTTGCAAAAGTATAGCTTTCAATCCTTAGTTTTGCAGCGGCAGGTCTCGCACGACCAGCTCCTGCTGAACTTCCCCAGGGCAGGAATGCAGCAAGGATAAGCGGTTGTAGCGGTGCGATGTGAGTAGCCTGCCATTTTTTACCCCCCACCACCCCCCAACCCCCTAAAGGGGGAGATAAGGAAGAGAGGGGGAGAAGGAGAAGTTTGAATTTGCAAATCATATACCCATAAAGGTTTTTACCATGAAGTTTTTCATCGACACTGGCAATCTTTCACAAATTAAGGAAGCGAATGATCTGGGTATTTTGGATGGTGTTACCACTAATCCGTCTTTAATGGCCAAAGAAGGTATTAAGGGCGAAGAAGCTATTGCCAATCATTACAAGACCATTTGTGATTTAGTGGATGGAGACGTAAGTGCAGAAGTTCTTTCTACTGATTTTGCTACAATGGTAGAAGAAGGGAAGAAATTAGCCGCTATTCACCCAAATATTGTGGTGAAAGTGCCTATTATTAAAGATGGCATTAAAGCCATCAAATGGTTTACCGACAACGGCATTAGAACCAATTGTACATTAATATTTTCAGCTGGTCAGGCTATTTTAGCAGCTAAAGCTGGCGCATCTTATGTGTCTCCTTTTATTGGTAGAATTGATGATAGTGGTTGGGATGGCATGGAATTGATCGGTCAATTGCGTCATATTTTTGATGTACAACAATACAAAACGGAGATCTTAGCCGCATCTATCAGAAATCCTTTACATATTATTAAGGCTGCAGAGTTAGGCGCAGATATTTGTACTTGTCCTTTAGATTCTATTTTAGGAATGCTTAAACATCCATTAACGGATATTGGATTGGCCAAATTTTTAGAAGACGCTAAAAAAATGTAGTTGACCTTATTCGATTCCTTCCACGATTCGAGCATCAACCTATTGCCCAAAGATGGGGAAGTGAATTATTTTGGCACCATCTTTTCCAAAAAAGAAGCGGATCTTTTTTACGAGGAATTATTCCATAACATCGAATGGAAAAATGACGAAGCCGTTATTTTCGGCAAGCATTTTATTACCAAACGCAAAGTAGCCTGGTATGGCGATCAGCCATTCGAATACAGCTATTCCAATAAAACAAAAATTGCCTTGCCCTGGACAGATGCTTTGAAAACCATTAAATTCATTGCAGAAGCCAAAACTCAGGAAACCTATAATTCTTGTTTGCTCAATTTATACCATGATGGTAAAGAGGGGATGGCCTGGCATAGCGATGGAGAAAAAGATTTAAAAAAGCATGGAGCCATTGCCTCATTGAGTTTTGGAGCTGAAAGAAATTTTGGATTTAAACATAAAGCAGATCAGTCCAAAATAATGCTTCAGTTAGAGCATGGTTCCTTATTGGTAATGAAAGGAACCACACAGACCCATTGGCTGCACCGACTTCCTCCCAGCACAAAAATTACTTCCCCAAGAATCAACCTCACTTTTAGAACAATTATTCATTAATTGTTTGTCTTTAGTTATAAAGGCATTTATATATAGTAATTAATAATACTATATAACCATTCTATTTAATTTTAACAGTTTTTAACCTTTTTTTGAATATTTTAACATTTCGTTTTATATTCATTTTGAAATTGCTATTCTGTCACCCAAAATTTAAACTAAAGCACATGAGAAAAATCTTGACTAGCTTTTTGCTAGTAATGGTGTTTTTTACCATTGCAGCTAAGGCTCAGAATCTGACGTTCTCCGGTAGAGTAACCGATGCCAAGGGAGATCCTATTCCTTCAGCATCTGTTACAATTAAAGGCAAAAAAACCTTGGGCACTGCTACAGATGCCAAGGGTAACTTTAAAATTCTTGCAACAAAAGGCGATGTATTGGTTTTCACCAGCCTTAATTTTACTCCAAAAGAAATCACGGTTGGAACAAATACAACTGTTAATGTTTCTTTAGAAAGTTCAGAAGCTGCATTGGCAGAAGTGGTAGTAACAGCAATGGGTATCAAGCGTTCTGAAAAAGCAATTGGTTATGCGGTATCTAAAGTAGATCCGGGTACACTTTTGCAAAAATCAGAACCCAATATCTTGAATGCACTGGCAGGTAAAGTACCGGGTGTAGATATCAGATCAGGTCAAGGAGCGCCAGGAGCGGCTTCTCGTATACAAATTAGAGGTGTATCCTCTTTTAATGGTGGTGAACCTTTGATTGTGGTTGATGGAATTCCATACAGTAATAATTTAGTGAACACCTCCAATCCTTTTGCAGGTGGAGGTACTTATGGTTCTGGTATAGGAAACCTAGATCCTAACGATATCGAATCGATGAACGTTTTGAAAGGAGCAGCAGCTTCTTCTTTATATGGTTCACGTGCTGCAAATGGAGTAGTATTAATTACAACTAAATCAGGAGCACCTAAAAAAGGAGCAAAATCATTAAATGTTACTTATAGAGCAGGATACAGCACAGAAAAAATTGCAGATATTCCTACTTTCCAAAACTCATATGGAGCGGGAGCAAACTTCAGAACCCAGTCCTCTAATGGATCTTGGGGAGCAAAATTTGGTAAAGGAGTTATTTATGATGCAAACGGTTTGGTGATTGGTACTTCAGCATCAGGAATCGATTCTATTCCTGCAACAACCTGGGCTACCATGTTTGCTTCATACCCTGAATTATTTCCCAACGGACGTTTAGCTTATAAAGCTGTTCCTGATAATGTATCTTCTTTATTTAATACAGGAAATCTAGTTGAGAATTCCATTGGTTTAAATGGTGGTGAAGGAAATACTCTTTTTAATGCTACTCTATCACGGGTAGATCAAAAAGGATATATCACCAATTCAAGCTATTCTAAAAATAATATTAGCGTAGGTGGTCAAACTGCTATAGGTAATCTTACAGTGGGCGCAAACATTGCTTATTCAAGAAGCAAGCAAATTGGAGGCTTCATCGGTCAGGCACAAAGTTTTATTTCTCAGTGGGGTCGTACCTATACAATGGCTAGAAACTGGGACATCACTGGCTGGCCTTCTGAAAATAGAGCTGGTCAACAAATTGGTTTTAACGATGGCCAATATACGAACCCAGTTTGGGGAGCTCAAAACAATGTAATTACTTCTATCGATGATCGTATTGTTGCTAATTTAAGAGCTTCCTATAAATTCAGCAACAGACTTAAACTCGATGTGAATGCAGGGGTAAATAGTTATGCATTATACAGAGACCAGATCATTAACAAATCTTCATTAGGTAGTGCAGATAATTTATTGGGTACTCTAACTAAAGTAGTCAATAGAACACAAGAGATACAAGCAAAAATTGCTTTATCTTACAACAATCCAAAAATTTTCAAAGACTTCAGCTTGGATGTAAACTTAGCGAGTGATGTGAACTCTAGGGTTGGAAGTGCTACTACAGATTTTGGAGTAGATTTTGTAATTCCTAATTTATTTAACCTGACCAATACACGTCGTCAAAGCTTTAGCGGAGATACTAAAAGCAATAGAAGATTAGTAGGTGTTTTTGCAGACGCATCAATTGGATATAAAGGATTTGCTTACTTAAACTTAACCGGAAGAACAGATCTTACTTCTACGCTTCCTTATCAAAACGCAAAATATTTTTATCCGGGTATTTCTGGATCACTTGTGTGGACAGATGCTTTCAATCTAAAATCTAAATGGTTAGATTATGGTAAAGTGCGTGTTGGTTATGCAAAAGTGGGTAATGATGCAGCTCCACAAAATGGAGAACCAATCTTTAACCTGAATGCTTTAGGATTCTTAGGACAGCCTCTTGCAACCAGAGGTGGGGCAACATTCGATCCAAACCTTACTCCGGAGTTTACTACAGAATTAGAAATTGGTACAGAAGCTAGATTCTTTAAAAATAGATTGGGCTTTGAATTTACCTGGTACGATAAAAAATCTACAGATTTAATTTATGCCATTAATTTACCCGTAACAAGTGGTTATACATCATTCTTTACTAACCTCGGTGAAATACAAAACACCGGTATAGAAGCTGCATTAGATGTAAAGCCAATAGTTAACAAAAATTTTGAATGGGGCATTAGAGGAATTTTTACCAGGAATATTAACATGGTAAACAGATTGGTACAAGGTCTTACCAGAGATCAGCTAGGTGGATTTAACTGGATTGAGCCTGGTTTCCCTTATGGTTATTTAAGAGGTTCTTATTCTGCAAGAACACCTGAAGGAGAGTTATTGATCAGCCCTGTTTCTGGTATGCCATTTTTAGATCCTAACCCAGGCATGGTAGGTAATCCAAATGCGGATTATAAATTAGGTATCACCAATACATTCTCATATAAAGGATTTCAGTTGAGTGTACTTTGGGATATGACCAAAGGAGGTGCTTTCTATTCTGAAACCATTAGTGGTATGTTAGGTAGAGGCGTAACAAAAGACACAGAAGACAGAGAAAAGAATCGTGTGATCACTGGTGTTTATGGAAACGTTACACCTGTTACAGGTGCAGATGGTTTGAACAGGTATACCCCTATTTTAGTGGGTGGAAAAACAGTGCCTAACCAAACTAAAGTTACTACAAATGATTTATTTTTTACTGCTGGTACTGGAGCAAGTTTTGCAACCAATGGAGCATTTGAATATGCAGTATTTGATGGAACTGTTTACAGATTGAGAGAAGTAGTGTTAGGGTATACATTGCCAATGGCTTTTGTACGAAAACTTAGATTATCAAATGTTACTTTATCACTTACTGGTCGTAACCTTTGGTTCTTAGCTCCTAACGTGCCTAAGTACATGAATTTTGATCCGGATATTAACTCAGTTGTAGGAAGTGGAACACAAGGTGTTGAAACTGGTGGTGCTCCAAGTTCTAAAAGATTCGGTATCAATTTAAATGTAACATTCTAAATAACATCATTTAAAACTTCAATTATGAAAAGGAAATATTTTATATACACTTTTGCAGCACTAACGGTTCTTTCCTTGATAGGGACCGGCTGTCAAAAGTTTCTGGATGTAAATAAAAACCTCAATAGTCCCACGCCTTCCTCTGTGCAGTTATCTTTTGTATTGAGTGCTGCAGAGCGCAATATTGCCAACAATATGGCACTGGGAACTGGTTTGGGAAATACAATGGCTGTGTATACACACTCATTAACTGGCCGTGTTGGTGCAGACAGATATGGTGCTGGTGCAGCAGGATGGGATGGTTTATACGGAGCGTTGGCCAACCTCAATGTGATCATTGAAAGAGGTACTGCCGAAAAACGTTTTCGTTATGTTGGTATAGCAAAAATTTTAAAAGCCTATACATTCAGCATACTGGTAGATGTTTATGGTGATGTTCCATTCTCTGATTTCGATCAATTTCTTACAGGTTCTTATCAACCAAAATTTGATAAAGGAGCTACTATTTATCCTAAATTATTTGCTTTATTAGATGAGGGAATGGCGGATTTGATTAATCCTGCAGTAAACCCATCTGTTCCGGGAGCAGACGATTATATCTATAAAGGAAATATCACAAACTGGAGAAAAGCAGCGAATACCATTAAGTTGAAATTGTATACTCAGGTTAGACGTGTGCAAAATGTACAAGCAGAAGTAACAGCTTTGCTAGCTACACCAGCAAATCTCATTAGTTCTCAAGCAGAGAGTTTCATGTTGCCTTATGGACCGATCGGCGCGACTGATGACAGACATCCTGCATTTGGCGATTACAATGCTACACAAAGAGGTGGTCAGCTTTTCAGCCCATGGATGTATGAGATCATGAAAGGGGTGAACCCAAATATCTTAACAGGAGTATCTGATCCAAGGATTCCTTATTATATCTATAACCAAAAAACACCTATTGGTGGTTCAAACGGAGTGCCTGAAAACTGTACAGAATATCGTGATGGTGGATTCATTACTATTGTGTTTGGTTCTGCAGGTCCGTGTAGAGATGGTTCAAATAGTCAAACCTATTCTCTTTTAGGAATATATCCGGCTGGAGGTCGTTTTGATGTTGGTGCAGGAATTTCAATCAACACAATCGGGCCACAAAACGCTGGAACCGGTGCACTGCCTCATCAATTTTTAACTTTTGCAGATCGTTTATACTTAGAAGCTGAGTTGATCAATGTGGGACTTGTTGCTGGAGATGCCAGAGCAGTATTTAGCAGAGCAATGGATGAATCTTTTGCACAGGTAGACAATATCATTGTCAACTTTGTAAAACCTACTTCAGCAGGTGCTTCACAAACAGTTCCATTGATTGCTACTTTACCTGCTACCACTGCGTATAAAGCTGGTGTATTAGCAGCCTATGATTTAGGTAATACAGCTAAAAAGTTAGAATATATCATTACTGAAAAATGGATTAATAGAATTGAAAATCCAATTGATAACTATACCGATTACAGAAGAACTGGTTATCCGGTTTTATTTGCCCCCGCTCCAGAAGGAACAGTTTCGAGTGTACAACCTCCTAATGGACCAGCAATACCTGTAAACAATGATAGAAAATATCCTTGGTCATTGCCGTTTAACTTAACTGAGATCCAATTAAACTCCAATGCGCCACCACAAAAAGTTCCTGAATCCTTTAAAGTATTCTGGCAACCTTAATCGATCATCAATTCATTAAAACTTCAGATTATGAAATTCAACAAAATAACTTTATTCATAGCATTAACTTTCGGCAGTGTTATCGCTTTTACAGGATGTTCAAAAGATGATGGTGCAATTAAGAATAGAATATCCATCGAAGATGTACCTGTTGTTACAACCAATTTTGAAACTGGCGCAAGTAATGTATTAAGTACTACCATACCACTCACTACGCTTAGTACCTTTCAAGGCAAGTTTGTAATTAAATTATATTTTCCGGATGCAGTACCTCCTACAAAAATTGAAGTTGCTGTAAGAAAGAATAGTATAGCTACTATTACTGGAACCGTAAATAACAACAACGTAAAAATTTTCAAACTGGATGTAACTACTTTGCCAGCTACTTTCAGTGTAACAGCGGCAGAATTAGCCACTTTGTTTGGAACCAATGTTGTAACAAATGATGCATATGATTTTGCACCAAATATTTATGTTGGTACAAAAAAATACGAAGCATTTCCTTCTGTTGGAGCAGGGGCTGGCTCTGGTGTAATTGGAATGAATACAATCGGATTTGGAGAATTTGTACGCTATTACTTTAAGTAAACATAAGTAACCATATCTATTTCAAAAGCTGCCTGATTCAGGCAGCTTTTTTTATTTTTCATTCAACAAAGCCGCTTTTACTTCTTGTAATTTTGCTTTTTGAGCGTCAGACACTTTTGGATAATGGAATTTCATTTTTTCAAAATGCTCAGTAATAATACCGGTTAAACACAAACGGGCAAACCATTTATCGTCGGCAGGTACTACAAACCATGGTGCATCTTCAGTAGAAGTAGCTGACAACATTTCTTCATAGGCTTTCATGTAATCATCCCAATGCAATCTTTCCGCAGCATCTGCAACGGAGAATTTCCAGTTTTTTTCGGGATTATCTATTCTTTCTATAAAACGTTTCTTCTGTTCTTCTTTAGAAACGTGTAAAAATATTTTGATAATGATGGTACCATTTTCGCTGAGGTTTTTTTCAAATCGATTGATTTGTTCGTACCTCGATTTCCAAAACTTGCCATTAATATCTTTAAGTGTATTGATATCAGGTAAATTTTCTTTTAGAATATATTCAGGATGCACACGGGTCACTAAAACATTCTCATAATGCGAACGGTTGAAAATACCAATCTCTCCACGCGCTGGTAATTCTTTATAATGTCTCCAAAAATAATCGTGATCTAATTCAATAGAAGAGGGGACTTTGAATGAAGCCACTCTCACCCCTTGCGGATTTAAGCCGCTCATTACATGCTTTATCGATCCATCTTTTCCAGCGGCATCCATGGCCTGAAAAACAATTAATACGCTGTATTCGTCGTGGGCATAGAGTTTGTCTTGCATTTTAGCCAGGTTCTTGATGCCATTGGCCATCATCAATTCGCCTTCTTTCTTATCAATCTTTTTTTGTTGATTATCCGTATCAAAGTCTTTTGATAAATTGATTTTTTTACCAGGTTTTACTTTTAAAGATTTCAAATAGGCAAGAGACTGTTTTTTCATGACACTTATTTAAGAATTGATTTTAATAGCCGATTTTGAAGCATTGCTTCGAATAGCAGCTTCGATGATTTGCATTACATGGAGTCCGTCCGAAGCTGATACGGGTGCAGCAACACTTTGCGCAATTGCATTATAAATTCCATCATAGTAATAATAATAATTGCCCTGCTCCGAAGGAATTTTTTTGCTAACAACTTCACCATTTATTTCGGTGTGCAATAAGCCTTGTTCAGAATCTGGTTCTTTACCCCAGATATCTAAATTAGGTTTTTCATTTGCCAGTAAAGCTATTTCTTGTACATCGGCTCTGCTTTTGATGAATGATCCTTTCTTGCCATGCAATACAAATGCAGGAAGGGCTTCACTGATCATCAAATTACTTTTTAAGATCACTCTTTTATCGGAATAAAATAAAATAAGCATAAAGCAATCATCTACCTGTGATGATGGACGAAGCGTTCTGATATCTCCATATACCCATTCAGGCATGCCAAATAAACTCAATGCCTGATCTATTAAATGAGGACCCAGATCGTTCAGTAATCCTGCACCTGGTCCTGGAATTTCTTTGTGTAATTTAGGGCTCAATGTTTCTTTGAAACGATCATAATGAAATTCTGCTTCGAAAACATCACCCAATAAATTTTGTTCAACAACGGATCTTACGGTGCTGAAATCGCTGTCCCATCGGCGGTTTTGATACACCGATAATAGCAGATTACGCGACTGAGCAATCTCCATTAATTCAATGGCTTCATCAACAGTAGTGGTAAAAGCTTTTTCCACCACCACATGTTTGCCAGCTTCCAATGCTTTTTTACAAAATTCAAAATGGGTATTGGTAGGCGTATTCACCACTACTAATTCAACATTTGAATCATTCAACACTTCTTCGAGTGATCGATAAATATGGATGTCTGGATAGAATTGTAGAGATTCGTTTTTGGTTCTTTCCAAAACCCCCACTAATGTAAATCCGGGGTGTAAATGAATAAAAGGGGCATGAAAAACCCTGCCAGACATACCAAAGGAAAGAATTGCAGTGTTGATGATACGCATGACAGGGTTATATTTAAATCAATTAATTCTTTGGAGCTTCTTTTTCTTTTTCCTTCATTCTGTCTAAATAGCTTACACCATCGGTGATCCATTTTTCTGCAGGCTTGCCCAATAAATAATGATCAAACCATTCTCTTTGTCTTTTTTGGTAGTCGATTTGATTTTCTTTTTTGGTGAAATTGTGATTCTCATCGGCATATACCAGCATCACAAAGGGCTTTTCCATTCTGCGCATGGTACCATACATTTCAATTCCCTGATGCCAATCTACAGCGCCATCTTTATCGCCAAATGTTACCAATAAAGGCGCTTTGATTTTACTCGCATTAAACATAGGAGAGTTGCGAATATGTGCTTCGGTTCTTTCATACCAAGGACCATCAAATCTGCCCTGACTGGTTTCAAAAATTTTCTGATCCGGTGTTCCACTGTTCCAGTAAATAGATAATGACATACTAATTAGATCGGTTAAAGGTGCACCAGCAATCGCGGCTTTAAAAATATCTGTCTGGGTAATTAAGAATGAAGTTTGATAAGCACCCCAGCTATGGCCCATGATACCTACTTTGCCAGCATCAATCATCCCTGTTTTCAATACTTCTTTTACTCCAGGTACAATGCAATTCACTGCACTCATTCCAGGATCATTGGTTTCATACACTATATCGGGTTGAAATACAAAATATCCATTGGTAGTATAGTTAGTGGTATTGTAAGCCCTTCTAATACTTGGTGCAACATAGGAGTGTACATTGTTCGATAAAATTTCATACATGTACACAATCATTGGATATTGTTTGCCGGCTTCGTAATTAGCAGGATAATACAAAGCACCTTGCATTTTCTTGCCTAACTTATTGGTGAAGGAAACCAGTTTGCTCTTGCCCCAATAATAATTTTGTTGTTGCGCATTGGTAGAAGCAGCTTTTTGTTCTTTGGTAAAATTATCAGACACATACAATTCTGGAGACAGATCGTAGTCTTGTTTTACATAAGTAAATACATTGGCATCTAGTGCTTTCGATAAACGATTTACCTGCAGGTCTTCAAAGATCAGTTTATCCGTTTTACCATTTTCATATTTGTAATACCCAAACTTTTTTGTTTTGTCTCCATAGGCAGAAAAATATAATGGACCAGCATCATCTAAATAAATCTCTTCAAAATCTACCCTTGCAACCCTGAACGCAATTTCTTCTTTATCTCCTTCGGCGATCTTTCGAGCACTTGCTCCATCAGGTTTTACCGCCCAAATATTGTATTCGTCGTACAACAACACTTCTTTATCTCCTTTGATCCAGCTTCCGATTCCGAAAGGAGGTTTGATTGCAGGATGATCATCTCTTGTATTCCAGAAATTGGTTTTGATGTTTGCAGTAATATTGGTGTTTTGCTCTGTGGCAATATTATAAGTAAACCAGTTTTTATCTTTAAAGTAAATCAAATATTTTCCATCAGGAGAAGACTGCGGTGCAGTAAAGAAACCAGATAACATTTTAGTGTACAATGACTTGCTCACACCCGTTTTGGTATTCACTAAATTATAATCGGCATAATCTTCTTTGAAAGCAGGTTTGTATTTTTTATCGGTAGAAGTGATGGCATATTTTTGATTGCCCGAAACGGATGCATTGGAAAATTCTTCTGTTGCCAATTGATAGAAGCTGTTGTTATCGGTATTCCAAACGGATAAATAACTGGCATTTTTATCCTGAGCGTAAGTGATTTTTTGACGAGGCTGAATTTCCGCATCCTTCCAATGCCAAACATCGGCCAGTTTTGCGTCTGATTTCATGGCCAGTTTCGCATTTTCCATTTTTAAACTATCGGCTACTTTTGTTTTAGCACTATCGGTTGGTTTTCTATCTTCTTTTTTAGGTTTAGCAGTCCAGGTTTGAACGCCAAAAAATACCGAACTCATATCGTCACTCATGCGAAGGTTGGAGCCATTGTGAATACGCATACCTGCAGGGAATCCTTTTGTTTTTAAAGGATCTAAAATGGCGATTTTTGGATTATTTAAATTGGTACAGCTGTACACTTGCGCATTCTCTTCTTCAAAGCCATCTTTTTTAAATGTCTTGAAAAAACTAAATCCATCACCTTCTTTAGCCCAGGTTAATTTGGAGAATTTAGATGTATCGCTGGCAACTACTTTTAAGGTATAGGTATTTAAGTTGAACAATTCAACTGAATTGCCTGCAACATTAGCTGATTCAACTATATAAGATAATAGATCACTTTTTTTATTGAAAGCGTATTCAGTAACATTACCAATTGTTCTGGAAGTACTATCGCTAAGATTTCTAACCAGCAAAACACTGCCTTTGTCTTTATTTTCTTTAGGAGGCGCTAAATAAGCGGCTAAAAATTTTCCATTTCTGGAGAATCCAAAACGATTGATATTGGCAATGGTTTCTATCTTACCGGTAGCCAGATTCAATAAGCCCATTTTATAGTCAATGGGTTTGCTCTGGTCCCTTAGTTTTTCGGCTTCTTTAAAGGGTAGTCCGATTCTATAAGCCAACCATTGGTTGTCTTTAGAAAATTCTGGGGTACCAGAGAATGCCAGTTTATAGGTTTTATTGGTTGAGCGGTTTACCACATACATAGTGTCATTGTCTTCTTGTACTATTATTTGATAAGCAACCCAGGCTCCATTAGGAGATAATTCACTGGACCCAATGCTTTGCCATTTGCCATAATCTTCGGCTGTAAGGTTTTTTTTCTGTGCAGATAGGGTAGCTGCTCCTATAATAAAGCAGAACAAGAAAGACAGTATTTTTTGCATGTTTGTATATTTCGGACAAGTTAAATAAAAAATCAGTATCCCAACAGCCATCTATATAAATGCCTATTTTTATCAAAATTAACACCGTGTCGCATCTTCCCGAAAAAGCAACTGCATTTTTACGCTTGGTTAAAATAATGGATGAATTAAGGGCCCAATGCCCCTGGGATAAAAAGCAAACCATTCATACCTTGCGCTCATTAACGATTGAAGAAACCTATGAATTGATCGATTCCATTGATCAGGAAGACTGGAAAGGTATTAAGGAAGAGTTGGGCGATATTTTATTGCACCTGGTATTTTATGCAAAGATCGGGTCTGAGCAAAAACAATTTGAATTGGAAGAGGTGATCAATGGGGTTTGCGATAAACTAATTCACCGACATCCACATATTTATGGTGATGTTCAAGTAGCTGATGAAGATGATGTGAAAAGAAATTGGGAACAATTAAAACTCAAAGAAGGGAAGGGAAAAAAATCGGTATTAGAGGGAGTGCCCACATCATTACCCGCTATTGTAAAAGCATGGAGAATTCAGGAAAAAGCCAAGCAAGTAGGTTTTGAATGGGAGAATAAAGAAGATGTCTGGAAAAAAGTAGAAGAGGAAACTGCAGAATTAAAAGAAGCCATCGAAACCAATAGTCCGACAGCCATTGAAGATGAATTTGGCGATTTATTGTTTAGCCTGGTAAATTATGCACGGTTTTTGCAGATAGATCCGGAGAAAGCATTGGAAAGCACCAATCGTAAGTTCATTCATCGTTTTCAGGCAATGGAAGTGATTGCTAAAGAAGCGGGGAAAGAGCTGGCATCTATGAGCCTTACCGAGATGGATGCTATCTGGAATGAAGTTAAAAAGCAAAAATAAATAGCTTGATCAATTCAATACGAAATTCGGTATACCAGCATGGCTACTTACTCATCATAGCTGCGTGGTTATATACCATTTCGTTTATTTTCACCAATTACTGGAGCTATCATGCAAGCCCGGAAAAAGTAAAATCTTCTTTAGAATATACCATCCATCAGGAAGAAAAAAAGATCAATGCAGTTTTTGCTGATACGGCGCTCTTGCACCAATTGATCGATCATCAGTTCAATTCAAAAACAGCTGAACTTC
The DNA here is from genome assembly GCA_040403975.1 of Sediminibacterium sp. GTDB lineage: Bacteria > Bacteroidota > Bacteroidia > Chitinophagales > Chitinophagaceae > Sediminibacterium. The sequence goes on from JBBAJS010000007.1 coordinate 143,198, forward strand.
CAAAAGCATTTTTTGGCCTATTTATTTATAAAACAACCAGTACAGGCCAACTCGAAAATCTGTATTGGAGTTCCAATAAAATGGAAGTGCCCATCGCTCAATTAACCATGCCTGATGGGCAACAATTTATAGCCAACCCACATGGTAGTTTTGTATTGTTCAAAAAAACAGTTCTTGTACAAAACGAGCGATATCCAGTATTTGCTGTATTGCCAGTGTATTGGTCTTATTTTATGGAAAATAAATATTTCCATTCCGATTTTGCAGCGGTGGAAGGATTGAGTGAGCAATATGAGATCAGTATTGATGCAAATGCATTGCCTATAATGAGTAGCAATGGTATTTATTTGTGCAGCATCGATTTAAAAGTAGGAAAGGCCTTTATAGCATATGATTCCATCAGTATTTTATTAAGGGTAATGTCGATTGTATTGCTCTTGATCTTTGGTCATTTATTAGCAGAAGAATTATCGCTAAAGGGTCAATTTTACAAGGGTTTTAGCTTTTTATTGGGAGGAGTATTTTTCCTTAGATTGATGGCTTATTTATTTCATTTTCCATTTGATTATTCAAAACTCCCATTATTTGATCCTACTATTTACGCATCAAGTATAGCGCATCCATCATTGGGTGATCTATTGATCAATGCTATATTGAGTTGTTGGTTATTGTTGTTTGTAAAAAACCATTTACCTCTCGAAAAAAACATTACCAATCAGGTGCACCCCATCGTCTATTCAGTTGGCGTATTCATTATTATTACTGGCAGTTTTTTTGGATTGGTAAATATTGTTCAAAGTTTGATAGTGGATGCAAAAATCTCTTTTGATGTAACCAATATTTTTAGCCTGAATATATATAGTGTGATCAGTTTTGTGATTCTCTGTTTTTTAGCACTGATATTTTTTATAATAGTTCAGATATTACTGAAGCCATTTTTTGATCATAAAAAAATGGGCCTTTCAACCTTTACTACTGTAGTGGTAACAGGCTTGCTTTATATATATGTTTTTGTAAAGCCAACAGATATTGTATTGTATTTATGCATGCTGGGATGGTTATTGGCTTTTTTATGGTTAGTTCAATACCGAAAAGCCGATATGCAAATATCATTGGTGCAATCCCCATTTTTTATTTTCTGGGTAATGATCTTTGCGCTTTCTATAGCATCATTGGTCATTCAACAAAACAGGGTTGTTGAGTTTGAACAAAGAAAAAGAATTGCCGAGAAACTGGCTATTCAAAGCGATCCAACAGGGGAGAGCCTGCTCAGTATTGCAACCAGTAATTTCGATAATGGATTCCTGGCCAATAATTTCAAACGATTAGAAGAAGGAGAGATCAGTAATAAGTTTATTAAAGATAGTTTGATCAATCAAAATTTTTCTGGTTACCTCAATAAATACGAAACAAGAATTTATACATTCGATAGTTTGTTTCATCCATTGTTTAATGACGATTCTTTAAACTATGCTTCTATAAAAACCATTGTATTGAATCAGGCAGTACAAACCGATGTGCCCGATCTGTACCGATACGAAAAAAGTAAAGAGGGTTTTAGTTTTATTTTTCAGAAGAATATCCTCAACGCCAACGGAACTAATATTGGTTACTTATATGTTCTGTTAAAATCCAAGCGCTATAAGAGTGAAGCGCTGTTTCCGGAATTATTCAATCAGTCGCAGGACATTGTATTGGATGGTTCTATGAATTATGCATTTGCCGTGTATAATGATGGAAAGATCGTGAACCATTATAATAATTATAATTTCCCTTCCGAAATAAATCTGGCTGAGATTCCAAGTTTTGAATTCACCTATAAAACAGCAGGGGACTTTTCGGAGTTATGGTATAATTCGGGAAAGAACCGTCAAGTATTGGTTGTAAAACGCAATACCTGGATATTAGAATTGATCACGCTTTTCGCCTATTTGTTTTGTTCTTTTTTAATAGTGATCGGTATATTTTATTTCGTGAGCAGATTAATAAAAGTTCGATTCAAGTGGTCGGGTATACGGACTTTATTCAGATTTAATATTCGTTCGCAAATTCAGGCAACCATTATTTTCTTGAGTGTGTTTTCATTTATAGTTATTGGTATCGCCACTATTTCTTTTTTCATCTTTCGATACAATGCAAGCAATGAAGATCGATTGACTAAATCGATTCAGGTGATGGCCAATGAAATGAATAGTCAGTTTGTGAATGCCGATTTTATTCCATCCAAATCATTAACACAGACAGAGAAATATGCGCTCGAAAAATTGGTCTCAGATATTTCGGACCTGCACAATGTAGATATCAATTATTACAATGAATCGGGTGAATTGCTATTGTCTACCCAGCCCTATATTTATAATAAGCATTTGCTCAGTGAAAAAATGGAGCCACTTGCATTCGAAGAGTTGAAATACAATCATCGGATCCGGTTTTTGCAATCGGAGAATATTGGCAAATTCAAATACCTCAGTGTATACGTTCCCATGGTTTCGCCCACCAATATTTTGTATGGCTATTTAAATATTCCTTACCTCAATTCTCAGATAGAATTGAACCAGGAGATTTCAGGCTTCTTAGCAACATTGATTAACCTCAACGCATTTATTTTTTTACTGGCAGGAGCAATCGCATTTTTCCTGACCAATCGCATCACGGCTTCATTGAGTTTAATTGGAGCCACCATGCAGAAAATGAATCTGGGAGCAAAGAATCAGGAGATCACCTGGAAGAGCACAGATGAGATAGGCGTATTGGTAAAAGAATACAATACCATGGTGAAAAAATTAGAGCAGTCTGTTGAATCATTGGCACAGAGTGAAAGGGAAGGAGCATGGAGAGAAATGGCCAGACAAGTGGCGCATGAAATTAAGAATCCACTTACGCCGATGAAGCTGAGCATACAATTTTTACAAAAAGCCATCAATGATGATTCGCCCAATAAAAAAGTATTGAGTCAGAGAATGGCGGCTACATTAATTGAGCAGATAGATCAGCTGGCCAAAATTGCGGGAGACTTTTCGCAGTTCGCCAATATTGGTAATACGCAACTCAACCATATTAATTTAGTTGAATTGATACAGTCGATGGTGGATTTATATCAGGCCAATGAGCAGATTCATTTTACCTGGCAACCCAGTATTGATAAAGCCATTATCAATGCCGATAAAGTGCAGATCAATCGACTCTTTACCAATCTATTGCAGAATGCAGTAGAAGCAGGGGCCGAACAAGCAAATGGGATTGCTATTCAAATAACGATTCGCACTGAAAACGATCAAGCCATTGTAAACATCACCGATCAGTCGGGCGGTATTTCCGATTCAATGAAGCCGCATATATTCAGTCCTAATTTTACCACCAAAACTTCAGGCACTGGTTTAGGCCTGGCTATTTGTAAAGGCATTGTAGAAAAAGCCAATGGACAAATTCATTTCACCAGTAAAGAAGGAGTGGGTACAAGCTTTACTATTCAGTTTCCACTTGTACAAGTTTAACACATTTAGGAGGGGCAGGATGCAATTTTGGTCATTCTATAAAATTTAAATTGTTTCTTTAATAGGAAACCTCTATTTTTGTAAAAAAAAGGGAATAATCGAGAAGTTCAACGTGGAATTTCTTCCGGAAGCCGTGGAGTTTATGGATAGTTTAGATCAAAAGTCTCAACTGAAAGTTTACTACAATATTAGAAAGGCTCAATTGACTAACGACCCTGAACTCTTTAAAAAACTAAATGACAACATTTGGGAACTCAGAACACTTTACAATAAAACTTATATTAGAATTTTTGCATTTTGGGACAAAACTCAAGGCCAACAGACTTTAGTTTTAGCAACTCACGGACTTATAAAAAAGACAGGCAAAACACCAACAAGCGACCTTGAAAAAGCGGAGAGAATAAGAGATCAATATTTTGCACAAAAAAAATAATAGTTATGTCAACAAAAAAATTAAAGACTGTTTCACTTGACACCATGATTGACAAACATATTGGAAAGATTGGTACAAAAAAACGTGATGCTTTTGAATACGAATTAACATTAGAATTATTAGGCAGTGCAATTAAAGAGGCAAGGACGCGCCAAAATTTAACACAGGAACAACTTGGCCAACTGGTGGGTGTTCAAAAAGCACAAATTTCAAAACTTGAAAACAACTTCACCAATGCACGGTTTGATACAGTAATTAAAGTTTTCAATGCCCTCAATGCCAAAGTGAATTTTAAGGTTGAACTTTCAAAGCAAAAACTCAGCATTGCTTAATTTAGGTTGCTAATTCTTCTAGATCAAATTCATTTTGTAACCCAAGCCAAAATTTGGCAGAGTTCCCAAAATATTTAGAAAAGCGTAAAGCGCTATCAGCTGTAATTCTTCTGCGGCCCTTGATGATTGCAGAGATTCTAGTTTGAGGCATACCAGTGTCTTTTGAAAGCTTATACGATGTTATTCCAAAGGGAATTAGGAATTCCTCCAATAAGACTTCTCCAGGATGAATGTTTTTAAGCGGTTTCATAATACTTAAGTCAAAGTTAAGTAGCACTAAAAATCAAACAAATATTTTCCTACCTCTTCTTTTTCTGCTGATCCACAAACTGCTGAAAAGCGGACAAAGAAAAACTACTCAGGTTTTGTGCGCGGGTGAGGCCGGCTTTTTGAGCTACGAGAACACCATATTTACAATCATCATACCCATCGGTGTTGTGCGCATCGGGGTTGATGGAAATGAGTACGTTTTTATCGAGGGCTTTATGGATCCATCTCCAGTCGATGTCCAGACGGCGAGGATGTGCGTTGAGTTCAATCACCACATTATTAGCGGCACATGCATCAATGATGATCTGGTGGTCTACAGGGTAGCCATTTCTGCTGAGCAACAATCTGCCCGTCATATGACCCAATATGGAAGTAAAGGGGTTCTCAATGGCTTTGAGCAACCTACCCATGGCTTTCTCCTGGTTCATTTTGAGGTTGGAGTGTACGGAGGCAATGATCAGATCGAAACTTTGGAGCACCTGCTCGGGGTAATCGAGGTTGCCATCGTTGAGAATATCGCTTTCGATGCTCTTGAATATTTTAAAGGATTTGAGGCGCGGATTGATCTCTTCTATCTGCTGATGCTGGGCCCGAATCCGATCTTCCTGCAAACCATTGGCATAGAAAGCCGATTTAGAGTGATCGCTGATCACTAAATATTGATAGCCTTTTTCAATAGCCACATTCGCCATTTCTTCGATGGTATTCGATCCGTCACTCCAGTTGCTATGGCTATGAATAATTCCAGCGATCTGATCGGTTTCAATTACCGAAGGCAATTGATTGTTTTTTGCATCCAACACATTCGCTGCAGTTTCTCTTTGATAGGGAGGAATGGGGCAAATATTATTCCGATTAAAAATATCATCTTCAGAAGAATAATTAAATGAAGCATCCCATCCAGAAATTTCATTCCATGCAGTTAAAAATTCTGCGCTGCAACTATTCATAAAAACAGTTGCGTAAAAATTTTCTTCCGTTGCTAAATGAAATTGCAAAACACAATTTTCTTTTCCTTTGAAAGAAATAAATGATGCATTTTCTTCCACCATTTCATATTCATTCGCGGTAAAAAATGCGCGTAAATCATCCGCAGAATTGTTGGTTACCCACTCTAATTTGTTGATAACTTCTTGTTGTCTTCGGAATTCTCCACAGGCAAAAAAGGCCTTTTTGAGAGATAATTTTAATTTTTGATCAAGCGCTTCCGAATAATTTTCTACCTGTTGATAGAGAAAACTTCCGAGTGCGCCCATGTAAAATTCGATCGACTCCTGAATATTTTTTTGTGTTTTTTCTCCGAAGCCTTTGTATAAAGTCAAACGATTTTCTTCGCATGCATATAATAATTCTCCGAGCGTTTCTATTTCTAATTCTTTCCAGATGGTCGCAATTTTTTTCGGACCGATTCCTTTGATGCTTAACATCTCTAAAATTCCTGGCGGCGTTTTTTGCAAGTAATCTTGCAGCGCTAGAAATTGTCCGGTACTAATTTGTTCAACAATACTTTTACCAATACTCTCCCCAATTCCTTTGATCGAAAAAATTTTCTCCTGCGGTAATTCTGCTAATTGCACAGTAAGCTTCTCTATGGTGAAAGCCGCAGCAGCGTAGGATTTGGCCTTAAAGGAGTTGTCTCCATGTATATCCATTAGTTTGGCGATCAAAGAAAAATTATCTGCAATAGCGTAGTTATTCATCATGCTGTAAAGTAATAAAGAGGATTGATATAGTGCAAAAAAAATCCCGAACAATTGTTCGGGACTCTAAATCTATTTCTGTGAAAGAAATTAGATTACTACTTCTTCTTAGCAGCTTTCTTAGCGGCTTTTTTAGGAGCAGCTTTC
>JBBAJS010000008.1:0-93635 GCA_040403975.1 Sediminibacterium sp.
CTTTATAAGGGTTTCTTTCCCCACTTAAATTAATTACTTTTGCATTATCAAAAGTAATTAATTTAAGTATTTCAAAATTACTCAACCATTGTTTGAGTTTTATTATATCAGTACTTTGCTTTGGGCCATTTTTTGGTTCAAATAAATAATCAGTACCCCAAAGTAATTTCACTTTCATTTCTTTGGCCCATTTAAATGCATTATCTGTTCCAGCAATAACAGTATGTTTTTTCTCCCGTACATTTTCTGGCGCTGTTGAAGGAGCTTCATCCAATGCTTGCAAACTCAAGAAAATTCCTTTTTCTGCCATCAGCTTCATAGTTGGCTTGTCTAGCAATTGTCCATGTTCAATGCACTTGACTCCGGCTTGAATAGAACGACGAACTGCTTTTGAGGTGTATGCATGTACAGTTACATAAGTTCCCCAATCTGCTGCTGCATCTACTGCTGCTTTCAATTCCTCAAAAGTATATTGCGATACATCAAGTGGGTCATAAGCAGTTGCAGCGCCACCCCCCGCCATCACTTTTATTTGACTTGCACCAGATCGCAAATTCTCTCTAGTTGCCGTTAATACTTCAGGAACACCATCGGCTATAAATCCAACACCCATTAATTCTGCCCTAGACACTTGCCCACCCCATCTTCTTGATTTCTCACTTGGCAAACGGGCATCTCCATGTCCAGATGTTTGAGAGATCATTGCTCCGCTCGGATAAATTCTTGGACCAGGAAAACTTCCTTTATCAAAATCTTTTTTTACAGTAAATACAGGGCCACCTAAATCTCTGATTGTTGTAAATCCTCTCTTCAACATTTTTTGTCCTTCTATTCTAGTTAATGAATCTAATACAGCCGAAGTGATTATTGGATTTAATAATTCTGCTTGAGAAAGGGTATTGATAGACAAATGAACATGATTATCAATTAAACCTGGCATTAGAAACAGACCTTTCCCATCAATGATTTTTACTCCTTCGCTTTGGCTTGTTGCAATGGGCAATGATGAAATTTTAATGATCAGATTTTTCTCTACCAAAATATTACCAATGATGGTTTTATTTTCTTTACCATTAAAAATTTGAACATTATTAATTAAAGTTGTCTGACTGATACAAAAATTAGTAATTGCCAGTAGATTGAAAATCATCCATTTTTTCATAGATTTAAATTTAGGGAATTGAATATATGAAATTTAATTAACCTAGCTTTTAATTGCCCATCTAAATTTAGTAGATTTTGCTCTTGGATTGCTATTTATTTCTTCGATGGACGGCCTTATAGGTTCTTCGGAAATTTCAGCATAAACCCCTTCTCTAAAATATGTTTGAAATGATTTTTTAACTCTACGGTCTTCTCCGGAATGAAATGAAAGAATGGCTACCCTGCCGCCAGGTGCTAACACTGAAGGCAATCTTGCTAAAAACTTATCCAATACTTCAAACTCCTTATTTACCTCTATTCTCAAAGCCTGAAAACAACGTTGACATGATTTTCTAATTTCTTCTTTTCTGGTAGAAGCATTTAGAGTGCACAAAATATCTTCTATTATCTCTTTTAGTTGAGCAGTTGTTTCTATAAAATGGCCAGAACTTATTTTTTCGAAAATAGCAGCAGCAATTTTTGCAGCATGAGGCTCATCTGAATTTTCAATCAATATTTCCATTAACTGTTGCTGGGTACATTTTTTTAAAAATGCAGCAGCTGATTTTCCAGTGGAGGGGTTCAATCTAAGATCTAATGGTCCATCAAGTTTTAAAGAAAATCCTCTTTCAGGATTATCAATTTGCATAGAAGAAACACCTAAATCGGCCAATACAAAATTCAAAGGACCTGATTGATAAAAAATCTGATCAATATCCGAGAAATTCATTTTTTGAAGCACTAATACGTCTTGCCCATATCCTAGATCTTGTAGTCTTTTTCTTGTTTTTGGTAATTCAATAGGGTCAACATCAATCCCATATAATTTACCCCCAGGCATTAACTGTTTTAGCATTTCCAAACTATGTCCACCATATCCAACAGTTACATCAAGGCCAATTTGACCGGGTTTAATCTGTAAGAAATCCATAATTTCTTTTACACATATTGAAATATGCATACCAGCGGGGGTTCTACCTTGTTGTATTACTTTAGCGATGTCTTCGCCATATTTTTGAGGCTGTAGTTCTTTGTATTTTTCTTTAAATCCTTTAGGGTGAGTCCCTTTATATCTTTCGCGCCTGGGGGGCTTTGAATTTAAATCGTCCATAGTATAAAAGTACCTACAAAAAGACGAATAAAATAGAAACCCATTAAACTGTAGAATTTAGTCCATAAAAGGGCTATATTTGCGACCTTGAAAGGCTAGAAAATACAGTAATTATGACCCAAATTGAAGCTACCAACCTTTGTAAAAAAATTCTAAAAGAGTTTGACCCTAATAATGTTGCAAAGGATAATACCATTGCTGACTTAAAAACTTTGCGCAGTCATTTTTTGGCAATTGAAGACCCTATGCTTACAAAAACTGTGCGTTTGGCTTACGAACATTTAGCCAATAACAAATCTTTTGATATTGAAATCGAAGATTTTGAAGCTACAGATGAACAAAGTACATTTGAATATTTTGTAGAGTTGTTAGAGAACTATGAGCATCCATTCAATCGCAAGGAATTACAAGAGTTCAAAGCTGCATTAGAACAAGCTTAATTAATCAATACCACTACTTTTCCTTTGGTTCTTTTGGTTTCCACTTTAGATTGAGCTTTGGCTAGATCCGAAAATGGGAAGATGGAATCTATTGTAGGTATTAATTTACCCAATTCAATATTTGTTTTGATCCATTGCAATTTATTAATTGTTGATTTCACAATTACTAAAGCAGTTTTTTGATTGGAAAATGGATTGATAAAAAATTGACGCCATAATAATCGCTTACTTGGCACTGTTGAAATATACACACCTCTTTTAGACAATAGGCTCTTTACTGATTGAAAAGATTGGTTACCAAACACATCAAAATAAATATCAAATGCTGCAGAACTCATTTTCTCAGCATAATTCAAAGTATTATCTGCGCCTAAAGAGCTGCATAATTCGAAATTAGCTGGAGAAGTTAATGTGGTTATTGTAGCACCGAGGGATTTTGCAATTTGAATGGCTATTGTTCCTACCCCTCCAGAAGCGCCATTGATACAGATCTGGTATCCTTCTTTTATTTTTCCAATATCCCTTAAAGCCTGCAAGGCTGTTTGAGCAACCAAAGGAATGGAAGCCGCATTAGTTAAATCAATATTTTTCGGCGCATGACATATTTCATTCTTATCAACGGCAACAAAATCGGCAAAAGTTTTACCAATCCATCCATTCACCATACCAAAAACCACATCTCCTTTTTGAAATTCCGCAATATTTGATTGCTCAACTATACCAGCATAGTCAAAACCTACGCCCATTGGAAATCGAGATCCGGTTAGAGCTTTGTAACGCCCTTTTCTAATAAAAGTATCTTTTGGATTTACCGATGCAGCTACAACCCTGACCAATACTTCTTGATCTTTTATTGAAGGAATTGCTGAATCAATAAAATCAAGCTGGTCGATTTTACCAAAACCTTTGATGATGGCTTTTTTCAATTATTATTTTTGCTGATTTAACTTATGATAGTAAGTATACGACACCAATAACACTCCTAATACCAATAGTGGAAATATGGTTTCAAAACCCCATCCATCAATTACTGTATGGCTAATTGAAGCAAAAAGAAAATCAAAAACAAAACCAGCATAAGCCCATTCTTTCAACCGTTTTGGAATTGCTGGAATCATTAAAGTCAAAGCCCCTAAAACTTTGAACACTACAAGCGCTACTCCAAAATAATCCGGATATCCCAAATGCCTTATTCCTTCCTTAGCCATTTCAGTTTGAGAAGTGAGGGCTGGCATTAGTCCTTCAAATAAGAAAATAAGCGTAGTTGATACCCAGAAGATGATTTTGTCTTTTTTCATGCTAATGTATTGAAATACAATTTAATTCATTGGAATGAATTAGAAAAAAAATACTCCCCTTCACAATTTGCAAAAGGAAGTATTTTTTTTTATCGTCCATTCTAACTCAATCCAATAACTAATAACTAATATCCTAATCCCAAATCTCTTCCTTTCATCACCGCAGGAACACCTTCAGCAATCCATTTCGCAGGCTTATCTCCTTTCAATAAATAATCAAAGAATTGTTGTTCGCGAATTTGAATATCTTTTTTATTTCTTCGTTCCACTAAATTATGGGCTTCGTTATTATAATTCAACATCCATACAGGTTTTCCCAATCTGCGTAAAGCAGTAAACATTTCTATACCCTGGTACCAAGGCACTGCATCATCTGCATCATTGGCCATCACTACAACCGGGGTTTTAACTTTAGGGAAATGAAACAGTGGTGAATTTTCTAAATACAAATTAGTTTTCTCCCATAAACTTGCTCCGATTCTACTTTGCCCTTTTTCATATTGGACTTGTCTATTTATACCAGTACCCCACCTTATTCCACCATATGCACTCGTCATATTGGCTACTGGAGCACCTGCCCAAGCTGCAGCATATAAGTTAGTACGTGTGATTAAATGGGCAATTTGATAGCCTCCCCAACTTTGACCTTGTAATCCCAACTTAGTACTATCAACATATCCCTTTGCAATCAACGCCCTAGTTCCACTAACAATATAATCATATGCACCTTGCCCAGGATAACCCGTTTTATACCAAATATCTGGCACAAAAACAATATAGCCTCTACTTACAAAAAATGAAATATTTAATCTCGAAGGTGTAGGCGAAGGAGGTTGATAACCATATAATCCATCACTACTTCTTTCGTAGAAATAAGCAATCATTGGATACTTCTTCTTTGGATCAAAATCTTCTGGCTTGTAAACGATGCCTTCTGCTTCTCTTCCAGTATATGATTTCCATTTAAACAATTCTGCAGTTCCCCAGTTATAATTGGCTTGTTGTGGGTTTGGCTGATACAAAGACTTGCCACCTGCAATTTCTTTTCTACCATTAATTGTTCCAGTATCAACAGATGAAACTATTTTAATGTCTGCGCTACGCTGATAAGTTTCTGAGCTATAACTCAATACCATGGCATCTTTTGCCTTAATTGCATTGGCAATACGAACAGGATAAGTTTGTTTTAACCCCGCAGGCAATTCAAATGATTCACCCATGGTATAATACTTCAACCCGCTGCCTTTATCTGTTTCATTAAATATGGATATTAACATTAATTGATTGGGCATAATTACGCGCTCTTCTCTATCTAAAACGATATTTCTAAAAGTGTAATTATTTTTTCTACCCAACCCCTTTGTTACACATTCAGAAGCAGTAACACCATTTGGATCTAACTTCCAGATATCGAATTGATCATACACCAATACATGTGTATCATTTTCCATCCAACCTACTATACCGTATGGACTAGGATTTTCTGGCACATCATTATCTATATCATATAAAGGCTGCTTAACATCTTTTGCAATTGCATTAACTTTTTGATCAAGTGAATTGTAAGAAAAGTATTGACGTTTAATAGCATCATACATTCCTAAATATTTTCCAGTTGATGATGGAGAAACATTCCCTTTAAAATCTTTAGCGATCAATTTCTTTACTCCGTTTTCTGGATTGATTTCATAGATATCATTGAAACCGTTACCCATCCATTGTGTGGCAATTCTTTTCCCTTCATCGCTGGCCCCATAAAATACAGTACCTTCACCATCATTGGTTTGGATGATATTCCTAAACGCCAACCCTCCTAATTGAACAACCGTTTTTGAATCAAAGTCGTAACGTGCAACATGCGCTCTTGCTAATTCTTGATTTAAATTGCGTAATTGTACTGGTTGAATATAATCGTCTTTGTGATTCCACACATCTACACTTACTCTATCAAATTCAGGTGTGAGGGTATCTTTCACAGGTAAGATCGGCGCTGTTCCAAAAAATAAACGCTTACCTGTTTTACTAAAAGTGATGGCTTGACCATTATCACTCACCATCCAATTATTCGGAACGCCTTTTGTATTTTTGTCTACAATCATCAAAGCGCTATCTGCACCTTGAGTATGATAATACAACTTGTAAAATTTCTGTAAAGACTTTGCACTACTATCTCTTTCAGCCACAAAAGCCAATTGCTTTCCTGACTCATCCATACGGTAGCTCTTTGCATCATTAAATCCTGTAAGAATTGTTGTGGAGCTTCCAGATGAAAGATCTACTCTAACAACAGTTGGTTTTACTTTTGCATCTCCCGTTTTTTTGGAAGTTTCATACAACAATACATTTCCTTTTTTATTGAAAAAATATTCATTGACCAGCTTATAAATCTTTTCTTCTCCTGTAATTAAATTTCTTACAATCAAATCAGTTCCTTCTTCAAATGGATCTTCTGCTGCCCTTGGCGTTGGCGGTCCATTTCGGCGTGGAGTTTCCAATACGCTCATTCCTTTTAACTTAACATCATTGGCTTTATTGCGAAGGCTATCCACCACTTTCATTAAACTATCCGCCATATTTACCATCGCATTTACTCTTGCAGCAGAATCCATTGCAGCACGAGGCGCAGGTGGCAAAGGCAATGCTTTTTCCAATAGATATGCTACCACATTGGCGTTTTCATCTGCCACTTTAAAGCTTTTGATACGCGCTATTTTAGTCAGCTTTCCAGAAGCTAACTCAACAATTGCCAAAGAATCTTTGGGCATATCTTCTGGCTTCTTTTTTTTAATTCGGGCATCTCGCGTATCGGCATAAAATGGTTTAATTCTACAAACCAGAAATTTACTATTATCTGTGATCGTTGCATTATAACCTCTGGCAATTTCTGCTTTGGCAGAACCGTCAGTAGTTTTAACATACAAAATTCCATCACCTTCTTGTGGAGTAACAGTAAATGCTACATATTTTCCATCATTACTGAGTAGTCGCTCTGCAATATTTTGCCATCCATCATACACTGTATGATCTAATGGTTTTTTTTGGGCAAAAAGAGCTGATGTTGTAAATAACAACAAGCTAAATAGCTTAAATATTCTCATGTTCTAGTTAATTTTGTGGATTACGAATATAATTAAACAAAACACATAATATACTGTTATATCGGTGTATTTGATAAATAGTGAAAAAATGATGATTTCTATGAAAAAAGCCTTGTTTTCTATTGTATTTTTATTCCAATTAGCTATATCTTCTGCTCAGAAAAATGGTGTTATTGCCGGACAAATACTCGATAAATCCTTGCAAAAACCTATAATGGGCGCTTCTATCCAAATTGGCACTCAAACCAGCCTATCTGATAGCTTAGGTAAATTTAGAATCAGCAATATAACTTCGGGCTCTTACACGGTAGTTTTTAAAGCCCTTGGATTTCTGCCACAAACAAAATTCAATATTGCCATTACCACTGGTAACGAAAACGTATTAGTTATAGAAATGGAACCATCTGTAACTCAACTCTCCGATGTTACTGTATCCTCTACAAACAGAAACAAATCAGCAAAAGCAGCCACCCTCGAAACCCCATTAAGTGTTCAAAGACTCACCACAGAAGAAATCAAGTCTAATCCTGGAGGAAATTTTGATATTTCAAGAGTGATTCAAGCCCTTCCAGGTGTTGGTGGAACAGCTGCCACAGCAGGCTTTAGAAACGATATTATTATTAGAGGTGGTGCCCCCAACGAAAACGTGTATTATTTAGATGGAATAGAAATTCCTGTGATCAATCACTTTTCTACCCAAGGAAGCGCTGGCGGCCCTGCAGGAATACTCAACGTAAGCTTTATTGAAGAAGTAAAACTTAGTTCATCTGCTTTTGATGCTCGATACGACAATGCACTTTCTTCGGTTTTTGAATTCAAACAGAAAAAAGGAAATAGCAATCATTTACAAGGAAATATTAGATTAAGTGGGACGGAATTTGCCACCACTTTTGATGGACCACTTTCTAAAGATAGAAGAACTACATTTTTGGCTTCTGCACGAAGAAGTTACTTGCAATTATTATTTCAAGCAATTGATTTACCTATACGACCCAATTATTGGGATTTTCAATATAAAATCAGTCACCAAATCAATAAAAAAACATCCATTAGTTTCTTAGGAGTTGCTGCGATTGATGAATTCAGTTTTGCTGCTCCTAAAAAAGCCACTCCAGAAAAATTATATGCCCTCAACAGCAGCCCTGCTATTAATCAATGGAACTATACTGTTGGAGCAAGTATCAAACATTTATTAAATAATGGATTCTGGAATTTAGCTATAAGCAGAAATGAATTTGACAACCAATTAGAGAAATACGAAAATAATCTGGGGCCTGTAAAAGGACTTAGAACACTTTATTTTCAATCAAGAGAAACCGAAAACAAATTGCGTTTTGATGTAAACAAAACTTATGCTGGATGGAAAATCAGTTATGGCGCAGTAGCACAATTGGTATCACAAACCAATACCACTCAACAGATCATTAAAGCAGCAGTAACAGATAATAGTGGCAATGTTATTATTCCTGCAGTAGTAAATAATTTTGCAGGTTCAATTAGTATGGGACGTTTTGGCGCTTTCACACAAATAGGCAAACGATTCATGGATAATAAACTGGGAATTAGCGGTGGATTAAGGTTTGACCAAAATACATTTACTACAACTGGCATGAATCCTTTAAAAACTTTGTCTCCCCGAATCGCATTGAGCTATGTACTTAGTGATAAATGGACATTGAATGCATCTGTGGGATCTTATTACAAAATACTTCCGTATACAGCACTTGGATTTAAAGACAATACAGGCAATTACGTAAATAAAGATGGTGACTATACGAAGAGCACACATTATGTTGCAGGTATTGAGTACCTCCCATCCAGCGCAACAAGATTTACTTTTGAAACTTTTTACAAACAATATAATAATGTTCCTGTAAGTGTAAGAAATGGAATTAGCCTATCCAATCAAGGCGCTGATTTTAACGTACTAGGAAATGAAGATATCACTACCAATGGTAAAGGAAGGGCATATGGTTTTGAATTCTTTGCACAACAAAAATTGAGCAAACGCTTTTACGGAGTATTAAGCTATACGTTTTTCTACAGTCAGTACACCAATGCCAATTTAAACTATACAGCAAGTTCATGGGATAACAGACATTTATTATCATTATTAGGAGGTTATAAATTTAATCGTAACTGGGAGTTGGGAGTGAAGTTTCGCTTCCAGGGTGGAGTTCCCTTTACACCATATGATATGCTCGCAAGCAGGACCAATTACTTAACATTAGGAACTGGAATTCTAGATTATACACAAACCAATAATCAACGTTTGAATAATTTCAATAGCAGCGATATTCGTATTGACAAAAAATGGTATTTCAAAAAAGTAACCTTGGATTTTTTCATTGATATACAAAACTGGTACTTAGCAAGAAGCACTGCGCCCGACACGTATACTTTTAAAAGAAACACTGACAATACTGCATTCTTAACTACCAATGGCCAGCCGATTCAGCAAAATGGAAGTAATGCAATACCATTCTTATTGCAAAATACCGACAATAATTTTACACCTACATTGGGTTTTATTATTGAGTTTTAAATACGTTTACCAATAACTACTCTGGCCATTTGCAAAACAACAGACAATAAAATAAGTCCAACCCCATAATAAAAACTGGACTCTAGCTGTTCATTTTCATGAAACAAAATAAAAGCTAAAATAATCGCATATACCGGCTCTAAATTCAAACTTAGATTTTGAGTAAATGCAGATACTTTATGCAATGCTTCTAACATCAATTTCATTGCAACAATCGTACATACCCAACTTAATATTAGTAACCAGCCCCAATCAGTTAAACTTGGAAAGATGGACTTTGTAGGGAACAGGTATAAATAAAGCGGCATTAATATAGTCAACACCAATAAACCACCACTCAACTCATACAACATGATTACTTGTGGAGCAGCAATGGCAATATTTTTTTTATTCAGCACAGAAAACAAAGCAGCCAATGCTGCAGAAATCACCCCAACTACAATGCCTGTTTGGTATCGAGCATCAAAATGAAAAATCAAATAAATACCTGCAAGACTTAATAAGCCCAACAATACTTCTACCCAACGAATTTTCTTGGTAATAATTAAAGGTTCTAGTAAAGAGGTAAATATTCCGGTTGCGGAAAAACAGACCAACCCAATTGAAACATTAGAAAGCTTGATGCTTCCGTAAAAACAAACCCAATGCAGTGCTATAATTGCTCCAAAGAAAAACAGTTTGATGATAGTTGCTCTTGGCAGCAAAGTCAATTTTCCTGAAAAAAACAAAAGAACGATCAAACTTATAACAGTAATAAAAATGCGGTACCAAACCAGCAACATTTCGTTAAGACTTATCAATACTCCCAAAATTCCCGTAAAGCCCACTAAAATTACGGCAACATGTAACTTGATTAACGCAGATTTCATAGAGCTAAACTACTGATTCTTTTTGGGCGGAAGTTTTAGTATTTTAAAAATTTCAAGACGAGTATCTTAAATTCAACATTCCATAAAATGATACAAAAATCTAAGCAGTTTTATATATATTTATCCATATTATCTAATACTAATGGAACCAATCATTCAACTCAAGGGAGTATTTAAAAACTACGGAGAAAAGAAAGTACTGAAAGGCATCGATCTCTCGATTGATGCAGGACAAGTAATAGGTTATATCGGGCCGAATGGAGCTGGCAAAAGCACAACTGTAAAAATACTATGTGGCTTGATTTCAGACTATGATGGAAAAGTAACTGTAGCAGGCATCGATTTAAAAGAAGACCCAGTTGCAGTAAAACGCAAAATTGGTTATGTTCCAGAATTAGCAGAACTATATGATGTACTCACTCCTGTTGAATTCTTAGGATTGATGGCAGAACTATACGATATTCCAAAAATAGTTGCAACGGAAAGAATTCATAAAATGCTTACTGCATTTGGGTTGGAAGCCAATATGAATAATCGAATGGACACATTCAGCAAGGGTATGAAGCAAAAAGTATTGATTACTTCTGGCCTATTGCATAATCCTGATATCATTATTTTAGATGAGCCATTGAGCGGCCTGGATGCCAATAGCGTAATTATAGTTAAAGAACTGATCAGTAAATTGGCGAAAGATGGCAAAACCATTTTTTATTGCAGTCATATGATGGATGTGGTAGAAAAAGTAAGTGATCGAATTATTTTAATTAATGAAGGACAAGTAATTGCCGATGGGAGCTTTACAGAATTACAAGCAAAAGAAGGCAACGAAAGTCTTGAGAAAATTTTTGCTCATTTAACCGCTACTTCTTCACTAGGTGAAGCTGCAAATGATTTAATGAAAGCATTCGATTAAATTTCCCCTCATGTTTATTAACAATTTTTTTCTCTACATAATACTATTACCCAAATCTATTTATGAAAAGATGGGGGTAAATACGCATCATTTAAAAGCCATCTTGACAACCAAGTTAATGATGGACGAAAGAAGACCGCCAAGTATTCAACAAAGACATAAAAAAAAGAACGCAAAACCCATTAAATGGGCAACGCTTGGCACCATGTTCTTAAGTGCGTTTTTAGGCTTATTCTTTATTATTTCCTTTTTTATTACCAAAGATGTTATTACACAGTTTTTTTTATTCTTTTCATTTTTTATTTTCCTATTAGCTTCCACACTAATCAGCGACTTTACCAATGTATTAATTGATATACGAGATAACGCCATCATACTTCCTAAACCCATCAACGATAAAACATTCTTACTTGCGCGTTTATTTCATATCATCATCCATGTTTCTAAATTGGTTTTGCCTATGACTTTACCAAGTTTAATAACAGTTGGATATAAATATGGAAGTTGGGGAGTTATTGCGTTGATTTTTTTGATTCCGCCAGCTACCCTCTTTACTATTTTTCTGATTAATGCTTTATATATATTCATTCTAAAAGTATCTACTCCTGAGAAATTCAAAAATATCATCAGTTATTTTCAAATCATTTTTGCCATTGCCATTTACGGAAGCTATCAGATTGTTCCAAGAATGATCAATATGTCGTTATTGGAAAATTATCGTTTCCCTCAAACAGGCATTTCTTTACTTGCTCCTCCTTTTTGGTTTGCAGGAGGTTGGGAATTTTTATACCATCATAATTATTCCATTATCATTATTTCTGCCTTTATATTTAGTTTAGTAATGCCTGCTTTATCGATCTGGGTAGTGATTAAATATTTTGCTCCTTCATTTAACCAAAAGCTGGCTATGATTTCGGGAAGCGATACTGCGGAAAGTGTTAATCAATCAAAAGCAATAGCTAACAGTACTAAAAAACCATTTGCCGAAATTCTTGCCAATTTATTTACCAAAAAGGGCGCCGAAAGAATGGGCTTCTTACATGCATGGTATATTACTTCCAGAAGCAGAGATTTTAAAATGAGGGTTTATCCTGCCATTGGATATTTATTGGTTTATATGGTTATTATGATTCTTCAATCAAAAAAAGGAGCATTGGAAGAATTACAAAATCAAACTGTGGGAGGCAAATTTATTTTTTTAGGAGGTATTTATTTTATCAGTTTTGTGATTATTCAAGCGTTGACTCAAATAAAGTATTCTGATAAATACAAAGCATCATCCATTTTTTATACATCCCCTATTGCAATACCTGGCCATATCATTAGTGGGGCAGTGAAAGCAACTATTCTAAAGTTTTATATGCCATTGGCAATAGTTGTTTGCAGTTTAGGGGTAGCTATTATGGGCATTCAAATATTACCCAACTTATTACTTGGAATGAGCAACCAGTTGTGTATCTGTTTTTTAATTGCCTATGTAAGCTTTGTAGAAATGCCATTTAGCAGAACCGAATCAATTACAGTAAAAACAGGAGGCTTTATCAGAGGGATTATTAGCATGGTAATTCCACTAATATTGGCGACCCTGCATTTTCTTATCTATAATTATATGATAGCAGTATTGATTTTATTGGCTTTATCAGTGATAGCTGTTTGGTTAGTTGCGGGAAGTGTTTACAATAAAACTTGGGCTCAATTAAAAGTAGGCTATCAAGATTGATAGTCATCATTAATTAATTTTAACTCGGATTCTATAATTTTTAAACATGCTTTTCCATTGTATACTTATAACCCCAAGTACTCCTTCTTTAATAATGCCTTTGCTCATTTTGCTGACACCAATTTTTCTATCTCTAAAAATGATGGGTACTTCTTTGATAACGAAACCTAATTTCCAAGCTGCAAATTTCATTTCTATTTGAAATGCGTATCCAACAAAGGAAATCATATCAAAATTAATTGCTTCCAATACTTTTCGATGATAACATACAAATCCTGCTGTTGGGTCTTGAATGGGCATCCATGTAAGTAATTTTGTGTAAATAGCTCCTCCCCTTGAATACAGCTGTCGATCTAATGGCCAGTTTTCAGTTTGTCCACCTTTTACATATCTACTACCTATAGACATATCCGCTCCATCTAATTTACAGGCATTGTATAAATGCTCTAAATCATTGGGGTCGTGAGAAAAGTCTGCATCCATTTCAAAAATAAATTGATACCCTTTTTGCAAACTCCATTTAAATCCATGAATATATGCTGTACCCAATCCCAATTTCCCGGAACGTTCCTCCAAAAACAATCGATCAGGAAATTGATGCATTAATGCTTTTACCAGATTTGCTGTTCCATCAGGTGATCCATCATCAATTACTAAAATATGGTACCCCTTATTCAAATTAAAAACAGCTTGAATAATAGCTACTATATTTTCGCTCTCATTAAATGTTGGTATGATGACTATTTTCTCCAATTATGTTGAAAAATTTGCAATGAAGATACAATATTGATGAATGAAATTGCCGTTTTGGGACAATCTTAACCCAAATTATACAATTTGGATTATTCAATTGATTGCAAAAAAAGGATGGTCGGATGAATTATGGCTTTTTAACCAACGAACGATTTAATATCTCAGTGAGTTTTTGCTTGGTATTCATTGCAAAATCCCCTTTCATCATCCAATCATAATATTGCGGCTCTTCTTTGAGCACCTGAGTAACTGGTTTGCCTTTGTGTTTTCCGAAATTGAAAATTTCAATCCCATTTTCTTTGACAAATCTGCGAGCAAAATCAACGATATCATCTTCGCCTGTAAATTTAACGATTTGTTCCACCGAATTTCCAATTTGAGGATATCGTTCAATTTGTGCTTCTAACACTTCCCAGGTAGCAGTAGCATCTACTTCGGCACCATGTGCTCCTTCCAAAACCTTATTACAATAAAATTTATAGGCAGCACTTAATGTTCGTTGTTCCATTAGGTGAAATACTTTTTGAACATCTACTAATTTTCGATCATCAGTAGAAAATTCAATGCCGGAACGAAGGAACTCTTCAATTAACATTGGAATATCAAATCGATTGCTATTGTATCCACCCAGATCGCAGTTATCCATGAATTGTTTAACCTCATTGGCAATTTGCTTAAAGCTAGGTGCATCTTTTACCATTTCGTCTGTAATACCATGCACTTCGCTTGACCCTGCCGGAATAGGCATTAATGGATTAACGAGTTTACGCTTAACTGTTTTAGTACCATCTACTGCAATCCTAACAATCGCAATTTCAACTATACGATCATTGCTGATATTTACACCAGTAGTCTCTAAATCTATAAATGCAATAGGCTTTGTTAATTGTAAATTCATAGGAAGGTTGATCTTTAATTATTGAGTGATTTCTTTTGCAAACGAAATTATGTCTAATCCATCATAATTGCCACTACTCATTAAGAGAATATTGGCATTACTGAAATCTTGTTGTGCCAACCATTCCGATAATTTTTTTGAGTCGTTAATTACTATCAACCCTTTTTTATTAAACCCTTCAACTACTTTTTCAGCTGGCAAATCGGGCATCCTTTTTAGCTCAAGTGCATGTTTTGAATAAAATACCACCCCTACATCTAACTGATCAAAAGCACCATTATATTGTTCCATAAATGCAACATTCAAACTACTATAAGTGTGCAATTCTAAAATGCCAAATAATTTCCTTTCGGGATATTGTTTCTTAACAGCTTCAACTGTTGCTTTTACTTTACTTGGAGCATGAGCAAAATCTCGGTAAACATTTATTGTACTATTAGAAGCCAATAATTCCAATCGCTTAGAAGCTCCCGAAAAATGATCCATTACAGAAACAAATTCAGATGCAATTACACCCAACTCTTTACAAGCATAATATGCAGCATTTAAATTCATTAGGTTATGGTTACCAAAAACATTGAGCACTCCTTTTGCTCCATCAATAGTTACTGTTGTAACTCCAGTATTGATTTCGTGTTCTGGAACTCCATAAGGTTGATAACGAATATCCGACCGTTGATGATCATTCACTAATTGCTTAAGTACAGGATCTGTTTCGTTGTAAATAAGAATGCCCCCTTTTTCTATTCTATTCATGAAGATCACAAACTGTTCTAAATAAAATTCAAAAGTGGGAAACACATTAATATGGTCCCAGGCAATGCCTGTGAGTATACCAACATGTGGGTATAAAAAATGAAATTTGGGTTTTTTTTCAATGGCACTAGCAGGGTATTCATCGCCTTCACAAACAATCACTGGGGCATCGGTAATATTCACAGATTGATCAAACCCATTCAATTTGGCTCCTACCAAATAATCGAAATCCTTGTTCAATTGCCTGAGGGCATGCATAATCATACTAGTGGTGGTGGTTTTACCATGGCTACCCCCCACAACAATCCTTTTCTTGGTTTTGCTCTCCTGATAAATATATTCAGGAAAACTGTAGATAGCCAGACCTAACTCCTTGGCTTTCAATAATTCAGGATTGTCATCTTTTGCATGCATTCCTAAAATCACCGCATCTAAATCAGTTGTAATTAAACCTGGATTCCAGCCAATTTTTGAAGGTAAAAGCCCTTCTTTTGACAAATTTCCAGCTGCAGGCTCAAAAATTTCATCATCTGTTCCTGTAACCTGATAGCCTTTTTTATGCAATGCAATGGCTAATTGATGCATTACACTCCCACCTATTGAAATAAAATGAACTCTCATACGTTATAGTTTTCTAGAAAGATTATTTAACATTTTCAATGATTTCTGGAAAGCTGCATTTTAGCTCAAAACCATATCTTTGTTTTGGTGCAAAATACACGCATATCCTACAAAAAATCAAATTGTATGAAAAAGATTGCTTTATTCTTACTTATTTCGGGTTTTGCAACAATTCTGTTGAGTGCTTGCGCTTCAGAAAAAGGTAGAGGATGCCCTACTACCAATCCACGTTATTTCAGGGGATAATTTTATTGGAGTTAACTAAATGGACTAATTTTGTGTAAACATTTATATGAAATGGATTCCATTAATATCCAGTGAACAATTGGATCTGATTAAAGAAAAGTCTACACTTACACCACAAGTAATTTTCAAACACAGTACTCGTTGTAGCATTAGTTCTATGGCCTTGAATAGGCTGGAAAGAGAAGTTGCTCCTGAGAATGCTGATTTTTATTTTCTTGACTTGATACAGCATAGACAGTTATCTAATGCAGTAGCTGAAGTTTTTGAAGTACACCACGAATCACCGCAAATTTTATTGATCAAGAATACCGAATGTGTATATGACGAAAGCCATCAGGGCATTAGTATGCAAGAATTAAGCGAACAACTCTCTTCTAATTAAATTATCCATCATGCACATTACAGTATTTGGAGCAACCGGACAAGTAGGTAAAAGAATCGTACAACAAGCACTTAACCGTGGATATACTGTAACAGCATTTGGCAGAAATGTAGAATCATTGATAGATACAGACAATCGGAATGAAAAATTAATTGCCCGCAAAGGATACATTTTTGATGCCAAAGATGTTGCCAATGCATTGAAAGATGCAGATGCAGTTATATCTGTTCTGGGAGGCGCATTTGACGGGTCTGACAAGAGCAGAAGCTTAGGCATAAAGAATATTATTACTCAAATGGAAGCAAAAGGTATTCATCGAATTGTAGCTTTAGGAGGGTTGGGAATTTTAAACGCAACAGAAGACAGTTTATTAATAGATAGTGAAAACTATCCAGAAGAGTTCAGACCCGTTGGAATGGAACATTTGAAAGCCTATGAATTTTTATTAGCGTCTACATTAGATTGGAGTTTTTATTGCCCGCCGAATATTATTGATGCAGATGAAACAGGATTATTTATTACCAATAGCAATTATGCGCCAAATCCTAATTTATATAAAATCAATGCAGGTGATTTAGCATTGTCTATGTTGAATGCGGTAAGTAAAAATGAATTCATCAATGAAAGAGTAGGCATATCGCAGATATGAGATAAGAGATTAGAATTATGAAACATGAGATTTTAAGATGATAGAAATTATTGGATACTGTATTGCATTATTAATAGGTGTTTCACTCGGATTAATTGGAGGCGGAGGATCTATTTTAACTATACCTGTATTAGTCTATTTATTTAAGATGGATCCGCTACAAGCCACAGGATACTCTTTATTCATAGTAGGTTGCAGTAGTTTGCTGGGCGCAATTATGAAGTTTCGAAAACAGGAAATAGACCTCAAAGCTGCTGGATATTTCGGTCTCACTTCAATTGTTACAGTGATATTGGTACGCAAATATTTGTTGCCAATAATTCCAAATGACTTATTTAGTATCGGTGAGTTTATGATCACAAAATCAATGGCAACTCTTTTACTATTTGGCATTGTAATGATTATTGCTTCATTAAATATGATCAATAGAAAAGCCAATCAATCGAATGAACCGAGAAAACTCAATGCGAATGCTGCATTAATAAGGGGTCTTGAAGTTGGTGTTCTAACAGGTTTTATTGGTGCAGGCGGTGGATTTGTTATTATTCCGGTTTTATTATTTTCTTTCCAATTACCCATGAAGAAAGCCATTGGCACTTCCTTATTAATTATTGCAGCTAATTCTTTGTTTGGGTTTGTTGGCGATCTATTTACTACTCGCTTCGACTGGCCCTTTTTGTTAGCGATAACTTCTATCAGTTGTATGGGTATTTTAATTGGAAATTGGCTAAGCAATACCATTTCTGGAAATAAATTGAAAAGAGGATTTGGTTTTTTTGTACTTTCAGTGGGTTGCTATATTATAATTCATGAAATCATCAAATTACGTTAAACAAGGAAAGACAATCCTATTAATAGCAATAGGTGTTTTTATTGTTGTGATTTTTTTTAACCAGATTTCTTCGAACAACCAACAGGATCAAGATTCATTTAATTATATTGATACAAGTTGCTGGGTGGGTGCCAGCTTGTACCAAATTCCCGATAATAAAGTTGGTGATACAATACGTTATGGGAGGTCACTTATTAGCAATACAGCATTTTATTTTGGCCCAAAAGGAACAATCAAATCCATTAGCAATGGAATGAATTGTCAGAATTGTCATTTAGATGCAGGCACAAAACCCTGGGGGAATAACTATGGAGCAGTTGCAGCAAATTATCCATTATTTAGAGATCGATCAGGTACTATAGAAACGATTGAAAAAAGAATTAACGATTGCTTAGAGAGAAGTTTGAATGGAAATGCTATTGCCAATGAATCATATGAAATGAAAGCGATGGTAGCTTATATCAAATGGCTTGGTAAAGATATTCCGCGAAAAATAAAGCCACGAGGGAGTGGCATACAACAGCTTACTTATTTATACAGATCAGCAGATCCACAAAAAGGAAAAATCATCTATACAAATAACTGTGAAAAATGCCATGGGAACAATGGTGAAGGACAAAAAGATTCTACAAATATTGGTTATATCTATCCTCCTCTTTGGGGAAATCACAGCTACAATGTTTCTGCAGGATTATTTAGACTTTCGCGTTTTGCAGGGTTTGTAAAAAACAATATGCCCTATACAGTGAATTATCATAACCCCATATTAACGGATGAAGAAGCCTGGGATGTGGCAGCATTCGTTAATTCACAACCAAGACCCAATAAAAAATTTATAGCAGATTGGCAGAATATTAGTAAGAAACCAAAAGATTATCCGTTTGGGCCTTATACTGACAGTTTGAGTGAAATAAGACATAAATTCGGCCCTTGGAATTAGCTAATTTCTATTCTTATATAGCTAATTGCTAAGCTTATACCAATTCAATCACCATTGCGCTTGCTCCACCTCCCCCATTGCAAATACCAGCACCGCCAATTTTTCCGTTATGTTGTTTGAGTACATTGATCAATGTTACTATAATTCTTGCACCACTGCAACCCAAAGGATGACCTAATGATACTGCACCTCCATGTACATTCACTTTTGCAGGATCTAATTTCATTTTTTGAGTATTGGCAATTCCTACAACTGAAAATGCCTCGTTCAATTCAACGAAATCCAAATCGGTCATTTGCATTCCTGCTTTAGTAACTGCTTTTGGCAAAGCCAGTGAAGGTGTTGTAGTAAACCATTCAGGAGCTTGTTCTGCATCAGCATAACTTCTAATTATTGCTATCGGCTTAATTCCTAATTCATCAGCTTTTTCTTTACTCATTAAAACCAATGCAGCAGCACCATCATTCATGGTACTAGCATTTGCTGCAGTAACAGTTCCATCTTTTATGAATGCACCTTTGAGTTCAGGAATTTTATCGAACTTAACATTGAAAGCCTCTTCGTCTTTGGAAAATAAAATGGGATCTCCTTTACGTTGTGGAATGGCAACTGGAACTATTTCGTTGCTGAACCATCCACTATTGGTTGCTTGTTGACTTCTTGTATAACTCTCCACTGCAAATGCATCCTGATCTGCTCTTGAAATATTACATTCTTTAGCACATAATTCTGCGGCATTTCCCATTGCATAATTATGGTACACATCGGTAAGACCATCTTTAGCCAACCCATCAATCATAGAAACATTGCCGTACTTATTGCCCCAACGCATATTGGGAGAATAAAAAGGTACATTGCTCATACTCTCCATACCTCCAGCAACAACAATATCTGCATCACCCAATAAAATTGCTTGAGCACCTTGAGCAATAGCTTTCATACCGCTGGCACAAACTTTATTGACTGTTGTGGCAATTACCGAATCAGGTAAGCCTGCAAATTTTGCCGCTTGACGTGCTGGAGCTTGCCCGGTATTTGCTTGAATTACACATCCCATCAATACTTCGTTTACCAATGAAGGATCAATACCCGCTTTTTCGATAGCTCCTTTAATTGCGATTGATCCTAATTGAGGAGCAGTAAAATCTTTCAGGCTACCGCCGAAACTTCCAATGGGGGTTCTCACTGCTGAAACGATGTATACTGTTTTACTTTGCATGGTATTGATTTGTGGTGCAAATTTAGGGAAAAAACTAACAAGTGTTAGGCTAAAAAGAATTAAGAAAGAAGAATTATGAATTAAGAGTTATGAATAATTGGTTATCTATTATGATAAAATTTTTTGATTCGTATAAATATCGATAAATTACAAATGAATTAATTTCTCCATCAAAAAACGATAAATGATGCTTAAAAAAATTAACGCATTTCTATTGCTAACTTCAATGATAGCAGTAATGATAGTAAGTTGTAAACAAGCAACTGAAAAATCGGAAAATTCTGACCAATCAACAGCCTTCAATGGCACAATCAATCTCGATGTGCGAGATTCAAAACCTGATTGGGCTCCATACATTAGAAAAAAAGCGCCTGAAGGAGCGCCTAATATTTTATTTATTCTATATGATGATACCGGATTAGGTGCATGGTCTCCTTACGGAGGAAGAATCAATATGCCAACGATGGATGCCTTAGCAGCTGATGGTTTAACTTATACTCAGTGGCACACTGTGGCACTTTGCTCTCCTACCAGATCTTGCCTTAATACGGGCCGTAACCATACATTGAATGGAATGGGTTCTATTACGGAAGGTGCTAATGGATTTCCTGGATATAGTGGACAATTACCTGCACAAGCTGCAACCATTGCTCAAATATTAAATGACAATGGATGGAGCACTTTTTGGATAGGGAAAGATCACAATGTTCCAGAAACAGATCTTTCTGCTGGTGCCAATAAAAGCCAATGGCCATTGCAACAAGGATATGATCGATTTTATGGATTCATTGGTGGAGAGACCAATCAATTTTATCCTGATCTGACAGAAGACAATCATGCGATTGAACAACCTTATGGTCCAGAGAAAGGATATCATTTATCAAAAGATTTGGCTGACCAGGCAATCAAAATGATCAGTGATCAAAAATCTGCTAACCCAAGTAAACCTTGGTATATGTGGTTTTGCCCTGGAGCAAATCATGCACCACACCAGGCACCTAAAGATTATATCGCTAAATACAAAGGGAAATTTGATGATGGATACGATGCTTATCGCAAATGGGTTTTGCCTCGTATGATTGCTAAAGGAATTTTACCAAAAGACACCAAGCTGACAGACTTTAATCCAATGCCAAAAGATCAGGCGAACCCTGGTGATTTTGTACGTCCTTGGGAAAGTTTAACAGCTGATGAAAAGAAATTATTTTCTCGTTTGTGCGAAGTGTATGCTGGATTTTCTGAATATACAGATGCACAGATTGGAAGAATTGTAGCTCATTTAAAAGCTACTGGTCAGTACGAAAATACTATTATCATGTATGCTGCAGACAATGGTGCTTCTGGAGAAGGAAGCCCAAGTGGATCAGTAAATGAGAATAAGTTTTTCAATGGCTATCCAGATGAGTTATCAGAGAACATGAAATTGATCAATGAATTAGGTGGGCCAAATACTTACGAGCACTATCCTACTGGTTGGGCTGCAGCATTTTCTACTCCATTTAAAATGTTCAAACGTTATTCTAATTACTCAGGTGGAACTGCAGATCCTTTTGTTATTTCATGGCCTAAAGGAATCAAGGCACGTGGAGAAGTTCGCAATCAATATCACCATGCAGTAGATATTGTTCCAACGCTTTTAGAAATTTGTGGTTTACAAATGCCAAAGGTTTATCATGGTGTTGAACAATTACCATTGTCTGGAGTTTCTATGAAATATTCTTTCGATGCAAAAGCAGACGCCCCAACTAATAAAAAAGTACAGTTTTATGCAATGTTGGGCACACGAGCAATTTGGCAAGATGGATGGAAAGCAGTTGCTGTTCATGCTCCACTTACTGGGATTGGAAAATTTGATCAGGATAAATGGGAATTATACCATGTAGATGTGGATCGTGCAGAATCAAAAGATTTGGCAAAAGAAAACCCTGAAAAATTAGAAGCATTAAAAAAATTATGGTTCGAAGAAGCTAAGAAAAATCAA
The DNA here is from genome assembly GCA_040403975.1 of Sediminibacterium sp. GTDB lineage: Bacteria > Bacteroidota > Bacteroidia > Chitinophagales > Chitinophagaceae > Sediminibacterium. The sequence continues at coordinate 22,415 of JBBAJS010000008.1, forward strand.
GCATTGCCAATAGATGATAGATCAGCAGTAGTGCAAGCGAATATTGAACGCCCTACTGAAGAAGCGGTTAGAGATATTTATTCTTACTACCCGCATACTAGTTCAGTGCCGGAAGCAGTTGCAGTAAATATTCGTGGTAAGTCTTATAAAATTGTTGCTAATGTAGACATCAAAGATGCCAATGCATCTGGTGTGATTTTTGCACATGGTTCAAGATTTGGAGGGCATAGCTTATTCATTAAAGATCATAAATTGTATTATGTATATAATTTCTTAGGCATCACAGAACAAAAATTAGTAGCGGCTGAATCTATTAAAACTGGCAAGTATACATTTGGAATGGAGTTTACTAAAGAGAAAGCCGGTGAACATGGAGAATCTTTAGGAACTATGCAATTGTATATCAATGACAAATCTGTAGGTTCAAGTCCTATGAGAGCTCAGGTAGGTAAATTTACTTTAGTCGGCGATGGATTATGCGTGGGCTATGACAGTGGAGATCCTGTAAGTAAAATGTATGCTTCTCCTGGAGAATTTAAAGGAGGTGATATTAAATTTGTAAAAGTGAGTACTGGAAAAGAGAAATACTTCGATTTAAAAACTGATGCAGCGAGAGCTTGGGCAAAAGAATAAAATTGGTTTAATAATTAATTCTACCGAATAATTAATAACGGCAATCGAAAGGTTGTCGTTATTTTTTTGTAGAATACTCAATTTAATTGCTCAATATCTTTTATTAGTCAAAGCGTGAATAATGTAATTCTTATCGCTAATTGTACAAAGTATTTTATAACAAAAGGGCTCACTTTGTGCAATCACTCCATAAATACAATTATGGATTTTTTGTACTCAAAAATCAACAAAAATGAAAACAGAAATAGGAATAACCAATGCTAACAGTCAATCGGTTGCCAATGAACTTGCAAAAGTTTTAGCAGATGAAACGATCATCTATATCAAAACAAAAAATGCCCATTGGAATACTGAAGGAGCAGATTTTTACACGATGCATAAATTTTTTGAAACACAATTTGGGCAATTAGATGAAATGATTGACAGTGTTGCAGAACGTATTCGTACAATTGGCCATTATCCACCATCAACATTAAAATTGTATCTAAGCTTAACGCATCTTTCAGAACAAAAAGGAGAACAGAACGACAGTCAAGGATTCATCAAGGAACTATTAAATGATCATCAAAATACTATTATCATTTTGAGAGAACATATAAAGTCGTTTGCAAAAGATTTTCATGATCTTGGTTCGAGCGATTTCGCAACTGGACTAATGGAAATGCATGAAAAAATGGCCTGGTTTCTCCGTTCTCACATAAAAAATAAAGAAAAATAAAATGATGTAGAAAAAATGATTATATTCATTTTCTTATGAATTCACAAAAAGTAATTTTCATTTTGGCAATAGTGGCAGCGATTAATTTATCTGCCTGCAAAGATGAAACAGCAGTAAAACAAGTAGCTGTTTTGCCTACTCCAGTTAAAGAAAAAGTGTTTAATGCAGAAGAACAGGCAGCATTGACTCCGGATATGGTTATTCAAAAATTAAAAGAAGGCAATATTCGATATCAAAACAATGACTTAACAGCAAGAGACCATTCTGCTTTGGTAAGAGATGCTTCAAAAGGACAATTCCCAAAAGCTGTTATTCTTTCATGCTTAGATAGTAGAGTTACAGTGGAAGATGTATTCGATAAAGGCATTGGTGACTTATTTGTTGGAAGAGTTGCAGGAAACTTTGTCAATGAAGATTTATTGGGAAGCATGGAATTTGGATGTAAGGTTTCAGGTGCAAAGTTGATATTGGTTTTAGGACATGCATCCTGCGAGGCCATTAAAGGCGCTATAGATGATGTACAACTGGGCAATATTACCGCTATGCTTTCAAAAATAAAACCATCAGTACAACAATCTCAAGATTTTGAAGGTGCAAAAACCAGTAAAAATGATTTATTTGTAGATTATGTAGCTAAAAAAAATGTACTTAATACGATTGCCAATATTCGTTTAAAAAGCCCGATTTTAAAAGAAATGGAAGACAAAGGTCAAATCAAAATAATTGGCGCCTATTATGATATTCATACTGGTAAAGTAGATTTTTTATAGCCGAAAAATGTTTCGAAACCTTAAGCTACAAATCCAATTTTATGCTAGCCTCAATTAGCCCTAAGCTCCCAATGCTTGATAAAACAATTACCAAAGCTTTTTATATTGATCAATTGGGTTTTGAGAATCTAGGGGCAAGTAATTATGATGGATATTTAATGGTAAAAAGAGATCAAATTGAAATTCATTTTTTCGAATTCAAAGGGTTGAATCAAAAAGAGAATTACGGTCAGGTATACATCAGAACAAATGATATTGAAGCGTTGTATCAAAGTTTTATCAATAAACAAGTATCAATTCATCCAAATGGGTCATTAGAAATCAAGCCATGGGGTCAAAAAGAATTTTCTTTACTCGACCCCAACAATAACCTAATAACTTTCGGGCAAAGTATTGAATAATTGAAAGCAACAATTTCATTGAATAGTTGTTATCCAATTGAATGAACACCACCTTTTTATCGGCTAGATGGGAGCAATTGATCATGGCCAACTATGCCGTTAACCCTCAAATACTGCAACCATATCTTCCAAAAGGGGTTGAACTGGATTATTTCAACGATACTGCTTTTGTGAGCCTAGTTGGTTTTATGTTTAAGAATACCCGCCTATTCAATATCCCTATCCCCTTTTTGGGCACTTTTGAAGAAATTAATTTGCGATTTTATGTAAAACGTAAAGATGGGAACGCTTTCAAAAGAGGAGTGGTTTTTATTAATGAAACAGTACCCTACAAGCCAGTTGCTTTCATAGCCAACAAACTATACAAAGAACACTATATTTCAATTCCTACAAAAAGCAAAATCAACGTTACAGCATCCAATAAAACAATACAGTATGATTGGAAAATAAATAATGGCTGGAATAAGCTTTCTGTAAATACTCCGAATAGTGCTGCGCCTATGATAGAAGGAAGTATTGAAGAATTCATTTTTGAACATTATTACGGCTATACTAAAATAAATGATCAGCTTACTCAAGAATACAAAGTAAACCATCCAAGATGGTTGATCAATAAAGTAAATAACTACTCTGTAGATTGCGATTTCAAATCGATGTATGGAATTGAATTTGAATACTTAAAAGACAAAGCACCCCATTCAGTTATTGTGGCTGAAGGATCTGCAGTATCAGTGGATTGGAAAAGATCAAAATTTTAATGAATGATATTGGAACAGAAAGATGTAGATAGAATTATAGAAATGGCTTGGGAAGATCGAACACCTTTCGAGGCAATTCTATTTCAATTTAAACTATCAGAAGCCGAAGTAATTGCGCTAATGAGAAAAACATTAAAACGAAGTAGTTTTAACTTATGGCGCAAAAGAGTGAATAGTGGAATTAGTCAAAAACATTCCATCAAAAGAAGTGCTGACATAAAAAGGTTTAAGTGCAGTCGGCAAAAAAATATTTCCATGAATAAAATAAGCAAGCGATAAATGTCAATTGAGTTTACTACTGATTATGCATCTATTCTTAAACAAATAGACACGATTGACCCAATAAGCTATGGCAAAACCAGGAATTATATAAATGGTTGCGTTACGTACTTATCTCCTTATATGTCAAGGGGAGTTATTAGTACTAGGCAAATACTCGAGTCGGTTTTGGCAAAGGGATTTACCATGAGTGCTATTGAATCTTTTGTAAAAGAATTATGTTGGCGAGATTATTTTCAGCGTGTTGGGCAGGCAAGAGATTTGAATGAAAACATCAAACAAGCACAATTTCGTGTTTCAAATAACGAAATTCCAATCAGTGTTTTAAATGGAACAACTGGTATTGAAGGAATAGACAATGCGATAAATACCTTATTAGAAAAAGGCTATATGCACAACCATTGTAGAATGTATACTGCATCTTTAGTTTGCAATATTGCACAATCGCATTGGAAACAACCATCTCAATGGATGTATTATCACTTATTAGATGGCGACTTTGCTAGCAACATATGTAGTTGGCAATGGGTAGCTGCAGCCAATAGCAACAAAAAATATTATGCTAATCAAGAGAATATCAATAAATATACTTTCACTAATCAACAAAATAGTTTTTTAGACTGCTCGTATGAAGAATTGGAAAAATTAACTATTCCAAATGAACTTATAGACACTGCTGTATTTAATAGCATTACTAGTTTACCAGAAAAAAAACCTATCTCCATTAACAACGAACTCCCCACTTTTATTTATAATTATTATAACCTAGATCCCTTATGGCATCAAGATGAAATAGGTAATCGAATTATGTTATTAGAGCCGGCATTTTTTGAAGCTTACCCAATCAGTGATAAGTGTGTAGATTTTATGTTAGCATTAGCCAAAAACATTCCAAGTATCCAAGTATTTGTTGGATCCTTTAGCTCTTTCACTGAGCAGCACACCAGTAAAAGTATTTACTATAAGGAACATCCTTTAAATAAGGGATATACTGGTATTGAAGAAAGCAGAGATTGGATTGCTCCTGATATATCTGGTTATTATCCTTCCTTCTTTGCCTATTGGAAAAAAGTAGAAAAAGAATTACTTAAACTTCACATAAAATGATTTTATCAAAAAATGAGATCGTGCAATTAGAGCAGCGTTACAGAACTGCTTTTATTAATTCATTGGCAGGTTTTCGTCAAGCTGTTTTAGTAGGAACTAAATCTGCAGAAGGTAATTCCAACCTTGCCATTTTTAATTCGCTAATCCATCTAGGAGCAAACCCTGCATTATTTGGGCTTATTAACCGACCTGATAGTGTACAAAGAGATACATTGCAAAACATTAAAGACACAAAAGTATATACATTAAATTATGTAAAAGCTTCTGATTATAAAAAAGCCCATCAAACTTCTGCTCGTTACCATAAAGGAGTATCTGAATTTACTAAAGTTGGTTTTAGTGAATTATACAAATCTTCTTGCAAAGCACCATATGTTGCAGATGCTATCGTACAAATTTCTATGCAACTAGAAGAAATCGTTCCCATTACAATCAATGGTACTATTTTAATAATTGGAAGTATTCAATCAGTAGAAATGAATGATGCATTGATTGGAACAGACGGTTTTGTCAATTTATCTGCCGCTGAAATACTAATCAGCCAAGGATTAGACGCATATTTTACAACTTCTATGATCGGAAGACTGGAATATGCAAAACCATAAATATTTACAAAAAAATGAATAAAGTAGGCATTATTTTTCCGCACCAATTATTCGAAAAATCTATTTTAATTTCATCCTGTGATACTATCTATTTAGTAGAAGAATGGCTCTTTTTTAAACAATATAATTTCCATCAACAAAAAATTGCATTTCATAGAGCAAGTATGCAATTTTATAAGAGTTATTTGATTGAAAAAAAATGCACTGTAGTATATATCAATTCACATGAACAATTAGCTGACATACAATTATTAATCGCTCATTTACAATCAATTGGCATCAAAACATTTGAATACATTGACACCACTGATAATTGGTTAGAAAAAAGAGTCAATCAATCAGCCAAAAAAAATGAAATAATTGCTTTCAAACATAACTCCCCACTTTTTATAAATTCCGCAGAAGAAATCAATAATTATTTTTCTACGAAGAAAAAAATGTTTCAAACTGATTTTTATAAACACCAGCGAATCAAGCAAAACATCTTAATGGATAATCAAAAGCCATTGGAAGGGAAATGGACATTTGACGATGAAAATAGATTAAAATATCCCAAAGAAAAAAATCCTCCAAGCACCTATTCTTTTCCAATTAATGAATATTATGCGGAAAGCATTCAATATACAAAGAGATATTTTTCAACAAATTATGGTAAATTAAATAAATCTTTTATTTACCCTACTAATTTTGAAGAATGTAAAATATGGTTAAACGATTTCTTTAAATACCGCTTCTTGGAATTCGGCGCTTATGAAGATGCCATTGTTTCTAATGAAATTATTTTACATCATAGCATTCTAACGCCCATGCTTAATGTGGGTTTGATTTCTCCGAAATATATTATCCACGAAGCTTTAACATATGCCAAAAAACACCAAATACCTTTGAATTCATTAGAAGGTTTTATTCGTCAAATAATTGGTTGGAGAGAATTTATAAGAGCAGTTTATCAATTAAAAGGAACCGAAGAACGTACTAAAAACTATTGGAAATTTACCAGAAAAATACCTGCTTCATTTTGGAATGGAACTACTGGTATTGAGCCCATTGATAACACAATCAATAAAGTATTGGATACTGGATATTGCCATCATATTGAAAGACTAATGGTTTTGGGAAATTTTATGCTTCTCTGCGAATTCGATCCTAATGAAGTATATCGATGGTTCATGGAATTATTTATAGATTCCTACGATTGGGTAATGGTACCCAATGTGTATGGAATGAGTCAGTTTGCTGATGGCGGCTTAATGGCCACCAAACCCTATATCAGTGGCAGCAATTACCTTATGAAAATGAGTGATTATAAAAAAGGTGATTGGCAACAAATCTGGGATGGGCTTTTCTGGAGATTTATGCATGTCCACAGAGACTTCTTTTTGCAAAACCCACGACTAGGTATGCTGGTAAAAACTTTTGATAAAATGAGTGTAGAAAAACAGCAAATACATTTGAACAACGCGGAAAACTATTTAGCTACTTTACAATAGTTTAATAATAGTTATTTCACCAGCTCAATACCAGTCTGGGTAAATACAATCAATTTTTGTTTATATAAATTACCCGTGGTCATTTTAAACGTTTTCTTACTCATACCAAAAAAATCATAAATGGCTGCCGGATCAGACTTATCATAATAAGGCAGGTAACCGTCGTTCTCTTTTAGCAATCGAATGATTTTCTCTCCTTCATCTTCTACTTTAGTAAAGCCAGGTTTACCCAAAACCAAATCGATTTTATTATCCGGACGAATTTTTTTGATAAAGCCTTTTAATTTATCACCAACTTCTATTTTTTGAAAAATTTCATTGCCATGTAAAATACCAATATGTTTATTATTAATGATCATTACATATCCCAACTCTGATGTTCTATATGCTAATAAATCAACCAATTCCATTTCTTTTACAGTCAATTCATCATTACTCATTGAACTTTCGATCTTTTCAGTAGCAGCTACCCTTCCAGTCATTTCATCAATATACAATTTAACCAAGTACTCCCCTCCTAATCGCATTCCTGAAACCTGCTTAGAAGCTGGAACAAACAAATCCTTCATCAAACCCCAATCCAAGAAAGCACCTTGTTTAGTTACAGACAATACTTTGAGTTTTGCAATTTCTCCCACTACAGCATTGGCCTTTTGAGTTGTGGCAATTAATCGATTGTCGGAATCGTGGTAAACAAATACTTCTAACTCATCTCCAATGCGCAATCCTTTCGGCACAAATCTTTTGGGCAATAAAATGCCTTCTCCACCATCGTCTAGGTAGAAACCAAAATCTACTTTACGGCTAACCTTTAATGTATTATAACTACCTACCTGAACGGGTTCCATTTGTTTGTTTTAAAATAATTCGGGGGCAGTATCTTTTGACACTGCTTGTTCCCATTCCATTTCAATGGTTTTACTAAAATCAGTGAGTTTGGCCCCAACAGCCTTCCAACCCATTACATCCACCATTTTAGCTACTTTGAATTTAGCCTTTCTTACTTGTTGTCCTCTACCTGTTTGTACTACTAAGATAGGCTGATCATCGGTAGAAATAGCCATTAAATAATTACCAGCGCCTTCTTTTATGAAACTAAACTGTGTTTTAAGGGTTGATGTTTCAATTTTGAAACGCTTGATATTGTATTGCGATTTATCTTGATCTAGATATACTGCGGTGATAATCTTTTCAGGATTAAACTGTTCAATCAATTTAATTTTATCAGATTCAAAACGTTGGGTAATTTCTGTATCAGTTAATTCATAGGATCCATCGGTATAGAAAACCACAATTTTTTCATCTTCAAAGCTACCTAAGTATTTTCCTTTTTCTTCTGTATTCAATCTTCCGAATTTGTCATCAAACCAAAGCTTTCTGCCGGCCAAAGTACTCTTGCCAGCTTCTTTCATTTTAACGGTTTTAATTGGATACTTAGTTACTTGATTACCCATACTACTTCTACCTTTGATCTCTAATTCTTCAAAAAAGAAATCAAGTTCTTTAATACGAGCAGTACAATTTGGACTTAAAATAATTTTAACCGATTCTGCTTCACCATTCGGATTAGCAGAAAAATAATGTACTCTACTCTTCTCAGAACCCTTGGTTAAATCATATTCCTTTTCTCGAGTAACACCAGTAACATTAAATCGCTTGGCATAGCTCACCCCAGATTTACCATCTACATACATTAAATTATAAGTAGTACGTTCATCGTTCTTCTCAAAAACAGCCGCGTGAATTATGTCTTTACCAATAAATACTTTATCAGAAACTTTTACCACTTTCATGATTCCCGATTTGGTGAAAGCAATGATATCGTCGTAATCGGAACACTCACATAAAAACTCATCTTTCTTTAAACTCGTTCCTATAAATCCTTCTGCCCTGTTCAGATACAATTTTGTATTGGCAATGGCAACTTGTTTCACCTGAATGGTATCAAACTCTTTTATTTCGGTTTTACGCTCTCTGCCCTTGCCATATTTCTTTTGCAAATTTTCATAATAAGCAACAGCAAAATCAGTCAAGTGTTCTAAATCATAATTCACTTGTTTGATCTCTGCTTCAATATTTTTGATCTGCTCATTGAGCTCATTAATATCTAGTCGGTATATTCTTCTAACTGGCTTTTCTGTAAGCTTAACAATGTCTTCTCTCTCAATTGGGCGTTTTAGTTTTTTCTTAAAAGGTGTAAAAGCTTTATCGATCGCCTCCAATACTTTTTCCCAGTTCTCATGTTTTTGTTCTAACTCCTTGTAGATTTTTTCTTCGAAGAAAATTTTCTCCAATGAGGTATAATGCCATTTATCTTCTAACTCACCTAATCTTATCTCCAACTCTTTTTGCAATAATGCCTTAGTATACTCTACAGAAGCTTTTAACAATTCCTGCACTGTTAAAAACATGGGCTTATGATCGGATATCACACAAGCATTAGGAGATATACTCACTTCGCAATCTGTAAAAGCATACAATGCATCGATGGTGATATCAGGAGATATACCTGCAGCTAGATCAATCTGTATTTCAACTTCTTGAGCAGTAACATCAATTACTTTTTTGATTTTTATTTTTCCTTGTTCATTGGCCTTAGTAATACTCTCCATGAGCTGGGTTGTAGTAACTCCATAAGGCACATCACGAATTACCAATGTTTTCTTATCCAATTCTTCTACATGCGCCCTCACCCTTACTTTACCCCCTCTTTTGCCATCATTGTAGTTAGCTACATCAATCATTCCCTTTGTTTGAAAATCGGGAAACAATTCAAATTTTCTTCCCCTCAAATGTTTGATAGATGCTTCTATCAATTCACAAAAATTATGAGGCAAAATTTTGGTAGACAATCCCACTGCAATTCCATCAGCCCCCTGTGCTAAAAGCAATGGGAATTTCATAGGAAGATTGATGGGTTCATTCTTTCTTCCATCATAACTCAATTGCCACTGAGTAGTTTTGGCGTTGAATGCTACTTCTAAAGCAAACTTAGATAAACGTGCTTCTATATACCTGGAAGCAGCAGCATCGTCACCCGTTCTAACATCACCCCAGTTACCCTGTGTTTCAATCAATAAATCTTTTTGACCTAAGTTCACCAATGCATCTCCAATACTCGCATCTCCATGTGGATGGTATTGCATACTCTGTCCGATGATATTGGCCACTTTATTGAATCTTCCATCATCCATTTCTTTCATGGAGTGCAAAATTCTTCTGTGCACCGGCTTCAAGCCATCTTCAATTGCAGGCACAGCCCTTTCAAGGATTACATAAGAAGCATAATCTAGGAACCAATTTTTATATTGCCCCTGAACACCAGTTTCATTATCAAAAACCCTATTTTCCCTTTTCTCTTTCGCCATATTAATATTCTTTTCAACCAATAACTCTATAACCTAATAACCAATAACTTATAACTTATACGTATCATGTTTAGCATCTTCCAAACCATTCAACTCAAAAACAATGATATCAGTAACCGCCATTACCTGATGCCAAGCCCAAGGTTCAATTTCAATCATTGCAGGAGCAATAATTTGTTCTGTCCCTTTTTTTTCTGATCGAACATCTTTCCAATTCAGCAAAGCAGTTCCACTCATGATGATGATTTGCTCTGGATTTTTCTTTTCCGCTGTTCCCTTATGATAATGGTCTCCACTGGCTGAACCTGCTTTTCTATATGCCACAATAAACTGACCAGTTCTATTGGTATCAAAATAATGGGTGGCTCCACGCTCATCTTCACCAATTTTATCCAAGGGTATTACTCTAACCATTTTATTGCTTTTTAATTAGCCAATTGAACCGTAATTTCTTTCCAGCCTTTATTCCAATCCCCAGTAATAGAGAGCTTACCAATACTCGCTAATTCTTTCAATCTCCAAACTAAAAAAGCATCTCCTGTTTGCACGGGCATTTTATTCAAAGTGTTCGAAATGACTTTATTTAACTTCTGTGAGTCCCCAGAAACCTGGTTGAGTAAATGCTTATCAAAAAATTCCACTTCTTTGGCCACAATTTTTTTACCACCTTCTAAAAAACGCACTAATGAATTTTCTGAAGCTATTTTCTTCCATTCATCTGGGTCTATTTCAAACTCACTTAGAGTAATTGGCCTGGCTAATTTTTTGGCTTTCAAAAACTCTTTAGGTTGAATCTCATGCAAATGGGTAGGGTAAAAAATATTGCCTTTCTCATTAAAAAAAGGAAGATTATTCAAGTACAATACTTGTACCCTTCCTGCAAAATCCTTCAGTTGACTCATCAACCAATAATATCCACAAACATCATGGGCATTCTGTCCCATCCAGATCCAAACTTCATTGGACTCTTCCTCCGTCAATTGCTGAATCAATTGATGAACCGTTAATTTATCGTCAACAATATCCAATTGATCTTCGTAAGGAGAATTAGTTAATACATTCTTCCACCAATCTCTGCGCTGCTGATACCCTTCTGTATGGTAAATGTCCGATAAGGGCCCAACTGCAAAGTCATCTTTTATTTCTAATACGGCTCCTTGCAAACTTTCATCCATCTCTATGGCAGTTTCTAAGGCTTTAATATTTGCATTTTCAAAAACGATATGAATCATAAAAATTATTAAAATTAATTGCTCAAATTATGCTGTTACTATATCCAATTCAACTCGAAGATTATTGATAATAAACTCCTGTCTTTCCATGGTATTTTTACCCATATAATATTCTAATAAATCCTGTATATGATCTCCTTGCTCTAGTATCACAGGGTCTAATCGCATATCTCTTCCAATGAATCTTCCGAACTCTTCAGGAGATATTTCACCCAAACCCTTGAATCGGGTGATCTCAGGTTTGTTACCCAACTTCTTTACGGCTTCTTGCTTTTCTGTTTCATCGTAGCAATAAATAGTTTCCTGCTTATTTCTCACCCTAAACAATGGAGTTTGTAAAATATAGACATGCCCTTTCTTCACTAGATCTGGAAAGAATTGCAAAAAGAAAGTCATCAATAGCAAACGAATATGCATCCCATCCACATCGGCATCTGTTGCAATAACAATATTATTGTAACGCAATCCTTCCAGGCCTTCTTCAATATTCAAAGCATGTTGCAACAAATTGAATTCTTCATTTTGATAAACCACTTTTTTAGTTTCTCCAAAAGAGTTCAATGGCTTACCTCTCAAACTAAATACCGCCTGCGTATCTACATTTCTCGATTTGGTAATGCTACCACTTGCACTATCCCCTTCGGTAATAAATATGGTGGTATTATTTTGCACAGCAATAAAAGCTTCTTTGTTTTTTGCGGGAAGCTCGTCATTTAAATGTGTTCTGCAATCGCGCAATTTTTTATTGTGCAAATTGGCTTTCTTGGCTCTTTCATTAGCTAGTTTTTTGATGCCAGCTAATTCTTTTCGCTCTCTTTCGTTCTGTTCAATTCTTTTCTTTAATGCATCGGCAGTGGTTGGATTGCGATGTAAAAAATTATCCAATTCTTTGGCTAAAAACTCCTGCACAAAATTCTTCATACTAGGGCCACCTTCAGCAACATTCTGTGAACCTAATTTTGTTTTGGTCTGACTTTCAAAAACCGGCTCTTGCACCCTTACCGAAACTGCTGCTACAATACTTGTTCTTATATCTGATGCATCGTAATCTTTTTTGAAAAAATCCCGAACCACTTTTATATAAGCTTCTCTGAATGCTTGCTGGTGCGTCCCCCCTTGTGTTGTATACTGACCGTTTACAAAAGAGAAGATATCTTCGCCATAATCATTGTTATGACTCATGGCAATTTCAATATCATCCCCTTTTAAATGTATGATGGGATAGCGCAATTCATCTGGATTGGTTTTGCGTTGCAATAGATCGAGTAATCCATTTTTACTTACATATTTCTTATTGTTAAAATGAATAACCAATCCAGCATTGAGGTAACAATAATTCCACAATTGATTCTCGAGATACTCATAGATATAATGGAAATTTCTAAAGATGGTTTCATCCGGGGTAAACACTACTAATGTACCATTCGGTTCATCTGTTTTTACCTCTTTATGATCTTTAACCAAAAATCCTTTTTCAAATTCTGCTGTTTTTTGCTTGCCTTCTCTAAATGCAGTAACCAAAAAATGCTCACTTAATGCATTCACCGCTTTAGTACCTACCCCATTTAATCCAACACTTTTCTGAAATGCTTTACTATCGTATTTAGCGCCTGTATTAATTTTACTAACCACATCCACTACCTTACCTAAAGGAATACCTCTTCCAAAATCTCTAACGGTTACCGTTTTACCTTCTATAGACAACTCCACTTGTTTTCCATAACCCATTGTATATTCATCAATACAGTTATCGATCACTTCTTTAATGAGTACATAAATTCCGTCATCAGCAGCCGAACCATCGCCTAATTTACCAATATACATCCCAGGTCTTAAGCGAATATGTTCCTTCCAATCGAGCGATTTTATCGAGTCTTCGTCATATTGAACCAAATTCTTTTCTTCTGCCATAGTTCCTTTTTTGTTGCTTTTTTTGCCAATGGCAAATCTAACTCCCTCAGATTCAACCCCAATTATACTTTTCTACAAATAGGGTTTAACTGTGGATAAATGATGGTTTTTGAGTGATTTTTAGCGCTCATTCCTACCTTTAGGGCAATTATGGAGCCATTTCTGCCAATTACCGATCTAGACTACCTAAAAACCTATGCTCAATCCAAAGAGCAGGAAAACGATCGATTTAAGGATTTTGTGAAGCAAATCAACAGCGAAGAAGTAGATGAACTGGTGCAAGAATTGGATCGAAAAATTTCCCCAACCATTAGCTGCACCGATTGCGGCAACTGTTGCAAATCTTTAATGGTTTGTTTAAATGAATCAGAAGCAGATCGTTTAGCTGGTCATTTAAATCAATCCAGAGAAAAATTCGATGCTACATATTTAGAAAAAGGAAGCAATGGAATGATGATCATGAATCAGATGCCTTGTCATTTTTTGAGCGATAATAAATGTACTATTTACGAATATCGTTTTGAAGGATGCAGAGAGTTTCCTGCATTGCACTTACCACAATTTACCAGAAGATTGTTTACTACATTTATGCATTACGACAGATGCCCGATCATATTTAATGTTGTAGAACAAATGAAAGATCGAATGCATTTTGAAAAAGACTAATAACCAATGAGCAACACTATATTTTTTGGTATAGATCAACTATTAGCTAGTCATCCATCTTGGAAGCATCAAAGAATAGGCTTGGTTACCAATGAATCAGCAAAAACATATGATGGAATCCCTTCCAGAAAAGCATTGCAAGATGCAGGATTTAAACTGGTTAAATTATTTTCACCTGAACATGGTTTATCTGCCAGGGGAGCTGACGGAGCAGCCATCCATGATGGTGTTGATGAATTAACAGATTTACCTATAATCAGTTTGTATGGAAATAAATTAACCCCTACAAAAGAAGATTTGCTTGATATAGAAATTATTTTGTTTGATATACCCGACGCTGGTGTTCGATTTTACACCTATCTCTGGACCTTGAGTTATTTGTTAGAGACCTGCGCAACAGTTAAAAAGAAATTGATAGTACTCGATCGCCCCAATCCTATTTCAGGAAATTTGGATTTGGTGGAAGGCCCCATGTTAGAATCGGCATGTAGTTCTTTTATTGGTAGATGGCCCATGCCTATAAGGCATAGTTGCAGCATAGGTGAATTAGCGCGATATTATAATGAAACGCATCACATCAACGCATCATTGGAAGTGATCGCCTGTACTAATTGGAATAGAAATAATTTTCAACCTGATTGGGGAATTCCTTTTGTAGGAACTTCACCGGCAATCCAATCATTTGAATCGATGCTTGTATATCCTGGTTTGTGTTTTTTTGAAGCAACTAATTTACACGAAGGAAGAGGAAGCAAATTAGCTTTTCAAATAGTGGGTGCACCTTGGTTAAAACATCTGGCAGTAATCGCTCAAATCAATGGTATGATGGGAGAAGACTTAGAAGCAAAACCATTGGTATATGTTTCTACCGAATCAAAATATGTTGGAGAGCAATGCAATGGCATTCAATTTCATGTAAAAGATTACAGGCATTTTAGACCAGTATTTTTTGGAATGGTTCTACTAAAATTGATCAAAGAAATGCATCCTGCAGATTTTGCCTGGGCTAACTATGCTACTAATGTGAACCCAACTGGCACAAAACATTTAGACAAATTATTGGGCATTCGCAATAGCGAAGCATTGTTTGATTTGCCTTTCCCTAATTTTCTGCAGTGGGCAACAAAATTGACGAATGATAAAGAATGGGGAAACTTAATGGAACCGTTTTTATTGTATTAAACCTCCTGCTTCATTAACCCCCTCACCACCACACTCGCAGTCATGCAACCAAAAATAGCTGGCATATAAGAGATGGTTCCGATGATCGATTTTTTGGGGAAAGCTTTTTCAGTTTCGATAATTCGAGATTGATCTACTTTTTCTGCACTGAATACCACTGTAAGGCCCTTATAAATTCCCAATGAATGTAATTTCTTGCGAACATAAGCAGCCAAATTACATTGATAGGTTTTAGAAATATCTGTGATGATCACTTGTGAAGGATCTATTTTTCCTCCAGCACCGAGCGAACTTACGATAGGAATTTTTCTATCCAAACAAGCTTTAATAAAAAACACTTTAGGAGATAAAGTATCAATACAATCTACTGCATAATCATATTGCGCTTCATCCAATAATTGTTGCGTAAGCTCTTCTTTAATGTAGATCGATTTTACTATCAATTCAATATTTGGATTGATGTCTTTCAAGCGTTCGGCCATCACTTCAGATTTCAACTTGCCGGCGGTAGAATGCAATGCAGGAATCTGTCGATTGGCATTACTCAAATCAACGGTATCAGCATCTACAATGGTCATTTTGCCAACACCAGCTCTAGCGATCATTTCAGCACAGATTCCTCCTACTCCACCCAAACCCACTACCAATACATGTTTTTGCATTAAGGATTCGATAGGCTCATCTCCTAGCAATAATTGTGTGCGGCTCATCCAGTATGGAATCATTATAAAGAATTATGAATTAAGAAATATGAATTATGAGTTAAGAATAATGAGATACATTTTTTTAATTACAAATTATGAGTTATGAATTAGTTATTCATCATGATTAATTCATAATTTCAATGCAAAAGTGTAAGTATGTTTTTGAAAAATAAAATTTATCTCTTTGTTTTTGGAATTATATGCTACAATTCATTGATAGCACAAGTTCCAACAATAGAAATATTGGAGCAAGGCCGAAAAACCAGCATACGCGGCATGAGTGTGGTAAACAACAATGTAATTTGGGTGAGCGGAAGCGGTGGTTCAGTAGGCAAATCTTTGGATGGCGGGAAAACCTGGAATTGGATCACAGTTGCTGGTTATGAAAAAAGTGATTTCAGGGATATAGAAGCTTTTGACAGTAAAACTGCATTGATAATGGGCATTACTCAACCAGCAGTAATTCTGAAAACAAAAGATGGAGGCCTTAGCTGGCGTAAAGTTTTTCAAGACACTACTAAAGCTGCTTTTCTCGACGCAATGGATTTTGCAGGCAAAAAAGGGTATGTAATTGGTGATCCATTAGATCAGCATCTTTATTTAGTTACAACAAAAGATGGTGGAGAAAATTGGGTAAAAACTAAGCCTTCAACAAAAACAAAACTTTTCGCTGGTAGTGAAGCTTTTTTTGCTTCGAGTGGAACCAATATTGTAGCGGGTGAAAAATTATTAAAAAATAAAATTCTATTTGTAAGTGGCGGATCAACGACTCGATTTTTTACGTATCCTCAGTTATCAATTATCCCCGAAGAGTTGCCTATAGTAATGGGTGGAAGTAGCAGAGGAGCCAATTCAATCGCCATTTCCCCTAGTGAAAAATACGGAATGGTAGTTGGAGGAGATTTTGCTATCGATAGTATCTCATCTGTTAATAGTGCAAAAATCGTTTTTCGAAAAACCTACAATGAAATCATTTCTCCTCAAATAGCTCCTCATGGCTATCGCTCTTGTGTGATATTTATTGATGACAATAATTTAATCACTTGTGGCACATCTGGAGTAGACATTTCAAAAGACGGCGGAATGAATTGGGAATTGATTTCAAAAGAAAGTTTTCATGTTGTGCAAAAAGCAAAAAATGGCAATGCAGTTTTTCTTGCAGGCAAAGGAGGCAGAATTGCTAAATTAATCTTGAATAAACCTGCACCATAAATTATATATTCAATTTGTTTCAATGAATCTATCTATGAAATCTTTCAAACTTCAAACTAGACTTATTTGTTTATCCCTTGGAATATTTTTGTTGGTAAAACATGGAACCGCACAAAACAATGCTGTGTCTTTTATAGACAGCCTTCAATACAAAATACTCAGAGTAAAACCCTCTGTTACCAATGCTTCCATACAACAATGGGATACTACACACGTAGTTTATTATGACCCTTCGATTAAATCAAATAAAATATTGTTATGGTTAGCTGGAACCAACGGAACCCCATTAAATATTCCTGTTGAACTTTTTAAAACAGCATTATCCCAAGGCTATAGAGTAATTGCTTTGTCTTACATAACTATACCTGCTGTATCGCAGGTATGTATGGGAGCTGCATTAGACACCAACATCAATTGTGCCGAATTGTTTAGAAGAAAACGTATTTATGGAGACAATACATTTTCGCTCATTAACGATCAACCAAAAGATGCCATT
This sequence comes from Sediminibacterium sp., assembly GCA_040403975.1. GTDB lineage: Bacteria > Bacteroidota > Bacteroidia > Chitinophagales > Chitinophagaceae > Sediminibacterium. The sequence continues at coordinate 39,947 of JBBAJS010000008.1, forward strand.
ATTCCAAGATTGGTGAAACTACTTCAATGGTTAAGTAAAAATGATATACAAGGAAATTGGTCAAATTATCTTGACACAGATCGTGCTAAACCAAATTGGGAAAACATAGCAGTTTCGGGACAATCTCAAGGTGGTGGCATGTCTGAATTTATTGCTCAACGAGAACCCGTTGCTAGAGTAGTTAGTTTTTCTGGAGGTTGGGATTATGCTAATTCAAAAGAGAAAAAAATAGCTAACTGGTATTTTAAAAAATCGGTAACAGCAATGGAAAAATGGTATGCTACTTATAATATTAACGAGTTGGCTGCAAAACAATTGAGTGAAATTTGTACCAGTTTGCAAATACCTGCTCAACAAATATTTGCATTAGACAAGCCCCTATTGAATAGCAATACATCAACAGAAAACCAAAATCCATACCATGGAGATGGAATTAGAAATATTGCCTATAAACCAATTTGGATGAAGATGCTTGGGACTGGTCTTGAGTAAGCATGAAAATTGATGCAGCTTTTAACAGATACTTTTTGTACTACCGAAGGTTATATTCATGAAAGCCGTCTAATTGATTATAACAGAAAATAATCAGCATATGAAAAAGATATTGATCATTTTTACGATTATTCTAATTTCTACTAATAGCTGCAATAGCGTACATAAAATTTCTACTGATTTTTTTTCAATATTAGATGTAAAAATAGCAGAAAATCATCTGGATGCATATGATATTGATGACATAAAATTTGGCACCAAAACTACAGTAACAATAGTTGGGAACAAACGTATCATGACCACCAATAGCCTTCCGAATCACCCAACTGGAGAATTTCCAAATGCAGGAAATCCTAATAGAATCGCTGCTCAGAATATCACCTATACTTTTCCACTAAAACCAGTATTCACTGGTAAAGCAAGATGGGCGAGAGAGCCTGGCGTAGCAATTAATGGAATAAAATTTGAACCTGAAACTGCCGAAGCTTTTGTATGTTCTACAGGAGAGCGTTATAGAATAGAAGCATTTCAAACTTTAGTGAACCTGGGTTTAGATTTTAATAACGCCCATGTACAACCTACAGGCGCCTACCATTATCATGGTGTACCTAAAGCATTAATCGACATCCTCTATAACGGATCTGATTTAATGTTGGTAGGATTTGCACATGATGGATTTCCGATTTATTATTCAAAAAGCGGGAAGTACAAACCAAGTTATCAATTATCTAATAAAGTTAGAACAGGTGATTTTTGCTCCTATAAAAACAGAAAAGAAAAAATCACTAAAGATTTGAAAAATTCTCAACCAGATGGAACATTTGTTTCTGATTGGGAATATGTAAAAGGAGTTGGAGATTTAGATGAATGCAATGGCAAAACCATCAATGGCCAATACATGTATTTTGTTACAGACACTTATCCTTATTCAGGAAGATGCTTAATGGGTGAATATACTGAGCCAAGGCCAATAGGACCGCCGCCAGGAGGGCTTAGACCTCCTCCTCCAAATGGCCGAGGATTTATGTTACCTTTAACTAATAACCAATAACTAGTAACTTATAACTGACTTTGCATTTTTTCAACCATCTTATATGTTGCAGGGCAATAGGATATATTTTGTTGATGTACATGAATGTATTCCACCATTTTCTTTTTCTTCAAATGAGGGAAACCAGCACAATCATCTGGACGAACTTCATAGATGCTGCACATATTGTTTTTCAAATTCAGAAACTGACAAGGTTGTGATGTATTCATCCAATCTTTATCCTTCTTATCAAAAAACAACCATTTTTCTTTGAACTCATTGGGGGTGATTTCAAAATGAGCAGCAATGCGTTTAATATCTTTGGCAGTAAAAGTCGGGCTCATCGATTTGCAACAGTTCGCACAAGACAAACAATCTACTTCTTTCCAAACTTCAGCATCAATTTTTTCAGCCAGTTTATCCAACCCTTTTGGAGGATTTTTTTCTATCTTACCTAAAAAACGTTTCATTGATTTTTGATGATAACGTACTTTCTGTTTGAACGATCGTAAATTTACTTGCATAAGGTCGATTCGATTTTTGACTAAAAGCGAATGTACGGATATACAGCTTATCTTTAACTTAATAACTCAAGAACTTAATAACTACTCCCATGTGGGAAGCATATAAGAAAGGATACAAAGCCTACCTCCGACTGGAACGCTCATTGAGTGATAACTCTGTAGAAGCCTATCTGCGAGATCTGTCCAAGCTTACCGACTATTTACAAATAACACAACAACTCAAGAATCCTGCTGAAATAGTTTTAGAAGATTTACAAGCATTTGTAAAATGGGTAGGTGAACTGGGCATGACAGCCACTTCACAGAGTAGAATGATTTCAGGCATCCGTAGTTTTTATAAATACTGTTTAATAGAACAGATTTGTTCCATTGACCCCTCCATTCTCTTAGATGCACCCAAAACAAAAAGGGCATTGCCTGATACTTTGAGTTTTGAAGAGATTGAAAACATGATTACACAAATTGATACAAGCAGTGCTGAAGGTGGAAGAAATAAAGCGATCATCGAAACCATGTATAGTTGCGGGCTGCGGGTGAGTGAAGTGGTTAACCTAACTATTTCAGGACTTTATCTGGATGTGGGCTTTATAAGGGTTATCGGAAAAGGAAACAAAGAACGATTGATCCCCATCGGATCCGATGCAATTAAATATATCACCATCTATAAAGAATCTATTCGATCACATCAAACTATTCAAGCTGGCTTTGAAGACATTTTATTTCTAAACAGAAGGGGTAAAAACCTGACCAGGGTGATGATCTTTTATATTATCAAAGAGTTGGCATATAAGGCTGGAATCACCAAAATAATTTCTCCGCATACATTGAGGCATTCTTTTGCTACACATTTGGTAGAAGGCGGTGCCGATTTGAGGGCTGTTCAGGAAATGTTAGGCCACGAAAGCATTACTACCACTGAAATATACACTCATTTAGACCGTGATTTTTTAAGGGATACCCTACAACGCTTTCATCCCGGGTTTAAATAAATGGAAAGGGTAACCTAAAAATATTCTGCTATTTGGAGCGGAAAACCTAGGTTTGCCATCTCAAATAATACAATTATGAAAAAAATAATGATTGCCGCTGCTATACTTTGCAGCTTAACAGGTATGGCACAAATAAAAATGCCAGCTCCAAGTTCAACTCAAAAAATTTCTCAAGACTTTGGTTTGGGTAAAATTGAATTGACTTACTCTCGCCCAAATATCAAGGGAAGAGCAATGCTTAAAGAAAATAGTGAATTAGCTCCATTGGGTCAATTATGGAGAGCTGGTGCTAATGCTGCTACTCGCTTATACTTTTCTGATAAAGTAATGATGGGTGGAAAATTATTAGACACTGGTTCATACGTTATGTATGTGGTTCCAGGAAAAGAAACTTGGGAAATTGTAATTAATAAAGGATTAAATAACTGGGGAACTGATGGTTATAAAGAAAGCGAAGACGTAGTTCGTTTCAAAGTAAAAACAATGAAAATGGCTATGAATGCAGAAACCCTAACCATGCAATTTGCCAACATTCAACCTGAAAGTTGTGAGTTACATATTATGTGGGGTACCGCAGCAGTAAGTGTTCCAATGAGCACCAATGTAAAAGACAGAATTCGTGCGCAAGTTGAAAAAGCCTTGAGTGCTGATCCAGTAAATCCGGCAACATATGCAGCAGCTGCAACTTTTTATTCTGAGTGGGATAACAATAATGCAAAAGCATTAGAGAATGTAAAAAAAGCAACTGAAGCGAATCCAAAAGCATTTTGGTTGTTTTTACAAACTGCCAAAATTCAAAAAGAATTAGGTGATAAAGTAGCAGCAAAAGCCAGCGCAGAAAAATGTATAGCAGTAGCTACTGAAGCTAAGAATGCTGATTATGTTAGAATGGCTAAAGAATTAATTTCTAAATTATAAGACATAAAAGTTTCAATAAAAAAAGCGATGAAATTCATCGCTTTTTTTATTTCTGTATCTCTTCTTTTATCTTTTATCTTTCTTCTTTCTTAACTGCTTGCCTCGGCCATATCAGGTATAGCTTCTACTTTATAAGCACCAGCATCTAACTTAGCTTTCGTTTCGCTAAATGCTACCAATGTTTCTTGAATATCTGCGTCAGAATGTGCAGCTGAAGGAATCAATCGGAAAATGATATGTCCTTTAGGGATTACTGGATAAATAACAATCGAAGCAAATACATGATAATTCTCTCTTAAGTCCATCACCATAGCGGTAGCTTCTTCTACTCCACCAGTCATGTAAACTGGGGTAACAGGGCTATCTGTTTTGCCAATATCAAATCCACGCTCTTTTAAACCAGACTGCAATTTCAACGCATTGCTCCATAATTTTTCTTTTAACTCTGGCATCGTGCGCAACATATCCAAACGCTTAAGATTACCTAACACAATTGGCATTGGTAAGCTCTTGGCAAATATTTGGCTACGAATATTATATCTGATAAAGTCAATGATAGCTTTGTCTCCTGCCATAAATGCACCGATAGAAGCCATACTTTTTGCAAAAGTGGAAAAATATAGATCAATTGCATCTTGGCAACCTTGTGCTTCTCCAGCTCCAGCTCCCGTTTTACCCAATGTACCAAAACCATGTGCATCATCTACCAATAACCTGAATTCGTATTTATCTTTTAATGCAGCAATTTCTTTTAATTTACCTTGGTCACCTGCCATTCCGAATACACCCTCAGTAATAAGTAATATCCCGCCAGTTTTTTGTTTTTCAATTAATTGAGTTGCTCTAACCAATTGTTTTTCGCAATCTTCTAAGTCATTGTGTTTGAAAACATATCTATGACCGGTATGCAATCTCAATCCATCAATTATACATGCATGACTTTCAGCATCGTAAACAATTATATCATGACGTCCGCAAATGGCATCAATGGCACTCATGATACCTTGGTACCCAAAGTTCAATAAAATGGAATCTTCCTTCCCTTCAAATGCAGCCAACTCTTTCTCTAATTGCTCATGGTAATTGGAATTTCCACTCATCATTCTTGCTCCCATCGGGTAAGCCATCCCAAACTCCTTTGCAGCTTCTGCATCTACTTTTCTGATCTCGGGGTGATTTGCCAATCCCAAATAGTTATTCAGGCTCCAAACAATCATTTCCTTCCCACGGAAGTTCATTCTACTACTAATTTCTCCTTCTAGCTTAGGGAAAGAAAAATAACCATGTGCTCTTTCGCGGTGTTGTCCTAAAGGACCAGCATTTTTTAAAATCCTCTCAAATATATCTGCCATATTAATAAATTATCATATTCTTAAAACTGCTGCAAAATTAACGAATATGTAGGAAAGTGCAAACGGATTTATATATTCAAGCCTTACCTTTAGCGTCTAATTAACGAAAATGAAATCGACTTACTTATTCAAAGCCTTCAAAAGCAGTTTTTTCACTTCTCTCCTTTTATTGGTTATCAGTGTATTTAATACTGCTGGCCTAAATGCTCAAAAACCAAGTAAAACACCCGCAACAGCCCCTAAATTAGTGGTAGGCATTGTGATTGATCAAATGAGATGGGATTATTTGTACCGTTTTGCTCCTTTATTTAAAGCAAATGGCGGTTTCAAAAGAATGATGAATAATGGATTTAGTTGCGATAATACTCAGATTGGCTATACCCCTTCAGTAACTGCCTGTGGTCATACAGGTATTTATACAGGATCGGTTCCTGCAGTTCATGGAATTACAGGCAATGCATGGTATGATGGACAATTAAAAAGGTCTGTCTATTGCAGTGAAGATAAAACAGTAGATGGTGTTGGCACAAAGGGTGCCAGTGATGGTCAAATGAGCCCTCGTAATATGTTAACTACTACCATTTGCGATGAATTACGCTTGGCCACTAATTTTAAAAGTAAAGTAATTGGAGTAGCATTAAAAGATAGAGGCTCTATATTGCCAGCAGGTCATAGTGCCAATGGTGCATATTGGTTTGATTCGAAAAGTGGCTACTTTATTACCAGTACTTATTACATGAATCAATTGCCAGAATGGGTGAATAATTTCAATAAAAGAAATTTACCAGATTCATTGATGAATTTGGGTTGGACAAAAAAGTTAAAGGATGAAGATTATTTGAATTATGCAACAGCCGATGAAAAATTGTACGAGAATCAACCTTTCGGAAAAGAGCAAACAAAAATGCCTTATACATTAACCAGAACTGCAACTGAAGGTTTTGGAAAATTAGCTTCTACCCCACATGGCAATACATTAACGGCTGAAATGGCTAAAGCCGCTGTAATTGCTGAAGGATTAGGGAAGGATGCTATTACCGATTTTTTAGCAGTAAGTTTTTCATCGCCAGACTATATAGGACATGCATTTGGACCTAATTCCTGGGAAATGGTGGACGATTATATTCGTTTGGATGAGGAACTGGGAAAATTGTTTGACTTTTTAGATGCTACTGTTGGCAAAGGTACTTATACTTCATTCTTAAGTGCAGATCATGCGGTTGCTCATGTTCCAGCATTTTTGAAAGAAAATAAATTACCCGGTGGAGTAATTACTGAAAGCAAGGTATCTGCAGATTTAAATAGCAAAATCAAAGAAAAATTTGGGATTGATAATGCCATTGTGAGCATGTACAATTATCAAGTTCATTTTAATCGAACTAAATTAGACAGTTTGAATATTAATAAAAATCAATTGAATGATTTTGTAATTCAATATCTGTTAAAATTAGAAGGTGTTTCGAATGCATTCCCTACAGCTGATATTCTGACTTCTCCTATGCCTCAAGTGTTAAGAGAAAAATTAGCGAATGGATTTTTCTATAATAGAAGTGGCGATATTCAAATAGTATTAAAACCTGGTTATATAGACGGCAATGACAAAGGCACTACCCATGGATTATGGTATCCATATGATGCCCATATTCCATTGCTTTGGTATGGCTATGGCATCAAACAAGGCAGTTCAAATAGAGAAGTTTATATGCATGATATAGCTTCAACCATTGCTGCATTATTGCATATTCAAATGCCAAGCGGAAATATTGGAAAACCGATTGTAGAGGTTTTGAAGTAATCTATCTGCCAGTCTTAGGTTCAAAATGACTTTATAGCTATTAGCTATAAAGTCATTTCATTTATTTTAAATTTCAATAATATATTGCACAAAACAATCATCCATGAAAAAACAAATTCAACTGATCTTATTGGGAATTTTGGTTGTAATCAGCACCAATGCTCAATTAAATTTATCCGACAAAATTCCATTTGATTCAAAAGTAAAAATGGGGAAACTCTCCAACGGTTTAACTTATTATATAAGAGCCAACCAAAAGCCTGAGAAAAAAGTAGAATTGCGTTTGGTAGTTAACGCAGGTTCTGTTTTAGAAGACAATGACCAACAAGGTTTGGCACATTTTACCGAACACATGTCATTTAATGGTACAAAGAACTTCAAAAAGAATGAGCTAGTTAGTTTTTTACAAAGTATAGGAGTAGATTTTGGTGCCGACTTAAATGCTTATACCAGTTTTAATGAAACCGTGTATATTCTTCCAATTCCATTAAGCGACCCCAATAATTTTAAAAAAGGAATGCAGGTTTTGCAAGATTGGGCTTCTGCTGTAACATTCGATAACAAACAAATTGATGATGAGCGTGGAGTTGTTTTAGAAGAAAGCAGATCTGGCAAAGGTGCAGATGATAGAATGGGAAGAAAAGTATACGCTAAACAATATGAAGGATCGAAATATGCAGAAAGATTACCTATTGGTAAAGACAGTATTTTAAAAACATTTAAATACGATGCTATTAAGCGTTTTTATCGCGATTGGTATCGTCCTAACTTAATGGCAGTGGTTGTTGTGGGTGATATAAATATAGAGGAAACTGAAAAAATGATTCAAATGATGTTTGGCGGATTAAAAAATCCAGCTAACCCTCGTCCAAGAATTTTAGCGACTCTTCCTGCAAGAACTAAAAATGAATCTTTAATTGTAACAGATAAAGAAGCTACTAATTTTAGAATTCAGCTGAACTATGCTGCCCTTCCTACAAAAACAGAACTTACTATTGGCGATTACAGAAAAGAAACATTGATTAAAAACATGTTTACTTCAATGCTCAACCAACGCATGAGTGAATTATCCCAAAGTACCAACCCACCTTTTATTGGTGGAGGTACTGGCTTTGGTTCTGAAGCCAGAGGGTATGAAGGATTTATTAATATAGCCATCCCTAGTAAAAAAGGAATTGATACAGCACTCAATGCATTGATCACAGAAGTAGAAAGAGTAAAGAAATTTGGATTTACCCAAGGCGAATTAGAGCGTGCCAAAAAGTCTCAAATGGCTTCCATAGAAAGGAGCTATAACAACAGAGACAAAACTGCATCTGAGCAAATTGTTGAAGAATACATTCGTCATTTTTTAGAACAGGAACCAGCTCCTGGAATAGAAACAGAATATAAATATGCGCAGGAATTGTTGCCAGGTATTCAGTTACAAGAAGTGAATGCCATTGCCAATGAATTAAAGCAGAACGAAAAGTTCTTTGCAAGTATTCAGGGCCCAGAAAAATCTGAAACCCCGATTCCAACAAATACTGCTTTACTTGCAGCGATAGAAAATATAAGTAAAGCACCTATTAAAGCATATGAAGAAAAAGCAATCGCAACCAGTTTATTAAAAGCAAAGCCTACTCCAGGAACATTGGTAAAGGAAACAAAAAATGATGTTTTAGGAATTACTGAATTACAATTTAGCAATGGAACTAAAGTGATTTTGAAGCCTACTACTTTTAAGCAGGATGAAATTATCATGACTGGATTTAAAAAAGGTGGAATTAACACTTATAGCCTAGAAGATAAATACAGTGCTGAGAATGCAAGTACTATTATTCAACAAATGGGTATTGGAGATTTTACTCCAGTAGATCTTCGAAAGTTTTTAGCAGGTAAAATAGCATCTGCAAGTGTAGGCCTTAGCGCTATTAATGTAAGTGCTGGTGGTAGAAGTTCAATTAAAGACGTTGAAACCATGTTTCAATTGCTATACATGAATTTTACCAATACCAGAAAAGATGAAGCACTTTTCACTGCTTGGAGAGATAAACAGAAAACACAAATGCAAATGATGACTGCTGACCCTCAATTTGCTTTCTTAGATTCTGTTTACAAGGTTTTATATAACGGAAACCCACTTGCACCTACTCAAATTCCAAAGCCTTCTAATTATGATAAAATCAATTTTGAAAGATCAATAGCCATTTATAAAGAGCTTACTTCTGACGCAAATGATTTCACCTTCATCATGGTTGGTAATATCGATGTAGAAGCAATTAAGCCATTATTAGCAACTTATATTGGAAGTTTACCTTCTAAAGGTGGTACTGGCAAAATTGGTGATAATGGAGTAAGAGTAGCTAAAGGAGTAAAAGACTTTACTGTTTATAAGGGTAAAGAGCAAAAGAGTTTTATTTTAAATATCTATTCAGGTGAAGTTCCATACTCCGAAGATCTGGCATTTAAAGCAGAAATGTTGGCTGAAATTTTAAATATAAAAATCATAGAAGATCTAAGAGAAAAAATTGGAGGCATTTATAGTGGCGGCATCAGTGGAACAGTTCAGAAGTATCCATATAACAATTATATTTTTGGACTTCAATTACCTTGTGGACCAGAAAATGTAGACAAGCTAAAAAAAGCTGCTGCAGAAGAAATGGAGAAAATAAAAACAAATGGCCCAGAACAAAAAGACTTGGACAAAGTCAAGAAATCACTAATGGAAAAGTATACAGTGAATATGAAAGAAAATAATTTCTGGACAGGCGTTTTACAAGGAATTTATTTCAGTGACAAAGACCCACAAAGAACTTTGAACTACGAAAAAGTGGTGAACGATATTACTATAAATGATATCAAAAAAACAGCGAATCTATTATTTGATGGTAAAAATATTATTGGAGGGATCTTACTTCCTGAAAAACAATAATTATTGTTATTCTAAGATCTTAAAAAGGCTCCGATTCATCGGGGCCTTTTTAATTGGCTATATTTACCAAAATTGAATCTAACCTGAAAACGATCATAAAAAATATTGTTCATCATATAGGGCTATCTTTAGCAATAAGCGAATTATACTTTCAAGCTCAACGAACTAAATATTTATTTAAGAATCTTCAATTTAAAAAACATCACCCCTATTTAGCCATACCATCAGATCGAGATTTATTTGAAACATTTCAGCTTGATTATGCATTGTATTTTTCTGATGGAAAACTGGCTGCAAAAGAATTGATTGAATGGAGCAGAGAACATTTAAACAATTATACACCGCACATTCTCGATTGGGGTTGCGGAGTCGGCAGAATCATTCAACATATCCCAAAGGTCTTGCCTAAAGCAATATACTATGGCGCAGACATCAATCAGCAAAGAATTAAATGGTGTAGAAATTATATAAACGATGTGTTATTCGATTGTATAGAGGATGAACAACTACCCTATCCTTCCGAATTATTTGATCTTGTTTTTGGCATATCCGTATTAACACATATTCACGGCAATGAGCAGGCGTTTTGGTTGAAAGAATTACAAAGAATTACCAAACGAGGAGCAGTAATTATTGTTTCAACACATGGATCATTTTTTGAGAAAAACATGAGTGTAGCTCAATTAAACACCTACCATTCTAAAGGTTGGCAAAGCAATCAATATCATGAAAAAGGTCATCGATTATTAAGCACTTATAATAAGGCGGTCAATTTTAAAGAAATGATTACCCAATTTTTTACAATTGAAAAGCACTATGAAGGAAAAAGCCACCCAGAAAAACTGGGTGGCCAAGATATTTGGATATTGCGAAAGCAATAAGTAAACTTATTCTCCTCCTTTACCACCAGAATTTCCCACTGCTGGTGCTGCAGGCATTTTATTCTTCATACTTGCTTTACGCAAGTCATCTAATTTAGCGATATAAATGCTTCTACCATGAGTTCCCAAAACAATTTCATTATCGCGTGGGTGAATAACAATATCATGTACAGGAACACTATATGGTAACCCTTTGTTCCACATCATACTGGTAGCTCCTCCATCAATACTTACATACAAACCACCATCAGTTCCAACATAAATGATGTCTTGATCTACTAAGTCTTCTTTCACCACATTCACTGGCTCTGCAGGCAAATCTTTTGCAATCTGCTTCCAGTTAGCACCATAATCATCACTCACATATACATAAGCATTGAAATGGTCGTTTCTATATCCATTTAATGATAAGTAAACTCTTCCCTCTTTAAATGAACTAGCATAAACCCTGCTTACATACAACCCTTTCGGTAATTGCTTATTATTCAATAAAGTCCAGGTATAACCACCATCTTTGGTTACATGAATGTTACCATCATCTGTACCAGTGTAAATCAATCCAAAACGCAATGGACTTTCACTCATGGTACATAAAGTTCCAAAAGGCACATCTCCTTGAGCAGGATTAGTACTTAGATCGCCACTCATGGTTACAGAGCTATCTCCTTTATTGAAAGAACGATGAAATTTATTACTTCCATAATAAAACACATCCTGATTATGTCTGCTAATTAAAATGGGTGCTTGCCAGTTATAACGTAAAGGCGTTTCTCCTAAATCTCTTGAAGGCCTAACAGATCTACCACGCTGAAAACCTCCTGTAGATGGAGCTCCAATTACTTGTCTTGAATAAGCACCAAATTGAGACCCGCTATACACTGTTTTATTGTCTCTCCAATCTACCTGAACCTGCATTCCATCTCCCCCATTAATTCCTTTATAAGGATTCTCTCCATTATCGGTCCAATCTAAATTCATTACAGATTTACTTGAACCATACCAGGTACCATTGTCTTGTAAACCCCCATAAACATTGTATGGTGTAGCCATGTCAACAGCTATATTGTAGAACTGTCCAACTGCAGGTGTATTGGCTTTAAACCAATTAGCCCCATTATCATAAGTAATATTAGCACCACCATCATTTCCATTGATCATATGTGTTTCTTTGTTGGGGTTGATCCACATTACATGATGATCGGAATGAACATTATCTCCACCAATAGATTTGAATGATTTACCAGCATCTAAACTCATTTGTAAACCAACACCTGTTAAAACAATTTTATTTTCATTTGAAGGGCTTACAAATACTTTTCCAAAATAATATCCATACGTGCTATAGATTCCAATTGGATCCTTATGGGTTTTTACCCAGGTTTTACCAGCATCATCACTGCGATACAATTCGCAACCAATGATCGGGGTTTCAAACAAAGCTGTATTGGCATCAAACAGAAAATCATAGAGAGCTGTAGGCGCCAATTTATCTGTTTGCACCATTTCTTTTAGATTGGTTGCAGTATATTTTGCGGGAATACCATTTCTGGGAGACTTTACAAAAGCATTCAGTTTTTTATCGTCTAAAGCAGCAAATTGTTCTTTAGTAAGTCCTTTAAAATCTGCTAATAAATATCGAGTAGAATCTGCAGTTAAAGTAGTTGTAGCAGCAGCTTTTCTGAAATTATTATCTACTACAGCGTAAACAATATTGGGCTTTTGCGGATATACAGCTAAACCAATTCTTCCAACACCATCTCCAGAAGGGAAACCACTTGTTGCAGTGGAAACCAATTCCCAACTATCTCCACCATTAGAACTTTTATAGATACCACTCGTTTTTCCACTTTCTTCAAAATTCCAGGCCTTTCTTGTTTTATACCACATTGCAGCATATAGTTCATTTGGGCTTGCTGGGTTAATATCTAGATCTACACAACCAGTATTTTCATCTACATATAAAGTTTGTTTCCAACTTGCTCCACCATCAGTTGTTTTATAAACGCCCCGTTCTTTATTGGATGAATATAAATGCCCTAATGCAGCAACCCAGGCGATATTTGCATCGGTAGGATGCAATTGAATTTTACCAATATGATGACTTTCAGGCAAACCTAGCCATTGCCAAGTTTTTCCATTATTAGTAGACTTATATACGCCTAATCCTGCATAGGTTGATCTACTAGCGTTCACTTCTCCCGTACCTACCCAGATGATTTTATTAGTCCAGTTCACAGCAACATCACCAATGGTAATGATATCTGTAGAATCAAATACAGGCACAAAACTCTGACCATTATTTACTGTGTACCAAAGACCACCTGTAGCATAAGCCACATAAAATTCAGTTGGGTCAGCAGGATTTACATCAAGGTCTACAACCCTTCCACTCATTACATTGGGTCCTACATTTCGGAATCCGGTTGCATTAGCTATTGAATTCTGTTGAAGTACTTTACGTTGATCGATACTTTTTAATCGATCATTGGCGTTTGTTGGTTTTACCTGGGCTAATAAATGGCTACAGGCAACAATTAACAGTAAAGAAAAGATTTTTCTCATGGCAGTTATGTATTTTCGGAAACCGAATGTAAGTATTATGCGGTTTCAATTGCTATCATTATTCATTTTTTTGTCTATTTATTCTTATAGTCAATGTAAAACCTATCGTTTGGCATCCAATGGAGATACCCTTAATTGTACAGACATGAAGGGCTTAAAACAGGGGAAATGGGTCATTAGAAACCCAAAATTAAGGGGCGAACCAGGTTATGATGAGGAGGGCGAATTCAAAAATGATCGAAAAGAAGGAATGTGGCGAACCTATAATTTAATGGGAGATTTATTGGCTCAGGAAACCTTTAAATGGGGCAATAAAAATGCAAAATGCTATTATTTTACCCTTGCAGGTTTAGAACACGAAGAAAGTTGGAGAGCAGTGAACCCCGATAAAGGGTTTGACACCATTGATGTTCAAGACTTAAAAGACCCCAATAAATACGAAAAAGTAATTGTACAAACGGATGGCACATCCTTAAAGCATGGAATTTGGAAATATTATGTACCAGGCACAGGTAATGTGGTGGAAACCCAGGAGTATTTTATGAATAAATTGAAAAATCCGGAGGATGAATTAAATAATTTATTTAAGGATTCAAAAATACCAATATCTACAAAGAAAGACAGTACAGTAATTAATAACAATAAGCCTAAAGAAGTGGTAGAGTTCGAAAAGAAAAATCCAAAGAAGACAAAACCAAAATCCGGTAAAACAATTCCAGACCATTATTAAAGATCTGAAATCTTAATGCCCAATGGTTGAATCCATTGATTCATCGTTTTCATTAAACCAGTAGATTTTTTTATTTTCTTGGCATAAGCACAGGTAATTGAATGGAAACGATCAAATCCGTTCTTGATAACCAATTGGCGGTATTCATTCAATATTTGCTGAAGCAAAGGCAGACTAGCTAAATCAAATCGATTTTGATGACGAGATAAAACAATTGGTTGATTGAAAGAATAACCACTAATATGCAAAAAGAGTAAGGGGTGAATTTCGTTAACAGAATAAATTCCATCAATCAAATCGATCTGTCTTTCATGTAAATTCCAATAAGCTACATTAGCTCCTGGATTATTTAATATACCCACTTTTTGAAAAAATAACGGAACTAAGTTTAACCATAACTGGTCTACTCCCATTCCTTCTGCAAAATTGTAATAACATTCATCTTGCAAATGTGCCATCCACCAACTAAAAAAAGCATCAACATTTTTTCCTGGCCTAAATGCGATGAAGCCAGCATTGTATAAACCCGAGCGAAGGGTATCTTTTTCCTGAGGTAAAAATTGATCGTTGGGATAGGCTTTATTGATATGCGGTGTTAATAGAATATCATTTTCAATTAGTTCATTCTCTATTAGTTCAAAGGAATGAAAAACCTGAATATCTGAATCCAGATAAATCAATATATCTGGCTGAAATTGAGACAGGATATGGTTTCCAACAAACCCTTTCATAGCGCAATTCAACTCAATCACAGTGTATTTTTCGGCCATTATAGAAAAAGAGGGAATTGCTAAATCACCTACTTCAATAATTGTGTACGGATCAAAATCAGCTACAATAAACTGGTTATTGATCTTGTCTGTCAATCCAATAATTACCTGGTAACTAGGATTGAATTGTATAAAAGAATCAGCCATTGTTTTACAATGAGCTAAATGATTAGCCGAACAAACTGTATATAGAATTTTTTTTAAGAACATTTTTGGGCGATAATAACTGTATTTAAATAAAATCGATCCGACTTTGGCAATATGGGTTCAAGAATATAAAATGACATATTCAATATTGGCACTATTAACTGTCTAACGATTTTTTTAAAAAATGAAAATCGTGAAAAAAAGAAAACTTTATGCAACCAGTGATCATTGATAAACAACACAAAAAGTTGATGTAAGGCACTTAAAAAATGTCCGTTCTTATCAACTTTTAAAATAGTAAACCCATTCTTCTCCAACATATCTTTTAAAGCAAACTGGGTATAACGTGCATAATCAATGGGCACTTCGTGTTCTTCCCAACTAAATGGGCAAGTAATTAAAATTTGTCCCCCTATTTTAAGTACACGATTCAATTCTGGGAGTATTTGTGGCAAACTAAATACATGTTCAAAAACCTCACTCGTAAATATCGAATCGAAATGTGCAGCTTCAAATGGAATGGTGACTCCATCATAATATACATCTATTTTTTCATTTGCATGATTATGCCCTTCACTATCATAATCTAATCCAGTATAGGACTTAACACCAGTAAATAGGCTTTGGTAAGGCTTTTCTCCACAACCAAAATCAAGCAAATCTCCGTTCATTTGTGGGGCATATAAACTAATTTTGCTGTACAATCCTTTGCGAATGAAGTACAAAGGATGTGAAATACCAGGATTGAAATTATTTGGCACCATAAATTTTAAATGCAACAGCAAGATAAAGCGTTTTAAGCATGTTAAATAGAATAAAGGGAATTTTATATGATATAGTATTACGTTTTGCAAAGCTTGGTAGAAGACATAAAAGCAACCCTAAACTATTCATTGTTAGAACCGATGAAATTGGGGATTATATTTTATGGCGAAAATGTCTTCCCGCGATTGCTGAACATTACAGAGCCCTGGATTATGAAATTCACCTGATTGGCAATAGCAGCTGGAAGAGTTTGTTCGATCGATTTGATTCAGTGCATGTAGACAAAGCCATTTGGGTAGATAAAATAAAATTCAAGAAAAAAATAGGGTATCGATTTGAACTATTGCGTCAAACCTATTTAACCTACTACGATATTGCCATTAATCCTATTTTTTCTAGAGATAAAAGAAATGATGATGCATTTGTAATGGCTGCAAAAGCAAAACAAAGTATTGGAATGAAAGCCAATCTAGAGAGCGTAAAACCAGATGAAATAGGTTATGATCAATCATTGTATACTACCTTATTTGATCACCCAGAAAGCCCTATTTTTGAATTTTACAGAAACCAGCTTTTCACAGCATTCATTACAGGGAAAGTTACTTCAGTTAACAACACTTCTATTGAAAGTTCCTTGCTTCCTACCTTATCCATTGAACTTCCCGAAAAATTTATTGTAGTATTTCCAGGATCCAGAAGTGCAAAAAGAATCTGGCCTGTAGATCATTTTTTAACCGTTTGTAATGAATTATATATTAGCAATCCATTCACAGTTGTACTTTGTGGGGCTTCAAGTGATAAAATATATACAGATGAATTTGAATTAAATTACAAGAATCCATTATTGAATCTTACAGGAAAAACCAGCCTCACCGAATTATTGACTGTTTTTTCAAAAGCAGCATTATTGATCTCTGTAGACACTGGCTCTATACATTTGGCAGCTTCTGTTGGTTGCCCAATTGCAGGTATTTTCAATGGCTCTCAATACAAAAGATTTGCCCCTTACCCTCCTAGTTTCAGTAAACAATTTATCGCTGTATACCCAGATGAAATAGAAATCGACTTAATGAATGATGCGATCGTTAAAGAAAAATATGAATTTGTTATAGATATTTCTTACAAACTCATCACTCCTCAAAAAATGATAAAGTATATTCACAAAAATTTAAAGTTTTATGAACAACATAGAAGAATTAAGCCCGATTGATAAAAAATCTACTACCATCGAAATAGAAAAAATTTCATCGAATCTAATTATTGAACAATACAAAAAAATTGGACTAAATGTTGAACGATTTTTCATTGGAATAAACAATATCACATTAAGGAAATGCACATTAACAAATTATCGTTATTATAGCCCATTTAACTGTATGGGAGATGACCAATTTTATCAAGAATTGCAGAATTTGAGTGATGATTATTATCCAACAAATAAGTGGGAACATAAAAAAGCATTAAAATATATAAACCAAAATGACAAAGTATTAGAAATAGGTTGTGCAACTGGGCATTTTCTTGAATGTTGTATTCAGAAAAAAGCGATAGTAACAGGAATAGAATTAAATCAAAAAGCTGCGGCGGAAGCTATTAGTAAAGGGTTGGATGTAAAAAAGATGCTGATTGAAGACTTTGCTAAAAATCATCAAAATGAATTTGATGTAATTTGTTCATTTCAAGTACTTGAACATATTTCCGATGTAAGTTCATTTATCAAAAACGCTTTACAATGTCTTAAACCAGGAGGCCTATTCATTTTTGGAGTTCCAAATAATAACCCTTTTATTTTCAAGCACGACAAGTTTCATACTTTGAATCTCCCTCCGCATCATGCTGGACTATGGAACAAAGAAAGTATTGAAAATACAGCTAAATTCTTTCATTTAAATACAGAATACATAGGGATATCACCGTTGCATGAAGCTAAAGAATGGTATAACACTCAAATGATTTATTACAAAAAGAGCAACCCAATTATTTCAACTATAATGCGTTTAATTCCTAGACCTATTTATAAATTATTTATTAAGAGTTTATCACATTATATTGAAGGAAAGACAATTTTAGCTGTTCTGAAATAGCTATGATTTAAATAGTTTTAATTTTAAAGCAAACATCCATCTGCCAATTCGTGTTTGTAAAATTCTATGCAATAAACTTAATCTAAATTGCCAAATCCTACTTAAAATAGAAAAGCCAAAATAGGACTCATAAATGAATATATTTTCTTTCAATGAATCTAAATAATTAGAAGTGCTTATTCCCGTATCATCAAATATAGCAATGGTTTCATTGATGTAACCATAAGGCTCATTCTTCAGTCTGCACATTAAATCATAATCCATCCCAATTTTCAAATGGAGTTTAAAAAGGCCGACCCTATTATATACTTCCTTTTTTACAAACCAAGTTGGGTGTGCAACAGACCGCATTCCGCGATATAGCTTTTTTTTATCAAATGGCTTTCCAACCACTATCCATTTGCCACCTCTATTCAAACGAATATTTCCACTAACCCAATTGACATTTGGATGATTTTGAAAATATTTGGTCACAATATCAATTACACCATTAGAAGCATATACATCTCCAGCATGAATCAAGTGAATTACTTCAAATTGTGCTAAAGCAATCCCTTTATTAAATGCATCTGAAATACCTTTGTCACGCTCATTGATCCACTTTCGATAAGCTGGCTGAGGAGTACTGACCAACCAATCTTCTATTTCTGAATTACTTGATCCATTAATAATTATGTGTTCTAATGGCAAAAAACTTTGTTGATCTAGTGATGCACAAGTTTTTTGTAAATCAATAAGATTATTATAACAAATGGTGATTACACTAAAATTATTCCCATTCATTTAATAATTACTTTTTCTAATAAATTAACGAAGTAATACAAATGTACCTTTTCTTTCAACATCACCGCAATTTGTCGCCGCGTTGATATAGTAAATATAAGTGCCTGTTTCTTGAAGCGTTCCCTTGTATTTCCCATTCCAACATTCAGTTGGATTATTTGTAAAAAAAACTCTTTGCCCCCATCTATTATAAATCGAAAATTCTAATTTTAAAATTACCCCCCAATACTTAATTCCAAAACAATCATTTATCCTATCTCCATTTGGAGTAAATGCATTTGGCATTAAATAACTATTATTGTTAATATTATTAAAAACATTAATATTAATTGAATCTATGGCCTTACATCCATTACTACCGGTCACTTCAACTTGATATTTTATATTGCTAGAAATTGAGACTGTTGGATTTGGAATTTTATCATTTGAAAGTCCAATATTTGGTGTCCATAAATATTTTAAGCCTCCAGATGCAATTAATTGAGCAGTCGAATTACTACAATCGATATCATTTGATTTTGAAACGCTTGTAATTGGTAAAGATTTAATAGATGTCATTGATCGTAAGGTATCAATAAAATTACATTTTTTTGATGTCGCAACTACTTGATATACTTCTGAATTTTTAGGATAATAAATCACAGTACTATCATTAATATTACCAATAGCTGGATTAGTAAACCATCTATATATTCCCCCACCATAAATTTCTAACTTAACTGAATCACCAGGGCAAATATTTGAGGAAGCAGGTGTTATTGAATAAACTGGTTTTTGAATAACATCAATTTCAATTGTATCTGTTGATATACATTGTTTAAAATTACTTGAAGAAATAACATATTTTGTTAAGGCTTGTGGCTTTGCAGTTGGGTTTGAAATATTAAAATTTGACAAGCTAGTTGAAGGTGACCATTGATAATTCACACCTCCCTGTGCAAATAACAAAACTGAATCACCCAAACAAATTGTAGTATCATTTGAAACTTTTAATGTTGGAGGAGGAATCACTTTTATTGATTTACAAAAAGAAGTTTGAGTAGGCATCCCTTCATCAACAGTTAAATTAATATTATAAGTGCCTTGTGTATTATAAACAGTTGTTTGAGGAGAAGCAAGGTTTGAATTGGGCAAACTTGGATCATTGCAACCTGAAAATTTTAATCTAGTAAGGCCATTTATTTGAGAATTAGGAAGTAATGTATAAATATCAGCGCCTTGTCTGAAAATTTTTGATATAGAATGAGGATTACTTGCTCCACCCACTTTACCCAATGATATTGCAGAAGGCATATTAGACAATGTATTAAAGTCAAGGCGAACAATGTCACCACTATTGTCATTTATTACAAAACCATTGATTTGATCACAATTTTTAAAAATCAATACATCTCTTGGCGTATTCAAGGTGTTGCCTAAATTTCCAAGGTTTACAGCACTTGAAGGGGGATTCAATAATGAATTGTTAAAATCAATTCTAGAGAGTGTATTATTTCCATAATTTGCAACGAAAACCCTCCAAACCCCATTATCATTTATAGGAAAAATTCCACTTGGCAAACTCATATTGCCAATATTTCCCAAATTTGTCCCTATTGGTAAATTATTGAAATTTTGGCCAAAATTAAATCTGGTAAAAGTATTATTTCTATAGTTAACAGTAATTCCATACCAATTAAGCCCTTCTTGGAAAACATATATATCAACAGGATAATTTAATCCTCCAATATTTCCCAAATTAGTGGCTTGTGGATTAGAGTTAGTTATATTAATCCCAAAATCTATCTTAATTATTCTTGAAGAAATATTTATTAGTGGATCTCCCCCTACAATAATAGCCAGCCAATTTGTACCGTTTTTGACTAATTGAATTCCCTGAGCACTATTGGGTATTATTCCACCAAAATTACCGAGATTAATAGAAGTTGGAGTATTTAATAAACTATTGCCAAAATCAAGTCTTATAAGACCGCCAGGAGCATTATTCACTATAAAACCATAATAATTACCATTTTCAAAAACATAGTCTATAAAAACTGGGATTGCCAATGAGTTTCCCACATTTCCTAGTTGTGTAGCATTCGGAGTTTTATTTAAATCAGTTCCACAAAAGCTCCATAAATAAGAGGACGCATTCTTGGATGTATTGTTTAAAATTAAAGGGGAACCAATACATATAGAATCAGGTGAATCAAAAGAAGCAGTTACTTGTGCATTCGCATATATTATTAAAATCGAACCAAATAAAAAAAAGATGAATCTCTTATTATTAACAAAAATTCTTTAGTTTTTCCAAAAACAAAATCAACCCCTTTCTTTTTTCATCTGTAAATTCATAACTCAAATTAGTAGAATAGTACTTTCTTAGATCATAATCATTAAAATGAACAGTTTTCAATACTTCATCCAAATGATTCACTCCATATGCATTGGCTCTGCTAAAAGCGTCTATAAAATCTGGGTCGATAGGCTTATTTGCTACCCAGGCTGCAAAAACAAATGGCAAGCCTGTTAGTGCTTTCCAGCCAGTCCCTAAATCGTAAATATAAGGTGAAATATGTCGCTGTTCTAAAGCCCTATCACCTATAACAATGCCAGCAGTTTTTCCTTTGATCTCATCTCGGAAATTGAGCCCGCCAGCAACCAATTTCACATTGATTTTCCAATATTCTTTCACTAAAATTTTTGCCAACATTACCGATGTTCTACTTTGATAATCTAGTAATATGGTATCCACTTCTTCAATGGGAACTTCACTGAATAATGCCACAGATGCCACTTCCCCCTCCGTTCCTATACAGTAATCGGTAATGATGTGAAATTCGTTTAATTGAGGTATCAATGCAACCGGAATCAAACCTATATCAATACTGCCTTTAAGCAGCATTTCTCCAATAATGGCTGGTTGATCTTCTATAAGGGAAATTCGATCCATTAGCCCCGATTGTTTAACCCCGAATAAAAGAGGACGGGTATTCAAATAACTTACTGCTCCAACGCTTAAACTCTTGTTCAATTCAGCTACTTTTGTACAAAGAAACGAATATATATCAATATGGAGCTAACCAACCTTACAGCAATTTCACCAATCGATGGTCGATATCGAAAAAAAGTGAATCATTTAGACGAATATTTTTCAGAATATGCCTTAATCAAATATCGAGTTTTAGTAGAGATAGAATATTTTTTCTTTTTGGCCGATCAACGGTTTTTTAAACTACCTGTAAAAGCCAGAACACAACTCAAGAAAGTGTTGGACGAATTTAGTTTGGACGATGCCAGGCAAATCAAACAATTAGAAGCGGTTACCAATCATGATGTAAAAGCTGTAGAATATTTTTTAAAGGAACAAGCAGATAAAGCAGGAATTAGCCATTTAAAAGAATGGATTCATTTTGGATTAACTTCTCAGGACATTAATAACACAGCAATTCCTTTGAGTTGGAAACATGCTATGGAACATGAATATCTTCCATCTATCATCAATTTACAAAACAATATTTATCAATTAGCTGCTCAATGGAAGGATGTTCCGATGTTGGCACGCACGCATGGTCAGGCAGCATCACCTACCCGATTAGGCAAAGAATTGATGGTATATGTGGAACGAATAAATAACCAAATTGAATTATTTAGTAGTATCCCCTATGCAGCTAAATTTGGTGGAGCTACTGGTAACTTCAATGCACATCAAATTGCATTTCCAAAACGCAAATGGGTAGATTTAGGCAATGCTTTTGTAGAAGATATTCTTGGCTTGCAAAGAATGCAATTCACTACTCAGATAGAGCATTATGATTCTTTGGCAGCTCAATTTGATGCTATAAAAAGAATCAATACCATTTTAATTGATTTGTGCAGAGATATTTGGACCTATATCAGTATGGACTATTTTAAGCAACAGACCAAAAAAGGAGAAGTTGGGTCCTCTGCTATGCCACATAAAGTCAATCCGATTGATTTTGAAAACGCAGAAGGAAATTTAGGTATTGCCAATAGTTTACTCGAACATCTAAGTGCAAAATTGCCTACAAGTAGATTACAAAGAGATTTAACCGACTCTACCGTTCTTAGAAATATCGGAGTACCTATTGCTCATGTAAGTATTTCCATCAATTCCTTACAAAACGGTTTATCAAAATTAATTCTCAACGAAACAGCTATTAAGGCTGATCTGGAAAATAACTGGGCAGTTGTAGCAGAAGCAATTCAAACTGTGCTAAGAAGAGAACAATACCCTAACCCCTATGAAGCCTTAAAAGAGCTTACTAGAGGCAAAGCAAAAATTGATAAAGCATCGATCCATGCTTTCATTAATTCCTTAAAAATAAGTGCAGCATTAAAAAAAGAATTAAAAGGCATTACTCCAAGCAATTATTTTGGAGTAAACCCATTATTCTAAAAAGTTGCTTAAAAAATTGGCAAAATTCAATCTCGGTATTGTATTTGCTTTATGTAAACAAGCTAATAATTATCTAAAAAACCATCCTGACTGAATAGATTCTTTACCATAATAATCAGAACCCTTTTAATTATTATAGCAATAATATTATTGCTATTTATGGCTATTCAAACAGATTTTGTACAAAATAAGCTAGTAACATTTGCTGCCAATAAATTATCCACTGAATTAGGAACAGAAGTTAGAATAAAGAACGTAAGCATTACCCTATTCAATAAATTGAATATGGAAGGGATGTTAATCCGTGACAAACAAAAAGACACGCTATTGTACGCTGGTCAATTTAGGGTTAGGATCACAGATTGGTTCTTTTTAAAGGACAAAGCTGAGTTAAAATTTATTGGCCTGGAAGATGCTGTGGTTAAATTACAAAGAAAGGATTCTGTTTGGAATTATCAATTTATTGCCGATTACTTCTCTTCTCCATCCCCTAAGAAAAAGAAAAAATCAGCTTTTGAATTAAGTCTTAAAAAAATTGATTTAAAAAATATTCGGTTTACTCAAAACGATTTATGGACGGGAGATATTACAAAAGTGCAGGTTGCGGGTTTAAGTATTGAAGCAGATAAAATCGATTTTAATAATAATCGATTTTTACTAAACTCGGTGATTCTAAATAAACCAATGGTAATACTTCAAAGTGTAGACCCATTAAGACCAATAAAAAAAGATAAAACAAAAAAAGCTGTACCTGATTCCGGTCTATATTTTAATGAAGCAGGCCTTGATATAAAACTGGCAAATTTACAAATTATCAATGGAGGTTTATTTATCGAAGGAAACTTAAAAAAAGCTGACCCTGGTTTTGATGGCTCCCATATAGAATTAAGCAAATTAAACGGCACTTTAAATTCATTGGTCTTTCAAAAAGATACACTGAAGGCATTGATCAATCTATCTGTAAAAGATAGAAGTGGGCTGGAAATCAAAAAACTAAAAACCCAATTTAAACTCACTCCACAAATAATGGAGTTGGCACAATTAGATCTTCAAACAAATAAAAGCAGATTAGGCAATTATTATGCAATGAAATTTACCGATTTCAATGAAGACTTTAATGATTATATAGAAAAAGTGGTGATGGATGCAAAATTCACCAATTCCAGAATTCATAGTGACGATATAGCTTTTTTTGCACCAGAACTAAAGTCCTGGAAAAAAGAAGCCCTGCTTTCTGGAAAATTTCTAGGCACAGTAGCTGATTTTAAAGTAACGCAATTCAATGCAAAAATTGGAACAACAACTTCTTTGAATGGTTCATTAAGTATGAAAGGGCTTCCTGATATCGACAAAACTATTATTGGATTTAATAATGGCACTGTTTTTACCAACGCTAATGACATCAGTGTATTCATTCCAGCTTTAAAAAACATGACTAACCCAGATTTAAATTCCTTAGGGCAAATTATTTATCGGGGTAATTTTAATGGGAGCATCCACAATTTCAAAACTGCTGGAATATTTTCCAGCAAATTAGGTGGATTGAATACCAACATTAGTATGAAACTACCTATTAAAGGTGAACCCTCCTACGAAGGCTATCTGGAATCAACCCGTTTTAATATTGGTAAATTTTTAGCTATACCTGAATTGGGCATGATCGATTTTAAAGGTAAAGTAACAGGAAGTAGTTTTTATTTAGACAAATTAAAAACACAATTTGATGGGGAAGTAAAAACAATTGAATACAATGGATATGAATACAATAATATCATAACCAATGGCACCATTCAGAAAAAATATTTTAATGGAGAATTAAAAATAAATGACCCTAATTTATCTTTTACATCGAATGTGGAGATAGATTTTAGTAAAGAACAACCTTTGTTTAATATAGTGGGGGATCTTTCAAAATCAGATTTAAAAGCACTAAAGCTATACAAAGATAAAATCGAAATTGTTGGATTATTAGACGTCAACTTTACAGGTAAAGACATTGATAAATTTACAGGTACAGCTAAATTCTTAAATGCTGTTGTTAAAAGCGAATCAACTACAGTACGCTTTGATTCATTGAATCTTACTTCGAGCTTTAAAGACTCCATTAAAACCCTTCATGTAGGCAGTAATGATTTGAATGCAACTATCACCGGAAAGTTCAGCATCATGGAATTACCCGCTAGTTTTCAATCATTCCTGTACAATTATTATCCTGCATATATCAAGCCTATTAAAAATGCTCCAAAAAATCAGCAGTTTGATTTTACTGCAAACACCAGATATTTTGAACCTTATATAAAATTAATTCAAAAAGACATTTCAGGATTTAATGATGTAAACCTAAATGGAAGAATTGACACTAAAGAGAATACATTAAATCTTGACGCTTTTATTCCTTACGCTAAATATAAAAAGAACACAATTGTTGGATTGGCATTAACAGGAAAAGGGAATTATGATTCTTTAACCGTTTCTTCTACTATTAACAATGTTGAAGTGGGTGATAGCTTGAATCTTCCAAATTCTACGATCAATATTTCTTCCCGAAAAGATCATTCAGTTGTAGCAATTAAAACCAAAACACTAAACAAACAAAACAGTGCAGAAGTTTTGGCTGACGTTTATACACTAACGGATGGGGTACGAATTCAATTCAGGCCTTCTGCATTTACCTTGAATGAAAAAGAATGGACAATTGAAAAAGGAGGAGAAATAGAAATTAGTAAAGATTATTTGAATGCAAAAAATGTTAAACTCACCCAAGGATTTCAAGAACTGACGATTGAACCAGGTACCGATTCTAAAGGAAACAATAATAGTTTAGAGGTAAAACTAAAGAACATCATCATCGGAGACATCACTTCATTATTTATTAAAAAAGAACGTTTAGAAGGGTTAGCGAGTGGAACTATTAAGTTAAATGATTTTTATGGCGACTTTAATGCAACTGCAAATCTACAAGCAGAAGAATTTAGGTACGATAAAGACTCGATAGGGCAAGTAAATATTAATGCAGGCTACAGAAACAGCACTGGATTGATTCCTTTTAAAGTTAATTCAGCAAACGAAGGGTATCGTTTTTCTGCGGATGGATCATATAATGTAAAAGACACTACCGGACAATCATTTAATACCAATATCGACTTAGAAAAGACACAGATCAGCATCATTGAACGATTTTTATCCGATTTATTCACGAATATCACTGGTGAAGCAACTGGCAAATTGAATATTAGTGGCGATTTAAATGCTCCCAATTTAATTGGTAATGTTCAGCTGAAGAATGCTGGTATGAAAGTTAATTATACGCAAGTATATTATACAATCGATTCTGCAAATATTAAGTTTGAAGAAGATGGCATTGATTTTGGAAAATTTTCAATTAAAGACAAGTTCAACAACAAAGGAAATATTGCTGGTAAATTAATAGAAAGACAATTTAAAAACATGGCTTTTGATTTTGATTTGTCTACAGATAAATTACTCTTAATAGATACAAAAGCTGTTGACAATCAACAGTTTTATGGAAAAGCAATTGGAAAAGCTACACTCAGTTTTAAAGGGCCTGAGAATGGTTGTAAAATGACTATCGTTGCTGAATCCAATGATAGTTCTCATATTGTAATTCCTAATTCTGTCAGCAAAGAAAGTGGCACTGCAGATTTCATTGTTTTCAAAGAATATGGTACAGAAATGGAAGCTTTGAAAGAGAAAAGTAATTTTAATTTATTGGTGGATTTAGATATAACTGCAAATAACAAAGTAGCGATAGATGTTATTATGGACGACCTCACAGGTGATGTGATCAAAGCAGTAGGAAATGGTCGATTAAGAATCAAAGCTGGTACCAATGACCCTTTAACCATTAAGGGAAGATACAATATTGAGAAAGGAAATTACGATTTTAGTTTTCAATCAATTTTGAAAAAACCTTTTGAATTATTACCGAACGCTGGAAATTTTATTGAGTGGAATGGCGATCCATTTAAAGCCGAATTACATATAGATGCTCAATATACTGCAGAAAGGGTATCATTAACAGAGTTGATTGGCAATAATAGTTTTAGTGGAACAGTGAAAGGATACAGAGGAGATGTTTATGTTATTGCTTCTTTAAGAAATGAATTGAGCAAACCTGACATTTCATTTAGATTGGATTTTCCTCAGGGAAGCCCTATTAAAAGCGATAATGAGTTTGCACAGTTTTTAGCAAAAATTCAAAGGGATGAAAATGAAATATTGAAACAAGTTTCATTTTTAATTGTATTTGGATCATTTGCACCACCAGGACAAACCACTGGTACATCTGCTGGCATTAACCCCTATTCAATAAGTTCTTTAGGGATTAATAGTTTGTCGCAATTATTAACCAAAGAGGTGAATAAAGCGCTTTCTGATTTATTGTATAAAATAACCAAGGACAAAAGTTTACGCTTTGATGTTGGCGCAACAGTATACAGTAGTTCTAGCCTAATTGGTACGGACGGAAGTGCATTACAAGCCAATTCAAATCGATTAGACAGGTCCAGAGTGAGTGCAAAACTGGGTAAAGCTTTTTACAATAACAATGTGATTGTAACATTTGGCGGTGATTTAGACTTTAATTTAGGATCAAGCTCTTCTGTACAAGCAGGGAATATACAATGGCTACCAGATATTACTATTGAATTTGTATTAACAAAAGACAGAAAACTAAGAGCCGTTATTTTCAGTAAAAACAGTTTGGATATCAGTGGTTCCAATTTTGGAAGAAGGAATAGACAGGGTGCAAGTATTTCTTATCGACAAGATTTTGAGAAATTATTTGGAACTAAAAAGGATCCAATAAAGGTTCAACCCCCAGTTGCAGATTCAACCAAAAAACAATAATTAATTTCAATTCAGAACAACAGGAGGAATTTGAATGCAATTCTTCAAGCGGTAAACATAAAAATACCGAACAACAGCTCCACTTCTCATTTGACTAAATCTAACAGGCATTTCTATTTTACCAAAATATTTACCATATAACATAGCTGGATCAGTAGGTAAATTAGATGGAACAATACAATAAGCATCATCTCCCAACTGGATCCTTTTTCTTTCTTTATTGAGCCATGCAAATTTGTGTAAGTCCTGAAGCGCCCCTACTCCTATTAAAGGAATCCCAAAAGGTTTAGTCACATAAAACTCCAAATGTCCTGCAGGAAACCATTTGTCTTCAATCATAAAAGCACCAGCTTTCATTTTTTTATCGGCAAAATCTTTTTGAACCAATTGATCAAATGCATTTCCAAAATCCTTCCATCCAGAAAGGTCTAGTGTAGGGCAATATTCACCATAATTAGCCAATTCCTGACTTCCGAAATTTCTTGGGGCCAATTGAATAATGCCTACACCAATGATTAAAACAGATCCGACAAAAATCAATGCTGCTTTCAACACATTGGGAAATACTTTAAGCGTACTTTGCTGAAGATACAAGGCAGCAATAAAAAATAGCGGAACAAATGCAGGCCCAGACCAATGTGGCAATGTTGGATTGAAAACGGAAATTGTCCAAAAAATAAAGATCATTGGCAAACTCATACAAAAAAGCCATATAGCAATTCTTTTTTGTTTGAAACGAATCTTCTTTGTTAGTAAGGCAACAATAGATAGTACAAACAATACAAACAAAATGGGGTTCTGATAGGCGAACTCTCCTCCTAGTTCTCTGGCAAAAGAATCCCATTGCAAACCAGTATGAGTTACTCTTTCAGAATGAAATTTATAAGTGATAAAGTTGTATTGAATGTTCCAAAATACAATAGGAGATATACAAATCAACGTAATGATTGCTCCAATATATAATCGCCAATTCAACAACCATGCAACTCGCTTCAATAAAATAAATAATCCGAAACCGGCCCAAAGAAATAGGCCGTGCACTTTACACAATGCAGCTAAGCCGATCATCAACCCTAATAAGATCCAGTTCCAAACATTGTTTTGCTCATGCTTATGCATTACCAAATACGCCATAATATATAAAGCACCTATCCAAAAAGGCATTTGAGGAGAATCAGGTAGAATAAAAAAACCGGCTAAAAATCCAGCATAAACCGATCCTGTATAAATTAATGCAGCCAGCCAACCCAACCTTTCTCCATCAATTAATTTACCTAGTTTAAAAATAAACCAGGTCGCTAATGCAGCTGAAAGAATACTTCCCAATCTTAAAGACAGCTCACTCGCCCACCATAAATTCAAACTGGTCAATCGAATCAATAAGCCAATCATTGGAGGATGATCAAAATGATTCCAATCAAGTTGCAAAGCATAAGTCCAATAATATACCTCATCGTTACCCAGCTCTAAAAAAGGAGCAATAAGCGCCTTAAACAATACCACAATACCTATTAGATAAATGGTTCGTCTTTTATATGATCGAGTTTGGGTTAACATTAATTTAACTATAATCAGCAACTAAATTACAGTTTTACCGTAAGTATTGTAGCAAACATGCGTACAATAATCATAAATAAAAATATATGCATAAGATTGTTTTATTGATGGGGTTAACAATTACCTCCATTTCCGCGTTCTCTCAAACTATAAATGAGCAAACATTATCAAAACAAGCTAATAATTATGTAGATATTTCTACAGGATTTGGTAAAGGACAAATATTGACAGCAGGATCGATTGTGCATTATTGGGGTATTGGGAAAAAACAAAAATTACAATTAGGAGTAGGTGCTCGGATAACCAATTCTTTTGGAACAGATCAATATTTTACAACAGCCAATGCACAATTAACAAGTGGCAAAACTGGGCCAGGTGTTTTATTTGCTGATGACATTCAAGCCAATATAGACAGCTTTTTTATAGGCAAACCTCAAATCAATGCTTTAAACATTTCCTTTAACAGCGAATATTTTGTTTCAAAAAAATGGAGCCTGGGTTTTAATATAGATCTTATTGGATTTAGTTTCGGAGCTTCTAAAATAGGCACATACATCAATAATGGAAAAACTTCCCTTGTTGGAGCTAAACCAACTTCATTCAATCTTTTATTGATTAGTGATAATGATAAAGGAAGCTTGAATAGTGAAATTTTTGCCAGGTATAAATTAAACTCGAAATGGAGTTTAAGAGGCGGAGCAGCTTTTTTATTCAATGAATACACTACCAATACAGCAGTGCAACAATTAAATGGAATAAGCAATGATCGATTTAGAAATAAAACCCTAAATGCAATGATTGGTATATCATATCAATTTTAATATTCTCGAATATGAAAATTATTACTACCCTCGTCGTTCTTCTTTGTCTTTTAAGTGCATGTACTAAAAATGAATCTACTCCTACAGAAGTATCAACTCTTACTACAGTAGATTCTGCTTTAATTGGTTCAGGCACCACGGTATTAGCTATGGGAAATTTCATCAATGGAGTTCATCCTGTGAGTGGTAAAGCAGCATGGCATAAGGCAGGAAATGTTCAAACGATCCTATTGTCCAATTTTTCTTCTGATTCAGGTCCAGATTTAAAAGTGTATTTATCTAAAGATTTAGCAGCTTCTTCGTTTATTACTTTAGGCGATCTAAAATCTACTACTGGCAATCAAACATACAATATACCTAAAGATGTATCAACAGCAGATTACAAATATGTTTTAATCTGGTGTCAACGATTTTCCGTACTTTTTGGAAGTGCAAGAATTCAATAAATACTATGAGATATATACTAACCTTTTCTTTATCCTTATTTGTCATTTTATTATCAGCTCAATCAATTAGACTAACTGATAATGGAAGTGAAATTATCTTTTCAATTAATAATTTCGGATTGAGTACTAAGGGGAGTCTCAGTGGATTAAATGGTTCGATCATCTGGAATCCGGCTGATTTAAAAACAGCCAGTTTCAATGTAAGTGTATCATCAAAAACAATTAATACAGACAACCGATTAAGAGATGATCATTTAAAAAAATCAGACTATTTTAATGTAGAAAAATTTCCTACAATCAATATTCAATCCAATCAAATAATTGTTGGTAATAAACCAGGGGAATTTAATATGGACGCCACATTAACGATTAAAGGCGTTTCAAAAAAAATCAATTTCCCTTTCAATGTAATTAGTCAAAATGGGAAAACTATTTTTGCATCCAATTTTGAAATAAACAGAAGAGACTTTGGAGTTGGAGGCGGGAGTATTAGCTTATCCAATGTGGTGAAAATTTCATTGAAAGTAGAGGCTTATTGAGCATGGTTGATCAACCATCTAACAGCGAGTTCATAGCCCATTAAACCTAGTCCAATAATACTACCATTCACCACTGCAGAAACATAAGAATGCTTTCTAAATTCTTCTCTGCTATGAACATTGCTTATATGAACTTCTATAACTGGCGCTTTAATTGCTGCGATTGCATCTCCAATAGCAATGGATGTATGTGTGTAAGCAGCAGGGTTAATGACAATTCCATCCACTGAAAATCCATATTGCTGAATGGCATTTACCAACTCTCCTTCTACATTCGATTGAAAATAAATAAATTCGATTGAAGAAAATGTTGATTTCAACTTTTCTAAAAATGAGTCGAAAGATTCATCGCCATATATACTAGGTTCTCTTTTTCCTAATAAGTTAAGATTCGGCCCGTTGATAATGGCGATTTTCATACTATAAAGTTACTGCATCATTTCCACAAAGCGATCAAATAAATAACGGCTATCATGAGGGCCTGGAGTGCTTTCTGGGTGGTATTGTACACTAAATGCAGGGCGATCTTTCAAACGTATTCCTTCTATAGAGTCATCATTTAAATTCACATGAGTAATTTCCACATTGTTGTGCTTACGAACCGCTTCTGGGTCTACCCCAAATCCATGATTTTGAGTAGTAATTTCACATTGGCCAGTAATAATATTTTTTACTGGATGATTCAACCCTCTGTGACCATGATGCATTTTAAAAGTTGGAATATCGTTGGCTAAAGCCAATAATTGATGCCCTAAACATATGCCAAAAACAGGCTTTTTTTCATTCAGAATTTCCTTTACAGTACTTACGGCATAAGGCATTGCAGCCGGATCACCAGGACCATTAGAAATGAAATATCCATTTGGATTAAATGCTTTTAATCTTTCGAAAGATGTTTTTGCAGGATGCACCCTAACATGGGCCCCTCTCGAAACCATACACTCGAGAATATGTTGTTTGATACCAAAATCTAAAACGGAAATTTTCACAGAAGAATTCACATCACCTAATTCATATTCTTTATCTGTGCTCACTGTACTAGCCAATTCAAGGCCATCCATATTAGGCACTGCTTTTAGGATCTCGCTTAATTTCGAAATATCCATCTCATCAGATGAAATAATACAATTCATAGCTCCTTTTGTGCGTATATGCGCTACTAAAGCTCTCGTATCAATTCCATCTATTGCTACAATATGATTATCCACCAAATAAGTATTCAAATCGCCTTTTGCCTGAATTCTACTGAACTGTTCTCCTAAATTTCTGGCTATTAATCCGTGAATTTTTACAGAACTACTTTCTACATCAGAATCTTTCACACCGTAATTGCCAATATGAACACTATTCATGATCAATACCTGCCCGGTATAGCTTGGATCGGTAAAGACTTCCTGATATCCAGTCATTCCAGTATTAAAGCAAATCTCACCTGTAGCAATACCCATTTTCCCAAATGCCTGGCCATAAAAAATATGTCCATCGGCTAACATTAATACTGCAGGTTTATTCAATGATGTTGTATGAGGCATATTACAAATTATTAGTGCAAAAGAAAATCAATTTTAGCAAAAAAACGCTTTTAGTTTCTCACAATAAAGGGTATAAAAAAAGGCATCCCGTAAGAAACGGAATGCCTTAATATTTGTAGCAATTGCATTTTAGTCAGCTGCTTTTTCTTCATTTGATGGTGTAGCTGGTGCTTCAGTTATTTCAGCTTCAGCTGCTGCTTCCGCTTTCTTTGGAGCACGACCACGACGGGTTTTCTTAGCTGGCTCACCTGCTTTTTCAATTCCCTTACCGTAGATTTCATTGAAATCAACTAGTTCGATCATTGCTTTTTCTGCATTATCACCAGGACGGATTCCTAATTTTAAGATACGAGTATATCCACCAGGACGTGCAGCGATCTTTGGTCCAACTACTGTGAATAATTCTTTAACAGCTGCTTTATCTTGTAGTTCAGCAAAAACCAAGCGATGATTGTGGCTGATTTGAGCAGCTGACTCATTCTTTTTAGTTTTTGTAATCATTGGTTCAACATATGCTCTTAAAGCTTTAGCCTTAGCTAAAGTAGTAACAATACGTTTGTGTGTGATTAGCTGACTTGCCAAGTTTTGCAATAAAGCTACTCTGTGTGCCTTTTTACGGCCTAAGTTGTTGATTTTGTCTCCGTGACGCATGACATTTTATTTTTAACTCCACACCGTGTCAGGATTTGTGGAGGTTTACCCCTAGACCTAATTAATAGGAATAGAAAGTAAGGTTATTAAAAAAGTTGCCCTTCCTCCCCCTTTAGGGGGCCGGGGGGTTTAATTATCTAAATTATCCAAACCTAGTTTAACTAGATCCATACCAAAGCTTAATCCTCTTTCGGTTAATACTTGCTCAATCTCAGAAAGAGATTTTTGACCGAAGTTTCTGAATTTCATCAGGTCTTCTTGCTCATATTGTACCAATTCGCTCAAGCTATTGATTTTTGCAGCTTTCAAGCAATTGAATGCACGAACTGAAAGATCTAAATCTTCCAATGGTGTTTTCAATACTTTACGTAATTGCAAAATATGCTCATCAACTACATCTTCTTTCTTATCTTCTTTATTATCAAAAGTGATGTTCTCATCAGTAATGATCATCAAGTGTTGGATAAGAATACGAGAAGCTTGCTTTACAGCATCTTCAGGATGAATAGTTCCGTCTGTAACTACATCTAAGATTAGTTTTTCGTAATCAGTTCTTTGTTCTACACGGTAGTTTTCAATTGCGTATTTAACGTTCTTGATTGGAGTATGAATTGAATCGATAGCAATGTATCCAAATGGAGCATCCTTTAATTTATTCTCTTCAGCAGGAATATATCCTCTTCCTCTGCCAATGGTTAATTCAATATCCATTTTAGCAGTAGTGTCCATGATGCAAAGCAATAATTCTGGATTCATTACTTGAAAGCTCTGAGATAATTCTCCGATCATTCCTGCAGTGAACTCAGTTTTTCCTTTGATAGAAAGATTGATTTTCTCTGTGGCAATTTCATGATCAACATGCTTCTTGAAACGAACCTGCTTTAAGTTCAGGATAATTTCAGTTACATCTTCAGTAATTCCCTTGATGGTTGCAAACTCGTGGTCAACACCTTCAATTTTGATACCAATAATAGCATAACCCTCTAATGAACTCAACAAAACTCTGCGAAGTGCATTACCGATGGTTAAACCAAAACCTGGCTCAAGCGGGCGAAATTCAAATTGTCCAGCAAAATCATTTGCTTTTTGTAAAACTATTTTGTCCGGCTTTTGGAAGCTTAATATTGCCATATTAGAACTTTGTTTTTTACTTATTTGGGTGAATAATGGAATTATTTAGAATACAATTCAACAATTAGTTGCTCCTTAATATTTTCAGGAACGTTTTCACGCTCTGGCATAGTAATGAAAGTTCCTTTCTTCTCTCCTTCGTTCCAATCTAACCAACCGAACTTAGGATTTTTA
Source organism: Sediminibacterium sp. (assembly GCA_040403975.1). Lineage (GTDB taxonomy): Bacteria > Bacteroidota > Bacteroidia > Chitinophagales > Chitinophagaceae > Sediminibacterium. The sequence continues at coordinate 74,805 of JBBAJS010000008.1, forward strand.
CCACGAGTCTTGCTAACAATGCTTGAATTGTCTGCACTTTTTGGTCTGTAAGCAATTACATCACCTGGCTTACAAGTATAAGAAGGAACATTCATTGTTTCACCATTTACAGTAATATGCTTATGGTTAACCAATTGACGAGCTTCAGGACGACTAGCAGTTAATCCTAAACGGAAAACTGTATTGTCTAAACGTGATTCTAATAATTTGATGAGGTTTTCACCGGTAACACCTTTTAGGCGTTGAGCTTCTTCAAAAGTCTTACGGAACTGGCGCTCCAATACACCATATGTGTATTTTGCCTTTTGTTTTTCTCTTAACTGTAAAGCGTATTCACCCAAAGTTTTACGCTTACGAGCAGCACCATGCTGTCCGGGAGGGTTAGAATTCTTACCTAACCACTTGGCATTACCTAAAATAGGTTCGCCGAAAATTCTCGAGATTTTGGTCTTAGGACCTGTGTAACGTGCCATAGTTTTTTTTCATTTCGATTTTTTTAGAATTCGTTGCTTCGATCGGTTAAAAATCGTAAAAAATAAATCGGGCAACCTTTTAATAAATGAAACCTTGAGGCTCAATATGTCTTCCACTACCTCTATTGAGGCTTAGGATGTTATACTCTTCTTTGTTTCGGAGGACGACAACCATTGTGTGGCATAGGAGTTACGTCTTTGATAGAAGTAACTTCAACACCAGACTGAGCGATTGAACGAATCGCACCTTCGCGACCTGCTCCTGGACCTTTTACAAATACATCAACACGCTTCAAACCAGCATCTACAGCTACTTTTGCAGCATCTGCAGCAGCCATTTGAGCGGCATACGGTGTATTTTTCTTAGAACCTTTGAAACCCATTTTACCAGCACTGCTCCAGCTAATTACCTGGCCAGTTTTGTTGGTAAAACTGATAATGATGTTGTTGAATGTTGCTGAAATACGCACTTCACCAGCGGCATCTACTTTTACAACTCTTTTTTTGGCAGCAGCTTTTGCACTGTTCTGCGCTTTTTGTGGTTTAGCCATTTTACTTTTTTAGGTAGTCTTCCCTTTTTAATCGGGATGGTTAATAAATAATCCTGTAATTCAGGAACCTTGATTTCTCCTTCCTGTTTTACAGGTTATCCAAAATCAAGGATTTTATAGCAAAAAGTCATGCCCTTTTCAGGTCATGAATTTGACTAATTATTTCTTAGCTACTTTTTTCTTACCAGCAACTGTTTTACGCTTACCTTTTCTTGTACGGCTATTGGTTTTAGTTCTTTGTCCACGCACAGGTAAACCTTTACGATGACGAAGACCTCTGTAACAAGCAATATCCAACAAACGCTTAATGCTCATTGATACTTCACTACGTAAAGCACCTTCTACTTTAAACTCATTGTTAATTACATTACGAATAGCAGTTTGTTCATCATCATTCCACTGATTCACTTTCTTATCATAGCTGATACCAGCTTTATCTAAGATATACTGAGCTGTAGAACGACCAATACCAAAAATGTAGGTCAACCCAATTTCGCCTCTTTTGTTTTTTGGTAAATCTATACCGGCAATACGAGCCATATTTATTGTTTTATACTTTTAGTTGATGATTCAATTATCCTTGACGTTGCTTAAAGCGAGGATTCTTTTTGTTGATTACAAATAATTTTCCTTTGCGCTTCACGATCTTACAATCGGCACTACGTTTTTTAATGGAAGCTCTTACTTTCATTGTTGGTTTATTTTACTGTTATATTCTATTACTAATTACCTAAACTCTTCTTTCTTCTTTCTTACTTATACCTAAAAATGATCCTTCCTCTGCTCAAATCATAAGGACTCATTTCCACACCCACTTTATCTCCAGGTAGAATTCGGATATAGTGCATCCTCATTTTGCCTGAAATAGTAGCCAATATTTCATGACCATTTTCTAACTTCACTCTGAACATAGCATTACTTAATGCTTCCAGAATCACTCCATCTTGTTTAATCAGCGGTTGTTTCGACATACTATTTTTGGGGCTGCAAAGATATTAAATTACAACCGAAATATGAAAAATTAGTGGAAAAAACTCCTTAAAATGTGGAAAAATATATCGAAATCAGCTAAAAAAGGCTGATTTAGGAGTATTCCCTTCAAGAAACCCCGCCAAATATTCAATATTTATTAAATATGAACAGTCCGTAAAAGGGGCTGAAGGATGCAAAAATAAAAAAGCTTGTACACAATTACAAGCTTTTTTTATTTGATCAAAAAATTTGAAAGGCTACATTGGATCCCTTGTAAGGAAAATTTTAGTCATATCATGGTATTGATTTTGTAACTGGTGTACAAAATGAACGTCAGGATGGTGACGCTTGTCTTCTCTGTACCACATTTCAATGGAGGAAAAATCTCCAGCTTTAGGTGTAACAATCCTAAATGAACCTTTTGAATATTTTACAGAACCATCCTCGTTAGGCTGTTTCGTGAACTTAAGATTAAGCAGGGCTTCCTCATTTAATGCGATCGCATGTAAATGGTCTGTAGAAAACCAAAACTCTTGAACTTCAGTTTGCAAACAAACTTGTTTCTCATCGCCATTTAGACGGGTCACTTCTCCTTCCCACATTTTACCTTCAAACTCTCCCATCATGTAATCGCCAATTTGGATGTCGCTAAATTTAATCATAGAAAAGATGTTGAATATTTTTAATTATTTGAGGTATTAAGGTAATGATTTTTATTGAAAAACGCACATCTCATATCTTATATCTCTTCTTTCTTAATTCTTAATTCTTAATTCTTAATTCATTCAGCCCAACTCATCGTATATCCTTTGTTCTCAATCATCAAAGCTTCTTCCGTTATTTGTAAAGGATGAAAAGTATCTACCATCACCGCTAATTCCAAGGTTTCTTTTTTTCCGATACTTTTTTCTACAGCTCCCGGATGAGGGCCATGAGGTATACCAGCAGGATGCAATGTGATCATCCCTTGAGTAACATTTTTTCTGCTCATAAAATCTCCGGCAACATAATACAACACTTCATCACTGTCTATATTACTATGATTATATGGCGCAGGAATAGCATTTGGATGATAATCATACAGACGGGGACAAAAACTGCAGACTACAAAATTGTGTGCATCGAATGTTTGATGAACTGGTGGAGGTTGATGCACCCTTCCAGTAATAGGTTCGAAATCGTGAATACTGAATGCATAAGGGTAACAACACCCATCCCATCCTACTACATCAAATGGGTGTGTACCATAATGCAAACCATACATCACTCCTTTCTTTTTTGTTTGAATCAAAAAGTCACCTTTTTCATCAAATGTTTGCAAATTTTGTGGGCCACGAATATCTCTTTCGCAGAAGGGAGCATGTTCTAATAATTGTCCGTTCTTGCTCGTATACCTTTTGGGATATCTGATAGGACTAAAACTCTCTACTATAAATAATCGATTGATGGCAGTATCAAAATGAATTTGGTAAATGGTTCCTCTGGGTATTACTAAATAGTCTCCATATCCAAAAACCAATTCACCATATTGAGTTAATAGTTTCCCACTCCCTTCATGAACAAAAATGAGTTCGTCCGCATCGGCATTCTTATAAAAATAATCTTTGGTACTTTGTTGAGGTGCCGCTAATACAATATGACAATCATTATTGACCAATACAGGTTTCCTGCTTTTTAAATAATCTGCTTCAGGAGCTATTTGAAATCCTTCGAAACACCTGTGCTTCAACATTTTCTCTTCGGCTACCTTAGGCATTACAGAATAAGGCTCATCCGTATGTATTATTTGTGTTGGCGGATGATTGTGATACAACAAAGAGTAATCATTACTGAACCCCTCTGTTGAAAAAAGTTGTTCTGAATATAAGGTTCCATCGGGTTTTCTAAATTGAGTATGTCGTTTATGAGGAATAGTACCTAAGGAATAATAATGAGGCATTGTTATAGTTATTAGTTATTGGGTTATTGGGATAATGGGTTTTAAAATGGAAAAATACAATTGAAATAAAACTATTTATAATTTAAAATTACTGAAGTTGGAGTCATTTAAGAAATAATGTATCTTTTGCTTTCAAAACCATTTATATGGCAAAATCAGTAAACCGCAGAGATTGGTTAAAATACAGTTCATTAGCCACTTTAGGATTAGGCTTCAGGCTTCCTGTAATGGGAAACGAAGAAGGTATTCTTAAAACTTATGGAGCTGAAAAAGGATTGGTGAATTTGAGTTCCAATGAAAACCCTTATGGCATTTCTCCAAAAGCCAAAGAAGCAATACTTCAATTAATTGGGGAGTCCCATAGATATCAATACAATATTGCGTCTTTGCAATCTTTTAAAAAGGAATTAGCCAAAAAATACGGTGTAGAAGAAAACCAAGTATTGTTAACTCCTGGTTCAGGAGAAGCATTGGGTTTGTTACCTAGGGTATACAATAAAGGAAATTTAGTTACAGCATATCCAACATTTGGTATATTACCTTCCGCTGCAAAAAAAATAGGTACTAAAGTAATTGAAGTACCTCTCAATTCCGAAAAAGCACATGATCTGAATGCAATGCAAAAAGCGATCACCAATGAAACTTCGTTGGTATATATCTGTAATCCTGCAAATCCATCGAGTACAATTGTGTCCCCTTCTTCTTTAAAAAGTTTTTGCATTGAAGCTTCGAAGAATGCTGTGGTTGCAGTAGATGAAGCTTATATAGATTATTTAGATGCCCCAGATAATGAATCGATGATCGGCTTGATTGAAAAGCATCCAAATGTGATGGTCATTGGTACTTTTTCTAAGATTCATGCAATGGCAGGCTTGAGAATTGGGTTTGTGATTGCAAGTGCTGCACATATCAAAACCATGAGTGATAATTATTTTGTTAGAACACAATTTGCCATGAGTGTTTTGTCTATGACTGCAGCACAAGCAAGTTTGAACGATTCCGAACACCATAAAATCAGCAAACAAAAAAATGAAGTTGCCAGAAAATATGGCTATGATGAATTGAAAAAATTGAATATCCAGTGTATTCCATCTTACACTAACTTTTTGTTTTTTCCATTAGGAAAATATCCTGGCAATTTTGCAGAAGACATGTTAAAGCAAAATATCTTTTTAAGGTCTGACACTTATGGTGGAGAAAAATGGGCACGTGCCAGTGTAGGCACTTTAGATGAAATGAAACAGTTTATTACAATCATGAAAAAAGATTGGAAATCATAAAAAAAGCCCCCATTAAGTGTCTAACTTTTTGGGGGCAGTCTAATATTACGGGGCTTTTTTTAAAAATATATTCTTTTACATGCCTGGGAAATAAGGTCTTCCAACGATCTCTCTGAACTGCCAAGGCACTCCTACTAATATAAGTAATAAAGCAATCATAAAATAAACAAGTGCTTTTTTGTATTTAATTTCATCCGATACTTGTTTTTTAGACATCCCATATCCTAATGTAATAAATACAATAGCCAATATCATTGTGGTTGGATGTTCAACCCAGTAAAAGCGATAAAATTTATCTTTCATTACAGACAACCCTTCGGGCAAGGTTGTTACAAAAAAACCATAACGGCCAAACATTACTTGGTACAAGCCCAATAACAAAGTAGTATGAGCAGATATCATAGTAAATAACCATGTTTTCTTATCACTTGGTTTAAATGCTTTCTTACCAGTCCAACCAGCGTATGCTTGTAAAATAGAAAGCACCAATAGTATTAAAATAATCCAGCGCAATAAATTATGTAAGTGCATTAACCCTGTTTGCATAAATCTAATTTTAAACAAATCTAACTGAATATCTCCTATCTCTTAATTCTTCTCTCTTAATTCTTCTCTCTTAATTCTAATCCACCCAGTCTGCTACAAACAAATTCGTATCTCTAGTGCCCCCATTATTTCGATTAGATGCAAAAATAATTTTTTTACCATCAGGGCTGATCATAGGAAATGCGTCAAATCCTTTGTCTCTGCTGATCTTTTCCATGTTTTTGCCATCCAAATCTACCATGTACATATTAAAAGGGAATCCACGTTTGTATTCATGGTTGCTACAAATAATGATCTTTTTACTATCATGGGTAAAATTAGGCGCCCAGTTGGCCTGTCCCCATTTGGTAATTTGCTTTGCATCTGAACCGTCTGCATTCGCTGTCCAAACTTCCATATTGGTGGGTGCAACTAACCCTTCTGCCAATAATTCTTTGTATTCTTTTACTTCTGCATCTGTAGTAGGTCTGCTTGCACGCCAAACAATTTTTTTACCATCAGGGCTAAACCAGGCGCCACCATCATAACCTAATGAATTGGTGATTCGCTTTTCTTTTCCTGTTTGGAGATCCATAATGTATAAATCAAGGTCGCCATCTTTATCACTACAATAAATCATTTTTTTACCATCATAAGAAAGCGTTCCTTCAGCATCATAGCCTTTTGCTGTGGTCAACTTCTTTACAATCTTACCATTCAAGTCGGACATATAAATATCATAAGTGTTGTACAATGGCCATATATATTTATTACCGTATTTAGAACGATCAGGAACTGGCGGACAATCTGCCCCTCCTTCATGTGTTGAAGCGTAAATAATGTGCTTTCCATCAGGCATAAAATAAGCACAGGTAGTTCTACCCTTTCCACTGCTCACCATCTTATATGTGAATGGATCGCCCAATTTTTCAGGAATTTTTCCAATAAAAATCTGATCACAATTGATTCCTTCTTTTGGATTGGTTCTTTGGAATACTATATGTTTACTATCAAAACTCCAATAGGCTTCTGCATTGTCTCCTCCAAAAGTTAATTGCTGGATATTTTTAAAGTGCTTCTCCCCTTCAAAATGAACTGTATCATTAATGACGGCCTGTTGAGCATTCATAGAAAGAGATAGTCCAACGATCAATAAAAAAATGGCGATTTTTCTCATACAAAAAGTTAATTAAGGGGCAAAAATACCAACTAATTGGTCTTGAATTGTCAGATTAATGTCAATACAAGCCAATCTGCTTATTTTAGCTTCATGAAAACCTGGATTCCCTTCATCGCATTAATCCTTACGATAAGTTGCAATAATTCTTCTCAACAAAAAAATGGAGCAACAAATAATACTGAACAATTAGATGGCCTTAGCTCATATCAGGCCATATTAAAAAAGTATCCTGATAGTATTGAGTTGCATCAACAATTCATTGATTATTTAGATAGTTCAAAAAAATACGAAGCAGCCATCGTTCATATTAATTCGCTTCTACAAAAAGACAGCTTAAATCAAGATCTCTGGTTTCAGAAAGGACAATTAGCACAAAAAACAAAGGACACCACCACTGCTAAAAAATGTTTCCGTATAGCCAATGCAATTTATCCAAATGCTGTATACATGCTCTCCCTGGCTAATTTATTAGCAGAACAAAAAGACAAAGAAGCTTTAATTCTTTGCGCCAATATCAATACCCAGTTTCCTGGCAATGACCATAAAGCAGATAACTACTTTATCAAAGGGATTTATTATGCCAGAATGAATAATCCAGCCAAAGCGAACATCTATTTCGACTCTTGCATTTCTACCAATTATCGATATATAGAAGCATTGATGGAAAAAGGATTTATCTTATACGACAATCATCAAATTTCAGCTGCAATAGCTATCTTTGACGCAGTTATTCAAATAAATCCATTTTATGCGGATGGTTATTTCTGGAAGGGTAAATGTTTAGAAAAAAACAACAATATTCCAGCGGCCATTGAGCAGTATCAAAAAGCACAATCATTGGATGCAGATTTGAAAGAAGCAGCAAATGCAATAATCGAATTACAAAAAAAATAATCATATGGCGCTCATTGCCCCCTCTCTTTTAAGTGCAAACTTTTTACAATTACAACAAGACTGTGATATGCTCAATAACAGTGCAGCAGATTGGTTTCACTTAGATGTAATGGATGGCCGATTTGTTCCGAACATAAGTTTTGGCATTCCGATCATTGCACATATTAGAAAAGCAACAAAAAAAATATGTGATGTTCATTTGATGATTGAAGAGCCAGAAAAATACACGCAAGCTTTTAAAGATGCAGGAGCTGATATATTAACTGTACATATTGAAGCATGTAATCATCTTCACAGAAATATTCAACAGATCAAACAATTGGGAATGAAAGCAGGTGTTGCTGTTAACCCACATACTTCCGTTGATTTATTAGCAGATATTATTGCGGATATTGATGTGGTGTGTTTGATGAGTGTCAATCCTGGATTTGGAGGTCAGCATTTCATTCCTCATACTTTACATAAGATCAAACAACTTAAAAAATTAATCAATGAAAAAAATGCAACCGCATTGATCGAAATTGATGGGGGTGTTACTCTTGAAAATGCTTCATCAATCATTCATGCAGGAGCCGATGTTTTGGTTGCAGGCAATACTGTTTTCGGTTCTAGCAATCCTACTGAAACGATTGCCAAGCTCAAATCCATAAAATAATTATGTGATAAGCGATATGAAATATGGTTAACAATAACTTAATAACCCCATATTCCATATCCAGTAACCAATAACCAATAACTGAACAAGCTATCCACAACCTGTGTATAAGATTGATTGGTTTAGTGAGAATGAAGAGATTAAATTTGAAAAACGAGTTTTTTCAAACTAATCCATTCTATTTTAACTAAAAACAGACCAGCTTGACAGACACAATCATTAGCCTTGAAACCGTTAATCCTATCGAGTTTTTTGGCGTCAACAACGGAAAATTAGACTTATTAAAGAAAAAGTTCCCACTGTTAAAAATCCTCTCCAGAGGCACCCAGTTAAAACTAAGCGGAGCTCCAGAACAAATTGAAACAGCAAAAGAAAAAATCGACTTAATTGTACAATACCTGCAAAGGAATGGTCAATTAAGCGAAGGGTATTTCGAACAGATACTTGGAGGCGATGATGCCGAAACAGTGGACAATTTTGTAGACCGCAATCCCAATGACATTTTGGTTTTTGGACCTAATGGAAAAACTGTAAGGGCTAGAACACAGAATCAAAAGAGAATGGTTCAGGCCGCTGATAAGAATGATATCGTATTTGCGATCGGACCAGCTGGAACAGGTAAAACCTATACAGCAGTTGCTCTGGCAGTTCGCGCATTAAAAAATAAATTAGTTAAAAAGATCATTCTCACCAGACCTGCTGTTGAAGCAGGAGAAAGCTTGGGTTTTTTGCCTGGTGATTTAAAAGAAAAGATCGATCCATATTTAAGACCACTTTATGATGCATTGGACGACATGATTCCTGCAGATAAATTGGGTTATTATATGAGTACTCGAACCATCGAAATTGCTCCATTGGCTTACATGCGCGGTAGAACATTGGATAATGCATTCATTATTTTAGATGAAGCGCAAAATACCAATGACCTCCAGTTAAAAATGTTTTTAACCCGCATTGGTGCTAATGCCAAAGCCATTATTACTGGTGACCCTACCCAAATAGATTTGCCAAGAAATATGCGCAGCGGTTTAGTGAAATCAACCAGAATCCTACAAAACATCGACGGTATTGCCCATATTGAATTAAACGAAGAAGATGTAGTAAGGCATAAATTGGTTAAAGCTATTATTAAAGCATACGAAAAAGATAAAGATAAAGAAGAGTCTGACCATGGTCATTCAAATCATAGATAATACTTTTGCTGAATGATGAATAAAAAACTACTAATAGGAGCATTCGCTCTATTTGTCCTACAATTGACTGTATCAGCTCAAAGACCAAGCACTGCGGGTCAACCCAAAGTTCAATCTGATACAGAAGCTGCTCCTGCTCCTACAAAAAGTGGAAATAAGGAAAATATATTTTCTCCTTCCGGCTTTTCGGGTATTGGAATATTAGCACCTACCGCTCCCTTAGAAATCAAAAAAAATGCTGGTAATACAAGGAATAAAAACATTCTTTTGAAGCTAAGCAATGATTGGGCCAGCGACGGACAAAACGAACCTTCCATTATGTTTTCGAATGGTGATGTTGCTAAATCAAAGAATTTCAGCTATTGGACCCTTGGAGCCAGAGTATCAGGAGACAATAGTTCAAAATTGCCTCAAACTTTCAGAGTATCATTTAAAGCTGTCAATGAGCCTAATGAAAAAGAATATTTCTCCATTGATTCATACGAAGGAAGGGTTAAAATCGGCGATGTTAACACACAGATCGACGGCTATAAATTATTTGTTGAACAAGGTATTCTTACTGAGAAAGTAAAAGTGGCAGTCAAGACTTCAAAAGATTGGTACGATCATGTTTTCGATAAAGAGTATTCCTTAATGCCTTTGAATAAATTGGAAGAATATATCAAAGCCAATAAACATTTGCCCGGCATTCAAACTACAGCGCAAGTAATGGCCGAAGGATTAGACTTAGGTAAAATGAATGCGCTCTTATTGAAAAAAATCGAAGAGCTTACTTTATATACCATCGAATTAAAGAAAGAGTTAGATGAAACCAAGAAATTAATCAAGAAAGATTAATCGCTTATTTGGCTCCTAAAATGGTATGACCCATTTTATCTCTTTTTGTTTCAAGGTATTTTTCATTGTGCTCATTGGAGGGAACTTCAATGGGCACAATATCTACAATCGTTAATCCGTACCCTTTTAATCCAGCTCTTTTTCTAGGGTTATTACTCATTAATTTGATCTCTTGAATTCCCAAATGTCTGAGTATTTGAGCACCCACTCCATAATCTCTTTCATCCATTCCAAAACCCAAACTCAGGTTAGCTTCCACAGTATCCATTCCTTGTTCTTGCAGCTGATATGCTTTGAGTTTGTTGATCAAACCAATTCCTCTACCCTCTTGATTCATATATAAAATAACGCCTTTGCCTGCTGCATCAACCATTTGCATGGCTTTATGTAATTGATCGCCACAATCGCATCTTAAACTTCCTAAGATATCGCCAGTAAAACAACTACTATGTACTCTTGTAAGAATTGCTTCTCCCTCTTTCCAGGTTCCTTTTACCAAGGCTAAATGTTCTGCTCCACTTAATTTTTCTTTAAACGCTACCAATGTGAATTGTCCAAATTTGGTAGGCATATTTACACGTACCAATTCTTCAATCAATGAATCGGTTTTTAATCTAAAATCAATTAGATCCTTTATTGAAATAATTTTAAGATCAAACTTTTTGGCTATAACCAATAATTCCGGCAAACGAGCCATCGTGCCATCTTCATTCATCACTTCTACCAATACGCCGGCAGGTTCAAATCCGGCCAACCTTGCTAAATCGACAGTTGCTTCTGTATGACCAGTTCTTCTAAGTACACCCCCTTTTTTGGCTTTTAAGGGGAATATATGTCCTGGTCTGCCCAAATCACTGGCTTTTGTTGCAGGATCAATTAACGCAAGAATGGTTTTTGAACGGTCTTGTGCTGAAATACCTGTAGTGGCTCCATTTCCAATAATATCAACAGAAACGGTAAAAGCGGTTTCATGCAAGGAAGTATTGGAACTAACCATGGGAGATAATTCCAGTTCAGCACATCTTTCTTCGGTAAGTGCCGCACAAATCAATCCCCTTCCTTCCTTACTCATGAAATTGATCACTTCAGGAGTAGCAAATCGAGCTGCAATGATAAAATCACCTTCATTCTCTCTGTCCTCATCATCCACTACAATGACCAGTTTCCCATTTTGAATGTCTTCAATTGCAGACTCTATACTATCTAACATAAATTCATTTGAAATGCAAAACTACTATATCTAAGCTTATAGATATTATCAAAATCCGTTAAAAACTACCATTTTATAGTATTTCTACCCTTTAATAAGATAAAAAACTATGCTAGCATTGAAAAAAATGCTTCATGTATTTAATCCGATTCCTATTATTGAATCTTCTATTAATCCCTTTTGCGAATGCCCAAATAACCAGTGGAGGAATTCAAGGTAAAACCCTATTCCATGGAAAGAATTTAGGGAATGTTCAAATTGTTTTATCCAATCAAAATAATGGATTGAAACTAACCACTTTTTCCAATGAATTGGGCATTTTTCAATTTGACAATTTGATCCCCGATAAAAATTATCAACTCTTTTTTCATACTCCTTATACAGATACATTAGCATTAGAAAATATTGAAGTGAGTCTTGGAAAAACAGAATCCATTGAAATAAGCCTTCGTTCAGCCATTAATGTATTGCAACCTGTAATGGTTAAATCAAACATTGAAAATTATCGATCTCAAAATTCAATTCACCTCACCGCAAAACAGATAGCACAAATTCCAAGTTCGGGCGGAGACTATACTAAATTATTCGGTGTATTTCCACAAGCATTCATTAAAGAATCTGCCAATGGAGCAATTTCTTTTTCTGGTCAAAATAATCGATACAATTCTTTATACATCGATGGTGCTTTACAGAATGATGTATTTGGTTTATCTGCTAATGGAATGTATGGTGGCCAAACAGGAAATGTGCCCGTTCCAATTGAAGCGATTGAACAATTTCAAGTGCAACTCTCTCCCTATGATGCATCGTTGGGGGGATATACAGGGGCTGCGATTAATATGATCACAAAGTCTGGTAAAAACCAGCCGTATTCATCTATATATCGATACATGCGAAGCAATCAATCATTATACAACAATACAGGTTTGACAATGAGTGGTCCAATAGAAGAAAATCGATTGTTTTATTTTTTCAATATTGATTTTCTGAGAGAATCCGTAGAAAGTAAATATGATTTTAACCACTACGAAGGAAACACTAAAAACCCTTTTCAATTTCAACAATTTATCAATTCAATCAAAACGAATTACAACTATGATCCTGGCACATTAAACCAAATTCAACAGACCAATGCTTTTAAATGGGTGATGAAGATGGATTATGTAGTATCCAAAAAAAATAGGATCACCCTTAGCATTCGATCTCAGTTATCGGATAGATCCATTTCAGGTATGAGCACCAGTAAAAATTTATTTTTTAGTAATAATGGAAAATTCTACGACCACCAAAATATCTCAGGATCGATTGAGTGGAAACATCATTGGAGCAAAAACAAAGGCAATAGTTTGCTTATTAGTTATACCCATTCTAAAGATCAAACAAGCCCAATGGGTAAAGCCTTTCCAAACGTTTCAATTCTTGATGGTAATGGTCTTATTTTTTTAGGCAGCAATGAAGATGCTATGCAAAGCAATGTGCAACAAACCAATATCAATTTGATACAAAAACTCTTCTTCACCAAAAGAAAACAATTCATTAGTACTGGTCTTGAAGTTGAATTGAATACTACCAAGAATCAATTTTTACAAAATAGCTTTGGCAGTTATTTCTATTTTACTATTAATGATTTTTTGCTCAATAAAAAACCAGGCGATTACCAAATAAATTTTTACCAACCAGACCAACAAAAAGCAAGTTTGATCCAATTGCTGAAAGCATCATTTTTTGTGAATGACCAAATTCGGATCAACAATAATATTCAATTAATGGGCGGAATCAGAATCACTGCTCAAGAATTATTAACGAACCCTGTAACCGATAGTTTCATTCAATATAAAATGATACCTGCGCTATCCAATTATTATGATTTATCAGGCGCAACAGCTGGTCAAAAACCAGTTATCCCAATCAATTTCTCTCCTCGTATGAATTTGCATTTGCAATTCCCAAAACAAAAAACATTGATCAACTTGGGCACTGGAATATTCAATGGGAGAATGCCTTTGGCATGGTTGGGAGGAATTTATACTAATAATGGATTACAATACGGAAGCTTCGAAGCCAGTCCGCAGCAGCTTAATCAAATTCGATATCAAAAAAATATTGATCAAAAATGGTTGCCTCAACAATTCGGAATAAATGGAAATAGAGGAGTTTTGAATATTGTTTCAGGTAAAATTGATATGCCCAGTGTTTGGAGATCTAGTGTAGAAATAACGAAGATGCTCAAAGGAAATTGGACTGTTCAATTAGAAGCAATGTATTACAATAATATACATGCAATCAATTTTACGAATGTAAATCTATTACCCCCATCCGATCGATTAATAGGGCCAGATGATCGCTTGGTCTACACTAATTTAAACAATGGAAAAATTCCGATACTCCTGGATAGCAGCAACCCCTTTAATCAGGTAATATTATTGAGCAATGCTGATAATGAAAAAGGGTTTGGTTACCGATGGGGATTACAAATAAAAAAAGAAAGCAGCTTCGGTAGCTTTAGTATTAATTACGCATATGGAAAATCATTTGCAGCATATGACGGAAATTATTCATTACTGATCAATCAATGGAGATTAAATGAACATGTTAACGGCAGAAATACAATTGGAGTAGCACTTTCAGACTATAGTCCTGGTCATCGAATTAATATTAATTGTTTTAAAGAATGGCGCATTAATAAAAAAAATAAAATCAGTTTCACATTCATTTACAATGGAAGTTCCGGCAATCGTTTCAGTTATGTCTATGGAAAAAAAAGTTTAGTGCGAGACGATGAAAATTCAACTGGATTTGAATTATTGTATATACCAACTTCTGAAGAATTAAGCAATCAATTTTTTCTGCCAATTGTTTCCAACGAATTTTATTATACTGCGGATCAACAAAAAGAAGCATTGGAAATATTTATCAATCAAAATGAGTATTTAAAATCTAACCGTGGAAGATATGCCGAAAGAAATGGAAGTATCACTCCTTTTATTCATCGAATGGATTGTAGAATTGCAACCAATACCAATCTTCAACTGAATAAAAGAAAATATGGAATTGCGTTTTCACTGGATATTTTCAATATCTCCAATTTATTGAATGATACCTGGGGTAAATCATTTTATGTGCCCGGAAACCGACATAGATTAATTGATTTTGTAGGTTACACTAATCAGAATCAATTAATACCCATTTTCAACTTCAATCCCCAAAATTTATCCAATAAGCCATGGATAGAACAAATTTCTCAAAATCCACATTTTTCGAGTATTTGGACCATACAAATAGGCTGTAGAATAAGTTTTTATTAACAGACTTAACATTTAATTAGAACTTTGTTCATTTGATGTTTGAACATAAATAACTGATTTTCAATAGCAAAATGCCATTATTTAACAATTAATCTAGCAGAAATGCCCAGATTGTGCGTATTATGTAATTATTATATTAACAAGAAATTGGGTTCTTTTCAATGATTGTTTGATATTTGCGGCATCAAAACGAAAATTATGAGAATTTTAAAGCAAATTTCATTGTTATTGGTGGCAGTTTTAGCTGTTTCCTTTTCAATGGCGCAAAACACAACTGGTACCATTACCGGTTCTGTGAAAGACGCAAAAAACATGCCTTTAGTAGGTGCTTCAATTGAAGTAATCCATGAACCTTCTGGATCTAGATACAAGTCGGTATCTACTTCAACTGGAAAGTATACAGTACCTGCATTACGTGTTGGTGGGCCTTATAAGATCACTGTATCTTATGTTGGTTTAAAGTCTGAAGTAATTAATGATGTTACTGTGCAATTAGGCGAGCCTGCTGTTGTAGATGTAACTTTATCAGACAATAATGCTCAATTACAGGAAGTAACTGTAACGGGTGCTGCTAATAAAAAAGCAGCTTTAATTTCTAAAGACAGAAAAGGTACTTCTACCAATATTAACTCACGTTTGATCAGCACATTACCTACTATTAGCCGTAACGTAACTGATCTAACTCGTTTGGTTCCTCAAGCAAATGGTACATCATTTGCTGGACAAGATAACAGAGCGATCAACTTTACCTTAGATGGTTCTATTTTCAATAACTCTTTTGGATTGAGTGCCTTGAATGGTGGTCAAACCAACTCTGCTCCTATTTCTTTAGATGCCTTACAAGAAATTCAGATCAATGTATCTCCTTACAACGTAAGAGATGCAGGATTTACTGGTGCAAGTATCAATGCAGTAACAAAGAGTGGAACAAATACCATTCATGGTACTGGTTTCTATAATTTCCGTAACGAAAGTTTATTAGGAACTAAAGCAGGTGCTGCTGGTAAGCAAGATGTGGTGACTACTGCTTTCGATGTGAAACAATTTGGAGTAAGCTTTGGTGGAGCAATCATCAAAAACAAATTATTCTATTTTTTGAACTATGAAGGAGAAAGAAGAAATGACATTGGTACCTCAATTACTGCTGATGCAAGCAATGGAGCTACTCCTATCAGTGGAAATACATCAAGAGTTAAACAATCTGATATCGATGCATTAACCACTTTTTTAACTTCTAAATTCAATTACAACCCAGGAACTTTCCAAGGATATCCTTTTGTAACTAAAAGTGATAAAGCAGTTGCACGTTTCGATTGGAATATTAATGATATACATAAGTTGAGCATTCGTGGTAATTTATTATTATCGAAGCGTGATGTACAAGCTAGTGGAAGTAATACAACCAACGGAAGCAGACAACCTAGTTTGAACAATTTAATTGGTTCAAATTCTGCTTATGAAATCAATAATAATATCTATGGTATTATTGGGCAATTAAATAGCCGTTTCAGCAATAAAATCAGCAATGAATTGACATTTGGTTATACTGCCAATAGAGATTTCAGAGCTGTCAAAGGAGGCAATTTCCCTGCAGTAGATATTCAAGATGGAGCTAGTCCATTAACTGCAATTCCAACTTCAGGAACTTCAACTGTACCAGCTGCTCAAACAACCCAAAGTGGTATGTATTTGGCTTTTGGTAACGACCCTTTCACACCTAATAATTTATTAAATACTGATACTTGGCAGTTTAGTGATAACCTTACTGCTTATTTAGGTAAACATACTTTAACTGCAGGTGTAGCTTTTGAAAGCTTTAAATTTACCAATGGATTTACTCCATTAATCAATGGTATTTATACTTTCAATAACTTGAATGATTTCTATACTGCTGCCAATGCTTATTTAGCTAACCCTAACCAAGCTTTTAGCCCAGTGTTTATGAGAAACTACCGTGCAAACTTCAGCAACTTACCTGGAGGAGCACCTTGGTTAGTAACCACAAGGTCAGCCAATATTGCGGCTTATGTTCAGGATGAATTAAACCTGCAACCTAATTTAAATGTAACTTATGGTGTACGTTTTGAGGTTCCTTATTTTATTGGTCAAGGCTTTACAAATACTCAAGTAGATGGATATAGCTTTATCGATAACAATGGTCAATCGATTAAATTGAGTACATCTCAATTGCCTTCTGCAAAATTGATGATCAGCCCTCGTATTGGATTTAACTACGATGTTAAAGGAGATAAATCAACTCAAATTCGTGGAGGTGTTGGATTATTCACAGGTCGTCCTCCTTTTGTAAATGTGAGCAATCAAATGGGTAATAATGGTGTGTTGAATGGCGGTGTAAACTTTAGTAATACTTCAGCTTATCCTTTCAATCCTAATACACCTTCAAATTATCCTAGCTTTGCACCTAATCCTGGTGTACCTGCTACTTCATATAATATTGCTACAACTGAGGAAACTTTCCGCTTTCCAAAAGTAATCCGTTCTAATTTTGCTGTTGATCAAAAGATCTTTAAAGACCTTATCTTAACTGGTGAATTCATCTTTACACAAAGCTTGAATAATGTAAACTATTACAATGCCAATTTAAGACCTGCTTCTGCATTCTTCAATGGCCCAGATGGCAGACCTCGTTTTGCGGGCTTAGGTTTATCAGGTACAGCTCAAACCAATGCTTTACGAATCAATCCTAATATTACTGATGCAACTCAGATGGAGAGTGGTCCATTAGGTGGTTCAATTGCTGCAACAGTTAAGTTGGAGAAACCTACCAAATCTAAAGGTCTTGGATTTATGGTAGCTTATACTTTTACAAGAGCACGTGATTATATGAGTCCTGGTTCTATCGCATTTAGTTCTTGGACTGGAATCCAAAGTGTTCGTGGTAACAACAGCACAGATATAGCTTTCAGTGATAATGAAATTCGCAACAGAGCTATTGCGAATGTTAACTATCGTATAGAATTAGGCAAAAACGCTGCATTACAATTTTCATTATTCAGTCAATCTCAAAACCAAGGCCGTTTCTCTTACACATATAGCGGAGACATGAACGGTGATGGATTATCTGGGAATGATTTAATGTACGTTCCTCGTAACCAGTCTGAAATGAACTTTATTGCACAAGCTGCATCTGGTTCAGCTCCTGCTGTAACAATTCAAGAACAAAGAGATGCTTTTGATGCATTTATCAATCAAGATAAATACTTGAGCTCAATGCGTGGTAAAGTAGTTGAAAGAAATGGTGTTTTACAACCGTATGTAGTTAGAATGGACTTCTCTACTCAGTTAGAATTGTTCCGTAACATTGGTAAAAACAGACATACTATTCAATTAAGAGCAGATATCTTTAATATCGGTAACATGTTAAACAGTGCATGGGGTGTGAGCAACTTTGTGAACACTTTCAACCCATTGATTGCAGCAAACGTAGATGCAAATGGTGTGCCTTTGTTTAGAATGAACCGTGTTAATAATAGCATCAACTATGCTACCTATAGAAAAGGAACTGGTATAGGTGATGTTTGGCAAGCTCAGTTTGGTATCCGTTATATTTTCTAGTATTTACTTTAATACATAGTAAAAGCCCCTTGAATTTTCAAGGGGCTTTTTTATAGAATTCATTATTCGATATAATACAGGTCAATCAAGAAAAAAGCAACCTTTAGACGAATGGCGAGCTTTGAATTTTCGATAACAATATAGCAGGTCAATCAAGAAACAAGCAACCTTTAGACGAATGGCGCACTTTGAATTTTCGATAACAATATAGCAGGTCAATCAAGAAACAAGCAACCTTTAG
>JBBAJS010000008.1:93735-145044 GCA_040403975.1 Sediminibacterium sp.
ACGAATGGCGAGCTTTGAATTTTCAATAGAAAATTCAGCCATTCGGATGTAGTTGCGGTTGATTGATTGACCTGCTGTAATTATTATTACTTAGTCCCCCATCCCCATTGTAAAAATGCAGGTAATGCTTTTGCCCATGTGGCTACATCGTGCTTGCCATCAGCTAATTCGAGGTATTCAATATGTTGATCGGTATATCCTTTCGCTTTGAGTTCTACGATCAAATCCAATGCATCATCTATTGCATCAATAATTCCATTATTATTTCTATCAGCAGTTTCGTCTAAAGTACCGCATTCAATAAAGAACTGTAACCATGGATGGAATGTTCCTTTCCTAATTTGCATATGCATCATACGATCGGTTTCTTCATTATATCCATCATCGTATCCTTTTCTTCTCCACCATAATGAACCGCTGAAAATACCCGTCTTTCTAAATTCACTTGCATGATTCCATGAAATATCTAAAGCACTTAATCCGCCTAAAGAAAAACCAGCAAAGGATTTGTCTTTAAAAGATGGTGCATGGTATTTTTTTCGAATAAAAGGAAGTAATTCATCAAAAATAAACTTACTGTATAATCCTGCTTTAGCGCCTCTTCCTAAATAATCTGCTGAATAAGCAGTTCCATATTCCATTTTTCTTTCTGGTCCACAATGAATGCCAATACAAACCAATGGTTCAATTAATTGATCATGTAATAATTTGCCCAATATTTGATCAAAAGGCATTTTTAATAAATCTTGACCATCATTTATTAGTAGAAGACTCAATTGATCTAAATGAATGACTCCTTTTGGAAGGTATACATCAAAGATTACTTCTCTTTCGAGGTATTCCGATACAATAGTGCATTGTTCTACATTAAGCGTCTTGAGATGTGCAATTTTTGTATGAGGCATATATTCAAAAATAGGGAATGATTCGAATTCAACTATAGTAAAAATTAATTAATCATTTTATCAGATTTACAATCGGAAATACTTAATTTAGGAGTAACCTAAAATGAGCACATGAAAAAAATTGGAATATTGTTTGGCCAGGAAAGAAGTTTCCCAATGGCATTTGTAGAAAGAATCAACAGTAAAAACATCCCCGGTATTATGGCAGAGCCGGTTAAAATTGATAAAGTAATTCAAGGGGAAAGTAGTGGTTATGCGGTGATTCTCGATCGTATAAGCCAGGATGTTCCATTTTACAGGGCCTTCCTTAAAAATGCAGCACTTTGTGGAACTGCGGTGGTAAATAACCCCTTTTGGTGGAGCGCAGATGAAAAATTTTTTAATAATTGCCTATCCACAAAAATTGATGTGCCCGTTCCAAAAACAGTGATCCTTCCTTCTAAAGATTTACCAGCAGATACAGGAGAATTATCTTTTAGCAATTTAACTTACCCACTTGATTGGGAAGGAATTTTCAAATATGTTGGATTTCCTGCCTATATGAAACCCTTTGCTGGAGGTGGATGGAAAAACGTTTATAAATTAACTGACATGAACGATTTTTTCGAGAAGCATGCCGAAACAGGCGAATTAGTAATGATGTTACAAGAGGAAATTATTTTCGAAGAATATTATCGTTGCTATTGCATTGGTGGAAAACATGTACGCATCATGTCTTATGAGCCACGCAACCCTCACCACTTAAGATATGTAGCCGATTTCAAACCTTCCAAGGAGAAGCTTAAAATGATGACAGATATTGTTTTGAAAATCAACAAATATCTGGGCTATGATTTTAATACAGTTGAATTGGCATTAAGAGATGGTGTTCCTTATGCTATTGATTTTTGTAACCCAGCTCCAGATGCCGATATTAAAAGCGTTGGACAAGAAAATTTTGATTGGGTAGTTGAAACTGCCGCTAATTTTGCAATTGAAAAAGCACAAAATCAAGTTGAAGGTGCCGACAATTTAACATGGGGTGAATACATCAAAAGAAGTGCAACAGGAAAAAAATTATATTAATGGGGACTACAAACTATAAACATTTCACACTTGGTGTAGAAGAAGAGTATATGGTAATTGACCCCACTACAAGGGAACTCAAAAGTCATGAACAGAAAATAGTATTACTTGGTCAGGAAATATTGAAAGACAAAGTAAAAGCTGAAATGCACCAGGCGGTAGTTGAGGTTGGAACTGATATATGTAAAGATATTGATGAAGCTTTTCAAGATGTATCTGCATTAAGAGGCAATATTTCAAAAATTGCCAACGACCTTGGTCTATGGGTTGGAGCATCAGGCACTCACCCATTTAGTCATTGGGAAACCCAACTCATTACCGATCATGTGCGCTATAACCAAATAGTCAATGAATTACAGGAAGCGGCGAGAAGCAATTTAATTTTTGGATTACATGTACATGTTGGAATGGAAGACCGTAAAATGGCGGTCCATATAGCCAATACTGCCAGGTATTTTCTACCCCATGTTTATGCATTAAGTACCAACTCCCCTTTTTGGGAATCCAGAGATACAGGATATAAATCTTTCAGAACCAAGGTTTTTGATAAGTTCCCAAGAACTGGCATCCCAGATTATTTTGAAAGTTATGAAGCATATGAGAATTATGTGAATCTCTTAATTAAAACCAATTGCATAGACAATGCAAAAAAGATCTGGTGGGATTTGAGGGTTCATCCATTTTTCAATACTGTTGAATTTCGCATTTGCGATGTTCCTATGACCATCATGGAAACCATGACTATTGCAGCATTGTTTCAAGCAATTTGTGCTAAGATTTATAAGCTACGTAGTCAAAATTTGAATTTCATGATCTATTCTAGGCCGTTGATTAACGAAAATAAATGGCGCGCCAGTAGATATGGCATTGATGGAAAATTAATTGATTTTGGCAAAGAAACGGAAGTGGATACCAAGGCCCTGATTTATGAACTATTGGATTTTGTGGATGATGTAGTAGATGATTTAGGTAGCAGGCATGTGATTAATCATGTTGCAAAAATCTTTGAAAGAGGGACAGGCGCCGATAGGCAATTGAAGGTATTTGAAGAAACAGGAAGCCTGATCAGTGTAGTAGATTACATACATGAACAGTTTTTAACCGTATAGCTACTCAACAAATTGATTTACTCTCAAAAACCCGCTTTCGAACAAAGCGGGTTTTTTGTATCTTAGTGTTCTTTACAAGCAACAAAAGTACCCGGTTAAGTATCTTTCTATTAATTCAACCTTAAAAGTCTTTTTTTTGACGGAACATGAACTGATAAAAGGCTGTATTCGGCAAGAACCTGTTTGCCAGCGTATGCTATTTGAACAGCATGCTGGTAAAATGATGGGGGTATGTTTGCGGTACGCCCAAGACAATATGGAGGCGGAAGACATGTTACAAGATGCTTTTATTAAAGTTTTTCAATATATCACCCAATTTAAATTCGAAGGTTCTTTTGAAGGTTGGGTAAGAAGAATAGTAGTGAATACCGCAATACGGCATTTGGAACGCAAGAAAATGAGTTTCAAAGAAATTGATGACCATAGCCCAAATAATCCGCAAATTGATCCACAGGCTTTTACTCATTTAGGTGAAGATGATTTATTGAAATTGATAAGTCAATTACCTGAAGGGTATAGATTGGTATTTAACTTGAACGTAATTGAAGGATACAGTCATGATGAAATTGCCGACATGTTGAATATACAGGCTGGAACCAGTAGAAGTCAATTGGTAAAAGCAAGAAAAATGTTACAAGCTCAAATTGTGCAATTACAAAAGATTGCAGTTTAAATGAACAACGAAGAATTTGACCATATAACCAAGATGAAGCTGCAAGATTATGCTGCTGCCATACCTGAGGGTTTATGGGAAAAGATTCATGTACCTACCATCAACCCTCCTACTGAACAATTCGATCAATTCATTCAACAAAAATTATTTGACTATACTGCACCCGTATCCCCTGAAATCTGGAATAGGATCAAACCAAAAGAGGATGAAGATAGAAAGGTATTCTTTTTACTGCCAAGAGCTGGAATGGTTGCAGCTTCGATACTTTTATTGATTTTAGCTGGATCTGTATCAGCATATTTGTATTATCAAAAACTGACTATTGAAAGTGCAACAGCTACTCAATCTAATAATCCAAATAGTCAAAGGAATAATAAACAAAATGGCAATACACTCTTAATTCCAAAAGTGGATAATGAAAGTACTACAACTACTACTAAAGAACCAAGTGAATTAGAAAAAGTATCGAAATCGAATGAGCCCAACATTGAAGAAACAAAATCACCTGAAAATAAAATAGTTTTTTCAAATAGAGATTTTGCAAACTCTAATTCTAAGAACAATCTATCGCGAAGAAATACTAGGCCTTCTTACACAAGTAATTTATTTGAGCTGAATAATGTAGCGATTAATTCTAGGGGAAATAAAAATAATAGTGTTAACTCAAATATGGAACTTGACCAAAGCAACAATGAGTCAACATTGGAAAATGAGTTTATTGCACACAATAAAATGGATGCCTCATTAATTGGCTTCTCCAAAAATAAATTGAATTTTAACTCAAAGGAAAAACAGGTCACCGCCTTCAACCATACCAGCAATATCAAGAATGTGGTGATTTGCCCATCGGATAGAAAAATGCGCAATCCAGATTGGGATCTAGAAATTTATGCTTCTCCAGATTACGCTTTCAAATCTGTTTCATCTACTTCTGCTTCAAAAGCATATATGGACAGAAAAGACAGTAGCGAAAAATCACAGGTTAGCTTTACTGCTGGAATTAGAATTGTAAAACCTATCAATGACCATTTCAGTTTAAAAACCGGTTTACAGTATTCACAGATTAACGAACACTTTACTTACCGTTCTGAAAATGAAATAAAAACGACTACAGTGGTAACTGTAAGAACCATCACACTGGCTAATGGAAATACAGTTACAGTAAGTGATACCAGCGTTGTTCAACAAATTGGTTTCAAAAACAATACAATTAAAAATAGGTACAAAAGTTTTGATATACCTGCTTTAGTAAGTTACCAATTTGGCAATGACGATCTAAGAATTGGCATTAATGCAGGAGTGATTTTTAATATAAGCTCCTGGTATCAAGGCGTTGTTTTAGATACCAGTTTGAATGCAAAGCCACTGACCAAAGAAACCAATATCAGTTATAAAAACAATATTGGAATGGGTATCTATACTGGCATTAGTATTACAAAAAGATTGAATTACAATACTTCCATTTTTGCTGAACCATATCTTAGGTATAATTTATCTGACATGACAACTCCTCAATCTTCTTTTAATCAACGTTTTTCTGTTGGGGGCTTATCAATCGGATTAAGAATGAATTTAAACAATAGATAGAGCAACAAAATAGATGACGAGGGTATCTTATATTTCAACGTTAGAAGCATGACAAAAATTCGACACATACTTTTTATAATAATTATTGCAGGTTTTTCCGCCTGCACTAAGGACTTGTCGGATGATTTCAGGGCCTATCCTAATAACCCCTTGAATGATACAATTTGGACTAGGACTATTAATTCCAATGCACCCATTCATGAGATATTAGATTCTACATTACCTAAACCAATCATTGATTCTTTCAATGCCAATAGCGCAGACACTGTTAGACTGTCTAATAACTTAGAACTTTCATTCCCAGCAAATGCTTGCCTTTACAATTCAGGAGCACCTGTACTAGGTAAAATAAAAATAGAATTTCAACCTTTACTCAAAAAAGGTGATATGCTAAAAGCACTTCAAGCAACAACAAGTAACAATGCATTGTTAGAATTAACCGGTCAATTCTTGCTAAAATTATCAAAGAACGGACAGGAATTAATGCTGGCCCCTAACACTTTTATAAAAATCAAATATCCGGATACTCAAGACAACCCTCAACAATACTTGAATTTGTTTAAAGGAATAGAGAGTAACCCCACTCCTTCTTGGGGAAAGGATACCAGTTTTACATGGCAAAAAGGAGATCCTGGAACAACAGTCGGAATATGGTCAAAATCAGGTAGTGGCCCAAACAATAAGGGATATGAAATGTCTACCAAAAATATTCGATGGATTGGTTGTGGAAGATATTTAGACAGCACTTTACCAAAAAACAAACTAACTGCTATTCTTCCTCCAAATTTTACCATTAAAAACACATTGGTATTTGCAGTGTTAGAAAATTCAAAAACGATTATAGAATTAAAAGCAGATTATACATCTAGATCTTATGCTGCATTAAATATTCCGTTGAATACAAAATTGAATATTGTGACTATTTCTAAAATAGGTAATTCCTTTTATTTTGGAATAAGATCCATAAACGATATTGGAAATATGGCAATTTTTTCAATCAACCCAGACAAAAAACCGTTGCAGTATATTTTATCAGAATTAGATAAATTATAAGTTATTGCTTCTTCACATGTAACGCTCTATAAGACCATATACAAGCAATTATCATAAATACAGCACCTAATAAAAAAGGTGCTCCTGGAAAATAAATAGGCGCAGAAGATTCAGTAAAATAGGAGAACAAATGAGTCATGATAAATGGGCCAACAATAGAAGTTGTGCTAATCAAACTGGTTAATGCCCCTTGTAATTCCCCTTGTTCATTCTTTGGCACATTCCCCGAAATGATGGATTGCAATGCTGGTCCAGCTATACCACCTAAACAATAAGGAACTAAAAAAACAAACATCATCCATGATTCGGACGCAAATGCAAACAATAGTAAGCCCAATGAATAAAGCGCTAAACCAAGATAAACACTTTTTTCATTCCCTAATTTTGGGTTAACAATCCTTACTAATCCACCTTGAACTCCGCCTACTAAAAGACCAACTAGACCTAAAGAAATACCAATCATTTTAGGCGTCCATTTGAATTTTTCGATTGTGAAAAAACTCCAATTGCTTTGAACTGCATGTGCTGCCAAATAAATCAATACAAACGAAACTACTAATCCAGCAACTGCTGGATATTTTTTCAATTGCAAAAGCGACCCTAATGGATTAGCCCTCCGCCATTCAAAAGGTCTTCTTAAACTTTTATCTAAAGATTCTGGTAGAATAAAATATCCATATACCCAATTAGTTAGAGCCAACCCTGCCGCTACAAAAAATGGAATTTTGGGCCCTATCTCTCCCAGCAGACCTCCTAACATTGGGCCAATTACAAATCCTAATCCAAATGCAGCGCCAATCATTCCAAAATTTTGTGCTCGATTCTCAGGAGTACTGATATCAGCAATATAAGCAGTTGCTGTAGTAAAACTTGCTCCAGTAATTCCAGCAATCATCCTTCCAACAAATAGCCATCCAATGGAAGGTGCAAATGACAAAAACAAATAGTCTATTCCAAATCCAAATAATGAAAACAATAATACTGGTCTTCTGCCATATTGATCACTTAAACTACCCAGTACAGGAGCGAAAAAAAACTGCATTACTGCATAAGCAGTAGTTAATAATCCACCATAATCAGCTGCATTACCAACACTTGTATTGCCAGTTAAATCTTCAATTAGTTTGGGGATTACTGGAATGATCAAACCAAAACCAATCACATCAATTAATAATGTTATAAAAATAAATCCGATAGCTGCTTTTTTGTTGGATGCCATTGAAACAAATTTGAATTGCAAATATGATTATTAAAATGAAAGACTATAATAACTCTCTTGTTACACCTGGAATTTCCATCACTAAGTCTGCTCCGTAACATCCTGCTGGTGTTTGATAACCTAACTTATAATCGCCCATCAGTACTTTTTTAGTGATAATCAAACTACTTATGGCCGTAAGCGTATACCCTTCCGGCCCAATTAACCTTGCAGATTTTTTATTTCCAACTTCATTCGAAACTTCTCCCCAAACAAGGCTTTTGGCTTTTATTCTTGCCTCGTCACTAGGCCCTGCAGGTTTTGCTTTGATTTTTTTCTTCGCCATATTTTTAACAAAAGACAAACGAAGTATCCAGTTGTAAAAGGCCTGCCATTTCAACGCCTTAAATGTTTTAGGAGAAGCCATTGTATAGGTTTCAATATTGGGTATACCTGTTGTAGTATATGCTGTTGAAACGTCACCCCAAGGAATACACATCACAAACAATTTTTTCAGCCCAAAATCAATCCATCTTCCTTTATGTCCTAAGGGCTTTTTAATGATCTTACCATTTTCTCTGATTGCACCACCATCGCCCATTCCTTCGGCCATTGTTGATGCTGTTCCGTGAGAAACTGCACCGCCCAACATGGCAAATGCCAATGACAAATGCGTTGCATCTGGCAATTGATCTTTTAACAATCTTGCCATACAATCTGTAGGAACAACATCAAATCCTACCCCAGGCATGATCATTATATCATTGGAAATTGCTTGATCATTCAATTTTTTTGCTTGTTCAAATACCGCAATTTCTCCAGTAATATCTAAGTAATGAGTTTTAGCTGCCAAACAGGCATCAATCATTTTTTTGGAAGTAAATTTAAAAGGACCAGCAGCATGAATGACTACTTTGAATTGGCGAAGACAATCTACCAATTCATTGTGATTATCTAAATCAATGATTTGATAAGCCAGATTCAATTCAGTGGCCAGCACTTCAATGGCTTCTGCGTTTCTGCCAGCCAATACAGGAATTAACCCATAGTCAGCAGACATTCTTGCAATGAGCTTTCCGGTATACCCGTTGGCCCCATATAATAAAAATTGATTCTTTTCCATACGGAAAAGTACAAAAAAAGGGGCGGTAAATACCACCCCTTTTTTTAACACTATAAACTACCTTATTTTTTCAACTCAATTGTACCTAAAGAAACTTCTTTAGTAGAGCTTACAGTGATATTACTGATGGTTTTTCCGAAATATCCATTAGAGGCGTTTACATATACTGTATAACTGCCTTCTTTTAATCCCCTGATTTTAAAATAGCCATCTTTATTAGGTAGTGCATACGATGTATCAGTATTATTAAACACCATTACTATTGGTTTTGCTTCCATCGGAGTAACTTTACCAACAACACTGGCAGTTGTTTTAACTGTAAAGCATTTAAACCAAGGACGTAGATAAAACTGATTGTTTCTTTCCTGCACAATAGAGTTGGCAATATTGAAATCGAGCCATAATCTTTTTTTACGAGTTAAGAATTCTTCAAATTCATGCCCATATAATTTAATGATAACATAATTAGGTGCCCAAACAGGAATTAGTAGAGGATAACTAATACTGTCTTTCATAACAGAGTTGTTAGTGCCAAACTCAATTTTGATCAATCGGATCACACCATTTACCACTGTTCTTGAAGCCAGGGTAGTATCTAATCCGTTTCTTAATTTCAATACATCATATACACCTGCTTTAATTCCCAGATCTTCCCAAATTAAAGAAGAATCACCTGAAGCACATCTTCTATCTTTATCTGCACCAACTCTTTCCCAATTAGTGCTGTCTTTTTTTCTGGTGTCTTTACTTGTATCTACCAAGATTTTAACCGATTTTATATCAATTAAAACCTGATCATAAACCGCTGGGGCATCTGTTAAAATCAACGAGACATCTTGAACGCCATTAGCAGTTTCAAAAGATGCATTCTTTGTACAAGAACTTACAATAACTGCAATGATAATTAGCATAGCTGCTACATAATAGAGGGTGTTTTTCTTTTTCATGGTTTAAGGTTTTAGCGTAAACATCACATCATATTTTTGTTCTTTAGTTATAGCAAAAGCTTACCATTACCCACTATGGGCATAATTAACCTTCACTATAGTTTTGGAATTTGTATCTATCAAATGAATAGATATCAATAAGATGCATTGGTTTAATAATGCGTTGCCTCTTGTGAATATTTTAACAAAAAATATTACAGTTCCTCGTTTCTAAAAACAACCACCCCATCAAAAACATCTGCTAATACCGCTTTGCTTTTATCAATATCACCTGCTAATATTTTTTTGCTTAAGCTATTGACCAATTGCTTTTGTATCAATCTTTTCAATGGTCTTGCGCCAAATTGTGGATCATAGCCTTGTTCAATTAAGAAATCTAACAGATACTCGCTAAAGTTGATGGTTATCCCATTTTCTGCCACTAATTTTTTAAGGTCATTCAATTGGATCTGTACAATTCCTTTTAACTGAGACTTTGCCAATGGACTGAACATAATGATCTCATCCACTCTATTTAAAAATTCAGGTCGGATGGTTTGACGCAATAAATTCATCACTTCTACTTTAGCCTTTTCTCCTGCTGCTTCAATACCCGAATCTGCAACACCCTCATAGGCTTCTTG
Source organism: Sediminibacterium sp. (assembly GCA_040403975.1). Classification (GTDB taxonomy): domain Bacteria; phylum Bacteroidota; class Bacteroidia; order Chitinophagales; family Chitinophagaceae; genus Sediminibacterium. The sequence continues at coordinate 104,019 of JBBAJS010000008.1, forward strand.
AATAAGATGGCTTCCCAAATTACTGGTCATTATAATGATGGTGTTTTTGAAATTCACCACACGTCCTTTATTATCGGTAAGTCTTCCATCATCTAATACCTGCAATAAAATATTCCATACATCCGGATGCGCTTTTTCTATTTCGTCTAATAAAACAACGCTATAAGGCTTTCTTCTAACTGCTTCAGTTAATTGACCACCTTCATCGTATCCAACATATCCCGGAGGGGCGCCTACCAATCTGGAAACTGCATGTTTCTCCTGGTATTCGCTCATATCTATGCGCGTCATCATTGATTCATCATCAAATAAATAAGTTGCCAAAGCTTTTGCCAGTTCTGTTTTACCAACTCCAGTTGTTCCGAGAAAGATAAATGAGCCTATTGGTTTTTTAGGGTCATGTAACCCAGCCCTACTTCTTCGAATGGCATCTGATACCGCAGTAATTGCTTCTTCCTGACCAATTACTCTTTCATGCAATTCATCTTCCAGATGCAATAATTTATCTCTTTCACTTTGCAACATTCTTGCCAGAGGAATACCAGTTGCTTTTGCTACATTGGCTGCAATATCTTCTGCATCTACTTCTTCTTTCAATAAACGTTTATCTCCGCTATTTAAAAGCTGTTCGGTTAGTGTTTCAATTAAAGTTTCTTGTTCTTTAATTTTGCCATACCTGATTTCTGCTACTTTACCATATTCGCCATTTCTTTCAGCTTGTTCAGCCAGTAATTTCAATTGCTCTATTTGAGCTTTAGCATTTTGCACTTTCTCTACTAAATCTTTTTCTTGCTTCCATTTAGCTTTTAATGTATCTCTTTCTACAGCCAAATTGCTGATTTCTATATTGAGTTCTTTTAATTTACTTTCATCACTTTCTCTTTTAATGGCTTCTCTTTCTATTTCTAATTGACGAATTTGTCTTTCTAGCCGATCTAATTCTTCAGGCATTGAGTTCATTTCGAGTCTCAATTTCGCTGCACTTTCATCTATAAGGTCAATGGCTTTATCTGGTAAGAAACGATCTGTAATATATCTGTTAGATAATTCAACAGCAGCAATAATCGCCTCATCTTTTATTCTTACATGATGATGGGTTTCATAACGGTCCTTTAACCCTCTTAATATAGAAATGGCATCTTCTACTGAAGGCTCATTGATCATTACTTTTTGAAACCTCCTTTCAAGCGCTTTGTCTTTTTCAAAATATTTCTGGTACTCATTCAATGTAGTTGCACCAATCGCCCTCAATTCACCTCTTGCTAAAGCTGGCTTTAAAATATTGGCAGCATCCATGGCACCTTCTCCACCACCAGCACCAATCAATGTATGAATCTCATCGATAAATAAAATAATTTCTCCATCGCTATCTGCCACTTCTTTAACCACACCTTTCAATCTTTCTTCGAATTCACCCTTGTATTTTGCTCCAGCAATTAATTGTCCCATGTCTAATCCGAAAATAATTTTCGATTTAAGATTCTCAGGTACGTCACCATTTACAATTCGCATAGCTAACCCTTCTACAATGGCAGTTTTACCTACTCCTGGTTCACCTACTAAAATGGGATTGTTCTTTGATCTTCTGGTAAGTATATGCAAGGTTCTTCTGATCTCTTCATCTCTTCCAATGACCGGATCCAGTTTGCCATCTCTGGCCATTTGATTGAGATTCTTGGCGTATTTATTCAGTACGTTTAATTGTGTCTCCTGCGTTGCAGACTGTATAGAATCACCTTTTCGCAATTCTTTGATAGCGTCCACCAATCCTTTTTCTGTTAAGCCAACAGACTTTAACAATTTGGCTGTTGCATCATTTAGTTGAATCAAGCCAATTAATAAATGCTCAGATGTAATGAATTCATCTTTAAAAGTATTTAATGCTGCATTTGCTTTAAGCAATGCATTATTAAAATCTCTTCCAGCAGATTGTGCTGGTTCACCAGTTTGAATCTTTGGCAATTTGGTAATCAACTCATCCAATTTTCCTTCTAAAAAAACAGGATTTACATTATTTTTTTTTAATAAAAAAGAAATGGCAGAATCTTTATCCGCCAATAGCCCCTTCAACAAATGTTCTGTTTCTATAGAAGGATTATTATTACTAAATGCAATTTGCTGGGCAGACTGAATTAGTTCCTGAGCCTTGATGGTATAATTATTTAAATTCATGTTCTTTGTTTTAACTTTTAGAAGCCATAAAATGACTTAACTTTAATATTATAATCAAATTTTCATCCATTCTATTTATTCGGAAATTATGGCGTACAAATCAACATTAAACTGCGTAAAAGTCAGTCTGATAGCTATTTCTATGCTATTATTACAGAATATTCAGGCGCAATATAATTTTACTGAACTAGATCAAAAACTGGTGGCTGCAAAAAAAGACTTGGGTAGTAATTTTTCGATATTGGTATACAGGGATGGCAAAATCATTTACGACAAATCAATAGGTGAATTTACACCAAAAACACCCGTTCCATTTGCGAGTTGTAGTAAATGGTTAACTGCTGCATTAGTGATGGCTTTAGTAGATGAAGGCAAACTTAATTTAGACGACAAAATCAGCAAATACCTCCCGATATTTAATAAATACAGCAAGGGGTATATCACCATCAAACAATGCCTGTCTCATTTAACAGGAATTGAATCTGAGCCCATCAAATTGATCAATCTATTAAAAAGAAATAAGTACAATAGTTTAGAAGAAGAAGTAGATGAATTCGCCACAAAGAAAGAGATCATGGCTAATCCAGGATTAGCATTTAGATATAGCAATATAGGTTTAAACATTGCAGGAAGGATCGTTGAAATTGTTACTAAACGAGGTTTTGAACAAGCCATGCAAGAAAAGATTTTACGTCCACTACAAATGAGAAATACCAGCTTTTCCAGCTTCAATGCAGTGAACCCTTCAGGAGGAGCGCTTTCAACTGCCAACGATTATATGAATTTCTTAAGCATGATCTTGAATAAAGGCGTTTACAATGGCAAAAGAATTTTAAGCGAACAATCCATTGAACTGATGCAAACGGCACAAACAACAACCCCAATGATCAAATACGCACCAAATGTTGCCATTGGCTATAATTATGGATTGGGTGAATGGATTCAGGAAACCGATGAAAACGGACAATCAACCATCGTATCAAGCCCTGGTCTATTTGGCACATGGCCATTGATAGATAAATGCAGAAGCTATGCCTCAATTATTGTGACCAAAGAAATTTTGACTGAAGAAAAAAGAGATGTTTATATGAGTATCAAAAAAATAATTGATCAACAAATTATTGCCAATTGTAAATAACAATAATTAAATGAAAAATAATAACCCTCAACCGACATTGCTTTTTCATAATTATGAACACAAAAAAGAACCAGTAGCCAGTAAAAAAGTTTTCTTGAAGCGTTTGTATTTTAATTCTTTATTGGCTGGAGGAATTTTATTTTGTTGTTTATTGATTGGCGTAGTGGGCTATAAAATTGGTGGCCCAATGAGTTGGATCGATGCATTGCATAACGCTTCAATGATTTTAAGTGGAATGGGACCTGTTGCCGAAATCAAAACATTTGGAGGAAAAGTTTTTTCTTCATTCTATGCACTTTTCAGTGGGGTTGCTTTTATTACCAATATAGGATTATTAATTGCCCCTTTAGCACATCGCTTTTTTCATATTCTACACGCGGAATAAATGTTACCAATCGATTCGAATACACAAATTGTAAAGCTTGCTGCAAAAGAATTGGGATTTGATTATTGTGGCATTGCAAAAGCAGCATTATTATCGGACGATGCAAAACGTTTAGAAAAATGGCTTTCCAAAGGGATGCATGGAACAATGCAATACATGGAAAATCATTTTGATTTAAGAATCGATCCACAAAAATTATTTCCTGGAGCCAAATCGGTTATAACATTACTAAAGAATTATTACCCCAGTGAAACACAAGAATTGCATGCTCCTAAAATTGCCAAATATGCCTGGGGAGAAGATTACCATGATGTTATTCGGCAACAATTACGCCAATTACTATCGATCTTAGAAACAAAGATTGGACAAATTAATGGAAGAGGATTTGTAGACTCAGCTCCTGTTTTAGAAAGATCATGGGCTTTGAAAAGCGGCCTTGGCTGGATTGGCAAAAACGGCAATTTAATCAATCAGAAAAATGGCTCGTTTTTTTTCATCGCAACTTTAGTAGTAGATGTAGAATTAAAATATGATGACCCAATTGCTAAAGACTATTGTGGCACATGTACTAAATGCATTGACCATTGCCCTACAGAAGCCATTCAGGAAAACAAAGTGATTGACGGAAGCAAATGCATCAGTTATTTTACCATAGAGCTTAAAGATGCGTTGATTCCATCCAATATGAAGGGCAAATTTAATGATTGGATGTTTGGTTGTGATATCTGTCAGGATGTATGCCCTTGGAATCGTTTTAGTACACCACATCAAGAACCATTATTTGATCCGATACCTGAGATCTTACATATGAGCAATCGGGAATGGATGGATTTAAGTAAAGAACAATTTGATACCCTGTTCAAGCATAGTCCATTAAAAAGATCAAAATTTACAGGGATCACCAGAAACTTGAAATTTATACAAGTTGATTAATCAATTGAGTTCAGTCATTTACATTTGCTAGATGGATTTACTGCAAAGAGACGAAAAAGTAATTTGGCACCCATTTACTCAACAGAAAAATCGGGCACCTGTTATTCCTATTGTAAAAGGAAAAGGAAGTTTATTATTTGATGATAAAGGCAATAAATACATAGATGCAATCAGTAGTTGGTGGGTTACATTACATGGACACTCACATCCTTATATTGCTCAAAAAATTTATGAACAGGCATTAACTTTAGAACAAGTTATTTTTGCTGGCTTTACACATGAACCTGCTGTAGTATTAGCAGAGAGACTATTGGCGATTTTACCATCTAACTTTTCAAGAATATTTTATAGCGACAATGGTTCTACTTCCACAGAAGTAGCATTGAAAATGGCTATACAATACTGGTGGAACAAAGGAAACAATCATAGAAAAAAGATATTGGCTTTTAATAATAGTTATCATGGCGACACATTTGGCGCGATGAGTGTGAGCGACAGAAGTGTATTCACATTGGCTTTTCAAGATTTATTATTTGAAGTAATTTTTATTGACACCCCAACACCAGAAAACATTGGTGATTTAAAATCAATTATTCACAAAGAAGGTTCTTCAATTGCTGCTTTTATTTATGAACCCCTAGTGCAAGGTGCAGGTGGAATGAAAATGACAGACCCTTATTTAATGAATGAATTACTGAATACAGTAAAAGGTGAATCAATTATTTGTATTGCAGATGAAGTGATGACAGGATTTGGAAGAACGGGAAAATTCTTTGCCTCTGATCATCTTAACAAAAAACCTGATATCATTTGCATGAGCAAAGGATTAACTGGTGGCACCATGGCCTTGGGTGCTACGGCTTGTACCAATGAAATTTATGCTGCTTATGTAGAAGACGATGCAATGAAAACTTTTTTTCATGGGCATTCTTTTACTGCAAACCCATTAGCATGTACTGCTGCATTAGCAAGTTTGGATTTATTAGAAAGCCCTTCTTGCATCGAAAAAATAGATTGGCTTGTAGAATCAATAAATCAATTTGCAGAAACACTAAAAACGCAGCAAGGAATTAAAAATGTACGTTGCCTTGGAACTATTTTGGCTTTTGAATTGATTCAAGGAAAAGATGAATATCTCAATAGCATTTCAAAAGAAATCACTCAGTTTTGTTTAGAAAATGGCATTTATCTCCGCCCATTGGGTAATTCCATCTATATTATGCCGCCATACTGCATAAATTATGCGGAATTGTGCGGTATTTTTGAGATTATCCACAAGATACTGACGAAATTTTGTAAATAAACGGCTGATTGTTGAAAATAACCGCAGGTTTCCTATATTGTATCCGATTTAGTTCACCATTAAAAACGACATGCTTATGAATTTCAAGATTCTTCGTTTAAGATCTATTCCTAAACCAATAGCATTATTGGCAGGATTGGTCTTAACTTTTAGCCTTCAGGCCCAAACGGTCATAAAAGGTAAAGTAACAGATAGTAAGGGACAAGCAGTTCCTGGAGCTTCTGTTCAAATAAAAAATACCGGCGCAGGTACATCATCTAATACAGATGGAATTTACCAACTAAACGTAAACTTAAAAAATGGCAAATATGATGTAGTCATTTCTTCAGTAGGTTTTAAATCTTCAGAAAAAGCGATTACCGTTAGCGGTGCAAATGGTAATTTTTCTTTTGATGCTTCTTTGAAAGAAGACGCAACTGGCTTAGATGAAGTAGTTGTTACAGGTACATCACAAGGAACTACCAAAAAACAATTAGGAAACTTTGTAGGAACAGTAAAAGCAAGTCAGATTGCCAATTCAGCTAGTTCTAATGCCATTGCTTCTTTACAAGGTAAAGTTGCTGGAGCTCAGATCACACAAAACTCTGGAGACCCTGCAGGTGGTATGACTGTAAAACTTCGTGGTGTAAGTTCAATCTCTGGTTCTTCTGATCCACTATATATTGTTGATGGTGTAATCATTAATAACTCGAATGCAAGGGTAACCAATGCAAGTGCCGATTATGATGGAAGTGGAAGCGTTGGTCAAAACAGAATGGTAGATATCAACCCTAATGACATCGATCGTATTGAAGTTTTGAACGGTGCTGCTGCAGCTGCTATTTATGGTAGCCGTGCAAATGCTGGTGTTGTTCAAATTTTCACTAAAAGAGGAAGTACTGGAGCACCAAAAGTAACTTTCAGTACAAGAGTTAATTCTAACTCTTTAAGAAAGCGTTTGAGTTTTAGTACAGCAGCAACAAAATTTGGTGGACCAACTGACGGCACAGGTGCTTTAACACAAGACATTATTACTGGCCCTCCGTTTGCTACTACTACTACCCCAGTAACACGTTATGATTATCAAGATGATATTTTCAGAACAGGATATGGAACTGACAACAACGTTTCAATCACTGGAGGGCAAGATAAATTAAGGTATTTCGCTTCATTGAATTACAATTCTAACGAAGGTATTATTAAAGGTACTGACAATAGTCGTTTTGGATTTAGATTAAATTTAGACAATCAAGTAAACAAATGGTTATCATGGACTGCAGGTATCAATTATACCAATAATGCCACCAATGAAAAACCAGATGGAAATACGTTCTTCTCTCCTATCAATTCAATTACCATTATCGGAAACTTCCACAATATTTATGCTCGAGATGCCAATGGTAATTTACAGGCAGTAGGTGAAAGAGGAAGAGTGAATCCGCTTACGGTTATCAATGACATTAAGCAACGTAACGTAACCAATAGGACTATTTCAAATGTTGGATTTAAATTATTCCCAATTAAAGGATTAGTGATTGACTATACTGCAGGATTAGACAATATTGCTCAAAATGGAACAACTTATATCCCTCCATTTACATACAATGCTAGTCCAGGATTTTATGGTGGTGGAGCTACACTTGATCCTACTCAAAACGGTTATGCGAGTGCGGCAAGTTTCAACTCTACTTTCTTTAACCATGATTTGAATTTTACTTATTCAACTAATATCACTAATAAAATAGCATCTGTAACACAGTTTGGATATTCTGAACAATATGAAAGATCACAGTATATCTTAGCTCAAAGCAGGGGTTTATTACCAGGCATTTCAACTGCAACTGGTGGTAGTACTTTGTTGCCTAATTCAGATGGTAGAAGTGAGCGTTCTGTTCGCGGATTTTTCTTACAACAGAATTTCAAATTTGATAACCAGTTCTTTGTAACAGTTGCAGGTAGAATTGATGGATCAAGTGTATTTGATAAAAACAATAGAAACTTCTTCTATCCTAAAATAAGCGGTAACTATATTATTTCAGAGTCAGATTATTTTCAAAAGTCTTCTTTGGCTAAATATGTGAACTCTTGGAAAATCAGAGCTGCATATGGTGAAAGTGGAAACCTTACAGGTATTGGAGCATATGATCGATTTAATATTTACAATGTTTCTCCTTTCTTAGGTAGAACCAGTTTAACATCTCCTTCTACAACAATTAGTTCTGATTTAAAACCTGAACGTCAAAAAGAATTGGAGATTGGAACAGACATCGTAATGCTTGATAATAGATTGACTTTCACATTCAACTATTATAACAAGCAAGTAACTGATTTATTGGTTCCAAATATCACCAATGCACCAAGTACTGGTTTTCCTACAGCTAGTAAAAACGTTGGTACATTAAGAAATAAAGGTTTTGAGGTTTTAGTTACTGCAGTTCCTGTTAAAACGAAAGATTTCAAATGGGAGATCACCGCTAACTATAATAGAAATCAAAACAGAGTAGAAAACTTAGGCGTTCCGTTTATTTCATTCTCTACTGGTACTGGTGCTGTTTTTGCATTGGTTCCTGGATATGATGCACCTATGTTTTATTCTACTTTCTTTGCAAGAGATGCCAATGGAGTTGAAATAAAGAATGCTTCTGGTATTCCTGTAACAGCTAGAGGACCAATAGGAAATGGCCAACCATTCGGAACACCAACCATTGACCCTGCAACAGGATTACCATTTTTAACTGGAGCTAACTCAACGATTCTTAGAGGTAATTTAGGAACACCAAATCCTACATATACTACTACTTTGATCAATAGCTTCACTTATAAGAAATGGACATTAGGATTTCAATTAGATCGTGTTGCTGGCAACTCTGTATTCAATGCAGATTTCAGAACAAGACAAGGTGTAGGAAATGGTAGCGAGTTTGCTCAATTAGAACACAATGGCCAATTACCAAGAGGTTATATCAGCCCAACCAATGGGGTTTATAACATTGAAGAATGGAGAGTAGAAAGTGGCACATTTACCAAATTGCGTGAATTAGCAATTACTTACAATTTTGGAAAAGTGAATAAAACATTTAGCAATTTAACCGTAAGTTTTGCAGGTAGAAACTTGATTTCTTGGGATACATATAGAGGATATGACCCTGAAACCAATGCAACTGGACAGAATAGCTTGTTAAGAGGTGTTGATTTTGGTAACGTTCCAATTCCAAGAACTTTCCAATTAGGTGTTGTTGCTAATTTCTAAAATTGATAAATAAATTATATGAAAAAAATATTTTTAATAATACTCACTTGTGCAAGTTTAGCTTCATGTAAGCAAGACTTCACTAATCCGGGGGCAATCAATAGCACTGATGCATTTGCTACCCCAAGAACCTTAGCAGGTGTTGCTGTAGGTTTACAAAACGCTTATACCAATGGAAGACTTAGCGCAGTTTATACCGGCATCACTGCTGCTGGCGCGCTTACCAATGAATTTCGTTTAATGAATGCCGGTAATACCGATGAAGCCAACCTTTTTGCTGGTGGTGCCTCAGTAGACAATTTAAATGGTATCGTTGGTAATATGTGGACCTGGAACAATAAAGTAATTTTTGATGCCGACAATGTATTAGCAGGTGCCAATAAATTAGGTGACAAAAATTATGCTGCAGGACTAATTGCCTATGCAAGTATTTATAAAGCATTGGCCATTGGAAATTTATGCATGTTCTTTGAACAAATTCCTGCTGCTCCAGGAACAGGATCAACTCCTGCTACATTTCAAACCAGAATTGATGGATATAAAAGAGCCGTAACCACTTTACGTGCAGCACAAACAGCATTAGCAGCTGGCACACCGGGTGCTGACTTTTATTCCAATGTACCAACATCTGTAAATGCTGCTTTTTTCACCAATACCATCAATGCATTGATTGCGCGTTATAGCTTATTTGCTGGTGATTTCGCTAGTGCAATTACAGCTTCTCAAGCAGTTCCTGCAAGCTATGGTGGATCAGTAATGGCATTTGATGCAGTTACTACCAATCCAATATTTACCACAGTAACAGCAACCAACAATGTATACCAGATCCTGGATTCTACACTTGGATTACCTACAACCCTCGCTCCAGATTTGACCGATCAAAGAATTCCTTTTTACACAAGTATCAATGCAACAATTGCACCTAGATATCGTATAAGAGGATTTTTTACCGCAACTACTCAATCTATCCCTATTTATGTTCCAGGGGAAATGAATTTGATTAGAGCTGAGTGTTATGTTAGACAATCAGCGCCAAATTTACCTTTAGCTGTAACAGAAATCAATGCTGTTCGTCAGAAAACTGTTGCTGCTGATCCATTAGGAATTGGAGCTGCTACAACAGCATATACTGGAACAGTAGATGCTACTTCACTAACAAATGAAATATATCGTCAACGTTGTATTGAATTATGTATGAGTGGAATGCGTTTAGAAGATAGCAGAAGATTAGGTAGACCTGCTGCAGAAAGGAAAAGAAACTTCTTCCCTTATCCTACAAGAGAAAGAGATAATAATCCTAACACACCAGCGGATCCTACTAATTAATTATTGCAATTATTATATATCCCCCCAAAAAAGCCCCATTCAATTGAATGGGGCTTTTTTAATGCCTTATTTTTCCGATATTGTCTTTAACTGATTGAGGTTTTTTTCGAGTAAGGTTCCGATTATCCGATCGTTCATCATAGAACTAAATCTTTCCCAAGGATACCATTTTACTTCTTGTACAAATTGCCATTGTACTACGGTCATTTTTTGACTACTATCCCCAATTAAACGGATAGTACTTATTTGTTTAGCAGAAGTTTCACTTACCCACTCAGATATTACTGTTGAATCTGTAATGGCAACAATTTTCACCTTTGTATTTCCAAGTATAGCTTCAGATGAATCAATAATTTTTACAATTGGATTATTCATACCATCTACCCAATTACTCCATTTTCGCAAATCTTTTACATTCACAAACACTGGTGCTTTATAAGCCTTGATATCGATAGCTCTCGACACTAATACTGTTGAAGGGAACAATAATCCAATTACCGTAGCCAATAAAAAAAGCACAACAATGCTGATTAAACCCAATTTGATCAACCGCATATTATTCCCATTTAAAAGTTTTGAAAGCAACTGCATAAACCAATACAATCCAAATGCCCATGATCCCTAATTCTTTTGTACAATCCAATAATCCTGCACCTTCAAATGCAATATTGCGCATGGCATTGTTGAAATGGGTTAATGGCAAAACTTTACAAATTGGTTGCAACCAAGTGGGAAAAGATTCAATAGGAAAAAAAGTACCCGCTAATAAAAACTGGGGTAAAGTAATGATATTGGCAAACGGCGGGATTACACTTTCTGTTTTTGCAACACTGCTTACAATAAATCCAAAACCCATAAATAAAATCAATGCAATAAAACTTAAGACCATAATGTCTAAGAATGTAATAAAGCCATTCACCAAGGTAAAATTAAAAGCAAAATGCCCAACACTAATAATAACAATTGCTGTTAGCATTTGAAAAATCACCCTGCTGATCGCTTCTCCTAAAACAATATAAGAACGTTTTATAGGTGTTGCATAAAATCGCTTTAATACAAGCTGTTGCCTTAAATTAAAAAACAAAAACGCTACACCAAAAACTCCTGCACTTAATAATGAAAAACCCAATTGACCAGGCAAAATAAAATCGATAGTTCGATAAACTCTACCAGGCACTTTTTTCACATCTTTATTAATTACAGCGATGGTTGGTGTGGCGGCAAATTTTTGTTGATTAATGCCACCAATTACTGCGTTGAGTATAGATTGTAACACTTGTAAGTTTTGAGGATTCACTGCCTCAGAACTGGTTAATGTAATGGTATAAGGTGAAGTTGCGACTACTGAAGGTTGAATATCAATGATCGCAGTCAATCTTCCTTTTTCTAAATCTTCTTTTAGCTGAACATCCGATTTATTGACGATTTTAAAACCCGCTACAGATTTCAACGCACTGTAAATGGGATTTAAAGTATCGGAACTTTTAGTAAAAGCTACACTCAATGAAACCCTTCCCCCACTTCCAATAAATCCAAAAACCAAAATAAAAATGAGCGGAAAAGCTATGCTAAACACCACAGCAGAAGGGCTTCTGAAAATACTTTTCAGGCTTCCTTTTGTAATTGCCAACATTGCTCTTAACTGACTGTAATTTTTTTGCATATCGATTCAACTATCAATTAATGTATAGTAAATTGAAATGGCATTTTAGTTTGAGGCACGCCATTCATTTCTTTAATTTGCTTGATTGATCTCATGATCTTAATTTCATCTGCATCAAATTGAGTGCTGATCAAATGATTACTAATCGTTTTTTGGTAATCATTCATGATTTGATCTAATAAAGATTTTTTTTCTGGATACTCCCTCAATTTATAATCGGATTTACCAATTTTAGCCATTTTCACCGCACAATCAATTGCATCCTGCAATGTTCCAATGCGATCCACTAAACCAACAGTGATTGCATGAGTACCAGTCCAAACCCTACCCTGAGCAACACTATCCACTGCATCTACTGATTTCTTACGTCCATTAGCAACCCTTGTTTTAAATGTATGGTAAATGGAATCTACTGAGGCTTGGAAGAATCTTTTTTCTGGATCGGTTAACGGCTTATCTATTCCACCCATATCGGCATAAGCAGCTGTTTTTACCCCATCAAAAGTTACCCCTAATTTGTTTTTGAAAAAAGATTGCATATTGGGAACAATGCTAAACACCCCAATAGAACCAGTAATGGTATTTGCATTTGCAAAAACAGAATCGGCATTACAAGCAATGTAATATCCTCCAGAAGCAGCCACATCTCCCATACTTACAATCACAGGCTTCTCTTTCTTAAGCAAACTAATTTCTCTCCAAATCACTTCACTTGCAAGCGCACTACCACCAGGAGAATTCACTCGAAACACTACGGCTTTAATATCTTTATCTAAACGAATCTTTCGCAAAACATTTTTAAAGTTATCGCTGCCAACCTGCTCATTTTCTCCATATCCAGAAACAATATCTCCATCTGCAAAAACAAGTGCTATCTTGTTATCACCTGACTGTTTAAAATTAACAGCAGCTTTATAATCGCCCAGTGTAACAAAATTAATTTTCTCTTTTGCTTCCATTGACAATTTCTTCAACCAAATTGATTTGATTTCATCGTCATATTTAAGCCCATCTACCAATCCATTTTTCTGAGCATCATATGCCGATTGAATGGCTCCTGTATTGGCTAATTTTCTTAATTCAGCAGTATCTTTATTTCTGGCTTTAGCAGCTACTTCTAAAAAATGAGTATACAATTCACCCAACCATACACTGGTTTGCACTTTATTAGCATCAGTCATTTTTGTTTCTCTTAATGGCTCAGTAGCACTTTTAAATTTCCCTGCATAAAAAATTTGAGGCTGAATTTCTAGTTTATCTAACATGCCTTTCAGAAAAAATAAATTGGAAGAAAATCCAACCCAATCCAACCCACCTTGCGGATTGCAATAGATTGCATCTGCTGCACTCCCTAAATAATAGCCTTTCTGAGAAATAACTTCTCCATGCGCCATTACATACTTTCCACTTTTCTTAAATGCAATAATGGCTTTTCTTAATTCCTCACTTGCTGCAAATCCATTTGCGTTACCTGCACATTGCAGGTATAACCCTTTTATAGATGAATCGGATTTTGCATGATAGATTATACGGATAACTTCATAGAGTGATGGTAGATCCTCTGATGTTTTTTTAAAAATGCTGTTAAAAGGATCTTCTTGGTATTGTTCCTTAAATGGAACATCAAAATTCAACACCAATACTGCTTTCGACCCAATAGTTGGCTTTTCAGATGAAGCAGCGCTTGTTGCAATTCCTATCAATATAAAAATACCAATTACGGTAAATAGAATCATTGCTAATAAGGTAGCGAATACTATTTTAAAAAAACCTCTCATAAATATGATTTAATCAATTAATTAATAAAGATATTTGAACATCACTATACCACCAATTATGGATACTGCATATTTACTTACAGGTAGCAATATGGGTGAGCGATCAGCATATCTCCAAAAAGCCAACTCTTTAATAGAACAAAGATGCGGCAAGATCGTTCAACAATCATCAATATATGAGACCGAACCATGGGGGTTACTGGATCAACCTGCTTTCTTCAATCAGGTAATTGTTATTAACACTTCTTTATCTCCTTTCGATTTAATGGCTGAATTATTAAAAATAGAATCAATAATAGGCAGAATTAGAACTGTAAAAATGGGTCCCCGCATCATCGATTTGGATATTCTGGTCTACAACCAGCTGATTTTAGATAGCCCTACCCTGCAAATACCCCACCCTGCACTGCCATTTAGAAGATTTGCTTTAACTCCCTTAAATGAAATAGCTCCAGAATTGAACCATCCGATTTTACAAAAACCAATTTCAACCCTTTTATTTGATTGTACAGATACCAGTAATGTGCAAAAAAAAATCGATTTAGCTGTTTAGCTACGGTTATTTTTGAGAAGATAATACTACATGAAGCATCATTTTATAACAATTGAGGGGAATATAGGAGCAGGAAAAACTACATTGGCTAATTTATTGGCTGAAAAACTGAATGCCCGTTTGATTCTGGAAGAATTTGCAGAAAACCCTTTTCTTCCCAAATTCTATGAAAATCCACAACAATTTGCTTTTCCGCTGGAACTTTTTTTTATGGCAGAAAGATACAAGCAGTTGAAGGACATGGTGCATACTAAGGAATTGTTTCAAACTGTTACAGTATCTGATTACTTGTTTACCAAATGCCTGCTTTTTGCAAAAGTGAATCTACCGGAGGAAGAATTCAGACTCTATCAAAAACTCTTTGACATTATTCATCAACAACTCGTTTTTCCGGATATACTTATTTATTTACATGCTCCGGTAAATAAGTTGCAACAAAACATTAAAAAAAGAAATAGAACTTTTGAACAATCTATTTCTGATGAGTATTTATTTAACATTCAAGAGACCTATACCAATTATATTAAGCAGCATAGAATAAAAACCCTTTTTATAGATGCAAGTAATGCCGATTTTGTGAACAATGAATCTCATCTAAAAGTGATTATCGATGCATTGAATAATGACTATGAAGATGGACAACATTATTTCACTTTACCATGAATATAATTCAACAAAAATCAGATCCATTTGCTGCTATGAGAATAGCAGAATTTCGGCATTTAATGATTGGGCGGTTTTCTTTTATCATGGGGCTTAGAATGTTGGGCACATTAGTGGGCTGGTGGATCTACGAATTAACAAATGAACCATTTGCAATCGGGTTGATTGGATTAGCAGAAGTGATTCCGGCTGTATCCCTGTCTTTGTATGCAGGATATGTAATTGATATAAGTGAGAAAAGAAAATTATTGTTAAAAGGAGTTGGCTTTTATTTTACATGTGCCATTCTGTTGTTATTGCTTTCCAGTAAATACACATCTTCTCAAATCAGCAATCATTGGATCGCGTTTGGCATTTATATCATCATTTTTTTTACGGGGGTAATTCGCGCTTTTACTGGGCCAACTTTTGGAACGATGGTAGCAGCAATTGTGCCAAAGAATATACTTCAGAATGCAACCACTTGGAATCAAGGAATCTGGCTATCTGCTTCGGTTACAGGCCATGCAACAGTTGGATTTTTAATTGCTTTGATGGGAAATACTAATTCCTTAGTCATCATTTGTTTTATGATTTTACTGGGGTTAACTTATATGTATCAAATCAAGCCCAAGCCTGCACTCAATGTGAAAGGCGAGAAAACCGGGCTGGATAGTGTAAAAGAAGGCCTGGTATATGTTTATCAAACCAAAGAACTATTGGGCGCATTATCGCTCGATTTATTCGCTGTATTTTTTGGTGGCGCAGTGGCGATGATCCCCGTATTTGCAAAGGACATTTTGCAAGTGGGTCCGATTGGTTTTGGCTGGTTGAATGCAGCAGCTGATATAGGTGCAATATTGATCATTGTAATACTTACTTTTTTCCCTATTCAAAATGGGCAGGGGAAAAAATTATTACTAGCAGTAGCTGGCTTTGGTTTTTGTATCATCATTTTTGCATTATCCAAATTATTCTGGTTATCATTTGCGGTATTGGTTCTTAGTGGTATATTAGATGGAATAAGTATGATCACGAGAGGAACGATTGTTCAAATGAGAACTCCTGATCATATGCGAGGCAGAGTAATGAGCGTTAATTCTATGTTTATTAATAGCAGCAATGAGTTGGGGCAATTCGAAAGTGGCATGGCTGCAAAATTATTAGGCGTTATCCCCTCTGTTGTTTTTGGAGGATGTATGACAATTTTAGTGGTAGCTATTACCTGGGTTAAAGCTCCAGCATTAAGAAAAATGGAATATTAATTATATGAAAAGAAGCACATTTTTAAAAAATAGTATTTTCAGTATTGCCGCAACTGCAATGTCATCTAAAGACCTGATCGCAGCTATTTTACAGCAGCCCACTTACAAAATAAAAATGCTCAGAAACGATGTGGGCATATTTACTGAAAGAGGAGGCACAATTGGTTTCTACCAGTCTAAAGAAGGATTTGCTGTGGTAGATTCTCAGTTTGCTGATACTTCCAAACACTTAATTGATGCTTTGAAACAGATGAAGGATATGCCTTTTAAATATTTAATCAATACACACCATCATGGAGATCATACAGGTGGAAATATTGCTTTTAAAGATCTGGCGGAACATGTTGTAGGTCATGAAAATTGTCTGGCAAATTACAAGAGAGTAGCTGAACAAACTAAAACAGCAGAGAAACAGCTTTTTCAGGATATTGTTTTTAAGGATTCTTGGAAACAAAAACTGGGAAAAGAAAAAATAAAAGCGCATTATTTTGGCAATGCACATACCAATGGAGATGCAATCATTCATTTTCAACACGCGAATATTGCACATATGGGAGACCTTATATTTAATTTACTAAACCCAGTGGTAGATAGAAGTTCAGGCGCATCGATGCAACATTGGATTGAAGTATTACAAAAAGCGAAATCTACTTTCGACAATGATACCCTCTTTATCTTCGGACATGCCGCAGATCCTGAAAAAGTAACTGGAACAAAAAATGACATAACTGCTTTCGAAGAATATTTACAACAAATTCTAGCATTTGTAAATACATCCATTAAAGAAGGAAAAACAAAAGAACAAATCATTAAAACAACCGACATTCCGGGAGTAATTAAGAGAACCAATAGCCCTGAAAGAGCTTTAACAGCAGCATATGACGAATTGACTACTAAAGTTTAATCAGTTTCTCCAAAACAAAATAAACGGCTGGGCAAAAACTGGAATTTTTTAAAGTGATCACTGGTCTCTTTAATAATACATCTTCATCGGTGTAAGGAAATCTATGGCAATCCGAAGGTCTTTTGTCATAAATGGAACAAAAATTATCATCGCCTAAAAATGGACAGGGAGATGACTTTGCTACATAATCTCCATCAGAATCTAACGAAAGATATGTGTCTATGAAAACACTTTCCTTCATATTTACATGCTTGCTGATTCTTTTGATATCAGGCGTTTTAAATCGGGGAGAATAATTTTTACAACAGTTTGCGCATTGCAAGCAATCAATTTTCTCAAATGCTTCTTCATGTAAATCGGGAAGCACTTTCAATACTTTGTTTTTATCGGCCCTGCTCAACCAGTTTTTGTACAGTTTCTGGTGTTCTTTGCTTTTTTTCTCCCAATTGTTTAACAAATCTTCTTCCACAATATGTATTTTATCAAATTTAAACCAGAATTAGCTTGCTTGAGTTAATTTTGCCAATCGATTTTATATAAAATTCAAAGCAGCAAAGTTGCTAAATTATGGATTCAATCAGAGAACAGTGGCTTATTTTAATTTCAACCCCTATTTATATATTCATCATTGGGCTAGAAATCATTCTCTCCCATTTACAACATCGCAAAAATTACTCACTAAAAGACACCATTACCAATACCTATTTAATGATCATGAATGGTGGAATTGACCTTCTCTTCAGATTGATTTATATGGTTGTTTTGCAATATTTTTATGTTCATGCATTCATACATATTGAATCAGTCATTGCCTATTGGCTGATTTTATTGCTTGCTGAAGACTTTCTGTATTATTGGCTACATCGTTTTGACCACCAAATAAGGCTGTTTTGGGCAGTTCATGTAACACATCATAGTAGCCAGCTGATGAATTTCACTGTAGGGTTTAGATCATCTGTGTTTCAACCACTTTATCGGTTCATCTATTTTATTCCTTTAGCATTACTCGGATTTAGACCATTAGATATTTTGTTTATTTATGCTGCCACTCAAATTTGGGGGATTTTCGTTCATACAGAACTCATCCATAAAATGGGGTGGATGGAATTGCTTTTTGTAACCCCTTCTCACCATCGTGTACATCATGGTTCCAATCCGCTTTATCTAGACAAGAATATGGGCATGTTTTTAATAGTTTGGGACAAGCTTTTCGGCACATTTCAACCCGAATTGTCTGCTCAGCAATATCAACCTATTCAGTACGGTTTAACTACTAATATTACCAGCCAAAACCCATTAAAAGTGATTTTCCACGAATGGGCATCCATTTGGAAAGACGTCACTCAAAAGGGTATCAACTGGCAAGCCAGATGGAAATATTTATTCGGCCCACCAGGCTGGAGCCACGATGGAAGCCGAAAAACAAGCAACCAATTGAGGAATTTGGAGAACCTTAACAAATAAGGACTTAACAAGCTATCCCCAGTTTCAACAAAATCGATCAAATTCTGTTACATCATCTTACCTTTGCGCCACTTAAATTTACCAATTAGCATATGAACTTATTTGAGCAACAATCTACCCAATTTCAACGCAGGCATATTGGCCCTAATGAAAGAGATTTAAATGGTATGCTAGATACCATTCAGGAAAAAAATGTAGAATCATTAATCAGTAAAACTGTACCAGATAGCATTCGAATCAAAGCCAATTTGGATGTGCCTGCAGCTATTAGTGAATTTGAATATTTACAACAATTAAAAATAGTCGCTTCCAAAAACAAAGTATATAAAAATTATATTGGACAAGGATATTATGGCACAATTACGCCAAGTGTTATTCTAAGAAATGTTTTTGAAAATCCAGGATGGTACACTCAATATACTCCTTACCAAGCCGAAATTTCTCAAGGAAGATTAGAAAGCTTATTGAACTTTCAAACTTTGGTAACTGACCTTACTGGTTTACCAATGGCCAATGCTTCTTTATTAGATGAAGCAACTGCAGCTGCAGAAGCCATGGCTATGTTATTTCATCAAGCCAATAAAACCGATAATATCACCAAGCCGAAATTGTTTGTTGATGAGCAAATTTTTCCTCAAACAAAGTTGGTATTAATCACCAGAGCTGCTCCTATTGGAATTGAAATTGTAACTGGAGATTATTTAACAGCCTCTATAGATTCAACTTACTTTGGTGCTATACTTCAATACCCAGCCAATAATGGATCGGTGAATGATTATCGTGGATTTATTAATAAAGTGCATGATGCAGGAGCTTATGTAATTATGGCTACAGATTTATTGGCATTAACACTATTAACACCTCCAGGAGAATTAGGAGCTGATGTTGCCATAGGTTCAGCACAGAGATTTGGCGTGCCAATGGGCTATGGTGGACCTCACGCCGCATTCTTCGCAACCAATGACGATTTTAAAAGAGGAATGCCAGGAAGATTAATTGGAGTGAGTATAGATGCACAAGGCAACCGTGCATTGAGAATGGCTTTACAAACAAGAGAGCAACACATTAAAAGAGAAAAAGCCACTTCTAATATTTGTACTGCTCAGGCATTATTGGCCAACATGGCCGCCATGTATGCAGTTTACCATGGTGCAGAAGGTTTGAAAAACATAGCTCAAAGAGTTCATTTAATTGCCAATGCAGTTGCTCAATCACTGACACAGCTTGGATTAACTCAAAACAATAAAAGCTTTTTCGACACTTTACATATTAGTGGAGTTGATGCGTCAAAAACCAAAACAGTTGCCGAACAATACCATACTAATTTTCGCTATTTCGAAGATGGAACTATTGGAATAAGTATTGATGAAACAACTTCTATTGAAGATGCTGATACTATTTTAAAAATATTTGAAACAGTAACAGAAAAAAGCACTGGCAAAAGAATCACTACAGATTCAATCCTTGCAAATTCAACTGCTATTATTGCTGAATTAACAAGAACAAGTACCTATTTAGCACATCCAGTATTCAAGACTCATCATAGCGAAAGCCAGATGATGCGCTATATCAAGCAACTAGAAAACAAAGATCTTTCTTTGAATACCAGCATGATCAGCTTAGGAAGCTGTACCATGAAATTGAATGCGGCGACTGAAATGATACCAGTTAGCTGGCCAGAGTTTGGAGGGCTGCATCCTTTTGTTCCAATGAATCAAACGGAAGGCTATCAACAAATTCTTTCTGAACTCAATCAGTTTTTATGTGCTGTTACAGGATTTACAGCTTGTAGTTTACAACCGAATAGTGGTGCACAAGGCGAGTATGCAGGATTATTAACCATTAGAGCCTATCACCAGCATAGAAATGAACTTCATAGGAATATTGTATTGATTCCTATAAGTGCACACGGAACTAATCCTGCAAGTGCTGTAATGGCCGGATTTAAAGTAGTAGTAGTAAAGTGTGATGATGCAGGAAATATTGATCTGGCAGATTTACAAAGCAAAGCCATTCAATACAAAGACACTTTAGGTGGACTGATGGTAACTTACCCTTCTACTCATGGTGTATTTGAAGAAACCATAAAAGATATTTGTAACACCATTCATGAAAATGGAGGCTTGGTATACATGGATGGAGCCAACATGAATGCTCAAGTTGGATTAACCAGCCCTGGAATGATTGGGGCAGATGTATGTCATCTTAATTTACATAAAACATTTGCCATTCCGCATGGTGGTGGTGGACCGGGAATGGGGCCTATTTGTGTAAATGATAAACTAGCTCCTTTTTTACCAGGTCACTTAATGGGTTACACAAACGATGAATTGGCTGTTAGTGCAGCACCATTTGGTTCTGCAAGTATATTACTGATTAGTTATGCGTATATCAAAATGCTTGGTTATGATGGAATAAGAATGGCCACTGAATATGCCATTTTGAATGCCAACTATATGAAAGCAAGATTGGAGAAATTTTACCCAATATTATATACTGGCAAAAATGGCACTTGTGCACATGAATTCATTGTTGATTTACGACCATTTAAACAAACTGCAGGAGTAGAAGTAGATGATGTTGCAAAGCGTTTAATTGATTATGGATTTCACGCGCCAACTATGAGTTTTCCGGTACCGGGAACAATCATGATAGAACCAACAGAAAGTGAAGACAAAGCAGAATTAGATCGTTTTTGTGATGCCATGATTGCTATTTATGATGAGATCAAAGCAATAGAAAACGGAACTTCAGACAAATTAGATAATGCATTGAAAAATGCACCCCATACTCAGGCAGTCATTTGCGCAGACGAATGGAAACATTCTTATACAAGGCAGGAAGCGGCTTTTCCTTTGTATTATGTAACCCTAAATAAATTCTGGCCAAGTGTTGCGAGAGTAAACAATACACATGGAGATAGAAATCTTATTTGTACTTGCGAGCCAGTTTCTTCTTATGCAGAATAATGCTTAATAAAATAATCCATTTTAAAAAAGTCCAGCTAAAAATTAGTTGGGCTTTTTTTAGCCAAATTCATTGAATTGATTTTTCTAAATAATATATGATTGATTCTTCATCAGCAATTGTTTGTTCTAATTGTTGAATTTGTTTTTGCAATGATTGTATCAATGTTGCCTGCACATGAATATATGTTTTACTCTCTTCCTGAAGCTGATTCACTTCTTCCAAATGAGGTATATCATAAACATCTGCCTTCATACTACCCTGACCTGTAACCAGCCAGTGGATATTCAAATCGGGATAATGCATTTTAATTTTTTCTATTACAGCAGATCCAATATTTCCTTTGCCTTTTAATTGCTTTCCTAAATATCCATTAGACAATCCACAGGTATGCTCAAACGCATAAGCACTAATATCATGTTGAGCTAAATAACGATATAAGCGATCCATTAATCTCATTAGGTATAAATACGTTAGAAAAAAGTAGATGAATTTATTTTATTGCCAATTGTTTCATTGAAATTGTGTCATTGTTTTGCGAAGAAAATAAAGAATCACAGTTATAGCAATACGGCAAATACCTGAATTTGTTTTTATTTAACGGTGCTTGGGAAACAAATTACTGATACATATAGTCGCAAAAAAAAGCGTGCATCTATTTTTTATTCCAAATTTTAATTGATGAAAAAACAACCTACTGCTTTAGAACAAGAGTTGACACAATTTTTTGATTTTGCCAATCCTAAAGAATGGGAATTGCTCTTATGGGAGTGGTTTAAAACTACCATAACTGGAAACTATAATCAGTTATCTAGAAAAGAAAGATCAAACTTGATAAATACCTTTGAAATGATCAATAAACTCATACAAAAAATGGACAATTATAGCCAACAGGAATAATAACTTATACAAACTTGTAGTGAATTTTAAAATAATTAACAACAAAAAAAAAGTTGAAAAAAATATCGTAAGTTATTGAAATACAAACATTTATAACATATATTTTACACATTCATCAATGAGTTTTATGTTTTTTAGAATGACATAAAAGAACATAATTTATTCAGTGTATTAATAAAATGACGAATTTTAAGGTGTTGATAATCCAATACCCTGAATCTCCGTAAGCTTGTCCAATCCACTATGTGCGACCAGCCTAACAGAAGACTCTGTAGGTAAAGGAATTATCGCTTTTTAAATTGATTATTGTTCGATCCGTACAAAAAAAATGAAAACTATGTCTCGTTTACAAACAGGCATTGTACTAGCAATTGTAATTGTTTTATCCAGCTGTTCAAGCGGAAAACACAGTTCTAGTTCAAAGGGATACTTAAAGAGCAGTACCCCCCAGAACAATGCTAATGCAAATAACGCCTACGCACCCGCTACACCAACAATAGATAAAAGTCAATTTGTTGCTTTCTCTAGAGAGCTGCAAATGAAACTGGCAGCATTTAATGTTGATACAAAGCGTGTACAATTTTATATTGATGGGAAAATGATTCTTACCAGAAATATGGACAGTACCAAAGCTGAAGTTTCTTCTGGTACAGTCAAGTTCACCAACGGTAAAAAAATCAACGAAATTATTATACCAGCATACACACCAGGCATAGTAGAATCGGCTGATCAAAATGGAATCAGGGTGAGTTTCGAAAATGGCAATTCATTCTTATTTGTTCCGGCGGAAGGTGATGACAGATTTGTGATTTCTGGAAACAATTGGGACAATGGAACCGTTGAAGTTCCTTACGACAAAGGAGTGTACAGAGCTTCAGCTGGACCTTCAGGCAATATTGCCGAAGTTAAATTAGTAGTTAAGTTGGCTGATGTCAACATGAGTGATAAGAAGACCCGTACCCTACCGGGCAGAAAAATTGGTTTATAAGCAGATTTTAATCCCTGCCCTATACAGAAAGTACTTTCGAGTGCTTTCTGTTTTTTTTGCCCTATTCTGATTATTTTTTGAAATCAAATAATGTTGCAGTAAAAATAGCTCTTTCCCTTTTTTTAAAAATCACATCCCAATTGCCTCTATACCTAAGAATTTTCGGGACAATTAAATCCCCTACCCTGGTCATTTCTACATTCATACTAACGTCAAAATCATAGACTCCTGCTTTGTAGCTTAAAGAATAATTTCTAGCCAATACTTCCATGGATTTCATATCGAACCAGGTTTCCATTTGATCTACTACAATTTGATCGTTCTTTAAAAATCCTAATTCTTCTTTTGGCTTGATACTGAACACATAGCAAAGCGCCCCCTTAAATTCTTGTATATCTAATTTATACTCATACAATTTATGGGCGTTATTATCGTACAAATCAAGTTTATCACCAATGAACGGAATTCCAGATATCTTTTTCCCAGGATTAAAAAACAACATTTTTAATTGCTCCTTGTGCTTTTCAATTCCTTTCTTATTAGTGGTGGTAGTGTTCTTTCCTTTTACAATATTATTTTCTCCGCAGATGGTTCCTTTTGTAAAAAATAAAGAAGCATATAATTCAGGCGTTGTATAATTATAGTTTTTTTTGTCGTCATAAAAATCTCCAGTGACCTTTTCTTCCAGCACATCCATTGTTCTGCACCCACCTACTCTGTTTTGTCTGGTCTTACTGTATAAAGAGGCTTTCACAACTCCTTTTTTATCGAGCATTTGAATATCGTTATAAGAGCTATAACCCAATATCCGCAAGTTTCTGAAAGCTTTATAAAATGTAGTATCTTCTTTTATTTGTTCCAGCAAATGTTTATAATCGAAATTATTGCGTACAACTACTTCTGCCAATGTAAATCGTTTCTCATCGATTATTACGGTAGTATCTTGTGCAATTATTTCAGTGCTTGATAAAATAAGTAGAAAGGCAAATAGGCATTTGATCATTTAGCAAAGCTCATTTTATAATCCACTTTAATTTTTCCCTTACTGATGTCATTTAATTTACCCTGCAACATTTTCTTGCGCAATGGTTTTAAGTAATCGATGAATAATTTGCCTTCAATATGATCGTATTCATGTAAAATTACCCGAGCAGTTATTCCAGAAAATGTTTCTGTGAACTCATTGAATTTTTCGTCCATGTAACGAAGTGTTACTCGTTCTGCACGCATGATATCTTCCCTTATTTTTGGAATACTCAAGCATCCTTCATTATATGCCCAATCTTCTCCATGTGTTTCAATTATTTCGGCGTTGATGAAAACCTTCTTGATACCTGGACCATCATCATACACTTTCTTCTCTTCCTCTTCCATATTTTCGAAAATCTGCTCACTGTCTACTACAAACAATCGAATGTCTTTATTTACTTGTGGAGCTGCCAAGCCAACCCCATTACTGGAATACATGGTTTCCCACATATCGGCCAAAAAAGCGTCGAAATTTGGATAAGAGGCATCAATTGGTTTACTCACTTTTCTGAGAACTGGAGCACCATATGCAACAATAGAAAGAATCATTATACTTTAATTGGATGAATCAGCAAAACTAAGTCCAAACTGCTACAATAACAAAATGGGCTAACCAATCTGTTGTAAATACTCCTGAAGCATAATGGTAGCGGCTATTTGGTCGATATTGGCCTTATCCCTTCGATCCTTCTTTTTCATACCCATATCGATCATTGCCCGAACAGCCATTTTAGAGGTATATCGTTCATCTACTTTTTGAATGGGGATCTGTGGAAAAGCCTTGGCAAGCTTTTTAATAGCAGCTGCCACCAAGGGAGTTGCATGGGTGGCAGAATCATCTAAATTGAGCGGCTCTCCTATCAGTATTAATTCAACTTCTTCTACTTTAAAATAATTCTCTAGAAAAGGAATCAGCTCCTTTGATGAAATAGTAGTTAAGGCTGTAGCAATCATTTTAAACGGATCAGTCACAGCTAATCCTGTTCTTTTTCCACCATAATCAATACAAATAATTCTAGCCATTTTATTTTTTTTACCAACCGTATTGTAAGAATACAGCGGTGATCACAATAATGCCAAATACAACGCTTGCAATTCCATTTGCAGTCATAAAGGCGATATTTACTTTACTCAAGTCGTTTGGCTTTACCAATAAGTGCTGATATACGAGCATGCCTATAAATACAATCACGCCAATCCAATACAACCAATGAAAATTTCCCGCAAAACCAGCAACAATAATACAAACACTACTTAACACATGCAACAACTCGGAAACCCTTAAACCACGAGCTTTTCCGAGCATGCCTGGAATAGAATATAAATGTTCGGATTGATCAAAATCTACATCTTGCATGGCATAAATAATATCAAATCCGCTCACCCAAAAAATAACTGCCATCGAAAACAAAATAGGCAACCAATTAAAATATCCTGTAACGGCCAAATAAGCCCCAATAGGTGCTAAAGACAATCCAACGCCAAGTACCAAATGACAAAGCGCAGTAAACCTTTTGGTGAAACTATAAAACAGAATTACGAATAACGCAACAGGAGAAAGATAAAAGCAAATAGAATTGATAAAATAAGTTGCCGTTATAAATAATATACAATTCACTATAACAAATAGCAATGCACTTTCTGCAGATAATATTCCAGCAGGAATTTCGCGAATGGCTGTTCTGGGATTTTTAGCATCAAAATGACGATCCAGGTAACGATTGAATGCCATTGCTGCACTCCTAGCAGTAACCATACAAATGATTACTAAAAATAGCTTCCCAATAATAAATGAGGAAGTGAAAACTCTCATTCTACCAAAAGATAAAACATCCGTATAACGTGTTGGTACCATGGCATGAGGAATGGCAATAAAAAAACCAATCATAGCAAATGGCATCGCAAAAATGGTGTGTGAGAATTTTATGAGACTTAAATAATTTTTAATACTAGGCAAAGAAAAAAATTTATAAAATGAACTTATTTTTTAATTGTTGCTTCTATCAATTTCCACAAAACTATTCCTACAGACACTGAAACATTCAAAGAATGTTTTGAACCCAGCTGAGGAATTTCAATGCATCCATCTGAAGCATCTAATACAGCACTGTTTACACCTTCCACTTCATTCCCAAAAATCAACGCATTTTTCGGGTGCTTAAAATCTCCATTTTCCAAAGAAATACTCCCTTCTGCTTGTTCAACTGAATAAACATGATACCCTTCTGCTTTTAAATGATCCACTGCATCAATGGTATTGGAAAAATACTTCCAATCAACCGTTTCGGTAGCACCCAAGGCCGTTTTATTAATATCCCTGTGAGGAGGCTTGGGCGTATATCCACATATATAAATCGATTCAATCAAAAATGCATCTGCGGTTCTAAAGATACTGCCCACATTGTGCATGCTCCTGATATTATCCAAAACCACAATAATGGGGGTCTTACCGGCTTGCTTAAACTCAGTGATAGACTTTCTACCCAATTCATCCATATTCCACTTTCGCATGCTGCAAAGTTAAATCCATCCAATTAAATAATCTTTTTCAATTTGTTCTACAAATATGCTAATTTAACTCCATTCATTTAAACAAATAATTATGCAAAAAGCAACCAGCTATCTACTCGCATTGGCTTTGGCTAGTCCATTTTTTTCTCTTTCACAAGAAGAAAAAATAGACCTCAATATGATTCAAAAAATTAGAAAAGAGGGTTTAGAGAATTCAAAAGTGATGGAGATTGCATTCAATCTGACAGATAAAAGTGGCAATAGGCTTACCAATTCACCAGGCTATTTCAGAGCTGCTAATTATGCCAAAGAAACCCTTGCTGGATGGGGTTTACAAAAAGCTACACTCGACCCCTGGGGAGAATTTGGCAAAGGCTGGGAATTAGAAAAAAGTTATTTGGCCATAACAGCACCCTATTATAAACCATTGTTGGCTTATCCTAAAACATGGACAAGCGGAACCAAAGGATTAAAATCTGCAGAAATCATATTGATTAGTGTAAAAGACACTACAGAATTAGAAAAATATCGTGGCCAGCTAAAAGGGAAATTGATTTTAATGGATCAATCTGTTGCTTATAATCATACATTCAAACCAGATGCAGTTCGTTATACGGAAGAAGAACTGGCTAAAATGGCGGCCACTCAAATGGCTCCGGCAAGACCAGTTGATACAGCTCAACAACGAAGACAACAACAGGCAACTGCACAACAAAGAGGTGGAGCAGCACAAAGAATCGGTATATTATTGAAAGAAATGGCTAAATCGGAAGGAGCAATTGGAATGATCAGTTCTGGAGGAATTAGAAGTCATGATGGAACCATTTTTGCTCAAGGTGGAGGAGCCTATAAAGGTGCTGACCCAGAAAATGTATTGGATATGGTAATAGGTATAGAAGATTTTAATACCATATTACGATTGGTAAAATCAGGAACAACTGTAAAATTAGATACAGAAGTAAAAACAAAGTTTTATACAAAAGATTTACAAGGGTATAATGTGATAGCAGAAATTCCTGGCACAGACCCGATATTAAAAGATGAAGTGGTAATGATTGGTGCGCACTTAGATTCATGGCAAACAGGAACCGGAGCAACAGACAACGCATCTGGCTCTTCCGTAATGATGGAAGTGATGCGAATTTTAAAAACTTTAGGAGTAGAAACAAAAAGAACGATTCGAATTGGTTTATGGAGTGGAGAAGAACAAGGCTTATTGGGCTCCAGAGGATATGTAAAAAACAATTTTGCCGACCCTGTAACAATGCAGACTACAACTGCTCATGAACAATTTTCTGGCTATTTTAATATTGATAATGGTACAGGAAAGATCAGAGGAATTTATTTACAAGGAAACGAAGCTTGTAGGAACATTTTTAGTCAATGGCTGGCTCCATTTAAAGATCTTGGTGCTTCAACAGTTACCATAAGCAATACTGGAGGAACAGATCATCAATCCTTTGATGGAGTTGGTTTACCAGGTTTTCAGTTCATACAAGATCCGATTGAATACGATACAAGAACACACCATAGCAATATGGATGTCTATGATCATTTGATTGAAGCCGATCTGAAACAAATGGCAACAATTGTAGCATCATTTGTTTACAATGCCGCTCAAAGAGATAGCAAATTACCTAGAAAAGAAATGCCTAAACCAAGAGCCGTAACACCAAGATAGACCAGCCACTATAGATACTTTTCCACAATAAGTGAGCGGTACTGCTAGGGTTCATTGGCATCCTTATATTTGTTGCCCATGGCTAAAGGCAACGATACACCACTAATGCAACAGCATCGGGCTATTAAACAAAAATATCCTGATGCTGTTCTGTTATTTAGGGTAGGTGATTTTTATGAGACATTTGGAGAAGATGCCATCATTGCATCCAGGGTTTTAGGTATTACACTAACTAAGCGCAATAATGGAGCAGCAGCTTCCAGCGAATTGGCCGGCTTTCCGCACCATTCAGTTGATACTTATTTACACAAACTGGTAAAAGCAGGATATAGGGTTGCCGTTTGCGATCAGCTGGAAGATCCCAAAAATGTAAAAGGAATTGTAAAAAGAGGTGTTACCGAAATGGTTACACCAGGGGTTGCAACCAACGATAAATTACTAGAACACAAAACCAATAATTTTTTAGCAGCAATTCATTACACCGATGAGCAAACAGGAATTGCATTACTGGATATTTCAACGGGTGAATTTTTTGTTGCACAAGGCAATCAAGAATACATTGATAAGTTATTGCAGAGTTTACAGCCAGCTGAAATTATTTTTCAAAAAAGTTATCAAAAGCAATTTAAAGAAAGCTATGGCACTAAGTTTTATACTTATACCATGGAGTCTTGGATTTTTGATGAAGCTTTTGCTACAGAAAGTTTATTGAAACATTTTCAAACACATTCTTTAAAAGGATTTGGTATTGAAGGGCTTTCCGAATCGATCATTGCAGCGGGAGCAATATTATATTACCTCAAAGAAACAGAACATCCGAATCTGCAACATATCACTGCTATTCAACGAATAGAGAGAGATGATTTTTTATGGATGGATCGTTTTACTATTCGGAACTTAGAATTACTTCCAACTGGCATCGATCAACACACTAGTTTGTTACAGGTCTTGGATCAAACGGTTAGCCCTATGGGAGCAAGAATGATCAAAAGGTGGATGATCTTTCCATTAAAAGATATTTCAAAGATCAATGAACGATTAGATGCTGTTGAGCATTTATTACTCGATATGCAATTGCAAAATGACTTAGCTCAATCAATTAAAATTTGTGGAGACGTTGAAAGACTGGTCAGCAAAATTTCATTGAAAAAAATCAATCCAAGAGAAATAATGCATTTGGCAAAGGGTTTAGAACAAACCAGCATTATTAAACAGGCTTTGATAAATTGCAAGAATACTTATTTACAAAATTTAGCAGTTGCATTGAATGAGTGTTTCGACATAGTAGAAAAAATAAAAGCTACTATCATAGAAACACCTCCTGTAATGACCAACAAAGGAGGCATCATTCAAAACGGAATTCATGAAGAGCTGGACCAGTTAAGAAAAATTGCCACTGGCGGAAAAGAATATCTAATTGAAATACAACAAAGAGAAGCAGAAAGAACTGGCATCAATTCCCTTAAAATTAGTTTCAATAATGTATTTGGTTATTATTTAGAAGTGACCAATTCTCATAAATCCAAAGTGCCAACAGATTGGATCCGAAAACAAACATTGAGTAATGCGGAAAGATATATTACTCCAGAATTAAAAGAGTACGAAGAGAAAATCATCGGAGCAGAAGATAAAATTTTAAGTATTGAATTGGAAATTTATAACCAACTAATACTTACACTACAAGAATTCATTGCCCCCATTCAAGTGAATGGACATTTATTGGGTACACTAGATTGTTTGATTTGTTTTGCCAACAATGCTAAAAAATTCAATTACAAAAAGCCTGTATTACACGAAGGATTACAATTAGCCATATCCGAAGGCAGACATCCAGTGATTGAACAACATTTAGCGGCAGATGATGTTTATGTGGCAAATGATATTGTATTAGACCCGACAAATCAACAAGTAATTATTCTTACAGGGCCAAATATGAGTGGTAAGAGTGCAGTATTACGTCAAACTGCATTAATCACTTTAATGGCACATATGGGAAGCTTTGTACCTGCTGCATCAGCGAGCATTCCATTGACAGATAAGATTTTTACAAGAGTGGGTGCTTCTGATAATTTAAGTGGAGGCGAATCTACTTTTATGGTGGAGATGAATGAAACTGCAAGCATTATTAATAATATGTCTACCAGGAGTTTAATTTTATTAGATGAAATTGGAAGAGGCACTGCTACTTATGATGGTATTTCTATAGCCTGGAGTATGGTAGAATTTATTCATGAAACTGCATTTGCGCCTAAAACACTTTTTGCTACACATTATCATGAACTCAATGAATTAGAAGAAATACTTCCACGCGTAAAAAACTTCCACATCACCCATAAAGAAGTAGCCAATAAGATCATTTTCTTACGCAAAATGGCTCCAGGAGGCAGCACACATAGTTTTGGTATACAAGTAGCTAAAATGGCTGGTATGCCCAATAGTTTGATTGACAGGGCTAATGAAATTCTAAAACAATTAGAACAACAGCACGTGAAGGAAGATGGTAAAGAATTAATTACCGATGGAATTAACCACATTAATACTCCTAAAGTTCAACTGTCTATTTTTGATGCTCATTCTGAGACTTTTAATGATATCAGAACTATGTTATCCTCAATAGATATCAATCAATTAACTCCAGTAGAAGCATTAATGAAATTGAACGAAGTAAAAAACTTATTGAAATAATTGATCTCGATTCAATGATCAACTGTAAGCATATTCGCCGAGGTACTCAAATTTGGGAGTGAGCTTTCCATTATCTAAAATTGTTGCGTTTTGAATTAAATCAGATCCACCTTGTCGAATATCATTTAAGATATATTTAATCAGTTGTTCCCCAAAATAACGGCTTGCGTCTCTAGGTAATTCATTCGGCAAATTGCCAACAGCCATAATATCAACCCCATCTTTGTCATAAGCAAGTATTTTCTCTCCGGTGATTTTGTTGATTCCATAAACTGGATCTTCAATTGTACCATCACCCAGATTACATGGCACACTCCCATTTTTATCATCGGTTATATCTGCGATTGTTTGGATCTGGAATTCAGTACTTTTAAATTCATCTATTGTAAATAACCGAGGCATTTCATTGGTCCAATAAATTCCATTCATCAATATATCGGTTTGGGCTATATATCGGTTGAATAAGCAACCATATTCTTTCGGATGCAAGTGAAAATGTTCTCTTGAATATTTACCAGTAACACGATGCTTGTACAAATTGGCTCCTTTTAATTGCACATATACCGGATAATCAAATGGTCGAGTAAGAAAATCTTCCGGCTCCACTTCTTGCGCATCCATTAAGTTCATGATCTCCACAATTCCATGAGCAACTCTCCCACTTCCAGTTACAGCAATTTTTATAGGAGGCAATTTCAAGCCAAAATAAGTATGAATCAATTCACGATAGTCTTTTATGGTATGTACTCTCGCTAAATCAAATTGCCCCATTCTTTTTCCATAAGCCATGATACCATTATGTGCACCAACAATGCCAGCAAAAAAGCCAAACCCAATAATTCTTTGACCATCCTTATGTTCTAAACACTCGTAATCTATAAACGTAATATTATTTTTTACCAGTGCCTGCATCATTGCTTTATTGGTTGCCTGCATTTTTTTGGTATGCGAAAAAAACATGTATCGCTTATTCGGAATTATTTGAGAGATCGGTAATTCTTTAATCCCTAACAATAAATTGCAATCTTGTAAATCATCAGTTACAGTGATACCTGCATGAATATATTCTGCATCTTTATAACATCTATTAGGGGATGGTTGAACTTTAACATCGATATCCTCAAAATTCTTAAGCAACCATTTACATTGAGCAGGTGTTAAGGCAACACGATTGTCTGCCGGCACTTTTCCTTCTCTTATCAATCCTATAATAAGCATTGTTTATATTTGCAGCAAGATACAAATGTTAAAAGCTATTTTGTTAGGATATGTACAAAAATCGCTGTTATGAGGTTTAATAGTACTAATTGAAGAATGAATGATTATTTTTGCATTTATGAATTATTTTGAACTCTATACAATTCCCATCAACTTTTTACCAGATTTGAGTTTTGTTAAAAAAAAATTCTATGCATTGAGTCGCCAATATCATCCAGACTTTTTTGGTGGTGCAGCCGAATTTGAAAAGGATGAAGCATTGGCTATGTCTGCACAAATTAATCATGCATATAAAATATTTCAAGATAAAGACGCAACTATTAAATACTTGCTTCAATTAAAAGGGCTTTTAGAAGAAGATGAAAAATACAGCTTGCCTTCTCATTTTTTGATGGAAGTAATGGAATTAAATGAACATGTGATGGAGTTGGATCCGACAGACAAAGCCGCCATTAAACTAGTTGAAACAGAATTAAACCAACTTCAAAAAAATATTTATGAGTCTGTGGAGTCGATTATTGCAAATTTTAAAGAGGGTATTAGTTCCGAAAAAGAACTGCTGCAAGTAAAAGATTACTATTTCAAGAAAAAGTACCTCGATCGGATCGAGGATCAGTTACTCAGTTATTGAGTTATTGGTTATTAGAAAACCCAAAGGGATCTTACAATTATTTGGCTATTTTCGAATGTTGACCTAATATTGCAACCCAACAAGCCCAGATGGCGGAATTGGTAGACGCGCTAGACTCAAAATCTGGTTATCGCAAGGTAGTGCAGGTTCGATTCCTGTTCTGGGCACAAAAGCCCCGAGTATTACTCGGGGCTTTCTTATTTTCGAGACCGTCGCGAATTTAATCGCGTAAGGTTGAGGAAATAAGAAAGCAGCGGCGCCTTCGGCGACGCGAGGCTTTTGGGTACGCCCCCCCTTTGGAAGTAGGCGCAACGAAGTGAAACCGACAATCCTGTTCAAATGTGAATTTGCTTGTATACGCCCCCCATTTGGAAGTAAGCACAACGAAGTGGGCCGACAGTCCTGTTCTGGGCACTTTTATTTTTTAAAATAAAAATTGTTTTAAAGAATAACAAAAAATTGTAAGGCTCTAAAATGGTAAATTTTGCGATTAGCAAACCAAAAAAACTTATGAGTGCGGATCAAAAAAAGCACTTATAGTAATTCTAGGTTAAAAAATATTTTCACATGCATTAAAAAAAAATAACAACGCTATCTATCCTGTGAATTCCTTTTCCAGTATATCGAGGTATTTTTTGAACGTGTAGGTTTTGTTGCGTTGTATATCTTTGTCCTGCTCCAATACCCCAAGGTTAACTAATGAAGTTACAAGCTTCTGTGCCGTGTTGTAGGCACTGCCTGTTAATTCAACCACATCGTTTATTGTTAGCACTGGCGTATGGCAAAGCTGCTCTAGTACAATGTTGGCATTCGCATGGCTGCGTAATGGCTCTGTTTCAATTTTGCGAGTGCAGTCTTCAAGCAATGTATCAATCGCCCAAGCCCTTTTTACAATATCTTCCGCAGAGGCTCTTACGCCACGCAAATAGAATTTTATCCAGCCTTCATAATCGGATTTTGTCCTTACTGCTTCCAGCCTGTCGTAATATTCGCTGCGGTATTTCATGAAGTAGAAAGACGGATAAAGTACTGGCTCATTAATAATGCCGTAATCCAGCAGCATCATCACCAGAAGCAACCTTCCGATACGGCCATTGCCATCCAAAAATGGGTGTATGGTTTCAAATTGCACATGGGCAAGACCTGTTTTAATCAGAGGCAGTATTGCTGTGTCCTCATTGATAAACTTTTCCAAGTCGGCAATCAGGTTTTCCACATAGTGGGCAGGTGGTGGAACTAGGCTGCCAACAAATACAGGCACTTTCCTATATTGCCCTGGGCTTTTGCTTTCTCCACGCACACCCGATAAAAGCTTTGCATGGCATTCCCTGATAAGCCTTGAAGAAATCGGCAGGCTTTTTTCACGCAATAAGTGAATGCCATGTTGTAGGGCATTTATATAGTTCAAGACCTCTTGCACATCCTTGTTCTCGGTTTTCTGCTTTGGGTTGTAATCAAGAATCTGCGTAAGCGTTGTGTTGATGTTCTCTATCTGGCAGGTATAAACGGCTTCCTTTGCCACATAGACATCAAGGAACTGCCTCTTGCTGGGTAAGCGGCTCTGGGCTTCGGCAAACTTGCCCAAGCTCTGCATGGCTTCGCCATATAACTCTAACAGTTCCTTATCCAGTTCGATACTTGGAACAGGGGGCAAGCGGCTTGGCACAAAATGCTCATGCTCGCCGAAGGTTTCGTAATGACCGCTTCTTGATGGCTTGTTCTTCATATTATCCTCCTAAATTGAAATAAGGGAGATGTTTCAAGTGCCTTATTTCATCTTTATTCAAAATTATGAAATAAAAAATAAGAAAATGCAAGCTTATTTTAGAAAATAGATAAAAATTGAAATAAGAAAACCTTACCTTACTAATTCAACTATTTTATTGTACAGCAATTTCTCATCTATTGGTTTGGAAATGTAACTATCCATTCCAAATTCTTTACATTTAGTAACGTCCGCCGTAGTTACATCTGCTGTCAATGCAATGATTGGAATGTGAGATTTCAATGTTTTACGTATATATTCTGTTGCCTCAAAACCGTTCATTTCTGGCATTTGTAAATCCATCAAAATAATATCATAAGTATTGGTTTGCATTTTTTCAATTGCCAATTTTCCATTGCCTACTATTTCATGCTCAAATCCAAAATCATTCAGTATCATCTTAATTAGTAATTGATTTAATGCTACATCTTCGGCCACTAATACCCGTAGGTTTTTAATTTCTAAAACGGGGTTCACTCGAATAATTTCTTCTTCAAGTTTTAAATTTGCTTTAATAAAAGGCAGTATAAAGCTAAATGCAGAACCTTCACCAAGTTTACTTTTTACACTAACACTTCCTCCTTGAGCTTCTACTAATTGCTTTACAATAGAAAGCCCCAACCCTGTGCCTCCATAAGAATTTGATGTGTTGATTTCGGCCTGTTCAAAAAGATTAAAAATGGAATTTAATTTATTGTCAGCAATGCCAATTCCTGAATCGGAAACTTCAAATTCAATGGTCAAATTTTCTTTGTCTTCGTTCAGTAATTTAATAGTAAGTTTAATTTTTCCTTTGTGAGTAAATTTTACGGCATTGCTTATAAGATTTAAGATAATTTGATTTAGTCTCAATGAATCTCCCACCAATACAGGTGGTATTTTGCTTTCATATACTTCAACAAGTTCTAAATTCTTTTCTCTTATTTTCATGTCAAAAGAATGTAATAGTGCTGCTATTGACTTCCGAATTTCAAAGGGTTTAGTTTCAAATGTCATTTTACCGGCATCTACTTTTGCCAAATCAAGTATATCATTTATAAGCAGGTTTAAAGACTTGCCACTGGTATTTATAGCTTCGAGAAATTCTTTTTGTTGTAGCCCTAATTCAGTTTTCAATAACACATTTGTAAACCCTAAAATGGAATTTAGTGGTGTACGAATTTCGTGGCTCATGTTAGATAAAAACTGTTGACGGGACTTAGCCGCATTTTCTGCAGCTGTCTTTGCTTCAATCAATTTTCCTTCAAACAACTTCTGTTCAGTTATATCTATGTTAACACCGGAAATATATTGAAGTACGCCTTGAGAGTCGAATGTATTTTTTGCTCTGGATTTTATCCATCTTAATTCGCCATCATTTTTTCTATTAATCTGAAAATCATATTCATGCTCCAATTTATTGCCTTCACCTTGGTCGTCTTGAATACGCTGTAAATCCCCTGATACAATAAGATCATTGAATTGTGCTGAACTTGTTACAGTTTCCGAATTGTTGAAACCGTAAATTTCATGTTGTTCCTTGCTCCAATAAAGTAAATCATTTTTTACATCCCAATACCATACCCCTATTTTTCCTGCTGTAATACTTAGTTCTAATTGTTCCTTTATTTTCCTTACTTCAACTTCACTTTCTTTTATTTTTTCTTCTGCCTTTTTGCGTGCGGTAATATCTCGTGCTGCTGCAAAAACCCCAAGAACATTGCCTTTATCATCTTTATAAACAGAAGCATTGTATAACACATCTGTCAAATTTCCATTTTTATGTTTTATCGTTAGGGGATAATCAGCCACAAAACCTTTTTCAAAGACCTGCTGATAACCCTCTTGTGCTTTTTGCGGTTCAGTAAAATAATTGGAGAAATCGGTATCAATCAATTTTTCACGTTCAACTCCCGTCACTTTTATTGATGCTTCATTCACATCTGTTATTTTTCCATTTGCACTTATGGTAACAAGAGGATCTAAGCTCGCTTCAATTAAACTACGGGCATATTGGGATGTATGTTTTTGTTCGGAAACATCCATCAGAATACTCAAATTAAAATCTGGTTTTATCCGTACTGCCTGGTATTGAACTATTTTAGTAGTACCCTTTTTAGATATAAAACCAAATTCGCCTATTTCTTCACCTTTTTTAATATATTCTTCATATTGCACAACGGCATTGGGATTGCTGGTTGTAATTAAATCGCCAACATTCATACCAATCAGTTCATTAATCGAATATTCAAATATTTCTGCTGCTGCTTTATTTACTTCTAAATAATTTCCTTTATCATCAGCAACAATTATAGGTGCTATGCTTTTTTCGAAAATTAATTTAAACTTTTCTTCACTTTCTTTTAATACATTCTCGGCCTTTTTGTGCTCTGAAGGGTCTGCACCTGCATAATAAATTGATGATTCATTTTCAAGTAATGGTGATTCGACTTTACCTGATTTCAGCAATCTCAATTCGAGTTCCAATTCCTTTATTCTATTTTCAAGTTCGTCCTTTTCCATTTTTGAATTTTAATAGTGCCTTGTAATCTTTGTTCGTGCGGTTGGAATTAGGCTTGCCGCTAATGTCAGTCTGAGAAAAACACTCGCGCTAGACGGGGCTGCTATTTTTGAAGCAGATTTTTTTAGTGATGATGGTTTCATATTATTTGAAGCTTTTAAGATAATCTGTAACCATTCTGTAATGTAAGGTAAATAAAGCATTGTCCGAAATTGCAGTTTTGTCCATTTTTGCAGTGTTTGGTGCAAGAGACGGGCAGATTATGCCCATGATTGGAATAACAAATCAAAGGGACTGAATTATCCATTAGTATTTCAAAATCAATTACAAATCTTCAATTAAATTGTACGCCCCCTCGTAAGAAGTCGGCGCAACGAAGTGGGCCGACAATCCTGTTCTGAGCACAAAATCAGATAAAAGTAAGATCCGATTAAACCCGCTAGGCATAAATTATAATGATTTCAAAAAAGAAAGGCTTTGGGGTACTTGTGTTGTTACGTATGGACTCTCGTCTTCGATATAATAATATTTTATTCTTGTTTTACGTACTGCTTTCATTACCGCTTTCATATCTATTTGACCAGTGCCAATAATTACATCATTTTCTACAGGTGTATTTCCAGAGAAGTCGCCAATTACTCCTTTTCGCAAATCTTTCAAATGCATTAACTGAAATCTTTTTTTATACTTTTCTAATAATGCAACAGGATCTGCCCCAGGATGAACTACCCATAATAAATCCATTTCAAAACTTACGTCTTTGGGGTTTGTATTGTTTACTATATAATCGAAATAGGTTCCGTTTTCATAAGTCCTGAATTCGTATCCATGATTATGATAGCAAAATGTGATGCCATATTTTTCTCTTAATATTTTACCCACCCTATTAAAATCCTCCACTGCTTTTTTGGCATTTTCAATGGTAAAACCTACTTTATTATCATGTGGAATCCAAGCAACCATTATATAGGAAGCGCCTAATGTTTTGGCGATTGTTGCAATCTCATCTGTTTTTTACATCAAATCATTATAACCCACTCCGTAAGAAGTACAAACCAATCCTCTTTCATCAATTAGCTTTCTGATTTCTGCTGCCGTTTTATCATAAGTACCAGCAAATTCAATATTGGTAATACCCATTGATTTGATAGTATCCAGTGTAGCTGGAATATTTTTAGCAAAGCTGTTCCGGAAAGAGTATGACTCAATGCCAGGAAAATTTTTTACCAGTTTACCGAAAGGCTGTGCATTAACAGAAAAGGTAACTCCAGCAAAAAAGAATGTACAGAAAAGTATTTTTTTCATATTCAAGCAAGCAAAAATGGTGAGTTATAGAATAAACAGATACTAAATTATTTTTTTTGAATTCTTTTTTTTGATAAAAGCGAATTTTGAATTTAAAAGTCGTTTAAATATTTTCAGGCTCAAAAATTAATGGAAAAAATTGACCTTCCATTTTGTTTCCTGTTTTTATAACAGGTACCCCTTTTAGTAAAACTTCGTCCGTATTAGAAGTTGTGCCATCGGTAAATACATTTAATACAAATGCCCTTCTAGAATGCACCGACTTATTTTCATAAGATCCATGAACCAATAGAGGATGATGAAAAGCAGCGTACCCCTTTTTTAATTCTATAGGAACAGGCTTAAATTCTTTTTTTTGATCTTCGGTTAAAAATTCCATCAAACCTTCCATATTTCCAGCCAGTTCAGGCTTATCTAACAAACCCCATTGATGACTTTTAGGAACATAATACAAACACCCATTTTCTGTGGTAGCATCATCCAAACCAACCCAACAGGTAAGATGTTGTATGGGGCCGGTTCTTGTCCAATAAGAATAATCTTGGTGCCATGCAACTACGCCACCATGACGTGCTGGTTTGCAAAACAACTGATCGTGCCAAAACCGAACAGCTTTATTTCCAAGTAACTGACTTGCAGCCATAACAAAAGCTGGATTCCAAATAACATCATGAAATCCATCTGTAATCCGCCATGCTCCTAAAGCGTGAAAGAGAACTGAATTGGGATCAGCCGATTCATTACTATCGAATTGATAAAATAATTCATGTGCAGGGTGAGCCGGGTCTGCTATTTGTGCGAGTTCCTCATTCAATTTTTCTACCTGCCAATCTTCCAATAGTTTTACATTACTTAAGTAACCATACTCATTGAAAAAGTCCAATTGTTCTTTCGATAATTTGTATTGTTCCCAATCAGCCGCTTTAGATGGCCATTGAAACATATTTGAAATAAGCTGATGATTGGTTGAAAGATCTTTTATTGAAAGATTCATAATCGTATTTTTATATTCATGATCAGGCAATCGATGATTTAATATTAGTTATTTATTTGATTTTCTCAAAAAAATTTATTTTTTTAAGTCAGATCATTTCAACCTTTCCTTCAACAAAGCCATCATATAGGTATTTACTTCCCATTGGCTGTAAATGGGAGTTTGTGTATAGGGCAAA
The DNA here is from genome assembly GCA_040403975.1 of Sediminibacterium sp. Taxonomy (GTDB): domain Bacteria; phylum Bacteroidota; class Bacteroidia; order Chitinophagales; family Chitinophagaceae; genus Sediminibacterium. The sequence continues at coordinate 144,126 of JBBAJS010000008.1, forward strand.
TGCTGCAAATAAGGAAAAGGACCAAATTCGGAAGTAATTGTAGAAGGCAATCCCATTGTACTGTGGCGGTGCACAATACGACTCCACCAAGCAATATGCTTTTCTACCGCTTCTTGCCATTCAGGTGCTCGTGGATCCATTACTTGTGGGCCTTCAGTAAAACCCACTCTTGAATGAATATGATTGGTTCGAAGAATAGCCAAATCCACCGCGGCTTCTTGATCTGATAAAAAGGTTTCGGCAACACAGCACCAATGAGATATATCCAAACAAAGCATCAAACTGGGAATGGCTTCTAAATACTGTTGGGTAATATGTGCAGCAAAACTAAACTTGCCGCGATGCGTTTCGTGCACTATAGATATTCCAGTATCGGCTGCAATAGATTCTGCTGCGGCTATCAAAGCAGCATTTTGTTCGAAGCTAAAATAGTCTTTTCCTGTTTGAGAATTAATAAAAAGCGGATCAGCGGCTGCTAGGTTTCGTAAACGTGTTGTATAATTGATAAGGTGTTGATCAAAATCACTGTCAACCGTTTCCCAATGCTGGGCAATCAATTTTAATCCGAATGATCGAATAGTTGCGGCAATAGCATCTCGCTCTTCTGCCTCTAATGGCAAACTCATTTCTACTCCATCATAACCTGCTTTCTTAACTCGTTTTAAAAAATCAATAAATGGAATTCCTTCACTTCCCCAAAGCGTACAAAAAAACGAAATTGCATTTTCCATTCTATTTTATTTACGGGTTAATTAGTGTTGGTTGCAGAAGAAAAATTCGAAAAGTTTCTAAACTGTAGGCTTCTTCTAAGTTCGGTTAGTTAAAGTTAGGGATAACAAAAAATCCCCCAACAATATTGAGGGATTTTTATTTTCATTTTTTGATTGATAGAATTTCAACCTCAATGATCAATGCACTG
>JBBAJS010000009.1:0-92637 GCA_040403975.1 Sediminibacterium sp.
TTTTTTGGGAATTTCGTGGGAATTTCGTGGGAATTTCGTGGGAATTTCGTGGGAAGTTGAGAGAGTGGTTGAGAGAGTGGTTGAGAGGGTAAAAAAAAAGAGCGAACCCGTAGGAACGCTCTCTTAACCCAATCAAAAATTACTTATTCAATAATCCCCAATATTGAACTTAACAAATATAACAAAAATATATTATCAGTCTATAATCTGATTTTTTTTAAAATTTCATCAGTCTATGACCTGAAAATTATACACGGATTTAGATTGAAAAAGATGTTTTTTACACACGCATAGAAACTTTAAATGCCTACTTACTCAAAATCTTATTTGATTAGAAAACGTAAATCATACACAAAAACCCTGCGAAGTATTGATTTTATTAACATTTCTTATTTGACTGTTATTTGACTACGGGCTTTTAAAAAGTTTTTACACGTTTTTATAATATTTTTTTTTTTAAAAACGCATTGTCGAACCAAAATAGTTTCTTACATTTGTACCAATAAGTTAAATAATATTAAATAATGGAAGATAATCATAAAGATTGTTTTAGAGGCTACCACAGGTCAAGTAAGGCTTGGTACGCTAAAGCATTAAAATTAGATAGAGTTCAGGTTGGTTTTGGAATGTACCACCCTGACGGGGGTACAAGTGGAGAAATGATAATGGAATGGGTGGAATTATCAAATAAAGAAACTCCAAGATTAAAATGTTTTGACGACAGTTGGAGTGCTTTGGCTTTGTTTAAAGATTTAATTGATAAAATGGGTTCTGTTGATAGTATGGATATTCAAGAGGTTGAATTTTGTAAAATGTTAGATGAATGTGGTTTTAAAGATTTAACTCAATACGAAAGTTCTAATCCTAAAACAACAACGATAGTTTTAGAAGAAGAAGTAACAGTTTCTATACCGAAACGTTTAGCAAAAGAACTTGGATTAATACCAAAACAATAATACAATGGACAAACAAACCTCAACAGAGAAACTAAAAGAGATTGAGTTTAGAATCAGTTCTCTTAAAAAAGAAAAGCAATTTGAAATTGACCAACTTACAAAAGAAAAGGTAGAACCTTTACTGAAACAGGTTGAGCAAATTAAGACCAACATAGATAGTGTTGTGTATAATAAATACAAAGACACTTTATCTGAACTGCATAAAGAGAAACTTGAAGTTAAAGCAATTGTAGATAGTTTTAAGATTGAAGAAGCGAATGATTTATGGTACACTAAAGGAACTATTGTTTATTTGTGGAAAGCCGAAAGTAGTTGGTTATAAGCAGAGAAGAAAAAAAAACAGAGTTAAAAGGTATTGTTGATGTTTATGACGGTACGCAAGAAATGCCATCTATGGAACTTTGGAGATTTCCAAAGAAAGGCGATATAATAGTAAGACATCTTAAAAAAGATGGTAGTGTTGGTTTAAGATTTGATAAGATTTCAGATTACGGACAACTTAAAAATTACTTCCCTGATTGGTGTGCAGAGGGCGATACCCCAACAGATAATCCTGTAACAAGAAAAAGAAAGCAAGATGAAGAAGATTAGAGCAAAAATAGCAAGTTATACCACAGGTAAGGTTTGTTGTAAAAAACACAAAAGTTTGATTGAAATTACCATCATAGAGTGTGTTTTAGGAAAATCTTATGTCGCTCAATGTAATGACTGCGGAAATACTATTGAGGGTTACAGAAATGTAAAAAACCTGTTGGTAACAACCAATCCAATACTTACGCCATTTTTACTTAATAAAGCAAATCAAAATTAATATAGATATGTTAGGTAGTTTTTTTAAATTAATGTTAATGGAGGCAAGTGCCGAAATGGAAGAAGTAAACAAGGCTAATAAACGCAAAATTCAAGAAGCGGTTGATAAGTATTGGGACGCTTGTAAATATCCTCGTAAAAAGAAAAAGAAAATGCGCAAGGAAGCCCAAAGAGATTACAACTTTTGGGTTAGTATAGATAAGTGGTACGAACAAGAGTTTGGATTTTTAAAACTATAATTTATGTTAAAGAATTTAATCACATACCTGCGATACAGAAAGCAGATTTTAGCCTTGATAAACTATTCTTTTGAAGAAGTTGTTTATTATAAGTATTTAACCAAGACAGAGAAACGAATAATTAGCCAAGAGCAGTTTCAAGAAATAAGACTTTTGGCGGTAAAATATTCTAAAAAATAAATAGAATGGAAGAGAGAGAACGTCAGGCGAAAAGAAATACTGACAGAATTATAGAACAAGCAAGATACCGAGTTGGTATAAAGCGAAAACTTCGTCAATCAGGTATTCCATCATCATTAATCAGAAATGCTTCCACAGAGGACTTGGAATCACTTTTAAATCAATTAAATTATTAATATGAAATCAGAAAACGAAAAACCAATTCAATTAAGAAATTCTAACCTACCTGCTTTTCCAACTGAATTTAGTTACGGAGATGAAGATTTTACAGGTCAACCAATCATAAACAAAAAGAAGTACGCAGGTATTACAAAGCGTGAATACTTTACTGCTAAAGCGTTAGGTGGATTTATGGCAAAACACGGAGCGGTAGATTTTTCTGAAGCGGACGCTGATAGAATTATGGTAGCGGTTGATATGATGTTAGCCAAATGTAAGATGCTATGAGAAATAAAATAGTTATTGTGGAAAGAGGCGAAGACGGAATCGCAATTCTTGATACACCTAAAAAAAGAATTCTGTTTGTTCTTATAGTAGTTTTCTTTATTCTTTTTACTGTAATATCTTATTTAACGCCTATATGGCTTATATATTGGGTGTTTACAGGCAAGAGTTTGTTTAAAATAATTTTTAGTACAGATGAATTATGAAAAAACCACCTTTAATCATAGTTGGAGTTGTAGGTTTTGATGCAAGTATCCTTGCTCAAACTACCTTAAAACATACAGTTGAGATTGTCGCTATATCAGATGTCTTAAACGAAATCGATACCTTAAGACACAATCACAGAAACAACATCAAGATACCTATTTTCAATAGTTTAAACAAGGATTTTAAAGTTGATATAAATGATTACCCAAGAAGTAAGTTTATAGATAAACCAAAACGTAATTACAGACGCAGATAAATATAAGTTATGAAAGCAACACAGTTTAGAATTGGTAATTTAGTTAGTCTAAACGGCAAGGAATTTAAAGTAACCTTACAATCTTTATACGAGGGCGCAAATTTAGATTGGAATCCAATCCGTATAACAAAAGAAATATTATTGAGATGCGGTTTTAAAGAATGTGAGTTAGGTGGTTTAAGCATTAAAACTGACGAATACGAGGAAATAGAATTTAATTCTATTTTACTTTGTTGGGTTAACGGGACTAAAAAGCCAATTAAATATGTGCATCAACTTCAAAATCTTTTTTTCTGTTTAAGCGGAAAAGAATTAGTGTTAAAGACAGCATAAGTTTTGTATTTCTTGCATATTTGTACTATGGAAATATTTAAAACAATAGAATCGTTTGCTGATTACGAAGTTTCTAATTTCGGTAGAGTTAGAACTAAAAGCAGAAAAGTGAGATATGTTCATTCTGTTACTAAAAATGAACATTTTAGATTAACTGAATGTAGATTTTTAAAGGTTCATCATAACAAAAGAAATGGATATAAATTTTGTCAATTGTATAGAGATAAAAAAATTTATAATCTAACCATACATTCTTTAGTCGCTAAAACTTTTATAGATAAAGAAAGCACTTTAGACGTGGTTAATCATAAAGATGGCAATAAACATAATAATGTTGTTGAAAATTTAGAGTGGTGTTCTAATGAATATAATCATAAACACGCAACTGAAAATGGATTAAAGGCTAAAGGTATAAATATATCAAATTCAAAACTGAATGACAATTGTGTTTACGCAATAAGGTACTTTTTAAAAAAAGGTGTTTCAAAAACTGAATTGTCAAAAGCATTTAACATATCAAGAGCAACTATTATTTTAATATCTCAAAATAAAATTTGGAAGCATATTTTATTGACAAAAGAAGAACTAAAATTAAAAAATAATATAAAAGTTCTGATTGAGGATTCTGATATGTCTGTTAGGCTTATTAATTACCTAAAGAATAAGGTAAATTTTAGTTGTAATAAACAAGTTCCTGTAATCACTTATTTAGATGAAATTTCTAATTATACTAAAAAAGAAGTTTGTGAAATATTCGGTTTACGGGCTAAAAAAATGAAAGAGTTACAAGAAGTAATGTCAAGATTTGATATTGAATTTAAAGAAGAATAATTATGAAAAAAATACTTTTAATATTGATAGCAATCCTATCAATTTCTTGTTCAGTTGAACAAAGAATCAAAGACTACTCTTATACAGACGAATGGTATTATGATGGCATAATCAGGTATCAGGTATATCAAACAAAATCAGGAAAGAGATACATAGTTAGGCTCAATAAAAGAGAAACAAGATTTAAACGTCAATTCATTAATTATTCAATAACTATGCAAAATGGAAAATAAAAACATATTTGTAATACCAACAGACAAACCAAGTAGGTTATCTGATTGCCACGATAGTAAATTGCATTTTGACGATGTTAGGTATTTAAGAAACTACAAAAACATATACATTACTAATAACGATTACATTGGATTGTCCTATTATTTAGACGGCGATTTAGTGAGAAAAGGAGTTATTGACGATAAAGATTATTGGGAAGTTAGAAAAGATTATAAAAAAATAATTTTAACGACAGACCCTAAATTAATCAAAGACGGAGTTCAATCTATCCCTGACGAATTTATTCAATGGTTTATTGCAAAAACAAATGATAGCGGTAAGCCAATTGACATTGTTGGAATTGATAAGATTGGATTGGTTTCTGATAATGGTCGTGTTCTTTATGGTGTGAAATATAAAATCATTATTCCCGAAGAAGCGGAAGAAAAAGTAAGACCCTACTCTGCTGAACAATATGATTCTGAAATAATGCCTACTTTAAAACAAGAGCCTAAAAAAGATTTAGAAAAAGAAATGTTTGAGTTAGAGCAAGAACTTGATATACCGTCAAATTTGAGGTGGCATAATTCTAAACCCGAACAAGAAACAGTTGAGGAGGCTATTAAAAGAGAATATGAAACAAGAAAATTTAATAGTGATTTTCCTTTTGACCCACAAAGTTTTAAATTAGGTGCTAAATGGCAACAAGAGCAGGACAAAAACAAGTTTAGCGAGGAGGATATGCGAGAAATGTATAATAAATCTTGTGGTCAAATAGGATTAAGGCAACTCAAAGACCAAACCGAAAACAATAACAGATTTCAAGGGTTTCTTGACAAAATAAAAAAGAAGTAAGATTATGAAATTAGGAGATAGAGATTTAGTATAGTAATTTAAACAGAAATAAAATTATGAGTGAATTTAAAATATTAGAAGTTTTTAATTCTATTAGTACAGAAAAAAGAAAACCTGATAACGAATTTGGTATTGGCTCGTTTCCTCAAAATTATGATACATCAGTTTGGTATTGTACAAAAGTTTTAAGGGTAAGTGATAGTATTACTTTTATAAAAGATTACACAGAAACAGATAAAGGCAAGGTAATTGGGTTTAAGTTCTTTGGAGATTTTGAAAATAAGCAATGTTTTGTAAAAACTACATTAGGAGATTATGAAATATCAGATTTACAAGAATGTAAGTTGTATAATCAGGACGATGTAGAGTATTTAATTAATCTTTTAAAATCTACAACAGAATATGAAGTCTTACAAAGTTTTCGAGATAAAGTTGAACAATTTAAAAATAAATAATTTATGTTTCCATACGCTATAATTACTGCCTCAAGACTTCTTGGTAATAAAAAAGAACATACCCCTGAACCGCCTAAAATAGAAACTCTACAAAACTATATTCAAATGCCTACTGCGGATTTTTACAAATTGCTTGTCGAGAAATCTAAAAAGGTCGGACTTCTTGAAATGTGCAATATGATTACTAATTGGCAAAGGTTTGATAATCTTTCAGAAAAACAAAAAGTAAGGTTCGTCAGAGAAACAATAGAGCCTGAATACTATTCAATTTTAAACAGGATAAAAAGATTAATTAAAAAATAAATAAATTATGAATTTCTATTTAGGACTAATAAGATATAGACCAAATATAACTTGGTTTGAAGTATATAAATTAATTAGAGCAAATTCAGTAGAAGAAGCCGAAAAAAAGTTAAAAGTTTGGGCTGATGAAAATGTGCCAAACGAAGACAAAATAATAATTGTAACCGAAACATTATAAAAAAATATGGTAAAGATTTTAAAAGATACGGATTTACAGTCTTTAGAGGCTAATGTAAATGGAATTATCAGAGAAGAGTACGGAATGACTGTTCAAGATGTAAAGATTGATTTGCATTATTTTAAAGATTATTATGAGGACGGTAGGATTTGTAATCAATGGACTGAATATGTAGCAGTTATAATATTTAAAAATAAATAATATGTTAGTGAATTTATTTGATTTGATAATAGTATTGATTGAGGTATTGTTTCACGGAATAGTAAAAGCATTTAAACACTTAAAATAAAATGAACAATCCAAGAACTAAAATAACAATAGACCTTTATGGTAATAACGTTTACTGTTGGAAAGGTTATTCTGCAAACGAAACAAACGAAAAAATAGAAACTCTATACCTCAACATTTGTCAATATTTTAAACGCAGAGGCTTTAAAGTTGGTCGAGATGAAGAAATGTTCAAAGAATATCCGTCAATAGCAAAGGGTTATAAATATGGTTTTAAGAACGATTTAGAATTTAATTCTAAACCAACAGGAGCAGGATTTGTGTTTGAGTTTTACCAAAATATAGTTTTCGAGAATTCCAACGGAGGTAAGTACGATTTTAATAAATACGAAAAAATGCCTTACCGTTTAAAATTAACGTATAGAAACGAAATGTTGAGATTGGCTAAATTTCTTGAATCAAAAGATGTAGAGATTTTTATTAAAGTTCCTTTGTCTGATATTGAGGAGATTATCAAATCAAACCAAGACAACACTCATATTCACGGCAAAAACATCAATTGTCTTGATGATATTCGTATTTATATGGAAAGCGAAGCGGGTAGTTACAATAGAGGTCATAATTCAAAAGACAAAGATGGTAAGCAAATTACCTGCGGAGATATAAAATACTTCTATCATTATCTTACTAACAGACTATCAAGAGGAATCGTTTATCATCACATTAATAATATGTGGTGGGTTTTGGTTCACGGTAAAAGATACAATAAAGCGAGTTTTGATTTATTTGACCTTTCGCCTGAAACTCCTACAAGGAAAAAATTAAGCAAAGAAGCCCAAATAAACAGAATGGAAAAGCAACTGAAAATTCTTGAGGGTAAACGCCTATACGACAAATGTATTCAGTTAAATAAGTCTATCCAAAAAATTCAAGGAGAAGAAAAAAAATATAGGGTTTGGAGTATAAAGCACGGTTGTTGGTGGAAAGCAGGTAACGGAGGTTATACTGACGATATTTCCCAAGCGGGTGTGTATTTAGAAAGCAACATAAAATCAAACAAGAATTATTACGACAACGGAGTATCTACCAAAGCAGAATTGATAAAACACTAAAATAAATGGAATCAGAAGAAAATCCATTGTGGGACGCTGATAGGTTTTTTGGAGAAAATAAGAAATCAGGTCTAATGGTTAAAACCAAAAGCGGACTTATCGGTAGAACATACAGTAATGAAGAACCAATAAACGGTAAAGTTAGAGTTTACACCGAAAAAGGGAAACTTTTGTGTGACCCTGAAACCTTGAAAATAAAGGGATTTATAGATTAGTTAAAAAATAATTTAACTTTTTTTACATAAATGTTTTGTTGTACCAAAATACTTTTATATATTTGCTATAAGAAATTTAACAACAATGGAAAATAATAACAAACTTTTAGCGGATTTTTTAGGACACAACAAGACAGGAAATGACGTTACTTGGACATCTCCTAATTATCTTAATGGTAAAATTTGGGTCGATGAACATTTCTTTGACGGTACAGAGGAATACAACGGAAGAAGACAAACAGAGATTTCGGAATTAAAATTTCACAAAGATTGGAATTGGTTGATGTTAGTAGTTGAAAAGATAGAAAGTTTAAGGTTTAAAGTTAATATGTTTGGTTTTAATGAAGATTTGAAAACATATTATATTTCTATTCATAATTCTGAAAACGGTACTGTATCAATAATAAACGAAGTGGGGTTATCAAGAATTGAAGCAGTTTACAATGCTTGTGTTGAGTTTATTAAATGGTATAACGAAACCGAGTAAAGCCAAAGGAATTTTAAGAAACTTAACAACAATGGAAAACAACAATAAATTAGCCTTGACAAACCAAGAGGTTGAATTTAGAAACGGAGAGGTGGTTAATGTCGAGATAGGGGACTTACTTGTGTTCTCAAGCGATATTAGAGAGGTTGTAGCAATAGAAAAAGAAAATGACTTTATTCGCTTCGTGACCAAAGGAAGTCGATATAGCGATACCGTAGGAATAAGCGATGTCCGTGCTTACGCAACAGTTCTAAAGGGTTTTAAATTAGAAGATTTAGAAAACGTAGCCAATTCTGTTATGGCGGGTACTTTCAATCCTGATGACTTCAAAGAAAAAGACAATACTAATCAACAAGCAGGTTTATTAGTAATGAATGTTGACCTTTTCAAAGATGCTATGGCTAAAGCAAAGCACACGGAGGTTATGGTTAGTGCTATCAAAAAAATGGTGGAGCAAAAAACAGACGCTATTAGAAGCCGAATGAATGGTGTTATTAGTCATTATCAAAAAATAGTCAAAAGACTTAATGGTGTTATTTTCACTCTTGAACTATATGCAGGAATTAAAGAAAATATCAAACAGATTCAAAGTGGTACTCCTGCTAACGACAACGAACCTATCTACCTCAACCAATTAATGAAGTTTATGGACGAAGAGGTTGGCGACCCGTCTAACGGAGGTCTTTCTTTTAAGAACTTGGAAGATTTTGATAATTGGCTATTATCTAAAAATGATTATATGAATTGCTTCAACTACGAGTTCCTTTTACCTCAAAAGAAGTCAGTAAGGATTATGAGAGTTCGTAGAAGTATGAGTGAAAAATATAGTCGTGATAAATGGGATAATTATTGGGAAATCCAACAAGAAATGATGACCTACATAATCATTAGAAACGGCGAAAATTTCTATACCATAAGCAGTCAGATGCAGTTTTCAGAAAAACTATTTCCTGACGAAAAAGAACTTACCGCTATTTACCAAAAAAGCAACGAAGAAGAAATCTTTGACGCATTAGAGAAATACAAAAACGGTATGGTTTTGATGCAGGGGCTTATAGACCGTACAGAGGTTTTCGGAAGTCTTTTCGGTAAAGTTAGTTTCCTTACAACAAAGTCTTCGGACGAGGGTTCGGTAGTTTTTCAATATGAAATGGACGAAGACAAAATGATTACTGACGGTAGCAAATCATTTATAGATTTCTTGGACACAACCAATATTCAGGCAGGAGATAGAATACTTCTTTATCAAGCAGAAAGAGATAAGTACAGATTTTATAATAAATATTACGCAAGTGATTACAATTATCCGCCAAGTCCACAAGACGGTATTTATAAATTAGATTTTGACAAAGACTATAATTGTCTTTGTATGAAGTACAACCCTAAAGATACGGTTTATAGCGGTTGGGGTAGAGCCTCTTATTCGGGCGAAAGAAAAAATAGAGTGTCTTACAGAATAGATTCTAATGAATGGAATACCGTAAACATAGATAGTGTTTCTCATAGAGATATAGATTGGCTTACTAATATGCTATACGACAGACGTGACAGGAAGAAATATTTGAGAGCAGTTGGTATGCTTATGGCTCTAAAGAAATTCAAAGTAGCCGAATTAGAAGAAGAAAGACCTTTTGTATTGATGCTTGTGGCTCATACTAAAAAAAGCGAGTTAGAAGTTTTAGATGCCGTGCATTGGTGGAAAACCAAAAATAAACACAAAAGACCACTTACTCAAGATGATGCGAAAGCATTTAGAATGATTATCAAAGAACTTAATCGTGTTGACAAATGAGTGCTTTCAACCCAACCTGCTACAACTGCGGGAAGCCTCTAAAAAATGCAGGGCTAAACAATAATGGCTTTCCTAAATTTAAAAAATGTAAATGCTTAAACAACAAACAAAATGGCAAAATTAAAAGTAATTAGAGAGGTTACGACCTCTAAAGAAATCAAAGACATAAAAGGTTGGGTAATACCTACTAACCACTTGCTTTATGTTATTAACGACAGTTTACCTCAACACCCTACGCTTGGTTACAAACTTGTAGTAGTTCGTGTTGATAACGGAACAGGCGACCCTGAATTGTGTCCTGAAACTTGTGTTCATAATACCGACATCGAGTAAATTGAAAACTATCGTTTGTTCTGTTTGTAATTCAGAAAAGCCACATCACGCAAAAGGAATGTGTAAGCCTTGTTATCGAAAATCAGAACCTTACAAGGATTTAAGAAGACCTATTGATAAAAAATTTCAATCCGAAAAAAAAGAAAAGATTTATGAGGTAAGGAAGAAACGCAGGACAAGTGAAAAATTCAAAGAATCAGACGGCTATGTAAAGAACTTGATTTCGATAAGTGTAGGATTGCCTATGTCGAAAATATCAGAATACCCATATTTAGTAAAATCAAAAAAAATAGAACTTAAAATTATAAGAATCATTAAATCAATAAAACAAAATGGCTAAAAAAAATAAAATATTTACAGAAGTTACAGACGCAAAAGAAGCGTAAAAATGTTCTTTAGAGATTATGACTGCTTTATTAAACAATGAGATTAGTGTACCTAAAGCAGAGGTTTCTTCCAATCTTTTAGCAAATGCTAACAGAACTTTTGCTTTACAGTTAAAGTATGCAGAAATGACAAAAGACCCTGAACAAGTTATGAATAAATTTACAGGAAATAATAATGGATAAAAAAGTTTCAGTAGCCGTAGAGCGTTATCAATGTTCAGGTTGCATATCAGGTAGCGACACTTCTTGTTTTAAACCAAATGAAAACGCAGGTGGTGTTGGTTGCGGAGAGCATTTTTCAGGCACAATAATTAGCGGTGTAGGTAAAGTTTTTCTTGGGCTTCCAAAAGGGTTTAATCGCTTGGGTTATTTAGAAAATATGAAGCCGATAATCTTCAAGAGTTTCAAAGACTTCACGGAATCAGATTGGAAAGAATACAACAACTTCAACAGACCTGTTTGGAAGTATTTAGACGAACACGGCAATACCCTTGTAAGAGGACTAATGCCGAGAAGAAACGAACCTTTCCTGCATATTTTTCTTGAGAACTGCATAAGCCAAATACATTGTCTTGAGATTAGTAAGGAAGATATAGAACAAATGGACTAATGACCAACGTAAGCAAAGGTGTCTTTTTCTTGCAGGTTTCCGAATCTTTAGACCCTAAACACGAAAATATAAAAGAGATAACAGCAAGAAGATTTAGAACAAGTTATTCGAGATGTATTTTGTTTGAGGATTTAAGTGGTCTTGAATTTAGTTACACAACAGAAAAACCTTTTTCTGTAAAAAACATACTCGAATTTTTAAATTCAAAATTTAAAAAGTAAAAATAATCTAATATGGGTAAGAAGATTATAAAAGCAATATACAATGACGGAACAGATATTTCTGTAAAAGATTTAAAAACTCTTGAGCAAATAAAGAAAGACTACGTTTACGATAAGGAGTGGAAATATGTTCGTCATTACGAAAGGCAATTCTACGCTATTGAAAAAGGTGTCTTATGGACTTTAGAAAATGATTTAGTAACAGATTATGCCAAAGACCATTTAGACCTAAAAGACAAAGACGAAAATGACTGCGACTGTCAAGATAAAGACGTTTCTGACTTTGAAGATGATGAACTTATAGCGGAACTGTCAAGACGAAATTTGCTTGGGTATGCTAACGTGAATATCATCAGCATTGATTTGTTTACAAGGTTCTCTCGTGTAATCACAGTAGCAGACAATCAGGAGTTAGAAACAATTATTTCAGAATTAGAAAAAAAATACAACGTATAATGGAAAAATTAAAAAACAATACAGACGAAAATAAAGCACGTTTTTTTGCTTTATATCAATTTAGTTGCGTGTGCTTCAAGGGTATTTCTAATTCTATTTGGAATACAAATGTATGTGTAGTTTTTGGCTATTTTATCAATAATGGAGATATGGGTAAAATCTATGTAAAAGACGCATCAAGACTTATGCTTACTTCTCTTTCAAAAATTAAAGAAGAAGATGTAAACTACATTTGCTTAAACATAGCAGGTGTTGAGGAAAACAAGTATAATCAATTTGATTTTGAAGAGAAAAAAGTTTTATTTTAGAAGTTGTTTCTGATTTTGAATCAACCGCAGTAGAAATTGTTGACTATCTACGCTCTAAAGGCTACGCAATACCTTTTATGGGTTTTTCAGTTGAAGATTTGGTAGAAATGAATTGGATAAAAATTATATAATAATAAAAATGGAAGAAAAAATTTTAGAAAATTGGGCGGAGATTGAGAATATCGAGAAACGAGTTCGAGAAAAAACAGATGACCCAAAAGCAGGTTTTAACGCATCATCTTTTTGGTTAGGCGGAACAGGAAGACATTTGATGATTCCTTGTTTATACAGAGGTAAAAAAGGTAAAAAAGGTCAAGAACAATTCACTTCTTCTTATAAAGAAATGATGATTTACGCAAAGTTCTGTCCGTTCACAGGAAAACCTCTTTACACAGATTCAGTAGAAACAACCTTAACACCTAAATAATGAAAAGAATTATAATTATTTTAGTACTGCTATTTACAAGCGTTGCTTTCTCTCAAAAAAATTATATCTCTGTAAGTACAGGGGCTTTTTTCAACAGTCCTTTGGCAGACACTAAAAATATGCTTGGCGCAACTTTGGAGTACGGTAGGATTCTTAATAACGGTATGTCGATAGGTTATGCTTTTGGCTACTACTCTTTAACTAAAGATAAGAGTTTTAGTGAAATTAAATTAAATATTCCAATCTACGACTTCGGTAATTACAACGCTTCTATTAGTGGAGGTGCGGGATATTTTCATACTTATAACGATATTTTATTAGAGTATGATATTAATTTTAATGCCGAGTTAAATAATAATTATACTCTTGGGTTTACTTTGTCTAAAACAAGTGGATTGGGTTCTGAATACACAAGTTTAAATATTGGATTAACAAAAAACTTTTAACAATAGGTTTGGGCGACCTTTATAAAACCCAACAACAAATACTATGAGTAATTTTTATGAAAATGAACTGAAAGATGAAATCAGTTTCGGAAAGAAAATTTTTTATTGGATAATTGGTATTTCTTTGCTTTTATCCGTAGCAGGGTTCTTTTGGACTAAAGCCAAAGAAGCGACACACATTGACGATGCTGTACAGAACTACGAGCAGTTTCAGGAAATCTACAACACCTGTGTTAAGTTGAATACCGACTTATGCAATTACAAGGATTTACCCGAAGACGATGTTATGTTCGAGCAATTCTCAAAGGCTCAAAGGATTTTAGCAATCAAAACGCAACTTAACCGTTGGGTAGAAGATTACAACGCTAAATCAAAGATGTGGGGCAGGTCTTTGTGGAAATCTAACGCTCTACCTTACCAATTATCAACTCAAGACTTTAACTGTAATTAAAAATAAAAAAAACAATTTTATTATTAGTAATCCTGTTTAGTGTTTCGTTTATAAAAGCAAGTACCATCACACCACACGTTACACCACACGTTACACCACACGTTTCTGAACCTGTTGCTCACGTCAGTTCTTCTCACGTTAGTCCTGTTAAGCCGATAGTAGCGCACGAAACGCCTGTGTACCACTCTGTTAAAACAGTAGATGAATCCCGTATCTATCTTAATAACAATAGTGCTTTGTATTATTATTTGGTTTTAAATAACCACACTTTAAAGTATGACACCATTTCTGCTTCAACAAAGAACGAATTAAAAACAAAGGTTCTAAAAGTTACCAAGCCAAAAGAAGAAAAAGAACAGACTTCAAAGGTCTTAATAGCGTTATTCGCAGTAATATTGATAGTTTTAGGTTACGCCTTTTTTAGTAGCCCTGTCAAAACGGAAAAAGAAGAAAATTAACCAAACAATTAACTAATAAATAAATTTAAAACTAAAATGAAAACAATTTCAAAATTATTATTCGCATTTGCTTTAGCAACATTATTAACGTTAAGTTCTTGTGAGCAAGTTACCACGCCAAACTCTTCCGCTATCGAAGAACAAGACCACACCGAAAAAAATCAAAAAAACCTCAACAAGATTCAACCTGCACCAACAATTAGTTGGTCTTTAGAGAGAGATAATTTAATTAAACGTTTCAAGTTACAGAATGACCGAAGTGTTATGTTTTATATGTATATTTTCATCGAGGGTGTTTCTCAACCAATAGGTTATTATCAGGTAAATAAAGTTAGTTCAGTAAATTCACAACTTACAAACACCGAACAACTTGTTTCAGGAGATTATGGTCAGTATCAAGGAGATTTTGTACTACCAAGCCCTGCGGAAGACGGGAGTTATGGTACAAACGGCGATGCAGTTTTTGGATTTACCCCTGAAGAAATTTACCTTGAACATAACCTACATTATATCGTAGCCACAGTTCCGTTGCATTTCCAACAACCCGTAAACAAACTTACAATCATCAATATTGAAACTGAAAAACAGTTGAAAGATATGATGGCGAGAGTAAATCAGAAATAATAATCACAAGCAGGAGGTTTAGTCAGACCACAAAAATTGGACGTATATGACATCGTTACCAAAACCTGCTTTTTTTTTAAATTGTGAATTATGAAACTAACTGAAAGGTTTTGGAATATTATCAAAAAATCACAAACAGATAGACCTGCTGAATGTGAAAAAATTGCAGACGAACACGCTATTGAATTTGCAGATTGGTGCGCTTCAGAAGAAGTAACTTCATTAATTGAAGACTTAATAATTGTCGAAAAACTTAACAAAGTTCCCGAAACAAAAGAACTATTACAAATTTTTAAAAAAAGAAAAAGGTTTATGAAAACAAAAACAACAAAGCAGTCTAAAGTTACAGATGTAATTAAAGCATTAGAGATTGGTCAGTCATTTAATAAAAAAGAGTTCGTTATTTCGGTTTGGGGTCAATCTGATTACTTCGTTTATAGGAGTTTTGATGTGCTTTTTAGCAAAGCAAAAAAAGAACTTATCGGTAGAGAGTTTAAAACTGAAAAAGGGTTTATAATCAGAACCAAATAAACCAAAATTATGTCAATAGAAAAAGAAGCGTTAGTTTGGGTTTACTTTTGGTGCGGGGTCGCTCTTGTATTCTGCATTTTATGGATAATTACAAATCTTAAAAACAAGTAGATTATGAGAATTTACAAAGAATTAGAAACTTTAGGCTTCTTTAAATGGTACTGCACACAGTATAGTGGTCTTGTATATCAAGAATACAAGCCTGTTTATGATGACTTACCTTTAGATAACATAATCAGAACTGAACTAAACGCTTGTGTGTTTAAGTTTTTTAGAGAGAAATATAATTACTTTAGTTCTCCTACTGAATCCGATAATGATACGACAAAAACGTACGATTGGTTAATAACTAAAAATTTAGGGAGCGGAAAAAAGTTTATTGGATTTATTGGTTATAAAAATTCTTACGAAGAAGCAGAATTTGAATGTATAAAAAAATTAATTGAAAATACAAAAAAAGAATTATGAACCCAAGAATAATAGGTTTCGCAATAGAAGCGCACGATTCAGTAAATCAAGATTATGACGGTATGCCTTATTCTGTTCATTTGTCTATGGTTTACGGACAAGCAATGCAATTTATACACCATATACCTCAACATCGTAGAGATGATGTCTTAAACGCCGTGTGGTTGCACGACACTATTGAAGACTGTCGTTTAACTTACAATGATATTCTTAAAATATCCAATAAAGAGGTTGCGGATTTAGTTTATGCACTAACTAATGAAAAAGGCAAGAACCGAAAAGAGAGAGCAAACGCAAAATATTATAAAGGAATTCGTGAAACCGAGTTCGCTACTTTTATTAAACTTTGTGACCGTCTTGCCAACGTAACGTATTCAAGACACAAACTTCCTAATTCCCGAATGTTTGATGTTTACAAAGAAGAAAACGAAGCGTTTTTGAAACACCTTTTTGAAACACCCGACAAAGAACTGCGTTATAGAGAATTGGTTCAAGCGTTGCGAGATGCTTTTGTTTTCGCAAGAGCAATAATAGATACAAATGTTTACGATTAATTTTAAAAATATTTTCATCTTTTTGTTGTACCAATGTATTTTTTATTATATTTGTACCGATAATAATAATTAATAAGATTAAATATGATTAAATCTAAAAAGAAAGTCCTCTATATTGATATGGACGGAGTGGTTGCTGACTTTTGGAAAGCAATCCAAATAAACCAACCTAAAATTGACGACAAGAATTATTTCCCGACTTATGAAGACCAAGAAAAAGAGGTTGATGCTATTTGTGAAAGAAATCCGCACATATTCAGATACCTACCTCCAATTAAAGACGCTATTGAAGCTACAAGACCTTTGTTCAAAAAGTACGATGTGTACTTCCTATCTACCCCTATGTGGAACATACCTGAATCATATACTGATAAGAGGTTATGGCTTGAGAAATACTATGGAGATTTAGCAAATAAACGTTTAATATTGACCAACAGAAAAGATTTAGCAATTGGGGATTACCTGATTGATGATAGACTAAAAAATGGTTCTGAAAAATTTAAGGGTAAGTTTATACACTTTGGAACAAAAAGATTTCCTGATTGGGAAGCGGTAATTGCATTTTTAAACAGACAAAAATAATGGACGTTAGAAAAATAAAAAAAGAAATAGAACGACTTCGGCTTAATGGCGACATTAGTGAGTATGCTGATTTTTCTTTAAGCGCAGAGGTTGACTTGCTAAAAAACCAAAATACCCATAATTGGATTGAATACACTTGGGGAAATCCTATATCACACCCTCCTGCTTATGGAAACTACTTTGTACATAGAAAAGATGGCAAAGTTCATTGGGAAATATGGAATGGAGCGGGTTGGGCTTACAACGAAAATGTAATTACGCATTGGGCTAAAATAACTAAACCTACCAAATAATTATACCAAGACTTTCAGACACAACTCCTATCAAAAACGAAAAGTTAGACCGCCGAGTTAAATTAACTACCGAAGATAAAGAACTCGTAAAATGGCTTCGTGAAGAAGAACAAATTAGTTACCAAAAATTAGCCGACAAGTTCAAGGTATCTAAACAATTAATAATCTTTATATGTAAACCCGAAACAAAGGCAAAAAACCTTGAAGATAGAGCAAAAAGAGGAGGTTCTAAAGCGTATTATAACACGGAAAACCATCGTATATCTATGAAAGAACATAGAGATTATAAAAAGCAATTATTTGAACAAGGATTAATAAAATAATCGTACCAATGAAAGTTTTTTAACTTTTTTTATTGCCAAACCAAAATACTTTTATATATTTGTATCAAGAAACTTTAACAATAATAACAAACACTATTTAAAAATGAAAAAAATCAACAAGATTTTATTAGGATTAGCGGTACTCGTACTGCTATCAAGTTGCGCTCACGCTACCAATATCGAAAGTTGTGTCGGAAATGATACATACGGTTTTTGGGGCGGTCTTTGGCACGGTATGACCGTACCTTTTTCTTTTATTGGCTCGTTGTTCTCTGACGACATAGCCATTTATGCAGTTGACAATAACGGAGGTTGGTATAACTTCGGTTTTGTTCTTGGAGTAGGTGGTCTTTTCGGAGGCGGAGGTAGATATAGTTAGTATGGAAATTAAATTTATATTAGCAAAATATGACGATTGTTATGCTTTGCTTTCTTCATCAGAAATAAAAGGCGGAGAAGATTTTATGGCAGATACTAAAGGTATTTACCAAGCCCCTGAAATAGACGGATTTATTGGGTTTTTAAAGGTTTTAGCCTGTACTATTGAGAAAGGCAATACTCCTTTAATAAAAGAAGACCAAATACATATACCTGTTGCAGAAAACAATGAAGATTGTTGGAGAGCGATTCCTGAATTAGACGAAACAGGCTTGGTTAAAGTAGAAAATGGATTTATTAATTTAATTAAAATTGAAATTATTAAATAATTTAAGTATGTTAGATAGTTCGTATAAAAATAGAGAAAATGCAATTGAAGAAGTTGTTTACGACTTTTTTTATCAAGAAAACTATAATTGAAGAGGTAAAAGAAAAACACAAATTAACTAACGGTAACAATGGAGTTACTACTGTTGATTTGATAAATATTTTTAAGTGGAATGATATAGAAATATATATATAAAAGAACTTGAAGAAAAAAAAATAATAAAGAAGAAGCAAGGTGTAAATTTAGAAATGTATTTTGTCTATAAAAAATAAATATATGAAACAAATTGAAGAACTTAAAAAAGAGGTTTCTGAAAACATAAAGTTAATGAAACAAAGAAAAGATGCTAACCGTAGTTATACTTCTATTTCCAAAAAGAACGATGTTTTAAAATATTTTATTGCTTATTTGGAATCAAACCCAAGCGAAGAGTATTTAAAGGCTGAAAAGATTAAAATGCAAAAAATCATAAACAACAAAGAAAGTCATTTTGACTATTGGAGTAAAAATGTTTGCCCTCAAGACGTTATTATAACTAAAAGACGCTCTTTATTCAATAAAGAGGCTGGTATTACTGATTTAAAGAAAAGAATAAAAACTTTAAATTATATTTTGTCTTGATTCTTTTGTAGAACCAAAATACCTTATTATATTTGTACCAATAAACTTATTTGTCTAAAAAAATTTAATTATGTCTAAAAATCAAACACCAACAATCAACCTTACCGAACACATTGGGAATATCATTTTCGATAAAAAAGTAGATTCTTCTATTAGTACAGATTATAATTTAGAAGAACAAATTATATTATTCTCAAATAAAGTATTAGGTATAAAAGTTCAATCAGTAGTGTTACCACCTAATTACCTGCCTCAACCAAAAACCGAAGCAGAAATAAGACATTGGCTTGGTAACAAAATACAAAACACTCATATTTTTGCCTACTCTATGGCTCTAAAGTATGGGGAAAAATTAAAAGTAAGAATACAACCGAAAAAACCTTATTACCTAACTAAAATTTAAAAAATGAATCAAGAAAACCAAAAAACAACAAAATCAGGTCAAGTAAAAAAACATTTACTTGAGAAAGGAATAATTGATAGTTGGACTACTATAAGACTATACGGAGCAACAAGGCTTTCCGCTATAATATTCAATCTTCGCAGAAGAGGAATGAATATTATTTCTCAACCCGTAACGGTTACAGATAGAAACAACAACCTATGCAATTTTGTTAATTACGTTTTAATTCAGGAAAAAAACTAAAAATGGTAATAAAAATAGAAGTAGATATTGCTTACTTAAAAAGTATTGGCTTATCGCAGAAACAGATTTCAGAAATTATTAAAAATGCTGAACCTGAACATTGGACAAATAAACTACCTCAAGGTAACAATTGCTTTGAATTATTGCCTTTTATGATTACTCCTGAAGTGAGGCTTAAAGAAAGAGTAACTATATACTGCGCAAACCAACACGACCCTACCCTTTCATTTTTCACAGAAGAAGATGCGGAGTTTATTCAAAACAAATGCCGACTTCTTGTAGAGATGTCTAATTTTTCATTTGCAGTAAATGAAACTTGGTGTCCTGATTGGAATAATAAAGATGAAAAGAAATACGGTATCGTATTACAAAATGGTCAGGCAAGAGTTAGCGAAAACGAACTATTTAATCTTTATGTTTTCGGTATTGTAACAAAGAGCCGTAGTCTTGCATTGGAAATGCTTGAAGAATTTAAAGAAAGAGTTGAAACTTATTTCAATAAACCTTTTAATTCTGTTTCAGAAAAAATAGCAATCCAAGATGATTACTCGCTTTTAGGTGGTGTAATTGGAAATAACCATAGCACAGATTTCAACTCTGATTTCATTGGTTCTTTTGCGCCAAGATATGAAAGCGTTTCTACACGAAAGAAAAGAAAAGTTTTGATACCGTCTGATGTTCCAAAGATTCAAGAATTACTACTTAATAACGTTCCGCAGAAAGATATTGCAGAGCAATTTAATTATAGTCAAGGTACTATTTCAAGAGTAAAAGAAAGTCTTGGTTTTACTATAAGAAAGAGAAGTACTCCTCAAGATTGATAAAGTTAAAACCTATGAAAATCATTATTTTAAATTAAATCTTTTGTTTTCTTATTATTTAAAATAAATATATTTATTTTTACGTTTATTTTTAACAACATTTTCAAAATATGAAAACGAAAGATTTAGTTTATATAGGGATTATCGCTTACTTGGCTTTTTTATTAGTAAAAAAGAAACCTAAAACACAAGAAACAGAAGCCTCAAACACCACTAACGGAACACCTAATCACGCATTAGGAACTACTGTTGGGAACAGTACGAATGGAGGTTTAAATTTAGGTACAAATATGGATTTACCAAACCTAACTCCAACTTCTTCTAACGGTTTATCAACAGAAGTTGCTTTAAATAGTAGTAATATTACCCCAATAATTAAAGATATTAATGAACCTACGCAGGTTTTTGGAAATGTAAGTCTTCCTACTCCTTATTACAGTACTTCTGTTGTAAACCCTAATCCTGTTGATATAATTCCTACAGCTTCAACAAGTCCTACTCCTACGGCTTCAACAAGCCTTATACCTAACGTTTCTACAAGCCTTTTTCCAAGTGCTTCAACAACGGTTTCAGAAACGTTGACCGCTGAACCAATAACAACTATCGGAATTAGCCCAATTAGAAATAACTCAATGCTTACTTCTCAAGAAGTTGCAGAGCCTTTAGTTGCGCCAATTACAACACCTACTTCTACGGGTACTTCTTCAGTTGCCGAACCTGTTTTTCCAATAAGAACAATTAAGGCTGAATTAGTTACTAACGAACCTAATTTAAGCAATCCAATTCCTTTACCTCAAGATACAACCGAACAAATTATTTCAGAGTGCGGTAATAGTTTTTCTATACCTAACAATGACAAAGAGGGTTCTTATACAAACTTTTGGTTTGACGGAAAAGATTATTATACTCAAACCACAAGTCCTCTTATAAAAACAATACCTACTAAAATTAGTATGTTAGCGTTTATTGAGGGTTGTAAAAAATTACAATCATATAAAATGCAGAATTCAAAAGTTTAAATTATGAACACAAAAAAAATATTACTTTATACAGGTGGCGCACTTGCTTTAGGAGGAGTAGCCTTTTTCGTTTGGTCTTTCTTTAAAAAAGTAGAAATACCAATTGGCAATACTACTATTGGCTTGGGTACTCAATCTGATGAAGTTCCTGCTGAATCGAATCCTAATCCAACTGATGTAGTTGACAACAATACAACGCCAAATACTGCTGATAATAGTACAGGTTCAGGATTTCCGCCTAAATTTAATCCAAGTATAAATAACCCTTTTCAACCTCTTGATGAACAACCCTATTCAGATTTAGATGCTCTTATACATAAAGGGGTTTAAAAAAAATACATTTTATGTAGTTAAAAAAAGTGCTTATGCGCTTTTTTTTACCATTAAGTACTATATTTGTACCAATAAACTTTGCAATAAAAAAAACAACAACTATTATGTCTATTAAAAGGAACTTAAAAAACGAGATTATCCAAATGCGTAACGAGGGTAAATCGTATAGAGAAATTCAAAAAATTCTTAACTGTTCAAGAGGCACTATCAACTACCATTGTCGTAATACAGGTATGGTAGATACAGGTAAAAAAGTTTACGCTCTTGATAATGATATGAAAAAAAGCATTGCTGAATATTGCAAAAATCACTCTTTAGTTGCTACCGCAAAAGCATTTAAACTTTCACTTTCTACTATCAATAATTATAAAAATTACACCCAAGAACAACCTGCTACTCCTGCTGAATAATGAAGAAGAATAACTCTCTCAAAATATTTAACAAAATTGCTAAACGTGCCTATAAGGTATCGAAAAAGCGTAAGTTAGGTTGGAAGTGGTCAGATGCTCAAAAATGGACTTCAGGAAATCTTTTCCAAAAACATAAAGGAACAAAAAACGTTTCAAAAATAAAGGTTACTGAAGTTGACTTTGAAATTACAGGAATTTTAGACGGAACTCTTGCTCCTATTGGAAAACCGATTCCCGCTCCTGCACCACCAAAACCAAGAGAGATTTGTTTTAATCCATTTGACATTTCTACTGATATTTTAGATAGTTTTGAGTGGTTTGACATAGATGACAAAGTATCTATTTTAAACAACAATCTTAAAGTAGATTTAGATTTAGAATACGAGGGTAATGTTTTTGCTAAAACAGGAGTTATAAAAAAAGCAATGCTACCTAACCTTGTAGAAATTCGAGAGGAAATGAGAAAGATAACCAATAAAAGCGGTTACTATCCATTCATATCTTTTTACATTGTACATATTGAGGGGACGGAAGAAGATAGAGAACTTGCCTGTAATTATTACGTTCTTATTACTTTTCAAGGCTCATTGGCTTACCAAATTGTAGATAGTAAAAAACTTATCAGAAAAGCATTTGTAACCAAAGAACAAATGCCTACTAATGAGCGTGAGCGTATCGAGTTAATTAACAAACAAAAAGAAGAAGACAAAAAACGACTTACTAAAAACAAGGCAAAGGCTTTCCAACTTCCAACTAAAGTTGAGCCTAAAAAAGCAGAACCAAAAACAGAACCAAAAACAGAACCATTAGTTAAAGACACTAAAGCCAACAGACTTGCTGAATACAATAAGGCTATGGAAAAATTAGACAGTCAACTTGAAAGAAAACTTATTACCAAAAAACAATACCGAGAAAGATTTGACCAATTAGGTAAAAACTTAAAAGACGGAGGCGAAATTTAACAACAACAACAAAAAATAACTATGGAATTTGATTTTGACAAAGTTCAAAGGAAATACAAACGTGTTCCTGTGGACGATATGTATAGTAATTTAGTTGAGGGTAAGGGCGACTTTCTTATCCGTAGAGGTTCAGAATGTAACGAACTTATTTTTGACGGTTCACACAATGTTTATGCAACCAAAAATAAGAACTTTCCAAGTAACAAAATCTTCCTTTTTAACCTTGTTACCCGTGATGTAAAAAAGTTCCTTAAAACCAATCCTTTTATTGAATTACCACCTAAAAAAGATGTAACTCATTATTCTTACACTTATGATTTAGAAGACGGAGCATTGACAGGAACAGACCTTGACCACGCATATTGGAGAATCGCTTATGCAAAGGGTTATATTTCCAAAAAAACTTATGATTACGGACTTGATGACACGGCGAAGCCTTTACGCCTTGCTACTCTTTCTGTGTTAGGTAGGGAAAAAGTTTTTGAGAAGTGGGAGAAAGGAGAATACCTTGAAAGCATAACGGTAAAACCTAAAGACGAACAACTTCGTATGGTGTATGCTGACATTCGTTTTTCCTGCTTTTATATGATGTACGAACTATCCTTATTGCTTGGTAAAGACTTTTTTTGTTGGAAGACAGACTGCATTTATTACAGAAGCACACCCAAAAACATTAAGATTGTACAAGACTATTTTAATGAGCGTGAAATGCTTTGGAAGCAGTTATATTACGACACCACAGACCGTTCAGCCGAAATAGATTACTAACCTTTTATTATTATTTAGAATAATTTTTAATATTTTTATTATTTATTATTGTAATTAATTATTTTTCTATTATATTTGTAATTATAAAACCAAGAAAATGAATTTACAAACTACACCGTTTTCTGTCTTTGAAAACAAAAAAACTTACGAACTCGCTACCTTTGAAGAGTTGGGTTTGAAAATAAATGTACTCAACGAAGTCTGCTTAAACGGAAGAAAACTTCCGTCAGGAAATCTATATAAATTTGGAGTAGTAGTTAAGGGTAAGTACTTTTGGTACTTCAACGGAGAGCCTATTAGAACACTTCAAGGACAAAGAGTTGACAGAAAAAAAATGCGTGAAATTTACGCTATACTTTTAGATGTAAACAAAAATACCAACAACACTCCATTCGTTTTTAAAGTAAAAAAATAATTATAATGATAGGTATAAGTAAAGAAGATGGCGACAAAATTTTAGAGGAGTTCCTTATCAATATTTCCAAAACAAACGGAACTAAAAGATGTGCTGAAGAATCTTTTAAAATTATGGACGATTTCGCTGATGCGCAGTTAGTTATTTCAATTATAATGATTAATTCAATGACGCAACAAGGTATGATTCCTGAACACATAACTGATTTTGAAATACAAATTATTTCCGCTTTAGCAACAATGTTCTCTACTGCTGACAAAGAAGATATTCCAATTCAACTTCAAGGCATTTTTGAGGGTACTGATGATGAAATAATTGAAAAGGTTGGAAAAAGCAGGAAGTTATATTTCGCAGTACAACAGTTTGTTAGTGCTTACTATCACTATGATTTATTTGAAAGCAAATATCCTGAAATAAGTAAGATGTTATGAAAAAGCAACAATTTTCAGATTTTAAAACCGTAAGAGATAAAGTAAATTTTCTCTTAAAAGAACTTCCTGATACCCGAAACAACGATATGAAGTTAGCCTTTACTTTTTGGTTCTACGAAGTCGGTAAGGAAGAAATGGTAGAAATGTCAACTTTAGATTTTTGCGCCAAAGGCTCTAATAGTAGATTGACAAATTATGAAACTATCCGTAGAGCAAGGATTGATTTACAAAAACAATCCGAAGACTTAAAAGGAGATGGCTTTGGAAAAAAGAAGACAGGTCAGACCCCATTGTTTAAATTAAATATCAGAGAGAAATAAAATGGAAGCAGTTTTATACGCATTAGACGGAACAAAAAGAAAAATAAAGGTAAGTTCTTTTACCGAAGCAAGAGGTATGGTTTGTAATTACGACCCTAATGGACTTGCAGAAATCGTTAGATTAAACAACGGAGAATTACTTCTTATTGATGAAGAGGGTAAGTTAAAAAACTACTCAATAAATGGATAAGCCACACTTTTAGCACACTTACACGATGCTATTTATCCACACGATTGTATTGTTGGAGATATTTTATTATTTGAAGAAAACGAATTTGAAGAACTGCCTTATGAGTAATAATATAAAAAATATACCCGCAAACATTTACTTGCAAGTAGATATGGACGGAGATACTTCGGAAGTAGAATTCAAAAACCTTTCAGGAGTTAGTTGGTGTTCAAAAAGAATCAATGATACTGATTTGAAATTTCAACTCAATCAAACTGACAATAGGTTGTTTACTAAAGAAGATATGATAGCCTACGCTACTTATGTTCCTGACTTTAAAAGTATTATTGAAAAAAGAGAATATATGAGAAAAAATTTCGATACTTGGGCTTTGCATAGGAAATAAAAAAAGGCGGTAACAACTCCGCCTTTTACCAAGAAACTTTACAACAACACACTATGGATTAATGATGTTATTGAAACAAAAATACTTCTTTTACTCACATTACAATCATTTGTAAGGTAGAATAACCTTAAATAATTTTTACAGAATGATTTTATTTTATGGAGAAAACCAAATTTTACAAGTACTATTTTAGAGGTTTAGACAAGCCCTTGACAATGGAAGCGGAAGACAAGCAAACCGCAGACCAAATGTTAGTGCAGTTGAGTATAAAATCTAAAGTAAGAATGAAAACGGCTGACCTGATTGATGTAAGAATTGAAACGCCGTTGTTTGGGATTACTACCAAAACAAGAAATGGGATTGAATGGGTTTGGGTTGGCAAGGATAAAACATCTGACGGTTGGCTCGAATTAGAAGAATATGAGAGAATTGAAGATATGAAAAAACAATAAAAAAAATATACATAGTATGGATTACAACCACGCAGTTATAAAGACATTGACCAATACAATTTGCGATACAAAAGGTACTTCTTTACCAAAAGGTATTTCGTTTGCAGTATCAAAATTAGTATCAACCGTAGTAGTTAACCAACAGGACGAAACCTGCTTGATTTGCCTTGACAATGGTAAAAATCATTTAGAGGATTGGGAGCAACACGTTGTTAATAAATCAAAAATGCTTGATAATTCAAATAGATATGTTGGGGTGGCTTTTGATAAGAATACAGGAAAATGGAAAAGCGAAATTTTTGCTTCAGGCGAATTATTGTATTTAGGAATCTTTAAAACCGAAGAAGAGGCTTATGCGGAAATAGTTAAATACGAGAAAAACAAAAACAACATTATACAAAACAAAAATTAATGATTAATTACCGTAATAATGATAATTGAAAAAGATAGTTTAGATTTTTTAAAAGAGCAAAAAGATTTTTCTTTTGATATTAATTACTCTGACCCACCTTACGCTCTTGGTAGTGAAATCTATATTCGTCCTGACGGAAAGTTTGACTACAAAAAGGCTACTGATTTTATGAATAAGTGGGAGATGCCAACAGGCGACTATTGGGAAAAATGGTTTGAAGAAAGTTTCAGGACATTAAAACACGGTGGTTACTGTGTAATGTTTGGAATTGACCGCCAACTACCTATGTTTCAATACTACGCAATTAAGGCAGGTTTTCAGGTACGCCAATCTATGTATTGGTATTTTATCAGTTCGTTCCCTAAAGCAAGTGATTTATCAAAGAACTTGGATAAAAACGCAAATGCTTTTGTTAAAGGAAACCCAACTAAAAATTCAAGAAAAGGAGTTGAGGGAGAAGCAGGTAATTTTAGTCATTCAAAAGAAGTTACTGAAAGAAACCCACAAACCAACCTCGCCAAAAAATATGAGGGTTACAAATATTCTATTTCCCCTTTGAAGCAAACCTGCGAAACCATTATGATTTTTCAAAAACCATACAAGACAGGTTCGTGCTTACACGATACTTTGGCTTATGAGAACGGAGATGATACCTGCGCTTGTTTTGCTTGGAACATTGACGGTGGCAGAGTTCCTATGAGTGAAAACGATAAGGATATGTTAGATGCCAAGTCAAGTAAAAACCCAACAGACAACTATAACGGTAAAGACCATCAGAAATACGGAGATTTTGCTTTAAATATTGCTACTCCGCCAAACGAACAAGGTAGATACCCAAGCCAAACGTTCTGTGATAGCGAGGTTGCTAAAAGTCTTGATAAACAAAGTGGCTTATCAAAGTCATCAGGAGGAAGTGGGGAAAAATCTATGGGTGCTTTAGGAAAGAATGGTAAATACGGAAAATTTGCTTTAGACGTAATTGCAGATAACATTGGTGGCTTGGGCGACATTGGTGGTTGCTCTAAAATACTTCATAAATACGACTACGAAAACGGCGAAATGGATTTGTATGTTTATGCACCAAAGGTTTCTAAAAATGAAAGAAACGCAGGTTGTGATGACCTTGAAGAAAAATCAGGAGGCGTGTCAAATGATAGTGGCAGAGGGTTTAAAACAAAATGTAGTGTTTGTGAAAAAGAGATACGCAAAGACGGTAGAAAAAATGCTTGTGAGTGTGAACAACCGCAGGAATACTACCCCGAAGTTTCTCAAAAGAATAACCACCCAACATTAAAACCAATTTCTCTTTCGTATAGAGTTCTTAAATTATTCAAGACACCTAATCCGCAGAAAATAGTTTATCCGTTTGCAGGTGTTCAATCCGAAGTAATTGGTGGGTATAAAGCAGGATTTGTAGATTTTTCAGGGTGTGAATTAAACGCCGAGCATATTGAAGTTGGAAACGTTAGGTTTGAGCATTGGAAAGACAAGCCGTTTGATGAAAAAGGGAAAGTAGTTGAGCCAAAAAAGGAAACTAAAGCTAAAGTCAAAAAAGAAGTAAAAAAAGAAGTACCCCTAATTGAGAACCTAAACGAACAACTTAAACTTTTGTAATATGGAAATCAAATACAATACCCCAATTGAAGTAAACCAAAAGCAATACAATATCTGTATGAGCAGACATCACGGTATCTGCGCAGGTAGGAAAGACGGAGATAAATTTTACATAAAAGTACTATTTATGAAATATGTTAAAGACGTGGAAAGAGATTTAATAAACAATCAGTAAAAACTAATCACTATGGACAATCAAACACAATTATTATTAGAAAACGCTTCTAAAAAATTAGAAACGCTTTTAGAACTTAAAAACTTTGCAGTAAAGGTAGGTAACTACGAATTAGGTGCAAAGTGTAGAGAAATTGAATTAGAAAAATTCCCTATTACTCAAGAAGAAACTGACGCTCAAGAAGAGGCGGAAAAATTAAATCTTGTTTTTAGAATGGTGGAGTTAGGTATCGATAACCCAACTTGTTACAGAATCGCTAAAACCCTTGAATTATACAGAAAGAAAAAGGGTAGGTTCGACATTAAGGACGCTTCAAAAATAATAGTTGATAGTCAAAGACTGTTTTCAAGAAAATAGAATTATGATTAATATTTCCCAATCGTTTTTAAAAGAGTTTAATAAATACAAGTTAGGCTTGACTTGTGGGCTACAAGTTAAAGCAAAATACATAGACAACAACTACCCAAGAATATCTTCAGAGGTTATGGAACTTGGAAATCACTTTGAATTTATGGCAACAGGCTCACTACCTCGTGACGGTCATATCCCTATGGCAAAAGTTGTTTATAAAGATACGCCAAAGCAAAGATTAGATGATAAATACCAACGTAGTATGGATTCAGCATTGTTCTTCAAAAAAATAATTTAGCACTACGGAATTGAAATCAAAGAAACAGGTAAGGTTATTACCCAAGACGGTATGACAGGTATCTTGGATATTTACGCCGAGTGGAATGGAAGAGTTAGTATCATTGACACTAAATATAGCGGATTACTTTACGATAGGTGGAACGAAATGGGTTGGGACTTGGATTCACTTCCTGAAAAGCATAATCTGATGCTACAACCCGTACAGTATAAAATTTTGATGTCTTTAGAACTTGGTATTCCTGTGGAGGATATTGACTTCTACTTCTTTGTCTTTTCTTCTTCAAATCCAAACGATGCAAAGATTATTAAAGTGGTTAATGACGAAGCCACTATCAAGCAACACCACTTGGCAATTTCTTATGTAAAAAGAGAATTAGCAAAACCTGTTGATATTGTATTCAAACCCAAACCCGAACTATTAAGATGTTTGGATTGCGTTATAAATAAAGATTGTAATTTCCGCATAGAAGTACCGCCAATACACGAAATATACTATTAATAGTAAAAATATTATTGATTTTATTTTTTCGTACCAATAAACTTTTATATCTTTGTAAAAAGAAACTTAACAACAAACAAAAAAAATGGAAAATTCAAACACAAGAGAAGTAAATCCTATTGACTCTATTGGAAAAATCAAAGAACAAACATCAATCGGTATTTTAATTCAAGACCTTACTTCAGCTTCAAATTTGATGTCTTGCGAAACAAAAAAAGATTTGACCGCAAGAATCATAAAAGTTCTTAACGAAAATTACTTAAAACGTGAGCGTGATATTGTTACCAAACACCTGTTTAATTTTTACGCTGAACTTTCACGTCAAATGAATGTCCCTGAAAATCTAATTTCTGAAAATCTTACTCACGCTGAAAATTATTTTGATAAAATTTTTAATGAGCAAAAGTAACATCTGTAATCACGAAAAATTCAAGATAGCCGAAAGGTTTTTTAATAAATTTAGCAAACCCGTAGCGACTGCAATTTTTTGTTTAAAGTGCGGGTCAAGTCAAAAAATAATAACTCCTAAAAAATAACATTATGGAATAATTAGAAAAACTACACCCTGTTGCGCAGGTTGTTATACCAATCTGTATCTGCGTAGTGATATGTGTATTTATTTATCAATTTTGGAAAACAATAAGAGATTAGTTATGAGAAATAAGTTAACAACGGAATACATATTAGAAATGCTTAAAGAAGTGAAATCTTTATGCGATACAAACTCTTTTGATTTTGCGAAATTTATAAAATTCCACCCACATTTTAACTCTATATTGAAGATTATCCAAGATAAGGGCATTTTTAATAAAAGCAAAAAAGAATTCACAAATATTGAGCCTAATGAGATAATGGCAAAAGAAATATTTAGGCTTTTTTCCGAAGAAAGAAAAGAATTTTTAGAAAACAAAAAAATGGATTCTATCACAAAAGAGGAATATAAAATTAATTCAGAAAAATTGACTTCTCGTGTTCAAAGTTTGGAATTGGAATTACTTCACTTAAAAACTGATTATAAAGATTTGAAAGATAGTAAAGGACAAGAAATTAAAACTTTAAACGAAAAAATAAAGCAACTTAATTGCGTTGTTTATGAGAAAAACGATAGCATCAAGCACTATGTAAGAACTAATGCAATTCTTGAGCAAAAAGTGATTGAAAACGATGAACTAATATTTAATTATAAAACAAAGGCAGAGGTTAGGCTTAAATCTTTAAAAGAAAAAGAGAAATTAATTGTTGAAAATAAAGATTTGATTATAAGTCAAAAAGAGGAGATTTTAGAAATGAAACATATTATTGATTTTCAAATTCAAAAAATTCAAAAACTAAAAAATACATTAAATTCTTCAAAAACAATTACACAAAAGGATTCTGTTGTAAAGAGAGTTAAAATCTTTGGTATTCCTATTTATTTTTCAGAAACAAAATAAACAATTTATAATCAAATAAAATTAAAATTATGAAACATTTTATCAATGTATTTGTTGTATTAGTCTTGGTTGGATTAGCGGTATTAAACGCTTATATGACAACAATTTCTTCAAACAACGCTTGGGGAATAGGTTTTTTGCCAATTACTGTATTTATGGGTCTTTGGGGTTATAAACTATTTAAAGATTACTAAAATGAGTAATTTTAAAATATTACAAAAATATGTGCGATTACTGACTTACGAAGACGCTTGTAAGGTTGTTGACTTTATCAATAAAAACGATAAAAACGACTATGCAAACATTACCGTTGGAGGTATTTCAATGCAGGTTTCAGAAAAAAACTTTGATAAAGTAAAATCTTTTATATCCTCATTAAAAGTTAGATTTGAAATCACAGATATTCCTCCTTACAAATTAGAACAACAAATAGTTAGCAGTTTAAAAAACTGTGAAATAATTGGATAAAATAAAAATAAATTATGAAATACATTATTAGATTAATCGCCTTACCTTTTTGGGTTATCATTTATTTAATTTTTACAATATACCGTGTAATTGTAGGTGTTTTTAAAATGTGCTACGGATTCATTATTCACGGAGGAGAACAAATTACCTATGACAGTACTTTGAACCGAAATACAATTTTTAAAACCTATCTAAAACTTGAAGAAATAGAAGTAGGTCTTAAAATTGACCCAAGAAGTCAATGTAATCACGTTTGGGAAGAGGAAATAGGTTATGGTCAAACAACTGCTCCAAGACAAAAATGCGTAATCTGTGGAGTGCAAAATACTATTAAAACTTTTTAACAATAACTATGAAAACAAAACTTTTTATTGACCTTGAGTTTACAGGGTTACATCAGGCAACTACTCCAATATCTTTAGGAATCATTTCCGAGTGCGGAAAAACTTTTTATGCCGAATTCACAGATTACGACAAAACCCAACTTAATGATTGGTTAGAAGAAAATGTGATAGCAAATCTTTGGGTAACTAAACACGACCCAATAACTCCTTTAGGAATTGTTATTACTGATGATTTAAAATGGGCTGATATGCACGTTTTTGGAACTTCTGATTTTATAAAAAGTAAATTAGAAGAGTGGTTATCGCAATTTGAAAATATTTTAATTTGGTCTGATTGCCTTGCTTATGATTGGGTTTTATTTAGTCAGATTTGGGGACACGCTTTTAGTATTCCTAAAAACATTTACTATATCCCTATGGATATTTGTACTGTATTTCAAATGAAAGGTATTGACCCTGATATTTCAAGAGAAAGATTTGCTACCGATGTGTTTTCAGAAAACGATGAACCTTTGTTTTTTGACCAAAACAAACAATTGTTAGAACTTAAAAAACATAACGCCTTGTGGGACGCTTTTGTAATCCGTGAGTGCTACAAAAAACTAACAAATTTCTAATTATGAGTTTTTTCACAAGCCCTTACAAAATGTCGAGAAATTATTCGGAACTTTTTGAATTAATATGTAACGGACACGAAATACCTTGCTTTGTTGATTACTCCTATCGAGATAATGACGATAGAGTTTATAGAGATATTTGTAAAGTTAGAAGAAGAGGCGAATTTGATATTTCTTTTGGAGCAAGAGGTATTGGCTACGGAGATGTTTCTTCTTGGCACAAAGAAAATGGAAAGCGTGAAATTGATGCTTTTGCCAATTTATGTATAATGTTGAACGTTGAATTTATAAAAGTATAAAATTATGTCTTATACAATACTTAAACACAAACAGGTTAAGACTAAAAAACCGCATCTATGCTTTAGTTGTCTTAAAAGGTTTCCTGAAAATACAATTATGATTAATTGGGCGGGTATATATTTAGGCGATTTCAATTCAGGGTACACTTGCCTCACTTGCGAGGAGATAATCGCTATAAGCGCAAAAAACGACCAATTAAACGAGGGTGTAGTAGAGTTAGGATTCGTTAATGAAATGACTTCAAAAGAAATTACGCCTGAAATGGTGTTAGAAACTTTAAAAAGAAAAGAAAATGAGTAATTGGAAATATTACGAAGATGTTGATTTTTCAGACGAATCTATTGCAAGATACAATATCGATACCCGTGACTTCTACTGCGCCGTTCAGACTAAAGCCGAAATGGAAGAATACGATAGGCTAATCACTACGTTAGATACAACCAAAATCGATAAGTACCCTGTTACCAAGTTTTACCATACCGAGCAAGAAGTAAAAGATTTAATTGAAAGGCTTTGGAGAGAAAGTGGTGGGGACGGAGAATGGAGAATGATAACACTTAAAAGCAAAAACAAAAATGTTACGAATTGGAACTTGAAGTATGTCAGGATTGTAAGAACTGAAAAAGGATTTTTGGTTTGTAATGCTCACGGTGCTATCATAAACAAAAGTGATTTGAGCGACCCAATAGAAAAAGAGTATTTGAATCACATTGATAAAAAAATGTATAAAAGATAGACGCTATGACGGATTTTGAATATACAAATGAACTTTACGATAAAGAGGTTGATTTCATAATTAACTTTATAAGTGAAGAAGTTAAATGTTTGAATGTAATAAAACACAACCTAACACGATTTGCGTATTCAGAATCATTAAAAGGAACGATACGTCTTTTGGATTTTCAAAGATGTATAAGTGAGGTTGAAAGATTAGCAGTTGAAATAGATTTTTTAGAACGAAAAAAAATAGATTACATAAAAATTAAAGAAAAACAAGATAACCAATGACGACATTAAGCACAAGAGTAATTTCAAGTTTCAATTCATCAATCGAAAAGTATGAGCGAACAAATTTAACCAACCTACTTTTAGGAAGCAATATTTCGCCTCAAAAATTTAAACAGATGTTGGTTAATGAATTGGAGAGAAATATAAAATTGCAGGAAGCATTTCTTAAAAACCCTGCTTCTTTTTTTGCATCTGCTCTTTATTGCGCCGAACTTAATCTTTCGCCGTCAAGTTTGGTTGGCGAATTCTTCTTTACAGTACACAGGGAGCAAGTAAAACCTATTTTGGGGTACAAGGGTCTTGTGGCTCTTTTGCTTCGTTCTGACAAGGTTAAAAAGATTTGGGCGGAAGTGGTTTATAATGAAGATGATTTTGAATACGAACTTGGATTAGAACCTAAAATGGTTCATATACCTAATTTCAATTCAGTTAAGACCTGTGATAATATCAAATGTATCTACGCCTGTGCGAAAGTGGGGGACGAGATTACATTCAAGGTTATGACACTTGAGGAAATAAAGACCATAGTTGAGATACTTGAAACGCCGAGTGAGTATTATTTCAACGACAAAAAAGACCCTGAAAAGTGGTTGCTGAAAAAAGTGGTTTTAAAACAAATGTCTAAACTGATGCCAAAAGAAGATGATAGATTACTTAAAGCAGTTTCTTTTGACGACAATGTTGAGGGCGGAGGCTATTTGGTATTAGACGAAAACGACACAGTAAGAGTTGTTCAAGGAACTATAATTGGTAAACAGAATAGCAATAAAAAAGCAAGTATCTATCAAAACTTAACAAGTTTTTCAGAAAACACATTGCCGAATGAAAATAATGATTTACATTTGAGTTCTGATACCGATGTTACTTCTGTAAGCAACAACGATAACA
This sequence comes from Sediminibacterium sp., assembly GCA_040403975.1. Taxonomy (GTDB): domain Bacteria; phylum Bacteroidota; class Bacteroidia; order Chitinophagales; family Chitinophagaceae; genus Sediminibacterium. The sequence continues at coordinate 34,454 of JBBAJS010000009.1, forward strand.
CTAAAGGACAATAATGCTTATTTTTAATCTCTATTTCTATTTTGGAAATATTTTAGATTGTGATTTTTAAATATAGTTTTAAAAAAGTTAAGACCCCATTCGCCAAGCGTTTGGGGTATTTTCTTTTTATATACCTCCGTCAATGATAACCCAATTGTTAGGTGCGCCCGTCAATATGTTTCTACCTACCTGACCTGCTAAAGTATATTTAATAGTACTAAAATCAACATTAGTTAAGTTAGGCTGAACTGACAACAAACTCCAACCATTATAGATAGCATCTAAATTAGCCGTAGAATAATTTAAAAATGTTTTTCCTTGCATAAAGCCTGAAAAATTAGCAACATTAGATATATTCCAAGAACCTATATTTTGATTAAAAGCAGATGCGTTTCTAAACATAAACGACATATTTGTTGCGCTTCCAACATTCCAAGAGCCAATAGGTTGATTAAAAGCACCTGCAACTGAAAAAGTTCCGCTAAAATTCTGAACACTCGCTACGTTCCAACCACTAATATTTTGGTTAAATAACTGCGCATTTGCAAACATTGAACCCATATCTGTAACTGAAGAAACATTCCAAGATGCAATATTTCCATTAAAAGCATTACAACTTGCAAACATAAACGCCATATTTGTTGCACTTCCAACATTCCAAGAGCCGATAGGTTGATTAAAAGCACTCGCCAAAGAAAATGTTCCGTTAAAATTCTGAACATTAGCCACGTTCCAACTACTAATATTTTGATTAAAAGAAGTTGCACTCGCAAACATTGCTCTCATATTAGTAACTGAAGAAACATTCCAAGAAGTAATATTTCCATTGAAAGCAGTACAAATAGAAAACATATCACTCATATCAGTTACGGTAGAAGTGTCCCAAGAATTTAAAGATTGGTTAAACACAGATGCGCCTCTAAACATACCTGTCATATTTGTTACACCATTCAAACTTGCTCCCCAACCATTTAAAGACTGATTAAAAGTAGTTGCCGTAAAAAACATATTACTCAAGTTAGTCGCAGAGGTTAAAATCCAAGAACCAATAGCCTGATTAAATGCAGTTGCATTGCTAAACATTCCTTGCATAGTTATCGCAGAACTCACATTCCAAGAAGTTATATTGCTATTAAAAGCAGTCGCTCCAAGAAACATATTACTCATATCGGTAACAGAACTTGTGTTCCAAGAATTTAAAGGTTTGTTAAATGATATTGCACCGCTAAACATTGATGACATATTTATTACACTTGAAACGTCCCAATTATTTATAGGTTGATTAAAAGCGTCAGCCCCTAAAAATGTTTCCTGCATAATTGTAACACTACTTGTGTTCCAAGAACCAATAGGTTGATTAAACACTTGTGCGTTTATAAACATTTGATACATAGTTGTATTTTGAGATACGTCCCAACCACTTATATCTGAATTAAACAACTGACAATTATAGAACATTGCGCCCATATTTGTACAATTAGAAACGTCCCAACTACTTATATCTGTGTTTAAACTACTACAACCTGAAAAAGCCCCACCCATATAAGTAATATTTGAAGTATTCCATTCATTAGACTTATTTATAGTAGTCAACGAAGCGCAACCGTCAAATGTACCTGATAAAATTGTAGTTGTAGACAGGTCAGGTACGTCAGTTACACCTGATAAATCTAAATTAATACATTGATAAAAGTTATAATCTGACGCTATACCAAACTGTAAACTTCCCCAACTTGAGATAGAAAGTAATTTTTCACTATCAATAGTGGTAGCGTTCCCAAAAGACCACTCTGAAATAGTTCCTACAATACCTATAGTATATATTCCTGCCGTAGCGTAAGTGTGCAAAGTTTCTGCCTGATTCCAAGAAGTTATAGTGCTTTGTGTTCCATCGCCCCAATAAACTATGAAATTATAAGTACCTGAAACATCTAAAGGTAATTGTATTTGATTACTTGCGCTTGAACCTCCTGCCGTATTAGAAGTATTCCAAGTAGATACGAAAGCAGTTGATAAAACCGTTAAAGCACTGTATATATAAAAATCATTTGAAACATAAATTATATTACCGTTCACTTGAAAATTACCTAAATTCAGAGTATTTAAAGCATAAGCAACCGCTTCAATATTATAACCGTTAACAGGAACAGTATAAGTTACAGGTATTGGATTTGCAGTACTTGAAATTACAATTTCAACAGTAACACTACCGTAATAAGTTTCTGTTGATAAATCCCATTGATATAATAGATGCGGTGGAATTCCTAAAGGGTCAGCAGTACCACCTAATAAATTTACACTTTGAGCAAACGCCGTGTTATTTACAACCCTTACGTTTATTGTATCTTTAATTGACCTAACATCACTCATATCATATTTTTTTATTTCTTATTAAATAGTAAACAAAAGCACCAATCAAAACTATTCCTGTGTACTTTACAACTTGTCTGCTAACAAAGTGGTCGCCTTTAGCAAAATTAACGAAATGCTCACAATTATAATTAATTGGGTCGTACTTTTCTTCTTTAAGGTCTTTGTAGAGTTGGTCAAGAGTTTTAGAATCTAAATTTGTTGATTCAACAGAAACGATTTCTCTACCTCCTGTCAACCATTTCTCCAAAGGCTCTTTTACTAAATTTCCACCACTTGAATTCATTTTTTTTGGGTGCAAATGAACAATGAAAATTTCATCTCCTTTTCTTTCAATAATTCCGTGATGAACGTAAAGAGGCAACAGTTTAGATATTGTTGTAATCGTATCGCCTGTTTTTAATTTTGAAACTGTGTGGTTTCTGTTTTCAATTTTTAATTTATAAATTCCGATGTTGTTAAATTTCTTCGACAAAGCCATTTAGATAGTCATATTGTTGTTTAAAAAAGTAATCATCAAATAAACTCGGTTCTTTAAGAAGATATGAGTTAGCCATTTGATTGACGTAGAAAACAAAGTTTACAGTTTCGTTTGGTAATAAACTAAAGTTTACGCTTGTACGTCCATTAAGAACTATATCGTTACTTATTGGCTTTACAAACAAAGAGTTTTGATATTGATAAGGGTCAATAGTCGTGGTGTTTATAAATGTTTTAACATCTCCATTTGCATCGTAAGTCCTAAAACTCAATCCTTGTAATAATTGGTCAGGTGTATTACTTTGAAGATACATATAAAATATACCATACAAATAACTACCCATTGAATTTTGAATTACAAAATAAGGGGTAGAATCATTACTCGAAATAGTGTAAACACCATTAGGAAAAAAAGTAGTTGTAGGCGTGTAAATATTTGGCATATTTTATTCTTCTTCCGCAATTACACTTCCGTCTTTTTTCATTGCTATTAACTTCTTGGTTTTTTTGCCAATCATAATCTTAATGCCGTTTTCCTGCAAAATCATATTTTTTAACTTATCCAATTCCCTTGCGCTTTCGCCGTTGTTAATCGCATCACGCATCGCCTGTAATCCTACAACCGCATCGTCTTTAATTTTTTTGTCGTCTTCCGCTACAACTTTTGGTTCTTGATACTTGTTAACTACTACCTCTTCTTCAGTAGTTGAGTCATTTTTCTTTGGTTTGAAAATCCAAAGAATTACTAATCCGATTCCAATAGAAACCAATAACGTTTTTGTTTCTCTATCCATTTTTATTTTGCTTGTGTAGTTTATAGAATATCAACCCAAGTAGAATTACACCAAAACCTAAACCAATTATAGGTAATATCCTTTCTTTTTTTCTTTGTTCCTCCAACTTTTTAGCATCTTCTTCATTCAAAAAATCAAAAATGACTTTTGTTTTAGCCATTTCGGTTGAAGATTTGGCTATTAACTTTTTAAGTTTTTCTGCCTGTTGGTTATCGAGTTCTGCCATTCTTTGTAGCAGTTCCTCATTTTTTTTGTTTTCTTTTTGAGCAGTAAGATAACCAACCCCAAAAGTAATAGCAACATCAGCCAAAGCAGTTACTCCTCCACTAATTCCTGAAGTAGCACCTTTAGTGCCTTGTCCTTGAAGAATACTCCCAACCGTACCTAAAACGTCATTTAGATTCATTTTAAGAATTTTTGGTTTTAGAATACATTAGGAAAAGCCCATAAATAACACCTGTTCCTGCCCCAAGACCTGCGACATAAATCCAAGTATCTCGAAGCCTAATTGTGCTTTCCTTTTGTAAGGCTTCTCTATATTTTAATAAAGATTCCGAAATAATCCTTATACGTTCAGTTTCATTAGCGGTGCGAATTTGCTCATAAGCGATTTTTTCCTGTTCAGCCAAATCCGATTGGTGCATATTCCACATCAATTCTCTTTGTTTTTCCGCTTGTTTACTTGCTTTACTTGAACCTATAAGGCTTGAGCCAAGAGAAACCGCTATCCCTGCTACTGCTATATACGACATATTTTTACTTATTTAAAGTTTTAAAATCTCTATACTCCTGATAAGAAGAAACCACAAAAGTATCTTCTAATTTTTCTATATCCTTTTCGTTTTTTGGATTTGGGTGTACATTAACAAAAACCGTGTCTTCTAAAGCAATAGCAACTCTTTTAGCACCCGCACTCGCAGTTCCATAATAAGGTGCTTCTACTTCAGAAACTCCGTCTTGAGTATAGAACCTTAATTTACCTTTCATTAAAAAGAAAGTGTGGTCTAATTTGTGTATTTTACCAATAACAAACATTCCTTTTGGTATAAAAATTTCTCTTGTGTAAATACCGTCTGAAAAAGAATGTGTTAAAGGCAAAGCGTCAGAATTACCCACAAAAATATCAGGAGAACCACTATTAATCATTAGATTTTCAAGAAGTTCAACTTTTTCCATAAAATCTGAACCGTCAGGCGCAAATAATATTTCTTGTCTTTTTGTTAGTTCCGCTAATTCTGTACCTGCCATTTGTTTGAAAATAAATATAAAAAATATAGCAATAGTACGAAAAATTTATTTTATATAATATTTTTTCGCTTGTTTTATTCTTAATTAAGAAAAACCATTCTTATTTACTTTACTTCAAAGAATTAATGATTTTAGTAACATCAAAGACTTCGTTCAAGTCATTGTACGGTATTGTACTTATGTCTTGGAAAAGTAAATATTTTTGATAATGCGGGTGGTCAAAATTAGGTTCTCTTGTAGGGTCGTTAGCCACTATGTTTTTGTGCGTTTCATAGCCGAAAATATTTGGATTTGTACCAACCCAAGCGACTGTTGATTGTAAATTTAACGCAGTAGCAATGTGCATAGCACTACTATCTATCAATAATCTTTTTTGCGACATACTTAACAAAACCGCAATACTTCGGAAACTATCAAGTGCTTGTAGTGTATTTGGATATACGATTTGGTCTTCTCTTTTTATATGTAAAATAGCGTAGTCGTTTTTAAAATGCTCAATTACCTGCTCTACAATCGGAACAGGAATATCTCGTGTCCAAGAGTACTTTAAAGGTTGATTAATAGCACCTCCATTTGGTTGAATTGCAAGAATAGGTTTGTCTAATCTGTAAAAAGGCTCGAAGTATTCTTTCTCTGCTTTAAGTAAAAATATTTCAGGCATCTCGCCGTTGTATTCCACCCCATATAATTCACACCATAATTTAATAAGGTGTGCGCTTTCGGTTATATAATCCGAAGTATGATATGGGTCTGAAACAAAAACTTTTGCATCTTTACCCATAATGTATTTAGAATAAATACCGCTTAATTGGTCAAACCCCAAGACTTTATTTACGTTTGGATTCGCAATAAAAACATCAGGATAACCCGTAACAACAATTATATTTGCCTTTTTATATTGCTTTTTAATTGCTTTTAATACTGCGGTAAACATAATACTTTTACCCAATCCACCGTCCACCTGACAAATTACATTCATAGTTTTTATTTTTTAGTTTCTTTATTTTTTATTCCGTAATCTGAAAACGTGTACCATACTCTCTCGTGAAAAAAGTAAATAATTGGTTTGATGCAGATTTCGGTCAATCCGATACTACCTGCTACCCAAAAGTTACCTGTAAAGAAATAAGAAATTGTGCAGGTCTGTAAAGAACCTAATATCCTGTAACTTATTGCTTTTAAAATGTGTCTTTTATAACTTACAGACTTTCCTTTTTTCAGTTCTTCTAACTCTAACCTATCGCTTATTAATTGGTCATAACATTCGTTTGAAATAGTTTTAAAATTTCTAAAATCTTCCATTCTTTTTTAAAGTTTACCTTTATAGCCTTTATCTCTAATTAAATTAATGCCTACTGCTCTTTTTACCGTTGGGTTATCAGGGTCAATATCATTAAGCACAAATCTTGTCCCTCTACCAATACCTAATATCAGTTGATGATATTTTAAACCTATACTTCTTAATTCAATTTCTGTAAATTTCAAAAATTCAGGAGGTCTTGCGCTTGTGACTACAATATGACTACCTTTATCGTATTCTTCGTTTAAATTATCAATAACATCTTGTATTGGCTCTGCTTTTGTAGAAAGCAATTTATCAAATTGCCTATACTTTACTATCGTTCCGTCTATATCAACGAAATAGGTTGAATTTTTAATCATAACTTACCCTCTTTTCGCATCTGCTCTCTAATTTTAGTAGCAGATATATCTCCTATTTCAGTAGGTGGTATATGCTCAATAATATCATACCCAACACCTCGTCCAAATTCAATTGAGCAAATATCAGGTATAATCATAACCTTAACAATCGGTAAATTATTTTTTGAGTTTATTTCATTGAATTTACGATAATGGTTTTCTATGTTTTCTTTAACTTGTTCAGCAGTAAAAGGATTTTTTTCGTTTACCTCTCCCTCACGAACACAAATCAATACGTTTTTACCCTCATTCATAGCGTTTGCGAATAACGCTTGGTGGGCTAAATGAAGAGGTTGCCAACGTCCAACAAACATAGCATATTGACCCTCTTTGGCTTCTAAAGAAGATTCAACGTGTATATTTTTTTTCCAATTTTCCATTAGTTTATAGTTGCTACGTTATCTTTAAAAATTATCTCTCTTGCATCACAAACAACGTGATGCTTTACACCAACGTCTTCAAACTTTTCAGTTAAAGTTCTTGTAGGGCAATTGATTATAATTTCGCTTGTATGAAACTCGTTTCCATTTACAATCAATCTCCATTTTTCAGAACCGTCTGTGTCCATATTGTTAAATCTAATACGAACAAAAAGGGCTTCGTGTTCCTTTTTCATAACAACCTGACGACCCTCTTTTATATTTCGTTGAATAATTTCGGTCTGTGTTTCTTTTACTTTTTTTTCTTTTGTCATTATAGTAAAGGTTCTATTTTATTTAACAATTCGTTTAAAGAAACTAATACATCTACCCCTGTGGTATCAATATCAATAAAATTTTCAGTCGGAGGTTCGTAATCAGAAACGTGAAACGCTTCCCTGCCTCTTATATCTGTTGTATGAACGTAAATCTCGATAACATCATTACTTGCTTTAAGTTCTTCTCTCAAATCTTTGTAAGGGGAAACTAAAGAAACAATTACATCATAGTTTTTATCATCTAAATATTTCGCTATTGCAATTGCTTGTCCGATGTTTGCTCTACGACCTTGCTCTGAATAATCTTTATTGTTGATGATTCTTCTTAAATCATCTCCATCAACCATATAAATAAGTTTAATATGATTTCTAAACGTCAAGGCGTTTTTCAAATGATTAGCCAATGTCGTTTTTCCTGCGTGGGGTTGCCCTGTGAACCAAAATATTGCCATTATTTATTTCTATTTTTTAAAGTATTACTAATTTTCAATTTAGTTTCTTATGATACTTTATGACCCATTAAACTTTCACTAATTTTTTTTCTTCACAATCTTTTTCCATATAAAAAAAAATAAAAAAGCATAAATATTTTTATAGATATGCAAAATATTTGTAAAACCACTCATAGGAGTTCTTAATGTTTTGGCAAAGTTCGTACCCTAAAACATCATAGAAGTCGTCAGGTAATCTTTCAAACTTTGGTCTTAACTTGTGGTCGCCGTAGATACCGTGAATAGCATCGTTTTCTTGCGTATATTGAGTTATATTCTCAAAATCGTGTTTCTCATAGTGAGGTTGACCGATATACTCGTAGAAACGAATCATTTCGGCTTCAGGGTTCGTCATAAAATCCTCGTAACGAATAAATAATATTTTTTTATCCAAACCTTGTCGAATAATATCTTTCAAACGGTCTAAAGATATTCCAACAGGAACATTATTAGCCCAAATGTCAATACGTTTTTCAACAGTAGTACCTTGCATTTGAGATGGGTTAACTACATAGTTTTCTTTGTGAGGGTTTTTACGGTAATTTTTTTCCATTGAAGCATAAACCGCTCGTAAGTCACGAACCATAAATACAATTTTAGGCTCTTCGCCGAAAATCATATTTGCAAGTCCGTATGTAATACCCCAACCTCTGTTTTTATCTAACACAAAAGGTTTATCGGTAATTGCATCGAAGTAGGCGTTTACACCGCCCTTACAGAAAGCCAAAAATGCTTTATCCATAAGTTTCGGGTCTTGCGCTTTAAATTCAGGAGATTGTTGAAAGTTGCCTTTAGCACCCATTACTAATTCTAATAATCCCGAAGTTGGAGTTGAATAGAAGTCAGGGTTTTGGGCTACTACATTTTGAAATAATGTACTCCCTGCTCTTGGTAGAGAAGATTGAAAAAAAATCTTTTTTTCCATACAGTTTTTAGTTTAGTTTCTTGGTTTAATATCTTCCTTGATTTCATTTGACAAAAATATCAAAGAGGAGGTATCAAGTGCTATTTTTAAATTAAAAGAAATAGCGAGAAACTCGAATAATCTCGAATAATCTCGCTATTTCAATATTTTTATTATGATGTAGGTGCGTCCATATTTGGAGCAGGTGGCTCAACTAAATCAGGTTCAGTAGGTGTTGCTAAAGCATCAAAAGCAACTCGTAATTCCGCAATCAAATCATCAATTAAGACTTTTAAAGCAGGAGTTGTTTTTACATTAAACCCATTTTTTGTCATATAACGAATATCGTTGTAGTTAAACACGTTAACTGCGTGGAACACTTGTTCAGCCTGACTATCTTCAGGCTTTAAAGCCCAAACCGCATCAACTAAAGGTTGAACTTTAGTAAGAGTATCTGTTTTTACTTTTACAGAAAATTCATTTCCGTTAATTTGAGTTTCCCTATATCCAAAAATATGTATCGTGAAATGTGTCATATTATTTTATAATTAAGTTATACAAATGTATAAAAATTTATTGGTTCTAATAATAAACTTTTATTTTTTATTTTTTTTCAAAATTTCTATTCCTTTCCAATTATTTACCGCATCTGTATCTTTACGAGTACCTATAATTAAAACATTATACTCTATATCTAAATTAGCCGTAATTAGCACTTTGGTTAATTCGTTATTAGTGTTTGCGTATGCGATTCCAAATCCATTTTTAGGAGAAATCCAAACCTGTGGATTTTCATTTAAGAATTTAAAATAATCAGGTAAATCTATTTCAGCAACTCCGTTTTTAACCAAGACTTCGTATCTATAAATATTATCTCCCGCAGTTGGGCTTTCAACAAACGAGTGTTGTAAATAATGGGTATTTGTCTTTTTAGGGTCAGGGTGGCTAATTCTAAAAGTTCCTGATGTTTTAGAAAGGTTTTGAACAAATGTTGTATCACTTTGGTTCGCAGTAATACCTGAACCTATGATGTGTGAATTATTAGTAGCAGGGTCTATATAATTATTTTGCCCTGCTAAAATTGAATTAAAATCGCCCTTAATAACATTGTTACTTCCTCCTACAACTACCGAACCAACTCCTGAAACAGTATTACCACAACCACCGCCAATCATTGCGCATTTATTACAAATAGTATTACATAGACCACCTGAAATAACCGACCAAGCCCCTGTACAAATAATATTACAATTTCCTCCTCCTATTGCGCCAAAAGCATAACAAGCCTTGTTTAAAACACCACCCGCAACAGTTGCTCCTACGCAAGTAACTTCATTTTGACGACCACCTCCAATAGTTGTATTATTAGCAGAAGCAATATTACAATATCCTCCTCCAATAAATGCGCTATAACTCGAAACAACATTAAGACTACCTCCTGCTATTGTTCCAAATTCAGAAGAAACATTATTGTATTGTCCACCGCCAATTGTTGACCTTGAACCTGAAGCAACATTACAAAGTCCTCCCCCTATACTTGCTTCAAGACCTGAAGCGGTATTAGCGTTTCCTCCGCTTACAGTTGATTGATAATAAGAAGAAGTGTTTTGAACCCCTCCCCCAATAGTTGCGCCAATAGAACAAGCGTTATTTCCATTACCTCCTGAAACTGTTGAATTTGATTGTGAAACGCAATTATTTGAACCCCCACCAATTATTGTATTAAGTCCTGAAGCACTATTACAAAAACCTCCTCCTATAAAAGAACAAGCAGAACCGCAATTTATTTGGTTTGCTAAACCTCCTGCGATAGAAGATAATAAAGAACCTCTTATTATATTTAAACAACCGCCTACAACAGAGGATTTATAACTTGACCAACAAGCAAACGGAGAATCAGAAACCGATTCAATTCTATTACAATAACCTCCGCCTATAAAATTACCTACAACATAATTAGCACTACCATCAAAACCAACTGAAATTGCGTTTTGATAACCTCCTGCTATTGCGTTGTTTTGTATATTAGTAGAATTATACCCATAAGTACCTATTCTATTGTTTATACCTCCTGATATAACAGAATTACGAGAGTAATACCCTATAATATGATTATTTCTACCTCCGCTAACCGTAGAATCAATACTATTAATAGTGTTGTATCTACCACCACTAACTACCGAAAAACATTCTCCTGCTTGATTGGATTTACCTCCGCCTATTGTTGAATATCGACCCGAAGATATATTACATTGACCTCCTCCAATTGTTGCGTTAATACCTGAAGCAGTATTAAGATAGCCACCTCCAATTGTTGCGTAAAAACCTGAAACAGTATTATCACGACCTCCTGCGATTGTTGAGTAATCACTTGTTGACGCAACATTCAAATAACCACCGCTTATTACAGAGTTATTTGAAGAAGAGCAGTTTAATGAACCACCCCCGATTGTTATATTATCTGATAAAGCACGATTACTACAACCTCCTCCAATCGCTGAATTATTTCCTGAAACGCAATTATTACAACCCCCACTAATAGTTGCGTTACAACCTAAAGTATTATTTGCTCTACCTCCTCCGATTGTTGTGTAAGAAGAAGATGCTACATTAAGAGTACCTCCTGAAATTGCTGAATAAAAACCCGAAGCATTATTGTTTGCCCCACCTCCGATTGTTGCGTATATCGCCGAAGCATTATTTTTAGTACCTCCCGAAACCGTTGCTGAAACACAAGAAGCAGTATTGCAATAACCTCCACCAATAGTTGCGTATGTCGCTGAAGCGATGTTTTTCACACCCCCTGCTACTACTGAACAAAAACCCGAAGCGTGATTAGAATAACCCCCTCCAACAGTTGCGTAAAAATTAGAAGCGATATTAACAAAACCTCCTCCAACTGCCGAACTCTTTCCTGAAGCGGTATTATTAAAACCACCTGAAACCACAGAATAATAACCCGAAGCCGTGTTACTCACTCCACCTCCAATAGTTGCACAACCGCTTGAAATATTATTATCTTTTCCGCCTCCAATTGTTGAAGCGTTATAAGAAGCATTATTATAACAACCTCCATTAACTGTACTATAATTACCTGAAACACTATTATAATAACCTCCGCCAATTATTGAATACCCCCCCGAAGCATTAGTGTTATATTTTCCCCCACCAACTACGGCATAATTTCCACTCGCATCATTTCCGCCTAATACGGGCTGAATTCCCGTTGCGTTTGCATTGTACTCTAAAGGACTTGTACCGCCCCCGCCACCACTACAAATATAATTTGAGATAGGTTCGGTTTTTCCATTAACATCTTTAAGCATCATTACACCTGTAATACCGTCAATAAAGACCGCTAAAGAGTTTCCGTTAGGAGAAGATATATTTTGAGATTGTGATTTAGTTACAGTCATTTTTTTTTATTTTAATTTATTTTTTCAATCGTCACTATTAAAGACGGTATTGCAGGATATGGAACAACTAAATTTTCCACCTGCGCAACAAGTTGTACCTGTAAATCAGTTACGGAATACATTAATTCCACATATTGCCCTGCGGTTAATGACAAATAAAAGTTCCAACTCGCAACTAATTTTGCCTGATTTGCACTTCCTGATACTGTTACTAAAGTACTTGAATTAGGTATATCCACCCCTTGTTTTCTAAACCAAATAACCATTGTGTCAACTCCTGATGTACTTACTCTGTCAACTTGGGCTGAAAATTGTAAATTATAAATACCTGCTGTATCAACTGTAATTTGAGAATTGTTTGCTACCGCTATGCCTGAACTAAAAACATCTCCATTATTCAAGGTCATTGCTCTTGGAGTATTGATAGTTAAAGCGCATTGTGTTTGAGTGCTAAAGAAACTACCAATTTTAGGCGTTGTATTTACAAGAACCTTATTAGCCCCAACAGAAACCCCGCACCCAACCGTTAAATTGTCAAGAGAGGCGCAATTCATAAATGTTGTACATATTTGAGTAGCACACAGGTTATTACCTACAATCATTGCACAAGCAAAACCACAAGTTTTATTACCGTAACCCCCTAAAATTGAACCTAAAGTACTATTAGCAACATTAAGTCTTCCACCGCCAATAAAAGAACAACTTCCCGAAGCCGTGTTTTGACTTCCGCCTGTAACAACCGAACCTATATTACTCGCAGTATTGTTACCACCACCGCCAACGAAAGAATTACTTCCTGAAGCAGTATTATATCCTCCACCAACAATAGTAGAAGCATAGGAAGAAGAAGTGTTATTATTACCACCTCCTAAAAATGAACATTGACAAGATGATACATTACACCAACCACCAACAATAGTTGAAAAATTACCTGTGGCGCAATTATAAAAACCACCCCCAACAAATGAATTGTTATTAGAAGCCCTATTGCTTTGACCTCCTGTTACTACTGTAAAAGAACCTATAGACACATTTCTTCTACCTCCTAATACTGCCGTAAAACAAGTTCCATTTGCAGAATTACAATTACCGCCTCCAACTATTGAACAAGCACCCGAAGAATTGTTCAAAGAACCACCGACTACTACACTATAATTATTAGAAACAGAGTTGCAACAACCCCCGACAATTATCGTACCATCACAGTTTGATGTATTTACTCTACCGCCAACTATTATTGTGTTTGAGCCTGATAATGAGCGATTGTAGTTACCACCTCCTACAAAAGAAAAAGTACCGTTTATTATATGTTGTACACCTCCTGAAATAACACTATAATCATTATTTATAACGTTTCCTGCTCCTCCGCCAATAGTCGCCGTATTAGAACTATTGCAAATTCTATTACCTAAACCTCCGCTTATAGTAGAATAAGACGCTCCTGCGCAAATATAACCGAAATGTCCTCCTGCTATTGTATTCCCTGTTACTCCTTGACTTTTATTACCTTTACCTCCTCCGATAAATGAGTAGGTATCTGTTGTTAAATTGGTTTTACCACCTACAACTACACTATATGAACCGCAAGATTTATTACAAATACCACCACCAACTAAAGTTCCTGTACACGTTGCCGAATTTAATTTACCCCCCAAAACTCCTGAACAAATTCCTGAAGCAACATTAGATTGACCTCCGCTAATTGCTGAAAAACAACCCGAAGCAATATTACAACAACCTCCGCCGATTATTGAATTACTCCCTGTGGCATTATTATTAAAACCTCCTCCAATTGTTGCAAAAACACAAGAGGCATTATTTGCTCTACCTCCTCCAATAGTTGTATAAGTGCTTGTAGAAGTATTAAGAAAACCCCCACCAACCGTTGCTAAAATACCCGAAGCAGTATTACAATTTCCACCCCCAATAGTTGTATAATTACTTGTAGAAGTATTAAGAAAACCACCCCCAACCGTTGCGGATTTACCTAAAACAATATTATATTGACCACCGCCAATTGTTCCATAACAATTAGAAGCGGTATTGTTTTTACCTCCACCAACTGTTGTGTTGCAATAAGAAGCAACATTTCCTGAACCACCACCAATAGTCGAGCAATAACCCGAAGCGTTATTACTAACTCCCCCTGCGATTACTGAATAATTATTTGAAGATGTATTATTAGAACCCCCACCAATAGTCGAGCAATAACCCGAAGCATAATTTAAAAAACCGCCTCCAATTGTTGAGTAGTTGCCTGAAGCATTATTAATTAAACCACCCCCGACTATTGAATAATTTCCACCCGCATAGTTTGAGCCTGACACGGGCTGAATTCCTTTTCCATTATCATTATATTCAAAAGGACTTGTAGTTCCTCCACCTCCTGCGCAAACATAATTTGATAAAGGTTCTGTTTTTCCGTTAATATCTTTCAACATCATAACGCCTGTAACCCCGTCAACAAATACTGCCAACGAGTTTCCATTAGGAGATGTAATATTCTGCGCTTGTGATGATGTTAATCTCATTTAGTTTTTTTTTAAAATATTCTATCCCAAAATTTTAAAATAATTGTCCAAAGACCTCCTAAAACTAAACTTCCGCCTATTAACTTCGATTTAAAAGTTTTATCAGCTTCTATATAATCCGTATTTTCTTTGACTTTAGTTACCAAACCAACCTGTCCATAAGCAGGGTCGCCAACAATAGTGGTATTTAACTTCGTTGTTGTCTTGTCGATACTCTCAACCTTATCAGTTAATTTACCCAACATGTCTTTTATCAAAGTTATGTCTTTTGCGTTTACTATTATAGTTTCTCTTGGTTTCCTAGCTATTGCCATAATTAAATGTTTTTTTATAATCCTAACTGTTCTAATAGCTTTGCAAGAAGAATGTTTTTACCACTTTTATATTTATTATAAAAAGCCAATCTAACGGTTTCTTTATGTTTCATAATAAAACAGTTTACCTGTGAAACATCACAACCTGCTTCGGTTGCAAAAATCGCTAACGCTTTTTTAAGAAAAGGCGATGCTAAACCCTCGTACCCTAAGAAATCCATTCGCTTATCCATAATATTCAAAAAAGTAACCTGCTCAACGTCTTTGAAGTCATTACACATTGTATAAATAACATTTCCGTCAATATCGTCAGTAACTTTAATTTGAACGTTTTCATTTGACGTGTCGTATGTTTGTGCATACTTGTTAATACCTGTCATCATAATTTTTTTAACAATACCCTCTACCATAATACTTTAGTTTAAATAGTTTCTTGTGTCAAAAATAGTAAAATAATATCTTTTTTTTTAAGAAAAATCATTTTTTTATTCTTTTGTAAAAAAGAATATTTATTTACTTAACCCCTAATAATGAGAATATTTTAGGGTACTTTGCCTTTAGTTTTTCATAAGCATTACCCAATTTATAATCCTCAATTAAATCAAGACTGTAATTGAATTTTTGCTTATCAAATTTCAAAGTAGTTGCTATTCCCAAGAAAACAATATTTACAACTCCTGAAACAGAAATATCAATTGGTTTTCTATCTAAAATATCTTTTAAGAAAGGCAAAATAACGATTTTTGAAGTCGCAATATTAATTTCTCCATAACCAACAATTTCAAAAGAAGAATTAGGTTGAATTGTAATTTTATCAGTCGATTTTGTTAAAGCAAAAGGAATGTCTTTGAAAAACAGTTGTAATTCATAACCCGTTACATCTACTTTAAAAGAAGACTTATTAGAAATTTCAAAAGTAGCGGAAACTTTAAGTATATCTCCCTCTTGACCTATTACTTTAAAATCTTTTAATTTGTAATCATAGTTTAAAGCCAAATCAATTTGGTATTTAAAATATCTATACAATCCAAAACCCGCTATGGCTAATCCGCCAAATAATAATACTTTTTTCATCTTATTCTCTTTTACCAAACATTGTAATCATCAATACTGCTCCTAAAAAAACTATTGCTCCAAAGAATATTTTTTGCTTTGCTTTATATTTACTTTCTTCTTCAATTCTTGCTTTATCTAAAGCCTGAAAAGGTTCTGCAATTGAACGAACAACTCCTGCTCTATAACTACCTACTTTTTCAGCGCATTTACTATCGCTAAACTTCTTAATCATTCCCTCCAATTGCGTGGTTCTTAAATTTGCACCCTCGTCATCTCTTACACTACGAAAATATGCAATCGTTGACTGCATAGATGTTATTTGCGCCTGTAAAGCAATACAAGCGTCTGTTTCAGGGTCTTTGTTGCAAGGCGATTCATCATATTTCTTTTTTGAAGCATCATAATCTTCTTGTAATTTTTGTAATTTAAAATCAGTTACGTTACCGTTTTTTTTAGCAAGGTCTAAATCTAATTTTTTTAAACTCAAAATAGTTGCGTCTGATTGACAACTGTAAGCAGTACCCTCAATTTGATTTGTAGAAACCATATTTTTTTTTATTTTAAAACAATATACAGCCCTACAAGCATTACAACCGCTCCCAATCCAATATAAAGACTTTGGTCTTTTTCATTAGCAGGTAAAACCTGTTGTTCTGCTTTAATTGCAAATTTACTCTCTTCTACCGCACCCGTAGTAAGTCTTATGTTTTCGATTATATCTCTACAACCGTGATTCGCAAAAGAACCCTCCCAAGTATTTTTTTTAAATTCAAGTGCCTCCATATAAGCCCTTTGTTGCAAACTTGGTAACGGGTCTTTTTTTCTTTCAGCAACAATTTTGTCGCTTAATTTTTTTAAGTCTTTATCTAAAGACGTGCAATTATAAGGCAAAGAACCAAATTCATTCTGAACCTTTTCATAACCCGCCTGTTGCGCCCTGCTCCATTCGGTACTCGAACCCATTATACCATCTCCGTATGAACTTACCATAATACTTATTCTTTAAAATTAAAAGTCTGAATATAACTTTTTCCGTTTTTATCTGTTATTGACAAATTTACTACTGCGGTTTTTGGTCTTCTTGGTAAATTACCCGTTAAACTATCAAAAGCATAGGGATAATTGTCTGATTTAATTTCTTGAGAACCAATAGAATCAATTATTGTTATTTTATAACTTATTGGAATTAATTCGGTTAAATTAGCACCGCAAATATTATAATATACACTCCAAAGACTACCTTTATCACTTGGATTTGGAAAACCCGCATCGAATCTTCTTACATTTGTAATTATCAATTTTGGCGGATTACAATCACTTGTACTTATATTGTTTGGATTTGCTTGTTGTTGATGTTGAATATTGTAATTAGTACAATCTGTTCCTGTTGACCAAGCCAAACCTAAACCACAATCTATACTTTCCGTTATGGCTTCTTTAATTTTAACCTGTTCTTCATTAGATAATATTGACTGCGACCCGTAGGGGTTTAAATTCTGCGTATTAATAGTGTCTTGACTATATTCAAAAGGTTTATCTAAATCTAAAGCCCCTGTGTTTAAACTATTGAATTTAGCATTTAAGTCTGTCAATTGATTATTAACAGTATTTGGCTTATTTCTTTTAAACCAAAAAAAGCCTATAATAGCAATACCGCCAACAATGATTAAACTACCTAAACCGCTCTTTTTCATTACTTTATTTTTATATTTGACCAATCAATATTTGGAAAACCTAAATTCAAATGACTAAAATCTACATTTTGCAAACCCTGCGCTATTTGATTTGACAGATTCGCTCCAAAATCAAGATTAGCACAACTCGGACAAGCCTGATTAACGGCATCTTTCAATTCTTTAATTTCAGCAGGAGTCAAATTTGAATACATATTATGTCCTGCGTTATTGATAATTTCCTGATTATATTGAAATGGCTTATCAATGTCTTCTACGCTACCTACTTTTAAACCCGTAGATTTATTAGTTAAGTCAGTCAATTGCTTGTCAGCAGTAGTTGGTTTATTTCTTTTAAACCAAATGAAGCCAATGATAGTAATTCCTGCTAAAATAACTACCGCACCTATGTTTTCTTTCTTCATTTTATTTTTTCTTTTTTACCGCAATCGCCAAAAATACTAATATCAAAACACTACCAACACCGATAATTGCGTATCTAATAATTTTTTTGTTTTTTGCGGTAGTCTTTTCTAATCCTAAAAATACTTGCTCCTGTTGAGTTAAAGCATCATCTAAACGACCTGCTTCCCCAAAATCGTAAATCCTACCACTACTCCCAATACCTGTATCTGTATAACTCATAACTAACTATTTTGTCTTTCTTTGATAATTGAGTATGTCGCTAAACCTACTAATAAAATTCCTAAAGTAATGTAAACTTTTGGTTTTTGTATTTGAACAAATAAGTGTTCAGGAACATCAGCAAAACTCGCTTCAACATAAGCCTCTTCCTCTGAAACAGGAGGCAAAACCGAAATCGCATAATTACCATTCCAAATGTTATATTTTTTATACGGAAAAGACAAGTTCTTATCAGTCAAACTCTCTACATTTGTAACTAAAATCAACTCGCCCTTTTTTATAAAACGTGAAACTTCCTCTCCTGACTTAACAGTAGGGTCTTTGGTTTTACGAGTAATAACTCCGTTTAATTTCGCTTTGTATAATTTCATCTGTTAAGCCGTTTTTGTCTTGTTAAATTTAGACGTATCTAAATATTCTTCTACTAACCCGTGTTTTAAAAGTTGTAAGTTTTCGTATGATACTTTACCTCCTTTGTTTACAGTTCCGAATTTAACACCCCAATCTCCGCCAATCAAAAATTGTGAATCTCCATAAATATCAACCTTTCTTCCAAAAGGCATTTCTACTGTTGCGAAACCATTAGTAAAGTCAACACTTATAACTTTTACTTTTGGCTTCCACACATTATTTACAAAAAAGTAATACGCTCCTGCCAACGCCGTAATAACGGTAGCAACCGCAACTACCTTTAAAACAAGTTTGCTTTCTTTTTGAAAAGGTAAATTAGGAGTCGTACTCATATCTGTTAATTTTTTTTATTGGTTTTTTTTATTGAAAAATACTTTGTAAACAACATAAATACCAACTAAACCAATAAGACCGAACATAAGATAGTTTTTCTTTGGTTTATTAACAATAATATTAGAATCAGGATTTGTACCTCCATCAACATAGTTTTTAGTACTATCAGTTGTAGCACTTGGTTCTGCGTTTACATTAGGCTCTACAATTGCGCTTGTTCCTGCTTGAGAAGAACTACCTGCTTGAGAAGAACTACCTACTTGAGAAGAATTACTTGCTTGAGAAGAATTACCTGATTGAGAAGAATTACCTAATCCTGAATTACCCTCTTGTTGGCTTAATATTTCTTCTTCTATTTGCTCTACCTGAATAGTCCCTGCATTTGGATAATCATTTTGATTATATATTGGAATTATAATTTCAGGCTCAACAATTGTTGAACTTGAACCTGTATAAATCGGGTCTTCGTAAATAGGTGTTATTTGACTATCGTAGTTATCAACCAACGTTGTAGTCTGCATAGTATTTGCTCTCATAATTTATTTTTCTAATTTTAAAGTATCTTCTCTAACATAAATTTCCTTACCTGTGGTATTAGGTAAAAAAACGTGAGTTAAAAAACTTTTGTTTCTATTCATATCGTCTAAAGTAATTTGAGCAGGTTTAATTTTAAACCATTTATAAACTCTACCGTCAGAATTTTTCAATTTACCTTTATCATCAACTACCTGAATAACATTACCCAATAAAGTACCTCTATTAGTTATTGTTGACATCACATTACTAACAATACCATTATTCACATAATTGTCATATCTAACCTTAACATTATCTAATTTAGTGTAAACAGGTTTGTTAATAAGTGCTATTGTGGCTTCAGATGGTTTCTTTTTCAAAATATCTGCTAACGTAACAGGAATAATAGTTTGCTCTTCATCAACTACATCTCCTGTTGTAGTTACCGAAACATTAGTTTCAGGGTCAGGAACACCCGAACCCTCGCTTGAATTTAATGGTTTTTTTCTTGTTATAATAGCATAAGCAACTATCGCACCTACTATCGCTAAACCTGAATACAAGTATAATTTTTTGTCGCTATTCATCTTTTTTATTTTTTAGCATTATCAATTTTTTTTATCAATGCGTCATAATCCGCCCTTAACTGCGGGTCATTGGTAATGTCTTTTTTACTTGCTTTTTTAAACGCAAAAAATAGCAACCCTATTACGATTACAGAGGTAGTTGCAATTACAATTACTTTTTT
The DNA here is from genome assembly GCA_040403975.1 of Sediminibacterium sp. Taxonomy (GTDB): domain Bacteria; phylum Bacteroidota; class Bacteroidia; order Chitinophagales; family Chitinophagaceae; genus Sediminibacterium. Next base: position 54,782 of record JBBAJS010000009.1, read on the forward strand.
ATTTTTCATATTAACGTTTTTTAAATGCGTTATAAACATAAGCAACACCAACAACTCCTCCAACTATTAAAACGATGTTTAATGTCTTTTTAAAATTACCTCCTCCAAAAAGAGAATTTACAGTACCAAAAACACCTGATGCAACATTTGAAGTAGTGTCAAGTGCGCCTGATAGCACGTCCGAAGTAGTTCCTATAACTTGAGTAACTAAATCATTATTAACATCTAATCCGTGCGATTTAACATAACTTCTAAAAGACGAATCAAGAGCATTGCAATCTAAATTAGAACTTAAATTTGTTGTTTGTTTAAATGCGTGATTCCAAATTTCAGTAGCCGTTGCTTCTCCGAAATGCTCGGCTAATTTTTTATGCCAAGTAATCCAATCGTCACAACTCCAAAAATCGTCATACCCCCATTCATCATAATCGGGTGCGTTATTCCAAGTTATTAATGCCATTTTTTCTTTTGTTTTAGTTTAAACACTTACAAAGTTAATTAAATTATATAATTTTAGCAATAGAGCCATTAACTTCCATATAACCCAATTTACCTAATTGCTCGTCTAAATCCTTGATGTCTTTTTCTAATTTAGCAATATCATTATCTTTTAAGGCTTTCAACATAAGGTCGTTATTAGCAAAAAATTTATTGCCTGATACAACTGCGTAATCCTTTAAACTTATAACCAAATAAGAACTTCTTTTAGTTCTCATATCTGATATTTTAGTCGCCAAACTTTTTGCTTCTGCTATTTTTTTTGCCGTATCTGCTACTTGTTCAGGAGTACTTAAAGTAGTTCCCGTAGGAGGTACACCTGTTGTTCCTGTATCTGTTGCTCCTGTACCTGTTGCTCCTGTACCTGTTGCTCCTGTACCTGTTGCTCCCGTACCTGTTGTTCCTGTACCTGTTGCGTCTTTTGCTTTAGGTTTGAAATATAAATATGCACCAACTCCTAACAAAGCGACACTTCCTATTATTATTGCAGTTTTATTCATAAATTTATTTTTTATTAATGAATTTATTATATTGATTCAATGAAGTTTCTGTAACATTCATTACTTTTTTCAATCTTGATTCAGTTAAATCCCCGAAATTATTATCAACTACTAAAGTTTTTAATGCGCCTTGAAGTATTCCAACCTCAACTCCTTTTGAACCTTTTTTTAAAACCTTATCCCAATCTGCTTTAGCGGGTGGAGTAGTGCTTCCTGAATTAGTTTCTTCTTTAGCAGGTTCAGCACCTTGCTTTTTTTGTTTGTAAAAATAATACAAACCTAAAATTACAAGTCCCGCCGAAACAATTATTACTTTTTGATTGTTTTTCATAATTCTAATTTTATTAAACAGTCGGAATAAATGGTGGTGTTGCAATTGGCGGAGTATTAGAAGTTGTTTCCATAGGCGGTTCTAAATGACTACCATCTTCTGTTTCTGCTACGCCCTCATTTCTAAAATTAAATGATACGTTTCCGTTCTTAATTTTATTATACAATAAATACCCGCCAACCCCAAGTAGTACTGCTCCAACTATATAATAACCTCTCCCCATTTTATAAATCTTTTAATGTTATTTCAGAAACTTGTTTTGCTTTCAATAAACCTGCCAAAGTAACCGTACCGAATATTCCGTCAATACCGTCTTGATTATCCCCAAAAGTACCTAAATCCTGACCATATTTTTCGATTAGAATTCTTTGCATTTCAGCAACTTCAGCACCCTCTGAACCTTGTTTTAAAACCAAATCCATATCCAATACACTTGGAGGATTAATATCTTCAGGATTAATTTCATTGACCTCAACTCCTAACGGTTTATTTTTAAATAAAAAGTAAATTAATACTCCTAAACCTAAAACTACTCCGCCAACAATCATAGCGGTCTTTTTATCTTTTAAATTCATCTTACAAGTCTTTTAATGCTATTTCTGTAATGTTTTTTGCTTTCTTTAAAGCGACTTCTGTTAGTAATCCAAAATCGCCATCAATACCGTCTTTATTAACTCCTGTTTTTCCTAAATCAGCATTATAGTCTTTGATAAGAACTCTTTGTAATTCAGAAACCTCTGCACCTTGAGAACCTTTTTTAAGAACTTTTTCTTTATCCAAAGGAACTGCTTTTTCTAAATCAGGATTTTGTGCTTTAGGCATACTATGAAGCCATTTACTAATTAAGTAAACTCCTAACACTAATGCTCCGCCTATTAATAAAAACTTTTTTTGTTTCGTATCTAATGTCATAATTCCTATATTTTATTTTTTAGTATTCCGCACACATTGGAGGACAAGGTGTTGTTATACAGTTAGGTTGAATCCATTTTTTACAAGGTTTGTCTGAACTCTGCCAAGTAGAATGATTTAATTGATTATTTAATTGAGCAGAGGCTTGAGAAATGTTAACGGTTTGTTTTTGAGTTAAATTAACCACAAAATCCCATTGTTCTTTTGTTACTTGACCTATACTTGTATCTCCCGATTCGTTTCTGTATTGCAACTCTAATATTGATAATAATTTATCAATATTTTTTTTACTTACATCTTTACCTCTTGCTTTAGCGTTATTAATCAACTGCATAATTCCGTCAAAAACTTCTTTAAAAGTTTTATGCTTTGTGTTCGGCTCTCTTTTTTCAATATAAGAAATTGACTTGTTAACATAATCAGTAAGTAATTTGTTTAATTCAGCATCATCGTATGTGGTTGTTGCTTGAAGTTTTTCCTTTTGTTTTTTATTGTAGAAATAATAAACCACAACCGCTACCCCAAGTCCTATTAATAAATTTTTATTCTTCATAACCTTTTATTTTAAACCGCTATTATTTCTACTTTAGGGCTTCCGTCTGCTTTTTTTACATCTCTACCCCATTTTCTTAACCAAATATCCTCGCCAAAGACGTGCAACTCATATCCATTGAAAGTTGTAATATCTACACCTTTATCCATTGAGAACTCTTTTGTAGAGCCACCCAATGAAGCCATTCCTGTACCATCTCTTCTTAAAGTTACTTTTGCTTTAGGCGGTATTAAAAAAAATACTACACCTGTAACTGCTACTAATCCCCCTAAAATATAAATTACTTTTTTTGTATTAGTCATAATCTTTAATCTTTACTTAATAAAAACCCTAATATAAAAGCCCCTACAATTATTATTTTTGCCTTATGCTCGTTTCTTTTTCTTGTTTCATTTAAAGATTCAGTCGTTACAGGCTCAACAGGCTTTGTTTTAGAAAGTTTGTTTTGGTCTGCATAAAAGTTGCCTGAATTGGTTTGAATTGCTTTTACTACACCACCCGCCATATTAGTAGGCGTTGTAACAACGTCAACCACCTCTCCTTTCTTAAACATCTTTAAAACAGGAGGTAAACCTGATTCTGTATTCGGGCTATAATAATCCCCCTGAAACCTAATCAACTGTGTATTAAAATCAGACGTAACATAATATTGTCCGTCAGGAAACGTAGAATTCAATAGATTAAAACGATAATCTTGTAAAGATTGCCCTAAAGTATTAATCCTATTTTGTTCAAGCAATGATTTTTCTTGAGCCAACGCAACAGTTTCATTGAAATTTTGCGCATCAATTTTTACTCCTCCGAAACTTCCCATAATTACTGTGGTTTATTAAATTTTTTATAAGCAACATAACCAACCAAAATAGCAAGTACGCCTATCATAGCATACTTTAAATAATCAGGCTTCACTTCAACCACAGGTGTAGTTGCGTTATTTGCGCTCGGTTGTCCCATACCCTGTCCTGAACTTCCATTTGCATTAAGCAAATCGTCTGTTTCGTCATAAGGAAGACTATTCAATGAAGCGTAAAGTTTTTTTGTTTCTTCAGCCGACATCGTAAACCCTTTTTTATAATGCTTCAATACTCTTTTAAGAGTACTTAACGGATTTACAATAGTATTGATTACTAATTTTCTATCCTGTAAATCTTTAAGGGTATTATTTCCATAATACACTTCTTTACCGTCAGTAGCCAACATTGAAATCGTAAAATCAAAACGACCAATAGTAGCCAAAGGATTTGGCATAAATATTTTTACTAAATCAAAAGTATTGCCTTTATAAGTAACTTTCATTCCATTTTCACTTTCCCAAATTACTCTCGCTCCTTTAGAAAGAAAATATGATTTTGCTTTATCGAACTCGCCAACATTAGGGAAGAAAATATCGCAATCAGATTTCAAAGGCTTATCGGAAAAGTAATCTCTTAATACACCACCCGCAATCCAACTTTCAATCCCATTTTTTCTTAATTCTCCAAGAATTAAATTATTGAAGTAAACAATAGTTACTGCTTTGTTTACATCGATAGGTTTAGTAGCCATAGTTATTCGCTTTTATCGCTTAATAGCAAATATCCTATCAAAAGAACCCCTGCTATCATTAGTAAATTATTTTTATCGTCAAAGAAACTTTCTGTTTCTGTTGTATCTTGAACGCCATTCACTACAACAGGTGTGTCTGTTGGATTTGGATTTACAGGATTGTCCAAAACAGGTTTATATTTAGGATTAGTGTTTGTTCCAAAATTAACACCAAATTTAGTTGTTAAAGGTGTTGTGTCAGGAACTTTTTGCAAAAAACCATCATAATTATTTACCTCCAAAGTTGGTTTAAAACCTTGAATACCTCCAATTGGCTTAACGTATTTTGGAACGTTAATTAGCATAATTTTTTTATCTACGAAAGGAACACCTTTGTCGTTATTGTATTTTTTGAAGTCAACAACATCAACTACATCGCCTTTTGAAAATTTTAAATTATAAAAAGATTCTTTAGGTAAATTGTAAGGAACACCAATTCCTTTTTGCTTCATAATTTTTTCTGCTTCAGGACTAAATATTTCTTTTTCATAGTCATAAATAAAAACATACTTTCCTAATACGCCCTCTTTAACAAGAGGCGGTATTTCTATAACTTCTAAATCTCTTACAGGGTTTAAAAGTTGCTCATTCGTTATATTTGATTTTATAAGTGCCATAACTTGTGTTTTAAATTATTCGCCTTTTCCTTTGTTGAATAAAACGTAACCTACTAAAAAAGCACCTACTATCATCAACATATTTTTGTTGTTATTTTCTGCGGGAACAACTATACCTCTATTTGTTGGAAGTTCTTTTGTTAAATATTCGATTGGAATATTAATTGAACCTTGCGAACCGTAACCTTTTACCGCAAGAAATTGTTGCGAGGCAACTATATCCACAGATGTTTTATATGTTTGGCTTTGTTTAAACAAACGACCCGTTACTTTTGTTCCTGCTTTTAAAGTAGAATATATTGGAGTGTAATTTTTACACATAGGGCAAGAATCAGAACCGCTTCTACCTCCGCTAACATACTGAAAATCTTTACTTAAATAAAAACTTGCGTTTTCTTCAAGAATTGTTTCAGTTACAGGATTAAAAGGAATTGGTTTTACAAGTAAAGGCATAACGGGATTAGGTAAAATAACAGACCCGCCTTGTTTTACAGGTATTGGGTTTTGACCAAAATTAACTCCTGTTTGTAAAGTTACAGGCGTAGAGTTATCTACTAATGTTAAATATTCAATCGGAACATTAATAGTTTTGGGGTTATCAATACTTTCAGGCTTATTTGCATTAAATTTTACGTTTTCAACCCAAACTGTATTATTATAAACAGGAGCGTCAGTAGCATAAGAAACCCCTGCGCTTGTAGCATAAACAACATCTCCTTTAGAGAAAGCAAAAGAATCGTTACTTCCACTTCCTGCATACATATCAAAAATAGTAGGGTTTTTAAACCAATCATATTTAAACGTATATTTTGACGGCATAAAAGTTCCTATTCCATTTAAGTTAGGCGCAATTGATTTAATGATTTCTACCCAATTCATAATTATATTTTTTTATCTAAATACTATATTGTTTTTCTCAAAGTTATCGATAAAGTTTTTAATCTTATCGTAACGTCTTTTGTTCTCCTGACTTGGGTAATGTTCAAAAACTTCTAAAAACGCTTCAAACGCTTCAATTCTTGGATAACCAAGCCCTAAATAAATCAATAACCCATTTATATCAGCCTCGCTTTCATCACTCATATCTTCATTAACGTAGAAATGACTGAATTCGTGGCAAAGAATAGCGAACCTCATTGGTATAGTGTATTCATCAAACTGTTTCTTTGATACCTGAATACGACCTGTCATTCTTGAAATTCTTGCAGGTGTTGTAAGTTCTTTTCCTCTTGAATCAACAATTGTTGGCAAGTACTCAATCATAAAACTTCCGTTATCCGATTGATAAGATTTGTTCGCCTCTAAATAAGGAGCGTTAAAACAAAATCTTTGTGCAAAATCAACAAAGTATGCTATTGTCGGATTATGAATATCAACCACGTCAATCCTTTTTTGTAAAGGTGTTTTATCAACCGAAATAACTTTTATATTTTTTTCTTGTTCTTGAGGGGTATTACCTTTTCTATCATCATAAACTGAAATTACAATGCTTTTAGAAGTAATTGGCATACGGACATAGAAAGTGTAGTCAGAGTTTACGGTTTTGTATCTGTTTGTAAAAACGATTTTTGGTTTTTGCTCGTCATAAATTTTGATTCTGACTTTAGTAGGCATTGTAACTGCTACTTTTACCACCAAGCACATTTCTTCGTATCGTGTATCTAACCTTAAATTCATACTACTTTCTTTTTTGGTAAATCTTATATCCTATCGCACCAACTATCAATAACCCTGATAAAATCAACAAAGGTTTATTTAAACCTAAAAATGTTTTGTCTTTTTTATTTGGGTCGAAAATCTTATCAACACCTAAATCAATTCTGTTTTGCGCTTTTACTTGTTCAAGCCAAGTAGCATCGTCTATTTCTCCGTCAACACTTGCGAAGTTCTCGAATTTCTTATTTGTTAAAAAAGCACCTTTGTCTTTTTCTCTTTGAATCCAATCAGCAAAACTCAAAGAAGTTCCGCTTTCTCTCCAAAGTTTATTTGGACTTTTCTTTACTGTTTCCATACTGTTTTATTTTGTTGTTATTGTTGTTATTGTTGTTGGAGAAGTTTTGCCGTCTTTTATCTCGTTATCAACTTCCATTCTTGGTTTTAAGTAACCCTTGTAGAGAAAAACTAAAAACCCTACCGAAGCACCTAACATTATTATACCTATGACTTTTTTAGTTCCCATAAGATTTAACTTTAAGATTCAAAGAATTGACCTTGACCTGATAATTCCGCTTGTTTTTTTACACCAATTAAAGGCTCAACCACTTGACTTACCGCTTCTTTTATACTTCTTACAGGTGTTTGAATTCCGCCTGTACTTTGAGATAACTCATTAGCGATTTCTTGAGAAACAGGAACGTCATCTACAAAAGTTGCTGAAGTAGAAGATGTGGATTGAGAATTATCTGCTAAACTTTCACTCTTTTTTTTCCAAGCAAAGTAAACAAGTAACCCACCTGCAATCAATAACCCGTATAACATTGTATTTTTACTCATAATATTTTTTTATTAAAAACAAGGAGGTTGTACGCAACCAATGTTACCCATAGTGCCTCCTGAAAATAAAGGTTGAACTTCATCTGCTTTTTTATGCTTTTTAACATAGTTATCGTGCATAATATAAGAAGCGTAAATAATACCCGTAGATACTACTAATAACGCCCCTATTTTTATAACTTTTTGCATAATTTAAAGTTTTTTAATGCCATATATCCAAACAATTGCTAATATAGCGATTGTAGGAGCAATAAACATCATTTTTACTTTTTTTTCTTCCGCATCAATTATTGCTTGTTTCTTTGCTTTATTAACTCTTGGGTCGCCTTGAATAATGTCTGTAATCGCAGTTGAATCATCAACTTTTTCCAAGACTTTCAAAGGGACTTCAAAAGGTGTCATTTTAGCAAATCCAAAAATAATATTTGGGTCTTTATTATTGATGTTTGTTGTTGCTTCAAAAACATTACCCTTTTTAAACACCAAATCCTCGTAAGATTTACAAGGCGTTTTGTTAGTGTAAGATTCTATAAAGTTACTACATAACTTTGCGGTAAAATCTTCCTTAAATTTATATTTTGGGTGTGGAATTGAAACCATATTTAACTATGCAGTTTGGCTTTTTTTCCAAGCACGACCTACAAGATAAACTAATCCAAATACCACTACTGCTGATACTCCGATATAAACCAAGTTACTCGTTACGCTTGGCTTTTTTGTTTCATCATAAAAATTGTCCATTTTTTTTTCTAATTTTAAATGTTAATATATTCTTATCTATAATAAGAACCGTTCATTCCATAAAAACCTTGTGAGTTCTTTTTTGGTTTGTTTAAATAAGCGATTAAGGCTATCACACCTACTACCGCTAAACCTCCGATGATATACTTCTTTTCCATTTTTTTTTTTATATTTGAAGTTAAATTACTTTTGACTTGCTTTCCAAGATTTACCGATAACGTATGTGTAGCCGTAAACAACTCCAAGAGAAACCACTAACCCTACTACTGCTATTAAAATATTTGGTTTTTTCATTTTGATTTATTTTTTATTAACTATAATACTCGTAGCAACGCCACCAATAATAGCACCTACAAGACCTGTTACATAAATATTTTTGTTTTTCCAATACCCAAGCATAAGACCCAAAACAAGTCCTGTAACCGCACCGTTTACCGATGCTTTTGTAGTTACCATAAGAACTTCTCTTTTATCTTTACTTGCTATTGATTTTGCTTCTGCTAAAAAATTTTGCATAATAGATATTTATTAATTTGACTTTCTCGTGACCGCAAATATTAAGACACCGAGAATAACCACTCCACCAACACCTAAACCTATATAAAGAGGTAAATTGCTTTTTTCTTTTTCAGGAGGTGCTTGACCTGCCTGTTGCATCAATTTAATATTTTGCTGATTTTGTAGTACGGTTTGATACTGTAATTCAGCCAATGATTTCGCATCATTCGCTTCTCCTTTAGCCTTTTGAACCTGCTGATGATTCATAACCAACCCTGTCCCGAAACCTATAAGCGATGGTGCTATATCTCCAAGAAGTTTTCCCCAATCCATTTCTTATTTTTTTAAAGGTTTAATGTTGTTTGAACTTGGTCTAACCAAGAGCCAAATTCTAAAGTGAAATCAGCATTTTTATTTAAACCACTAACAACCCCATCTACTAATTGATTAGTAGTATAATTAGGAGCAGGTGCGATTACCTTGTTACGGACAAGCATATCCGCTATATCATTAGGGTAAAATCCAACTGAAGCCCCAATTGCTTTTATCAACATTTCTTTATCTTCCATAAATTTTTGATTTTATGAAGATTTAGGTCTTGCTACAAAATAGATGACAGTTCCTAATAATGCAACGCCTACTAAACTCAATACAACGATTGTAGTTGTACTCATTCCTGTATCTTTTGTATCATCTTTTACTTTAACCTTTTCTCCTGTTGACGGGTCAACATAAATATCACTTCCTGCTTTTACTGCTTCTGCTTTTGCTTGTTCCGCTAATGCGTGTTGTCTTGCAATTTCAGCATCAGATTGTGCTTTAGTGTAACTTCCAAAAGCACCTATTGCTTGTGTAAATAAATTTCCTAAATTAAGATTTGAGAAAAATCCTGATTTTGGAGGTGTTGTACCTGTTGGTGTAGATGCTCCTGTATCTGTAAAACCATCTTCCCCTCCATCGCTATTCATATAACCACTTGCTCTAAAATATTGAGCGTTACCTTGTTTTTTACCCGCAAAACCACTTGCTCTAAAATATTGAGCGTTTCCACTCATTTTGAAGTATTGAGCCGTTTGAGTTACGCCACCCGCAAGTGTTTGTAAAACTTTTGGATTTTGAATAAAATTGTTCAAATCTGTAAAAAATGATTTTGACACTTTTAACAAATTAGCCATAAGCATTGCAATCTGTTGGTCAGAAGCACCATTTGGAACAGTAACTCCATTTTTCAACAATAAAGCAACCATTTGACTTTTATAATATCTAACAAGTAAAACTAAAGTCAATACTCCTGTTTCAATTGTTGGTTTCGTTGTATTTGCCATTTTTTTTTATTTTTTTAAGATTAATGCAGTTGCTATGAACAAAGCAGAAACGACTAAAATAACGTTTGTTTGGTTAGCCAATAAATGTGTATTTGTTGAAGAACTACCTGATTTTTCATCTGCAAAAGTTCCGTTACCTGTTGCGTTAAGGTAATTTAAGTGTTCTGTGTTTTTGTGTTTGTTCTGACAACTATCACAACCACAACTTTTTTCTTCCTTATCTTTAGTATTGTCACTTCCGTATAATTCTAAAATAACATCTTTGTCAGGGTGGTTATCCATAACCTTTTTAAAAGCAGGTTCTCCTACTTCGGCTACTAACTCACTCAAACTTTTACCTAAATCAGAGGTGTTTTTAACATCATAACCAAAAGAATTGATTATTTGTACTGCACCATTCGGATTAGACTCTGCAACATATTTGAATACGTTCATATTTTTTTGTTTTTAAGCAAAAAAGAGCAAGTAGAAATGAATCACTTGCTCTCTTTCTAAATTATACATTAATTCGTTATATCATTACTGATAATTACGCTCTTAACTTAATGGTTTGACCATTAGTTACAGGAGGTGTTCCGAATTGTCTGCTTACAGGTTGTCCACCTAATGCTCTCGCAAGGTTGATGTTATCAGCAGGGTAGAAGTATAACGATACAGTAGCATTTGCTAACACTTGAGCAATTGTGATTTTCGTGAAACCATCAATTCTGTAAGCATACTTCATCGCAACAATTGTAGTTTGTTGCTGATATGGGTCAATTGTTGGCACTAATGTTTTTTGCGCCAAGTTACCATTCGCATCTCTCGTGTTAACCGCCAATGTTTGTAACACTTGGTTAGCAGTTGCAGATTGAATGTAAGTTAAACCAACAGAGTAAGGGTTGTTCATAAATTGATACAACATCTCGTTGTAAGTAATGTTAGGGATTCCTGAACTAATAGTTACAGAACCGATAACCAAGTTTCCGTTTGTTTGGAAACCTGCGTTGTTCAAGTATTGGTATGAACCTAATACATCGAAATTAGAAACTGCTGACCCTGATGTAGAAGTCACGTTAATAATATAAGGTTGAGATGTTTGAATATCTCCACCCATAGCCATTCCTCCGTCTGCTCTAAAGAAATCATCGCCTGTAAAAGACAAGTCTTGGTCGATGAATCCGTCAGCATTTGAGAAAGACTCCATTGCACTCTGACGTGCATTGCTTAAATATCTTCTTACGTTTGACATTTTAATTTTGTTTTATAATTTAATAATTTTTTTTTAAACTCGGTTTTACACCAAATTATACTGTTGTAGTAGCAGGAGCGTTAACTTTTTTTGCTAACAATGTTGTTTGAACATAATTTGCAATTAACACACCTACAACAACTACGGCAACACTTTTTAATAAAGGAACAATTTCGTTTTTCATTACAGAATGATTTTTACGTTAAACTTATTTTTAATGATAATTATTTACAGAAATAATATCAAGCCAAATTTATAATATATAATCGCATTGATTATATGTAACGCCTACTTTATCTTAAACAAATTTTTTTCAAACTATTTTAAATTAATGATATACAAAAAAAACGCACCGTATTGGTGCGCTTTAGTTTATGGTTTAATTATAAGTAGTGTGGTAGAAACTATACCTAATACGGAAAGTAGTTTATAAAGAAAGGTTGTGGTCTTTTGCTTGGAAAGTGCTTTTTTATAGGTATTGGAAATTTCTTCCTGCTTGGTAAACATCTCGTCTTTCTTTGAAATAATCAAATTAAGGTCATCTTTTTGCCTACCTAATACATTTATAATACTGTCTTTAAGTACAACTTCTTTCTTCGTTAAAGTCAAATTACTTCTAACTAACTTTATTTCAGTCTTACAAACATCTCCGCTCACAAGGTCTTTTGCTATAAGTCTTGCAATAGCAGTATCTAATACTACTTTATTTTCCTCCGTTTGCAGAGGTTGTGATTTTTTTGGCGTAACGGTCTGTGAAAAACTGCTCAAACATACGAGCATTATAAGACTTAAACTTATCAATTTGAACTTTTTCATATTTTTTTAGATTATCTATTTTAGTATTGTTAATAGTTACTGCTTCGTGAATGTTTTTGATTCGAGAATTAAACGTATCGATTTTTTTATCTAAAGCCTTTTCAGATTTATAAATATCATTAATTTCGTCTTTTAAGCCTTTGATTTCCTTTTTGATATAGTTTACTTTTTGAACCTCATTACTGTTGCTAAACAAATTAAAAACCTGAAAGCAAAAAACAAGACAAATCATTATCATTAATAATGTCATCTTATTGGATAAGGCGTTTTTTAAATTTTCCATATTAACTTTCATTTTTAGAAATTACACCATTACTTTCAACTTTTATCACTCTTACGTTGCTTGGTTGTTTTACTTTCCAATCTGTACGTCTGATACTATTTAATCTTGCTTTTTCAATACGAGTTATACAAACCATATTTGATTGGTTTCCTCCAAGAATATGATAGCAAGTGTCGTCTTCTCCGACATACATACCAACGTGTCCGCCACCGTTTCTTTTAAAAGTAAGAATATCTCCAAGCATTGCTACGGATTGTTTTGTTCCGAATTTACTCCAATTTAAAGCCCACAATGATTCTTTAGGGGTTAGATTGGTTTTTACACCTGCTCTTTTACAGACCTCCATCATAAATAAACCGCACCAAGCGATTTCATCAGAGGTATATATTTTTTCAAGACCTGAATTTTTAGCCCACCCCATAATTATATTACTATGGACATTACCAACAATTTCTTTAGTTCCTAAAAACATTTTTGCTTGAACTAAAATTTGAGGCGAACTTTCTGCGTTTAAATAACTATATGACATATTATTCTACGGTTTGATTGGTTTGTGAACTACCTTGTTTTGTTTTTAAAATTCTCTCTACAATTGTGGTTGCACCCTCAAGAGAAATGTAAATAGAAGATATTATTACCCAATCCTCACTTAAAACCTTTCCCTTAAATAAAGCAACAGATGCAACTATAAAAACTAATAGTTTTCTACTAATCCATTTTGACTGCATCTTATCTATAATTTCTTGTCTGCTCATAACTTTAATTTTTTTTGATTAATATTCAATTAATTAAAGTTTCTTGGTTTAAATATGTTTTTTTTAGTATCAACAACTCCCTGTTGATATGTATTCGTTTCTTATTTTTTCCCATTCTTTTGCTTCTTTTTTAGTCAGGTCTTCAAACTTTACAGTCCCATACTGCAATTTTTGAAAATCATCAAGTTCGGAAAACTTAACAGGTTTTATAGAAAAATAAACAAAGCCAAAAAACAAAGCCAAAGCAGTCAGAGCGTACAAAACCCATATTAAAGGTGTTGGTGTAGGAAACTTGTCGTTTAAAGCGTTTGCCATTCCTGTAATTACAAAAAGTGGAAAAATAATTCTACTTGCTCTTGGAGCGTTGTAACATTTTCCAAATAATTTCAATCGATAATCGAGAACGAAATTCCTAACTAAAAATTTTCTCATAATAAGTTAATTTAATGATTAATATTTATCCAACATATTGCTTCATAAGCAATTGTGTTTTATGTTTTAATGCGCCCTCAATTGTCATTGGTTTTGCAGAAATAAGCGGGTTCTTGACTGTCAAAGGGACTAATAACTTTTTTTGGTTAGTAATAAGATAAGTTTCAACTATTTTTTGAAACCTCGCCTTGTCTTTTACTAAAACTTTTTCATCATCAATATCAACATAAGTAAACACCCTTTTGTCGCCCTCTTCGTATTGTGTATTGATATACGCCTCAACCAATAATAGCAATTCTAACTTCTCCTCAAACTTATTCCTGTGCTTAATTACATCATCTGTAATTTTATGAAATCTAATCCAATTCAAATTCTGCCAAATTTTAGGCGAAATACGCCCTATGGACTGAAAGTGTAGAATAATGTCTGTGTCCGTGTGTCTGTTAGTACAGATTGCGCCAACAAGGTCATTCGGTAAGTAGTCACTAACGTAGCGGTTAATGTCCTCGATAAGTAATAATCCACCTCTGTAATCGTTTAATATTTTAAATAGTACTTCTTGTATTTCTCTTAAAGTCATTCTAACACCGTTATCGTGAAACGGTCTTATACGTCTTGCTTCAATTTTAGGGTGCGCCGAAAATCTAATAATATCAGATTGCTTCAACGCTTTAATATCTTCAAATTCATCATTAACATCAAGAATTAAAGCCCGTCTTGCAGGAACGCCTCTTGAGGGATTACCCATTACATATTGCTTAATCATCTTGGTAGTAGTATAGGTTTTTCCACAACCTTTCCTGCCTACCGCAACTCCTAATTTTGGTTCTCTAATTTCCATATCACATCGTTTGTTTAAGTCTGTAAAAAAAGATTATAATCAATATTACGAATACCAACAAAACAACCCATAGAGGGTTGTTGTTGTTGTTTTTAGTATTCGTTAGATTTTTTGACATAATTATTTTTTACCTCTTGGTTTTTTTACTGCGGTAGTTCTTCTTTTTCTCACAGGCTTACTTGGTTCGTTACCACTTAATCTTTCTAACTCGGAAAGAATTGCAGGGTCGCCGAATTTTGGCATACCTGCTACGTCCTGAAAGTCATCTGTGAAACCTCCATTGTCTTTTAAATTACCGTAAACGCCTTGTTCTTCAGGTTCAAAATAAGCCAACTGTTCGTCTAAATTGGTTTTAGGCGCACTTCTTTCAGGTCTTCTTCGAGTTCTACTTGCAGGTTCTTCCATAACTTCAGCTATATTTTCTGTGTAAGACACATCTTCTGTTGATGGTTCGTAAACAGGTGGTTTTTCTTGATATTGTTGTTGTGGTTGAGCCTGTGGTTGAGGTCTTGCGCTTTTCATTTGATTTTCTCTCATAGCCATAGTATTCTCTCTCAAACAGTCTATAATACTATTTGTTGTCTTGCGCAACATAAATGCTTGTGCGCCTTTCGCACCTAAATCCGTAACAAAGTAATACGCTAACAATTGCTCGTCAGTCATTCCAATACCACGTTTTTTAAATACACGAATTAAAGGCGGTTTTACCTTTTCCTTAAATTCATCACTTACAAGAAACGCTTCTTTAATACTATCGTTGAATTCTACCACAAATTCTTTAATTGGCATCGCTCCTGCTTCGGTTTGAAGTTGGATTGATGGGTCGATTTCTCCCTCTGCAATTAATTTATCAATTTTACCCTCGCTGATTTCAGGAATTTTACCTAAATAGAAACAGCCTTTTTCGTAGATATCTAAAGTCATTTCAGCCATCATTTCCGCTCCCATAGTTTTTTCTTTTCCGTCTAATTCGCTATAAGACGGATTGAAAGGTCTTTCAGGTTCATTTGCTTCTTCTTCAGCAGAACCATCAAGGTCGGCGAAACTCGGTCTTTCAAAAGACGGCTCTTCTAATTCGCCTATTTCTTGAGCATCTCCCAATTTGTGTTGTGTGTACGACCTTTGTTTTACAGGTGCGTCTAAAGGAGAAAAATCATCATTAATAATTTGTGCGTCCTCAATTGTGTCAAAGTTTTCTTGGTTAACCATTTTTAAATAATTTATCTATGTTAGCATTAATGTTGTCAATTTTCTCTAATATCTGTCTATCAGACGGGTGGTTTGAATTTAACCTTAAAATTTCTTGTTTATACAAAGATACTAAAGTATCTGATTTCTTCAAAATATAGGATATATTAGAGTTGTCGAGATTCAATTGTTTTTGTATTACAAAGGCACAAATGCCTATTGATATTCTTCGATTGTTTTTCCTCTTCATATCAAAAATATCGTCCAATGAGATTTTAAATTCATCGCAGACGACTTGAACTAATTTTAAGGCTTGTTTTATTTGCTCTTGATTTAGTGTTGGAGGATTTTTTCTTGAGTACTTCAAAATTTCAATTAATTTTTCAGCCCCAATAATTTGTATTGTCTTGTCTAATTCCTTAAAGACCATAGACACGTTATCAGTTTCCTGTTTCATATCTAATCTGTTAAGTATTCGTCAATAATTTTTTTTGTCATATCAAAACCCCACGAAAATTCAGCCTTGTAACCTTTTGATGTTAATTTAAGCAAACATTCGTGTTGAAGTTGTAAATGGTCTTTTTGAGATGCTTTAACCGTTCCGTCCTTTTTAAAAGGTGTTTCAATTTTTAATTCTATAAATAAACCGCAGTAGCCTTTTCTTGGTTCAAGAATTAAAACATCAGGACATTTAAACCAATTCTTTTGAACGAGTTTATTTCTACCTGCCTGTCTTTCGGTCAATTTAACAGACGCTATTGTGTCTGATAAAAACTCGACATCGGGATATTGGTAAGATAAATAACGGGCTACCGATTTTTGTAGTTCATACTCCTCGTGCTTCATTGTTGTTGTTTTTTGTTCTTGGTTGTTAAATTCCGTATTTCTTGGTAAATTCAGGGTGTTTCAATATTGCTTTCCCTATTTCCCTGCCCCCATCATTATCGCTTGGGAAGTGATGCCCTAAATAAACTCTACTATAAGCAATGTCTTCTATTAGTTCTTTGCAATATTGGTATTCTGTCGGGTATTTATTCCCTATAACATTAAGTATTACAATAGCCTCTATCGTATGTCCTGACGGATATGACGGTGTGTGAGCAGAAAAACTTTTATATGGAAAAAGTTTTAATTTGTAATATTGTGCTAATTGATAAGGTCTTGGTCTTTGGAAGTGATATTTTAACTTGTAAATCAAATTTTGTATATCTTTCACAACATCTGTAACCAATTCCTCAACTTCAATGTCTTTTTGCTTAAAAATACTCGATAATGCTTGGATTAAATTCCTGTCGTAAGCCAAATATCTTTTTAGGTAATTTTGATTTTCAGGTTGAGAAACAACCGCTAAAGAATCCGCAATTTCATTAAGTTCTTCCTTAACCAATTCCGAATCATTTTTTGGTAAAACCGAATCTTTAAATGTATCAAATAGGTCATCTACCAAACAAGTTCCTTGAATAAAACTTAATTGGTCGTGAGCAGGATTTCCGTATGTTAAATCATTGAATTCCATATAACATTTTTTAAGATTGAGATACGCAACTTGTCATAAAGTTATCGTATGTCGCTTGTTCTTGTTCAGCAGAACCAAATTTTCTTGTTTCAGCAAATTTAATCCATTTATCTTTACAAAGAGCGATTTTTGGGTCTTCTACTGTTTCAACAACTTCAGGTTCTTGAATTTGAGTAGTACCCGCTACCGTTCCCGCCGTTGCAGGAGGTATGGTTTCTGCAAAAGTATCAGGAAGACTTTGTGTTTCAGGATTAACAACAACATTATTTTTTGTTGCTCTTATTACCATATAGCCAACCAAAAAACCAACCCCAAACAGAATAATTTCTCTCTTGTTCATATTTATTTAGGATTGTTTTTATTATCTATTTCTTCTTGAAGAATTTGGATTAATGGTTTGTCTTCTTCTTTAGTTTCCACAGTACTTGGCTTGTCTTTAGATTCCCCAACTATTTTATTAATAAAAGGTAATGAAATTATTTTAGCAGGTACTCCTACAACCATTCCTCCAACAATAAAATAACCTACATACCTCCAAAATTTACCCCCTGTTCTGTTTGCGTACATTAATCCACCAACAGAGCCAAGAAATGAAATTGACCCTACTACATAAGCAATATTGGTAATTCTTTGTTGTTGATTATCTGATAAATTTTCCATTTAAAAATACTTTTAAAATTTATGATTTCGCCATACAAGCGTCAAACCTCGCTTTTCTAACCGCCTCTATATCAGTACCCGCAGTAAATCTTGATGTAGCCATAAAATCTGCTACTTCTTTATTACAAGCGTCAATTTTTGCTTGGTCAACTGTCACATCTGTTGAGCCTGTTGCTCCTTGAGCGTTGTTTTTGGCTTTATTCATATAACCAATCAAAAGGTAGCCTACAACTACTCCCGCTCCTACTAATACTATATCTCTTGTTTTTATAATTATTTTGCTTTATAAACAGTCATACCTGTTTTGGTTTTTGATGCTACATACGTTTTACCATTATAGGTAAATGATGCTGAATTACTCTTTTTGGCTTCCAACATTGCTTTGAAATACCCGTTTACCGCTTTTGCCATAATTTCTACTTTTTAAATAATTTTAATATCCTTTGAACATTCTTTCCGTCATACGGAACCTTACCGTTTAACCACTCTTGTTTTTCTGCGCAACCACAATCTTCTGTAACCGCATCTACAATTGCTTTAATTCCTATAAATTTAGTAATTTTTGCTACGGTATCGCCTAATCCTTTGCTCTTTTCCATAGTACTTTGTTGTTATTACTTGGTTTATTTTATGTAATCTTTATTCGCTAACTTATAGGTCATATAAATAACAGAGGTTACTCCTAATCCAACACCTACCGCTACGCTTCCTAAAACAGTAACCAAAGTTCCTTTGCCAAAACTATAACCTTTATAATAAGAGAAAATAGCAAATCCTAAAGGAACTACCAAAGGAACTACTAATGAAACTGCTTTGCCATTATTTGATTCAATCGCCGTAACTAATTATTAAGTCGTTGAATATTTTTTACCCAATGCTTTTTTAACGTTGTACTTAACTTCTTCAACGTCATCTACCAAGTTAAGAAAATCTTCATTTGGCTTTTTATCATCATTTAGTTTTGCAATTGCCTTTCTGTAATATGTGATTCCATATATTGAAAACGCAATCAAAAGCCCAAATACAAGCAAACTCTTAAAATCCATTGGTTTTTGCGACCCCATATTCTCAAATACGTCATCGCCACCGCCTGACGGTGCTACGGGTGCAGGTGCTACGGGTGCAGGTGCTACGGGTGCAGGTGCTACGGGTGCTACTGATACTTCTGTTTCCATAATACTTTATTTATTATTTTATTTTTTTAATGCTTTAACAATTAATAATACACCTGCTAAACCACCTAATCCTGCGTAAACAAATTTATGGTCTTGTAAGTGCTGAACAAAATTGCTCTTTTTAGAAGCAACTGCTTGAGGAGCGTTATCTTTAGGTCTTCCTCCGCCTGAATTAACAACTACTTCATTGAGAGAGGTAATATCTTCTAATAATTTTATTTTTTTTCCTTGAAGTTCACTTGCTTTGAAAAATTGAGGAACGTAGCCAACGTATGAAATTTTAAATTGTGAATCAGGAGTGATAGAAGCGTTTTCTAACACAAAATTACCGTCCAAGTCTGCTTGTTCGCCCATTTTTAATGCGTTAGCCCCTGTCGTAATAGTGATATTAGCCAAACTCATTGGTAAACCATCTATATCTAATACTTGTCCAAATATCTTCATTACGCTTTACCTCCTTTTATTCTCTGAATTGTGTACCAATTAACAATCGCACCTAAAGTAAAAGACACAATGCCTACTACAACAAAAATTGTAGATAAGTGTTTGTGAATTTGCGTATTTACGTCTTTTTTTATTTTGTCGTCAACTTCAGTATTTTGAGTACTTCCTTGACTGTTATTTACTGCGTCTATCATAAGTGAAATGAAATAATGTTAATCCTGCTATAATTGATAAAATACCAACTGCAATATAATTTTTGTATGCTTTAACTGCTAAACTAAAACTTCCATCATTAAGCCATTCGCTTGGTAGTTGTTCTAATATTTTTTTCTTTACCTCCCAAACCCTAATTTTACCATCTTTTACTTTCTGAAAAGCAGGATTTGAATTGTATATTTGAGTTGCAGTAAACCCACCTCCCTGAATAACCCAATCATCAGGTTTACCAATTGCTAAAGGAAAAAATGTTACAAAATAAGTGTCTGTATAGTTTTTTAATTTACCTGTATATGATTTGTAATACTCGTAAACTAAATCTAACTGTTCAGAATAGTCCATTTTTTTAATATCAGACATAAGATATTGTTTTCCATTTACTGTTTTATAATTTTTTCCTTTATCGGGACAAAATTGAATTAAACCATAACAACCAATGTTATTACCTTTTGACGGACTAAAAGTTCTTGCGCTTTCAAAGTACATAATAGCCATTAGCCAATTTGGACTAATACCTAATTTACCTGAAATTTCAGATACTTTTTTAACAAAACCACTCCTGTAAGAAGTAGGTATTTTATCTTCGTATATTAAAGCCATTTACCATAATATTTTATCTGCATACCAACCATTTGTTCCCGTTTTGTGACGGTCTTTTTCGTGGCGTTGTTTATACAACCTACGTCTTTCTTTAGCATACCCTTTCGGGAAATACCCTTTTTTTTCTTTTTCTAAATAGGTAGGGTAATCATTCATACCCAAAGCCCCAATAGTAGCAACTTTTTTACCGTTCTTGAAAACATCAATTTTTTTTAACGGATTAGTTGAGGGTTTTATTTCAACCCTCAACTTATCTGCTTGTGCTTTAGAATATGGTAAAATTTTATAAGCCATTATTACGCTCCACAACCGCAACCACTTGCGTTATAGAAATTGTCTGAATTTTTCTTTGGTTGACTGTACCAAGCAAATAGTGCTATAACGCCTACTAATGCTAAACCTCCAATTATATACTCTTTTTTCATAATTTCAAGCGGTTTTTAATTAAATGAGTATCTTGTGATACAAGAATCCCCTTTACCGCAAATTCTATTTGCCCCTGTGTGATAAACATCGCCATCGCTTGTTCTGCATTGAGCGCAATTTCCTCTTGTGGTTGCCATTTTACTTGCTTTACCGTTTGCCCCGAAGAAGCCCTCTGAATTTTTCTTTGGTTTTTTATACCAAGAAATTAATGCGATAGCACCTAAAACTGCTAAACCGCCAATTACATAACCTTTTTTCATAATAATATTTAAGTTAATTGTTAATAATAATTTTAACAAATCAATAAATATAGTTAGTTGTTGTTTCTTGTTTTATTCTAAATATCGTTGACAACGTACAGTTCTAAAAAACCGTTTTTACCTAAAACTTGTACAATATAATTTCTTGTTTCTTTTGGAATTTTTTTGTCTTTAAACAATGTGTCTGACGATACAAATTTGTTTTTATATGCACTTATTCTCCCATAAGCACTTTGATTATAACCAATTATTCCTTTTTGCAAATAAGTTAAATCATCTGCTTTAGTTAATTCTAAAATCCATCTTAAAGAAAGCGCACCCATAGCAATATTGAAGTTCGCATCGTTAACTAAAAGAGTTTCTAATTTTGATTTTTCTGAACTTGAGATAGTTTGATTGTTTGGAGTTATTTTTAATAAATAAGGTGCTTTTTCTTTTAACAAAGAAATAAATTCTTCAGGTAAATTTTGACGTGTTACCACTTTAAATTTAGAAACACACTCAATAACAGAAACATAAGTCACTTGAGATAAACCCATAGCACCTGCTGAATTTTTACCTACCATTTTACCACCGCTTTCAACGGCTATAAAACTTGTTAAGACAGGTTCTCCTAATTCAAAAACATCAGACCATTTTTTTATTAAAGCACCATATTTATTTTTAATAGATTTTAACATTTTAACATTACCATCTATGATTTCTTTTTTAGAAAAGTCATAAGACCCACTTACCATTCTGTATGGTAATTCAGGTAATTTAAAATCTGCAATTTTAGTAAAATTCGACATATTTATAATTTATTAATTATTCAACATCTTCAGATGAAAGAATTGGTTCGTCACTTTTACTTACAGTTATATCGTAATACTTGTATTTTTTAGTGTTACGAGTAAGGTATTTTGCGAGAACAAAGCCCCCGATTACAACACCTAAAACGCCTACTACTATTAAAATTTTTTGTGCTTTAGTCATTTATCGTTTTTTTCCGAAATAATTAATTGCTCCTGCTGAAAGGATTAATAAAGCACCGCCTATTACTAAACTACCCCAACCAATTCCTGATTTTTTTTCAGTTTCTTCTTTTGGTGCGTTTTCAAGTGCTTCTTTTTCTAATAATTCTTTCTGCTCTAACTCTTCTTTTTCTTTTGCTTTAAGGGCTTCTGCTCTATTTTTAGCAATTTCTTTTGCTTTTAGTTCTTCTGCTTCGGCTGATTTTTTTGCCCCTGCATCTGCTCTGTTTTTAGCAATTTGACGGGCTTTTGCGTCCGCCCCTCTTTTTTTAGCAATAAGTTCAGACAAATCTTCTTTTAAATCATCTTGGGTGTCCGAAATGAATTCAATAATTTCATCTAATTTCTCTTGCGATTCCTCTGTTGGATTTTCATTGTGTTCCTCTTTTACTATTGCTAATTTCTCATTCAGTTTAGTTAAACCCTCTAATCTTTTTGTAATTGAAGCGGGTACTCTGTTGTCCAACGCTTTTAATAAATCATTAATTGTTTCCATAGTGTTTTGAACTTAATAAAGTTAATTTAATTTACAAATATAAAAAAATATTAGATATACAAATAATTAATATATTCTTTTTGTTTTATGCGGTTTTTCTAAAACCTTGTAAAAGACTTTCTGCAATAATTTTTTGTCCGCTCGGTGTCGGGTGTATTGCATCAGAAGTCATAGTGTTCGGTATATCAAACTTATCAACGATAGTAGCACCTGTGATAGTATCTGCTATTGAATTTTGATAGTCAATATATTTCTTTTTTAATTCAATCATTCCTGCTTTTGTAGGAACGTAATTTGTTGGTTTTAATTTATTATCGTCCATAAAAGTTTCTGCATCATATCCAATAATCACAAAAGGCTCTGCACCCTTGCTTTTTATCAAATCAACCATTTTTTGAACGTTCTGTAATGCTCTTTGCTTCGATGTAGCACTAAACATATCATTAATGCCTCCGTAAATGTAAACTCTGTCATAAGTATTGGTTTTTAATTTTTCAATTAAATTAGCCAATATCCAATCAGTTCTTTTTCCTCCCTCTGCTACAACATCAACTTTAACCCCTTTAGGTTCTAATTCTTTTTTTATGATGTTTGGATATGTAGTAGTTACAGGTTTTCCGTTGTATTCGATTGCGGTAATAGAATCCCCAACAAAAAGAACGCTACCAATAGGTTGCGTCTTTTTGCCGAAGAATTTCTTTACTGTAAAATAAATTATAGTAATCCCAATCAATGTGCTTACTGTATAAAATAATTTCTTGTTCATATTACTTTTTTAATTGAGCAAACGCTCTTTTTCTTGCGTCTAACCAACTCTCTCCGTCCTTACGGATTTTTTTAGCCAACTCATTTGCTTTTTTAAGTGTTTCAGTTCCGCCATTCGCTTTTTTTACCGCAACTTTACCCTCTGCTTTATAAGAAGTAGGGTCTATTTCAGAAATATTGATTTTATGTGGTAAAACTCCTGACCCTAATTTGTTTGCATCAATAACAAGCAATATATCGTCTGATTGGTCAACAACCTGAAGTGTTCTGCCATCTTTAGTAACAACCATTTTATCATCTAAATCAGCATAGGTTTTACGGGCTAATTTACTTTTAACTCCACTAAACAAGCCACCAAATGCTTTTTTATCAGACTGCATCGCTTTTACTTTTCCTGCAACTTTATTACCTATTTCTTTCGCTTCTTTTTTAGAATATACTTTACCATATTCATCTTGGTATTCGCTCTTTACAGGTTTTCCCTCATACTCTTTTGCTACTTTTGCAGAAAGTTTGTCGAAGTTTGATATTTTACCACCTTTAGAATAATTGTTATGGTTGTCTATTTCATATTCGTCTTTTTCTAATTTGTAAAAATCCAAGTCAGAAGCATCGAAAGTTTTTTCAGTTCCATTAGGGAACTTTAGATTAAATTTTCTGCCGTAAATATGCGTAATTAAACCCATTCTGTTTAATTCTTTTACTCTTGCGCTATCTCCTTTTTCAACATCTTGCCATCTAATTTTTTCAACACCGCCACCGTCAGCAAAAGAATCTTTTTGATTTTTTCTAAAAGGTTTAAATCGTTTTAGAATATCATCAGGATAATTCGCTCTATCAACCAATCTACGAACTATACCATAAGGCATATTACCTTTCAAACCTCCTTTGTAATTAGGTTCGATTTTAGACCAAATTTCATTAGTTTTCTTTTCGATTGCGTTTTGATGCGCAGTACCCGATTTTGTTGGTTTTGGCTTCAAGTCTTCGTCTGTCAAACCTGAATCAATCATAGCGTTTAAAATTCCAATAACACCCTTAATATCAGTTCCACCCCATTTAGCAGTATAACTTAAATCTTGCTCTAAAGCCATAGGAATAAAACCTACTCCGCCACCGTTAGAGTAGTAAACAAGTTTTAATCTTGGCTTGATTATTTCATTTGCCATTCCCTCAACAATATTAAAAGTAACAAACCCTTTAATTTTGAAGAATTTTTGGGCTAATTCTTTTATTTGTTTGTTTTCTTGAGGCGTAATTTTAGGCTCGTAACGAGAATTCAACATACGATTATAGACATCTACGACTTCATTAAAAACTCCGTTAAAATCTTGAGATTCTTGAGATTGCCATTTAGGTTTTCCAAATTCTTTATTTATAGTCAGCCAATGCTCTACATCTATATCTCCGCCATTAGCAAAATTGCCACCGTCAGCAAACAACCTCGAAGCCCCTGAATTATCAGAAACAATACCTCTCGTTCCAACATTTGAACCCGCAGTTCTAAAAATATGAGATTTAATATCATCTAAATCACTTTCACTTACCGTGAATGAAGTAAGTTTGTCTATTTGTAAGTGAACAAAGTAAGCACCGTTAGAGTGACTTTGGCTCATTACACCAACTCCTTTTACCAAGTTTATTTGACCTATTCTTGTATCGGATTGAATCGTAATAACGCTTCCTGCATCGTCCTTACCAATCGGATAAACAATGAAGTCTTGGGGTTTTCTCATTCCTGTTATTTTCATTTCAATATCAGTAGTTCCCATTACATTTCTACTGAAACCAAGAATTTCTGCTTTAGCAATTTCTCCGCCTTTAGCGTAAGTACTCATATAAGCGGAAGTATTTGGGATAGCACCGTCAAAATATCCTCCGTCCTCAAACTTCGCATTATTCCATTGGAAATAATCAGAATTAGCAGTAAACTTTTGTTTCCCACCATCACGGCTATAAGCAACTTCTCCTACTTCTTCTCCGTCCCCGTCAAAAATCGTAAACACGGCATTTGAAACCCCGTTTTCGTCAGAGTTAATGATTGGCTCAACTTCAAACTGTTCGTTCTTGTAATCAAACGTGTAATCGTCACGCAGGTCGATTCCCTCCATACCTTTCAAGAAACCTCTTAAGTTACCCCAAGCATCGTTAGTAAACTTTTTAGTCAACTCTGCTTTTGTTCCCGCAGAAACATTTATTGGTTCGACAACTTCTTTGTTTTCTATTTCGTCTTGGTCTTCTTCCTCTTCTTCGTTTTCATCTTCCATTAACTCTTTCTGTCCGTCAAGATAATGAGTGATATCAGAAAGGTTTTGTGTTGAAGTTTCCATTTTTGCAACTACCCAAGCAGGTACTTGAACTTCGTCTTCTAAAATATCTTCCAACTCCTCGTGATGATGCTCTACCTCAACGTTTTGATTCATAATCATACGTTGGTTATCACTAAAACTTTCAATGTCGCCACCGTCAGCATATTTACTCTCGTAACCTTTCAAGTTCCAAAGTTTTTCCAAGTCCTCTTGTTTATTACGATTGTAATTATCAAGAACCGCAACTTGGTCTTTACCACTAAAAGTAAAGCCTTTTTGCTCTTTACCTTTATTTAGAAGAAGTAATTTAATTGGCTTCTTTTTAAAATCCGCTCTGCGCTCGTAAACTACTTCAATTTCTCCACCGTCAGCAAAAAGACCTCTTGAATAAGCATTACGAATATCGGCACTCACTTCCTCGCTATCAATAAAATCTTTTGCTTCTTGAAGTGTATCAAACTCTACGTCATTTGCATAGTATTTTTTATAATTAGGCTCGTACATAATTTCGCAGTCTTTATAATTTACAAAAGACACTTCGCCACCATCAGCATAACCATAACCCTTTCTGTTCTTACCTTTTGAGTAATCCACTTCGTATTGCTCATTGTGATTCAGAAATTTTCTATCTCTTGACAGATTTCCCCCGTCAGCAAAATTATTTTCCAAAATTTCTTTTGCAAATTGTTTTAGTTCCGTAATTTCCTCTTTGGCTCTTGAATTAAGTTCTTTTATTGATAATTCAGAAGCGTTATTTATTACTGTTTTTTTAGAATATCTTCTGTCTTTTCCGTAAAACAAAGTAATACCAAGTCTTCCATTTCTATACTGATACATAACTTTCATATCAGGAGAAAACCATTCTTCTTCTTTAAGGTTATCTTCAGTAATTAAGCCACCATTAGCATAATATTTACCTTGATGAAGTCCGTTGTAAAGTTCTAATGCGTTTACAGGGTCAAAAGACAAATCTCTTTCAAAGCCCATTCCAAATCGACCACGATAAGTTTCAAGTTCTGAACGGCTAACCGAACCTACTTCAGCACCATATCCTAAATCCACAATAGCCCAAAGGTAATCAGGGTCTTGTGGGTCGGAATTTAATATGAACCACGTTCCATTTGCTACAGGATTAAATATCTTGACAACAACCTCTTGTTTAGAGAGGTCGCTACCAAGTGCATATTGTTTGAATAATTGTCTGTCTATTGTTTTATTAAATAATTTCATAGTGTTTGTAAATTAATCGTTTTTATGTGTGTGAGAAGTAGGCGTTGGTAAGTCAGTTACAATCATTCTTTGATTAACCGCCATCATTTTTTCAGGAGTTCTACCTGTGGGATTATAACTCATTTTCGCTCTTATTCTTCCGTCTTCGTTTAAATCAATATCTTGGTCAAGAGGTCTAATAACGACATTGTTGGTTTTACCATCTATATTGCTTGTCAAATCAATCGGCTCGTCAACAGTTTCAACATAAACTTCCATTTCAGGGTATCTATAATTATTATTATTGTCTGCTCTCATAAAACCGTCATTATCATCAAACATTCCGCCGTCAGCATATTCTCTTAATAATCTACCTTGTACAAATACGGTTTTAAAACCCGCTTCATCTAAAAATTCTTGCATAGCGTATGTTTCATCACTACTTCCGACTTCGTCCATATCTTCACTATCTTGAGCGACTTCCATTGCGGAATAAACAACTCTTTCATTTATTTCGTCAAGAGTTATAAAACCTCTTCTAACCGCTTTTTCAAGTAGTTGATAAGGTCTGATTGGGTAATCAGCATCGTAGAACTCTATTGCGCTATCAATACCAACCGCCAAAACAACTTTTACTTTTACAGGGTCAAAACCTGAACCTGTATTTCCGCCGTCAGCCATTTTGTATTGAGCCTCTAATTGCTCTTTGGTAATTATTGGGTATTTTTGAGATTTAAAATCGCCCAACTTTCTTCCGTAATCACTTGCGGTTGAAATATCTCCATTATCAAAAATTTCAACAATTTTTTGTTCATACAAATTAGCCGAAACTTTTGTCGGTTTGCCAACTCTATAAACACCGCTTTCTAATTTTCCTTAAACACCTCCGCCGTCAGCAAATAAAGTATCTCTAACATAAGGTTTTCCGTTAACTTCCGCCAATACAACATTAACTTCCCAACCCTTTTTTGTTTTAAAATATTCAGAAGCGGTTTTTTGCGCTTGGTAAATAGTATCAGCGTAAACTTCAATTCGTTTGCCTTTGTAAAAGGCTATATAACCATTTTTACCATTTCCAATTGAACCACCATCAGCAAAGTCGATTTTGTTTTCTTTTAAGGTTTTTGTAAATGTTTCATCGTAAAATGCTACTTCTTTGCAATATCCGTCTTTTTGAGAAAGTAATGTTTTTAAAACATCGTCAATAATCTCTATTTTAGAAGAAATAACATACCAATATCCGCCATTAAAACCTGCTTTTTGACCTCTTTCTTTTTGCCAAGCATTTTGTTTTGTTGGGTCTGAAACTTTTTTATCTTTTTCAAGATAATCGTTTAACACTTTTCCATCAGCATCAAGCCATTTATAACCGTAATTATGACCTACAACTATATTTTCTCCAATAAATACTTCGTAAAAATTTTCCGAAGAACCACCCGAAGAACCTTTTCTTTTTTGAGTTAAGTCTTTAGATTTAGAAGATATTTTGTATTTTTTAATAATCCCTTGCCAATCAAAATCAGGATATTCAATTCCAAGCGCAAACTCATTGTTTTTTTTAGCCTCAACTAAACTATCAACTTTAGTTTTAACATAACTCTCTTCATAAGAAAAAATACCATTATCATACTCAAGTTCGTTTTCAGCCACAATTTCATTATCAAAAGCATATCCGAAAATAATATTTCTTATTTGTTGTTCCGTATAACCTGCATCTGCAAGTTTTTGAACCATATCAAGGTTTAGTTTCTTTAAATCCGAAGCCTCGAATTTTTTAGATTTTCCAACCTTTGCTTCTTTAGCGTCTTTAAGAATTTTAGCAAACACGGCGTTTGCATCTACTTTTAGAGCAGATTTTCCCGAATTTTTAACATAAACCCCGTCAAGTATATCAGAACCCATTAATTTTTTTAGTTCGCCTTTAACCACTACACTCAATTCCTTTATATCTTTATTAGGAACGTAAGTGTAATCACTCGAACCTTTTTTGTTAGAAGCAGTTACTTTAGCACCCGTCATTGAATCGTACTCTCCGCCAAGAAGTCTTTTATAAACTTCCTGATAATAAGCAACACCGTTTTTATCTTTAGCCTCTCTTCTTGATTCAATTAATCTTTTAGCACTCGCTTTCATTTCAGTAAGAACTTCAGGTGTTAATTTACCTGCATCTCCTTTTTCTCCTGCTTTAACAAGATTGTAACCTGTTCTGTCGTATTTTTTATTGTAAGTAAAAATATTAGTGTTACCCGTAGTATCAAGTCTTAAATCTCCACCATCTCCATTAATAGGGTCGCCGTAATTATTCATTACAGTACCGTATCTTTTTTCGTCTTTTTGCCAAACAATATCTCCTGCGTTAAATTCAACTGTCCCTACAAAACCGCCTTTGGCAAATCTTGGGTTTATTGAATTGTGTTTGAATTCATCTTTACTGAAAGCCATTTCAAGTCCATTAGATAATTTAACAGAATACTTGTCATTCAATAACTTTCTTGAAGTTATAGTTCCTGACATACCAACATAATCCTTTCCTAAAGAATTTGTTGTTATTGTAACTCTGTCGCCCTCTTCAACCGAACCACCGTCAGCATAAACCCTGCTCATAAATTGAGTTCCATCTGAAACATCAGGAGTAAAACCACCATCAGCCATTTTTTTTGTTCGCCAATCTTTTTCGCTCACTCTAATATAGTCTGTATCAAATGCTTCGTTTAAAGCATCTACCGCTTGATTTTTACTTCCATTAAAAACTACAACTTCAGGTTGATTTGACCAACCTCTGTCGTTTTCTAAACGAATGTTTTTTGCTCCAATACCCTCTAAAGCAGATATGATTTTATCAGTATCATACTTATTGTAATCAAAATAACTTGAATATTCAACATATAATGCTTTTCCTAAAGAACCACCATTTGCGTATTGACCCTCTCTAATATGTTTCTCAAAAGAAAATTTAACGTATCTTGGAAGTTCTGAAGACTTGGTATTTATTAATTTTTCAACGTTAACAAGTTGAAAACCTGCATCATTACCTTGAGATGTTTTAAGTCTTTTGGTCGCTCTTTTTAATGTAGATTCTCCATTTAATATTTCTTCAAAACCTATTTCGTTTTTATGGTCAGTTAAGAAATAGTGCTTTTGGTCTTCATTCCACTCGTTATCCCAAATATCCCCATAATATTTACCCTCGTATTGATTTACAATAGTACCGCCTTTTGCAAGATGTTGAGCAGGATTTCCAAACGCTTCTGTAATCACATAAGGTTGGGAAGCACCATCAATTACTTGTTGGTTTTGAGCCATAGCACCTCCGTCCATAAACAACTCTCCGCTTGACATAGCACCTGTTTCTCCAACAAGACCTGTGTAATGCGTTCCTGAAACACCGCTTAAAGGCATTGGATTACCCAAACCATCAGAACCTCCTGTGTGACCTGCTAAATCAGTCATTACAAATGCTCCGCCAAGTTCAAACTTATCTTTATTAACAATTACTTTATTTAGTCTTGTATTAGTAATGGTATATGGAGCGGTTCGACTATCTAATGGTTGTAAAGAAATAAATTTTACCTCACTTATTCCTGCCTTGAAATCGTTCATTACTTTAACTCTTTCAACACCATCTCCATACCCCATATCAATATAAATTACATCTCCCTTTTTTAAACTCCCACCGTCAGCAAAAGACGCTTTCTTTTTAACACCCATCACAGATGTAAAGTCAGAGTATGCTCTTTTCTTAACAGTAAAACCGTCTGCTTTCAATTCTTTTACAAAAGCATCTACTTTATCGTCATTTGAACTTGACATTTTTTTGATTTCAAAATACTGTGACGGGTTTTCCGTAAACACATTTACACCAAAGTATTTTTTCAAAAATTCTTGTTCCGTAAGGTCGCCAATACTTCCGCCATTAGCAAACGCACCTGTGTTTTGGAAATCTCCAAAGTTAGGGTCTGTCATATAAGGAAGCGAACCTCCGTCAGCCATTTTAGAATTCATTGCTCTTAACTCAACTAAAACCTCGTTAAAACGAGCAAGTTTAGACTCTCTCTCTCTTTGTCTTGCTACTTCTTCTTCAGAAGTATCTCCTTGTCTATAAGTACTTAATCTACTACTATTCAACTCTCTTTGGAGTTTATGAAGTTCTTTTAACAGTTTTTCTTCGTTAGTTATATTACCGCCTTTAGCAAAACCTTTTGCTTTATAAAAAGCAAACAATTCTTCAGGAGTGTCTAAAGCCTTTTGACCACCCGTAGGATTGCTAACCCAAAAACAAGAAGCACCTCTATCCCACTCGTAATCCCCAACTTCTATTCCATTATGAACAACTTTTCCATAACTTCCCTCTTCGTCCGAATCGATATTCTTTAATTCCCAATTATCATCTAAATTTCCTCCGTCAGCATAATCATCAGAATCTAACCATTTTTTGTAAACATAATCATAGTCAACCCCGTTTATTTCAGAAACTTTTTCAAAAACTCGCTCTCTTATAAGACTATCTCCAACACCTAAAACATCATAAACATTTTTTCTGTTGTTAAGAGCAGTCCAAATATCTGCAAATGTATTTTTATCATCAAGTTCTTCGCCTAAATCATCTGTTGGATAAGTTTTTGTGTACCAATCTTTGATTTTTAGATTTTTTTCATCTTTATTGCTGTCAGGATAAACCGTTATGTATCTTGGGTTTAAAATTACTTCTCCTGTTAATTTTTCTCCTGTACTTTTTAGAGAAACTTTTGCAGTATTGTATGGTTTATCAGTTATTATTTCATCAATAACTAATTCTTTTTCAGCATATTTATTGAATAGATTTTTTACGGCTTTATCCAATTTAGTACTTTTCGTTATTGGATAACTTATAGTTTGACCTACTTCAAAAATATGTTTAACTTTTCCGCCTTTAGCAAAAGAAGTGTTATCCATAAAAGCAGTACCGCTATGAACATTTGTATTAAACATTCCGCCGTCAGCAAATTGCTCTACTCCTTTTGAACTAACTCCCCATAAATAACCATTTTTACTATTTATGTAAGCGTAGTAATTACCGCTATCAATCATATCAATAGCGAACTCTTTTGCTTTAGCAAATGTTGGGAAATCTCCTTTTGAAGAACTTATAAGTTCATTATCGAATCTCAATTTAGTTTTGAAAACCTCAACTGAAAATGGAGCATCACTTACCGCACCCCCACTTGCCAATAACGGCATATCTTTTGGATAGTTAGGTGCTAAACGGTCAGCGTGACGGTCACGGGTTTCCCAATACTTTCTACCTAATTTATTAGGAAAAGTACCATAAGCATTTGAAGTAGAACCCTCTTTAGTTACAAATCTTGCTCCTCTCGGTTTAGCATCACGAACTGCATCACGTTGAATATCAGATTTAGTAAAACCCTGTAACTCTTTTTTAGTTTTCACAAGAGCAAAAAGTTTCTCTAATTCTGTTTTCTTTTGTTCTACAATTCCCTCTTTACGCTCTTTTAGAACCTGTTTAGCACGTTCCATAGCATCTTTCCAAGACTCTCCTGCTTTTTGGATTTCTTTAGCAACAGACATAATATTATTTCCCGAACCTTTAGTGGTTGAAGTGGTCGCAGAGGCTTTTGCTTTAGTAATTTTTTTCGCTTTAGCGACTTTCTGTACTTTAGCAACTTTTTGAGCAACCACCTGTGGCTTTTTTATAGCATCAGGATTAAGTGTTGTAATTTGGTCTAATATCTTTTCAGCAACTTTGTTTTTTGCTTCGTCAGTTTCCTCAAAACTATTGGTAAGTTTTTTAACTTGCTCCAATACTTTTTTATCTTTTTCAGATACTTTAGATTGGTCAATCGTTTCGTATTTTTTTAATAAAGTAGAGTTCATATTTTTAATTTTTAATTATTCGTATAGTTTTAATAGGTCGTCAAGGTTTTCTGTTTCTTCAATTTTATAAAGTGCCAAAAGGTCGTCAAGGTTTTCTGTTTCTTCAATTGGTTTTTCAACTTTACCAACAGGAGGAATCACTTCTACAATTTCATCGGAAAAATAAGATAGGTCGCTTAATCTAAAATCTTCGTCATCTTTAAAGTCCTGTCTTATTTTCTCCAACGCTTCTGTTTCGCTATCAGCATAAATATCATAAATACTGTCAGATTTATTACCTCCGTCTTTATCTAAAGCCTTTACGGTAACTTTAATCTTGTAAAGAGTCTTACCTGCATTTTCATCAATAGTTTCTATTATTGGTTCGACAGGTTCTTTAGTTTCTTTAGGTTCTGACTTAATACCGATGCTATTGTTTTCTTTAGCGAGAATTAAAGTTTGCTTTATAAGTTCGACTATTTCGTTCTTAATGCTTTCGTCTTTAATCTCATTTAACTTTTTAGTGTTAATTACACTATAAAATTCATCTAAAGTTATATCAGAAGTAGTTGCGTATTTAAACGTATTTTCGATTAATGATTTGCCAATGACTTCTTCAAAAGGAATTTTATCTCTAACAATAGTCCAATCAATATTCTCTTTTGACGCAAAAGGCGTAATAAGATATTCAGACCAATTAGAATCAAACTCACTCTGTAAATCGCCTAATTTGTTCAACCTATCAAATACTATGTATTTTTCTTTTGCTTTATTAAAATCAAACAACACGGGTCTTGTTAACACGAAAGACAAAATCTTTCTGTCTGTTTGTCCAACCAACATCATTTGCTTGTAATCAAACTCTACAACAGAGCCAATTTCAACACCATAAACTTTTTTATTATTCCCCACAGTTGAAACTACCATAAGTGAACCGTCAAATTTTCCATTTAGGTCACTAATGTCGTCCCTGTTGGTTAAATTATAATTTTTCCAAGTAAATAAAATTAATGCGTTTTGCCAATCTGAATATGGAGAATCATATCTAATTGAACTTTTAAACTGTATCAAAACCAAGTTGTAAAGAGTCTTGAAAGAAACCAAGTACATATTACCTGACCTATCAAATATCAAACCCCCCTCTTTATAATCCATTATTAATTCCATTTGTAACTTTTTTTAATTAAATTTCAGTTGGCTTTAAGTCGCCTAAAAAAGCACCATACTCTAATCTCGTCATTCCGCTTTCTAACCCCTGCCAACCCTTTTCAGGAGTATATGTTTCAAGTATTTCCGTTTCCTTGTAAATACCGCCCTCTCCAATATGGTAATTAACGTGAATAAAAAAGGTATTTGGGATTTCAGGGTGTTTCAACACCTCAACTTTACTCAAAGATACGTTTTTATGTTTACCAAAATCTTGGTAATATTTCTTCCGTTTTGTTACTTCTGCTATCATCTTATCTTAATGTTTTTTCAATCGCTTTAATTAAGTCGTTTGTTCTCTCCTGAATTCTTAAAACTTCGTCAGTAGGCGTTTCATAAATCTTTAATTTTGGGTCGCCTAAATTTGGAACAATTTGTAAATTATCTCTAATAAGACTTGATAAATACTTTATAATTTCCTGTTTTTGTTGAACATCAGATAAGTTTGCGTATTTAGAGTCTTCTTTCTCTCTGATATAAACTGTCTGAATAAATTTTGACGGATTGTTAGTTAATAACATACCTACATAATCTAAAATTCTATAAACTTCTTCTTTTATTTTTTGAAAAGTCTGTGCTTGATTTGTATTTGTTAATCTGTCGCTACTTGATAAATTTCTCAAACCACCAAGAATCATTAATCCTTTATCGTTTATTTTTGTTGTGTTTTTTACAGAGCCTTTTTGATTGAAGACCCAATTTTTAAACATTTGAAAAGCATCATACAAATCATCACGCTGACCCTCTCTAAAACCATATAAAGTAGAGCCATATCCATAAGGATAATTAGTGCTATTTGGATTATTTGCTTTTTCAGCCATTCTTCTAACGGTAGCCAA
Source organism: Sediminibacterium sp. (assembly GCA_040403975.1). GTDB lineage: Bacteria > Bacteroidota > Bacteroidia > Chitinophagales > Chitinophagaceae > Sediminibacterium. The sequence continues at coordinate 89,364 of JBBAJS010000009.1, forward strand.
ACTACGCCAAAGGTTTACCCTGAAAAAACGAATATCTGAAGTAAAAGAAGCAAGATTTCCAAAATCAAGGGTTTCTCCATACTCTTTTAAAGCAAAAGGCAAAAATACCAAAGTGTTTTCAGGAGTGTCATACCCTCTGACACCGTAAATCCTTACTTTAACTCCTGCTTTTTCTAAAATATCGGCAACGATAAATGTCGGTAGGTTTTTAGCCAACATATTTTCCGTATTAACATCTCCAAGACCTCCGACAACTATAAATAAATCAACAAAAGGGGAAATTCCACCACCAAGTTTTTCTCTATACATATAGACTTTTTTGGTAGTAGTTGCGTACTTTAGTTTTGCATAAATACCTTTTTCCTTATCTACTTCAAACCCACAACCGTTATAAATTTTATTGTCCTTGTAAGGTAGATATAATTTGTTGTTTTCTGAATATTTAATCTTTACATCTTTACAATGTTTTTCAACCAAAAAAGTTCCCTCTTGTTGTTTTCTTAAATACACTCTGTTTCCCTTAACATTATAATAAGGAGCATCTATGTTTTCACTTTCCAAAACAAGTTTGTTGTCAACTACTATTCCGTTAGTTACATCGAAATATTCAACTTTTCTATATAACCCTTTTGAAGCAACACCAAAGTTAAAAACTCCTTTAGGTAAAGAAGTAAATTTCATTCTTGCAGAATCGAAGTCGCCTCCCAAATCCAAGTTTTTTTTAATGTCAGAAAAACTATTTAACGTGCTTTCTAACAAAGGCATATCGCTAAATATTTTTATTTCGTCATAAGAGTATTGCTCCTCAAGAGTTTTAGAACTATTAGGGTCGTAGCCATAAAAACTCGCATCATTTCTAATTTTTCTATCCGAAGTAGAAACACCTATGATTGAACTAACCTCTGTTGGGTTATTCAGCCAATAGTCTTCAACTTCCTTTAACAAATCCCTTTGAGAATTGTAGAAGTAAAATTCTAATCTATTTGCAAGAGTTGAATTCATCATATCTTATAACGGAATTGCGCTATTTTGAGCGTATTTTTTTTCTGCTTCTTCAATAATTAGTTTGGCAGTTTCTTTTTCTTCGTCAGTCGCCATATTTAATTGCGCTAAAGGCGTTACATCTTTAACATCGCATTTATCGTAGAACTCTTTAAATTCAGCAGACAACTCTTGTTCTATTGTTTCTTTTTGTTGTTGCGAAAACAATGTCAAAAATGATTTAACAACCTCACTTAATTTTTTAGGTCTTGGTATTTTATTTGGAGTTTCTTCTCTATTAACAAGGAAAGCAACAAATGTATCTCTCGCAACAATCATTAAACGAGTTGAAACGAAAGCAATACCTGTCAATTTCTTCTCTACAATTTTCATACGCAATTGAGCCAAAAAGTTAAATGCAAAAGTCATATCAATAATAGTTCCGTCAGGGAAACTTTCAGAAGATATGTTGGTCATTATTTTTTCATACTCAAACTTATAGTTATAAGTAATTCTGTAACAACTTCCTGCAAAACGGTCTTGTAATGATAAATCCTGTTTAAAATTCGCTTCGTAATCTTTATTCGCCTCATTAAGCAAAGAGTTACCTGTTGCTATAATGAAAATTTTTGCTCTTGGAATTTTTTGACCTCTACCATTTGATATAGTTGGTGGTACTTCAATTGTAGTTCCGTTTGACAATTCAACAACATCAACGGCATCTTTAATTTTTGCCAAACCATCATTCAACAAACCTGCGGTATTAGGGTCAATTTTAGGTAATTCGTCCAAAAGTAATAAAGCACCCTCGTAAGGTTGATTTTTTGGATTTAAACCTAAATCAATATTCCCCCACGCTTCAGTTAACCTACCCTCTTGATAACTATCAATAGTTTGTCCTCCTAAAATATCTAATGGAGAAGTGTATTGGTTACAGTTCAATGTAATTAATTTGTAGTTGATTCTTTTAGCAATAATACCTGCAATAAAAGTTTTACCTGTACCTGCCTCTCCGTATAAATATACGTTGTTTTGGGCTTCATAATCAGATAACAATACATCAATCAATCTACGGTCTTCGCCTGTTTTACCACTAAAGGTTTTTACGTTGTTGACTTTTACCTGAATGGTTTTTGTTTCGCCAATTAACTTTTGAAGTTCAGGAGAAAGGTTAGATTCTTTAATTTTTAATTTCTTTAATTTCTCGTTGATAGCATTGTCAATTTCTCTATTGGATAAACTTGCGTTGCTATTGTAAACCTTGTCAATTAAAGTATTTATAGAAGCAACTACTCCTGAAAAATCTTTGTCAACATCAACTTTTTTACGTTGCTTGATTTGGTCTAATTTTTCCTGTGCAACTTTACTTGCAACTGAATCGGCAAGATTATTAGAGATTATCCTTTCGTATTTTTTTATTTCTTCAGTATTATCTTCCATTATATTATAAATTTATTTAATAATTCGTTTTTTATTTCGGTAAAAATAAGTTCTATGTTTTTTTCTTTATTTAGAGTTTCTACGTTTTTCTCAATCGTGTTCAACTGATAAACCAAAGCATCTATAATTTTTTGTTTGTCGATAACTATATCATCTGCCCCTGCAACACTTGTTTTTAAAACAACTTTATCGACTGAATTTCCTTTATCGAATTTAAATAAAACGTCTTTTAAATCTTTCTTTGTAAAATACAAATCTAACAATTTATTTTCGTTTTTTAATTTTTGGTAAATGTAATATTTTAAGTTAGTTAACACATAATCAATAATCAACTTATTGCGTCTTTTTTTATCCTCTATTTCATTCAAATATGGATTGACTATTTTATCAGATTTTTTTGCTATTTGAAATTTCAAATCCTCTAATTTCTTATTAACATTTGAAAACATATTTAGAGGTAATTCATATTGTTCTTGTTGCTCAACTTGTAATACTTCGTTATTATTTAAAGCACCCATCATAATATAAACTTGGTTCTCCAAATCAGCAATTTCTTTTTTAAATTCTTCAATTAGAATTAAGTCCGAAGCGTCTTTATTACTAATCTGCTCCGTTGCTTCCAAAATAATTTTTCTATCAGCAATAGCCTCGCTACAAAGTCTAATTTCTCTTTCTAAATCATTTTCGTTTTGCTCTTGCTCTTGTTCTTGCTCTTGCTGACTTTGACCCTCGCCTTGTCCCTCGCCTTGTCCCTCGCCTTGTCCCTCGCCTTGTCCCTCGCCTTGTCCCTCGCCTTGACCTTGACCTTGACCTTGACCTTGACCTTGACCTTGACCTTGACCTTGACCTTGAC
>JBBAJS010000009.1:92737-132486 GCA_040403975.1 Sediminibacterium sp.
CTGAAGCCAAACCGCTTTCAATTTGATTTAAAATATTAGAGAAACTATTTCCGCTATTAGGCATCTCTACTCCACTTCCTCCTACTTGTATTGTATGTGGATTTTCTTGTAGTGAATTTAACAGGTTATGTAATTGCTCTTCCTCTTTCTCTTGTCGATAAGTTCCTGAATAAGAAGTTTCATCTACATTGTAAATTCTCTGAAATATTTGAGATGCTTGATATTCGTCTTTTGGTACGGGTAAACCTGCCGAAACAAACATTTTATCGATTTCCTGTTTAGGTGTTCCTTGAACAAATAAATCAACCGCTCTGTCGGTAGTTATATAATTTTTGTAATCTCCAAAAGGAATTTTATTATACGCTAATAAACTCGCTAATAACTGTTTTTCTTGTTCCATTTTTTTTATTAATTTACTTTTCCTCCTGTTTCAAATCTCCAATCGTCTAACGAACCATCAAACAACATTGCATCTACCAACTTAACTTGGTTTGAGTTAAACACGGCGGTTGCTTTAGTTATATTCTCTACCATCTCTCCTGATTCGCTTGGAATCATATCGCTTGGGTTATTCTCGTAATAAATGAACCCGTCATAAGTTGTATTATCCCTAATGTGCTTGTTCAATTCAGGGAATTGTCTGATTATATACCAAGCCCTGAAATTTCTTCCAATCAACTGATTATTCATAATCGCCATAGCCGTATTAGGAGGTAACACGTCATAAATTTTAGCAAGTGGATATAAAGCGTCAATAAACTGTATAATATCTCTTAAATCAACCTCTTCGACTCCAAAAGGAGTTAAGTCGATTGGGTTTTTAAGATTTACAAAACATTGCGTCAAATAATCTCCTTGTTTTTGATAAGGACTGTCGGTTTCGCTAAACCATTCAGCATAACTTCTGTTTTCAGCCAAATAAACAACACCGTTGCTTACCTGTCTGTACGAGTATTTGATACGTTTCGCTCCGTGATACATAACGCAAGGCTTACCGCTTTTGGTTATTGCTTTACTCACATAATCATACTTTTTTGTTATTAACGCTTGTTCCCAATCTCCAAACCAATTTTTGAATTTTTCCGTATGAATAACAGATTCTATTTCTTGTTGAGGAACTTCGTTTACCATAATCTCTCCTTTTCCAAGTTCTTTCCAATTTTCGCCTCTATCCAATCTGTCAATTACTTTAGACAAAATATAGTAAGCCCCACCGTTTTTCAATTCGGTAATTGTCGTGATTTCTTTTTGAATTTCGGCTATTTTTTTCATCAACTCAATACGCTCATACATAAATGAACTTTCAGGAGTAAAACTTAAAGCAAGAGCGTATTCCTCTTTTACTTCTTTTAATAACTCTAAATTCTCTTCGTATTTTTTGGTATTATATTTTTGAGATGCCTGTAAAGAAATTCCCTCCAACACACCAACGGCTTCTTTTAAATCTTTTATTTCCTCAACCGAACCTAACGAACCTCTTATGTTAGTTGTTTGTGCGCTTGTTTGGTTTTGATTTTTGAAAAAATCTGACCAATCCAAGTCATCGTACCATTGTTTACCTTTTGATAATTTATCTCTTAATTCATTAAGTGTAATTTTATCAGGGTTAATTTCGTACTCAATATTAACAGGGTTTTCAACCAAATCAATTATTTTGAAAACAGACAAAGACGAAATTCTGCCTTGAGGTTGTATCTTAATCGTTCTTACTGTTTTGCCGTTTGAGTCCCAAATATCTTGCATCATTGATAGAAGAGATTCCTCGTTCAATGCGGTATATTCGTTGCCGTTTTCGTACTTAATTAAAACAGACTGAACTTCTTTATCTAAACTAATTGCAGAAGTTGAAACAGGCGTTTTAGATGAAGTTGAAGCAAAAAAATCATCAGCAAATATTTCTCTGAAATTAGAGCTATCAAATACATCGTCTGAATTTGATTGAGTAATATCTCTATCCGCATAAAAAAACAAATATTTAATACTTGTATTAGAAACCTCTTTAGAACCTCCTACCCACTTCCAACCAAGTTCAAATGCTCTTTGCTGAACCTTTTTAGACATTTCAGGGTCGATTATTTTTATTTTAGTTGCGGTTAAATCAGTAATTAAAGGTTTAGGAGTGTTACTTGTTGATTTTTTATTGATAAACTCACTAAAATCCAATTTAGGAAACATTTCAGACTGTATAAACGCCATTAATTCGGCTTCTGCCAAGTCGTCTTTCTTAAATAAGAAAGTTCTAAAATTAATTTTTTTTATGTCGATAGATTTAGGCGAAGCATCAAATTTATTACCTTTTGGTTGTAATGATATATCTTCATATTCTCCATTATACAAATCTCTTAAAAACTTGACTAATTTTTCAGGAGAATATATGTTTTCAGAACCATAACCATAAGCAGTTGACTTATAACCAACCTCTATTTTATCAACCACATCTGTTTTAGTAGTAGTTGTTTTTTGAGAGCCTGAATTAAAAAATTCATCAGAAATCTGATTTTGAAACCAATCTTCTTCGTTTAGTTTGTCTTTAAGATAATCAATGTTAAAACCATCTCTTCTTAATTCATAGTACTCATCAGGGTTTTCTCTAAAATAAGCACCAAATTGTTTATTTTCTCCTTGTGGGTTTTTATATTTTAAAAGTATAGTAGAAATATGATTTTTTCTTTCTTCCAAAGCCAAAAACAACTGATTTATATTGTTTACCTCAACATCTTCAAATCCTGACACTATTATTTTAAATGACTTTATTTTATTATCATTCGCTTTAGAAGAGCCTAATTGTTGAGCCAAAAATGCTTCTTCGGTTGATGCTTTGAAGTATTGAGTATTTTCGCCACTAAAACCGTTTGGCTCTCCATCGTTATCTATAAAATTTTCGTATGCTTCAATATTTTTTGGATTTCTAATTTTATAAATTTTACCTTTAGTAAAACTACTGTTGTTTGTTTTTACATATTCGTAGTATTCGGGGTATTGTTGGGTAGTTGATTTTCTTTCTTTAAAGAAAAACTCAAAATTATATTGAGGATATAATACTTTAGAAAGAAAATCTCTAAATTCAGAGTTAGAGATGGTTTTAATATTTATATCTCTTAACACAAGAGGTTGTTCAGTAAAAAATATTAAATCTTCGTTTAATAATTTTGTTAGATTAAAAAGTTTTAATTTAACCCCAAAAACACGCTCTTTTTCATTTATCTCTTTAAGGGCATTTAAAAGAGATTCTTCGTTGATATTAGGAACTTCTTTTTCAACACCATTAATCTTATAAGAAATCGTAATTCCAAAAACATCATTATCGCTTTGATTTGATTTTAAAGAAGTATTGGTATTATTTGTTGATTGAGAAACAGAACTTAAAGTATTTACTTTTGAAAGCAACCAATCCTCCCAATCATATTTTTTGAAACTTATTGGTCTTGAATTTTGTAAAGATTTTTCTAAATTCTTATAATTACCCGTTAATGGGTTGAAGTTTTTTACTGTGTTTTTTTGGTTTGAAATATCTGTATTTGCATTAAGTAATTTTTCGTCATTTTTATTAAACGCTTCTAATTCAACAAAACTTCTTATTGTTTTACCTAATTGTTTGTAAGCGTCTTTTACGCTTTCAGCAAACTCTATATAACTATCGTACTTGTTACCCACCAATCTATTATACAAAGAACTTCCCGCATTACTAACTTTTACATAAGCAACTTTAGGTAATCCTAATCCTCCGCCTGTATTTAAAATAGATACCGAATCTCCCTCCAAGTTGGCATCAACAGGCGTAATTCCGCCATCAGCAAAAGCCAAACCGCTATCTCCACCAACCGCACCATCAGCCTCCAAGTCCATAACATCATTGTAGTTATTCAAATCTCTTGCAGGTGTGTTTCCGTTTTTAGCATCTTCTACTAAATCTTCTTTACCTATTTTCCCGCCTCTTTTAAGACCTGCTTTAGCAAGAATAGTGTAGTAATTAGGGTTTTCTACTAAATGGTCTTTAGCAACTCTTGTACGTTCTTTAAAATCAGTAAAGTGTTCTTTCTCTACCTCCAACCCTTTCGCAAGTTCTTCGTTAATGTGAGTCAAAGAAACATTGTGCATTTGAGCAATTTGTTTTAATGATTTACCGCTTGATAAATGACCACCGTCAGCATATAATTTTACAGAACTAAAAGACGAGTTTAGGTAGTTATTATTTTGGTCGTAAAACTCAATTTCTTTTATTCTAAAATCATCTTTTTGACCGTCATCAAATGTTACTTCAAACAAGAAGTCATCATAAATGTTAGGTTTGTTATTATTACCTATACGCTTTACTCCTGTTATTTTTCCAAACTGCTTTCTTTCGCTATTTGTTCCTTTTAAAGTTTTTAAGTATTTTTTATCAATATTTTTATCTCCATAAATACCCCCTTTATAATCGATTTTTACTTTACTTCCGATTAACTCGATTGGGTCTTTTTTTATTGTGATACTACCCCCTAATTCAAATTTGTTCTTTTTAGTGAACTTTGTAATTTGTTTTAGGTCTTCGATATAATAAGTTTTCATAGTTTTTCTACCCTTTGAGTAGGCGTTGTTCATTCTATGATTACCATCAATTAAAACTTCTTCGCCACTTTCCGTGCGAACAGTAATACCGTTTGGTTTTCTGAAATCAATTTTATGGTTTTCTGCGTAGTTTTTATCATACACAGGGTACTTCATTGGAAATGTTTCGACTTCTTTTGTTTTTAAACGAAGTTTACCTTTTTTAATAGCATTGTAGATTGCATCTACATCGTAAGTTGTATCTCCTGATGAAAATTGTTGTTTTCCTTTTTTTAAAGTAGAATTCATACCTAATGAGTGCGCTATATCAGTATCTTTAACTACTTTACCACCGAATTTATATTCACAATCTGTTGTATGGATTTTAGCAGGTATGTCGCCTCCGTCAGCAAATGATACACCACCACCGTCTGAATTTATTTTTGAAAGTATTTCACGGTTGGTCATCATCTTGCCCTCAAACTCACGTTTTGTTGTGTCTGCAACTGCGGGAGCGGTAATAATTATCTCACTTCCCTGTACCTCTAAAGGCTGACCTGTTGACTTATTAACCATTTTTATACCACCGTCTTTATGTAGTTTACCAACAAAATATCCACCAAGAGAAGCATCGTCATAAATCATAGTTTGACCATCTCTTTTACCAACAACTACTCCACCTGCGGGAGTATTTTCTGCATCTTTTTGGGTTAATTTTACCTTGCCTTTTTCCATTATAAATTATTTTTTAAACGTGAATCCAAATTTTGTTTAACAAAATTAAACTAATTAAAGACAAATCCACATTGTATATTTTGCCTACTTCTTTTAATGTTTTTGTTCTTCCTATCGCTCTTATTTCCAATACTTCTTTTTCAGTAAGTTTTGACATTCCGTGTTCAGAGCCTTTTTGCGGTATTTTTAAATTGTTCGCTAAAGAATGTATTACGTTTTCAGAACTTGTTACCCATTCTAAATTTTCAACCCTATTATCGTCTTTAATATCGTTCTTGTGGTTGACTTGAGGTTTATTTAAGGGATTTTCTAAAAACTCATTAGCGACTAATCTATGTGCTATTACTGATTTTTCTTTTCCGTTAATACATAATTTATATTTAAGATAACCATCTCCATTTTTAAATGTTTTTAAAATAATTTGTTTTTTATTATGAAAAACACCCTTTCTACTTTCTACAATTCTTGCTAAAGATTTAACCCTCCCTAAATCAGAAACTTGATAGTTACCCTCGTAATTTTTTATATCTTTCCAAACTTCTACTTGTTCCATAGTTTTATTTTCCCAAAAACATTTTTAAATAATCAGGCGTACTGATTTCAGTAACACCACCATTATCAAATCTAATATCTTTATTACCTGAATCAAAGGTAGTATTTTTTCCGTCAGCAAGTTTTATTTGGTTAGGCTGAAATGCGACTATTTGTGTAAGTAAATTTTTTTGCCCTGATTCGTACTGAATAACACCGTCATAATTATATGATAATATTTCATTTCTTAAATTAAGAGATGCCTCTTTGCTATATACTGACTTGAATTGAGCATTACTTCCTTGAAGATTTGGATTCCTCACAAATGGGTTTCTGATATTTAAAAACAACTTCAATATCTTACTTCCATAATATTTGCTAAAAGACTTTAAAGGAGAAAAGTAAAATCCACTCCCCCACATTCCGTAATCAACATTCGACCCAACTTTTTCTAAATTAAATTTTGTAAAATCACTATTAGTTCCGTGATAAACAACCAAAGGCTCTCCGTTTTTATCAATAACTTTACTTGAGTTAGCAGGGTCTTTCTCCCAATCCCCAAACCATTTTTTAAAAGCAGGAGTACGAACTAATTCGTACTGCGTAGTGTTTAGGTTGCTTGGTTTTCCGTTAGGTGCTAATAATTTGTTGCTCATATTTTTATTTGCCTAAAAACATTTTTAAATAATCAGGGTTTTTTGCTTTTAATTCTCCGCCCTTACTGTAATTATTTACAGGAATTGAAGTGTAAAATGTAGTGTTATCAAAACCGCATTTATGACAAACATACATATCAAATAATTCAGAATCTTTTTTATTCCACTCCCAACCGCAGTTGATACATCGTATGTCTTTTTTCATTTCTCCGCCGTTTTTATAATCAGCAACCTTAAATCCTAATTCCTCAATCAAATCATCATCTTGAGAGTATTTTCCCGACTTGCTTTTACCGTTTACAATTTTGTATGTAAAGGCATTTAATCTTGCTAATCCCCAAGCCACTCTACTGTTTGGTTTTCCACCTGAAATAGTCGGTCTGTGAGATTTAGAATAAGCCCCCATTCCTCTACGAACAACCGCTTTTGCACTTAACAAGTTTATTTTCTTATCAGGGTATTGCTTGTTATGCTCCTGAACTTTATTTTTAATAGCCCCAAGCGTCTTGTCATCAAACTTAATAAATTTTGCGCTTGGCAAATCTTTTGACGAACTACCCTTATTCAAATCACTACCGTAAACACGGTCTTTTTTTGGAGCAGGTGTTTGTGCTATTGTTCTTTTGTTCATTTTACTTTCCTAAAAACATTCTTAAATAGTCAGACGTACCGCTTTGAGTAGCACCGCCACTTTCCATTTTACTTTGTTTTTCTAATTCAGCAATCGGAACTCCTAATTTTGAGTAAGCACGGCGTTTAGGCAATTTCATTCCTCCACGCTCAATTACCTTGTAGTCCCCACCTGAACCATCGACAATCATATAACCATCTGCTTTGTCTTTTAATTCATTAAGTGCGCTTTTGCCCCTTGTAAAGAAATCATCTATTACTGCCATTGGGACAAATCGCCCACTCTTTTTGTACCTCTCTAAAGCACGTTTTTTCACAACCTTTTCTTCAACTTTATCTATATAAACAATGAAAATTTTATAACCTAATTTTTTCAATAAGGCAATCAGAGGGTAATAACTCTTGGTGCTATTCATAGTTCCGTCATAAATAACATCGTATTTACAAGGAATACCAATAGTTCTATCACTCAAAAGAGTATTAACAATATCTTTGGTTTCTTGATGTGTAGAAGTAGCGTTCCAACCTTTGTATTCAGTAAGTTTTGCTCTAATCTCGTCAGCATCAACTTTTAAAATTTCTTCTTTAAGCAAGTAAGGAGCGTATTTTCTCAAGAATGTACTTTTTCCACTCGCAGGAGAACCACCCATAAGAATAGCGATTGGTTCGTCATTTTGAATACAAACCAAATCCTCTTTAAAGGAATCCATTATTATTCTATGAAGTTTTTGTCTTTCAGGATAATATTGTCCTGTTTTTTTACTTGTATTTAAGTCTTTGGTTTGAGGTAAATTTTCAGCGTAATCTGTAAGAACCTCGATTGCTCTTTCATCTATACGTCTTTCCCCATCTTTATCGTAAAGTTCTTTTCTTATTTTTAAAGGAATAGTATTATCAACTTTACCTCCGTTTTCGTAGTAATCTGAATAATCTATGTGATTGTCTTTCATTGCATTAAAGATTAAGTGCCAAATATAATAAACCGAAACGAATTATCAAAATCCTATTATATATAATAATATTTTAGTATATTCGTTAAAAGATTGTTTCCGTAAAGGTTTCATTATTAAAGCGTAAATTGAATAATAATTTGTAAATGTAAAAAATATTTAATTACATTTGTGTCTAATTATTAATAATTAATTTAAAAATTATGAACGGAACATTTGACATCAGCAGTCCAAATTGGCTTGGAGGAAACAATGTCCACAATACATTAATTCTTTTAGGAGTTGTTGCTATTGCTTGGAAAGTTGGGGTATTCAAAAGAGCATAATCTTTTGCCAATCTGCGAAAAAAAAGCCACTCTTATTAGGGTGGCTTCTTTATTTTATTTATTTTTTGAGTAAGGAGGAATTAAATACAAAAACACCTTTAAAAACCAACAGGAGAACTTGTAAAAAACACCTCTTTTTCTGATTTTACATTTGGGATTTAATAATCCATCTATATCTCTATTTTCCATAACAAATTAGCCTTTCCAAGTAATGTACTTAACCAAAGACATTTGAGCGTCAACAATTTTGTTAAAAGCACTTGTTTTAAAAACACTTGCTTCCCAACTTTGTGTTATTTTACCGTAATCGCTTTTTTCCAACTCTGCTTGTTGTAGCAAATCTAAAGCGTCTGCCATTAATTGTTTTGCCTCGTTTACTTTTTCATCGCCTGATGAGTTAAAAGTCAAACCAACGGCTTTTTCTCCAAAAGTCAAATCTCTTTCTACTTGATTTTCCATAATAGTTGTAGCATTTATCCTTGCAATCGGGTTCTTGATTAATTTAATTTATTGTAATTCTTCTTCCGCTTCTAAAGCATTGTATAGTTTAAAGCATAAATCGGCATAACTAATCCAATTAAAACTATCATCATCTTTGTTTCTCTCGTAAACATTCTTTAACTCTCTTTTAAGTAATAACAAAGCAGAAGTAGAAACATTTTTGATGTTTATACTTATTTCGTCTTTACCAAACTTACCTTGTTCGTCAGGCTTGTAATTTATAATTATATCCATTTATTTTAAATTTAAGCATATCTATAACCCGTAAAGTCGCACTTTTCGTTTGAACAACCTACGTTTTTCTTTGGAGGTATTGAGGTTAGTGTGACATTTGGTTGTGTATCAAGCAGTTCTTCTCCGCATTTAGGACAAGCAATTCCGTTAGGAACAGGTGCTTGACCCATCATTCCCCAATGAAAGGTAGAATTCATTGAATTATGTTCAATTAAACTTTTTAATGTCTTTGCCATTTTTTTTTAAGTTATTAATAAGTTTTGGTTTATAAATTCAGCCCTTGAAACTTCGCTACTTCGTGTACAATTTTTCACGAAGTTTCCCTACTTGCCATTAACGCAGGTTTTCTTTATTTTGCTAATTTGTCAATTTTAATCTTAAACTGTTTTGCAATATTAGCCCAACTCATACCTTTTACTTTTTCGTAAGCCTTTTCGATTTTTTCATTAGCCATATCTTGTAATTCTTTTTCGTCATTTCTCAAATTATAAGCAACCCCCAAAAGAGTATTTACTTCATTAGGATTACAAATAAATCTTATTTTCTCGAAATCATTCAAGAACACGGCAGGTTGTTTAAACATAAAATTAAGTGTTAGGTCGCCATCGTTTGTGATTTCTGTTAAAGAAGTATGTTTAGGGCAAATTACTAAAGTTTTAGTAGCCATCGCTTCTGTAACAGTTAATCCCCAACCCTCTGCGGTAGTAGTTGTAATAAAACAATCAAAAGCATTATAAATCCTGTTTAATTGAACATTATCACAACCTTTGTTTTCCGAGTGTTGTTTTGGTACGAGAACATCTATACCAAACCTTAAACCTATCCTTTCACACAACCTAAAAATATTAATACCTGACGGGTCTAATGGATTACAATGCAAATACAACACGGCATCTACTTGATTATTATGTTTGAATGTAGCAAAACCTAAAATTAAACTCGCCAAGTCTTTTCTTGCGGAATTTCTATTTACAGTTCCAAACAAAAATGTTTCAGCAGTCCCCGCTTCTCCTAAAAGTTCTAATTTCGCTTCAAGTTTTTCAGATTCACTTAAAGGATAAAAATCAGTAGTATTACAACCGTGAGGAATTACTTTTATTTTTTTGAAATTTGCGTTTGTCGTTAGGTTTTTTAAAACACTTTTAGCGTATTCAGTATATGTTATAACTTCATCAAAAAAAGAAAGTATTTTTAAATCAACAGGTCTTGGTTCGCTATCAATTGGGAAATAAACCATAGACTTGAAGTTACGTTTATTTTCTTTTTTCTTTTGAATTTTTACATTCAAAATATGCTCTCCCATTTCATTAAAAATCTCAATGTCATTAAGAAAGAAAACTACATCGAAATCGTTTTGGTAAAGCACTTTTAAAAACTCTATTCTGCAATAAACATCTTTTTTGCTTTCAGATAAAGTCATAACAGGAAGAACCTTTACATTTTCCTTGTAGTCATAAGGTGCTTCTGCAAAATTATTAATTGCGAAAACACTAATATTTAGATTTTTGTCTTTTGACCATTCATCAACGAGTTCTTTTGAAACATTTCCAAATCCTGTTGTACAACCAAAGTCCCCGAAGAACAATAGGTTTTTAATTTTTTGTGGTTTTGTAGCCATCTTATTTACTTTTTATTATTTTTTCTTTCTCTTGTTTTTATTGCGTGACAATTTGCGCATCTTACTACACATTTTCCTTTTTCTATTTCATCTTGCAACTTTATTATATTATGCCTTAAATTTGCAATTTCAGCAGTTTTTACCCCCTCGTGGTCTAACTGTAATGCTTCGGAATTAGAATTATAACCGCAATCTATACAACCACGACTTAACTTATAATTTTCCAACCAAACCATATTTTTTTTATACTTTTCTCTTGCGTAAACAATTCTCTTTGCGTGAATTTCAGGAGTACCTTTACTTCTACAAACCGAAGTACAATAATTCTTATCTTTCCGTTTTGGATAAAATTTTTTAGAACAACATTTACAAATAACTTCTATTTGATTGTTTTTTACTCTATTTTTTTTGAGTTCAGAAATTCTTTTTAATCTTTTGTTTTTATTTTCAAAAGACTCTAATAATTCTAACTCTTTTCTCCTTTCGTAACAACATTTTTTACAAGTGGCTCTGTACCCGTTTTTTATTGACGACTCCTTAAAAAATAAAGATAATTTTTTTTCTATATTGCACTTTCTGCAAATTTTTAAAGAAAGCATATTTGAAAATTAATTAGTTTTACCATTAATATTTGTTGTTAAAACTCCAACTCTTTATTAGCGAAACGTATTGCTTCTGCGATTGATTCCAATACTGCGTTCCACATAATAACAGAATTAGAACCTCCTTGACAGAAAGTAAATTTTCCCGCAACTTGGTTGTTGGGAGTAACGCTAAAAGTTTTATTGTGGTAGTTTATAATTAGGTCAACAGTAGCCGTCTGTGTTTTATCGGTTATGTCTATCCAATCTTTAGAGAACTTGAATTTAGCCTCTACTTTTTTAAAAGTTGTTTCCATTTTTGTTGTTGTTTAAAAGTTTCTTGATTACAAAGGTAGGTATTTAAACTTTTCGTCCATTTATTTTTACCCACAAAATTCCGTCTTTCAAAATCAACACATCGCTATACGAAGTGCATTTAAAAGCCAAATCTGTATGCTTCCCGTTATCCCCTACGTTTAGTCTTAATTCCTGAAACAAACTGCCCTCTTTTTCAACAGTAATTTTCCAATCCCCGTCATACGAGATAACCCCCTTTGTTTCGTCCGAACACTCAAAAGGAATTCCTCTTTGAGCAAGTGTATAGTTATCATATTCCCCCTCTATCTGACCCTCGATTTCTACTAAATCGTCAGATGCGCCGTAAATAAGTGTGTGTGTTTTTTCCATTTTTTATTAGTTGTTATTTGGGTATTCCGAACCCGATTATATTTTTCTTTGCGTCAAGTATAGTATAAAAATACCCTACTCTCTCTGTTAATTTTCTTGCTTCATCTCTTGTTTCTACAAAAATAGTTTTTTTGTTCCCTACCAATTGAGTTACCTCAAAACCTGTGTCCGTAAACATTCTTTCCATTCTATTAATAATCGGCTAACCTACGCTCCGAAAGGTTTTAATCTTCTTTAATTCCGTATTTTTTATTATAATCTTTTATCAAATTATTATGCTTATTAACCACCGTATGTACAATCGCAACTGTTTTAGTGGTAATCCAAATAAATATTGTAGAAACGAACCTGTAAAAATAAATTTTTATAATAAAACGGCTTGGCAGATAGGAGTAAATAAACATAGCCACTTGCGCCCAAGACATAAAAAAGTTTATTGCGCAATAACTGTTAGCACTAACGAAATCAACTCTCTCGTAACAGTCAAACTTTTCAGATATTTTATCGTTGGCGTGGTTAATTATAGCCTCTCCCCTCTTCCTGTTTATTGTCAAAGTAATCAGCGTCATTATAAGCGAAATAACAGACCCCAATAGGTAAATTGCAAAAAATAATTTCATAGTATTTTAGTTTAATAGTTTTCTTGTTCGTGTATGCAGGTCACTTCTCTTACCGCAAAGCATTTAATATTTTCAGCACGACATTTAATACTTATCCTGTCCCACATATCTCCGTCACTTGGGAAATATCTACCCTCTTCAGCCCATAAATCTCTATAAGGTAAATGCACTTGCTCTAAATCATAATAGACTGAACTATGGATTAAATTACAGTAAGACGGATAATGTTCAATAACTTCTCCATCACATATCATTTGAGGAAAAACAGGATTGTTTAGATACTGACTTAATGTATGGATAAAGGCAGGGTTATTTTTTTCTACAATTGCTTTAGCGATAACCTCCAAATGATTCGGTAACCAAACGTCATCGTGGTCTAAATGGCAAACTTTAGTTATACCGTGCGCTTTAGCCAAGTTGTTAGCGTGATTGAGCGCATTTGCGCCACCGCAATTCCAAAGAGCAGTATTGTTTATTCCTAAATACTTTTCTCGCTCATTAGCGAAGTGGAGGTTCTCAAAGACTATTTTATCGGAAATTTCAACAAAGCCATTAATAACATCTTCAAACTCCTGATTGTCTTCATACTTGTCGCCAACAATAAATATTTTATAATTTTGGTACGACTGATTTGCGACACTTTGTATAGCCCTCATAAGCAGATACGGCGTTTGACCGTCTGCTCTTTGATATGTGTGTATTGTAACTCCTAAAGTCATTACTGTATTTTTTTAATTACAAAACAATTACCGTCTTTAAGTTCACTCGGATAAGCCTCTAAACTATTTTCAAAAGTACCTAAAACCTCGTAACCGATAAGGTTCGGTAATATGATTTCGTCTAACGCTTTTTTAACGTCAGGACTATGAACATTATCATAGTAATCGTCAAAGACAATATAACCCCCCACATTAACCAAATCTTTATATAAATTGAAGTCGCTTAAAACACCGTCAAGACTATGGTCGCCGTCAATAAACAATATGTCAATTTTATTAGTGTAACCCAATAGTCTTGAGTTACTCAATGTTTCAATAACCTTGTCTTTAGTTTCCTGTGTTTGAGAGTTTCCCTGAATATATTTATAATAATTATTATTATTTTTATACTCTATTATATTCTCAAAAACTACCGCTTTAGGAATAGGTTCTCCCAAGTCAATACTAATAATTGTAGTATTCAATCTTTGTAACATAAGACAAGAACTTCCTCCTGCATAAGACCCAATTTCAACGTAATTAATTTTCTTATCGCCAAAGGTTGATGCGATGTCGTAAAGTATGTGATAATGGTGGTGGAATGTCGCTACATCATTAGCAATCTGTCTAACCATATCCAAAGAATGTTGTGTAATTTTAATGTCCATTTTTTATTTTTTTAAATCGTTTTTTGTTTTTTGTTTATGACAAGTATCGCAAAGATATTGGTAATTAGATAACCAACAACCGCCCCCGCCTTTGAATACAGGTATTATATGGTCTTTATGTATCGAGTTTGCACACACGCCGTTTTTATATTCTTTATAAGTATCAGTAAGCCCACAATCAATACAAGCAATTACACCGTGATACAGATTTAAGTAACTTGATATTATCTCGGAATGACCATTTATGATACCCAAAACCGCTTGAGCGAAATACATACAACTATCAGTAGCCCAACGTTTTCTTCTTCCTGTTAATTCAGCACCGCAACCACAACCGCATAGTTTGCCGTTTTCAGGAAACATTTTACCAATAGGAACACTTTGTATTCTTGAAAAATGATTTACATTTATCCTGTCGTAAATTGGTTTTGGGTCAAGAAAAAGAACTCGCAATTGATAATCTTTACAAGGTCTTACTTCTTTTTTTTCTAATTGCTGAATAACCATATTTAATCTTGATTTTTTTTATAAAATCTTTTGTCAGCAGGTAGATACCATTCATATAATGAAGAGGGTACTCTTGAATCAAATCCTAACAACTGCTTCATATCATCAGAAAAATTATAATTCACTTCAGTTTCTATGCTTTTAGTGTAGTCAAACATTTGCTTCATACAAGATTTAGAAAAAGTCATAGGTATCGCTCTACGACTTTCATTTGTTTTGTTTGGTGCTGAACAATGCCAAATATTTGAGTTAAACAAAAGTATATCTCCCTTTTTCCCTGTCGCTCTAATACAATCTCTTTTAAACAATTCGTCAATTGGCTTGTCTTCTACTTTATGAGAGTTTGGTAGCAACATAGTTGCACCGTTTTCAATAGTAAAATCATCAAGTAAAATTAGTGCGTTCAACATAATAGGCAAGTCTTTTGAAAAAAACTTAATATCTCTATGAACTATTGCTGAAAAATTAGGACTATTAGGTTTATTATCTAATGCACTAATGGAATTTAAAATAAATTTACTTTCAAAAAAGTTGTTTTCTATATCCTTGATTACACCCAATTCCATTAATCTTTCCAATAATTTAACATACGCAAAATCATCATTAAAAACATTCAGAGCAACCCCGTCTGAATCAATTTCATTATTAAGGGCAATTTGTATATTTCTGTGCTTTACAAATGATACATTAACTGCTTTTCTTAAATCTTCAATTAAATCATCATCAATCTGTTTTCTTAAAAAACAAATACCTATTTCTTTTAATTCGTTATACATAATTTTTACTTTAAAAATTTTTCTCCAACTTGTCTTGCTCTTACCTTACTTATAGGGTTTCCGTGAGCCAACACATTATCAGGAATATCCTTTAGCACTAAACTACCCGAACCTATTACTGAATTTTCCCCTATTTTCAATCTGTCTAATACTGTTACACCTAATGTTATTGCTGAAAATTTACCAACCGTAACATAACCACCCATTACTGAACCCGCAGAAACACTTGCGTATTCCTCAATAATACAGTCGTGTTCTATTTGACAACCTGTTGCAAAAAAAGTAAAATTTCCAATTTTAGCCAAAGGATTTACAATAACCCCTGCCATCATTACCACCCCGAATCCGATTTCAACATTTTTACCAATAATCACAGACGGGTGTATAGCGTTTACAAATTCAAAACTTGGCATTTGTCTTATTATTGCATTATAAACAATTGACCGTGACCAATTATCCCCAATAGTTATGATTCCTGCGTCAATTTTATGCTCTTGAACTATGTTCGCTAAATTTTCTTGCCTCCCTAAAACCTCATATCCATATCTATCAGTTCCTATCGGGTGTACAGAATCAATTATTCCTACGATTTCATACTTGTTTTCTTTTTCGATAATATCAATCGTATAATGAACCTGATTACCACCGCCAAACAATAAAATCCTTTTTTTAGACTGTTCCATATTTTATAATTTTATAATTAGAATGTTTTTCTGTAAACCATATTTTATCAAAAACTTGTTTTTTCCATTCAAAATATTCATTACCCTCATAATACAAATCCCAAGTTATGTGATAAGCGAGGTTTTTATTCGTTTTAAACCATCTACCTTGTATTGAGTTTACTTTATTAGCCAAATAGTTGTCAACAAAAAGATAGCCTCTAATAACGTCTAAATGCTTGTTCTGAATGGTTATTAAAAAAGCACCTGTTATACCCTCAATACTTCCAAATTCTCTTTGATTAATTGAAGCATCTTCTAAATACTCTTTTTCAGATAATCTTACCTCGTTTTGATAATTATTACCCTGCCACAATTCACTACTGCTTACAATGATTTCAGGGTTTTGAAACGCACTTATAATTTCCTTAAAAGTTTCGTTTATATCCGCTATAAAAAGGTCGCCGTCAGTAATTGTAACGTATTCGTATTGAATTATTAAATCCCAAAAATCTCTTATAAAAATTGTTATTGCACTATTGGCTATATTGCTTTCAAATTGAATATAACCCACAAGGTCTTTTGTGCTAAAATAATTTTCTAATTCAAAAGAATTTTCAGATTTATTTTCAACAACAAAAACATCTGCATTTTTATAACCAATAATACTATCAAGACTACTTTTTACTATATCAACGTGCTTATATGCAATAAAGACAATTAAATGATTTTTCATACAAAATCTTTATACAAAAGAGATTGCTCCGCCCAACCTGTATTATACCTGTCAATGGTACGAAATGAAAATTTATTATTTTCTTCCTCTTCCGTCTTTTTGTAATCAGAATAAACACAAGTTCCAATGTAATTATCAATCATTTCCAATAAAGTAAATGTTCTTTGAAAATCGTAAAATCTTAAAAGTTTTACATCATTTTTTGTTATTAAAACACCAACTGACTTACTGTAACGAACTACTATAAAATCATCTTTTAATTTAACTAATTTATATTTTTCTTTTAAAAAATCATAAACATCGTCTTTGTTTAGGTGTTTTTTTAATTTAATCTTTTGATACTGTCTTCGTTTCAACAAAGAAAGAGAATCGCAAATACTCATAGTAAAATCCATCTCTGATTTAGTAGGATTGCCTATTTTAAATTCATTTTTTTGTTCATTTTTGTTCATTATTTCCAAATTTTAAATTTGCTCAAATCGGGGTATGGTAATTCCAAATCTTCGTTTTGTTTTTTAGTTCCGTCAGCATTAAAAAATTGCGGAATAAGTAACAAGCCTCTTGCAGACAATTCGGGCATCATATAGAAGTTCCAACCAATAACAGGATTATCGTCAAAATCGTCTTCGTGATAACTGCACTCGCTTCTTCCGCTAAAACGGGCTTTTTTCAGCCAATTGTAGGCATCTAAATCATCTAACAATATTGCGCCTCCTTTTGACAGTTTAAAGTGCTTGTAAGCCCCCGTGAAAGAAACACACATCATTGATTCAGGAATGTACATATCAGCAGTAAACCTCAATGCGCTATCCCACACATTACTTGGAGTTAATTGATATGCACCCTTTATTGTTTCTCCCTCTACTTTAGTAAAATTTACTTGCGCTCCTGCGTGAATTACTTCGCAGGGTACAGAGGGATATGTTCGTTGAGGAACATCGATAATCTCTATGTATTTAAAATCTTTTGATTTGTAATGTTCTTTTTTTCTTTTTTCAATCCAATAATACAAAGCCAAGAATAATCCGTTGCTTTGATTATCAACGCAAATCACATACGGTGCGCCTGTGTATTTTGCCAATTCTTTCTCGAAATCAGCCGTTATTTGATGAACTCCTTGTGCCATAATTTATGCTCTTAAAATTTCGTTTCCTTTTATTTTAACCAAACACCCTAATACCCTTTCGAGTTGATGCGCTATTGAACCGTCCCCAATGTAACCGTCTTGAAATTCTTTATAAAATCTGTCGTAAATACTTTCAAGAACAAACCAATCCATTATTAAATGGAAATTAGCCATAAACATTGTTCCTGCAACAAATTCATATTGGTCAAAAGTAATTTTTTCGTTAAAAAACTGTTGCTCATATCCTAATACAGTTTGATTTTGAACCCAAGCAGAACTACCGACCATAGTACTGTTAGAACCTACACAAGCATAATATCCATTTTGCAATTTTGGAAGTGAACCTAACAAGGCATCTGTTAATTGATTTCTCCAACGCTCTCCAAGTTCGTAACTGTGTGCTAAACTTTTTTTACTATGAAGTTTTATCATTACATCGTAAGTTCTCTTGCTTAAGAATATTTCATTCATAACATATAAAAATGGTGCTACGTCCATTCCTCTGTTAGGTAAGGAATAAATATACGCTTGTGGGAACTCGTTTATAACCGCATCGTGAATATCTGTAAAAGACCCTGAATGTCCATTGGTAATTGTTATATACAAATCAATGTCGGTGTCGATTATTTTTAAATACGGTAAAAAATAACTCCATAAATCAATATAATATAAATGCAAGATTACGCAGATTTTTTTATGTGTATGCTCCATAGTAATTTGTTGTTATTAAATTCTAACTTCGTGAATATCATCAATACTTTTTTGTTCTTTGGTTCTTTTAGATAAATCTACTATTTCTACCCATTTTTTACCGTCAAACAAAGTATCGTGCCTCATATCGTCAAAACACTTCCTTTCGTGTTTTGGCTTTCGGTATGCTTTTAATTTTCCGTTTTCTACTTCAAAATAATTTCCCTATACATAATCTACTGCGTGAGGAACGTACCTTATGGCAATACCTCTTCTATATCCTCTTTCTTTTGCTTCTTTGATTAAATTTTGATTATCCATTTTTTTTGTTGTTATACGTTTTGCTTACAAAATGATGAAACCTGATTTATATAGTTACCGAATCCAACATATTTGATTATACTGAAATACATTTTTAAATCTTTAAAAATCCCTTTTAAGAATTTAAACTTTTTGTACTTGTAATTATTTACGGCGGAACTTGGCGACCAAAAACAATTTAGACGATTATCATCTATAAAGTATTGATTTATAGCAACCTCTAATTCGTAACCTTTAATATTTGTTTGAATCACTTTAATTAAGTCTTCCTTGCTTAAAATTCTTTCCCCTGAAAGAAGAGTGTCTGCTCTTATTATTTTTGGTAAGAACCCAATATTTAAACGTCTTAAAATAAGCATATTCAAATCAAGTAACTGATATTTTATTATCGCATTACTTATTTCTTCGTAATCCAATGATTTCAAATCAGAATCGCACAAAAAAACATTTCCATCAGGAACATATTTCAAAGCGTGATAGATAGCAGGGGTTTTTCCTGAATTATTTTGCAATCTTATGATTGAGATGTTTGAGCGATTAATAAAAACAGTTCTTAAAATCTCAAAATTACCGATGCTTTCAGAACCGTCATCTACAACTACAACATAATCTATCTCTTTAACCTTTAAAACCTCCCTTACGTTTGAAATCACAGTTGTTATGCTCTCATTATAAAAAGGGATTACACAAGTAACTTTACCTCTGTCTTTTGTAATTACCATTAACTATTGATTGAAAGGAGTTGAAAAAGTTTCTTGAGTTGGTCGCCCTCCCCATTTAGAAATATAATATTCTCTATTTTTTTCAAATCCATTATTTAGTTCAGGTGTTTTCTGAATTGTCATACTATTTCTGTAAATAATAGGATTAAGCATTGCGTTAACCGTAATAGTTACATCTGATAAAAGCATACGGCGGAAGTAGTCATTATCCTCGAAGTAAGCAGGGAAAAAGTTTTCGTCAAATTTTCCAACCTTTAAGTAGGTATCAACAGACAATATAAAACTACACCAATTAAGTTCGGTGCATAAAAATTCAGGTTTCCAAAGTCGGATTATAGTATTGATTTCCTCTTCTGATTTTCCTAAATAAATATCATCATTAAGCATCAAGACGTGAGTTCCTTTTACTTTTTGAGCATAATCCATAATCATATTCCAACTCCCTGAAACACCTAAATTGTTTTCAGGTTTGTAAACTACAAAATTTTTCTCTCTTGTGATTATTTCTTGTTTTCCGTTGTCACAGATTACAATTTCTGTGTTTTTAAAATCCTCAAAGTATTTAGCCAACGCTTCATTTAAAAGGTCGGCTCTGTTGATTGTTGGTATTCCGATAATAAGTTTCATTGGTATTTTTTTGTTGTTATTTTACGTTGTTAATCATTTGCAAAACATCATTAAGTTTTGCATTAGTTTCGTTGATTTTTTGTATTCTTTTAAGCCTTATGTAGTATAGTGTAGATGCAAAAATAGTTAACAAACCTGCGCCGATAAGACTGTATTTTAAAACCTTGTTTTTCATTTTATTTTGCTTTAATTAAACAACCTTTCCGATTGGAACTTTGTTTTGAATTCTACGAATATTACCTTTAATTTGATTCACATAAGCAGTTGGACTCATAGTTGCGTAACCTGCTTGTACAATCATCTTAATCTGCTCTTCAGGAGATTTAGCATTTAACCTCGCTTTTTCGTAAGCAGGTTTTAATAATGTAGCAATGTGATTTTTTATACCATCTAAAGGTGTTGGGAATTTAGCGAATTTAGCAGTTACAGCAATGGTCTTTCCGTTCTTAACTTCTTTTGTTTGCGTTTCGTAGAAATCAGAATGTATTGAAGAAACGTATTTTACTCCTGCAAAATTATTTGCTTTTGAAGCAAGGGTACTTCTTCCATAACCTGTTTCTCCTATCGACTGCGCAACAACTCCTGCGTAAAATAAATTCGTGCCTTTTACTGCGTCAGCAAACTGTTTGCCATATTTATATAAAAAATATCTAACTTTTGTGTCAGCATCAACATAACTATTAAACGTATCCTTGCTTAATGCGTCTAAATGAGCAACTAAATCATCATTAGTCATTTTATCGTAATCGCTTTTTGTTTTATTTGCCATAACTTTTAATTTGAAAAAACAAATATAAGATATTTTTTGATTTACAATACATTATACCATTTCTAAAACTTCAGAAACCACCTCGACCATACTCTCGCTTGGCTTTAATTTTCTAAACCTCCATTCTGCAAAAGCAGGTTCTTGAAAACCTCCAATTTTATCAAAATACAAAACAGGATTGTCTATTTCTTCAAGCAAAACACCTGTCACAATATCCCGATTATTTAGTATCGCCCTAATTGTATATTCATCATCTTTTTTAACCCAATTAGGAACGTTCTTTTTCAATTCCTGTACCGTGTGCGGTTGCATAGAATCGTCAATACAAACAACCTTATCTCCAATGTTGAAATTCATATTTTACTTTTTAATGTTTTTATCAATAAGCCACTTTGGGGCGGTTAAAAAATATGTAGGTAAATCTCTTAATGTATCTTCAGGTTCAATTCTTTCAATCAAACAAAGGCTTTTAGGAAACCATTTTAAATCCATCGCTGAAGTATTTCTTCCTTTCTCGTCAAATCTTAAACGCACTAATACACCTATTGAGTTTTCGCTTTCTCTTGGCGAAAAAACTTGAACCCTGATTAATTCATTTGACATAGTTATTGGTTTTCAGGTGGAACTGCCGAACCTGTTCTTTCAATCTTCCAACCTTGAAGTTGGTTGAAGTAACTTACCTCTCCGTTTTTGTTGGTGTATTCTTTGCCTCTAACATTGATTGAAACACTTACGGCTTCCCCAACTTTGTAACTATCAAGAACTGCGCATTTATCTTGAATAAAGTCTATCAAAATATGTTGTGGGTATTGCTCTTCGGTTGTTACTACCAATTCTCTTTTTTTAAAAGTATCTGAAACCTCTTTAGTCGGGTTTATGACTTTAATTTTTCCTGCTATTTCCATTTTTGTTTTAAGTTTCTTGTTTTATAATTATCCAATAATCTCTCCTGTTTCCATATCAATTATCAACTGCGGGGATTTCTTGGAGATAACACTAATTTTGTTAATTACTGCGCTTAAATAATATTTGTCTTGCCATTTTTTAGATACTAAATTAAAATCAATCTTTACATAATCTCCTTTTTCAATTTTAATTTGTTGAATAAGAATTTTTATTTCTTTATAAGTAGTAAAGGCAATGACAGAATAAGAATCGTTTTTCTTAACCTTAATCACAACCTCAAGAACCGTATCGGTAACAGGCTTTAACTCTAAAATTGAACCTCTATAAATCATAATAATAATTATTCTTTGTAAAAATAAATATTATTTCTAATATAAAAGCATTTCATAGGTTAATTTTTTTAAAAAATCCTCAATATTAAGAGTGTCTAACCATAAGTTACAAACGTATCGTCTTGCGCCTTTCCTAACTATGTCTTCTTTCTTTGTGGAATCGAAAGAAACATCATTAACCATTTTCTTTAAATTACCTCGTTTTGAATCACTAACCGCATTTCTAAATTCTTTTTCTCCATACTCCATAGCAGTAGAAATGAGTTCTTCATCAATGTTACCTTTCGTTATAGGCATTAATTTATTGTGCTTAATAAAACTATACAATACATCTCCCGTATCTTCAAACCATTCGTTTTTACAAACCGATTCTTTTGCTTGAGTAAGTAAAACCTTGAAATTTTCTAAACGCTCTTCTTTTGACATAGGTGGCTTATTGTCCTGTTCCAATTTCAAAATCTTTTCTCTTACTCCAAAACACACTTTACTTTTATAGGATTCATACGCTTTTAAAACTTTAGAAACGTAAATTAAAGTGAGTTTGCCATAATGCTCGGCATCTGTTTCAAGTAAATCAGAATCAATAGAAACAAGCCTAACACAAACCTTTAAGTCGAATATATTTAGATTCGGGAAATTCTCTCTAATAAAATTATTTAAGGTTACTAAATCCTGCGCTACAACAGTTATACCTAAAGCATAACCCCATTGAGCAATAGCCTTTGTGATTTCAACCATTTCAGCCTTATTGGAACTATCAATTTCTTTTAGTTTTTTATCAGTCTGTTTTTTGTTGTAGATAAGAATATCGTTTTCACTCGCCTTTGGTAAATTACCAACTACAATATTATCCTTGACTATTATAGTATTCTGTTGCGATATTAACTTGGTCATAAGTGTTTTTTAAATTAGAAATCGGCGAATTAGAAACTACGTTTTCATTCAAATACGCCTCAAATTTGTTAGAGAATAAGGTTTCGGGTCTTAAAAATTGTTCCATTTTACCGCCCAACCAATTTGTGCTTTTTACTACAATAACTTGCTTGAAGTCTTCGATTGTAAATCCGTCATTTAACCTTTGCGTTATAAACTTCCTATTGATTACAGAGTTGGTTTTATAGTTCTTGCCTGTTGCTTGGTTTAAAAAGTTTACAATCTCTTCATAAACCTCGTTAGGATATGATGTTTCTGTGGCTTTTTTTCTTGGTGCTTTTGGTTTTTCAACTATTAATTCTGCCTGAATAGGTTCTGCTTGAATAGTTTCGTTTTTTGGCTCTTTTACATTAGCCGTTTTTGAAATATACTCAACATAACGTTTATCATTTATCGACAAAATAAGTTCACTATAATTTTTACTTAAAGAATACAATTTAACGTAATTAGGGAAAATCGTTACACCGTAGTTTATAACTCGATAATAGGTTGATTTTGGTGCGTCAAGAGGAGCGTTAAGTTTTATAATTATAGTTTCTTCTTTGCGAAATTGAAGTATAATAGGAAGCCATATTTTATAATATATACTACCCATTCTTCTTAAATCATTTATGAAGTCAATTATTTCCATTAGTCAACTATATCGTTAATCGGAACGTTAAGAGCATTGCAAATCAATATGGCGGTATTTATGTTGTAATTTTTTCTTTTGCCGTTTACAATCTCGTTAAGGATATACATAGAAACAGATTTACCATCATTCGCTTCAATTATCAAATTGTATAAATCTTTTTGGGTCATAGACCTATCAAGAAGTATCTTGTACAACTTAGTTACTTCTACCTGTATTTTTTGCATTTTTTAAATATTTAGAATTCTTAATGCTTCTTCAAATTTTTTTATCTGAAAAAGTTTCGTTGTAAATATCAATAAAAGTTTGATTTCCTTTGGCTGAAAGAAAATCCAAAATCTTGTACTGAATTTCGTTTTTTGTGGCTTTTTTTGTTTTAGTTGAGAGAACCCCACTAAAATAATCTACGGACTGTAAAGTTACGCTTTTAATCTGCTCCATTTTATTTTAAAGAAATTAATCTATAATTAGTAACTTCAACTTTTTGACTAAATTCGTTGTTTAAAAAGACTTTTTCTGTTTTAATTTTAAGACCGTCTTTTCTTAACTGCCAAATAAAATTGTGTAAACTTTTTGCTTTAAACTTTTGTTCACAAGTCAGTACATCAATTGAACCATAAGTCAATAAATAATCTTTAATTTCAGACAATGTTTTTTGTCCTATAATATTTTTTGATTTTTTCTTTTTTGGTTTAGGAACGGCAGACAAATCGTTAGGACGAATATTTTCGCCTTGCTGAACATTGTTGCAAAATTGAGGGTTAGGTTCTGTTAATTCTATTTCAGCAGAAGAGCGTTCTACATCAATTTCATCATCATTTTTATTATGAACAACCTGCATAACAGGCTCGGCTATTGAACCACTTCTTTGAAATTTTTCTTGTTGTTTTGGTTTACCAAACAATGTATTCCAAATGTCTTTTACAATTCCCATAATTTACAATTTTTAAATGTTTACAATTTATTTTGAACAATCAATTTCAATGATTTTATTGTTGGTATAAGCCCTGATAAAATAATCTTTTTGCTCTTCTTTTAATTCAACTGTTAGGCTTTCGTATGAACGACCATTACTGAATCTAACTATATTTACTTTTTTAGTAGAAAGGTCTTTTAATTGACTATTAGTAAAATTAAAATAAGCATTTCCATCGCAGTTGAATTTATTCCAAGAGGTTAATGTAATTTTAGTTTCGTCTTCAAACAATATAATCAAACTATCGTTTTCATCACAAGAGCCAATGTTTACGTTTTTACACATAAAACCGTTGTTAACCATTTCTCCATTATCTGCTTTAAAATTAGGAATCACGGTAAATCCTTTTGTTTTTTCAGGGTTTGCACAAATAATTTTTTTTTCAGCAAAATAATACTCTTTATCAGTCATTTTATCTTTACAATGCTCAATTATAAAAGGGTTTGCTGATTGAGAAAATACACTTAAAGATACAAGTAATACCAAATTCAATAATAATTTTTTCATAATGTTTTTTGTTTAAAAGTTTAATTGGTTTTTTGTTTATTGGATTTTTATATTTTAGTAGAAGCGAAGTGGGTTAATCCGAAACCCACTCCGCTTAAAAGACTAACTTTAATAAAGTTACTTAATT
Organism: Sediminibacterium sp.; assembly: GCA_040403975.1. Classification (GTDB taxonomy): domain Bacteria; phylum Bacteroidota; class Bacteroidia; order Chitinophagales; family Chitinophagaceae; genus Sediminibacterium. The sequence goes on from JBBAJS010000009.1 coordinate 118,048, forward strand.
CAGGATATTCCAAATATTCGTTAATATAATAGTCAAATAAGATTATCAGAATAATTAAACTTGCAGAAACCAAAACCCCTACAAAGTAATGGTAGAGTATTTTTTTTAAGAGTGTCATAGTGTTTGTTCTTTTAGTTCGTCAAACTTACCTAATATTATTTAGAATATCAAATATTTTTAATATTATTTATTATTATAAATATATGTTAGCAAACAGTCTAAACAAAATTCTCGTTATAAAAGACATTTGCCAATTCTATTGCTTTTAAAAATGCTTCATTTCTTGTTTTAAAATATTCAGTTTTTATTTTTGAAATTTCAATTCCGTCAATAAATCCATCAAAACTTAAACCTCCATAATGAAATCTTGGCTTTGTATAAATATTTAATCCAACGGTATCAAACCATTCTACTAAATAAGCAATTTGTACTGCTATTGGAATATCATAAAACATTACTTTGTATGGTGCAACACTTTGTCTGTCTAACCATTTTTCAAAGTCTAATTTACATTTATCCGAAATCAAGACCGATTTGCTAACATCGGTTTTATCACATCGTGGCACTTGGGTATTTTTTAAAAGTTCTGTCATAATTTTGTAATTTAGTTATTATTTGTTAAGTTTGGTTTTAAATCGCCACAACGACAATAAAGTCACGGAGCTTTAGTAGCTATGTTGACAAACTATCGGTTAAAGATTCGTCAAGGTCTAACCTACCACTATTCCAAAAGTTGCCTAATCCGAACCAACCGCCATCTTTGGTTCTTGCAAACACTCCGTTTGGTTCGTCTTTAAATTCTGTACTTTTAAACTTTATAAAGTAATCTGTTTTTTTTAAATAACCAATAACTCGACAATCCTTCTTCTTTCCACAATTCTAACAATTCATTATCAGCTTTTTCAAATGGGATTATTTCATCTATTGTAACTTGATACATTCTGCTTTTACTTATTTTTCCATCATCAAAACAATTATAAGTTTTTCCAATTTTGGGTAATCCTAAAAAAACAGCCACTAACAGCCGTTTTGTCGCATTGGTGCGCTTGGGTGTTTTTTGAAATTTCAGTCATAAATTTAAAATTTAGTTATTATTTTTTAAGTTCTTTCTTAATTCGCTACAACGACGACAAAGCCACGAAATGTTACAAAACACCCTCTAAAGGTCTATGTTTCTTGTATTTCTTTCATAGCCTTGTTTACTAAATCCCTTAAATTTTGAGGTACTATAAAATACAACACCGCTTCTAAAGCAGTCTTGGCTATACCGTATCTGTTTTTAAGTTGTTCGTATTCCAACCTATTAACCATAATAAGGTCTTCATTTTGAGTTTCAATAAAATCAGGCTTTGCCTCAACATCTCTTTTTACAATAGTTTGTGTTGCAGGAGTAGGCGTTGGGACAGTCTTTGTAATTGTCTTCAACTGCTTAATTTCTTCTTTCTGCTTTTGCGTTTGTTTTTTTAGTTTTGCGTTTTCTTCAGCAATTTTATCTTGCTCAATCAGGTAGTCGTTTTTTCGCAATATTAAATCATTCATCAGTTTCTTAAAAGCAACTTCATCTGTTTCGGTAGTAAGAATTATGTCTTTTTCAGTAAAATAAAACTGCCTGTATTCGGCTAATTTTAAACTTCTATCTTGGAATAATTTTTGTTTACGAGCAGTTTCCTTACGTTCTTCTTCGGCTTTCAACGCTTCGGCTTTTTTGTTTTCTTGAGCGAATTTAGCCCCGTTCAAAATAGTTGTAAACGCTTCCTCTGTAATCAGGTCTAATTGAATTGAATCAGGGTCGATTACCTCTTTGTACGGCTCAAGCAACTTGGTTCTGTCTGCTTTAAGTTGTATTCTTTTGTTTTGCTCCTGTATCTCGATGAATTTTTCCTGTAACTCTAAATGTTTTTCAGCAGGTTCAATAAGACTTGTTAAATACTTGGCTACACTATCAATTAATCTACCCTCGCTTAAAGACTGTTCTTTTAAGGGTTTTCTAACCTTTTCAACTTCGATACGCTTGGATTTAAGAAGCAATCTGCCCTCTCTTGCTTCCGACATTAACTCTTTTTGAGTTTCGTCCGTAACGACTATTGCATTTGCTTTTTCAGACCATTCTTCGATTGCCTGTGTAAAGTCTTGAAATTTTTCTTTTATGTAATCTCCTTTGGTTTTTTCGATTACTCCTGTTCCGATTAATTCGTCTATTTTTTGGCTCATTTTATTTATTTTTAAATTACAAAATTTACATTGTGAAAATTGATGTCGCAGTATCTTTTTGCGCTTAAAAGGTTGTCAAAGAATAATTCTCTAATTTTTTCTTCTCCAACAAAAACCTTTACACTTGCTTTAGTATGAACCCAAAAATCGTGAACCAAGTGTTTTTCGTTTTTGAAAATTTCTTCCATTTCGTACATTGGTGTTATACAGCTTGAATACTGTTTCCCGTCTTTCCAAAACCCCTCTTTGTAATTAAGATAACTCCACCATAAAAATTTAGTGTATTTTGCTTCGCAATATTTGTACTGTTTTACACCCCAACCTGTGTCGATACCATTAAAAGAATCTGTAATCTTTATGTGAGTAACTTTAGATGTATCTAATCTTGTTTCTGTTATTTTTTCCATATTTTTTGTTATAAAAATTTCTCTCTTTCTTTTTTTAGATAATTCTTGCAGTAACGTATCAACTGTACAATAGTACTTGATAATTTAGAATCTACCTTAACGTTGTTTTTAACAATAACCAAATTATAACCGCAGTTTTCAGGCTCTATATTTGGGTCGCCGTCATAATCAAAATAAATGTAGAATTTATAATCATGAAAAGTACCTGTCATAGTTGGATAATCTAACCCAAAAAGTTTATCTTGTTCTGTCCAATCTATTGGCTTCATATCAATCGTTCAATTTAATGGTTTTTACTATTTTCTTAACCCAAACAATTTCGTTTTCAGGGTCATCAAAGTTTTTAATCTCGTTCCAATCATCACATAGTTCTTGTAGGTCTGTATATTCTTTTTCCTGACCTGTTATGAAATAGTAAACCTTGCTTTTTCCGAAGTGATTATCATCTATCTTCTTTGTGATGACTTCCATCTCTAAACCGTATTTTTCGTTTACAGATTTACTATGGTGGTAGTCCGTGAACCCCATTGACATTATAAATTTCCAATTAATATCTTCAGGACAAAGTAGATTAGCCATAACTTATTTAAGCAAAGTTCTTAATTTGGCTTTGGTTTCTTCAGGAAAGTCACTATTAAGCACCCAATTCAAGTAGGCGGTATCTTTCGTTACAGGATTATTAGCGTTCTTTCCTATTGACCAACAAACTTCTCCGTTTGCGTTCAGGTATGTCTTACCACTTAAATCAAAACGCTTTCTCTCTCCTTGACACATTAAATCAATTTCCTGCGGTGTAAGGTCTGTTTTTCCGTGTTTCTGTAATTGACACATTAAAATCTCGAAAGTGGCTCTAATGTCATTCAGCGCATCGTGTGCGCCCTCTAATGCTTTTCCTGTGTATCTTAAATAAACCTCTTCAAGTTTATTTGAGTTTAACATTCTTTCAAACTTCAATACATCAACCAAGTTCAATTCCCAAGTAGGAAATTCTATTCCACATCTACTGAACTCTTTCATTAAAAGAGGGACATCATAATAGTCGGAATTAAAACCTGCAATATCGCAGTTCTTAAAGTAAGAAAATAAGGATTTTGAAATTTGCTTAAACGTAGGTGCATCTGCTACCATTTCATCTGTGATACCGTGAATGTCTGATGCTTCTTTAGGAATCATCATTTCAGGGTTTATTAATATTTTCTTTTCTTCAGTTTTGCCCTCTAAATCAATTTTAAGAGTTGCTATTGATACGGCTCTGTCTTTTGACAAGTCTAAACCTGTTGTTTCAAGGTCGAAAAATACAATTGGTCTTGTAATATTCATAGTGTTATTTTTTGTTTTTTATTTCTCTTGGTGGATAATAATTTTCTTCAAGCCATTTTGGAAAAGGAACAAAAGTTTCTTTAGGTAATTCATCATACTTATTAAGGACTTTAGCCCAACTTGTGTTCTTTTTACTATTTCTGTCGTTGTGCGCTTTGTTCTTGCAGTTATCGGAACAATATTTTTTATTTGGTCTTTCCGTAGTTCCGATTATGTCAGGACATCTTGGGTTAGCGCATTTTCTAATTTTAACTTCCATTTTTATAAGTACTAATTTCAGCTTCTAAAGTCAATTTTCTTGCTTTATATCTTGTTATAACAAATTCGCAATCCGATTTAAGAAGAATTAAATCTTCGCTTTCTTTTTTCAGTTCGTTTAAATCTATTGATTTAAGTTTTCTAACAGAGTTTTGTAGTTCTAATTTTCTTTCCACCAACTTCTCGTCATTACTTCCACGATACAAAAGTTCTTCCAACTCGGCATTAATAGTTGCTAACTCCTCAACTTTTGATATGGCTTCAACCATATCTTTTTTGCTATAAATCTTATCCATAAATTATATATTTTAAAAGTGATATAATTATCAAACCAACTACCAACCAAGAGGCTATCTCTATGTAAATTTTCTTTTTCATTTTATTTTTTTTGCTTCAATTCTTACTTCTTCCCAATACTTCAAATCCTCTGCTTTGATGTTTTCCGAAATTATTTTTGTTTCTAACAAGAAATCTAAAACCTCTAAAATTTCGTTATGCTTTAAATCCATAAGCATACCTACTTTTCTAAATAGTTCGTCTGCTTTTTGTTTTGGTGGTATCATACCTTTGGCTTTTGCTTCCTGTTCTTTTTCGTAAAGTTCAAATAGTTTATCGTATCTTAAAATATGTTTAGGGTATTCCTTGCTTTTCTCAACAACCCATTCAGCAAAACCTATCGAGGTTTCCTTGCAAATCTTAACAGAAGCATCTACTCTGTTTTGATTTATAGTTGTTCCGTTAAATAGTTCTTGAAACCTTTTTACCAACATATCTTTAAAGATTATGAATTTCTACTTTATAACACCAAATACGGTCATACTCCCCATACCTTGAAACGTATTTTGCTTTTGGGTGTTCTCTTTCTAACCTGTCAACAAACAATCTAAATGTTATTTCGGTTTGTTCGTCTTGATTTGAAGTACCACGTCCGTCATAAACGTAAGTAAATCCTTTTTTGAATAATTCCTGAACACATCTGTCAATTATTCTTGTAGTATTGCCTGTTTTGTTTTTCATCGGGAAAGAAAAGTTTTTATTTTTGTGAGCAAAGAAGTTTTTCTCCATTTTTTTTATTTATGAAATTCAACAAAGTACCCATCAGAAATCAAAATTCTTAAAGCAGTATCATCATCAAACAGTTGAATTGCAACTTTAGTTCCGTCTTCATCATCAATACACACAATTAATTGGTAAGGCTCTCCTGATTTAGTTTTATCTTCTTTTACATCTCCAACCTGATGAAATCTTTTAGTAGATTCGTTAGTGTAATAAAACACAATATCCCCTGTTCCTTTTTCATTAAAAACAACAGTTAAAGAAGTGTCTTGCCACTCTCCAATCACACCTGCTTTTTCCGAAATTACAGACGTGTATTTTTTTACAAAAGTCTGCGAAAAAGACGCTACCGAAAGCATTAAAAATAATACTGATAAAATTAGTTTTTTCATTGTTTAAATATTAGATTTTTTAATTAAATAATCTTCGCAAAATATTACTTTTTTTTCATTTGCGTTTTGTGAATAAATGTCCGTATAAAAAACATCAGTCGCTTCTTCGGCAGACATCTTTGTTTTCAATATGTTGACGCATTTTTTTACAGAATAAATCAGCCTATCTGTTTTGACTTCTAAACCGATAACCGCATTATCGAAACCGTCAATTTTTTCAAGGGTTTTTTGTCCGTAAATTTCAACAATTAAATTTAGTTTTTTTTGCCCTTTTTTACTCATATTATTTTATAAATAACTTTAGTGTTTTTCCGTCATCTTGATACGACAGTTCTACTTCTACACAATCCTTTTTTACAAACACTCTTCCACCTCCGTTTTCAGCAGGTTTTGAATGGTCAATAACTTCTACCCGACCTACTTTTATCAACTTGAAATTTGTTTGGTGGTCTTGTTCTTTTGGGTCTGCCATTTTTATTTTTTTATTTGGTTTAATACTTGTTTTAACCCTACTTCCATAGCCTCTTCGTAAGTATTATAGTCGTAGGCATCTACTCCGCTATAAGGAGGTCTTTCGATTTCGTTCTTTGGGTCGCATTGAACATCAATTACCTTAAAAGTCCAAGAACAAGTCGTTACTGCGCAAGGAACAACCATACCATCGGGGTTCATTTTTAGAACCCACTTGTATTTTGAATTCTTGAAAATTGCGATTAAAGTTTTTTCCAACATCTGCAAAGAAGTGATTACAGAATATTTTGGATTGCTTAAATTTTTAAGCCAATTAGTTAAAGTAGCGATAGTTTTACCATTGTACTTTTTCTCTATAAGTAACTTTTCTAACAACTCCCAATTCTCTTTTTTTACTTCGGATAAATCCAAGTAAATAGACTGCGTTTTGTCATAGTTCTTTTCTTTTAAAGAATCTCTAACAGACCAACTCAAATGATTATCTAAAAAGTTAGCGGAGGCTCTTAATTCGTCAACGATTGACAGACTCAATGTTATATTCATAGTACAAAATTTATTTGCGTGTAAATTTATTAGATGTAATATTTTTTATTACTTGTAATAATTATTATTCTTCTGACGTAATATGCTTCACAAGACTGTTTAATTGGTTAGCGTTTTTAGTAATATTGTTCAACTTCTTTTGATGCAGTTGTAACTCGGTAATTAGCGTTTGTAGCATAAACGGACTGACAATCATTCTGACCTCCGTACACTTAACTTCCTGCTTCAAACCTTTAGGAGTTAATTTATGTTCCTTACCATTAGTATAAACAATAATAAGTTCCATCATTGGTTTTAAGATAAACTCGGTATCTTTTTCATCTTGAGTGTAATGTGTATTCGATAACACAGATATTATTTGCTTCATAATTTTATTTGTTTTTCGAGTCTATTAGTTAATTCTTTTAGTACTTTTTTTCCACCACTCGGTAGATAATTCAATATCAGAACCAAAACTTCCGTTATCAGCCAATATTGGCGAAGATGGGCTTGAGGAAATTATTTCCTCAACGCTTTTGATTGAAATTTTAAGAGCATAAATCTTTCTAACCTCTATACTTGCTATAGGATTGAGTTCGGTTGCTAAAAGATAATTTACATCGAAAATATCATTCGATTTTTGTTTTGGGTTTTTATTCATAATTAAAGGTTTTCAAATTTTTTAGTATCAATATCTCTCAAAACATCTAATGCTTCTGAACAGGAATTTAATACCTGACACAACTCGGCATCTGTTTCTTTATATTCATTGTATTTCGCTTGTAGTTTTCTCTGAAGTAGTTTTAATTTTTCAATCTGCTCCAAAAGAATACCTGCTTTATCGTAGTCTTGTTTAGTCATCTTGTTGCTTGTATTTTTCAGGCACAATATCGTTGTGATGATGAAACAAAGAAGCCCAAACCAAAATGTTTGCGATAGTTATAGTTCTTGACAATGATTCTTGGTCTTATGCTTTTTCAATTAAACCAATCAGATAATGAAAATTAGTTTCCAAGTCTTCACACAGTTCTAAAACCGTCTTTTCATCATAATTTATAAATTGCTCGTCAAAAATTAATGAATGTGGTTCTCTATTCAGACAATGAATCAAAACCTTTTCGTTATGGTATTTTAGGTCTTTACTCATTGGTTTCGTTATTAGGTATTCCAATATCTTTTAATGCGGTTTCTGTTAGTTCAATACTCCCAAAAACGGTTAATGTTTCAATTGTTGATAAACCATTTGATAAACTCCAAGTTTGTGTAATAGAATCAAACCAAAACAAAACAATTAATCCCGAACTATCAGTTATTCTTTTAGGATAGCGACTCATAATATCTTTTGGGGAATTAATTACCTTAAATCCTTTAAATAAAACACGTTCTTTTGCTTGATTGTATTTCATTAAATCTTCAAAATATTTATCTGTTTTTTCTTGAGTCCAATTTTCATTATCTGATTTTGGTTCTTTTAAAACATTCCCAAATTCATCACAAGGGATTGTCATTCCGATACTGATGTCTTTAAGCAGAAAGTCTGCATATTTTTGAATCAAATAAAATCTTCTTGCTCGGTCTGATTGCTGATGTCCGATTGACTGAACCTCCATTCCAATATTACCTTGCTTCTTCACGAAGCGAATCATAGGTGTTAATTTCATAATTACTTTAATATTTTTACGTCCGAAATATTTTCAAACATTTTGTTAACTTCCGTTAAATCCAAAACTTCTATTACTTTGCTTTTTTCTACCCATTCTCCGTCAAGCAATGGGTGTGGAGCATCTCGATAAACCATATATTTAACTAAAACTTTTTTTAAAGGATTTTTTATTTTTATGTTTTTATCATACCATTTTTCAGCCATAGACTTACTGTATTCTATCAAATCCCCATCAGCAAATATATAGGCATTGACAATTTGTTCACGTTCCATTTTTTTGGCTTTTTCAAAAATCTTTATTTTTTTTTCGCCTTGTAGATTTTTCCAATCAAGATTTGCTACCTGTTCAAATAACCATTCTACTGCTGATTGTTTCATAATATTTAATTTAAGCCTTATTAATCATTGCTTGGAGATAAAACTCATCACTTGAAAACATAATTCCTCCTTGTGGAATCCAACCTTTTAAAATTAAAGAATTTACCGCTCTTACTAAATCCAAATAACTTTTCTCTTTTACCAAATCGTATTTCATAATCTTATTTGTTTTTTAAAATTATCACTTAACTTGAATTCAAAGTCTGCTTTTAAAAGGTCTTCTATTGTTTCAATACGAATTCCTCCAATAAAACCATCGCTCTCTTTAACAAAAAAAGGAAACTTATCATTATAAAAATATATAGTAAAATCCCCATTAGTTACTTCGTTTGCTATTCCTGTTTCTGCTTTCGACAAACTATTACGGAAACCAAACCAACCGTCAAATAAAACCGTCTTACAGGCTTCTTCATATTTACCTACTTGACCATAACAACCCTCTATGTCGCATTTACCACCAACACAATAATCAATAGGACTACAAGATTTACTGCAAGAGGTAGGCGTTTGAAATATATCGCCGTTAGGCAAACACGGAACAAACATATCTTTATAAACAGGTAATTTTAATGTTTTTGCAAATAAAGCAGTATTAAAAACATAATCCTGAATTGTGATTTTTTCTTGTCTTAAAAACTCCCATTGTTCGATATTAAAATCTGTTGTACTAATTAAATTTTCCATAATTAATAAATTGGTAGTTGTGGTTTTAATATTGGTTGGTAATGAGTGTATTTGTTTACAGGAATACCCCCTCTTTCGTATTCAAAAGTGTTAATATTAAACCAATGATAATCTCCGTTAGGTATTTTATCAAAATCGCTTTCATTTTCAATTTTAATCCAACTATTGTTATCTTCTATTCCTCGAAGTGATTTAGGTCTAAAATAGCCCTTAAAATTAGTTTCGTATAAATGTCTGTTGCCATTAAATAAAAACAAATAGTCTTTATATTTTAAAGAGGTTCTATTAAACCAACCATTACTATCGGTATAATCTTTAACTTGCTCCCAATAATCTCCATACGCTTCTTGAATTGCTTTTTCTTTATTTGTCATTTTTTTATAAATATATTAGGGTTGTTTTTTATAAAATCAAGTGCTTTTTTACAGGCTTCATTTGGTGTTTGCGCATCTCTACAATCTTCATTTTTAAATTTCATAGGGTTTCGCCAAGTTATACTCCAAGTTTTTCGAGTTTGTGAGTAATCCATAAACACATAAGGAAAACCTGCACACTCATAATTGTATTGTACAATCTCTATAAGCATTTCATCTGTTGTTGGTTTGTTCGTCATTTTTTCTAACTTGTTTTTTTACTAATTAATGTATTAAATCCGTTATTGATTGAATCGTAATTTCTAATATAATTACTCTCTACTTCAAAAACCTCTTTATCGGTCTTTTTTTCTAATATTTCAAGAACCTCAAAAGTCCAATTAGAAAGGTTACTTTATCGGAAGTAAATACCGAAAGGACTACCACTATGCGTTAAGTGATTCCACCAACGAAAAAATGGTGCGTTTAATGTTTTTCCAATATAACATTTACCACTTCCTTTTTCGGTAATTTTATATATGTAACATATATCGGTATTAACGTATTTTTTATCATCAGGAATTTCGTTTTGCGAATAATATTGTTTCTTAAACTCTACATCACAAATATCATTACCACAGAAATATAAATTTTCATCGTAATATTTAATCACAGGCTTATGTAAATATTTACTATCGTATTCCTGCTGACAATGATTGCATTTCCAATTTTGTTTATGTTCTGAAACTTCGTATGGATAAAGTTCAAAAACAACAACGTAAAAGAACTGCGCTTCGTCTTTTATTTCACGAGTATAAATTTTATTATTTGGAAAGAACTGTGGGTACTTATTTAACAAAAAATCAAGTACGCCTTTTTTATCTTTTGATTCGATAAATCTTTCCTCTACAATGTTTTCAGCACCAAACAAACTGCTACCAAAAAAACCGTCCCCACTTCTTTCGTTTGATAGTGATTTTACAACACAAATAAACGCTTTAAAATATTTAGTTTCCGATTCCATTTTCAATTGATTTTTCTATTCTATTCATAGAAGCATAAGACTTTAATTTTTCGGTGTTATTTTGCTCTACAAATTGCACGGCATTTAATCTTTCAGCGATACGAATCATTTGTGACCGATGACCGAGTTTATCGAAGAACGTTTTACATACAATTTCCTGCCCGTTCATTGACGCTTTATGACAAACAAAATAACTTTGTTTTTCAGCGATTTCATTTAACAAATCTTTCGCTCTTTTTGGACTGACTATTCGGTCTTTTGACAACAGACAGATATGAAAACATTCTCGGTAAACTTTTAGCATAATTTCTAATAAGAATCGATTATTTCTTGAATACTTTTTACATCGACAGGCATAGCGTGTACACCACCGATAAATGGGTCGGAATCATAGAACTGCATTTTACCATTAGGGTCGTAATCAACAAATCCATTAAAACGATTGTGTCGATTCATAATTTGTAAAACTCTTTCCCAATCTTTTTTCTCGATTGGCGGAAATAAAATTCTATCTGATAATTGTTCCATAATTATTTATTAGTGTTTTAAAACATAGACCAATATAGAAAGACCTATAAAAAAAGCCAATATCATTAAAGCACAACCTTTTTCGCTTGGTTCATTTGAATCCATAATTAATCAATAGAAATTGCTTGTAGTTCCTCTAATTTTTCCTGCACCCATTCCGATTCTAATTCTTGACGTTTTTCGTCAATTTCCTCGTCTGTTATTTCGTCTTGCCAATTTTCGTCTTTAGTATCGATACCTTTGTCTTCAGCAACGAGTTCCTGTAACTCTTCTTCGTCTTTTTCTTCGTAATCGAAATCGATACTCTCTATTTCGCTAATACCGTTTTCAAGAGAATCAATTCTTTCTTGGAGCAATTCTGCCGTTGGAGAATATTGTAAATTTTCAGGCATATTGTCAAGCAATTCCTGTGTAGTATCTCTCAACTCTTCCAACTCGGTTTTTATGTTTTCCGAAAACTCACTTAATTCCTCCGCAGTATCAGTTGAAAAATCTTCGATTTGCTCTGTAATTCCATACAAAGTAGATAAGTAACCACTCTGTGTTAATTGCGATGCTCTTGGGGGAGTTTTGCTATATTGTTTCGGAGAGTTTTGGAATTGCCACCAATAATAACTTTCTCCTTTTGCAATAAAAATAGTGTCGTTATTATCTCTCGGAATTGTTTTATCAGTTTTCGATAAAGTCTGACCCTCTCTTTTACCTTTTGAACTAACATACTCTACTCTTTTACCGAAAGTAAAAATATCTTTCTGTGCTTTTTTTACAAAATTTGCTCTTGCCATTTTATTTAGTTTTTATTTTTTTTTGAACAATCATCTTTACAAAACATCTTAATATCAGAATTTCGATATTCTTCAAGTGAAATAGTTTTAATATCAAGGTTATACTTGTCAACTTCTTTCATAAAATCTCTTTTACTTGATTTATCCATAGTGTGTTCTATCGCAACTGTAATTGCGTTTTTACATTCAGGACAAATACTCATTTTTACCTTAACGTCTTTTTCTTCTATATCTATATCTAATTTGATTTATGATTCAACTACATCATTTCGTAAATAAAGTAAACGTGCGCAATTGAACGCTTATAAACCTTGTAGATTAGTTTTTGATGTTTCTTTTGACTAATAAAACCCTCGTTACTTAAATCAACAATACCTTTAATTAGTTTGTCGTATTTTTTAATACTATTTGGCTCAAAGACTATACCTTGTTTTTTTAACTGCTTTTCAATATTATTTGCAGGAACTCCAATTTCTAAAGTAAAAGGAGGAGGAACTTTCTTTTTTTGCTCTTCTATATCTAATCTAATTTTATCCATTAAATCAAGAACTTCCGTTCCAATAACTTTTGGTAATTTTTGTTTTTTTATTTTTTGAAGACATTTTTTTTTATTTTTTAAGTTGTTTTTTTGGTTTTATGTAAATTTCAATCAATCCGTTTTTGTACTCTACTTTTTCATAAATAATAGTTACGGATTTAGACTTCTCTTTACCTTTTGTGATTTCAATAATTCCAAAAACTTTAGCATCATTCAGTTGAATTACGATTTCTCCTGATTTTATCCTACCAAGTTGGTATCTTTTCATTATCGTATCTATTACGACATCTTTAATGTAAGGTCTTGCCCTTGAATTACAAAATAAAATTACAGAATCGTTTTTTCTGTAAATTCTTTCTATACCCTCATAACCATAACTATAATGCTCTACATTTTGAGATAATACTGCTATTGGAAACAATACCAATAACAGGCATTTAAAACAACACATTCATTCTTAATAAAGCACCTCTAAACGCTCGACTATGATTTCCTTTAAATAATTTCATAGTTTCTTCTAAAACATCTGAATCCGAATGTGCATAAACCTCCATTTCAGTACCATCTTCATTAATCCAAACTTGGTCGCCAATACAATTTTTTCTATCTCCGTTTTTAATTGTTATTGAAATAAAATCACTATCCTTTTCTACCCAACCATTTAATTTTACAAATTCCATAATTTTAAAGACTAATTAGTTCTGTGTATTTTTCAATCGCTTGAGCAGGGTTGTTAAATCTCCAAGTTTCGTTTTTTCTTTTAACTAAAAACTGACCATTCGCTGAACAACCTAAATCTACCATTCCTCTTATACTACTTGATGAAGCCATAACCGAAAAACAATCTGATTGAAACTCCATTAAGTTATCAACCGTAACATTTTTTAAATGCTCTTCTATGATTTTTTTTTCTCATTTTTTTTTAATTAAATATTAAAAATCCAAGAAGAAATGCAACGTCCAATAAAATAAGTAGCAGATAAAATACAAAAAGCATATTGCGCTTTTGTACTTAAAGAAGTTTTTTGTTTTGTTTCCATAATTTTAAGAATTTGTTGTTATTTAAGTTTCTTGAGAACAAATATAAATACTATTTTGGTACTAAAAAAACATTTTAGACTTTATTTTTTAAAAAAAAGTGTATGCTTGAATTATTTATAATAAATATAAATTTATAAAGTTGATTTACAAATACTTACAATTTTTAATAAAATTATTATTTATAATATTTTTTATTTTAAAAAAAAGTATTCTATATTTGCCTTATGAAAACATTTAAAAACAATAATCAGCAACTTCCGCAACGTGTATTTACTACGAGTGGAATTTCTATGTAATATTGTTTTATCAATAATATATTTTAAAAGACTACTCGAAAGGGTGGTCTTTTTTTTATTCGGGGTTTTAGGGCAGACGGATATACCCGCTTGTTTTGGGAACAAGAGATTCGCAGGTTCGATTCCTGCAACTCCGACAAAATGCTTCATAGTGTAATGGTAACACTACTGTTTTTGGCGCAGTCATTTCAGGTTCGAGTCCTGATGAAGCAACTATTTAAAAATGCGCTTATGGTGGAATTGGCATACACGGTAGTTTTAGGAACTACTTTTTACAGGTTCGAGTCCTGTTAGGCGCACCACCCCCCCCCCTCAACTCCCCTCCAACTCCCCTCCAACCCCCCTCCAACCCTCCCCTCAACTTCCCACGAAATTCCCACGAAATTCCCACGAAATTCCCACGAAATTCCCACGAAATTCCCAAAAAAAGACATAAAACCCTGATAATCAGGAAAACAAATTCCCACGAAATTCCCACGAAATTCCCACGAAATTCCCACGAAATTCCCAAA
>JBBAJS010000010.1:0-92 GCA_040403975.1 Sediminibacterium sp.
AGCAGTTACTGAGCTAGAAAAAACTGCAGAGGTGCCATTTAAAGCTCCAGTTAATGTACCACCGCTTAAAGGTAGGTAAGCAGATAACTGAG
>JBBAJS010000010.1:102-111986 GCA_040403975.1 Sediminibacterium sp.
AACTCCAGTATAACCAGTGTTATTACTTAATTGTGCTATATTTTTAATTTGTAATGTATCATCAAGCTTAAGTATATTAGACATTGTCTTAATACCAGCTATTGTTTCATTTCCTGTATTGTGAACTACAGCACTATCTAAAGCATAAGTGTTGTTATCATAACTAATTGTAGTGCCACTGATTTTAACAAAGCCTGTACCAGATAAAGCTGCTTGCTTTGCGTTGAACGTAGTCCAATCTGCTGAGGTTAAATAACCATTAACTGCTGACGTTGCTGCGGCTATAGCAATGGTTCTATCAGCACTTAGGTCTCCTCCACCTGTCAGCGGAGAAGTTGTGCTAATCGTTCTTGATGTAGGCACCAAGCCTGCTACAGCTGTACCGCTATCTGATAAAATGTTATTGGTTATTAATGCTATTCCCATATTATTGTTTTAATTAAACCATTGCAAGTGTACGCCAAGTTGCATTAGCATATACGTATAATCCGATTGTTCCATCTGTTTGGAATACTACTAATCCTTCTGCAGGTGTTGCTATTGCAGCTCTCTGTGCAGCAGTCATACGAGGAGGCAAGAAGCCTTTGGTCGTTGAATCTACTTGCAATAATGCTGAAGCATTTGCCGTTGTTACTCCAATTGATAATGCACCTGCAAGATAGTTTTGTGCAGTACCTGACATATAAATATTCCATCTTCCTGTACCCGCAGGAATATCACCAAAGAATCCGTGATTATTAGTAGCACCTATTAGTGTTGATTCAACAAAAAATCCTCTTTGCGTATTTACTGAACTACCTGCTCCAAATGTACCTTGAGATGCGGAGAAATGATGTAATGCACTTAAAGTATAAGTAGTTGCTTGTGTTCTAGCAACAGTGCCAAATAAAATAGCTTGTGAAGTAACATCAGATTGAGCAGTACCATTTGAAACTATTCCATATGATGTGGTTGCACCTGTAATGTTTTTTGTTACTGCTAAAGATAATCCTGTTAAAGAAGTAGTTCCAATACCTAATGAACCTGCCAAATAGTTATTAGCAGTACCTGCCATATAAAGGTTCCATCGGTTGGCGCCTGATGCTATTTGTCCGTAAAATCCATAATTATTTGTCGCTCCAATTAAATTAGATTGAGCAAAAAATCCATATTGACTTGTAACTGTACTTCCAGCACCAATAGTACCTTGTGCGGAACGAAAGTGAATCATATCACTTAATGTAAATGAAGCAGCTTGTGTATTTAAGTTGGTATTATAAGCTACCGCAGTTGCAGTTACATCTGATTGAAAAACAAAAAATGTATCTACTCCTAAATATTGAGTGCCACCAGTTGCATTTCTAGAAATTCTTAAACTTGTATTTGCTAAAGAAGTTGAACCTATACCTAAAGAACCAGCTAAATAATTAAGAGCAGTTCCTTGCATATAAAGATTCCATCTTCCAGTTCCGATACCTATGTTACCAAAAAAACCATAATTGTTTGTCGCTCCAGTCAATGAACTATAAGCATAAAATCCAAACTGACTTGTAATAGAAGAACCAGCTCCAAGTGTTTTTTGAGCCGCAGAAATATGAACTAAATCTGTTAAATTAAAAGATGCGGCTTGAGTAGTTAATTCACTTCTTAACCCAAAAGCAGAACGAGTAACATCTGATTGAATTGTACCATCTACTAATAAAGCCAATGAATCAATTGCTCCTGTAATATTTTTACTAACTCTTAAAGAATATCCTGTTAAAGAAGTAGAACCAATACCTAAAGAGCCGCTTGAAATAGTTGTATTAGAACCTAATGTAATTAATGAGCCACTATCTTGGATGTTGCTATCTCCTATTGATGATGCACTTGTAAATTTAGATACATAGTTAGTTGTGCCTAAACCTGTGATAGGATTAGTTAATACTGATTGATACTGAGGAATGTTTAATGTATCTCCAACTAAAGTAGATGGACCACTTGTTCCTGTAGTAGTAAGTATTAATGCTCCTTGTTTTGCATTGAACGTATTCCAATCAGTAGCACTTAGGTATCCATCTTGAGATGTAGTAGCTATTTGAATACTGATGTCAGGATATGCTCCACCTGTTGAAAATAATGGAGAAGTCGCTGTTACCTCTGCAACACCTACAGATATCGTCCAAGACCGATTGGCTGACAAGTCATATGAAGTACCGTTGATAGTTAATGTACGAGTGATAGGTACATATCCTGAAAGATCAGGATTATAGTTAGGAATGTTTAATACACCTGTAATATTATCGTATGTAGCTGCACCAGAAGTTCCTGTAGTAGTTAATGATATAGCTGTGCGAGCTCTAGCAGGAGTGTAATAAAGATTAGTTAATCCTTCAGGAACATCAGAAGATACTAAGTTTACAGCACCTGTATATCCATTTACAGATACAACAGCATCAGTGTTATCTACTTGTTGCCAAGCTGTGCCATCAAAGATGATCCAGTCACCTAAGTTCCAGTCTGTAATACCATCAATGTTTGTAGTTCCAGGAACAGAAACAATGTAATACCAACCTGTTGTACCTACACCAGAAGTAATAGTAGGAGTATTTGTAGCAGCATCCCATGTACCTTTGTACATAGATCCACCAATCAAACCATTGATTTGATTTTGTACTTTACCAAATGCTTCTAAGATTGTATCTGTAGCAACTACAGAACCACCAGAGATGTTAACACCAGTTAATAACTTACCTGTAACTGCAGGAGTAGATAGAGTAACTGTAGCAGAACCAGGTCCTGATGCAGTAGCTTCTCCAGTTAATTCAGTGATATAACTACCAGAAGCTTGTTTATTATTAAACGTGTTCCAATCTGTAGAAGAAAGATATCCGTCTGCAGATGCTCCTGATTGTGTAATAGAGAATGTTCTATCAGCACTTAGATCACCACCGCCTTGTAAAGGTCCAGTTGTAGAAATAGTTCTAGAAGTAGTTACGTAACTACCAGCAGGTTGCTTGTTATTGAATGTGTTCCAGTCAGTAGATGATAAGTAACCATCAGCAGCAGCACCAGCTTGAGCAATCGAAATAACATGATTCAATATACTCAATGGACTAGAAGAAGAAGATATCCTCTCTGAATAAGCTGTATTCCAATTAGCCGAGTTATCTACAATAGAAGTAGTCCAGCCTGTACCTGTAGACACAGCAATACCAGCTCCAGGATAAACCATAGAGTTGATAGTCCATGAGCGGTCAGCACTTAAATCATAAGATGTACCGTTAATAGTAAGTGTGCGAGATTGAGGAGTGTAAGCAGCATTGTCATAAGATACAGTTGTACCAGACATTCTAACTAAACCTGTGCCATTCAGTGCAGCTTGTTTACTGTTGAAAGTAACCCAGTCTACATTATCTAAATAACCATCAGTTGCAGCATCTGCTTTTGTAATAGAGATGTTAGGAACAGCTCCACCACTAGAAACTAAAGGAGCAGAGGCTGTTACACCTGATACTCCTGTAGCAATAGTCCAATAGATGTCAGACTGTAGATCATGCTGAACACCGTTGATACTAAGCTTTCTTGTTTCAGGTGTAGGAACATATCCTAATACAGCTTCAATATCTACATGTGTAACAGGAGCAGCACCAGTTACTAATCCTTTAGCATTTACTTTAAACTTTAAGAAAGTATTGTTTGTATAAACGTTTGTGTTAACGTTTTCTAATGTAAGAGTTGTTGGAGAACCAGTAGATCCTGATCCATAGACATCTCCTACAAAACTAAGAATACCAGACGGTACATTGATGGCTGTTGTTGTAAGAGCTGTAACTCTACCTTTTGTATCAACCGTTACTACAGGGATACGTGTACCAGATCCGTAAGTGCCTGGGTTTGAGTTAACTACAGCTAATGAAGCTGTTGCAGATCCAGGACCATTAGCAATTACATCACCTGTTAAAGCTGTAATGTAATTACCCGCTGCTTGATATGCTGTACCATCTAATGTACCATCACCTTTTACAAACTGAGAAGCTGTACCTCCAGTTGTAATATGTTTAGCAGCCTTTACATTACCAGCAAATGTTAATGTATAGTTACCACCAATAGTAATATCAGTGGTTAGGTTTCCACCTAATCCTACAGGAGCACCAGCAACAGATTGGTATACACCATCAATAAATGTATAGCCTACCATAGCATCTCCAAACTTAGCATCTATTTTTTGTAGAGCAGTTTGTAAAGAATCATTAGTAGTAATACCAGTGTATAGTAAAGTGTTACCTTCGTAGAACACGCAGGTAGAGTTTAATATCACTGGGCACAAATCAGCCGTGCATAATATATCCATGGTATGCAATTAAATTTTAATTATAAAAATACGGAATTGTATTGAATTGTAGGATAGCTATAGAAAACTATCCTACATAATATAGCTATTACTGTCCGAGTGGTTTAGCTTCAGATTGAGCTTTGAATCCAAGATCCTTAGCTACGTCTGGGAAGAACAATAATAAAGGAAGATCGAACTCGTAAGTTACTGGGAATCCTTTTAAGAAATACTTAATTACTTGATTTTTTTCTGCAGCTTTAACATCGTCTGTACCAAGATAGTACATCTCTTTACCAAAGTTACCAAAGGCTTTCATGAAGTTTTCTATTAAACTTGTAGAAGGGAACACGCCAGACTTAGTTAAGTTAATTAAAGATGTAGGATTATAGAAATACGCAATCTCATCTCTTACCTTATCCACTGCTCTTAACATGAATCTATATCTGTTTTGGGCAAGCTTATCATCTTCATCATCTGGAGCTAAAGCCTTGAGTGCCAAGAACATAGATGTTAATGTTAAATAGAATACAGCATCGACTGCTTGATCTTTAATATTCTTTCTAACAAGATCCATAAACTCTTGCTCTGTCATTTGTAAAGTTCTGCCTGTTTCTTTTTCATATTCAGCTTTCTTCTTTTCAAATAACTCACGCATGTAAGCAACACCTTTCTCATTAGCTTGTGCAATATTAATGAATCTACCAACAGATGTTAATACACCATCAGATAATACACGCATCACCATTCTACTTCTTCCCCACTCATAAGCTTCTGAAGCAGAATTGTATTTTAAGTTACCAACACGAACGTCAACTAAACGAGGAATCCAGTTCTTAAAGATCATAAATGACTTACCAAGAATGTTCATATTAATTCTTCTAACATCATCATCAGATAAGTTACCCAATGCATCTTTAGTTAAAGCCTGTACTTTTCTACGAAGCTCAAATACACTATCGTCTTTTCTCTCAATACCTGGAATAACTAAATTGTTATTCTCATCTAGGGTAGAGATGTTTAATACACCTTTCTCTTTTACAAGTTCTTTAACATCAGCATCAAACTCAGACTCTAGCTTAGTTCTTTCTGTTGCAGGAAGATTATAGATACCTTGATACTTCTCTTGTTTACGAAGGTATTCTCTAGCGTTAACTAACTTACCATCTATAGCAACTGTATTCTGTAAGTACGTAAAGAAGTTTACACCTTGTACAAATTGATCAGATTCTCTCATCATACCCATCAAGATCTCTTGCACACCTTCAGGAGTTACCCCTGTAGATAATTCTTTTGCTATCTGCTTGTTGTAATTTTCTGTTAATGGTAAGAAGTACTCTAATGCAGCTAAACGCTTCGTAGCGTCCACTCCATGCATTCTTCCCATAAGTGTAAGCTCGTTAGCTATAAACTCTCCTTTTGTAAAATATGTACCAGCATTAATGATACTCTGGAAAGATCCACCAAATAAGTTGGACATTGCAGAAAGAGGATTCAATCCGATTGTCTTTAATTGGAAAAAGTTATTCAAAGAGTTTAACGTCTTGTTCATTGAGATTTGAGAATCGTCAAACTTCTCAGGAAATACATTTACTCCTAAGAACTTATTTGCCTTTTTACCAAATCCAGAAACACTTCCTAACAACTGATCAAAGTTATCACTCTCTACAAACTTATGTCCGTAGATGATAGACTCCATCATGTCTCTAACTAACTTTGTATTCTCAGAGTTATCAGCTGTAGTTTCTGGATCACCATCTTCTTTATACTTAGTTTTACCAAAGTAAGAAGTTTTGATAGCTTCTTTATTACCTTCCACTCTAGAGATCAAACGCATCTGATCCTCAATCTCTGTTAGATATTGATAACGAATAGCCATCTCATTTAACAAAGTCATGTTTCTGAATAAGTCCTCACTAACTTCTTCTCCTGTATTTCCTGTGAAATACTTTGGAATAGTGTATACAGCTTCTTTAGTAATTGGATCAATCTGTCCATATCCTACATCACCTTCACTAATTGTAATTTCTCGTAATAAGCTTTCACCAAGTTTAACTTCTCCACCCATTACAATCTTCTCCATTAAACTCTTTCTTACAAATGGTAAGAATGTACGAGACTGTGCAGAGTTGATATATCCAATCTTATCATAAACTTCATTACGACTTCTGATATAATCATAGAATTCTTTAGCTGGAGCATTCTCTGCTTTGTTTAATTCTTTCCACTCATTACTTTCCCACTTCTCACGCTTAGGGAACTTCTTAATCATGTCGTACAATAACCAACCTGGAGAATCTGCATTAACTGTGCTATAGAGTTTCTTAACTTCATTAAGCTCACGATTCATTTCTTTCAAGTTCTCCTCTTCAGTTCCGAATCTAGGTTTGTTTTTAATACGTTCGTATTGCTTCTTTCTGTATTCATCTAAGTGAGCATTGTATGCTTCTGCATCAATGTTTTCTTTAACCCACTTATAATCCTTATCAGCAATTTTATCTTTTAGCTCAGTGTAGAACTCAGTATTAAACTCATCAACTAAAGCATTGCTACCTTTCTTCTTAATAAGATCAAAGTAATTGTTCTTGTTTAATCCTTTTTTCTTAGCCCACTCATCGTAAGACTTCTTGATACGTTGTAAGATCTTACCTTGTTCTACAGTATCCATAGCAGCTTCACCAAATATACGGTTAGCAAGCTTATACAATACCTCTGCAGATTTCAACTGTAATGTAGAAGTAGATGAAAACCATTTACTAAATCCTTTAACAACCTTTTCAGGAAGTAGGAAGTCCATTACATTTTGACTCTTGGCAATAATCTCAGAAGCAAACTCAGCACTCACATCTTCTAAATCAGAAGAAAGTTCATTTGCATTCTCTGTTGTATCTTTAATGTCTTGCCAAAGTTTCTTTTGTTCTTCAGAAAGATCTCCTCTAAATAAAGATTTAAGTTCTGTAGATAAGTTTTTATAAACTTGTAATGCATCTTCGAATGACATGATTCTTTCTGCAAACTCGTTCTTTTCTTTTCTAGATAATGATGAAGGATCTTTGCCTTTGAAATTAGATTCATAATCAGCAATCACACGCTCAACCTCAGCATTAATAATCTTAGCTTGACGTAACAACGGTTCAATACGTTGTCTAACTTGAAGCTGTCTGATTGCTTCATATAAGTTATTTAATTGTCTAGCCTTCTCTTCCTTGAACTCAGGAGTTACTTTTGTTTGAGAGATTGTCTCATACACTTTATTTAACTTCTCAATAAGAGCATCGATCTTCTTAATACCTGTACGCTCTGTTTCAAGACCAACTGGTAATAGATATGCACGCTCTTCACCCTTAACATCCACCTTACCAATAGATACGCCAGAGAACTTAGGAAGTTCATTTTTCTTTGCGTTACCTGGAGTGTATGTAACTTTAATAGGGATCATTCTAGTTTGTCCAAAATCTTCTGGTGCAACACCATAGTTATTTTGTAGAATGTTCTTGTATTGTTTCATTTGTTGTCTCCATGCATTTACTTTATACCATGGGACATCTTTATTCTTTTCAATGTTAAGATCCATAAACTTCCAGTCAAGAAGATTTACTTTTCCTTCTGGAGTTACAGCAACAAAGTCAATTGTACCAGCTACACCTTTACCATCATAGACCATCATCTCAGCCATGAACTTAGTTCCTTCAGGGAAAGATTCTAATCTAGCTGCCATGTTTTTCTTTAAAGTTTCATAGTAGCTTTTGTTTTTAGGATCTAATAAAGAAACATAATCAGCATCGCTTCTACGTTGATCTTCAGGAAGAAGTGTCATGTCTTCTGCTAAGAAATGATCTTTCAACATGTTCTCAAAATCCGCATGACCTGCTGTACCTTTCTCAGCTTTTAATTCATCTACTGCTGTTTGATATTCAGACTTAGTTAAATCTTTATCTGCAAATCTACTTGAGTACCAATCCTTAACAAAGTCAGTAACACGCTTAGGAATCTTAACTCCTCCTATAGTATATCCTTCATCTGTCTTTACGATAGAATTATGTACATCAAGTAACTTCTGAACTGTACGCTGTTGTTTATCTTCTGTAGCCTGTAAGTAAACTTCTTGAGATCTAAGTTCATCTACGGTGCCTTCAAACTCTCCAGATAAAACTTTTAATGCAGCTTGATCAAATCCACTATTTATAAATAGTCCTTTGATAGCATTAATGATTGTTTGCCACCATGATTCAACTCTAGCAAGGTTCTCAACTTTCTCTGTAGATCCCTCATTCTTATTAATAATTGTCTCAGTAAGCACCTTAGCAATAGCTTCCTTCTTTAGCTTTCTCATATCTGGTTTACCATCCGCAGTTTGATACATTGGATTTTTACCATACTCAGCAACTACACGGTTGAGCATTTG
Organism: Sediminibacterium sp.; assembly: GCA_040403975.1. Classification (GTDB taxonomy): domain Bacteria; phylum Bacteroidota; class Bacteroidia; order Chitinophagales; family Chitinophagaceae; genus Sediminibacterium. The sequence continues at coordinate 8,799 of JBBAJS010000010.1, forward strand.
ATAGCCATTGATTTCTCTCAATAGTTTATTGAATAATGCAGGATCTGTTTGCTCTAGTATTTCTACAACAAAGTGCATAGCTTCTTCAGGAAGAGCTACGTTAATTTTATCTTGTGTAACTTGAACAAGTTTCTGCATGATGTCAGCAACACCGTTAGCATTTTGTGTCACACCATTTACAGAGATAGAAGATAATGTCTCAACCTTAACTCCTATTCTTTTTAACAAATCCATTACAAGCTTTACAGTTTGATCTGATGCTTGAGAAGTTTCTGTACCATCTTCTTGTTGATAATAGATGTTATCAGTGAGCCCCAAGAATGTTCCTTTGTTCTCTGCAGATTTAATTTGATTACGTTCGTAAGCTACATATGTCTTACCTTCTTGTTGACCAGCATCTATTCCAACTACACCATCATATCCTTGTTTCTCTAATTCTTGTTTAGCTACTCTAGGAGCAAAGTATTCACTTCCTGGTCTGTTATGAACTTCTTCAGGAGCATCTGCTAATCTTTTATCAGAAGGAACTTGGTATGGATTTCTAATATTAAGAAATACAGGCATTGTTTTCTTTGCACTAAATGATCCTTTTACATCTTTACTATATTGTAAACTATCTGTAAAATAACTTACACTACTTCCAAACTTATCAAAATCAAACATTGTGCCATGATAAACCAATAATGGTTCACCATTTTCATCTACAACTTTAGATCCTCTACCTTTTTCCCAATCTCCAAACCATAACTTGAACATGGGGGTATATACTTTCCCCCACATTCTTAAAGCTTTCTGCTTATCAGGTTGTATCTTAAGAATGCTATTGAAGAGTTTAGACTCCTTACCATTAGGAGCGTTCACTCTTACAATCTCATTTTTACTATTTCTAATTATACTACAAGCCATTACCGTTACAGTTTTTAGATTCGTCTTTCTTTTCGTTTAATACTTTATCTATCTCAGAGTTTTCTTCTGCTTCATCAGCTTCTGTGATTCCAGTTTTTGAATAAGCTCTGATGATATCATTTGCAGGGATGATTGAATCAATCTTGCGAGTGTTGTTATCTAATACAGATTCATCAGCAAACATGTTGTATTCAACAGCTAAGCCTGGATCTCCATATAAGTTTACAGCTCTGTAAATATAGTAATTATTTCCATTTTTACCATACTGTATAACAGGATTTCCTGCGCCATCTACAACTTTCTCATAACCAAACTTCTCATCAATCTTCTCTCCCTCTCTAGCTTTCATTTGATCATACTTAGCAGAAGGTACAGTTTCACCTGTTACAAAATCAACATCTCCTCCTTCAAGACCAGGTATACCTTTGATGATTCTAGGGACAACTAAGATTGGAGAACCAGCACCTCTAGACTTGGTGTGTACTTTCATCAATGCTCTGTTGTCATAACTAGCACCTAAGTCAGCATCTGTAAGAATATTACTAAAGTGATACAAGTAAACGTCTTCAGAAATCTCCTCACCGTATTGTGTAAGTGCGGAGAATGTACTAATGTATGTACCTTCGTCCTCTCCTGATGCAATAACAGTTCCTGTGTTAGTCTTAAGACCACCTTTTACTTTAGGAGCATAACTTACTGAAACGTCTGGATCAGTAAAGTAATTCTTTTGGAAGAAGTTAGTCTTAGCAAAGTTTCTAATATCATCATCAACAACTAAGTTATTAATAATTGGAGCCACTATTCTAGAATAATCTTCTAATGGAACAATGCTTTTGATTGAGCTAGGTGTACGATGACTTCCTTGCGTGATTGCTAGCTTAACAATATCATTGTATAGATTAACAATAGCAGGATCAGAATCGTTTCTCATCTCTCTCATGTAACCAATTAACATGTTTTCATCAAACGCATTATCAGTTCTTGATCTAAGCTTCAATGTTTTAGTTGGAGTGGTAGCACCTTCTCTTTGAATTGCAATTAAGTAATCCAAGATCTTAATATCTTTTCTCTGTTCCTTAACATCTAACACTCTGTTAGCTACAGAATCTTTGTCTACCAATAGATCTTTTAAATTTAATGTCTTACCCTTAGTATAGATGATGTAGTCTAAGAATGAAGCAGAAGCCTTCTCAGCAATTCTATTAAATTTAGCTGCACCAATGTAAGGATTGATTGCATAGTACTTCAATACATCCTGAATCACTGCTCTATATTCATCTTGGTTAAACTTCATTATTTGACCAAGAGCTCTAGTTGACTGGTTTAATGCAGTTTTAATCTTTCCAATAAATGAAGAATTCAAAATCTCATCAACACCGTTGAATATATTTTCTTCTCTAGTCATGTCACTAATCTCATTCTTTCTATACAACTCATCTGAGTTCTTGAAGTTTGTAGTGTCATAGTTAATTGCCTGAGTCATTTTAAAGTTAGCAGATGCTAGATCAGCTATCTTTATAAACTCATCAAGAAGAAGATGCTGTAATGCATTCTGTATTTTACTTAAGTTCTTACCACCCTTAATCATATCAGCTAATAAGTCTTCCATTCCTTCTGGCTTAGATAACAATAGTCTAGCTTGTTTGATATCACTAGGTCCTGCAGTAAAGAATTTCTTAGCTGCTTCTATATTGTTTTTATCAGAAAGAGCACTGATAGATTTGTTTGTAGAATCTAAGTACTTAATGTAATTCTTAATAATAGGCTGATTCATAAACAATGCAGAAGTCTTTGTAGGAACTCCTAATCTTTCTAGTAACATGAATGAACCAACTACACGCTCACTGTAGATAATCTTTAAGATGTATGGATCTTTTGCAACGTCTACAAAAGCATTGGCATACTCAGATAATTTATCAGAGATATATTTTCCTAATGTATCTGTAGCTTTTGAAATAGTCATGTGCTGTAAACCATTGACTTCAATCTTATTGTGAGGTAAGAATGTAGTTATGTCTGGATTCTTAACAAACACTTTTGTCTTTTGTACCAGAGAGTTACCTGTAATATTAACAGCAGCAATACCTACCCATTTCTTAGCCGTAAGGAACGAATGTCTTAAGTTAGTTAAGTATGTTCTGTTCAACATTGGTGTGACCACAGCAGACTCATCTACTCCTTCTAACTGATCAATTAATGTTGATAGTTCTTTAAGAGTAACGTCTGTATTAGGATTAACCAATCTTTTGAAGTTTTCAGGAAGAGTTAATAATTCCTCTAAAGAATCATAGTACTCATTCTCAAGAGACTTCTCATACATACTGTTAACAAAATTATTACGAAGCTTTGTATTCAATAACTTAGCAGCAAGCTTATCCTTTTGGTTTTCTATTGTTTCAACCTGCGCCTTCATGTAATCTGAAGGTAATAGATTTTGATCATTTGCTTGATCTACAATAGTTTGGAACATTTGCTGATGTGCAGCATAGAACTTAAGATCTTCTTCTGACAATGCAGCATAGATGCTATCAGAATCTGTAGATTGCAATGCCTCTAATTGTTCTAAGATACTAGTAAGAGAATCTCTGAAGTCATCATACTGACTAAGAGTATTCATTTCTTTTTCTATAGTATCTTCGTATACTTTTCTATAGAAGTTCTTTGTCTCTTGTTCAGATCCTCTAGACTCAACAAGTCTTACATCACCCTGCGCATCTGTATAAGTAGCACGCAAGTACATGTTCAACTTGTCAATATCAAAGTCAGATCCTGATTTAGTTGTAATCTCAGAAGGAACAACCACCGATCTACCCATATACTCAGGTAAGAATCCTTTGATTTTAAATACTTCTACAGAAGATAATGCTTGTGTAGGAATACGGAAACCAATACCATTTAAGATCTTACCACCGTCTGCAGTTTTTAAATACTCAAGAATAGACTCATCTGTTTTAAACTTAGACTTATCAAACTTAGATTTAATCCAGTTAGGAAGTAACACTTCACAATAACGCTTGCCGTCTTTGTCCTCATAGAACTTAAGAGCACTACTTGTAAATTGAACCTTCTTCTTTTCAGCGTCAGTCAATTCTTCGTATTGTTCTTTAGAAATGTTTTCCCAAACACCTTCTGCATTCTTCTTAACTAATTGTCTTCCTTCAGCAGCATTTTCCCACATAGCAGCAGAGATCTGCACACCAGGGAAGCCACTCATCTTAGGAGATGTAATAGATTTGTTTACAGCAGAATAAAGAATGTTCTTGATTTGGCCATAGTTTGTAGATGCTTCAAATGGAATTGTAAACTCACCTTTGTCATTTAAAGTAACACTATCAATAGCATTGATTGACATTTGTTGGTTAAACATCGATTGTCTCAATAGTTCTGATGTAGCAGATTTATCTACAATCTTAAATACACCACCATCATCAACAATACCAAGCTTGTTTAATAAGTTAGCATAACCTTGTTCTACTAAGTTATCAAGAGCTCTAGCGTTTCTTTCTACAGCATTTTTAATTACTTCTTGTCTTTCAGGATTATCACCTATAGGTTCTCCTGAGCTATACAAGTCAAGTGTAGCAAGTTTGTTTAATTGAGAACCACGAGTTTGTAATTTCTCTTTATCATAACTGTTCTCAACTTGGATACCATAAGCTTCCCAAGGCACTTCAATAGCTTCTGTGAAAGCATCATTGTTAAAATCACCATTAGGTTTGTAAAGATTGTACAATGTTTCTGCACCAACCTTTCTACCAGATTCTACAACAATGTAATCAGCCTTCTCTTCAAACATCTTCTTGAATAATGATTCAAGGTTTGTTCCTTTTACAGCACTGTAGTAAAGAGGTACTTGAGAGAATTTATCTAATACTAAGTCAATGTTATTTTTGTTGAACTTATTACCAGATACAATTGGCTTAAGTACATCGATGAAGTACTTAGGCATAGGCTTATCTGTAAGCGCAATGTCATGAGCTTGTAATGCTAAGTTACCCTTATAGTTATCTCCTGGCATATATCTTCTTGTATAAGCCATTTGCCATTGGTGGAAAGCTTCTGCTTCATCTGACCACTGACCATTCTTCATCTTTACTTCTCTATATGCTGTAGGAGAAATCCAAGACGAAGCATCAGTTTCATTGATTGTAATAACTTTACCTTTAGCATTTGTTCCACCATAAGAAGCAAATACACTTGATAGAGAACTTACTAAGTTTACATCCGTAACTGTAAATGTTTTTAAATAGTCTTTGAACTGATGGTATCCGTAGATATCGTCAGTTAAAGTAATATCTCCATCTACAGTATTAGCTGCTGAGTTTAACTTATTGTTATACTCAGTCATGTTAAATGTAAATCTACGAGGAGACAAGAATGACTTGATACGTTTTGTTTCATCCAAGATACCATCCTTAATCTTGAACTGATACGGATCACCAAACAATACTTTGTGGAACTCAGTGTTGTTAATAATATAGTTGGTGTTCAAGAAGGTCAAGATATTATTAAGCTGATCTTCTGTTAAGTTATTCTTGTTAAGCTTATTCTTATTATTCTTTCCAGCAAATTTATCTAACAATCCTGAGAACGACATATTACCATTCTTCTTAATTACAAGTTGATTGTTATCAATTAAAGATTGTTTTAATTCTTTTACTGTAACATTGATATAATTCTTAATAGACTCATTGATTGCTTCTTTGTTCTCAGCAATAAATGCAGCTACATCACCATTATTTTCAATTATAGTTTCTGCTTTGCTAACAAGGGCAGGAGAAAGAATTTGTTTAAAGAATCTTAATTGTTTCGCCTTATTACCAATCAAAGCAAGCTTCTCTCTATTCTCCCAATCTTTAGCAAGATTAATTTCATCTACTAAATAATTTTCGAATATTCCATAAGCTTTATCTAATCCTGATTTACCATCAGAGAACAGTTCGTAATCAATTTGATTACCCATGTTCATCATCCACTCTGTAGATCCGTCAGCAGGAATTAATACATAATAGTTACCATTGATGTTCTGATTAATCTCAGCAACAAATCTATCACCTACAGATAATGCGGAAGTAGATTTACCATCTCCTTTAGATAGATCTTCTACACCATCAATGTATCCAACCTTAAGATCAAGATCAGTTCTGTCTCCATTCTCATCAAAAAACAATCCACCTTGTTTTAAGATTTGTGAATTAGTTGAGAATGTATCATTGAGTTGTGGCATCTTCTGCATTAACTCATCTAATGATGATACAGAGTTAAACATATACTCAAAGTAAGATGGAGCATTGCTATCTATAAACTCTTGTCTTTGTTCTCCTTCTGAGTTAAGTAAGATTGTACTAGTAGCAGCAGATGTAGACTTTACATATAAGTTGGCAAGCTCTTTAATTCCTTTAGTGATATCAAGTCTTTTATCCTTGATAGAGTTCACTGTATTTGGACCAGTAGCTAATCCTTTCTTAATACTAGATACAGCATCAGAGAACTTACGTTTGTTAGTACCCTTGATCTTTTTGTATGCGTCTAAGCTAAATTCAACACCTAACTTATTTAAGAAGTCAACCATCTCTATAGGATTTCCTATAGGAGATTTAGAAATAGCATCTTTATCAATTGTATAATACTTACCTGTCTTCTTGATTAACGCATCATCTTCAGCAGACTTAGTTATAGTGTTATTAGTCCACTCCTCTTGTACATCTTTAGAAGAACCGATTTGTACTGCAGAACCAGTGTAGATAGTAGTTCCTTTAAGGAATTGCTTAATTACCTCTGGCTTTTGTTTTGTAAATACTTGGAATGTACTAACAAATAATCTCCAATCATTCAGATCGTATTTACCAAAGTCAATCGTACCGTTAGATAGATTACCTTTTAGTCTAGCAAATAGGCGAACATAGTCAGAGTTCTCTCTAGCTAAGTCAGCTAACTTCTCTACAAATACTTGTGGATCCTTAACGTTCTCAAAGTGATTAAGAAGCGTAGCAAATGCTTTGTTGAACTCTAATATTCTAGCACCTTTGATGCTACTCTTTTGAGCTTCAGGCATTTCTAATCCCATTGAAGTTGTTTGGTTCATAGGCATTGCTTTAACAAGCGTACCAATTAACAACTTAACAGCATAAGGAGATGACTTCTTGAAATCAACTGTGAACGCATCAGCAGCATATTCATTCTTAGAAGCATTCTCATCATTGATTACAACAGCACTGTTCTCATCAAATTCAATTCTATATGTCTTTAAAAAATCTTTAGTTCTATTAACTAATGCTTTGAAGGTGGCATCAGATAAACTTCTATAGTATTTATTTGACTCTTTGATTGTAGAGAACAATTCTTTAGATGTAATCTTCTCTGGGTTAAATAAAGATTCATTGTTTGCAAATACTCTTGAGAACAAACGAGCAGTCATGTCTTCAACAATCTCATTGATTTGTTGTTCTGACAATCCTGGAATTTCACTGTATCTAGGACCAACGCGTCTCACTGCTTCTGGATATGCTCTTTCAGCAAAGTCACCTCTATCAATAGCATCAAATAATTCTTCAATCTTACCAGGCTTGGTAACAACAGATTTAAAGAAATCAATAATAGCTTTGAAGAATTTTCTAATAGATTCTCCTAATGATCTAGCAGGAAGTTTACCAAGTCTGAAATCAGCAAAGTCATCAGCAATTCTTTCTTCAGCTTGAAGATCTGTAGCCTCAGCATAGTCAATCTTCTTACCACTCACTCGATCTACAAATGAACCACTCTTACTTCTGAACTCATTAAAGACAGCTTGTCTCTCAGCTTTAGATAAGAATCCGTTGAATACAAAGTGGAATGCTTCGTGGTATTCTGTACCTCTAGCACCAGTCTTCATAATGTACGCAATACCATTTTCTAACTTACCAAAAGCATTCTTACCACCAAGGGTACGAATCATATTGTCTAAGTATTCATATGGCATAGTAGGAAGTTTCTCTTTAGCCCAAGCTTTGAATGCATCAACATCATATTGATCCATTTCTTCATACTCACCTGTACCAGCTTCTCTTAAGAATACTTCATCATCATCTTCACTTAAGTCAACCTCTTGTGGTTTAGTAGCTTCTTCTACAGTTTTCTCAATAGGCTGTTCTTCAACTTCTTCTTTAACTTCCTCAGTAGCAGCAACTTGTGGTTTGTTTATTTGAACACCAATTACAAGATTAAATAAACGAACAACCATTTCTTCTGGACTATCTAAGTCATTGTACAATGGTTCTCCAGTGTTGCTATCTTTGGCTGCAAGTAAAGATTCTTTAACTGCTGCTAATTTAGTTTTATCAGCTACCATGGCTTGAACACCTGGACTGTCTGAATCTACGTCAGGAATTAATTTACCTGAACTAAGTGTAACTGTATAATTAATATCACCTTGAGCAGACTTATATGTTTCTACTTTTTGATCATCTACTTTAACAGGTTCTTTCTTTTCAACTTTAACAACAGGTTTCTCAACTGGAAGTTCTAATCCTTCAAGAGTTACATACTTACGAGTGTAGTTGTACGGAACCGCCTCTGTTGTTTTAGCTACAGATGTTGTAACAGGTGTGTCAGAAACATCACGTGTTTTACCATCTGGAGTTTTTCCAGATAATAAATAAGACTGATAGTTCTTCCAAGTTCTTGTTTTAAGTTCACCACCTTCAGTATAGTATTCTGTAAACTCCTTAGCAAGACCTGCGTTTAATGTTCTGTTATTAACTGTATGATAAATAGTTTGTAACTGGTTGATAATTTCTTTTTGAGATTTATCTAATGAAGCAAGATCATAAGTCTTCTCTCCAATACGTAATGCAGATCCTGTTAAGTAAACTTGATTAGGGCTATCTGTAGCCTTGTCATTCATGAACAATATGTTTCTTAAGAAGATGCGTTTGTTTGCTTCGTAAACAACTTTCTCTCCTTCAGATTGTGCAAGGAATGTATCAGCTAAGTCTTTTAATAGAGCATAGATAGTTTGCGCTTGGTTAATGTTTAACTGATTGTTATTTACAATCTGAAGCATATCACCAAATACAATATAAGGTCTACCAGCAGGAACGCTATAGTTGTTTCCATCTGGATGAGATACGGTATCTTTTGTATTAACCTCTAATACTTTTTCTTTTCCAATTACATCTTCTGATACTAATGTACCAGCTACAAAGTTATTCTCTGGGTTCTCTTGATTAATAATTGGTTTACCTTTAGAGATTGTAAAAGTAAATCTACTATAAGAATCTGCAGGAGCATTAAATAACTGTGCACGTTTCGTCTCCCATGCAGCTAAATATAATTTAGCTCCTTCTTCTTGACTCTCTCTATATCTTTTAAATCCTCCTACCTCAAGATCAGCTGTAGCCATGTTAGATAAAACAATCTTGTTTACATCTACTTGTTGACCAACTGTACCAATTACATTTCCATCAGCATCAATAAATGATTGCTTACCGTTCTTATCAACCTGAACGAACACAACCATCACGTTACCGTTTTTAGGATCTGTAGCAAGATCTAATGCCTTTCCTTCAAGTTCTCCTGCTTGTTTACCCCAAGCCATTTCTACAGCACCACTTAAACCTAAAGCAGCTTGCTGCTTATAAGTAAACATGATAGCTTGTAGCTTTGATCTGTTCTTGAAGTTTCTAGCTGTGTTCATGAATTTGTTAAAACGTGTAACAAATGCAGGAACGTTTGGATTACCTTCTACACTAGCACTAGAAGTAGATGGGAATATCTTTTCAGCATCTTTTAAATTAGGCTCAACGCTAGACACCTTAACTTCTTCTTCTACACTAGAATCAGGAGTGGGAACAAACGCTGAGTTCTTATTTTCTTCATCCTGGAACTTCTTAATTTCCTTAGAGATCTTTTCTAAAGCTTCTCTCTTCTTAGCTTGTTCTTCTTTCTCTTTTAAATAATCTTCTGCAATCTTTGCAAACTCTGCTTCTACAGCATCAGTCAATGCTTGGTTATCTGACTCATTTACAAAGTTAAGAAGAGAACTTGCTTCTGGAATTTCTAAATTACCAATGGCATCTGGAATGGGAGTGTTTGCAAATTCAGGACGACCAAGAACATTTGAAATTGCTTTCTCTAATAAGTCAGCAGCTTCTTTATCTTCTATCTCAGAAGAAGAGATTTTAAAATCTTTAAATCCTTCTGGCTTTAAGAAAGTAACATCACCGTTAGGAAGTTGTACTTCAAACTCACCACCTAAAGTTTTAGATAAAACTTTAATTTTAGGATTTACTGTTAGTTGATTTCCTTCTCTACGAACAGGAGTAGTTAGTGAGTATTCTTTACCCACTTCAAGATCTTGCTTTACAGTTTTCTTTTTACCTTCTTCTGTAGTTTCGAATTGTTTAACTGTAGCAAACTGTGCTTCTAATTCTTCTGATGGTGTAGTGTAGTCTTCTGGATTTGTAACCATGTCATCATACTCAGACATGTATAACTTTCTACGACTAGACATTTCTATTACATCAGACAGAGCAGTTTTTAATTTATTCTTTACAGCAAGTGGTTGATCAAGATTATCAATCTGATTCTCGATGTCATTGATTTGCTTAAGAGCTTCTTTTGTAGCAGTCTTATTTGACTTACCTTCTCTTAGTAATTTATCAAGTACATCACCTGTAACAATACCATACTTGGCAAGCTGTGCATTTACTGAAGGAACACGAAGATCATAGTCTGCAATTTTAGCTGCAGAGTAGACCATCTTATCAATGATTTCATCATTATACTTACGATTACCTTCTACATTCTTTTCACCAGCAAATGTTAAGTTTGTAGCTTTATATAATTCATTAGTATATGCTGCTACTCTTTCAAAGTTATTTAATCTAGCTTGGAAAGATTCAATATCATCGTTGATGTTACCAATACCTTGTTCTTTTAATTCAGTAAGTCCTGCTTGTGTAGAAGACATTTTACGCAACTCGTTAATGTCTTCTTTTACCATATCATATCTACCGTATTTAATACGAGTAGCTAGATAGTTGTGCATCTGATCTGTTTCTAAATCTTTTGCTTCTAATTTATCACCACGCACAATAGCAGCTTGTTCTTCTTGTTGTAATATAACAGCACGATTAATGCTATTCATTCTATCAACAAAAGCAGTTTTGAATTCTGGCGTACTATTAAGTTGATCTAAGAATGATTGAGTATTTGTTTTAGTAGCCCTATCTTCTTTGATTTGACCCATAGCTTGCATAGGACCTCCTGTCAAGCCTCCTAAGATCATACCTTCAATACCTTCTTTATCTGTAAAAGCTTTACCTAAACCATAAAGAACACCATCTACTAAACCACTAGCGTTATTAGTTCTATATGCTTTATTGTAATAGTTTTGCGATCCTACTTGTAATGCGTATTGTAAACCTTCTTGACCTGCTTCTTTAGGATCAAATACATATTTAGCTACGCCTATAGTTTTATCAAATACCTTACCAAATTTAGTCTTAGGACCAACATCAGCAAGTCCCCATACATTATCACGCAACAACACATCGTCTGTCTTTCCTAATAAACTATTAGCAGTTTGACGAGATGCATTATAAGATGATCCTAATTGTTTTGGTAATTGTAAGTTTTCTGTAAATGCAAGAATAGCAAGGTTTCCTAAAAAAGATGCTTTACCAACATTATTAACATGTTCATTAATTCTATCAAGATCTTCTCCTACTGGAGCTTCTCCATTATTTGATTCTTTATATTTATTAATTAAATCATTACGAAGAGCATTAGATGTTTGTAATGCTTCAAATGACGCTTCGCCTCCAGAAGAATATGTAGCAATTGCTAATCTTCTAGCAGCATCATTAAATCCATTAAGTTTGTTAGTTGTAGTAGCAAGTTTTCCAAGAGCGGAAGCATTAGCTTCAACATCAGCAATTGAACTAATTTCTGATGCTAGAATCTTATAAGCATTAGCGTTTTCCGTAACACTAACTGCTCTAGCAGCATTTCTTAAGTAAGGAGTGAATAACTTAAAAGCTTGACTAGCTTCTGCCATCGATGCTCCTTTTGCTAATCCTTTACCAAGTGCAAGTCCTCCACGTAATAATCCAGCATTAGCAATATTACCACCGACCATTGCACCAACTGCAAAACCAGCATTCTTGATAAACTTATCAAACAAAAAGTTTGTAGTCATCCAGTTATCTTTAGAATACCAGTTAGCATTCTTTTCAATATCAGTGTAGTAGTTTGGAAGTATTTCTTGGTCAACTCTTTCGTTCCATTTATCCAAAGCTTGCATTACTGGGTTGTCCCAGATAGTAGAAAGCTTACCAGTAAACATTGCTCCAACAGCACCGCCTAATGCAGCAAACCCACCCGCTACAGTTGTAGCAACTAAGTTAACTCCTTTGAGTGTACCATTGATTGCTTTATCCCAACCAGATTGACCGTACGCAGCAAAGTCTTCCTGATTATCAATAGTAGGATTATACGCATCGTAACGTTTATTTGCTTCTAATACATCTTGAGTTACAAATGCACCCGTTCTATCGTATTTAGAATTCTTTGATGCTGCATCTAATCTTTCAAAAACATCAGGAGTGTGAGCTAAGTTTGGTTCACCACTAGATAACTCAGCAGCATTGTATGCTCTAACTTGTGGTTCGCGCATATCTTCTTTAGGAAGATCAACTGTGGATATCAGGTTTTTGTCGAAATCTGGCATGTGTTAATTTATTTAATAGAAATTCCTTTGCTTGTTAAAAGTTTTTCAATGTCGGCATCCGTTAACGTAGATAAGAATCCACGCGCACTTGAAGCATCCATTGGTTTATCCAACTGAATAGGTTGCCAACTTTTACCAAGTTTAACTTGTAAAGTAACATAATTAGATGATGTTCTTTGAGGATTGTATTTCAAATCTGCAACTACTGGATATTTTTTAAGATTTGTAAAGAAGTTTCTTGGATATTCAGCATCTTCAACTTTACCTGTAGGATTAGTTGATCCGTGGAATGCTGTTTGTTTTTCTAATATATCTTGTCCATATACATCAATTCCTGAACGAAGTATTGGATGACTCGATTCTTGAGAAGTCATTTTAATCATAATACTCTCAGGTCCTTTCATCATCATTACATAACGATCATCGCCCATTCTAACAGTCTTGTATTGAACATCTGCTTTACCTTCTCCAACTAACCATCCTTTTGCTTTATTTCTATCATCAGTACTTAAGAAAGCATTTCCACCCGATGATGATAATCCTTCAACACCAGAATCATATCTAAGTAAAGCTGAACCAACTATACCTTCAAGAGCAGAACGAACTGCAGGTTTAGGAGTATCTAAATTTTCTAATGTAGGAGCAAATTTACCAATTCGTTTGGCTAATATTCCATTTACACGATTATCTACATCTGTTTCATATTTATTGTTTTTAACAATAAGATCACCAAATGATTTTATTTTATTATGAAGTCCAACATCTCCTGCTTTATATTTTGCATATATTAATCGTTCTTGATTAGTAAGCTGGTTAACGTCAACATCATAACCACCTTTTGCTCTTGTGCCAATTGCACCACCCGCTTGAGTTGTGGTAATGTATGATAATTTTTTAGCAAAGTTATAAACATCTTTTGCTGGAAAGTATTTAGCTTGTCCATCTATAACTAATGAAATTCCTGTTCTATCACTAAGATCTTTATCTAATAATAGTTTTCTTTTTAGAACTTCTTTATCTGATTCAACTTCTTTTCTAGCAAAATTTTCAAGATATGTATTCTCTCGTATTTTCTTTCTTCCATCAAGAATAGATTGAGCTGTATCTCTCATGTCAGCAGAGAATTGAGAAACATCTCCATTTTGGAAAGCAAGCAATCTTTTTTGCAATTCAGCACGATTACCTTTCAATGCTGGGTTAGCATTAAGTAATGCCGTAATATTTTTTTCTATATCGTTTCCTGCAGCTACGGTTGATTGTGCAATTGATGTTAAAGGAGCTGGTAAACCTTTTGTCGCTTCTCCTAAAACAGTCATGAATGGATCTGTTGTACCATTCTCAGCATCTGCTTTTTGTTTATCTAAATCATATTTTCTACCCTCATTAAATTCAGTAAAGTTTTGTTTACGTACATCAAGACGATATTGAGCTCTTTGAACAGCTAATCTATCAGCATCTAGTTGCCCTTGGAATTGAGGGTTAGCTAATACTTGTGTTGTTCTTTTTTCCCAAGAAAATGCATTTGCAAATTGATCAATTACACCTTCTTTATAAATATTAAGTTTTGCTCTATCAGGATTAGTTAGCGCATCTTGCACTTGTTCATTGTAATTATCGTAAAGTTTTTGTTTACTTTCGGTTAATTCTTTAATTGAATCTAATGCACGTTTTTGTAATATAGGTTGCGAACCACTCATTGAAGCAATACCTTGTAATCTTTCAATTTCCTCATCTGTTCTTTGAAGAGCGTGTTGGTATTGAATAGATGCATTCTTTGTTAATTGTTCAGGTGTAACTCCCTTGAACTGGAAGTTAGCATTAATTCGCATTTGATTAAGAATGTCAGGAGTTAATGAAGATTTTAATGCTGCTTCAATTTTTGCAGCAGTGATACCTTCAACTCCATCACGCTCCATTGCTGCAGCAAGTTTTCCAGTATCTAATAACTTTCCTGTAATAGGATCTTGATAACGTTCATTGACAAAATCTTTACCAGTTTCACTAGCATGTAACGCTTTGAATATTTCTAGATTATGTTTATCTACATCAATGTACGGAGTGTATCTTCCTGAAAAACGTTGCCCTGCTTCAGGATTAGCTAACCATTTTTCAGCCTGTGTATTGAAGTCATCAACATTAGCAATAGAAGATTTACCTTCTTTATATGCCTTATCTAATTCTTCTTTCTGTTTTTTATACCAAGCTGTAGAAGCTACAGCATTCTGAATAGTGGGATCTTTAACAATCTGACTAGTCATACCAGTAACTGAATTAACCAATTGCTGATTAGAGAAGTCCCCAGCAGCAACTGTTTTTAACTTGTTACCTAATTGACCAAGCTTAGAATGTAAATATTGTTTATCCGACTCATGTATTACATCTACACCAGCCACATTATCAATGTAGCTTTGGATTTTTTGAACACCCTGATCGTATTGGGCTTGCTTCTGCATACCAACTTTCGCCATCAACTCAACTGGGAGTTGTTGTACGTAAGGGTTAAATTGCGCTATTGCATCTGTGTATGAAGCCATAAGAGAGTATAATTAACAAATATAATTTAAAATATTACATATACAAAGACTACTAACAAAAGTTAGTAATCTTGTATAACGAGTTTGATTAGAGACCTTTGATTGCTTTTACAATTGAGCCGTTTCTAGATGTGCTCTTATCTTCTTTCTTTTTCTTGTATCCAGCTAGTTGTGGTTTACCAGAATCATCTGATTCCCAAATTGGTGTCATTCCTTCTGGAACTTTGCTTGATCCACCACTACCGCTACCATAAGGAGCAAATGATACAGGAGAATTAAGATTGTACGCTACACCATTAGGACCAAATCTATAGTTGTATAAGTTTTCAGAAATAGCTAATTGTTTATTTTCAAGCTTATTCTTCATGATCTTATCATTAATAGAGTTAAGAGCAGTGATGTTTTGCATCTTAGTATTACTCTTAGCTTGTGCTTGACGTTGTTGTTGTTGATCGTATAAACCAAGATTCATCTTCTGAGCTTCGTTCATAGTCTGACGATTAGTTTCACCAACACGTTGTGCTTCTCCTTGATTCATTCTAAACTGCTCTCCTAACACTTCACCAATAGACTTTTTAAGTTGAGCGTCAATCATTGGTAATAAAGCAGGATTATTTTGTGCTAGTCTTTTAGAGGCATTAGCTTGAGCTGTAATTTCATTTATCTGATCTTGTAAACTAATGCTAATAGGTTGACTAAGCATCGGTTGATAGCTTTGTGCAAACACTGGCTCTTCTTGATTCTGAGACAATGAATACAATTCTCCAGATAATTGAGAAGGATCTAAAGCAACTTGATTGCTAGGACGAAGTTGAGGTGCTGCAGAAGCTAATGCTGCAATACCTGTCTCCCACCAGTTTGTATCATCTTCAGTAGAGGCTACATCATCTGTCTTTGTTTTATATACACCAGAAGCAATAGATTTATCCATTGCTTTAGTTACACTAGGAATATTAATATCAAATTTACTTTTTGGTGCTAGAGTTGGAACAGTAGAGTATTGTGTCTTCTTAAGTAAGAAATCATTTTGTTCTGGTGTGCCTTTGAAGTCTGTAATTCCTACAGATTCAGCCATAGCTTTTCTTTCATTATAAGGAATGTTTTTTACAAATCCTTGTAAGCTACTAACGTCTTTAGAAGGTGTTGTAATTACTGTAGTAGCTTTTGCTTTCTTACCTTTCTTACCACCTTTTGCAAACTCTTCTAACTTAGCACCAAACTCAGCATAAGGATCATTAGCTTTAGCATATTTGATTTTACCTTTAGCTAATGCATCTGATTCTAATCCCATTTCTGAAGCTGTATCTAGAATAGCATTCTGTACAGCTGCTGCAGTTTTCTTTTTCTCTGCAATTTCTTTTAATTTCATTGTTGTACCAATTAGGTTTGCTTCTCCTGTATTTAATGTCAATTTATCAAATTGATCATTAGCATCAGCATTGTTTATTAGTTGTGTAGTTTTATCAACTAGTTTGTTTTGTTTAGCTTCAATCTTAGATAAGTCGTCTACATAATGTTTGAACTTCTTACCCTTAGCATTCTCATCACCTAATTCAGCAACTCCGTATTCAGGAATAATCATGTTACCATATACAACTAAGTTACCATCTGGTGAACCACCATCTTGTAATTTAACTGCAGGTTCTCCACCTTCAACCTCTACACCATTCTGACCAAATGAAATAGGCATACCACCATTGTCATGAGAAGGACCTCTGAACATAATTGTTTCTCCACCATCTGGTAAGAAAGGATTGTATGATAAAGTTTCAGCTTGTCCTCTGTGAACTTGTAAATCACCACCCATAGCCATCTGTCCACCATATTCCATTTGGTATGGTAAGTCACGACCTGTGTACATAGCTTCTGCACTAGGAGGAGTGTATTCTTTTAGATGACCGCCAGCACGTAACATGTCAGCATCGTGCGGAGGAACAAACAATTGATCCACATCGTATTCACCAAACTTAGCAATTACTTGTGGATTGTATTCTGGATTCATGTATCCCCCATTCTCCATGAATGCTTTGTTTGCTTGTTGTAAGTTACTTGCACCTTTACCAATTGTTGCTTTATTGATTGCAAGTGCCTGTCTGTCTTGTGCTTCTTGTAAATCGTTCTGTTGACCTGAATCAAATAAACCACCAATTGTTCCTCCAGCAAGCGAACCTAAAAAACTACCTACACCTGGAATAGGAATAAGTGTACCTAACGCTCCTCCAAACGCAGAACCAATTGCAGAGCCTGGACCACCTTTTCCTGAACCTCCTCCAATTTTAGAACCAAGTATTCCACCAACATCACCACCAATTCCAGCAAATGAATTAAGATTCATTCCAGCAACTGCTTTGGGTAAATATCCCCCATGTGCATATTGTTTAAGATTACTATCGTTCAATGGTTCATAACCAAGATCTGTATAGATATCGTTAGGGGCAAACGTGTTTGCAATCTCAGCACCATTCTCTGCAGCAAGTAAACTATCTTTTTTACCTAGAGGATTCATTCCTGTAACTAAGTTATCTTCAGGACGTGCGTATCTACGTTTAGATTGTTCTGGTCTAGACAAAGCAGCTTGTGATGATATTTGAGAAATATCAGCCCACTGGTTTGCTTTAGTAATATCTTTTTGATTCTGCTCTATTTGTTGATAGGATCCAATAAGAGTTCCTAATTGTGACGCAAGCGCACCAGGAATTTTCTTTGCAGCTCCTGCGTAATCAAAACTTCTATCTGTAGAAGCTGGAATATCTTGTAGTTTATTTAATCCAAATCCTTTAGTCTTTGCTAGATTAACTTGCTCAATTTTAGGCATTGCTGGAGGTTTAATAATTCCTTCAAATCCAGTAGCAGCTTTCTTTAACTTTTTACCATTCTTAAGAAGTGAACCAGCTATTGAAGACATTATGTCCATTTCAGCTCCATCAGCACTACCAGCTCCTTCAACACCCATTAACTTATCCACTTGTGGAGCAAGCATTTGTCCAGCCATCCCTAACAAACCTGCAAGACCATCTCCTCCAGAAGATTTACTACCTGCAGTTGCAGCTAATCCTTCTTGTCTAGCTTTTTCTTTTTTACTAACACCAGTAATTCTAGCCATCATGTCTTGTTGAAGATCATCATACATAATTGGCTCTTGTTCAGCTTTTTCTGGTTGACCAGCTACGTATGTACCGTATTGAGCTTTCTTCAATTCTTTACCATGCTTCTTCATGAAAGCTTCTTCACTAGGAAACTTCTTGTAGAACTCTGCTTCTGTTTTAACTCCAGCAATTTTTAAGATTTGAGCTTTCATATTAATCTTGGTATTTATCTAACCAGCCTCCTGGTTGTTTAGTGTTGTAATTAGTAAAGTTAGTTAATTGGTCTAGTTTTGTCAACTGGCTTCCATTTTTAGAAATAGACTTAGGTTTGAAATCTAATCCATTCTGATAGTATTCCATCTCTGTTCCATTTTGTGCAGAAGCCATTGTCTTCTTAGCATATTTACCGTTAGAAGGAATGCTTCCTGTACGTGCGTATGTAAATCCTACAGCACCAGGCATAGAACCTCCCATAGCCATATTTGATGTAGCAATAGGAGAAGGAAGAATTTTACCGTCACCAACATATTGATGTCTTAGTTCTCCAAACTTTTCAACATCCTCAACAGTTTTGAAAGGACCTCCAATGTGTTGTCCTGTCATATTAAACTCACCTACAGGATTGTTTAAACGTTGACCATATTTAAAAGTAGGAATTAAGTAAGCTGGTTCTCCATCCTCACCACCCACAGATGTAGATATTTCACTACTAGGATCTTTGAATGGAGGAGCATATCCTTCTGGTAATCTGTAATCACCAACAGCATCCATTAAACCTGGCTTGTAACCCTCTAACATGTTACGAAGCTTTGGGTTATCTATGAATGATAACTCACCACCATCTTCAAACTGTCCTCCCCATGCAGGGGAATAATTTCTTCCTATTGTGTTATATCCTTGTCCTACAAAGTTAGGAGGATAGGATACAGAAGCATCGTTATAGTTAGGTTGTATAGGACCACCATCGTCATATTTATCTAACCAACCTGAAGATTTTTGCTTTGCCATATTACTTGTAAGAGACTTGAGACGGAGCTATAATGAATTGAGAAACTAAGTGAGCGTCTGATTTATTATCTAGAATATGTCTAATTAATAAACTCTTAGCTCTTAATGGATCTTTATGGAATGAACGAACGCCATAATCCATGTTACTTTGATTTAACACTTTGTCTATAGATAAAGACTCACATGTTACATTAAACAAAGGTAATGATTTATTTTTAACTATGGACCAAAAAGTATTGTATTGATAGAAGCTATCTGACTTAGTAACTAAAATAGTTTTACTATCTAAGTTATATTTAGGATAAGAGTTGTATGCCTGTAAATTATGCATTGGTTTAGGAACCAAGTTTAACACACCTGTACACTGTTGACCGTTATATAAGATAGCTTTATTGAAATACTGATCATCTGTTTGAATCTTAGCATTGTCATTAAATACACCATCAGGGATAGGTAAGTATTTGTACGCTGTAGTAAAGTCTTTTACATTCTGTAAAATCTCATCATGGTATTGATAAGAGAATGGATACTCAATTATGTAGGGTTCAATCTTACCATAGTATTTATTATAAGCAGTTACGTCAGTTAAGTGTTTCCATAAACTTGCAGTGTTACGATATGTTGTAACTATAGAATCAATCGTAGATTGTAATAGATAATCAATAAGCACTGTGGCAGATCCTGAACATCCCGCAGTTGAGGTTACTGTAATACTACTAACACTATCTGCAATAGTATACGTAGCACCAGTAATAAGAGATGTTTTAGCCACGTTGGTAGCTAAAACATTCCCTAAGTTATCCGTGATGTCAAATGGTCCTGTTACTCTATTTCCCAAGACCTCAAACTTTATGACTACTGATTTTGACATTTTCTTTTATTTAATAATTATATACATGGATCAAGTGTATCTGTTACAGTGATGTATGTATCACCTGGAACTGGTGTAGTGCCAATCTTTACACAATACTGAGGAGCAGTTAATTCTGGTACATATACACTTGCTGGTTGATTATTACAATCAATGTAATCTACAAAGTTTCCAAAATCAGGTGAGTTATTACTGAATGTCCAAGTAGTACAACCCACTGCAGAAGTAGTAGTAGTTGTTGTAGTTGGAGTAGCCGTAGTTGTGGTTGTAGTAGTAGGTGCTGGAGTTGTACTAGTTGTTGTAGTAGGTACTGTACAACTAGATGGTGATAATGACGTTAAAGCAATTCCAGAAGTTGGTGAATTATTAATTGTAATATATTTAACTGTACCTCCACCATTTACAGTTACATACGCATTAACACCATACGATGTTGTAGATTGATATGCTACTCCATTTATTGGAGCACAGTTCACATCTACATCATATACTAAATAATAATAAATTGGTGCAGCTGTAGTTGTAGTTGTGGTCGTAGGAGCCACTGTTGTAGTAGTTGTGGTAGTTGTACCTACACAACTTGTAGGATCAATTGCAGAGACCTGATTAGTAAAGTCAGCATGACTGTATGGACTTAAATAATAATAAGCTGAATAATTACTATTGATGTAATAATATCCTGCACCAAACGAATTGTAAGACCAAACTGGCTGAGGATTGTTTGTAGTACAGAAATTAGTATCTACATCAAATCTCAAATAAGTATAAGTTGGAGTTGCTGTAGTTGTAGTAGTTGTTGTAGGAGTTGCTGTAGTTGTAGTAGTACTAGTTCCTACATAAGGAGTTGTAGTAGTAGTAGTGGTTACAGGTGGCTCTGTAGTACTTGTTGTTGTTGTAGTTGGAGCTTGAGTAGTGCTACTAGTTGTTGTAGTAGTGGTAGGCGCAGCTGTGGTGGTTGTAGTGGTTGTACTAGTACTAGTTGATGTAGTAGTAGTTGATGATGTTGATGTTGTTGTAGTTGTAGTAGGAACAACAGGACCTACTAATGCAGATCCTGAAGGAAGTAAACATCCCACTGGTGTACTACAGTTACTAACAATAGCTGATCCAGAAGGTAATAAACAACCTGCTGTGGTAGGCACTGCTGCAACAATAGTCATGTTACATCCATCATTTAATCCTGAGTAGAAGAAGTTATTCTCCCCTATGTAATAGTTAGGGATGTATGTATGGAATGAAATCCAACTCTTTGTATTGAAGTTGAAAGACATAGTCCAAGACTTATTACAGAAATATTTAGGATCTGTTAAATCTACAATAACAGGAACACCACAATCAATAATATAAAACTTCTTGTAAGTTAATGTTATTGATGAATCTGTTCCGTAATATAATAACTTAGCCCAATCAGGCTGAGGAATATAATCACGTTTAGTAATGATAATACGATCAAACTTACTATCATACACACCGTGTAAACCAACACTAGTAAAATGATTGTCAATGTTAACTTCTGGGAAGTAACGTAAGATTTCAAATGCTAAGTGGTCAGTCATGAAACGTTGTACACCTGAACCAAATGCTGTTAAGTCTGTAGCACCGTTTCCTGAAATTAAGAAGATTTGTCCACGCTTAGCATCAACAGTGATTTGTCCTTCAGGAATCTTTAACAACATCTTGTTCTGAGATCCTACATAGCCAAGATCAGTCTCAGCAAAGTCAATTGGAGGAGCAGATTTAAACAATGTATCATTACCCAAATAAGCAGCTTGTGGATTACTTGTATTGATTGTAAGCATTGTATTGTATAACAATGACTTATTCTCAAAACGAGCCAACACAGCTTTGTTCTGAATACCATCTAATGAAATTAAATTACCATAACTTTGAGGAAAATCAAAGAATGCAACAGGACGATAGATCAACCAGTTGTTCACTTTGCTAGTAGCATCGGATACTTGTGGATCTGAATAAATAGCTCTGAAAGGGAACACTGTATTACACTGATCGTTGCTCCAGTTCTCAGGTAAGTGAGAGAAGAAGTTATCAGTGTTTTGTTTAGAGTATGTAGTGTTGTAGTTATATACGTTATCAAACGCAATAGGTACAAACGTTTGTTGCAACCATGAATCTGGAATACCTGAGCTTACATGTGGATAGAAGTCTCCTTCTTTATTATTTGTAGCTTGACGTAAATCTGTATTGATGGAACTCTCACAGTAGAAGTATGGAATACCGTATGCAAACATATACATAGATCCATCGTATGCATAGTTTGAGTTTCCTGTACTAACTGTACCAGATGCAGCAGTAGTTGTTGTCGTTGTTGTAGCACTTGCATTGTAATACATTAATCCTTGAGGACAGTCCAAGTTCAATGCCTTTACTGAAATAATATTCTGTAAAGTTGTAGTACCTGCTTGATAGTTACTTAGAATAGATCTAGATGAATGCCAATACTTAGGATAAGCAATGTTACCAATCTCATCATAGAAAATATCTGAATCATCAGGAGCTCCCACTCTATTATCAATAAAGAACGGAAGCTTAGTCTTGAATGCAAAACGAGAAATAAAAGTATCTCCACCAAATACTGTAACAATTCCTGGAAGAGTATCAAAGTCTACTTGGAATCCAGTATCAATAGTTTGATATGTATAGATTTGACCATACTGATTAGGTAGAATATTCTTTAGTGATCCGTAGTATAGAACGCTAGTAATGTCTTCTAACATTTCAGGATTTCCACAATTACCTCTTTGAGAGATAGTAAATCTAGAATTATCTGTAAGACCTGTAGAAGAAACTGCTGGTACATCTTTAGGAAAAGGAAGCGGTGCAGTTCCTGCAGTTTTTACATATACAGATGATTCACGTTGGAAGTTATTAACATCGTGTAAATCAGCTACAGATTGTACTCCTGGAATAATATACTGATAGATGTCAAGCTCACGTTGTTTATTTCCTGAGTTTGTTACATTCTTCCAATAATCATAACTAGCAATAGAGTTGAATGAATATCCGTAGTTCTGTCGTGTAATACCATTGATATAAATAGTTAAATACGACTGATACACAGTAAACATTGCATTAGGATCAAATGTACCTGTAGCAATTGCTAGGTCATAACTTGACTTAAGTGCTGTCTGTTGTGCAAGTTTATTTAAAAACTTATAACGTGCATTGTTCTTAACTTCTACAAAGTGAGCTTTACCTCCTCCAATTAATGCATTCTCTAACTTAAGAACAGATCCTAATGTAGGTTGTCCAAAAGAAGTCTCAGGAGAATTAAACACCATACGTGACTTAGACTCATCTGTAGCAAATGCATTTAAACTAGCAGGCTGACAGTATGAGTTTACAGACTCAGAAATAGCAATTGTATATCTTGTATCACCTCCTGTAAACTGAGGAGCTGTAGCAGAAGGTACTGTTACAGGAGTTTCTACAGTTACAGTGATAGGAGTGTTAGTAGGATAGTTCAACGGATCTTGATAGATGAATGTTGAACTAGTGCTTGAAGTTAATTGATAAAACTTAGCATTGTATTGAGATACAGGATCTGTAATAGTTGTAGCACCGCTTAATACAACAATAGGTGTAACAGAACATAAATAAGATGTTCCTGCCACAATATCTTTACTAGTTAAAGTACCTGTTGTAGAGTCTGTATACTGCACTGTAGCATACGATGGTGTAACCAACTTGTAGTAAGTAGATTGTCCACTGAATGCATTATTCTTTTCAAGAAGAAACGGATCTTGGTTAAGATCGTTGTAAGGATAGTTAGGGAAGTAATAATCAGTTCCTTCACGATTGAATTTACCTACGTTACGTAGAATACCTTTACCAACAATAGATTTGTTTGTATTACGATTACCACGAACAATTTTAAATCCAGCAATATCTGCTTTTTGTTGTGCAGTGAGAGAAGAGGAATTAATCAATGCTTGTACTTGAGCAGTATCAATTCTAACACCAATAGGGTACACGGCATCACCTGGTTGCATCACTGGTTTACCAAATCCATCGTATGTAGCACTTTCAAAAATAGGAGAAACTAAAACATCTGGAAACTTATGATGACGAATCTTTTGTCCAGCAAGAGATCCCCACAATGATGAGTTACCAGGATATTCATCTTCTGATTCCCAATATGCAAACTCACCATACTGATACGGTGTAGCGTTGTTGATATTAGATCCTGTAGCGGTTCCTGTTACTGATGCAGTGTTGTAAATCTTCCACGTAGGAGCAGATGTACCTGTACCAATATAATCGTTATTAGATGCCTTGTTAATAGTAATTAAATCACTAGCTACTGCAGCTCTACCAGGAATATGGAAACCGTCTGTCTGTTTACCATTCTTTAACAAGAATACAATCTCAAAGGCATACACTTCATCACGAAGGTATCCTCTTAGTTCGGCTGTATTAACCTCGTTAGCATAGTTCTCTGTAGCAGGAAGTTTATATGTTTCCCACTTTAAAGCAATCTGACTGGCAATAGATTGATAGTTAATTCGATCATTAGACGTAAGTCCATCCCACACAAGAACATCTTGTACAGATGTTACATCTTGTGCTACATCATAATAAGGGAACTTCTCAAAGATATCATTAAGAGATAATCTAATTTGAGTTTGATTTTGTCCAGTGTATGTAATTTGATTTGTAACACTGTCAATATAATAAGTTCCAACTAGCTCTACAGATTCAACACCATTAATGGCCTTGATGACTGCTAGGTTATAATAAGTAAAATATCCACCAATTTCTAGATTGGAGATGTTTAATCTAATAGATTTATTTACAGCATAGTTAAAGTCTGGTGTAGTGACTTTATTATTAGCAATAGATACAGGATTTGTAATAGAATAATAGGATGTATATCCATATCCTAATGCATCGCAATACTGAATAGCAAACTGATATGTACCCGCAATTAATTCTCCACCTGTAACAACATCTACTACATCTAATTGAGGAATAGTAAAGTTAGGTTGAATCTTTAACTTGTTGCAAATATCAGATGTAGGAACATTATCTAAGTCTAAATATCTACGAGGATTCTTTCCATCTGTCCAATAGATTTCTGTAGAACAGTTAGTAATTCTATGTACAACTTTATGAATTGGATTATTAATATCAAATGCCAAACATGCGTCAGCAAGAAGAACACGATATGTACAATCGTTATTCTCCATGTATCCTATTTGAGAAGCATTAGTAATAGAGTTTACTAAAAAGAATATATGTTTATTCTTCTCAGGAATAAAATGATTACCAATGACTACATAATCTGCAGGAAAGAAATCACCATTATTATAACATGGCTCATTCCCTTGCTCATTCTGATAGTTTACAGAGCTAGAGTCAAAGTTCTCTACAGCAGCATTCAGTGCATAAGTAAGTTTCCCCTTAGCAATCTGCGCTATAGTCTGATCCATATTTAGACCAGTTTGAGCAGCATTAAAATTATTACTGATGTTTCCCTTACTAGTTGTTTCTTCTGCGGCCATATCGGTTTGTTCTGTTTGGCAGTTCGTACATATTGAACCTGTTCAGGTCATTTTTAATTCTGCGTTGTTTATCCCAAGCAGTTTGCTTCTTTATCTCAATGTCAGCCATGATAAATGCTTCTTCTGACAATTGTTTATAATAAACAAGCTTTTGTTGTATTTGAGCAAATGTCTCATCTGTAAGTTGATTAGACAACATTTCAAATACTTTGTATTTAATAAAAGCTTCTACATATTCTCTAATACGATAGTTATCAGGAATTAATTGATTACCAATCTCATCGTATTCTGTAGCATAGAAAATTAAATGTACAATACCATTTCTGAAGTTAGTTACAAACTTGTTGTCTCTAATATCAAATGAGTCATACCCTGCAGATCCTGGAGTGAACTGATGTCTGTTAGGAACAGCAGTACCATTATCCCAAGCTGTAGTGTAAGATAAATCACAGTTAGCTCTTGCAGAGATATTACCTGGTTTAAGTAAATAATCTTTAGTGTATAAATTTATAGCACTGTTGTTAGTCTTGTAAATTGTAGAAAACATCTCTGGCATACATGATCCGTCACAACCTGGAGTATTGCAGTCTGTATTGGCGCAAGGATTGTCACAGGTGCCATCTTGTGTAGTGATTGGACTAACTTGTATAGTTGTGGCAGTAAACGCCTGAGAATAGAAAGAATTAGGTGTCTGGTAAGGATTACTATGAATTGCTGTACACATCCAAGCTTCTCTCACCGCATAGAAATTATCTGGGAGTCTAGCTTCAAAATCTTCAATCTGCAAAGGTTGTTCTGCAATGACATAAGTAGTTCTACCTAACTTACGTAAACATTTGTCTAAGTAAGTAGGGAACAATAAATCATCCACTGCTCCTGTATCGAAGTAGCTCTTAAGCTCTTCCTTAACTGTAGCGTATACAGGCTCAGGAGAAATAAAGTCGTATTTGTAGTAGTAGGACATGTTATGAGATCCATTGCTGATAGATATGTTGATACCTATCATTTGTTTTGATATAATGAGAAAGTAATCTTGAAGTAGTTCTAGAAGGTTTGAAGTACCAAAGATCAGCATCTCTCAGTCTTGTAGAGTCTTTGAACCATTTCCACCCAAAGAAGTAACCCTCTGTGTGATAATTAAAGTTATAGATAACCTTACCCTTCTCTTTAGTTTTTTGCCAATCTATAGGGAGATTGATGAACTCTTTTCCATTACTACTTATCATTCTCTTTCTTTTCTTTTTATTGATAGAGAACTCACCAAAACCAAACGGAGCTTTTGCTTTTTCGCCTGTTTCTAGAATGTAATTTTTAAATAGTTCGTTGAATTCATAAACTATAGTTTTCCACTCATCTTTTGATATCTTGATAGTAGGATTCTTCTTACAGAAGTTTTTATAGTTTTCTGAGCTGGAGCTTCTCCAATCGACTGGTGTACGCATTATTGTTTGCTAACTTGGTCATCTTTATTGTCAGATGTTTTATCATCATTGATTCTAAAGTATGTCTGAAGTAATTTTTGTGAAGTTAATTCTAACACTTGTTTCTCTAGATATCCTGGAACACCGTATTCTTTATCTAACGGGTTCTTACAATAAGCATCTAAATCAATAGGTGTAACACTTGTACATCCAAACGCAATTGTATTAGGTACATCATTTTCAAAAAATGCAGAAATCCTAGCTGTTTTCAACATAGGATTAGTGATGTACAAATAATCATTATGAATCCAGAAGTAAGCTTCTTTCTTAATGATTGGAAGTTTTAATAGATTGATGTATCTATTGATAGTAATTTCTTTAAACTTTTTACCAACTCCTCCCATTGCATTGATAGAATACACACCTTGAATTAGGTATTGATAGTTACCTTCTGAAATGGGAGGAAGTTTGTATTTGCTTCTTGAGATTGTACAAGGATCTGTATAATCACAACACTCTGAGATGGGCACATTGATCATCTCTAAACACGGAATAGTTGTGAACAAAGTATCAGTAGCCCATAGTCTACGTAAGTTTGTTTCACGTTTAATCAACATAACACTATTGTTCTTAATTTCAGACGCAATAGCTCTGTCTGTTATCAAACTATCAGTTGATAATAATTTGTGCATAGAACGCACGTCTGAAACTAATTTTCTTAATGTTGCCATTTTATATTCTTGATTCGAATTCTGCTATCTTACCAAGTGTAGGATCGTACACTAATGCTAAGCCAGCTCTGATACTATGTACAAAGTTATTGTCAGAATGCCAACGATCTGTACCAGACAAACTAGGCATTTGTTGGATTCTAACACCTTTGACTTCCTTAGCCATGTAATGGTGTTTATCTCCTGTATGAACCTCACGATATACAGCATTACCAAAGTATGTGCTGTATTCTTTATGAGTTGCAAATAATAATGGAAGATCTTCAATCTTACAGTTACCATGATGATAACCAATGAATGTATTCCCTAATACAACTGCTTTTACTAATGATGTTGTTCTATCAAAATATACAGCAGGATCTTCGCTATAATAAACGTCTAACGCATGTGCTAAGTAATATGACTTAGTTCTATCATGGTTTCCTTGAACTAATACAACTTGAACTTCTTGTGCATTTGCTTTTAAGAAATCAATTGCCTGTACTAATAAATCAAATCCAGCTTCATACTCTTGTGCATAATCAACAATTGTATCTTGTGGAGTACCATTTGTTGTAGCATGTTGATAGTTGTCTGTGTGAAAGAAGTCATTCGATATAGGTAATACAACTGTATCAATATTATAAACACCTTTTACATTTCCTATTAATCCTTGGACTACGTGCAGATATGCGGCTTTTCTTACTTCAATATCATTATTACCATCAATAACTTTCTTTGCTAAGTGGAAATCAGATAGAGAGATTTCTACATCTACTGTTTTCTTTTTATCTGAACCAATTGATGAAAATGTAAAAGTAGAATGTACAGGTTTATATCCTTGTAAAAACTTAGCAAAATCTTCTGGAGTGTAATCTTGTGCTTTCTTTAGTTTAGAGAACACAGAGGATGTAAATTTACCACTAGGTAAAACCTTTGACCAGTAATTTGTAATTACATATTTGTCAAGGTTAATCTTGTGCAAAGCTGCTAATTCAAGATCATCTTTGGGTTCGTAGTCTAACACTAATGTGCTTTCTAGCGTCCCTTTCTCATTGTTCACTTTACGAGTAGAAGAAATATATTCTACAATTTCTTCTTCAACACTAGAGTCTTTTCCTCGTAACTCTTTTAATAATTCTTCAACTTCACCTTCCGTAATTTCTAGCTTCTCAGCCATAAATTTCTTACTCTTTTTCCAACTTAAAAGCTTTTCAAGCTGAAACAATAGGTTTTGGTCTTGGGCCATGTATCGTTATTTAGTTAAATTGTCCTAAATATATAAATTATTTTTTGAAATAACCAAACAATTGTAATCAAATTAATTATATAGGTTAATTAAACTGGTTATAAAAATGAAAACCCCAGACACAAAAGCATCTGGGGAAACCCTGTAAACCAACAACCAGAGTTTTTTATATCTTAAGCAGGTCTTGTGAACACTTTAATTGTCTGGAATTGACCAGGTGATACACCTGTACTAGACATAGTGAACGGTCCTGTACCAAATGTGTAATTAGATGTACCTAATGGAAGGTTGTATAATACTGTTGTACCATCATAATCAAATTTGGTGATACGATCAATTACATATCCTGCTGTTGCTACAACAGATGATCCGCTAGGATTAAATGATGACACACCAGACAACACTAAACTATAATCTGTAGTAAATGTATTATATCCTCCTGTAGCATTCAAGAAGAATGTACCATCACCATACACTGTATCAGTTTGGTTTCTTACTTGTAAGTAGAATTTATAATTAGGAGCAGGGGTAGTTGAAGTAGTTGTAGTAGTTCCAGGAACTGTAGTAGTTGTGGTTGTAGTTCCAGGATTAGCAGTGGTAGTACTTGTAGTAGTTGAACTTGAAGTGGTAGTAGTTGTACTACTTGTAGAAGTGGTAGTTGTGGTAGTTGGTTGAATTACTGTAAGATAAATGCTACTTGTACAAGTTCCTGTAGACTCCACTTTAACCGTATCAGCAGTAGAGGGAACTGTAGCATTGTATCCAGAAATCAACGTAACCCTTGAAATATTTGTAGCAACTGCTGTAACATAGTTATCAACATTTGTATAAATATTAAATGGACCAGTGTCTACCCCAGGATTTGTTAAAGTTATTAAAACATTCATTGGTTTATTTGTTAATTAAGATTTGCACTCTACTTGCAATCATTGGAACTGTGAAGGCTTTACAATAATCACCGTTACAATATTTATATTCTAGTATCTGTTTGTATTCTAACAAATCAAATATCACTTGGCCATTAATGTAATGGTTTAAGTCATACACAATGTTATTATACTGCTCTGTAGCAAGAGAAGCAATCTTTGCATCAATATGATCAAGTAGTACAGGGATAGTGGCACAATCAATACAATTATTGAGCCTAGGTTGTAACATCATGTTGTTATTGATTTTGTTGTTGAGCTTGAGCAATAGCTTGTGCAGCTTCAATAGCTTGCTGTTGAGCAGCCGCACTAACACAAGAAGCACACATTCCGTTGGTAAGTTGGCATCCACAGCCAACTGAAACACCGCATCTTTTACAATTTGCCATTATTGAAAGTTTACTATGTAGTTATTTCCTGAACAACCACAGTTATTTAATAAGAAATTATCTAACATCATATTAGCTTGCTGATATAATTTAGCAGATTGGTTATAAGCTAAGTTATTTGCAGCAGCAATAGATCCTTGAATTAAGAAATAAATGCTACTCAACACTACTTTTTGTTGTGTCTTGATAGCCATATCACATTCCATCATATCTAACTTCATGAACGCACTGTCAAACTTCTCTTGAATCTTATCTGTACGCATGATACTTTTGCTAACAGGTGCAGCAGAAGGCGTAGCAATAGAATAAGTTAGTCCGTAAATACCATCAGGAAGAGGATTAGATGTTCCTACTGTAGACAACTGCAGTGTTGCGGAGTTGAATACATTGTAATCATTTGCTGTAAATGGAATAGATACTGTAGTTCCTCCTGTAAGAGTAGTGACACCTGTTGGTAATGTAACTACCATTGTAGCACCTGTAGGGCCACTATCGTATGTAGAATTATCAGCAACACCTAAAGTTAAAGTGCTGAAGGTATTAATTACCAGAAAATTTAAAGTTGTTGCCATGTTATAAAAAATAATGCCAGAGGATAGAGATTATCCTCTTACCCTCTGGCATAGGTTAAACTAGTTGTTCTTATTAAGGAACTAAAGGATTAGGTGTTGGAGTGCCAGCAGTTTCATCTGTAGCAGCACCTAAAGCAGCAACTAAAACAGTTTCGATTGCAGTAGCAACACCACCTGCAGGAGCAGCGATAATCACTGTAGAATCTTCTGTGATATAATCACCCCAAGTGTAAGCAGCTTTATTCAACTCATTGAACTTAATGTAATAAGTATCGTAAGTTGTACCAGCAGATACCCAAGACTCAAAGTTCTCGTTGTATCCAGCCATACGGTATAAGTGCTTCAAATAACCAGCTTGGTAGCTATAGAAGTTCTTCTCTAACTGAGCGATCTCTGCAGATGATCCAGTTGGGTAAGAAGAGTGTTGAGTGATTGTAGACTCAGCAACAATGTTACAAGAATCAGCTACGATGAAGTCAGCAGTAGTAGCTGGACCAGCGTAAGCAAATGTACGGAAGTACATACGATCATACTCGTAAGGGAATGCAGCAACATCACATGGTTGTCCGTAAACCGTTAAAGGCTTAGCAGTGATAACCAATACAGAAGATTGACCAGAACCAGAACGAGAGAACGTCCAGAATGTAGAGAATGAAATGTTATCAGGGTTGTTACCAGGAGCAGCTTGCTCAAACTTAGCGATGAACTCATCAACTAATGCTTGGTGATCAACTTGAGCACATGGATCTCCGTCACAAGCTAAACAAGCACCTTTAACAGTTACTGAGCGAGTGAAACCATTGAAATATAATGTATCAATGTAAGAAGAGTGAGCACGTAATGTAATAGTTACATCAGTACCAGGAGTAACGTTCCAAGCTCCAACTTCAGTGATCTGAGTTGTAACAGAAGAGTTACCAGTTACTTTGTACCACTCAGATACGTTAGAACCGTTAGAAGCAATCTTATCAGAACGCTTTGATCCTTGTAAATAAGTGTTTGTACGACCTTGCGCAACATAGAAGTAAGGCTTTGAAGCGATATCACCAGCAGTAGCTACTGTGTAATCCGACTTGAAAATACCTACTTGACCAGCTACCAAATCTTGAGTAGAACCAGCACTAGGCAATGTGTTACCTACTGGAACTACAAACAGGGTGGTTAATGAAAAATCAGCCATTTGTATTTATTGTTTATTGTTAAAAAAAAATTTACTCGTTCGTTTGAATTCTGTATGCGGCCATCTGAACTGCAGATTGGTTTTCTGTATACATAGCTAAATTCTGTACTGTTAAATCTAAAAGTTCATCTTCTAGATATAATTCTAATTCGCAGTTGTTATCAGTTGACGCAGTACCATCAAACTTAATGTATCCAGCTTTATCAATATACTCTGGATATCTCATGTAAGAAACCCAAAGTTTATTTGGTGTAAATGTACCATCTGTGTAGATAGACATCTCATTAGAAGATAAAGAGTTGAATGTCTCTTGGTATTCAAATGATGGCTTGTAATGATCGTTATTTAATAACAATGATAAGTCACCATGTTTTGAAAGATCCTTATTAATCCAAATCTTTCTATTAACACACAAACCTTTAGTTGCAATAACATAGGCATCTATGTAAAACATGTATTTAGGAGTGAGTGAATCCAAATTTGCAGAGTACTGCCACAACTCTGGATTTTTCAAGGTTAGTGATAAGTCTTTATAACTTACCACTAATCTTTGCAAATCCTCATAACGCTTCTTGAAAGCGTCAAGTCCCAAACCTGAGACTGTACTTTGACCATCAACCTTTTGCTTTATTAACTTAATCTGAGCCTCATTGAGAGCTAAGATTTTATCTTCTAATGGTATTTGCTGATGTTCATTAGTAGATAGTTTATTTAGTTTCTGATCAATCTTGTACAATAAACTATCTACTGGTATCATACTGAAGCTAATTTTTTACCTTTTAATTTTTGTTCTAAGACAATAAGTTCATCTTGATTGTCATCATTAGCTAAGAATTTAACTAATTCTTCCTCATCAATTGCAACTTCTAACTCACCCATGTAAATACGTCCGTTCGCTTTTGTACGATAGATAGAGTGTGCTAATGCTTGTTTTACCAAGTCTTTAATATGAAGTAAGTTTTCTTTCATATCTGCAAAACGGTTGAATACTTCTACTGGATTTAATCCTGCGTATTTACCATCTTTGAATTCAGTTTGTTTCAACATGTTATCAACAAGGTTGTAAACAACTTCTTCTTTAGTATCATCAACTACAGGTAAGCCTAGTAAACGTGCAACTTTCTTCTTACGTTCAGGAGTCATTTGATCAAACTTGATAATAGCTTTGTTGATCAATTGTTTCTTCTTGTAAACTACTGCATTTTCAATCTCATCATCTACAACGTAGAATTGTGTATCTGCTGGAAATTCACCACGTTCCCAAGCTTGGTAGCTAGAAGCGATTGTAGGGTGAACTCGTAACCAAGAGAAAGCAAGTTCTTGAAACGTGTTATTAAAATCGAAATAATTATCTCCATCTAATAACTTAACTGGTTGTACGTGTAGTTCATCATTTGTAGAAGTTGATAAACCGTAGTTCCAGAACTTAGAACGAGGACCTAAGTCCACATCACCTAACTGTGATTCTAACTTTGCTTTTAGATTTGTAACACGTTCGATTTCCATCTCACGTTCTGTAGGATCCTGGATTCTACGGATGTAAGCAGCATTAGGATCTAATCCTGTGCGATACTGTCCGTCCATTTCCTTGTAAGGATACTTGAACACTCCTGTTCCAGGAATACGTGTCAAACCTTTAGCAGCTAAGCCACCTTGCATTGTTTGCAATTGCGAGTTGTTGTAATCTTTCTTAATAGTAGAGATTTTTCCTATCTTACCCATATGTAGTTTTAATTTAAGTTTGGTTTTTTAGCAGAGTGCTACTCATCGAAGAGATAGCGACCAGGGACACCCCAATCCAAGCACTCTGTATTCAAGAAGGAACCCTCCTCGTAGGAGGGAGGGGTGAGGAGGGCTCTTCTTGTGCTTTCGATTGAAAGCTAGGGCTGTTGCCCCATGTATTAGAACTGAGGGATTTCTTCGATCAAGACTGTACGAGACAAGTCTTCGATGAATACATCACAACGATCTTTCATCCAGATTTCGTATCCTGGGAATTTGTTCGCAGAACTCATACCTTGAGACTTAGCAAAACCTAAGTGGTGACGAGTACCATCGATATAACCCCAAGTCATTGAAGGAGCACCCTTCATACGTACTTCACGGATGTTGTTAATCATTGAACCATCAGACATTGGAGATACGTCAAACACCATGAATACTGGAGTAGACTTCTTGTTCTGTCCGAATTCTAAGTTAGATTGTGGAAGATCTAACTCTTTCAAGTGGATCAATTCAACACGACCAGTCTCACGTGTTACCATTGCATCGAATGCAAAGTTGTAAGTGATGTGTTGTCCTTCTCCTTGCATGTAGCGATTACCTGAATCAGCCATGAACGTTAAACCTGAGTTTAATGCATCGTTCTTCAAAGCTTGTTGGAATACATCGAAACCAGCTTCGTTAGTGTACATTTTAACACGACGATCCTTAACATCCACACGACGATAGAATAAATCACCAAATACCGAACGAATCAAGTTAGCAGTGAATTCTCCACGGTTGTATTGAACCAAGTTACCGTTGTTACGCATACGGTGGTAAACACCAGCAGATGTACGCTTTAATTCTTGCTTAGAACCGTTAGTCTTCACAGTACCAGGCTTAGCCCAGATCATACGCTTAACTTTTAATTCTAACATAGACTTACGCATCCAGAACTCAATAAACGGTTCCCACTTAACATCATTACGAGTTAATGGTAATTGGTTACGACGTTGTGGAGCATATACTAAGATATCTAATGGCTTGCCAGAAGCATCACGCATCATTTTATCATCAGCCCACTCAGTGATCTTGTGCTCATAACCATATGCAGAACCTAATGATTCGAACATTGTGATTTGCTCACCTAAACGAGGAAGACCTAATAAGTCTTGATCAAACTCACCAATAGCAGCATCAACTAATTCTAATTCGATACCGTTCTGCAAGAAAGTAGAAGATACGAAATCAACAGTTGGGTTGTCACTGATTAAGTTGAATGTGTACAAATATCCTGCATTGTAAGGAACTGGATCTTTGATCACATAGAAACGAGGACCATATTGACGAGTACCTACAGAGATGATAGCATTCTTAGAGAATTCGTTAGTATCTAATACTAAAGAGAACTCTTGACCATCGATACCTGGTTTGTCCAACTGTAAAGTTGTAGCAGGGATGTCAATAATTTTAGGGAATTTGTAAGGTACAGCTACCTGCCACTTCCAAGCATCACTATTATTGTCGATATAGTAAGGAGTTGACTTGTTGATCATGTCCAAGAAGTCATTACTATACAATGAACTTTGCGTATACAAAGAGATAATCTTCTTATCGTAGTCCGCAGGCTCAGTCGAGTGGAAGCTTTCCAAGTGGTTTGAATCTGTCAACTTACCTACTGCACGCTTGTCCATAGACGCAACGCGAGCATAAGTAAAGCCAGTTAAACCTGGAATTGTTTGAATTGCCATTTGTTTGTTTTGTTTAAATTAAAAAATATTACGTGTTTATTGAAACCAAGATGTTGGCGTTGATGACTTGGACTTCCCTGACGAACTTTTGGACGCTTGACGAGCAACCTCACCAAACAGCTCATTTGACTTCTTAGAGATTCCTGATTTTTGAATCGTTGATAATGTAGGATCCTTTTCTAGGATTTTTAAAAGTAATGCTACTTTTACCTTCATCTCATGATTCTCAGGACGCTTTAAGTCAAGAATTGTACGATCAAAATCTGTTAATGTTTCTCCAGATCCAGTCTTCCATTTCTCAGCCAAAAGGAAATCTTGTAGTTCACCAGCTAATTTTGGGTTAAGAGGAATGCCATCAAACTCTTTAGCTTTTAGCTTCTCTTGTAAAACTGAGGTTACGTTTTGCTGATACTGTTGTTTGTACTGTGCTTGACGTTGTAACTCTACAGTTTTTTGTTGTTCTAATTCTTGTAGCTTTGCAGCTTCTTTCTTAACTAGAACTTTATGATGTTTAGTAGCTACGCTTTCTAAATCACCATAGTTTTGAAGTCTTTCAACTTCTGTTGTTATATCTTCAGGATCAAAACCTTGATCTGCTAAAGCTTGTTTAATTACTGCTACCTGATTTGATTCTTGAGATAAGTCCATCTCAGAGAAGTTTTGGATAGCATTGTATGTGCCGAAATATTCTTTAGGATCTACACCCTTAACAAAGATAGCATCGAATGCGTTTTGGTAGTCTTCTCCAAATTGTCCAATGAAGTTTTGTACCACTTCAATTGCACCTTTCTTTTTCTCTGTTTCAAAGCGTTCTAAGAATTCTTCTGCTGAATTAACAGCAACGTCTTCTTCACCATCTTCTTTTGTGAAAACACCAAGTTTGAAAAGATCTCGTGACAAAGCAGTGAATTGACTTACTGCTGCCTCTTCTTCATCTTCTTCTTCTTCTTCAGCAGGAGCATCTTCAGCTTTTTTAGCTTTTGGTGCTGGAGCAGCATCATCGTCTTCATTATCATCTTCATCACCTCCTAATAGAAAGTCTTGAATTGATTTAGAAGCATCTTCCTCTTCTTTCTTATCAGAGGTATCATCTTCAGCTTTTGGAGCTGCTTGTTTTTTAGTAGGAGCTGGTGCAGGTTCTGCATCAATCTTTTGCACATCATCAGGATCAGCAGTAGAAGTATCAGGACTCATTAAGTCATTTAATAACTCTGCGTTTCCTAATCCCATTTCCATGGTATTCTCAATGCTAAAATTCCCAAATGCTGGGTTTTCTAAATTATCGGCCATACGTAGTTCAGTTTTTATTTGGTTTTTCGTTATAAAAGTATATTACATTAATTTAATAACAAAGGGTAAATGGGCTATAGAGTTGAATATTCTGCATAATATAGCATTAATGAAAATTACTCTAACCTATTTGGTTAGAATTACTTGCTCTTTTTAGCTCTACCCTTTGCGTTTTCTTTAGCAATGGCTAAATCATTTGCTTGGTTCTCACGTGCAACTTGTATCTTTTCACGTTCTACAGCTAGTTTCTCAGAAGCTAACTTAGTCTTAGATTGAATATCTTCCATTTTAAGTTGATAATCAGACTGAGCTTTAGACTGCTGCTGAACTAATTTGTCCATCTCTAATACATCAGCTGTACCTGAAGAGTCAGCATCTGACAAAGGACCTGCTTTAGATTCAGCATTAATCATCGCAATCTGAATCTTATTCAAGCGATCAAGCTCATTTTGATAATCATCGTGAGCAATCTTTTCAGCTTGTAATTGTTTTGCACTTTCAATAGCTGCTTGAGACTGTTGTTGCTGTTGTTCAAGCTGCTGCTGTTGTTGTTGCATTCTTTGATCCTCAAGTTGTTCTTGACGTTCTTTCAATGTCTTGAACACTTTCTTCATGTCACGTACAGAATTAGTACTGTATAGTTCAATGATATCGTGTAACGATCCACCATTCTGTAGAACTGCTTGTGACAATCCTCTGATCTCATTAAACATCTGCTTATCTTCTGGACGGTTAGTTAAGAACACTTTAAGATCACGGAACTTAAGATCTGTTCCATTCACTTGTACAAATGCTGATTCTCCTTCAGATGTAATGTATGAAATAGTAGATTGTGGTTTAGAACTTTCTACATACAATGACGCATCAATGATAGCTTGGTATAACTGACCTAATACATACTCGTGTGCCACAAATAATGGCTCTGTCTGCGAGTAAGATTGTGTAATGGCAGTGTTAGTACCTGTAGCAGTTTCAGAGGCTGAGACAGAGCCTAAACGTTGTTTAGACATACCAATTAGTTCCCAACACTCTTGTTTCAACTGCATAGCTAAGTTGTAACGAGATTGAATCTCCTGTGTACGTGTTAAATCGATATCACGGAACTGATTAAATGATGATGGAGATTTCAAGTTCTCAGGGCTATCATCAATAAACATTACACCACGGTTACGTGCTTCCATTTCCCAAACATCAAGAGCATCTTGTGCATCTCCGTCTTTAGGAATAGGAATGTGTCTGATTGAAGTTAAATACACTTTACCAACTTCTTTCTCTAATAATTTGTACAATTGATTCATACAAACGTTATAAAGAACTTGGAATGGTTTCATTAAGTCTACAAGAGACTTAGCTTCTGTGTTCTTAACCTCATGCACTACACCAATGATTGGACAGTAGTTTAATAACTTAAATGGTTTAATATGGTAAACATCTGGACCAATCTTGATACCTTGATACCACTGGTTAATCCAACCCCACTCTAATGATTGTTCTGTAGGGATTGTACCTTTCTTATAGTTTTCGTCTACAAGCATAGATTGTTCGTTACCTAATTCATCTAAGTAGATCAACTTACCAATCTTCTTCTTAGAGATCCAGTAACAACGTACTACTACATACTTATAACCAAATGAAGAAACGTTGTTTGTTAAGCCTAAGAAGTCTTTCAAACCATCGTTGTTCTCCTTCATCTCTGATTCAATGATCATACGTGTTTGTAACACAGCAGGATCATATGTATCATATTGTACAGAGTCTGTACCTGGAATTGCATCTGGATTACCTAAGTTAGATTCACGAACGTTAATCAAACCGTAGTCTTGTAATGAGCTACGTAAGTGATCAATCTCTTCTTTAGTAATGTCTGGAATAGATTCAATAATCTCAGACAATTCCATAACTTGCACAGTACCAGCAGCATACGCACCTTGAGCACGTCCTGTTGGATCTGATACATACTTACGATCTGGTGTAGTTAAGAACCAAGTGTTCTTTGGGTTAGCTACTTCGATGTTATATCCTAACTTAGAGTTATCCTCATAGATGTGATAGAACTCACGAGCAGAGATTAACATATCACGGAATGCATCTTCTGATTTCTCCTTAAGAACAAAGTCTGCTTTCTGACATGTAAGAACATGGTTAGCCCATTTCTCTGCAGTAGATGTATAAGAATCAAGTTCATCTTTTACTTGATCCATTGTCATTTGTTGCATTTGCTCATCATCGACCTCTTCACCTGACATGGCAACTTTCTCCATGATCTTTTGCTTAGCTTGGTTGATGATATACTCTTGTAAAACACCTGTCTTATACTCTAATTCCTCTGCCTTAGAATCCTCATCAAATGCCTTAACGCGGAAAGCATCAGGACGCTTAGAGATCTCGCCTACAAGCTCGTTTATGGGGGTTGTAATAATCGAATAATGTTTTACATATGCAGGCAAAGCTAAGTCTGCTGTCAACATATCAGTAAAACTTCTAACTTCTGGCTCTTGGTAGAAATCTTCTGGACGCAAGATACCCTTTACTAGGTCATAGTTCTTAACAAACGTATCACGATTCTTGATATATTCCGAATAAGCTTTATTCGCAAAGTAATCCATCGTGTTCTTGATCCAACTCTCATCTTGCTTCTCCTTCTCAGTTTTGAATTGATCAGGGAAGATGTTTAGGTATGCATACCTAATCGTTGCATCTTTTGTATATCTAATAATTGCCATTATGTAAACAGTTTATTTTTTCTTGTTTCTGAAAATAGACCATTGCTACTTCCAAATAATTTATTATTCTTTTTCTTAGCGTACATGGCCTGCACTCTAGCATCTCCCCCTGAGCCAACTTTACCCATCAATGGATCTAATTTCATAGCTAGTGCAATGGCTAACTCAGCTGCAATAATACGGTCAAAGTTACCTTCTTCGTTATATTGTATCATTTCTTCTAATAGTACAGGATCAAAAATCTTCACCATACCTTTTACCTCAGATGTAACTTCACCATCGTCATTTTTCTCTACGACTAAGGTTTCTTCTGTGTATTTCT
The DNA here is from genome assembly GCA_040403975.1 of Sediminibacterium sp. Lineage (GTDB taxonomy): Bacteria > Bacteroidota > Bacteroidia > Chitinophagales > Chitinophagaceae > Sediminibacterium. The sequence goes on from JBBAJS010000010.1 coordinate 48,673, forward strand.
TAAGGCATCCGTGTAAGAAATCTCTAATCTTTTCTGATGATCTATGTATACCATAGTCACGTCTCACTGTTGTATTAGGAACTACTTCTTTCAACCACTCTGGTTGTCTTTCTAAGAAGTGAGCTTCGTTCTTGGAAATCATGTGATCAATGAAGGACATTTCATCATTCTCGACAAGAGCTCTAGCATTGTAGTATTTAATCAACAATCTTGCTTGTTCTTCCCACGTTTCCTTCTTATCTGGACGTGCACAATAGGACGCAACAAACATATCTTGGTACTTTTCCCCTGTAATGGCATGCATACGTTTGTATATGTACACAGATCCTAATGAAGATGAATACGAAGCTTTACCTTGGCGATATGGATCGACTCCTGCTACATAAAGTCCATATGGAGGAGCTTCAACTGGAAACTCATATATCACTATAGGAGCATCCTTCATATCAGAATTCTTAAGAGGGAAGTTGGAGATGGGAAGCTTGTCTGTGAATTCATGCTTAACACCGTCTCCATCATCATATAGCACAACTGGAGTTCCTGTACGCTCTTGAGATAAGAGTCTGGCTTTCTGTCGTTTAGCTCCCTCTATGTCAAAAATGTTTGAGTCTTCATTCAAGAAGATATCATCCACCTCTTGTGGATAGTACATTTTTTCCTTCAAGTAGGCAATTCTATCACCTGCTTTCTTGAGTCTTTCTAAATTTTCGTTGGTAATTTTTGTTGCTAGTTCTTCATCAGATACTAACATCTTTATGTTATGAAGGTCATCACCTGCTGGTTTGTTTAGATATGCTCCTAGTGTAGAGTCATACTTAGCTTCCATTCTAAACTTATGTGAGATGAACAATCCGTGTACACGTGTTTCATCTTTGGCATTGTTGTATTCTAAGAAATTATAGTTACCTACGTCAAACATCAAGGACTTAGCATCCATGAATTTCTTCATATCCCCACCTGTTCCCGTAAGAATTGGTGCACAACCCCAACCAAAGGGTGTTGTGAAACCTGGAACAGCAGCTTGGAACCCTCGTAGAAAACTACCCTTACCAATCTCATCTATAATTAATCTTCTGGGCTTTGTACCTGCAATAGCCTCTTCGTTATTACCTTCGTCAAGGTTACGTATTAATATCTGTGAAAAGGGAATACGTTGTCCTCCTTTTGTTTTTACACCTAATGTAACCTGGTTCTTCCAGTTATCTTCTACCCTCTGCCATTGCCATGCTTGTGGGAGGTGATTGAGTCCTTTATCTATCTTATCTGTAATCAGCTTTATATCGGCTGCATTCAGACCAGCAATAATGTTCTGTGAGTTCTCATCAAATGTAGCACCATGTGACACATATGAAGCCTCTAGAACAGACTTAGCAAAACGTCTGATTCCTAGAATAACTAATCCTTTACGTTCTTGTTGAGCTCTGTCAATCTCTGTTGACACCACCCATTCATTGTCACGTAGTGACGGGTTAGCATACTTCTGTGCAATACGTCCGTATTCATCAATAACATCTACTTCTGTATGCCATGCATTTAGATGCCAATATAGAAATGGATTAATGTATGTATCTCCCATCATGGCTCCGTTCTTGCACAGCTCCTCATGGAATGCAAAGAAAGCGTCATACTCCTCAGAATCTTTATCTGGGAGACGTTTCTGGCACATCAACCAATCCTTATAATCTATCTTAAGCAGTTCCACTACGTTCCTTTAAAAACTTATCAGCCTTAGATCCCAATGTAGATCCTCCTCTCACTTCCACCTTAGCTTCTTCTTTCTCTCTAAGCTTATCTACTACTTCGAGCAGAGCTAGATAGTTCTTCATTGTTTCCTGGATGAACTTACCCTGAGCTTCCATAGATGCAATTACCATAGGAAGAAGTCCACCTTTACCTGTAGGTTTCCATTCAATCCTGTCCTTTAACTCATGCATTGGATTTGCATCCACGTAAGCTCTCCAGGACTTTAATTGTTCTTCAGCCCATTCAAGCTCAGTGTTAATATATGTAGTTTTCTTTAGTGCCATGTAGTTTGTAGTTACTTAGTCGGTAGCTTAGTCGGTGAGCGACCAAGTCAGCGACCTAGTCTGTGAAGTCTTGGTAGTCCTCGTCTAATATTGTATTGAGGTTCATACCATCCTTTATAATCTTATCTATTTCTGTATCGTCTGGATGAGGAACATCCTGCATCAATTCTGCCTTGTATTTTGACAGAGCGTAAACCATCTCCCTATCTGTCATTCCCCATATGTCTTTGTATTCATATAGAGCTGTTGCTAAGTGTCTTCCTATATTATATGTAGGAAATGCTTTGTGTAGATCTTCTAAGATCTTTAAAGCTTGTTGATAGGAGGTTAATTTCATAATGGTTTAAATTAAATCATTGATGTCATCCTCAGAGAACTTAGATTCTTCTTCGTCAAACTCAATGTCACTTGATAAGTCTTCTTGTAAGATGCTAAACTGTTCGTCATCTTGCATTTCCTTACACATATACTCTTTTGTAAAGATGACAGAAAGCTTTCCTTCCTCCTCATCTGTGTTGACTAAATCAACATAATCCACTCCTTTATTATATAGATCTACAAATACATCTATAATCTCGTTTAAGGAAATCTTCTTGATTAATATCTTCTTAGCCATTAACTTGTTTCTTTAATTGTTCTTCTTCGTTTTGATCAACCACTGCATCCCATTTATCCTGTGGACAAGAGCACGACAAACAAGCTGTCTTTGCTTCTAAATTACATCCACAATCTGTGCAATGTGCATCTGGACGTAACGGTGTTTTATGATGTTTAGAATGAAAAGGGCAACCGTTACAAATTGTAACGCGTTCACTTGACACTTGCTGAATGGTTTCTTTCATGTCAGCAGGAGGAACTAACTTATTTCGCCATCCCTCGTAAATTTGGCTAAAGTTAATCATTATTTATTTTTGGTTTTAACATTTTAATCTGCATTGTCACAACATCAATGATTGTCTGTGCCTTCTTCCTTTCTGCCTCTGTAGACGTATTTAGTTGTAATTGTTCTGTTGCTTTCTCTAGCTTCTTCTCATAAGCGGCTAGTTTCTTTATTGCCTTCTTCTCATTGAAGAGAATTCTTCCAAATCCAGAAAGCTCTAAGGAGTGATTTGTATCCATAGCCTCATTAGCAGATTGAAACTGATGATTAACAACAGCTTCTATTGTCTTCTCTGACATTGCTAACTTCACAGACAAGGCTCTAACTAAATACTCCTTGTGAGACATATTCTTAGGCTTGTTGTATTCCATGTTCTAGCTTTATCTCTAATGTAAGATTCTCTGTAAATGGTAGAATGATGACAGGGTTAACTTTAACCTTTGTACCATCCTTCACTAGAACACCAACTTTCTTTAGCTTAGATATAATGTTATTGATTGTAGGAGATGTAGAGTTATACTTAGCACAAAACTCTTCTCTTATATTAGAATAGGAAATATTACCATGTATAGCTGTAAATGCTACTAATTGTATTTCTCTTTGTGTAAGATTTAAGTTATTAACTGTAGACAAGACACTGTAGTATTTCTCTGCCATAGCATATGTGCTATCCATTGTCCTTTTTAACCTTTGTACTATTACCTTTTTCTTAATCTCTTCCATATGTAGTTGGCATTCTATAGAATTATAGACGCTATATTAAGAATTATATTTGGTAATTACAAATGAAAGAGAAAATATTATTAAAGAGACTGTTAATGTGTATATAGAATGATTGTACATTCTTCTACTCTTATAATGTAAACCTATGGAAAAGTTACTAAGTCTATTAAGGGAAAAGTATATCATATATAAAGAGTTTTTATTATAGCCCCCCCTTCCCCCCCAAAGGTAATAGAAGTTTTTCTATATACAAAATAAAACTTTTTTCGTCCTGGGTGAAAATTGGAAATTTTTTTTATACCCCCCCACCCCTATCGTGTTCGTGAGAGAGGAGTCCAGATCAGACTGCAGCCCCGTAGGGTAATTGAGGTGATCGGTGTACCCCCTCCATCAAGCGTACACCATAACGAAAATCAATATTACCATGAAAAACTTATCGATTAACAACGGAACATTCTCAGCAGCAGGAAACTTTTCAGGCTACAACACAGTAGGCGTAAGAGTTCACATCTACAAACGTCAGATGGACGCAATGGGATGGTCAAGCACAGAGGACATTGAGTTTCCATTCTACGTGATTGCAGACTACAAGACAGTGCAATCAACAGATGATGCAGGTACACCAGTGGGTGATGCAAGCGAGCGACTAACAGCATTGAGCGTGTTCAAGACTAAGAAGGACATGACACAAGCTCACGTAGACAATGCGACACTTGACATTGAGATCAAGAAGAGCATTGCAGATGAAGCAGCTAAGGTGGGCTTAGACACAGTGAGCATCGAGGCATTGATGAGTGCAATCGCGTAACAGAACAAAAGGGGGCTTACGCCTCCTTTTTTCTTCAAGATTGATCATCAGACTTCATCCCTTTAGATATATAGATATTTATTAAGCAATATAGATATTAGGATAGTTGTGTCTCCTATATAAAGTACACATATAAACAATTTCACTTTTATTTATTATTATGAAAAATTATGTAATCAACAATGGTAGCTTTACAGCTGCAGGTAACTTCTCAGGCTATACAGCTTTAGGAGAGCGTGTCCATGTATTTGGTCGTCAGATGGAATCATTAGGTTGGAGTGCTAATGATGATGTTAAATTTCCTTTCTATGCTATCGGTGATGTAAAACAAATCGATAATATAGATGAGAACGGTGCTGTTATATCTTCTACAGATAGACTTACAGCTTTGTCTGTATTTAAAACTAAAGCAGATATCGTTAGTGCTCATGCTGAATCAGCATTCTTAGATGTAGAGATTAAGAAATCTATCTCTGAAGAAGCTGCTAAAGTAGGATTGTCTCAATCTGCGATTGATAGTCTATTAGCATTAACAGTGTAATTACATTAATAATAGGAGAGATTGGTAACTTTCTCTCCTATTATATATGAAAAAGTTTTTTTCTCTATATATATAGGAAAACTTTTGTGTAAGTATTAATGGTGAGGTGTAGACCTTGTAGGTTAAATATAGTTGTTTTAATCAATCGTTAAATGCTTATAGTAATGTATTATATAGCATTAGTAAGATAGTATTCTCTATTGGGAGAATAGTCTCTGGTATATAGATGAAGAAGTTGCAAGTCAGTTGTTGACATATATAGATAGGAGGATATATATATTATATTCTTTGAAGCTTGAAGTAGACTGATAATATACCAATGCCCTAGAAGCGGGGTTTAGTAGAGATATAAAGCGAAGTGAAACTCTACTATATTAATGCATCATTCTATCTTCCCAAGGGATAGCAGATAAGTATATACATATTTCAAAGGGTGAACGCTAACATCCTATTCATTTGTAATATGCTTATCTGAATGCAGAGGGAAATAATGCATCATTCTCAGTTCCCAAGGCTGAGCAATTGTAATAGGTTGTTAAATAAAAAACATATAGCACATCTGTATGTCCTATTACAATTGAATGCAGAGGGATATATAAATTCATTTATTCATTTTTAAATATTAATCCTTTATGAAAGATTTAAGTCAAATTAAACTAGAGGCTGTTGTACGCAGCCATAGAAGAAAGTTAATGATTGGTGCTATGATTATTCAGATTATGGCTATGGTAGTTATGACTACATGTTTGGTTGGATTGTTTGTTGATCCAATACACACTGAAGGATATTGTATTGTATTTACATTCTTCAGTTTAATTGCGTTGTTTGGTGTGTTACAATATGATAAACATAAGAGAGACTTTAAATAGTCTCTCTATATAAATCTCTATAGACATGGGAAATGAAATCATTATAACATTGACAGTGCGTGAGTATTATGTATTTAAACAGATTGCAAAGTCTTATATGTACATAGGATATACACGTGGTAAGATAGTCTTAGCTGCTAATGAGTATTTGTTACAAACTTTAGGATATTAATTATGAGAAACAAAGGTAAAGCATGGATATTATTACCATTATTAGCAATCTCTATAGATGCTGATGGTAAGAGAGAATTAATGTTTGGGTGGCTTACATATACATTCAACATTATATTCTAAGTTCTTTTCTGTATTCTTGTTATGTTGGAATAACTCACGAGAAATGATTGACTGACATAACAAGATACAGAGAAAAGGGAATAGTCAGGTGGCGGAATGGTAGACGCTTAGAAGTGGTAACGCTTGATACATTAGGATCGCAACCTGATGTCGGAACGCAAGTAATACAGGTTCGAATCCTGTCCTCGACTAGCAATAAGAATGAGAGAGGTAGAAATACTTCTCTCTTCTATTGTTTTATTAAACAAAGGTTCGTATATTAGTGTATACAAAACAATAGATATATGAAAAGATTCTTTGATAAAGTAAATAAGACTGATACTTGTTGGTTATGGACAGCAGGACTAAGAGGTAAATCAGGATATGGTGCATTTAAACTGAATGGTAAAGTCATTGATGCACATAGATTGTCATACGAGATACACAATAGTGATATTCCTAAAGGAATGTATGTGTGTCATACTTGTGATAATCGTAAATGCGTTAATCCTGAACATTTATTTCTTGGTTCTCCTAAAGATAACTGGCAAGATGGATTTGATAAAGGTAATATTAAGTTATTAGGTGGTATAGATCATGATAAGCTTAAGAAGCATCCTAGTAAAGGAGCATACAATAGAGGTTGTAGATGTGACGATTGTAAGGCTATTCATAATATGATGGTCAAAAGATATAGGGCAAGTTTAAAATAATCCTGTCCTGACTACTACCTTAAAGCCAATTCGAGTTAATGGTGTAAGTACATACTTGTCAACTCTTGAAACATTAGAGACAAAACCATAAGTACCACGCTGGGGGTTGTTGGCGACCAGCAAATTTAGTCAGGTAGAGTAAAAGTAACTCGTGGGTGACGCTGAAAGGCAAAAGACCAAGCAACAGGGGCAGTACCTGTCCTGACTACTATGCACAGTTAATAGACACTGGCTTATTAAAACTATTATTCCTAAGCATGAATTCAAACTGCTTTTTAATTATTCATTCATTTAATTTAACACACAAATGACTACATCAGATTTAATTGTCACTATTGCATATGATATATGTGTAGAGATATTGATTGAAATAGCACGATCTACAGGATTTACATACAAAGAGGTTAATGTAATATTATTCTGTATCATTTTACCTCTTGTATTTGTAATTATGGGTATGATTATATTATACCAATGGTATAGAATCTATAAACTATCTAAAAACATTTAATATAGCATTATGAAGTTTATTTATAAGTTTATGGAAATATACATTTGGTTAGCTATGACTATCCTTTTGTTACTAGCATGTGTACAACATATTGTTGTTGGTAATACATATACAGCATTTGGTCTGTTATGTGTAGGAGTTATATTCTTGTATATATTTAAAAGAGAAAAGAATAGGGTTAATTGATTTTCATAGAGGTGTAGAATAAAGGGCTGATCTTATGCGTCAGTCCTTTTTTGTTTTATGCCTCACAAACAAAACATTTTTATGAAAGAATTAGAACACGGAGACAAAATAGTATTTAGAGTTGGTGATACAAGATATGACTACATAGTAGAAAATACTTATCTAGAGTGTGAAGGATATAATAATGCGGTAGTGTTTGATGCTCTTAAAATTAATAAAGCACGAAAACTACAGCTGGCAACTAAGCATTATGGTTATTTCACAAAAGATGGTAATTGGCCAAACTTTAAACCAAGAGATTATGCTGCTGCTACAAACTTAGTTAAAGCAGTATATGATTTATGTAATCTTCATAATAGCAAAGAATCATGATGATAGCAACAGAACGTGAAGCACTACGATGGTTTCTAGTGATATTCATAGGAGGCATGATAACATGTGGTGTTCTCTATAATATATTTAATCGTATTCCTGGTAATAAGAAATACATTATAGAAACAGAACATGGTACATATCACACTGATCAGTTTAGAATGTGTGGTAAAGGTATCGCATTTGATACTGATAGTAAGAAAGTAATAGTATTGGGTAATTTTAATATAATATCAAATTTAGAATAAATGCAAGATTTTATTGTTCAACTGTCGTGCTTTCTATTGGGAATAATAGTAGGCATGAAAATACATAGCTTGTTAACAAAATGAGAGCTATAGTTATTGATGCGTGGTCCAATGATGTAAGAGAAGTTACACTCATTGATGAAGCAAGTATATTACAACAAATGTATGAGCTTATTGGATGTTCAACTGTAGAATGTGTACATCTACCTAATGGTAATGATCTATGGGTAGATGAAGAGGGATTATTATATCTCACACAGAACAGTAGATTCTTTCAGTATAAGGATGTAATGCCTATACATGGAAGAGGATTAATTTTAGGGTTAGATCGTACTACAGGAGATTGTAAGAGCACAAAGCTGAAACTGGAAGATGTTACAGATAGTGTTGACTTCTATTCTATAGATGAAGTACGAGAACTAGTTAAAACAGAGTATTAATTTTTAAATAACACACAAATGGAAAAGATCCAATTTAACCATGACTCAAGCGAGATGTATGAGTCATTCAATTTAACAGAAGAGCAAGCTCACAGATTAGAGACTGCTATCATCTTTGAATCAATTGTAGCACGCTCTATTGTTCAAAGAGATTACAAGGGTGAAGAACGTACAGCACCTCGTGTATTGCGTACAAAAACAGGTGTATTATCACGCTCTCTACAATACGCAAGCACAGAGATGGAGAGATTATTCATGACATTCTTATTTGCTACAAGAGCTGAGATGACAAACACATTAGTGGCTGCTGTACAAGCATTTGATGCAGCATCACAAGATTACAAGTTACGTTCTAAGTTGATTGAAGCAGCAGAAGATCATTTTGGTGATTCTATGACTAGAGAGACAATTGAGAAGCATCTTGAGACTATGATGGATAAGCAAGCTAGGCCATTAAAGCCATTTAGAAAGCTTATTCGTCAAGTGGAGAATTCTAACTATGACTTTAACTTATTCAAAGCGATGATTGATGAAGAAGAATCATCACGCTATGTATTAGAGATTGTAGAAGATTCTATGGATGGTATTAAACGTATGAAAGATGACGGCATGTTCAGAATGGGTAGTTCTGAAGATGATGAAGATTAACAGTTGTGTGTGAAACAGAGGATAAGAGAGTAGTAGATAATACTACTCTCATTCTCTAATTAAACACATTATAGTTTAATAACTAATTCAATTATGAATTTTATAACTAGTCTATTGAGAAAAATTAATAAGAAAAAAGAAATGGAAAAAGTAAGATATTATTTACCTGGAATTACGGTGAGATGTATAAGTGAGTATTGTAGAAAAGATACTCTTGCTAAAATTATAGATCACGGATACGAAGACAACAAAGAGGTAATCCTTATTGAATATTCAGATGGTGATCAAGACACAGCTCGTGTTGGTCGTCAAGGTGAGTATGATCTAGAGTTTGTAGACTCTCAAGATGAATTGCTACAAATAGCAATGGAGAAATACAAAGATGGATACTTCAAATCATTATCAGGTACATCTTTTGCGAACCATCAACCAGTTAGAGCAAGATGGTATGATCATACTAAGCGTAATATACTCATTGATGATGCTGACGGAAATAATGCACATGTTTATGATAATGGTAAGTGGGCTGAAATACAAGGTGTACCTAGATTTGATATACCAAAGTATAAAACAGGAGATAAAATCGATCTGCTTCCTTTAAAAGATCGTAATAATCATGCATTCATTAATGTAAAACCTATACAAGATGGTTATGAATATCATGGTGGTTATGAAGCAGATGAATATGGTCAGGGTGTTACAATAGAAGATGTTTGTTTCTCAGAAGATAAACGTGAGTTCTATTATAAAATTGCTAGTGATGCATGGTATTCTGAATCAGCAATTAAAGCTACAGATTCTATTCCTATGCCAAAAGATGCAGAATTTCCTGAAGAGGGACAATGTAAGACTATTGCACCTAATCTAGAAAGATATTTACGCAGTACAAGAACTCCAGAGGGAGACCAATCTCAGAAAGATAAAGCAAAAGCTATTTGCTGGAATCACAAGGGATATTGGTATGTCTCACGCAGTTCTCAAAAGCAAGAATATCCAATAGGTTATTTATCACAATTTTTCACACAAAAAACAGAAGAAATGCCCCCAGAAAGATCAAGTGCAGAACCACAACAGTTTGATTACACACCACAAGGTGGTTTTCAATTAACACTTCCTCCTGAGATTGTAGGAGCAGCATTGTCACAAGCTACACAAACTCACTTCAGAGAGTCTGAAAAGAAGTTTGAGAAGCATCGTAATGATGTATTAGCTCTTGTAGATCAGAAGAAGCAAATGATTGAAACAGAATTATATCAAAAGTTTGAAAAGACTATTGGATGTGATTTTGTAGAATTCAAGACAAAGGTTGTAGAAGACTATTTAACTTCTAAGCAAGTTGTTATTGAATTAGGTCAAGATAAGAAATATGAGTTCTCTCTTGATGACAAGCACGAGCAATTACCAAAGATGGTAACATTTCTACAGTTGTTTAAGCAAGCTATGATTGTAGGCCCTTCAGGATCAGGTAAATCAACTATGGCTAAGCAAGCAGCTGAAGTTATGGGATTACGCTATGGTGCATTCTCTTGTAATCTAGAAGCTTCTAAGTCAGAGTTAGTAGGTTTTGCTAACATTGACGGTTATGTAGAGTCTTCATTCTTAGATTTCTATGAGAATGGTGGTGTATTCTTGGTGGATAAACTATAAACTTGTCCGTACTTATTTAATTGCTGGAAGCCCTAAAGCCGAGATAGCTACAACGTAACCATGAAATAAGGGTAGGCGTGAATGCTAAAAATATCAAGGATGTAAATGGGTAATCAGCAGGGAAGCCCTGAATAGGGGAACCTTCAGAGACTATCTCCTTTGTAGGAGAGTACAAATATTTTTAATCAATTTATTTGGAAAAGGTAAGAATTATTTTTATATTGCATACATGATATCATATATGTATGTTTATGAAAACTGGTAGAATTTATTGTTTGATTGATCCTTTTAGTTACGAAATAAGATATGTTGGTTTTACAACTAACACCTTAGATAATCGTTTTTCTAGTCATAAGTATGAAGCCTTAAAAAGAAAAGGCCCTACTCATAAAGATAAATGGTTTAGAAAATGTAATAAACAAGGAAAACTTCCTTTAATATCTTTATTAGAAGATAATATTCCGTTTGATAAATGGGAAGAAAAGGAAAACTATTATATTAATAAGTATAACAACTTAACTAATATAAGATCTGGAGGACATGGTATTATTGTTGATAGAACTCAAAATTCTGTTGATTCTTCTAATGCATGTAGAAAAAAGGTTATAGTTCAATTAAACATAGATGGATCTTTTGTTAAACAACATAACAGCATAAGGGATGCTGAAAGAGAGTTAGGCTTTGTCAGAAGTTCTAGAATTGGTGTAGTTTGTAATAAAAAAGCATTTTCTGCTTATAATTATAGATGGGCATTTCTAGAAGATTATGAAAAAGGAGAACTACCTAAATATGTTGATAAAAAACAAAGATATATGGATAGAAAAAACGGAATGTCTCAAAAAATAATGGTGATTAATACATTAGATCCTGGTGATGTAAAGTATTATGATTCTATTATTGAATTTGGTAAAGTAATTTGTCCAAATTCTATTGAGCCAGGTAAAGTTTTTATATCTAAGAAAACTGGTTTAGTTCAGAAAAAATATAAAATAATTAAGATATAGTCCGATCCTTTGGCGAAAGCCTTAGATGGTTTTTTATGTTAAGATGATAACTTGACTAAACGAAAACCTAATAATTGGAGTATGATTCTATGTCTCCATCTATTGCTGTTGTTCTAAACGCAGCATTCGATAGAACTGGTATGATTGCTGTACCAAACCGTAAGGGTAAAACTATAGCTAAGAAGCACAAGGATTTCTATTGTATCTTAGCAGGTAATACCTGGGGTTCTGGTTCTGTAGAATATCAAGGACGTGAGATGCAGGATGCTGCATTCTTAGATCGTTTCAAGATGTGTCGTATCTTCATTGATTATGATCCACAATTGGAGAAGAACATTGCTGGTAAGCATTACAAGTTCTTTACTAAGGTCAGAAACTATGTAACTAAGAAAGTAGATGGTGAGAATTTCTCAACTCGTTCTATGTACGATGCTACAGTGCTATTACAAAATGGTTTTACAGAGAAAGACATTCTTACAATGATGTCTGAACACTGGGATGATGCATTGCGTAGAGACTTGTTCAAAACTGTAGGAGTAGAGTTTCCTGAAACTTTAGCAGCATAATGAGAATAGTCAAAGAAGAAGGCAATCTTATTCACATGCATTATGACTCTGTAGATGATTTCTTTCAACACAGTGATGCTAAAGCTTTATTAGCAAAAGGTATAGACCATTTGCCTAAAAATAATAGAGATCGCATTGAAGAAATCGGAAAGAGTGATGAGAAAAGTTGGCGTTATGGTGATGACAGAAGTAAATCACAGTTTGAAAGCGTAAGATTTGATCCTAAAAAGGGTAAAGACATGTGTCTAGATGCAGTTAAATCAACTATGGCTGATAAGAGCTATAAGAAATTGATGGCTAACGCTATGACATATCGTAGAAAACCTAAGTTTATGGATGTAGGATCTAGACTTTCTGTCCCACGAGCTATAGCTGGTGAGGATAAATACTTTGTTAGTCTTAAAGCTGCCAGAAAACCAACAGTGAGGATTGCTATTAACATTTGTGGGAGTGCAAGTGTTGATAAATCTGCGTTTGAACGTGTAGCTAAGACAGCTATTCCAACTATTTATGCATTGGAACAAGCTGGTATTACTACAGAGGTGTATTATTGTGCGTTTTCTACAAGAACTCATAAGGGCTTTAATCATAGTCAACTATCTGTAAGAGTTAAATCAGCTCAACAGCGATTCTCCTGGACATTATTTGCTCCAGTGTTTTGTGTTGGTAGCTATAGAGATAATATCTTTACAGCATGGAGTAATTGTGATGTAAATACAGACAGTGGATTAGGTTTTCCAATGGATCAGAAAACCATAAAAAGTTTTGATAACTTTGGATATGATTCTGTTATTGGTCTTAATGCTGTAGGTCCTGTAGAGAATGTAGAAGAAATCTTTAGTAAGATTAAGCTCGCAAAATAATGATTAAATGAATAAATGGTTCATAGAGCTCTTAGACTTTGTCTTTGAGCTCTTTTATTTTCTCACACTTTAAATTTTAGAACAAATGAAAATTGCTATTGAAAGATCAGGAAGATCATTCTTCCTACACGCATTACACTGGGTAGTGTTTGGTTTGTATGTGTACCAAATGTTAACAAAAGAAGACTATTTAACTAGTCTGAATTGCGCAATTTGGGTGGGCATTGCTTATGTGCGTTTTATTCAATTGGTAACAGCTCAAGCTAAACTTGATATGTTAGAACATCAAGTGGCTGATGAGATTATTAGTGGATTCAAGCAATTCATGAAAGACAACAAAGATGAACTTGTTGATGATCTTAATAACAAAAGAGATGTTAAAATCAAATTAGGAAAAGATGATGAAGCAGGAAATTGATAAGTTGGTGGCCCTAGCTACGTATGCTAGAGATTATGTAAAGAAGAATGGTATTCAGCCTTTTGATAAATTTATGGTCTTTGCTAATGATCTTACAGCTTATTGTACGGATGATTATAGTTTCTTTAATTTGACCTATAATGCTAATGTAAAAGTGATTGTACATACAATGTATCCTGATGGTAAAGATCACACATCAATTACTTTCAACGGTGATGCTACAGCTGAAGACTTACAAGCTATCTATGATAGAGCATTCTCCACTATCTTCGAGTATGAAAAGAATAGTGCTGAAGTACTAGAGAAGCAAAAGCTTGCACAGATTGCAGAATTAGAATCTAAATTATCAAAATTAAGAGATTTGTAACATGGCGTACGAACCAGTCAAACTAATTTATAACTCGTATCAACCGACCAATCTGGAGGTTGGAATGTTGTTTGCTATGAGTGTCACTATAAATGAGCATTCATATTTGCACTTGAGGAAACTAGAACAGCTACCACGGAATATTGAAGAATATTTACAGCATAACGGACTACCCGTTAAGCCTTATTTAATTAGAGCTATAAACTCTAATCCAGATGTACCACCAGAAGTCGTTGCATATCCAGATCAGATTGCATATTATGAGCAAGACGGTCAACTATTTGATTTTACAATAGATGACATGAACTATATTAGTATGGAAGATGAAGGATACATAGCATTATACTTTGATGATGAGACTAACGAGCCAGTATTAGAAGATGGTTTAGTTGTAGTCACATCAATGGATAATCTATGGAGTGATGAAGATGTAGAGTGGACAGAACATGATCTTCATGAAGATGAAGAAGAAGAATAGCTAAAATTCAAATAGCATGTTAAAACACACATACATGGATGCTACTAGAAAGAAAGTAGCGAGAGAATTCCTTATGGAATACTTTAAGTTCAAGAACATAGTCGGATTAGCTGGACCAGATATCAATGAATATATTGAATGGTGCAAAACTAAAGGCTATGACACATTTCAAATTTATGAAATGGATAATACAACAATGATCAATCAATTATCTAAGCTAAGTAAGGATGTTCCTATGAGTTATACTCTAGGAGATATCATACAAGCTGATGTTAAAGATGACACATTGTATGATCTGGATTTCTGTAGAAGTATTGTTAATCACGAAGAACACGTTGCTAAGTTTAAGAAGAATTTCATTATGACTTTCTCTTTAAGAACCAAAGGTGGCACATTAGCTACTATAAAGCGTTTCTTTGAACTTAGGAAAGAAAACATCTTAAAAATTATAGATGTAATAGGTCCTTTGAAACAAAAACAAATTACTACAGAAGAAGGGGATTATATTTTTATTTCCTACAAAGATACTTCACCTATGTGTTGTATCGCAAAAATCTAAAAAATGAAACTTAAATTCTTTAAAAACACAGAAACAATGAGAAAGAGTCAATACACAGCACAAGAAAATGCAGAATTATTAGAAATTGCAAAAACAACTAATAACGTATATCGAGATTCAAGAAAATTTGCAAAGAAAATTGGTAAGTCAGAGAAGTCTGTATACAATAGAATATACAGAGAACGCATGAGTCTTGGTATTGTTAGAAGTAAGGCTAAGCCAGTTGAAGTAGTTAGTTCATCAAAGAAAACTACTTTCTTTTATACTAAAGAACAAGTTGATTTAATTACTAAAGAATTGAATGCTGGTTTAAATCCTACAGAGATCACTCGTAAGTTTCACATGTCTTGGGGTTTATCATTTCCATGTTTGTATCAAAAAGTAGCAAGAATTAAAAGAGAGTTAGCTAAACAACCAGTTTCTATTAGTGAACCAGTCCCTGTTGCTAAAATCGTTGTTGAAAAACCTGTAAAAACAGTGCAAAAGATGTTACCGCCAGTACAAGAAATGGAATTACAAATGTCAGAAGGATCTACGTTTGATTGTAAACCATCTCGTGTAACAATCTGCAAAGATCACATTCGTATTTATTTTTAATCTAAAAAAAGAAAATTATGTCTGTTAAAACACGCGTAGGTAATGTGGTTGAGGTAATCAACCAGAATAAGAAAAAGACTGCAAATGATACATATCATGCTGTATTACTAAAGACTAATGGACATGTCCATGAGTTCTTGTTTACACAAGTAGAATTAGATGTAGCTTATTCTCGTGCTCGTAAGAACATTGAGGATACGTTAGAACGTAGTTTCATTTCTAAAATTATAGATTAAGATGTCTAGGACTGATACGGGCACACTCTACTACGAGTGTGTCCACCCAGACAAAGATGATCTGTGGTGTGAATTGGAGATTGATTATCGTCTCTATCGTGAAGATGGTTATAGTCACGATGCTGATGGTCATGGTATGCCTGATGATATAGAATTAGATTATGATTCTAGAATGGTTTCCTATTGTGGAGAACCAGTACAAAGTATGTCTATACCTCATTGGGTAGATTGGGATAAGGTGAGTAATTATGTATGGTCTAAAATTGATTAATTATGTCAGAAGTAGAAAAAGCTGAGGAGCTTATGAAAACCTTTGCTGAACTTGCATATGATGCAGCTCAGCTTGCACAAGATCAGTATGATGAACAGGAAAATCCTGCTCAATTTTTGTTTTGGCACAGAGTTAAAATTTATATTCATGCACACGAATAAAAGAATCACTGTACAATCAACCTTTGAGCACATTGACAAAGAGTTGAAGAAAGAGTATCTTCGTGAAAAAGAACGATACTTAGAAAAATGGGGCTTACGCTCTATTAAAACTAGTACACCTAAAACTGCATTGCAAACATGGCAATAGTTATTATCTTCCTCATCTCTGGACTTATAGTCTGGAGATGGGTTGAAGGAATAGATTATATGAACAAGCATCATCCTGATTATAAAGGAGATGATTTATTTGGAGAAAATCATGAAGATTAAATTAGAACAACACCAACAATTATTCTTTACATCTGATACACATATATGATATTTTTTATTATATTTGTATATAAATACTAAATATATGAAAAAAGGAAATTGTAGTCGTTTATTAGATGATACGTTGGTATCTTTTTATTGGTTAGGATTTTTATTAGCGGACGGACATTTCTCATCTAAAAATAGAATAGTTGTTAGTTTAAGTATAAAAGATTTAGAACACTTAAAAAAACTAGCAGATTTTTTAGATACTGAAGTAAAATATGCAAAAGTTAAACTACAAGACCGTGAATACGATCAATGTAAAATATCAGTAATGCGTACATCAGTCATGCAAAAATTAAAAGAGAAATATAACATACAATCAAATAAAACAGAAAATCCTCCAAATTTAGAATCATTATCTGAAGAGAAATTATTTGCTTGTGCAATAGGATTTTTAGATGGCGATGGGAGTATAGGATATCAACACAGAAGAAAGGATTGTATAATTAGAATTAAATGTCATTCAAGTTGGTCAAATGTTTTAAAAAATATGTATCCTTCTTTTTCTCACAGCATAACAACTGATGGGTATGCTGGATCTAACTTATCAAATTCTATAATAATAAAAGATATTAAGAGAAAATGCATAGAACTTGGTCTTCCTACACTTAATAGAAAATGGGATAAAATAGATTTAAAATTAGTAGGAAGAACTGAAATATCTGAAAATAGAAAAAAGAATATACATGAATTATTAAAACAAGATTATTCTATTCTCGAAATATGTAAAATATTAAATTTAAAATATTCTACTGTTTATATGATAATAAAAAGAAATAAATTATGAACATAAAAATTAAATTAATCGGAGGTCAAAGATTATTCTTTACCTCCGATACGTAACTCATTACAACCACAAGAACATCTGTAGAGGTGTAACTTCCTGGACAGATGCTGAAGATGTAACACGTGATTTCAAAACATTAGATGAGATGAATGATCGTATTGTAAATGGTATAAATGCTGCTGTAGGACAAGATGATATTCTTATACACTTAGGTGATTGGTCATTTGGTGGATTTGAATCAATACCTGAATTCAGGGATCGAATCCATTGCAATAATGTTCACTTAGTATTAGGTAATCATGATCATCACATTGATCGTAATAGAAACAATATCAAAGATATATTTGCTTCAGTTAATCAATACGTTGAATTAGAAGTAAACAAAGAACACAACTTTGTACTGATGCACTATCCAATTATGTCATGGAATAAAATGAACGATAGTGTAATTCATTTACACGGTCATGTACATTTGCCTCCACATAGAAGAATAGGTAAGGGTAAGATGATGGATGTAGGAATGGATGGTAATAGGATGGATCCAATTAGCTATACAGAAATACTAAAGATCATGTCTAAACAACCTATAGCTTCTGGATTTGAATTTGATCATCATGTTAAACGTGTAGAATAATGAAAGATGTATACAAAGGTTACATGAAACTAACACCAAATGGATGGACAGTTAGTTATGAGCGAGGAACCTTTCATAATACATTAAGAATAGCTCCAGATGATTGTAAAGATTTTGAATTTACAGACAGAGGTTGGATATTCTTTAAGATTGTAACTATAGACGGTAAACAACGTGCTAAAATAGAAAGAAGACAATGAAAGAAAAAACAATTAGATCAAGATAAGGATTTGAAGAGTCTAATATGCAATGTCCATGGTGTGAACATGAACACGACTTAAACACGATGCAAAGAATGTTTGAACGTTCAGGTAACAAACTGACAATGATGACTGTATGTGATGGCTGTACTATGCGTATAATGCTTCAGAAGCATAAACTTGGTAACTTTACTTTCTATAAGTATGTTGATTACAAGAAAAGACGCATAAAAAAGGCAGGTTGGCAACAACAAAGATTTTATAAGATTATAGATTATTCAACAGAGTTTTCAAAACATTAAAAATGAAAAAGATAACAAGATCAGTAATTAAACTTTCAGAGATACCTCAAGAATTACAAAAGAGTAAAGTATTTCGTGGACTTAAAGAACACACTTACCTAGAGGCTCACATTGATGATGAGTTTGGAGCAAGTCCACTCAGTATATGGTTAATGGAAACATATCCAACAATCAAACGTAAAATTAGTTTTCTTATTCACATAGATAAATAATAAGACAATGGAAAAGGAGTTTGTTAGCTACGAGCAAGCAGTAGCATTGATAGAATTAGGGTTTGACAAAAGGTGTTTAGCTAATTATCTATTTAATGAAGAATTAGAAATATCATTTTTTAGACACGGATTAGATACACCTGCCCCACTAAAACAACAAGTATTTAGATGGTTTAGGGATAAGTATGATGCCCATATGCATCCATCAAGGCTTATGCGAAATATTTATGTAGTTCGCTACGGAGATTGGGACAGCGAAGCATTTAAGACCTACGAAGAAGCAGAGGATGCTTGTATTGATAAACTAATTGAATTAGCTAAACAACAAGACAAATGAAAAAGTATAGAATAATAGAAATTGACAACCGTTTTTACCCACAAGAAAAAAGGTGGTTGCGATGGGTATATTTAGATAATATGATTCCAGGTTTTACTTGGAATAACGATAGAGAGTATCATTCAATGTGCAATTCTAAAGCAGATGCAGAAATTGTTATTGAGAGAAGGATTAAATATCTATCACCAAAGAAAAAAGTTATTCACGAATATAAACAACAAGATGATGGACGAGAATAAACTATATAGTGCTATAGAAAATGCTGTCATCAAATGGACTATTGATGGTACTAAAACAGCAGGTTCTTTAACAAGAGAGATTATGTCACTTGTAGAAAAGAGTAAACCTGCTGTTCATCATCATCACCATCATGTTAAAATTAAAGATGAATGGGGTAACACAGACTGGCGTGATACGGGTGAAATGGGAGGATAGTGCACACACTTGAACAATAAAAGAAGAATTGAAAAATGATGGAAAATAAACAAACAGCTGTAGAATGGCTAGAAAAACAATTTGATTTTTGGGGAGACCGAGTATGGGAACATCAGAATAATTTATTCAAGCAAGCCAAGGAAATGGATAAAGAGCAAAAACATGAAACTAAACAATATTGGTTTGCTAGAGGTATACTTGCAGGTAAGGAAAATAGAATAAAAGAATTAAAACCAACTAAAGATTAAGTTATGGAAAATAATAATTCAGTATGTTTTGTAGGAAGGATTTCAGAAATCAAACCTATAGAAGGAGCAGATAAGATTGAATTAGTAGTAGTCAATGGATGGAACTGCATTAGTAAGAAAGATGAGCACACAGTAGGTGAATTAGCTATCATTGCTACTACAGATGCTATCATTCCTGAAGAATTATCTGATGGATTAGGCGTAACTAACTATTTACGTAAAGGTGGACGTGTAAGAACTATCAAATTACGTGGTGTATATTCTGAATGTCTTATCATTCCTTCTACAAAAGGATTTTTAAGTACAGGAGCATTCTTAAACCAGGAATCAGAAGGTAAGGACATGATGGTAGTGTTAGGTATTACTAAATACGAACCACCAGTTAGACAAGTACAATTAGCTGGAGGACGTAAGATTAAATACAAGGACAATCCTAATTTCCATGTCTATTACAAGTTTCCTAACTACAAAAACGTACCAGGTATGTTTACTGAAGAAGATACAGTTGAAATCACTCGTAAGATTCATGGCACAAATGCTCGTTACGGTATTATTAAGAAAACTAAGTTATCACTATGGGATCGTTTCAAGAAGTTAATCAGAATAGCTGATAAATGGATTGATTATGAATTTGTTTATGGTTCACACAATGTAGAGAAAGGATCTGATACACAAGGATTCTATGATGCGGATGTATGGAAAACTATAGCTGATGAATTAGATGTTAAGAGTAAATTATGGGAATACGTTAAAGCAAAATATACTCCTGAAACATTAGGTACTGGTTTTATCATCTATGGAGAAATATATGGTAAAGGAATCCAAAAGAATTATGAATATGGTTTAGATACTATTAAATTTACTGGATTTGATATTGAAGAAAATGGTGTGTATTTGAGTACTTACCATGCTTGGAGAGTATTTGAAAAGGAATTGAAATTATCTTATGTTGAAGTTCTACACTTCGGTGATTGGTCACAGGAGGTACAAAATGAATTTGTATTCAATAACTTTATCGAAGGAACAAAAGTACCACATGAAGGTATTGTAATTAAATATTATACAGGTGATCGTAGAAAAGTTGCTAAAGTTATCAATCCTGATTATTATATTTACAGTGAAAACCATAATGTTGGCGATAGCCATTAACAAAATGAAAGAACTAATATTATTAAGAGGCGTTCCTGGAGCAGGTAAGTCAACATTTGGAAGAACACTTAGTGAACATCACATCGAAGCTGATATGTATTTCGTTAATCCTGCAACACGTGAATATAAATTCATTGCTGAAAAATTACGTAATGCACACGATTGGTGTCAAGATGTAGTTGATACTTGGATGGATGATAGTATTCACAGGATTGTAGTTTCTAATACATTCACCCAAGAGTGGGAAATGGAGCCATATTTCAAAATGGCTGAAAAGTATGGGTATCGTGTTTATTCTCTAATTGTAGAGAATAGACATGGTAATCCTAGTGTACACACTGTACCAGAAGAAACAGTAACAAAAATGAAAGAACGTTTTACAATTAAACTATAACACAATGGGAAAAGACAAATGTGTAATATGTGGCATAGAAACACAATATGACCAAACAGTGAGTGTAGATTATAGATTTAACTACGTAGATGGTATGGGGCAGCTTTGTGGCAATTGCTACAAGAAAGGCACTACACCTATTGAGCACATCAGTATTCCAAAAGATTATATTAGCAAGTATGCTAATGATATGGAATTAGGTGGTGCTGTTAGAAAATTCTATAACGATAACTACAGATAATGAAAGTATTAATCTATGACATCGAGACCATGCAGGAGTTCTTCCTGATGAATGTCTGCGAGCCTGAAACAAAGGAATGTCACGAGTTTATGGTGAGCAAGTGGCATAACAATCTTGATGCAATGGTTAAATTCATTGATGATCATAAAGATTTTCACTTTGTAGGCTATAACAATCTACGATTCGATGCTCAAGTTGTTGAATGGATACTCAGAAACTATGAGAATTGGCACCACAAGGACAATCTAGAGATTGCTGCTATGATTGCCCAGAAGGCTGCTGATGTCATTCATGACGCAAACTTTGAGGTGTTTCCTGAATACAGAGAACAAGACTTATCATTCAAACAAATAGACTTATTCAAGGTGAACCACTACGACAATAAAAATCGTATGGTTTCCTTGAAAAGACTAGAGTTTGAGATGGATCTTGAGAATATTGAGGAGATGCCCATTCACCATACAAAGGTGGATATGACACAAGAAGAGATTGATATCACTCGTGACTATTGTAAGAATGACGTGTTTGCTACTTATGAATTCTATAAGATAACTACAGGTCAATGCGATCATCCATTATACAAAGGAAACAATCAGATAGAACTAAGACAGGATATACAGGAAGAATTCGGTATACCTTGTCTTAACTATTCTGATAGTAAGATTGGTGATGAGATGATTAAGAAGTATTATTGCCAAGAAAAGAAAATACAATATAGTGATCTACCTAAGAAAGGTTTCTTTAGAAAAGAAATCAAGGTGAAGAACTGTATTGCACCATATGTTACATTTAAAACTACACAGCTACAGACATTCTTGAAGAAGATGAAAGCTACAACGCTAGGGCTGCAAGATGATTTTAAAGAACATATAGATTTCTATGGTAATACCTACTCATTTATGAAAGGTGGTTTGCATACAGAGAACAAACCAGAAATATTTGAAGCTAATGAAGAATATGAGATTATTGACTGGGATGTTTCTAGTTACTATCCTGCTATTATTATCAATAATGGTCGCTATCCCGCTCACCTTGGTAAGGAGTTTCTTGAGGGTTATAAACAAATGTTTAATAAGCGTTTGGAACTTAAACCGTTGGCTAAGAAAGACAAGAAGATAGCTGGTATTGTAGGAGCGTTGAAACTAGCTGTTAACTCTGTCTATGGTAAGAGTTCTGATATGCAGAACTGGATCTATGACAGACAGTTGACCATGTTCACTACTATCACTGGTGAATTGTCTTTGATGATGCTTATAGAAGCATATGAACTAGCTGGTATTCATGCTATCTCTGCTAATACAGACGGTGTAACTATTAGAATTAAGAAAACCGACCTAGACAAGATGCATGAGATAAATGCTTGGTGGTCACAACTAACACAATATGAACTCGAAAGAACAGACTATAGCAAGATTATATTCTCAACGGTCAACGATTACCTCGCAGTTAAAACAGATGGAGGAATCAAGAAAAAAGGTGATTTCCTCACTGATTTTGAGCTGCATAAGAACAAGTCTGCTAGGGTTGTGCCTATGGCATTGGAACAATTCTTCATTAGTGGCATGCCTGTCAGTGAATATATTATGGGGCATAGAAACATTTATGATTTTGCAATGCGGCAGAGAGCTACACGAGATTTCCACTTCGAGGGAAAATCTGAAGCAGGAACTACGGTCTATAACAAACTTATTAGGTTTTATGTATCCAATGTAGGTGAGAAGTTATTGAAAGTTAAGAATGCTGATTCTACATCTGGTGCTGCACCTGTATCACAAGTGGAAGCTGGTGAATGGGTGATGACTGTATGTAATAAACTATCTAAAGATCATCCTATGGATAACATCAATAGACAATATTATATAGAGCGTGCACAAAAGATGGTAGATAAGATACTACTTCAAGGAAGAAAGCCTATCTTTGTAGATCCGCAACAATTAAATTTATTTGGCTAATATGGCAGGAACAGAAAAACAACGTGAAGCAATCAACAGAAAGTTGGTAGCTATGCAGATGGAGATGATAGGTCTCACATACGAAGATGCTATGAATACACCAGAGTTCTGGCGTGTTTATACAATGACTACAGCACAAGTAGAAGAATGGCGTAAGAAAGCTCTACCATTAATTAGAAAGACCTTTAAGGTTAACAAATCAAGAGGTGAGGTGATTATGGCAATGTTTGAAATAGACTTAGGACTTCGTATATATGATTTTGAAGAACCAAGAGCATATCTAATAGAAAAGCCTACATTCTGGCAGAAAATACAAAAGTTTTTTATTGGTTACTATCGATGAAAAACTGGACGTTATTACTGTTAGTGATTGTAGCAATTGCTAGTAGATTTATTATTGTAGCAGGACCAGCATGGGCTAACTTCTCCCCATTAGGAGCATTAGCTCTATATGCAGGTTATCATCATTTCTGGAAAGGATGGGCTGCTACAACTATAGCTGTTGTTCTATCTAATATGATGATCAACAACATGCTGTATAGTCAGTACTATGATGGGTTCTCTTGGGGAATAGATGCTAATGTTGTAATATTTGCATTGATCTCTGTGATGGGACAACTTAAATCAGAGAGAGCATTGTCTATAAACATTGCCTCCGCTCTGATGTTCTTTGTTTTATCAAATGGATTGGTATGGGCAGGAACTATGTACACACATGATGTGAAAGGACTTATAGAATGCTACACAGCAGCATTACCATTCTTTGGTAATACACTATTAAGTCAGTTTGTATTTGGTGGGTTGTTCTTTGGTATACATCGAACGGTCCAAAAGTATGCATTAGTAATATAAACAAAAAAGCCTCTGAGAAATCAGGGGCTTTTCTTTTACACTTCCTTATCTAAAATCAGTGGTTTCATATGTCTGCGTTCAGCACGTATGATGGTTGATTTAGAGAATTTAGAGAGTGTAGCACCTAATGAGGAGCAAATTAGCATAACAGCGAGTAGTAAGTGTATCATAGAAGTATAATTATTTTATACAAAGATACATCATGCAGTTGTATTATACTAATAAGAATTGCATTTTACCAAGAACTTGATAAAAGTTCTTTATTTATTCACATTTTAAACACACAATAATTATGAGTGCATCAACCGCAATTGCAATTGCAACAATGACAGCAGCAAATGCTGCAAACAACAATCATCATCATCATTATCATAGTGCTGATGAAGGAACACAATTATTAGCTATAGTACTAGCAGTAGTTGTATTATGTTTATTATGGATTGTGTTTACATCTATTAGACAATTAGTCAAGAAAAATCCATACTATGATTTTGTTGATGATAATATTGGCGCATTGATTACAATAGGTCTATTTGGAGGATTAACTTTCCTTTTTTTATTAACTGAATTTATTTACATATTAATTAAATAACACAATAATGAAAGTAAGAGTAGAAGAGATTAGAAAAGCGCGTTTTCAAGAATATGAATATGTTTCACCTAGTTGTCATGTAGATGTTACATATGAAGTGCATGTAATTCTAGGTGAAACACGAAGTAAAAAAACATTTCACAGAATGGAAGATGTTGAAACATACATTAAATATCTTAAAGAAAAGAAAAACGATTACGAAAAAGTCATTAAAGAAATAGAAATATGAAAACAGTAGTATTAGGGGACACACATGGTCGTCCGTATTGGAAAGAAATTGTAGCAAAAGAAAATCCTGATAGAGTGGTATTTATAGGAGATTACTTTGATAGCTATGATGATTATACAGCTGCTGAGCAGATGGATAACTTTAAGAAGATTGTAGAATACAAACAATCAGGTGAAGCTGAAGTGATTATGTTAGTTGGCAATCATGACTATCACTATATGAGAGGTGTATCTGAGCATTATTCAGGATATCAAGGCGGTGCAGCACCAGCTATACAGCAATTACTAGAAGATAACAAAGAACATCTACAGATGTGTTATCAACTAAATCAATTCTTGTTTAGTCATGCTGGTATTAGTCATGATTGGTTAACTATCCATGGCTATAGTGTAGAACACAATGTTGTAGAATGGATTAATGATAAGTTTAAGTTCACTCCTAAAGTGTTTGAATTTGCAGGATGGGATCCTTACGGAGATAGTCCCACATCATCACCCATTTGGATTAGACCATTATCGTTACTAAGATCAAATCATGATACATTCTTAAAAAAGAAGCACGTTCAAGTAATGGGACACACCCAAGTTAATCAAATAGATGTAGCAGGTAAAGCCACGGGTGGTAGATACTACTTGATTGATACATTAGGTACAACAGGTGAATACATGGTTATAGATATAACTTTAGATGAAGACAAAATAACATTTCCTGTATATGAAAAAGAAAAAGATGGGAAGATTCAGCAAAGAAGCCCTAGAAAAAAGAAGAGCAAAGCGTAGAAGAGCTGCTGCTAGACATATGCCTACAGGTGATCAAGCAGTTCAAAATGCTTTACAAAAAGGACTCATCACTATGGATCAAGTATCTGAATATTGGAAAGAAGAACAGAAAAAAGATGCTAAGAAACGAGAAATGATAAAGGCTTTGAAAAAGAAACCAAAGGCTAAAATATTGTATGGTTTAAACACAAATTCAATGTAAAGATGGAAGATTATGAACACGCAGCAGCCAAAGATTTCGTATATTTGTTGGCTGATCAGATGCTAGATGAGCATCTACCAAGAGTAGAAGTTGTAGACAAAGATAAAGTATTTAAAGATGAAGATAGACATAAGCATAGAACAGTTCGAAGATATGATTTCCAAAGGATATACGATGGACATGGTGTTCCTGATGATGATGTTGCACGAACAGTATGATGTAAAGCTTATATCTGAAGATAATCCTAAACTACAAATGTTATGTCAATCCCTACATAGAAAGGGATTGATTACAGCAGAATACAAGATAACAGAAACAGGAACCAAGCTGCTTGAATATCTGAAAGCTAAGACACGACAGAAGTTCGTGAAGCCTAAGATTTCAGCACAGGAGTTTGATGACTGGTGGGAAGCTTATCCTGGAACTGATTCCTTTGAATATCTAGGAGTTAAGTTTCAGGGAAGCAGATCCTTACGTTCTGGTAAAGAAGACTGTAGAATTAAGTTCAATGTAATTCTATCAGAGAAAGAATACACAGCACAAGAACTAATTGATGCAATGAAGTATGATGTTAATCTAAAGAAAGAAGCATCATATAAAGAGAAGAAGAATAAACTATCGTTTATGCAGAACTCCATAACATATCTTAACCAAAGAAGTTATGAACCATTCATTGATTTGATTAGAGCTGGTGCAGTAGTTAAACAATCAGTTAAACCAGTAGGAGGCACAGACATATGAAGACACCAAAAGAAAAAGCAATAGAGCTATTTGATAAATACGAAGACTGCTATCCTAAAAATTATGATAAAAGCGGTAGGAATTTCTTTACAGATGCTATTAAAAAATCTGCATTAATTGCAGTGGATGAGATAATTGAATTGTATGAATTCCATGCAATAAGTAATCCTGATGATAAAAGAGTTATGGATACACTAAATTATTTTGACGAAGTTAAACAAGAACTAAATAAGCTATGAGTTTTCAAGATTTAAAAGTAGCTGTAGAAGATGGCTTAAGCGGTAAGAACGGTGGGATTCCTATGGGCTTTGATAGACTGAATAGATACATTGGTATTCGTAAGTCTATGTATACACTTGTAGGTGGTCTAACAGGTTCTGGTAAAACATCATTCATCGATGATGCATATGTTCTTAATCCGTTTGATTGGTCTATTAGCCCAGAAGGCCAGACATCTGGTATTAATCTAAAGATTATCTATAGATCAATGGAGCGTAGTAGAACATACAAGTATGCTAAATGGATTAGTAGAAAGATCTTTCTAGATCATGGAGTTATTATTCCTGTAGGAAAGATGCTAGGCTGGACTGAGAAGATGAGTCATGACGAACATGATTTATTCTTGCAGTATGAGGAGTATGGTGAGTTAATGAAAGAGAAGATCACCATCATCGATGGACCAGAGAATCCTGTAGGTATAGCAAAAGAACTTAGAGATCATGCTATGGAACGTGGAGAGATTATTCAAACAGACAAATGGAACAAGAAATATGTTCCTAATGATCCTAATGAAATAACTCTTGTAGTTATTGATCACATTGGTTTGCTCAAGCTTACTAAAGATCACCCTACAAAGAAAGGTTCTATAGATAAGATGTCTGATGAGCTGCGTTACGCCAGGGACTTCTATGGATATAGTCCTGTAGTAGTGTCCCAGTTCAATCGTGACATTGCTAATCCTATGCGTATCAAGAATGGTGATGTAGAACCTCAACTAGAGGATTTTGCAGACAGTTCAGCAACTCAGAACGATGCTGATGTTGTGTTGGCACTATTTGATCCTATGCGTTATAAAGTGGAGGACCCTAGTGGTTATCAACTAGACAAACTAAAGGATGAATATGGTGCAAAGTATTATCGTTCCGTAAGACTAATTAAGAATAGTTTTGGTGAGGATGATGTACGAATAGGCTTAGGCTTTCTTGGTCAGATTGGTATGTTTAAAGAACTACCAAGAAGAAAAGATATGACTGAGTCTGATTATGAATCTGTAGTAAATAAAACATTTTTCTTGCAACATGGCAGATATTAGAGATCAATTACAGCAGGAGGCTGTACAACATTACCTAGATGGTAATCCTAAGACTTGCTTTAACATTAGTGTAAGGTTTGGTAAGACCAGACTAGGCATTATGATTATGCAAGCTTTGAAAGTGAAGCGTGTTCTCATTCTGTATCCTGAAGTCAATATTAAAAAAGCTTGGGAAGATGAGTTTGAGAAAATGGGATGGAAACCTGAAGAGGTTGTCTATTCTACATACATATCACTAATCAAACATGTTGGTGAAAAGTATGATTTTATAATTGGTGATGAAGTTCACAAAGCATCTGATAATGCAATGTGGAATTTATTTTCCATACTAAATACCAATGATAGATTTTTAGGATTGTCTGGTACATACTCAGATAAAACTAAATATGAATTATGGGAGTATTGTAGATTGAGAATTACTCATGAGTATAATACAGAAGATGCTATCGAAGATAACATCGTTGCTAATTATGAAGTAAATGTAATTACATTTAATGTAGATACAATTAATGAATATCTCAAGAAGACTAAGTATAAACAGTGGATGACCACCGAGGCTAAAGAGCTTGCTTATTTAACCAAAGTGTTAGACACTGCTAAAATGCAACACAGAGATATGAAGTTTCCTGCATTGAATAGAATGAGGTTCATTAACAAACTTCCTTCATTGAAGAGAAATACACAAATCTTAATGCACCATTTAAAAGATAAGAGATACTTATTGTATGGAGCAGATACAGATTTTGTAGATGGATTAGGAATTCCTACACATCACTCTAAGAATATGAAAGAAGATAATCTTAGGAAGTTCCAAGATGGAGAGATTAATCAGCTTGGACTAGTACAACTTGCATCTCAAGGAGTAACTTTCAAAAATTTAGACACAGTTGTTATAACAAACATCAACTCTAATTCAGAAAATTTATTCCAAAAGTTAGGTCGTACTTTGCTTCAAGAAGGATCTAAAGTGTCTCAAATATACATCCTTTGCACAGATCAACCCTTTCAGAAAAAGTGGCTTGATGCCGCATTAAGCGACATTCCTAGAGAAAAGATTACATATAAGAACTTTCATTATTGAAATTAATTTCGTAAATTAGAGTATTAAATAACAACAAAATAACTAAATATGAGCTCAAAGTTAATCGGGGTTGTAGGGCCTACAGGAACGGGAAAATCCACATCCATCAAGCACCTAGATCCAAAGGAAACGTACATCATCAACGTTGCAAAGAAAGAATTACCTTTCAAAGGTTCTGAAAAACTGTACAACACAGAGAATAAGAACTATGCAGAATTAGATGACGCAATTGATATCTCACGTAGATTACGTGCGATCTCTGACAAAGCACCACATATTAAGAACATTGTGATTGAGGATTCAAACTACATCATGGGTTTCAATATGGTGGCACGTGCTACAGAGAAAGGTTATGAGAAGTTCACAATTATGGCGAGAGACATGGTAGATTTATTCCGTGAAGCTCGTAATTTGCGTGACGATTTGAAAGTGTTCTATTTCACACACCCAGAAACTGTAGAAGATGGTGGTGAGATTGTAGGATACAAGATCAAAACTGCTGGTAAATTAATTGACAATCAAATTGTATTAGAGGGACTGTTAACAATCTGTCTATATACAAACGTTGAGGAATCAAAAGATGGTACTATCACCTATAGCTTCGTGACTAATCGTCACAGGAAGTTCCCAGCTAAGAGTCCTGATGGAATGTTCAAAGACATCATGATTCCTAATAACTTGCAAGAAGTTGCAAACACTATTGATGAGTATTACAAATAAAGTTAAACTATAAACAAAGTAAAATTATGGCAATCGCTGGAACAAAAAGAGAGTCTTTAGAGACAAAAGAGTACGCAAAGAAAGTGGGTTTATTTGAAGCTCATGTAATTGCAATCAACCCTGACAATGAGTGGTACAACGATGAGTTGGGCATTCAATTGAAAGAAGACAGCAAAGCAACTGTCTATCTAGGAGTGACAGATGAGGGAGTTAAAACTCTACGTGTAGATGTATGGTTACAAGACATCAAGTCTGGTGACAAGTTCAAAACTACATTCTATCTGAAAGACAAAGCTATTATTAGCAAAGCAGGTAAGACACAGTTTATCACAGACCAATGTACAACATCTTATGCAGAAAGTGAAGATTATTTACCAACATGGTTTACAAAACGTGACTATCATGTCGCTAGAGAAGGTGAGCCTGAGTTATGCACATTCTTGGCAACATGGACTAACATCAACTTCTACGAAGATCAAGACGCTAAAATTGTGTTGGAGTGGAAAGATTTGATGAAAGGTAATGTATCTGAGTTACGTGATCAAATTGAGATTAGTGAGAAAGATACAGTTGTAGCACTAGCTACAGTTAAAGTTGTTGAGACATCAGATGGTGTTAAAGAATATCAATCTGTATTCAACAAGGCATTTATGCCATCTTATGCACTACGTCAAATCAGACAAATCACTGTAAATAAGGATTATATTGCTCGTATTGGTAAGAAGTTACCAAAAGAGTTAAAAGTATATGATCGTTTCATTCTTAAAGTTGCAGGTGACTATGGTTGTAAAGACTTTTATTCATTCAACGATTTGAAAGAATACAACGCAGCAGATAACTTTGTAGCATCTGATAAAGTAATTTCAGATGATGGAGATGATTTTTAATTGAGTAAATTGAATTTGTACCATATTTTTTGACAGCAGAGCCCATTCTATTTTAGTTTGGGCTCTCTTTTTCTTTAAACCAAACAAAGAAATGATAAAAGGAGAAAAAAAGGTCAGCTTGTCAAAAGAAACTATACTTAGTAAAATAGGTCCATATGACATATTCAGGTATTATATGCCTAATACTAAATGGAGCTTAAACGTTACAACACATTCACCATTCAGACAAGATAAAAGACCATCGTTTGTTATAGGTAACAGAGATGGTACAATTCTTTTCATAGATTTTGCAGATTCTACGAAGAAAGGTGATTGCTTTAAGTTTGTACAGCTAATGTATAATATTCCTTTGTCTGAAGCAATGAGACTAATAGACAGAGATTTCGGACTAGGTATTGTATCTAAACATAATGTAGGAGAGTATCAGAGGATTATATCTGAATACAAAGCTCCTGAGATTATTGTAGAGAAAAAGTATTCTAAGATCCAGGTAGTAACCAGGGCTTTTACAAATGCAGAGTTAGAGTATTGGAATCAATATCATCAGAGTGAAGATGATTTGAAAGCACACAACGTTTATGCTGTTAAGAAAGTATATCTTAATAGAGAACAAGTGATAATGCAGGAGAAAGAGCTAGTGTTTGGCTATTTATACGGTGATAGATGGAAAATCTATAGACCATATGCTGATAAACAATTTAAGTGGGTACCAAACAATGTACCTATTACAGCTATGGATGGACTAGATGACATCAAAGATTGTAAAGTAGCATTCATTAACAAGTCAAAGAAAGATTACATGGTTATGAAGAAGATATTCCCATGTAGTTGTGCAGTGCAGAATGAAAGTATAGGATGTTTCTCTGATGAGAACGTTGAATACTTGAAAGCAAACTCTAGATTCCAAGTGCTATCGTTTGATGCAGATGGACCAGGAGTAAAGAATTCTAAGCTGATTACAAAGAAGTTTGGATTTGACTATTGTAATGTACCCCGTAAGTATCTAACTGAGGGGATTAAGGATTGGGCTGATCTTAGTAAAACACACGGTATGCAGCCTATAGAAGATTATTTAAAAAAGAGAAGATTAATTTAATAACAAAGAAATGGGAAGATATTATTCAGGAGACATCGAGGGCAAATTCTGGTTCGGTGTACAAGATTCTACAGTAGGAGAACGTTTTGGATGTGTTCCATTAGAACAACCTTCAATTGATTATTACATTGATGAAGATGATAAACAATCTATCATTGATGAACTTAAAACAATTGAAGACATAGCAGGAGATGAACTTAAGAAGTTTGATGATTTCTTTAATGTAAATAACGGTTACAATGATCAAATGCTTATAGATGCAGGACTTGATATTAAGTTATTAGGAGAGTATGCAGATTACAAGTTTGGCAAGAAGTTGTTAGCTTGTGTAGAAGAAAATGGTAATTGCAATTTTACAGCAGAATTATAATGGATTTCGAGAAATTTAAAGACAAGATTCACGAGAGTTGGCACGAGAAGCTAAGACCATTTATAGAAAGTGAGGCGTGTGATAAGATTTATGCATTTCTAAAAGCTGAGAGTAAGAGGGGCAAAGTTATTGTCCCTCAATCTCAAGATGTATGGAGATGTTTTAAAGAAACACCACTCACTGATGTAAAGGTAGTTATAGTAGGTATGTGTCCATATCACACAATGACAAGAAAAGGAGACATTGTGGCTGATGGTTTGTTGATGGGTTGTAGTAATACTAAATATCTACAACCTACACTTGAACAATTCTATGGAGGTATAGAAAGAGAACTGTATGGAGGATTAGCCTTAGACAGGAATAAAGATCCAGATGTACTTCATCTAGCCAAACAGGGCGTGTTAATGTTTAACGCCGCTCTAACTACAGAATTGAACAAGGCTGGTGCTCACCAAGAGTTGTGGGAACCATTTGTTAAATACTTATTTGAGAATGTATTTCAGTTTTCTGGCATACCATTTATATTTCTAGGTAAGGATGCAGGTAAGACAGCTAAACATCTTACAGGATTTGATTGGCAGTTTCCTGTTAGTCATCCAGCTTCTGCTTCCTATAAGAACACAGAGTGGGATACAGAGGGAGTATTTGGTAAAGTAAACACATTAATAAAACAAAATAACGGCTTTGAAATAGAGTGGTTACAAAAACTAGACTTATGACAGGTTTTATTGAAAAGTATGAAGATTTAAGAAATGAAAGTGTAAAATATATTACTGATTTCTTAAAAAATAACGGTGATCGTTTTGAATTTGTTTCACAAGAACAAATTGAATCTGATGATTTTATAGATTATGCTTGGGAGTTACCTCAAGCTTATCGTGTTAATAAATACGAAACACACTGTAGTTATGCTATTACAAGCATCAGATTTGAAAAAGATAACATATGGTTAAATGGTATACGTCTTGATGAGGATAGTGATGATTATACTTTTGGTGTATATGAAGTAGATGTAGCTTGTTTATGCGATTGTGCAGATTTATTAATTATTAAAGAAAAATAATATGGCAGAGTGGAAAGAATATGATTTTTATGCAGATGAAAAGAAAACCATCTGGTATCGCGTGAACTTTTCTATAAGAGCACAGTCTGAAGAAGAGGCAATGCATCTTGCTAAACAAATGTTTGACAAAGATGATTACGGTGGTTCTGATTATGAATGGGAACAACTTACAGACACTGTAGAAGGTATGTCTGTAGAAGAAAATGGTACAGCTACGAGAGAGCTATATAATTGGTCAAATGGTAATTTAATTAAAGACAATTTAAACACAGAATAATATGAAAAATTACGAAGTACATGTGCAAAACTGGAAAGATGGTCCGTTGGAGCACGATTATAATATAATAGTTGGTGAAAGTGGTACATCATTAAGTCGTTCTAATGGATCACACTGGAGTGAATCTTCAAGAGATGAAATTGTAGGAAGTTTAATAGATGATGGTAATGGTGTATCTATAGAACTAAAGGGTAAGAAGGAGTCCATAACATTAGATTACATGCAAATGGCTGAGTTACAGATGTTATTGATGTCTGCTTTAGAACATGATTATGTCACTGTAATTAAAGAATCAGTTCCTGTATTACGTTATTCAGGCTTGGCTAAGTAGTAAACTATACGTACATTTGTTGTAAAACTATATGTATGGCAAAAAGAGTAACAACCCCTAAGACAAGAAACTCTGGAACAATGACAGAATCAGCGTTCTGGAGTTTCATTAGGAGTGCATTAAGACAGAAGTCTAGATGGTGGAAGCCTATATCAGAATGCAAAGCTAAAGCTAAGCGTCCTTACAAAGGTCCATTAAAGAGACAGAAGTTTGAATATCAGTGTAACGAATGTAAAGGTTGGTTTCCTGATAAGAAAATAAATGTAGACCATATTGTGCCAGCAGGTACATTAACATGCGGTGGAGATCTTCCAGGTTTTATAGAACGTTTGTTCTGTGAAGTGGATAATCTACAAGTGCTTTGCGAAGGCTGCCACAATATTAAAACTCAAGCAGAACGAAATGAAAGTAAAAGTAACAAAGATGTACAGAGGGCTCGTAGAAGTAAGAAACTATGATGTCCAGAAATGCATAGATAATAATGAGTCTATGACTATCGTTTATGATGGAGATTCTATGGAACTTTCTCCTGAAGAACTTGAAAACGATGTTAAATCAATTAGTAAAGAATTCCCAAGTAAAATGGGAGGTAAACCTTATAAACTCTATGGGTATGAGTTTAACCCAATAATGTAATGGACGGAGAAAAAGAAGTAGCAAGACTGTCAATAAATAAAACACAATCCTTTACTGAGATTTGGTATGAGGGTAGTGTATTGTTTGACGGCAAAGAACACAACTTTTGGGTTGTGGATCCACGAGGAAAAGATCCAGATGGAAGAGAATACGCAGTGGAAGTACGATGGTGGTTCAAACAAGTACCACGAGAAGTACGAGCAATGCATGATCAAATTGTAGAAGCATATAAAGAGATGAAACAATGATAGAAAGAAGTGAAAAAGAGTATCGGGCTGTTCCTATGGACAGCTCGAGTAGTCTAAAGGAGTTTTCCATGGACAGAAAGAAGTATCATAAGAGATATGTTCTTGGAGAGAAAGTAGAAGATGAAGAAAACAAAGCTGCTACAATGGGTAGAATTGTAGAAACATTATTACTAGAGCCAGAATTGTTTGAGAGCAGATTCCACATGTCTACATGTGATAGTGCTCCAACAGCACTGATGAATGATTTTGTAGAGGCATTGTACAAAAGAACTGTAGAAGCTACAGATGTATTTGGTAAAGTTGCCAGATCATTTGAAGACATCTCTAAAGATGCTTATGTAGATTCTGGATTCAAGATCAAATATGAGGCTGTAATGAACAAATTTATTGGTTCTGAAGCAGAAGCCTATTATGATGAGATAAGAGTCGTTAGAGCTAAAGGATTGACTATAGTAACAGCTAATGATATGAACAATGCTGAGCGTATTGTAGCTGAGCTTAGGAACAACTTTGTTACTAGAGATGTAGTTAACTTAGTGAAGAGTGCTCGCTATGATGTGTACAATCAGTATCAAGTGGAAGGCTTTGATGTACTAGGTTTACCGTGTAAAGGAATGATGGATAAGATCGTTATAGATCATGAACTACAAACTTTACAAATCTATGATCTAAAATGTACATGGAGTGTTGAGAATTTCTACGAAGAATATTATCTTTATAGAAGAGCTTACATCCAGGCATTTGTGTACTGGGTAGCAGGATTAAAGATCTTAGAAGATCTTGGATTTCCAGAATATCGTTTACTACATCCAAGTTTCATTGTGTGCGATTCTACAAACTATATGAATCCACTTATCTATACACTAGATGATGAGGATCTTGAAGATGCAATAAAAGGTTTCTCACATAAAGGAAGAAACTATCCAGGCGTAAAGCAGATTGTACAAGATTTGATATGGGCTAAAGATACAGATACATGGAATATCTCTAGAACACGTCACGAATTAGGAGGAGTTGTAAACATTAGACAGTAATAATTATGGAGGTTAGAAAAACAATCACTAGTATTTTCATGGTCCCTACATTGAAAATTGATAGAATAAAGTTAAAAGATAATGGTTTTCTAAACGCATACATTGCAGATGAAAGAAGAGATGTGCAGCATAAAGATGCTGTATATCTTCTCTTCAAACCACAAGACTTAGATAAATTTAGAGATTTTCTAGAAACTGAATATCAAAGAACCAAAAATGTCATAGATGATTATGACTATGAAGAAGGATATGTAGTTGTGGTGTACAAACTTGATTCTAAGTGGAAGAAAGATTTTATATTAGTTAGAGAAGGACTTTATTCTAAAACTTCTGAATCTTTCCAGAATGTGTTTCCTCGTGTTATTAAAGCAGACAAAACACGTGGACTAATTAAAGATCAAGTGTCTTTGCAATTCAGAGTGTTTAGTCGATCTGAAGAACTTATTAAATATTGGGAAAATAAACTTGATGTTGTTTTTACAAATGACATGGAAGTGTGGGATGGTTTTCATGTAGAAAACGAAACGTTAAACTTAGATAAAATTAAAACAGAAGAATTAGTATGATGAAATTATTAAAAGAAAACCCGAAGGCAGCCAAACTAATACATGATTATTATGTAGAGCTGATGATTGAGTCATCGAAAGATTTACCAGATCATTTTAAAGAATATGTAAAAGATCAAGGATTAGAGATGTCTAATATTGCGTCAATGCTAGAAGCAGCTCCTAGAAATTTGTTTGATGTGTTTGATAAGCATCAAATAATGATTGTAATAGACTTTATGCCTGACTTAGGACTATATGGACAGTTTACTGCTATAGTTAATGGAGAGATGAGCGGCACTAGTCATTCAGAAAGAAAAGAGGCTGATAAAGATGCTGTAGAAATGGCTATTGAAATGCTAGAAGTCAAACTAAATTCGTTAGAAGAAACTAACCAAGATAGTTAATAACAATTTTTAAAATCACTTGTTAATTGAGAAGGTCTGTGGTAATTTGCAGACCTTTTCTTTTAAAATTTAAACAACAAAAACATATGGACTTAGGCTTAGAAGCTTTATCAAAAATTACTACTTTTAGTAAGTATGCCAAGTATATTCCTAGCAAGCAGCGAAGAGAAACTTGGGATGAAATTGTAAATCGTTATGAGGACATGATGATTGCAAAATACCCACTGATGTCACAAGCAATTGTGGAAACAGCTAAGATGATTCGTGAGAAAAAGATCTTACCATCTATGCGTGCTCTACAGTTTGCAGGTCCAGCAGCAGAGGTTAATAACGCTCGTATCTACAACTGTTGTTACCTACCTATCGATAGTATTCATAGCTTCTCAGAGTCAATGTTCTTATTATTAGGCGGTACAGGTGTGGGTTATAGTGTACAGACACACCACGTAGAACAATTACCAGAAATCAAACGTCCTACAAAGTCTCGTAACTACTTAATTGAAGATTCTATCATGGGATGGGCTGATGCAATTAAGGTGTTGATGAAAGCTTATTTAGCTGGAGGAACAATGCCTAAGTTTGACTTCCGTGCTATTCGTGAAAAAGGTGCAACATTGGTAACAGCAGGCGGTAAAGCACCAGGTCCTGAGCCATTAAAGCTATGCCTAGCACACGTTCAAGCTATCCTTGATAGAAAGCATGATGGAGAGAAATTAACTACGTTAGAATGTCACGATATCATGTGTCACATTGCTAACTCAGTGTTAGCTGGTGGTATTCGCAGAAGTGCTATGATTGCTTTGTTTGATCATGACGATGAGTCTATGATTACTTCTAAGTATGGTAACTGGTGGGAAACTAATGAACAACGTGGACGTGCTAATAACTCAGCTGTATTAAAGCGTGGAGAGATTTCAGAAGAGCAATTCAAAGCTTTATGGAAACGTGTAGAAGCATCAGGATCAGGAGAACCAGGATTGTATTGGTCTAACAACCAAGACTGGGGAACTAACCCATGTTGTGAGATTGCCCTACGTCCTTATCAGTTCTGTAACTTGTGTGAAGTAAATGTATCTGATGTAACAGACCAAGAAGACCTGAATGCTCGTGTAGCAGCAGCTGCTTTCTTCGGTACTCTACAAGCAGGGTTCTTTGACTTTCATTACTTACGTCCTATCTGGGCTAAGACTACACAGAAAGATGCTCTATTAGGCATTGGTATGACAGGCATTGGTTCAGGAGAAATTCTTAAGTTTGATCTTAAGATTGCTGCTGAAGTAGCTAAGTCTGTAAATCAAATGATCTCTGCTAAGATTGGCACTAATGAGGCAGCTCGTGTAACTTGTATTAAACCATCAGGTACTACATCTTTGGTGTTAGGAACAGCATCAGGTATTCATGCTTGGCACAATGATTATTATTTACGTACAATGCGTTTCAACAAGAACGAAGACATTGCTGTGTATCTAATGGAAAATCATCCTGAGTTATGTGAAGATGATGTGTTACGTCCTAATGATACAGTTTGTGTACGTATTCCAGTGAAGGCACCAGAAGGATCTATCCTTCGTACAGAAACTCCTATAGATACGCTTGAGCGTGTTAAGTTATTCTCTACAGATTGGATTAGAACGGGTCACGTTAATGGTGATAACACTCACAACGTATCTGCTACTATTTCTATTAGAGATAATGAGTGGGAAGAAGTAGGTGAGTGGATGTGGAATAATCGTGATACTTATAATGGCTTATCTGTATTAAACTACTGGGGTGGTTCATACCAACAAGCTCCCTTTGAAGACATTACAGAAGAAGAATATAATAAACGAATTGTTACACTTAAAGAACTAGATTTAACCAATGTCACAGAAGCAAACGACAATGTTGAATTCGGACAAGTTGCCGCCTGTGCAGGAGGAGCTTGTGCCACAGAGTAAGAAAGTCACAATGTCACGCGAGTATCTCTCTAGTAGAGGTACTTGCTGTGGCAATATGTGTAGGGAATGCCCCTATTATCCTAGACACACAGCTGGGACAAATCAAAAATATTTTATTGCATAGTAATTAATTTAAAAGTGAACAGAGTATGAATAGCCTAGGTGTTTTACGTCTAGGCTATTTCTTTTTTAATGAATATTTCGTAAATTTACATATAACAAAAAGAACTAAATCATGGCAAAAAAGCAAGCAAGTGAGCCTTCGGGCAAGTCAAAGTTTCAGGAAGCATTAGACAACCTGAACAAAAAGTATGGTGTAGGATCAGTCCTAACACTGAGTAGTAAAACAGGTGGAGAATACGATGTTATCTCTACAGGATCAATTGGTTTTGATCACATTACATTAGGTACAGGTGGCTTTGTAAAAGGTAAGTTGTATGAGTTAATGGGATGGGAAGGTTCAGGTAAATCTACAGTTTGCGGTCACGCTGTAGCAGAGTGCCAGAAGAAAGGTGGACAAGTGCTATACATAGATGGTGAGCATGCTGTAGACAAGAACTACTTCGAAGCATTAGGTGTAGATACTAGCAAGATGTTAATTGCTCAGCCATCTTGTGGTGAGGAGGGTTTCCAAATCGCTATGGATATGATTGAGACTGATGAGATTGATCTAGTTATCATTGACTCAGACTCATCATTGATTCCTAAGAAGATGTTAGATGGTGATGTAGGTGATTCTACAATTGGTAGAAAAGCTCTATTGAATAGTAACGCCTATCCTAAGTTGAAAGGTGCACTATCTAAGCACAATGTATGTGTGATTGTTGTATCTCAGTATCGTGAGAAGATTGGTATGATGTTTGGTAATCCTACAACTACTCAGGGTGGTCACGCTTTGAAGTTCTATAGCGATGTTCGTGTAGAGGTTAGTAAGTCTCTAGCAAAGGACGGTGATCAAGCTTATGGTAATGTTACTAAGGTGAAGGCTATCAAGAACAAGATGTCTCCTCCATATCAGTTAGCTAACTTTGAGATTGTCTATGGTGTAGGTATTGATCGTATGTTAGAGATTATGGAACTTGCTTCTAACTTTGAGATCTTACGTAAGTACGGTAAGACTATTACATACGGAGAAACTAAATATCCAGTAGAAGAATTCAGAACATTGTTAGAAGACAATGAAGAGTTCTTTGACAAGTTACGTCAAGATATTATTGATAAAATTAAACAAACAGAAGAACTTCCTGTAGAAGAACCGACAGTAGAGGAAGAAGAAGTGGTAGTAGAAACTAAATCAGAAACATTAAATTTATTCGAAAATGAAAATACAATTTAAAAAGTTAGTGCCAGAGGCACAGAAGCCTAAGTTCGGTAAGCCAGGAGATGCAGGTGCAGATCTTGTAGCTACATCAGTAGATTTCTCTAGAGAGAACCAAGTAGTGTATGGTACAGGATTGGCTGTAGAAATACCAGAAGGAATGGTGGGACTTGTGTTCCCACGTTCCTCTGTACGTAATTACAACTTATCTATGAGTAACTCTGTAGGAGTTATTGACTCAGGATATAGAGGTGAGATCATGGTGACATTTAATGTTACTGAACATGATTTAGACTTTACAACTAAATATAATGTTGGTGATCGTATTGCTCAGTTAGTAATCATGCCTGTGCCATTAGCACAGTTTGTAGAAGTAGAAGAATTATCAGAAACACAAAGAGGAACAGATGGACATGGATCGACAGGACATTAAGAAGTTACTTGAAGAAGAAAGTGAGATAGTTGAAGCTAATGAAGCAGAAATTGCTCGAAGAAAGCGACTAGAAATGGATGAACGTGGTCAGATGAGTGATTTGATTGCTTTGCAAAAGCAAATACGTAAAGAAATACAAGAAAAAGATTTATACGGAGCAAGAAAAGTTATGAAAGAAATAACAGAAAGAGAGATGGTCAATCACCCTGATCATTACCAGGGAAACAAGATGGAAGTTATAGACATCATAGAAGACTATGAACTAGGGTTTAACCTAGGAAATACAATCAAGTATGTTCTTAGAGCTGATAAGAAAGGTAATAAGAAACAAGATCTTGAGAAAGCGAAATGGTATTTAGAACGAGAACTATCTAAATTTAAAGGATGAAAACATGCAGCGTAGAAGGCTGTGATGGAAAAGTTTGGTCAAAGGGTTTATGTCTTAGTCATATTAAGCGTAAACCCTTACCTGCTTCTAGACAACTAGGTATCAAAGCAAAGGTTCAGTCCTTTGTAGATAGAGAGAGAATAAACAAGATGCGTTCTTTCTTTATGGAAATCTGGAAGAAAAGAAAGCACTATTCAGAAGTGAGTGGTGTTTATCTAGGAGATGAACCAATGTCTACATACTTCCATCACATTATGCCAAAAGAAAAATATCCTGAGTTAGCATATGAAGAATCTAATATAATTTTATTAACTTTGGATGAGCATACTAACGTAGAGAATGATATGTATAAGTATGAAGAAGTTAACAAAAGACGAGAGTCGTTAAAACTAAAGTATGAAAGAACCTAATCGTGAGCGTAAGCAAGAGATTAAGTACAATGTTAATCTCAACGAAGAACAGAAAGAAGCAAGACGTTTGATTATAGAAAATCAAATCGTTGTTGTGACAGGTAGAGCTGGTTCTGGTAAAAGTTTAGTCTGTGCATTAAGTGCATTAGACTTCTTGAACAAGAAACAGTGTGATCACATCTTTATCACTCGTGCCACTATAGAAGTAGGAAACTCTCTAGGATATCTTCCTGGATCTATGGATGACAAGTTTAATCCTTACTTAGAAGCATTCCAAGAAAACTTGGTTAAGTGTGCTGATAAAGTGAAGATTCAGAGTATGGTGAAGGATGAGAAGATTGTAGCTTACCCTGTACAGTTCATTCGTGGTAAGACAATTGATGACATCTTAGTAGTAGAAGAAGCACAGAATCTCACAAAGATTGAGATGCTTGCTATTCTAACACGTCTTGGTAAAACAGGAAAGATCATCATCAATGGTGATAACGAACAAAAGGATACTAAAGAATCTTATAGCGGACTTAGCTACGCTATTGATCTTTCTAAGAAGATTGATGGTATTAAGTGGATTAAGTTAAAAGAGAATCATCGTAGTGATCTTGTAGGACAAATCTTAGATTTTGAATACAATAACTAAATGATGGAATTGAAGGATGGCCGAGTGGTTAAAGGCGGCAGACTGTAAATCTGCTCTCAGAACGGGTACGGGGGTTCGAATCCCTCTCCTTCAACTAATTAAAACCAATACAAAATGACAAACCAATTTTTCTACACCCGTAAAGAGGGAGACAAAGAGTTCACAGACTCTTTCAATGTAAACAAAGTGATCCGTACAGTTCAGATGGACGAAGGTGATCTATTAGTGTTATTAGATGATATTCACGAGCGTGTTGTAGAAACACCTAATATCAATCCTAAGACTAACAAAATGGTTGGTGTAACACGTAAGCGTGATGTATATCAATCAGAGATTCACTTACATGGTGAGGACATTGCTAATTTCAAAAAACTAACAAATATTTTATTCTAATGACAGATTTCAAACAACTTCGTGGTAACAGATTGTTACTAGACCTTCCTAAGAAAGAAGAAGGTAAACTTATTGTAGACGAGAATACAAAAGAAGCTCTTGAGAAAGAGATGATGCAGAAGCTTAACAAGCTAACTGTATACGCTGTAGGTGATCTTGTTACAGATATTAAACCTGGTGATGAGATTTTAGTAGATCCAGCATCTCTACAGAAGTCACCAGTGATTCCTATCAATGGAGAGAACAAGTTATTAGTATCACCATTTGATGTTATCTTAGTATGGTAGAGAAACCAGTAACAGGAAGAAACGAATCGTTCTTAAAAGTTATAGAAATTTTAGAGAACACTTATTCTGAACCAATCAACATTGTTGAGACAGGATGCATCCGTAATTTAACAGACGAACACAAGTTTGGTGATGGATGGAGTACTCTTAATTGGGAGTACTATGCTAAGAAGACAGGATCAAAGATTTACGTTGTAGATATTAATCCAAACCATTTAGCCGAGTCAAAGAAACTTGTACCAGAAAGTGAATACGTTACTTATACAGAAGATGATTCTGTTCATTACTTACAAGGATTTGATAAGAAGATTGATTTATTATTCTTAGATAGCTTTGATTATGCTGGAGATGAAGAAAACATTCGTGCTTGTCATAACCACTCATTGAATGAAGCAAAAGCTGCTTGGGATAAATTAAACGAACATTGCTTTATTCTTATTGATGATGTGTTTGATGATAAATGGGCAGGTAAAGGTGAATTAACTATTCCGTATTTGTTAAATAATGGATTTGAATTAGTTTACTTTCTTGATAGACAAGTTTTGTTAAAACGCTAGTATGAAAAAGGTAAGCTTTGTGTGCACATCGTACAGAAGATTCTATTGTGTAAGAAGAATCTTATCACAGTTCTATGCACAGACATATAAGAATGTTGAATTAGTGTTATTCAATACAGATGTAGAACATCCATTTGAATTAGCTTCACCTAGTGTTAATATTGTTGTAGTGAATAACGCAACAGATTATGAAACAGGAAAGCCATATGAGAATAGAGGACAAATCTGTAGAGATGCTGTCACTCATGCAACAGGAGACTATTTTATGTTAGCAGATGATGATGACGTATACTTACCTTGGCATATACAGCAAGCTGTAGAAGGATTAGAAGAATCTGGGAAAGACGCATGGAAGCCTGAAAAGAGCTTCTATGCTGCTCCTGGAAAGTTAGAACTTGTAACAAA
The DNA here is from genome assembly GCA_040403975.1 of Sediminibacterium sp. Lineage (GTDB taxonomy): Bacteria > Bacteroidota > Bacteroidia > Chitinophagales > Chitinophagaceae > Sediminibacterium. The sequence goes on from JBBAJS010000010.1 coordinate 92,452, forward strand.
CACTATGGAAGCTTCTGTCATTGTAAAAATGGATAGGATTCGTGAGATTGGATTCCGTAGTGATCTTACAGGATATGAAGGTTTATCATGGTACACGAAACTTCGTGATGAGGAACAATTATACGAACATAATAAAAACTACTTACCATCTTATTGTTTTAACTGGAGTGATCCAGGTGAAATAGCTGGACACAAACAATCAGGAGATATCAATAATCCTAATAACTTTGAGAACCACAAGAAAGCTTCTGGTGATTACGCCAAAGGCCCTATAGAAACCATCAGTTATAACGAACTGTATAACTTCTATAAACCCTATTACGATTTTATTACTAATAATCCAGAACAGATTAATCAAGAGTATAAGACACGATATTTTGTATGAGAGTACTAGTCTTTACATCATCTTATAATCGTCCGTTTATGCTAAGACAATGTGTTCTTGGTGTAAAAAATCAGAGTTTTAAAGACATTAAACATTCTGTAAACATTACATCAGATAACGCATTAAATAATCTTGTATTAATAGATGATCTTGTTGCAGAGGATGTTATCATAACTAAGAATAGTCATACACATTTCAACAACATGGCAGCTATCAAAGCTGTAGATGGTTATGAAGACTATGACTTGTTCATTAAGATGGACGATGATGACATCTATAAGTCAGAGTATGTACAGAATATTGTAACGTTCTTTGAGAACAATCCAGATGTGGATATTGTATCTTCAGAAATTAAATATCAACTGAATGGTACAGAAATATATCTAGCTAATGCTAAACACCTAGGAGGTAATACAGATGTAGAGTATAAAATGCCTATGACTTATGCCTTTAACAAGAAGGCACTAGATGCCATCATTAATCTAGAAGAGAAAGACATGTTTGGCTTTGATGATATGGTGTGGAGGATTATATGGAAAGCATATGGCTTAAAGCATGCCGTTGTGAGTAACGCAGAAGAAATCATCTGGCATATACATGGGAATAACGTATCCACATCAAGTTTTTTAAAAGAAAAAGGGGCCTAAAAGGTCCCTTTTTACTTACATTAAAAACACAAAAATGAAAAACAAATTATTTCGATAGTCGTTTCTGTTTCATAGGAGCCATGGGACTCTTCAGTCTTTTTATATTATCTGCTTCTCTCATGAAGTTATTCTTAGGAGAAGGATTTTTTACCTTCGGTGCCTTACGTGGTTTACCTGATTTCATTAAATATATTATTTAAGTACTCATCGTCTGTAGCATTCTCAAAAGCTACACCTAATGATTTAGAAAGTGTCTTGAGATTTATAAATTTTAAATTCTCACCTTCAATTAATTGATGAGATTGATCATCACCTATGACATAATGTATTACTAATAATGTAAAGTTAGTTGTATGATCTTTTAGAAACTGACTTAACTCTAATGATTTCATTATGCCATTTGTAATATCTTCAGATCCTCTTTGAAACATCACAAATGTTTTTTCTTCATCAGAGGCTAATAACTCTCTAAATCTATTTACACATCTTTCAAAGTATGCATGGTGCTCTTCATTAACTAAAGGGTTATGATGATTGAATATTACTTTCTCTCTTCCTGCAAACCCTTCAATTTCTTGATAATTTTCAACCATTGTAGCATAAAAATTATGCTCACAGATTTCATGATTTGATAAATTAGTATTGTACTCTGACTTAGATAGAAATGTTTTAAAGTCGTCCTTTGTACAATGTTTAATCATTTCAACACTGCTGAAAATCCAGTCAAAAGGATAAGACGCATGTTTCAGTCCATTGGATTTCAATAGTCCTGAAGCATGACAAAATTCACCTAATGAACAATAGATCATATTATTTACAACCGTACTTACATTTCTTTACAGCAGCACCTTTCTTAGCAATTACACCACGACCTTTTAAGATATCAGCCTTAGTTACTTTACCATCTTTGTTTAAGTCAGGGAATGAACCACCAGACTTAGCTTTTTTCAAAGCACCACCCATTTTTTTCTTAGGTTGAGGCATTGCACCAGAAGGACCTGAACCAGGACCATCACCAAACTTCTTATAGTTTGACTTTTCTAACTTAAGGTCTAGCTTACCTTGACGATCACCAGCAGCAGCTTTTTTTTCAAGTTCAGCATAAGCACCAATTTTACCACTCATTGGTTTAGCCTTACCACCCATTTGCATTTTCTTTTTAATAGCCATTGTTATTTCTTTTTAATTGTTTTACCACCATTCTTCTGGAAGCCCATTTTATTTCTTACTGCTGTAGGAAGTTTTTTTAAACCTGGTTTATCATCACCAATTGGTTTTAGAGAACCACCTTTTTTCATTTTACCAATAGTACGCTCTTGTACTTTAGTGTAAGCTCCTTTAGGATCTACAGGACCTACTTTCTTTTTATTCTGAGGAGCAACTCCTGCAGCAATGTTTTTACTTTTAGCTTTCATTATTATTTCTTTTTAGATTGAGCTTTAATCTTTTTCTCTTGCTTTAACATAGCAGCTGTAGGTTTCTTACCTGAGCCCTTGTTAGCACGAATGTTATCCCATAGACCACGCTGAGAGGTAGAACCATCAGCACGTTTAATCATTTGTTTTGCCATGATAAAATTTAGGTTTAAATTTCTTTATACTTATAACTTTAACTTTAATAGTAAAAGTTTTATTTAACAGTTCCATTTTCTTAATGCTAATGCTTTACGTGTTGGCTTACCGTCTTTAGCCATAGGTCCCTTGACACCAGACATTCTAGCACAGAAAGATTTACGTCTATTAGCAGCTTTACTTCCTTTCTTTAACTTAGAAGGGGGAGTAGTAACTGCCATTTTTAATTTACTACCAGGATTTTCACGTCTATAGGACGCTACACCTTTTCTATTGAGGCCACCTTTAGGATCTTTTCCTTCGGACCTTTGCCATGCTGCGGTCTTTGCCATAATTAGGATTGTCTTTGTGCCATTTCTTTACAGATGCGACACCTTGTGAAACAGTTTTTGCTCTTGATTTCTTAGTAAGGTTGATTTTATCCCACTTACCAGCAGGACGACCAGCTGTATGATCTACAACTATATCTCCTTTATCACCTATACCCTTATCAACCTTCTTCTTAAATACTTTATGTGTTTGCCCTCCAGCTTTAACAATAGTTCCACCAGACTTAAGAGTAGAACCTTTAAACTCTCCTTTCTTTTTGATTAGAGGACCATTAGGTACAGGTGTTATCTTTGCCATTATTTACCAGCTTTACGGGCTCTGCCCATTGCTTTAAATGTCTTCGCTAAAGCCTTACGCTTTGGAGTGCAAGTTGCTTTAGTCATAGGAGTGCAATATCCCTTGTGTTTAGGATTTACTGCCTTCTGTATCCAGTTTTTCTTTGATGCTGTTGCCATACCTTCGATAGGTTATATTGGGTTTTACTATAATATCTCTGTGTGTATATTGCCAGAGCTCCCCAGTGGCATTAATTATAACTGTATATATCGTATCAGTCTCATGACCATACTCTGTTACTAACCATATAACTCCATCACCTTTTGGTGTGGTGACATCAATTCTATTATGTGGTTCGTAGATCATCAGAAAAAAAGACCTGGGAGCTGATCTTACGGGAAGCAACCCAGGTACTGTTAAAACCATAATACTGAGACTATGGTGGGGCTTGTTTGGTTACGTTATTTCTAAGAGGCTTGACCAAACTCTTTTTTAAAGTGCACCTAAAAAGCTAATGTTAATAGAGGCACTGTGAAACATCTTTTCAGATGTCGGTCCAAGGATACTATCCAAGGAGGGGTGAAAAAACTTCTTTAAGGTTCGCAGTTGTACACCTGGAGAGCCATCCTTAGCGTGCAGATCTTACGAGATGCAGGAGAAGTATATTATTATTGTTGTTCTGGAACTTCTACAACAGCACCGTTTTCAACAGCTTTTGCTAATGTAGCTTCCATAATTTGACTAGCTTTATCAGCTAATAACACGCGTTGTGCTTCTTCTGTAGACAAAATAGCACGTAATGAGTTTAAAAGAATACCAAAATCGTTTCCTGATAATGTGAATTCTGAATCGATTGCCCAAGTATATTTCTTATTTGGATCAAATGTTGGCACTTCTTGAACTTTTTGTTCGTCTTGTACAATTTCCATGTTTGTATTTTATTTAGTTTGTTGTAAATGTAAATGGAATAATTTAAAATTCCAAATTTATTTTAACTGCGACTTATAAACTTTTCTCTCATTCCATAATTGAAAATAATTTCCTCCAGAAGAATCTCCTAATGATTCTAATCCTCCTTCAGTTCTAGCTTTTTTTCCTATTGCAACAAGATTGTTTCCCATAACAAAAGAAAAATGGTTGCTCACTATCTTAAGATCTCCAACTGTTCCTTCAGTAGAATAATTAAACACCCTACCAAGAACTCCTGGACCTGTACAATCTACAGGATGTGTTCCATAAAACTGTGATTTACAATTATCAATAACAATGGCTATAGCTTCTTTAAATATAGGATTTTCTTTTTCAGAATAAAACATTCCAATTGCTGGATAATTGGGTACCATGTCTCTGAAAAATACGGTATTACCAACAGGTAGAGGAGATGTTAATTTAAAAGCTACATCTAAATACCAACCTCCATGAATATACATAATTGCATATCTAGCTAGGTCTGACTTGTATGAAAAAGGTACTAGCTCATCGTAAGCCCAGAGTACATCTGGTTCAAAATGATCTGAAAACAATTGTCTAATTTCCGCATCTCCCCAAAGCGTATGTTCATACTTAGCTTTGATTAAATCAATCTTATCTAATATAATTTGAGAGGGAGAGTTAGTTATATATACTTGGTGTATCATATTACAACTGGTTCATTATCTAAATATCCTGTATACACAGAATGATGTCCTTTTTCTACAGCACTGTACACTAATCCTAAATTTTCATGACTATCGTATTCTAAGAAACCATCAATGCATTGATCTTTCAATCTTATTATTTCTTTACTATAACAAATAGGACCTGTTAATGTCAACACTGCGTATTTTGTAGTTTTGTAATGTGTAGAAAGATGTTTATAATTACGTATATTAGTTTTTACTGACTCAATTACGGCTCCTATAATAGGATGATTAGGTTCACACATTATATGCCAGTTTTGGTATTCACCAAGAGGATGATCTATAATGTCAGCATGATTAGGTGCTCCCCAATGAGACGTAACAAACTTATGTCTAGGTAGTAAGAACTCATCAAGATCTACAAGAGGTTTACTTTTTATATCTAAGTACACTCCCCCTACTTTATACATTAATAAGTATCTAAAGAAATCTGCTCTTGCCATCCCAAGTTTTGGATTAATCTGATTATACAGATTTAGAGTTTCTTCATCGTAGTTTTCTTTAATAAACTTAATTATATCCTCATCATCGTACAATCTATATTCAAATGCAGGACATAACATTTGTATATCGTGCGATATTGTAGCTAATTCAGGAGGGAGATTTTTAGTTTTATAAGTTTGATGTATTATTCTAGGTATCATTTTTCAAACTTGAAGTTAGTCACCTTATCAAAATTATAACTATCTACCCAATATTTAGAATATTGGAACTGCTGATGGAATTCTTTATTTGGTATATGCTGTCCTTCAGATCCAATGTTTTGTGATCTTCCAACTATAGGATATAAAAGCTTTAAGTCATTTTTTACTAAATATTCAACAACCTGTAAGTCCCAACTCATGTGACTTGGTAAATCAATAAACTTAAACTTATTAAGTTTTGATTCCCAATTCTCTTTAGTTAATCCCCATCCCCATGGACAAAACCCATATCTACTATCTACTCTATCAATCAATGCTTTAGAAAAAATATTTATTACACTTGTGTAATTCTCTTCACTTTTATTGTAAGAAGTGATAATAGGATATTTTTTTGTTAGTTCTACTTGACTAAAGTACCATCTATATAACTCTATAAAATCTTTTCCTGGAACAATATCATCTTCTAAGCATATTACATAATCAGCCTCTTCAAAAGCTAATTCTAAAGAGCGTACTATGTTAGCATTGCATCCTAATCGTTTAGGATTTTTATGTCTTTTTATATTTAAGAAATTAATTCCATCAAGCAAAGAAGAAACCTGCTCACAAGGTTCTTCGCTAGTAACTATTACGCAATCTGTCAAATCACTATTAGATAACGCTACTAATACTTCCGCTAAATAATTTCGCCTATTATACATAGGCATTGCTATTGCTATCTTCATTTTATTTAAAAGCTTTTCTTTCGTTCCAAAGAATACTGTAGTGCGTTACTCCTCTACTAATATAAACAACATCATGGTGATTATTTATTTTCTTTACAATTAGTGGAGTTTTATCTTCATCAACTATAAAGTTAAGATGCATGTCAATGTTATTTAATATTTTGGTTGTGCCAAATACACCTGCATCAATGATTGATTTAGTATTGTTATACATCACTTCACAATATGCACGTCCCAATACACGAGGACCTGAAATATCTAATACATTAGATCCATGACGTTTATTATCTATATTTTCTTTTGTTTTATCTATAGCTCTTCTCACTACATTATCTCCTGGTTTATTACACATGAATGCGTTGTATAAACAATTTGAATAGTCGGGTGTATCCACTACAAAAACTCTATCCATTCCTTCTATAATGCTGTCAAACGATGTAAGCATCACTTGAGAGAAGTCTCCATAACATCCGCCATGTTTGTATAGAATTAGGTATCTCCAGAAGTCAGCTTTATATGCTGTAGGAATTACATCATCATACGTTTTAAGATATTCTTCTCCATAATGATCATGTATGTACGATACGCAATCTTCATCAGAAAAATAAAATAACTCATAACCAGGATTCTTTTCAACCATTTCTAGAAATATATATTTATATACTTCTGGAAGTTCTTCTACTTTACAAGGACCTGTTTTGAATATCCATTTAGGAATACCCTCACCTTCCCACTTTCTATCTTTTAAATCTTTGTAGGTTTTAATCATTGGTTTATTTGGTTTATAATGTTATCTCAAAAGCGATAACTGCATTGGTTTTAATACTCTTACTCATATTTAGTTTAATCTGAAACTGATTATGAAACTTAAACAGCTCTTCTATAATAGCATTGGTATACTTTGGTAGAGAAGGAGCTAGTCTAAAGGTATATGATCTAGGATGTTTGATGATCTCCATAGTTGATAGCTCATCTACAGAATCAATAATGCCCTCAAGATGAGCAAAATATAGCTCGTCATTGTAGGGCATCACTTTAGGAAAGAACTTTTTACTAATTTGCATTAGCTCAATGTTAGTAAGTATTTAGTTTTTGCTGCTGTTCCAGATAAACTCTGAGCAACATTCTCAATGTCAGGCATGTTATTAGTTGCTCCGTAGTTCTGTAGTTGTTTAGCAAAAGATAATAGTTCAGCTACAACTTGATCAGATACACCTGGTGCATAATCTTTCAACTGTCCTGGATTACCAATCTTAGCACGAGTGCCTGAGTAACCCATAATCTTTTCTATAATCTCATCTTTGAAATCAAAGACAGCATCATATAGTCCACCAAGAGCTTGATGCTCTGCATAAGACCGTGTTCCCCAGTGTAGATTGTGTAATTGTAGCTCAAAGTATGTGAGCTTTGTAGCAATAGCATCAGGAGTAAGATCCCCTGAAGCTGTGCTTAACATTTCCTGTGGAAATAAAGATTTCAAAGCCATGTTTATTATTAGTTTATTATTTTAAAAAGATCTTATTGGTCGAACTTGAGCACCATTACTTTTACCTAAGCCATCTACATTTCCAGTAGTAAACTGTATTGCAAAGCCGTCATACGGTGGATTAGCTGTGCCTTGAGATGATGACCAGTATAAACGACCATCTTGATCAAAGTTTCCAATTAAATTTTTATTCTGTTGTAATTTTGTCAATTCATCTAAACTTGGTAAATACCAATCTGAAAATCCATTTGTAATTAAATTTGCACACGCTTTTGCTGCAAATGTAGAATCTAAACAACTTGCTACAATTAAATTTGTATTTATAGCACCAGCTCCTAATGCACTACTTGTTCCATTTATATCTATTCCTGGACATCCCCAAGTAAATGTATCAAATATATTAGTTATATCTGAAACAGTGGCTACTAAACCATGTTGTACATTAGCATCATAACCAGGATCACCTGGTTGTAAAATGTAAGCAATAATACCACCTTGTGCAGCTTGTCCAATTGTGTATGGACCAGGAACTTCTGTAGTTGTGGTAGTAGTTGTAGTAGTTAATCCACCATTGCAGCATAGATTTGCATCTATCTGTTTCCAGTTACCTACTTTAGGCTTGTTTACTTGAAAGATAGGACCTCCTGATATAACTCTACCAGTACCATCATATCTAACCCAAGCTTTTAATTTACTTTGATTCGCCATGTTTTTATATTTTTTAAAGAGCACACCCAAAGATGTGCTCTATTTTATTTAATTAGATTAACAAGCTGTACATCCGAAACTCATTTGATTACCTCCAAAGACCTGTGCTTGAATAACACTACCATTCTGAAGGTTAATATAAATGGTTGAACCGTTATTAACTCCATAATCTGAATACACTCCAGAAGCCAATGTTATACTTCCATTACTACAAGCATTAGGATCAACTATTAAAGGTAAGCTAAATGCACCAGTTCCAGCACATGCAGCACTTGAACTATAATCTGCATTATAGTATTGACCAGTGTATGTAGTTGTAGTAGTTGATGTAGTTGTAGTAATATTTCCACAAGGTTGACCGTTTCCACCTAATGGATTAATTGCACCATTTACAATATCATATACAGTTCCTTGTATAACAATTGCTCCATTTGAATATGGAATTGGTGTAGTCAAGGATGCATCTAAATAAAGGAATGTTCCTCCAGTAATTGTTGTAGTGCTAGTATATACTATGATACTAGTACCAAAACCATTACATGCGTTCCACTTCCATGTATCTGATGGTCCTGAATTTGTGATTTGACCAACCCATGCAGTAGGTGTAACACCCCCTCCGTTAGTGGTTGTAGTAGTTGTAGATGGTGAAGTACCATTACAACATAGATACTCTGGAATCTCGAACCATCGCCCAACGCGTGGTTTGTTTTTTCTCAGAATCAGGCTGCTTGCGACAACCCTTCCGCTACCATCGTAGCGAACAAATGCTTTTAATTTCTTCTGATTATTAGCCATGTTAATTAATAAGTTAAATTATATTTTTCTTTAAGTTCAAGAAGCCTACTTACATAAAAATGAGTACCGAGCATCTTGCTCTTCTCATTGTTATATACGTATTCTAAATGCGAGTCGTTGAAAGGGTCTCTACCACCGTGGTATTTACCTTTATAGAATGTAGGGATCTCACCCATTGAGTCACTTACAATTCCAGCATTATGAAAGATCCCAAGTCGTTCTACTTTTGTCATAGGATCAGAAGCCCAAGAGAAGTCCATCTCAGGAACTACTTTTGTTTCACCTCCAACTCTCCACAAATTCCATAGAACAGCCCACATATCTGCACACCAACTTTGGAAACCAGCATTCTCGCTCTCAAAGAATTCTCTATTTATATCCATCAAGTAAGTACGAATAGAAATACAATCTTGCATTACGTGTTCCCAGAACTCTGCATCTATATTCTTTAATAGATATTGAGCTCCTCCTGAATGATCATTGTATTTTTCAGCAATCTCTCTACTTACACCACACAGTTGTGTAACTTCTTGTAGAACGTCACGCTCTTTGTATTCTGCTTTTTTACTAGAAAGAACATCACGCTCTTTGCTATCAAAGTAACGAGCATTGATGTAACTATTAGTATCTGACAGATAATGAACATCATCGTTGATGTATTGATCAATGTTGAACTTATCTGTAAACACTACATCACAATCACAATACATTAATGTTTTCTCTTTCATCTCAGGATGATACTGAAAGTAACGCATTAACATGTATGGACGTAGAACAGAAACATATAATCCTAACAACTGACTCACTGTATTTTCTTCATCCTTATAGAAAGCAAATGTTGCTTCTGGATAGAGTTTTATAATCTTGTCCCATTTGTCATTACGTTCTCTAAAATGCGGAGTGAAGACTAGGACAATAGCTTTGTCAGAATGTCCTATCTTTCTCAATGATTCTAGCCATAAATGCACTTGCCATGTAAAATATACATCATCTGGTTGTGCACAGATAAATTTAAGATCCCTCATGTAGTTTAGTTGGTTGGTTTTTAATTCTTAAGGAGCTACAGTAGTAGTTGTAGTTGTAGTAGATGGTGCTGTATTCTTAACTACAGCTCCTACTTGAGCAATCAATTGCTCCATTTGTTTAGAGATGTTCCACAACTGTTGTGAAACTGGATCTTGACTCAACGGTCTTGATGGAATTGCCATGATAAAATTTTTATTAAATATTACAAATATATATTACTTTAAATGATATACAATAGGTTATCGTAAATCGACAATAACCTAATCAGTTATATCAACTCTAATCAAATTAGTTATAGATTGATCTTTGTTCCAATCATACCCATGTATGTCTGAGGAACTATAGGATTTGTGTTCAAAGAAGTCTTCAAAGCGAAGTTAAACTTGAATCTTTTGGTCAGAGCTATATCAAATGAAGCTCCTGTCATAAAACCTACATCATTAGATGTAACAAACTTTTGCTGTGTGTTTAAATACCCTGTAGAGGATCCAGATACATATACATCTGGTGACACAGTTAATCTATTATTTATCTTTATAGGAACAGTATAGAACAACATGATGTTGTTTGAAAGGTTTATACCTTCGTCTGCAGCAGCTACACTCACTGTATAGTTGACACCTGAAGTTCCCCACTTACCAAACGGGAATATACTAGCAGCTGTAACAAAACCTAGTGTTGTACCAGCTAGATACACTCCTGTAATACCAAAGTTAGATATGTTATCTAGTTTACCATCATTGAAATTCATGACAGTGTATCTACCAGATAGAGCAAACTGATTAAGCGTACTCCATATCATTGAGCTAATTCCCCAAGATGTGTTCCCCATGAGAGAACTTTGGGACATCCCTAACGAAGCAATAACACTGAGGTCGCTATCAGCTGCAGGAGCGACAGTAAAATCAGAACTATAGATAATGGGATTAACCCTCGCTTGAGACTTAGCAGAACTCTTAGATTCTTTCTTCTCAGACTTAGATTCTGACTTACTCTCTTCTTTACTCTCACTTTTGCTTTCACCACTTGATTCACTTTTGGTTTCTGTTTTGGTTTCTGGTGTTGATGAACTACTCTCACTTTGTGCAGCAGGTGTTGCACTAGTTGCTGGAGCAGGTGTACTAACAGCAGCAGAGGCAGCAGCACTAGCTGCGGCAGATGTAGCAGAACTTGTAGCTTGTGCTGTAGCTTGACTAGTAGCTGTTGCTACAGCTTGTTGTACAGCAGCAGCCACTGTTTGCGTTACAGCAAGAGTAGCTTGTGGACAAGGGAAGTTAACTGTTAAGTCATTTATCCAAGCCTGAAGAGCTCCTGTTGTAATATCATTTGCTGTTACAACTCTGTATTGTCCTCTATAGACAACTGTGGTTTTACCATTAGCCAATGGAACAGTTACTACAGTAACTTTTCCTGAACACGGATCAATGAATGTCTGTGTTAGTATCTGACCTTTAGCACCAAGAAACGTCAGTAATAGTATTAACAGCCATATCCATTTCACTAGTTGAATAATTTCTTCTTGATCATTCTTACAATAATCTTAGCACTAGCTGCTTCAAGTGCTTTCTTAGTCGTCGTACCAATCGTGGATTGATTAAACTTAATATCAGTAAAGTTAGCATCGTTCATTAAAGTTGCTTCACGGGTTGTCTTAGCTTCACCAAGTCCTGATCCAGTAAACAATGTACCAGTTTCAGCATCCACAAACTTAACCTGCATACCTAGTCTTGTAACCACGGTTTGCTTAACACCATCTTTCATAGAGATGGATTCATCTTCTGATACAGAGAAGTCATAGACTTCAATGTACACAAAGTAGCGGGCTAATCTAATTTTCCCTCTACCATCTAGCTTATCTTCTGTTATACCTTTCTGACTAGCTTGAAACTGCTTCACCATACGGTTCTTAATTTCAGCTTTATCTTCTGTAAAAAGAAATCTATTTGTCTCTTCTAGAAATTCAATCACTATGTTAGTAACACCAAGACCCACTCTTTTGTCTTTGAGTTCTGGATAAGCAGCATAGAGCTCTTCGTTAATACCAAGAGATAACAATTGGATTGGGATTTTGGGACCATCGTAATCCATTAAAGAGTCAATATTAATTTTCTTTTCAAAAGATGCCTGATAGGCTTCCGTTTTTACTGTAGCACTTTGACCACTAACCTTGTACGTTAGTGATAAGCTCAATAATAAAACGAACAATAAGCTTAATTTCTTCATAGATTTTTCTCATTAAGAGGGGGTTTCGTTACCACTGTGGCTCTTCTTTCAGAGCCTCCTTTTCAGATTTTTTCTTGGGTGCGCTCGGTTTTTCTACAACGCGCTCAATAATCTTAGTTCCACCACCAGCACTAGCAGCTTGTTTTTGCTGTTGTGTGTTATTGGTAGTGATGTTAATTACAGGAGCTGGAGCTGATACAGCAGCAGCTGGTTGAGCAGCTTCTTCTTCACCTGTTAATTGTTTAGTCACAAATCCACCTACACCTAGTGCGATAGTGCTTGCTAGTCCGATAAGGATGCTCTTCAATGAGCCTCCTGTTGATTCTGATTCTTCTGCCATTTTAATTTAGGATTAAAGGTTTCTTGATAATAGTTCCTGAGATATCGATAAGATGTAAATCATACATACCTGCAGGTAACTCACTTAGATTAATTGTTTTAATTGTAGACTCTGAGTCAGCTGTAAAGCCTACTGTTTTGAGTGGTTCGGTTTTTCCGAATGATTGGATTTGAATAGAGTATTTAGCTCCTACTGTTGTGTTAGCTACAATAGTTGTAGATTTGTTTGCGGTGAGGATAGAAGTGATATCAGTGCCTTTTGCCGTAGCACCAAGATTAATTGTTTCTTGTTGCAATACTTCAATGTCTTGACAAGAAATCAATAGCATTAAGAATATAAATACAAATGCGTGTTTCATATTAGAAGTTGTTATAACCTGTTAACTTGATTGAGTCTGTAGATAAGTTGATTCCTAATTGATATCCTGTCTTAGATGCTGCATCCATCACAGGAGTTACTTTAATGTATGTATTAAGATCCAAAGGATTAACTACAGAAGAGAAGCGTAACTTGAATGGTGTAAGTTTACCTGTTACAGAGTTCTTAGCTTCTTTATCTAGTGCACCAAACTTAATCTTACCTTCTTTATTATCTACAAATGTATACCATGTATTAGGTAGGTCATTTAAGATTTGTTCAAACTTGATCTTAGCAGGATCGTATGTAAACTCAAACTGTAATGCTGCTACGTTAAGTGTCTTAGCATCTACCTCTACAGGGATGTCAATTGTACTAGCTGTAGTAACAATGTTCTTTAAATTTACATCTATAGAAGGAATGCCTTGAGGCGTATTGATTAATAGATTAGCTGTTCTTGATGCTGCTAAATTCTTTTGTAAACTAGGAACAGCGTTTGTAGCTACAGCATTGTTGATAATTACTTGAGAGCCATGACTTCTATTGATATCGCCAGGAATAACAAAGCGTAACTTCAATGGTAAGTTCTCACCAATGTTTCCTGTCTTGAATCTTACATAGTTCTTATCAATAGTTTTCCAAGAAGTAGCTGTAGCTGTATTAAATGTAGTTACATCAAATGTAGGTACGCTCATGTACATATCTGTACCAGCAGCATATTGTGGGGGAAGTGTAACTAAGTTCTCTACACCTGTAACTTGTGCAAACAATTTAACTAAGTCTCCTCCATCAAATGTCTTACTCCTATTAACATCAGCAGCAAGATATCCCATACCTGTGATGATGTTCTGATTTCTAAATGTACCATCTAAGTTCTGTGTAGCAAACTCAGCTTGTGCTGTAGTGTAGTCTGATACAGTGACAGCAGCAGATGATAAGTCTCTGATAGAGTCCATGTTAAATAAAACACGAACATGATATACTGTATTAGGGTTAAATCTAGTTTGATCTACAGGAATAGATCCGTCTGATAGAGCGTCCACTAAGTATGTCTGATTAGTTACTGAGTCAGTGAATGCTACTCTGTGTAATGAGAAATTATCTACGTTAGCATTAAAATCTATAGATGGATTGATGTATCTACTAGCTGTAGGATCTAACATAATAACACTTGTTAAAGGTGTAGTCATTAATGTAGAACCACTTGTGCCATTTTGATTATAAGCAGCAGCAAAGTTCATTCTAATAGGATCCCAGGCATACCCAGGAGCATCAGGCTTTAACTTATAGTGTAGAATAAGTAATCTATCTGTACCTAGTCCTCCTTGATTGATAGCCCAGTTTAAATATACACGAAGAATAGATTTAGGTCCACCTGCAGTGTAATTGTAGTTAGCATATTGGTATTTGATATTACCATCTGCTACGTTATTAGATTGTGTAGATAACCAAGAGTATCCAGGATAGTTTTGGTAGTCCATTGAGATCTGAGATCCGTAAGGAATAATACCACCATTACCCATTGTACCAGTGTGATCTACACCTAGTAATTGAAAGGCAGTGTTTGTGTACTCAAAATCAAAATACAAAGAACGTACAGAAGTATTGCTGTTACCATCAGCATACACAACAACATCAAAGTTATCCCCTTTGTTAATAACTTGCCCAGCTGTATTGACATTATTCGTGTCATTGGGGAAATAGAGTTTAACAATTTGACCAAACGAATTGTACCCAACCAACAAGGCTACAATCAGAAAAAGGTTTTTCATAGAAGTTTATTTATAAGAGAGTTGCATGATTTCTTAATTGCAGTGGATAGATTTTGTTGGTTGAACTTTCCACCCTCATCAATAAGTAATGTAGACATAGACACCTCTTCTGCAGATTCTTCTACAACAACTGTCTTAATCACCTTACCCTTGTCAAGTAATTTACCTCTCATTCTAATCACCACAGCATCTGTGTTCTTGTGAAAGACCGAAAGGTTTGATTGAGTTTTCAATACATCTAAGTATAAGATCTCCACCTCTATAGTTCTGTTTGCATAAGGATTAAGAACTAAGTCTTTCTCCTCTACAATAAATTCATCTAGAATATTCTGTACGCCAAACTCTAAGTTCCTGTTACCAGCTAGGGATCCCATCACCACCTTGTTCTTAACAGAAGAAACAAAGATACCATCATCTGTGCCTAGAGAAATCTCTCTAGCTTTCTGTGGATTGGTAAATACTAATGTAGTCCAAACTACTTGGACACTTAGTGCAGACATCACAATTAGATATCCTAGGAATATAGCTATACGTATCATGTTGGTTATTTAAAAAGGGCAGGATACTATCTACCTTGCCCTCTGTATTTCTTTTTACTCGGTGTTGCTTTTGGTCCTACGGACTTAGCTGCTTTTCCATTACGTCTTCTACCGAAGACAATCTTCTTTGTCTCAGAAGATCCTTTTGCTTTTGCCATTATTTAAGAAGGTTATAGTACTCGTTGAAATGTTTAATACGATCTGCTAGGCCGATGGTTCCACCATTAACTCGTTTAGTTACAGCTGTTACAGTTGCAGTGTCAGCTCCTTTATCACAGATAGACCAAAGCTTATTATTGTTAAAGAAGAATGCTGCGGAGGCTAATGGATATTTAGTTGCTACAAGATCAGGATTAGCTGTGATATCTTCTGGTACAGTTTTATCAAACAACTGATAGTTGCTCTTACCTGTTAATTGAATATATCCTCTGCCTCTATAATTGAAGCCATCTCCTGAAGATTCAGCTCCATTGCCCATTCTCGAAGCATAAACTTTGTTAGCAATCTTCTCAGGGTTTCTTTCATATTGTAAAGCAATCTTTGCATTAGGGAAATACTTCTTGAAGATTCCCATCAATCCTGCAGCCTTGTAGTTTAAGTTCTCACGCACAGCTTTGAATCCACCAGACTCATGACCACACTGTGCCAAGAAATGAGCAAGACGTAATGGTGTTGTGATACCAAAACGTGCAGCTGTGTCAGGAATCTGTGCAATTACAGCATCAGGAATATGTCCTTTAAGATTATGTAACTTGAATCCTGAGTTATCAAAAATAGGTACAGCTGGAGCAGAAGGAACAATAGCAGGTGCTGCTACTCCAGGAACTGATTGTGGTAAAGCCTCTATACCTAGCTTAGCTAGTGTAAAAGGACCAGCTATACCATCTCCTTGTAATCCGTTAGCTTTCTGCCACGCAATAAGAGCTGCTTCAGTCTTAGGACCAAACTTACCAATAGCATCTACACCAAGCTTCTCTTGAAGCCTAGTTACTAATGGACCTTCATCACCTCTTCTTAATGTTGACATTATTTTTTCTTCTTAACGTATTTCTTTTTCTTAGGAGTAACTGCTTCTTCAGCAATAGCTTCTGCTACAACTTCTGGAATCTCAACAATAGATTCTACAGCTACCTCAATCTTTTGCTCAACCTTTGGTGCAGCAAAAAGGAATGACTTAATAAAGTTTAAAAATTTCATTGGTTGGTTATTTAATTTTATAGAAATATGATGCTCCGTACATCACTGTACCATCTAAGTCAATAGATGTAGTAATTTGATATAACTTATCTTTCTTAGTCTTGTATATCATGCCAGCTTGAGCACCACGTACACCTAGAGAGTTATTAGCCAGAACACCTGCTCCAACATAAAGATTGCGTGTTGGGGGTGAGTATTGAGTGATCGTCTTAGTTTCCTTAACAATAGGGATCTTATAATTCTCACGTGTTCTTCTGTTAGTTAATTTATTCTCTCTTACTGAATCTTCTAAAAGGATGTATCCAAATGTAGAAATTCTCAATGTATCTGAGTAGAACTTTTGGTTTAGATACAACTGAAGCAATGCTTCATACTGACGTTTAAGTGCAGCATAGTTAGTATCTGGTAACATTTCTGGTTTAGATTCAATAGGAACTTTAACCTCATAAGGTACAGGAACTTTTCTAACTACAATTGAGTCATGTATCTGCCATGCTGTATCATGTACAGTGATAGTATCATTGGGACGTGCTTCTCCTGCTGCTACATGTTTAGTGTAAGCATAGAAGATAGCAATCATGCAACACACGAAAAGGATTATATTAACCTTCATCTTCTGGTAGTGGATTAGTGTCGGCTCCTAATAGAGCTTTGTCACGGTCAGCTTCTGTCTTACGGTTCTGTACTTTCTCATAAGAAGAGATACCAAAGCAACCTGCTGTCAATGCTGCAAATACTTCTAGGATAATAGGTTCAATAACAAACACTTTGCCTTGAAGTCCTGTAACTACATCAATGATACCATAAGCTGCTAAAATAGCAAATGATAAAAAGCCTAATACAGACTTCTCATTAATATCATTATCGTCTTTAAAAATGTCTAAGAATTTCATATTATATTTTGGTTAGGGATTTTTTAATTTTATTATCTTGTTCGGGTCTTATACCCACAACCTCAATCATCTTAACTTGTAATGGTAATTTGAAGGGTGGTTCTGTTTGTTTTAGGATGCCCACTTTAAAAACCTCTCTTTCTAATGCAGAGATTCTAGATTTACTTTCAGTTGATGCTTCCATTAATGTATCAATCTTTGTATTCATTAAGCGTATATCATACCACATCATACCAATCATGCCTACGGCTAAGTAAGAAAGTGCACTGTCTTTGATGTCTTGAAATGATGCCATGAGATAGATAAAAAGCATAGCATCTCCTGTCCATTTCTGGAAGGAGACACTATGTAGTTTAACAAAAAAGAGAGAAAGTAATTTGTTGGGAATCCAAACAAAGGAAGCAAGCAAAGCTTCGAGAACAAATATATGTAATGCAAATTACATATGCAAATAAAATTAATTAAAATTGTTATTCAATAACTTCAATCACTTCGTTATCGGTTGTGATGTGCTTTAAGAACACACCGTAGAATCCTTCACCTTTAACATCTTTAAGATCGTCTAGTGTTACAGAAGGAAAATCAATTTCTTTTTCTTCAGCTAATAATGCATTATATTCATTTGCAAATAATGCAAACTTAGGATTCTGTATAGTTTTAGCCTCATCTAAGAAAGGCATAACTTGAATACCACCTTTGCCATCTTCTTCACCATACTTCTTAATTAAATCATTACGCATATCATCAACAGTTTTTTTATCTGCTGTCAATACTTCTGCTAATTTAGTTAAGCGATATTTAATAACTAAGTTAATGTTCTCTGATAACAACCCTTTAAGGGCTACCTCTCCAGTTTGTTGATTGACAATACCATTAATCTCTGCTTCTAAAGCAACGATTTCTCCAAGTTGTAATTTAATTTTGCTCATATGTTTGTTAGTTTATACAAAGATACTAAACTTTGCCTGAAATTTTATCTAATTCTGCTTTTAATTCTTGTATTGCTTGAACCATTATGGGAACGATTTTAGAGTAGTCTACTTGTTGAAGTTGTTCTCCATCTTTTACTCCAAAAACTGCAAAAGGCAAAACCTCTTGAAGCTCGTGAGCAATTACACCAAAAGACCTTGTTTTATCAGACTTCCATTCATAATCATAAGTCTTAATTTTATTAATTATATCAAGACCTATATATGGTTTAAAATCTTGCTTAAGTCTATAATCTGAAGTTGTATTATATAAAGTTGAATTTCCAGAAGTTGTAATTGAACCAGTATTTGTAACACTACCAGCTCCATCAGATTTATAAAAATATACTAAACCAGCATCAATTGTAACACCCGAAGAAATCTGAATATATTTTCCTAAATTATTTCTAAATGCAATACCTCCAGGATTTAATCCAGCTCCAGTAGTTGTAGTTAAATTCCATAATAATTCCCTCCCGCTCGTGATTCGCATCGCTTCGGTGGCGTTCGTCAAGAATCGCATTGAAGCGTTTTCACGATTCTCAAGTACCGCTTCATTCTCGGTAGTTAAAACTAATTGGAATCCATCGGTAGACGCATCCCCTGAAGCGTTATTTTTTAAGGCGATTCTAGGAGATGTAGCACCCCCGTTAATCACTAATCCCATTCCAGCCGCCACCGTAGGGTTGGTCGTGCCAATTCCTACGTTGCCCCCGCTCGTGATTCGCATACGTTCTGAGCCAGCCGTTCCAAAAGTTATTTTAGAAGTGCTAAAGTTAGCCATTAAATCTATACCTCCATCTGTAGCGTTATACATAGATAAATAACTACTACCAGAGCCAGTATTTGAATTTCCATAAATCTGGTATCCACTTAGTAAAATTACATTTCCATTTACTGCTAATTTTTCTGGTCCAGTTGTCGTGCCTATGCCGACGTTGCCAGAGGAAGTTAAATTTAATGGATTTGAATTA
>JBBAJS010000011.1:0-107108 GCA_040403975.1 Sediminibacterium sp.
CAACCATTAAGGGACTTTTCTCTCCTTTTATCAACACATCAATTGTTGGAATAGTCAACAAGGTTTTCTTCATTGATGGTCCTAATTCCAAAAAATCGCCTTTCATTTTAACTATATCCAATACTATTCTGTCTACAAAAGGCCTGTATGGTTCCATGATATCATCTGCCAGGCAATAAGCATTGTATTGATTCTTATGAAAAATGCCGAGTGTAGGTAATAGCCCACTGGCTACCAGGTTTCTGGCGACTATAGCTCTAAGAATAGCGTAACCATAGTTTAATAAATTATTGGGGGGCTCTCCAAAACGTTCTCTTTTAAATGAAATGGTTATTCCATCATCATTAGCGAGTAATGTATGTTTAAATAAATTTTTCCAATAATAAGCTGCTGCCATTGCTTCATGGTTTTCTGAGTCACCACTTTTAACTTCCATACACCAATTGAGCATATTCTTAATTGGCACATTTTGCCAATCTAATAAAGTTGCCTGGTTTGCTATTTTAGCACTAACTGTTTGTTGCCAAAGTTGTTTTTTCAATGGAGTTGATGCTTCAATTTGTGCTGCAAACTTGGCTGATTGAAGCGTGTTACCATCTAAATTTAACAATAAGCCAGTGGGGTGGTGGCTATTATCACAGGTTATAAAAGCAATATTATTGGCTAATAATTTAGCCATTAAAGCTTGTGTAATAGTAATTTGTTGATGATCTAGTATTAATACCCCTATATCTTCTATTGGTACTTGCTTGGTTTCCCCTGTTTCAGGGCTTTCAAAAACTAATTGTTCATTTAAGGTTTTTAAATAAGCAGGGTTGCCAAAATATAGGGTTCGTTTGATCATTTTGCTGGTTTAATATTTCCAAGTCGGTCGATCTTTAATTTAATACATTCTTCTTTTATTGAAACTTTCTCGATAGTAGCTTCTAGCTTATTTAACAACGAATATTCAAATTTATCAATTATTGATTTAGCAACTGTAAATGGAATTCCGTATAATCTATTCCCAGTAAAACTTACAACTTTATAAATTCTTTGTAACTGCTGCCGTGAAAGTTTTTCAAAATTTACTAATATTCTATTTTCTCTTTCCTCTTCGGTAGTTATAAATACGAGATCATTTGGCGAAAGATGAAATAGTAATTTATCACCATTTTCATTAGTTAGAGGAACTGATTCAGCTTTTTCTTTTCTTTCAGCACTTTGCTTTTGGCTTTCAAGTGCTTCGTTAAATGGTACACTATTGTAACTTCTTTTTCCTTTACTATCAACGTAAATAGCAAAAAACAAATTTGTGCCTTTAGCTGCTATAACATATTTATCTTTCTTATTACCTTTTTGTCCAACAGCAAACTTTTCACCTTTAGTCTTATAAACTCTTACTTTATATATTGGATGATGAAACTTACCATTGTTCAATGCTTGAATATTATTATTCATATCATCAATTCCATCTGCTGAAAAAGCTAATATTTCGAAAGCAATCGGTTTGCCTTTTTCATCTTTGGCATTTTGATATTTTTCTTGGTTAAGATGATTGAGCAAAATCTGTTGAATGCCAGTATCGGTAATCGTTTCGATAGCAGCTAAGTTAAAGGTTTCATCTAACTTTACTCGGGATGCAACATTTTTTGGAATTCCTTTATCATCTACATCCCAATAATAAATTTCAACTTTCGATATGTCCTTATCATTCCAAATATTCACTTTGTCTTTAAAAAACCTTTGTAGCATCTTTTTATCATACTTGGCCTCAACCAATTCTTTTATTGTTTTACGTAAATCATTATCTACAATATTTTCCCATATATCTAATGCTGCATTTAACAATACTGTTTTTTTAAATCGCAACTTAACTAAACCTGCTACTGTATCTTGATGAAGTGGTTTTCTTATTGCCCAACTATCCCCTTTTGTTTGTTTGACAAATACTTTTTCCATCACTCCATTTTTGCTTTCCCAACGCTGATATTTATTTACCGTTTTGTTTATTACTCTTAGGTTTTGCTTAAAGCTAACAACAGTGGTGTTTAATAAATCCTTTGTTTCTTTGGTGAAGTTTCCCCATGGCTTATTGAACATCCATTTATAATTTTGGTTACTGCCGTCATTATACTTTTTATGGCAAAGAATAGCTCTTAAATCTTCTCTTTTTAGTTGCTTTTCTTTTTCGCTTTCTCTCTTTTCTAATGCACTTTGGTTATTTAAATAATTGATGTGGCTTCGGGTTGCACAAGCAATTACCAAAGCATCTAAAGCGTGGTGGCGATGGTCTATTCTTTTCTTGGTAAAACCTTTAGATAATTCTAAGGGAACAGTTGGTAAAAATTTATTGGTTTTTGGATTAATCTCTCCAAATTCCTCGCTGCCTCGCATTTGATTCAACCTTTCAAAACGTGGTGCAATAATTTCATTCCATACGTCATTCAATCCCCAATCTTGTTTCAATGTAGATGTAATTTGTCCATTGCTTGACAAAACATTTACCGATGTTGTACCATCATCTTTGTTCTCTTTCCTTACAATATTTGATAACAAGTTTTTTATCATTTTGCTTACATACCTTGTGTCATTCATTTGCCTTTCTACAAACTTTTCAGGTATTCCAACCGTAAGCAATTTTTGCATTTTGCCACGACTTTTGGCAAAGTATTTTTTTACGTGTGCCTCGTATTCAGCTAAAGTAAAAACCTTTACTAAATGATTGTTTGTTGAAAGTTCCTTCACAACTGTGCCACCTAGATTTTGAATAAATTCAAGCCCAGTTTGGTTGTCTTTTAATGGTGTATTTATATAGGCTTCACAGATTACTTTATTGCTAAAAGAATCATCAAAAAACCTGCTTTTAGGAATAATATGTTCTATTTGATATGCAGTAGTAAAGAGTTTGCTTAAAGGAATCATTTCTCCTGTATAAGGCGACTTATATCCTTGGTCTAACCATAATTTATATCTAACAAAGTCACCTTTGGTTGGTTGTTTTTTTAAATCGCCATGTGCAAACTTTTTTTGAATTTCGATTATTTCGTCTGGAATATTCTCATCACTATTCAATATCCCATCTTCATATAATTTCAAAATGTCTTGTTGATATGGAGAGTAAGGAATAACTTCATTAACTTCATATTCTGGGTTAGATAATTCAGCCAACAAACATTTTATTCTATAGTTTGTGTTCTCATTATTTGTGTTTTGTTGGGTTATTTTTTCTCTCACCGATTTCGGGTTCTTCATTTCCCTTCCCAACTCAATATGTATTTCATCAAAGTAGTTTTCTTTTCCCTGCCCATAATAATTCCATATATCTTTTACCACTCGTAATGTTTCAGTAATCACTTGCTCCACTATTGGATTCCGTAAAGAGTGTTGTTTAAATTCCTGCAAATAATTTTCTAAGTCTTGTACCGATTTCCATTTTTCTCCATTTTCATCTTCGCTATGTCTATCATAAACAATATAACTTGTTAGCCATAATGGCAAACCTTTAAAATGCTCAATACTCGTTAAACTTATTGCTTTATCTCTTACTCTTTCTTTAATATTTTCATCATACTCAGCATTAATAATTTTGCCGATTCTTTCTTTTGTTTTTCCATCAATATTGGCTTCATTCCAATACTTGCCCATTCGCATTAAAGGCAATAACTTTTTGATTGCTTTTGCAGAGTAAGCACCATAATCATTTTCATAAGGGGGCATTTTTTTGAATTGCTCTACAAAACATTTTTCATCTAAATTGTGTTTTAAAGCAAACTTTTTTAATGCACTTTCTATATCGTTTTTGTCATTTACAGAATAGAATATATGCCATAACTTTTCTTCAATTTCTTTAGTCAAAAAATCGGCGTTAATATTTTCAATTTTTGCTAATCTTGAAACAATTTGAGAACGTGTTTCGTTGCAGGGATAATTTTTAGACTCATCTTTTACTGTATCATAAACATAATTCCATCGGTAATGGCTTGCTTTAAGGTTTAATGGCTTTAATAAGAAATTGAGCAAAGCTTTTTGGTCAACTTCTTTTCTATCATTCAACCAATCAAACAATTTTATCCAATCGTCTTCTGTTTGTAAGAACTGGGCAGTAACATCCTGCTCTGTTGTCTTATCATAAATACTTAAACTTTTAAGCCATTGCCATAATCTAAACTCCTGAAATAATGGGTGCGATTTAGCTATACATTTTAAAGCTTCTTTCTTTTCAAATCCATCAACTTTAAAAGCTCTTCTTTCATACCTACAATCACTTATCAATGATTTTTTACTTTTTAAAGGACGCTGATAAAAAATAATATCATTTAAAAAGAGGTGTGCAAAATCTTTTTTGCTAATATTGTTTCTGTGATCTTCGTTATGTTCATATAATTCTTCTAAGCATAGCTTATAAAGGTTTATATCTTTCAACCCTGAATGGTACTTTTGCTGTGTTACTAATATTTGTTGTAATTCATCTTTATAAAACTTTCTTTCAATAACCCTTACCAAACTTCCATTAATTTTTTGTTTTGGGTCTTTCAATAGAGTGTTATAAATATAAGTGCCAACAGTTTTATTGCTTTTACCTATTATGTGCTCTGTTTTCTTTTTTACTAAAGTCCAATCGTTTTCATCGGGCGCTCTAAACGTTCTTTTTTCCTTGCCATTTTTATCTATTGTAGTTGATACAACAAATTCTTTTATTTTTCCTTTCCATAAAATGGGAATGTTACTTGGCTTAATAAAATCCCAACCATTTTCTAAAACAATTTTGTATAGGTTTTGTTTTTTTGCACTCACTTCTTTAGTATCTATAACATCTATGACAGTTAAAGAATGATATTCTACTTTTTTGTCATCTTTAATATCTTCTACATCTTCGCCCCTTAATTGATAATATCCACGTTTTTGATTAAAGTTTAATAGCAACCAAGCCAATTCTTCTTTGTCAATTTTTTCTGTTAATGCTTTATTGCGTAGGTAATAAATTGTCCAATCGTAAGGTATCAATTTACCATCTTCAAAGAGTTGTGGTTGGTATTTTTTAAACTCATTCACCATTTCATTAAATGATTTTTTAAAAATAAATTCAAATGATTTAGTTTCTTCATTTAACTTATAAGGAATCTTGGGTTCAGTTTCTTCTAAAAACTGACCAAAGCGTGATTCAAAATCAATTTCTTTTCTATAATGTTCTGGCAAAAAACCAAGTATGTTTAATACTCTATGCAGTCTTTCTCTTCTTAGTAAATGCCTTTCTCTTAATCTTCGTATTCCCCTAAAACCTGTTCTTTTAGCTGAATTACTTTCTGTTATACCGCTGTCAAACTTTCCTAGAATATCTTCACTCATAGGAATTATTCTGGTACCTATTTTAATAATATTTCCAGTATTTTCATCAATATTTTGCTTAATTAAAGCCCAACCAATACTATTTGTTCCAAGGTCTAAACCTAAAATTGTTTTGTTCATATGCTTTTTATTTATAACTTTATTTTATTGAAAGCAAATCACAATAAGGATTATTCCGTTGTGAAAACATTCAAGTTGCCTCGTCTTCCAATACGGGGCTTTTTTATTTTTTAATAAATCTTTACCAGACTCTAGTTTTTTCCTGGTTATTCGGGGGGGATTACAATTTACTCAACTTCTCCAAATTCTCCAACACCAATTTATAGCCATTAGCTATAAATTCCTTATTTTAATGGCATGAATCAAACAATCGAGTCGCAACAAAACCTTTCCACCAAACAACGCATCTTAAGTATCGATATCCTACGAGGTATTGTAATGATGATCATGGCCATTGATCATATTCGTGACTTTATTCATATTCATGGAATGGATCAGGATCCAACAAACTTGGCTTCTACTTCTCCAGCTCTTTTTTTCACCAGATTTATAACGCATTATTGTGCACCGACTTTTGTATTTCTATCAGGCACTTCTATTTATTTGCAAGCACAACGAAAATCTAAAAAAGTGCTGTCCATTTTTTTATTAAAAAGAGGACTTTGGTTCATGTTTGCTGAAATAGCAATAGTAAACTTATTAATGTCCTTTAACCCTTTGTATAATTTTGTTATGCTCCAAGTTATATGGGTGATCGGGCTTTCAATGGTATTGATGTCAGCAATCATTTATTTACCGTTTAGAGCGATTTTACTCATTTCAATTGTATTAATTTTTGGCCATAATAACTTAGACCATTTCAACTATCCTGACCCCTCAAAAACTCCTATCTGGTTTGCATTGATTCATCAACAGGCTTTCATTATATATGCTCCCACGCGTTTTCTGGCCATAGGATATCCAATCATTCCATGGATAGGAGTAATGATGATGGGTTATTGTATGGGCATATGGTATAATAAAGAATATGATTCCAATAAAAGACAGCAACAACTTCTCTTCGCTGGTATTTCAACAATTATCTTCTTTGTTGTTTTACGTTACACCAATTTATATGGAGACCCTAGTAAATGGACCATTCAGCCGCGTGGAACTGCTTTTACTATCATTTCATTTTTCAATGTAACTAAATATCCGCCTTCTTTGCTGTATTGCTGCATCACTTTAGGACCAGCTTTGGTTGTATTGTCTCTGCTTGAAAAAACTTCTGCAGCATGGACCAGGAAAGTAAGTGTATTCGGTCGTGTTGCTTTTTATTATTATCTATGGCATTTTTTCTTGGTACACCTAACCTGTGTTGTTTTATTTTTTATATCTGGTAAGGGCGTAAAAGATATTATCGATTACAATTCACCTTTTTTATTTAGAAATACCCAATGGGGTTATCCTTTATGGGTGGTGTATGTAGTTTGGGTGATACTCATGTTCATATTATACCCTATCTGTAAAAAATATGATCGATATAAATCCACCCATAAACAATGGTGGCTAAGTTACATTTAAGTCAATAACCAATAACAAATAACCAGTAACCAATAACTGTGCTATTCTTCAAGCGCTCTATTAAAAAAATGATTCAACGCTTGCATTGCAGCAAATGCATCAACTATTTTTTTAGAAAGTTGGGGGTCAGTTAAATCAGCATCGCTGATTGGCATTGAAGCTACCCAGCTTTTCATCTTTAAATAATCAATGGCTGGATTGTCTTTTTCGTAACCTTTGGGTTCACGTTGTAAACTATTGGCCATATCTCTCGATAAATCACCAAAATATTTTTTAAATGTTTTGTTGGAAATAATTCCACTGAATTCCTTCCAGTTATAATCTATTTCTTGGCGTACCTTTTTTATTTGATCTGCTTCACCACCATACAACCCTCCTCCAACAAAGCTTTTTCCTCCAGGCTCACAATGAAAATAATACCCTGCTAAATTCGATTTCTTTCCACCCTTTACAAAATACATTGCCATATTGGTTTTGTATGGGTCTTTGTTTTTACTGAATCGCACATCTCTGTTTATCCGAAACATACAATCTTTAAATGTAAGTGTATCCAATGTTTTATCCTTTTTGATAAATGCCTCCAAAGTGATTTTCACCAACTCTGTAAAATCAGCCTTAGCTATTTCGTATTTTGGCCTATTGGTATCAAACCAGGCTTTGTTGTTGTTCTTTTTCAACAATTTTAAAAACTGTAATGTGGTATTTTGAAGCATTTTGTTTTATTTGATTAGTTGGATAAACTCCTCCTCACTTATAATCTTTATTGTATTTATTTTCTTGGCTTTTTCTAATTTACTACCCGCATCTTCTCCTACTACCAAATAGTTTAATTTACTACTCACCCCAGTTAAAATAATTCCCCCCTTTGATTCTGCTAAAGCTTCTGCTTCACTTCGTTTTAGCTGATTCAAAGTTCCTGTAAATAAAAAACTTTGCCCAGTTAAGGATCCTCCTTCAACTGTTTCTTTTTTTGTATTGACCAATTGTAATCCCAATGCCTCCAATTGCTTCAACATCTCAATATTCTGCGGGTTATGAAAAAATCCTTGAATACTCTTGGCCACTTTAACGCCCACATCATCCAATTGTAATAATTCTTCTTCTGTTTTATTGGCAAAATCCAACAAATGATTTACTGAATTCGCCAATGTTTTGGCAGTTGTTTCTCCCACAAACCGTATACCCAATCCATAGATTAATCGATACAATGGTTGTTGTTTACTGGCTTCAATGGCAGCAACTAAATTCTCGAGAGATTTTTTACCAAACCCTTCTAATCCACCAATTTTTAAATAGTCTAATTGATAAATGCCAGGTATATCTTTTAATAAACCCATTTCATAAAATTTCCGCACATTGGCCTCGCCAAAACTTTTAATATCCAATGCATCTTTACTTACAAAATGAATCATCTTTTCTACTACCTGTGCCTCACATTCAATATTAATACAACGCCAAACGGCTTCTCCTTCTTCTTTAAATAATGCACTCTTACAAACCGGACAGCTTGTAGGAAATGCTATGCTTTGTTCAGTTCCATTTCTTAATTCCGGCAAAGACTTAACTATCTGTGGAATAACATCTCCAGCCCTTTCAATTAAAACTGTATCTCCTATTTGTAAATCTTTTTGTTGAATGTATTCTTCATTGTGAATAGAAATACTCGATACTGTAACGCCTCCTAAAAAAACGGGACTAAGTTTAGCTACGGGAGTTACGGCCCCTGTTCTACCTACTTGAAATTCAACTCCAATAAGGGTTGTGGTAGCTTGGCGAGCTTTAAATTTGAATGCAATTGCCCATCGTGGATGATGCGATGTCATGCCCAATTGTTCCTGCAAGGCAATACTGTTTACTTTCACCACCATTCCATCAATCTCATAAGGAAGGTCATCTCTTTTTGCTTCGAAAGCCAAGCAATAATCTATGACTCCTTGAATACCATTCACTACTTTTTTTTCTTCTTTAGGTGAACGAAAGCCCATCTGCCATAAAAGATCTAAAGTATTGGAGTGGCTGCTTAACTGGTCTAACCCATTCCCTTGCAACTGGTCGGGACCCGAATGGGTCAGACCAGTTGTTGCATAACTCACATGATACAAAAATGCATCCAAGTTTCTGGCAGCTACTTCTTTCGGATCTTTCATGCGCAAGCTTCCTGATGCAGCATTTCTTGGATTGGCCAATGGCGATAAACCTTGTTCGATCAATTGTTGATTGTATTTTTCGAAAGCCGCTTTATGTAAAATAATTTCACCCCTGATTTCTATTTGTTGGATTCCAACAGACGAAAAAGGAGCTGATAAAGGGATGGATTTGATCTGTTTAATATTCTGTGTGATGTCTTCTCCTGCTACTCCATCTCCTCTTGTAACGCCTCTTACTAATAAATCGTTCTCATAGAACAAAGAAATACTAGCCCCATCAAACTTGGGTTCTACACAATATTCAATTTGCGCTAAACTACTCAACTCTAAGGCTTTTCGGTCAAAGTCAATCAAGTCTTCTGCATTATAGCTATTGTCTAAACTCAACATGGGTACCAAATGTGGTACAGTTACAAATTGCTGATTCAAACTATTCCCCACTCTTTGAGTGGGAGAATCTGGAACGATCAATGATGGATTGGCATTTTCAATGGCCACTAATTGTTTGTATAATTGGTCATACTCAAAATCGGACAATAATGGATCATTCAATACATAATATCGATATTCATTAAAACGAAGTACATTGCGCAAAAGGGCAATATCTTTTATAGGAATAGGATTGTTTTGGTTGTTCAACCAATTTGTAGCGAGGGTCTGTATTTCTTTCACTTGCTCAGTTGTAAACATAATTCTTTCTTGGGTTGATAAAGATAAATCCTAAACTTTGTATATTGCTAAACGATTGTTGGGGCACCCCCATTTTCTAACGATGCTATTATGAATTTAAATCGGGATAAGGATATTGCTTCCCACCAGCTGATACAAGATGCTGTTCCATTGGTACTTTCCTACCCTAAAGTGCCTTTAACAGTAGATTGTGTGATTTTTGGTTTTGAAGAGAATAAACTCAAAGTTTTACTAATCAAGAGTGACCTTAAAATTTATAAAAATAAACTGTCTTTATTAGGAGACTTTGTTAAAGATAATGAGGACCTAGATGACGCGGCATACCGAATTCTGAAGGAAAGAACCGGAATGAACAATGTTTTTCTAGATCAAGTTCGTGTATTCGGAAAACCAGCTCGTCATCCAGGCGGTAGGGTTATTACCATTGCTTATTGTTCCCTTTTAAATATTCAGCACCATGCTTTGAATATACATGATCATGAATTAGACTGGTATAATTACCATTCTATTAAAGATCTTGCTTTTGATCATAAAGAAATCATGGAATATTGTCATGATTGGCTGCAAAAAAATATTCAGGAACATCCTTTGGGCTTTAACCTTCTGCCAGATAAATTTTCTTTAAGGGAGTTGCAAAATTTATACGAAGCCATATTGGGCGTTACTTTAGACAGAAGAAATTTCCGTAAAAAATTTGCTTCTATGGATTTGTTGATTGATATCAATGAGCTAGAACAGGATGTATCTCACCGTCCAGGGAAGCTCTATAAATTTAATTTTGAGAAATACGAAAAGAGCAAACGTAAATGGGTAGGCATTGATTTTTAGTAAATTCTCCCTTTGTTCCATTACTTTTACGCAAACAGGTATTTATGCTGCATTCAATGACAGGTTATGGTAGGGCCGAAAAAGCTATCGGAGACAAAAATTTTCTGGTTGAAGTAAGGTCGCTCAATGGTAAACAATTCGATTTAAGATTGAATATCCCTTCAGTTGTTAAACCTTTTGAATTTGAAGTGCGGAATTTGCTGAGTGAAGGTTTGCAGAGAGGAAGCGTTGAATGCAATATCAATTTAAAATTAAATGGTTCCAATAAACCGGTTACTATTAATACTGAATTAGCAAAAGCTTACTACCTGCCAGTTGCAGCTTTGGCCGATGAACTGAATCTAGAAAAAGGAGATATATTAAGTACTATTCTTAAACTACCAGAAGTAATTACCGCTTCCACTGAAATACTTAACGATGAGGAGTGGAAATCCCTTGCACAATTAATCAATGAAGCAATCACTCATCTGAATGCGCATAGATTAGACGAAGGCAAATCGATTGAAGCTGATCTATTGTTGCGATTATCTAATATTGAAGCCCAGCAAAAAATTGTAGCTGAGTTAGAGCCTTTAAGAAGAACCAAGATTCTCGAAGGTTTGAAAAAAGTGTTAGAAGACAATGTAGGCAAGGAAAACTATGATCCAAACCGATTGGAACAGGAGCTCATTTTTTACATAGAAAAAATTGATATCAGTGAAGAACAAGTACGATTAAACAATCACTGTGCCTATTTCAGGTCTATTCTTGCCGAAAAAGAAACGGCAAAGGGCAAAAAACTCAATTTTATTTTACAGGAATTTGGCCGAGAAATCAATACAACTGGCTCGAAAGCCTATGATTCCACTATTCAAAAAGCGGTCATCCTAATGAAAGATGAATTAGAAAAAGCCAAAGAACAAATATTAAACGTTCTATAGAATTGGTGATTCTCTTTATCTTCGTTTAAAATACAGGACGTGAAAAAACTAGGCTTGTGCTTATTGTTGATTGTCTTTTTAGTGAGTTGTGATACCATTGGTATATTCGAGAAAAATAGTTTTTTCAAGGAGCATAGCTGGAGCAGTGCAGTAAAACCCAGTTTTACATTCACCATTACAGATACCAATTCATTGTATCAGATTTATGCCATTATCCGTCATGAAGACAGCTATCGTTACAATAATTGTTGGCTGAATATTACTACAGTATCGCCAAATGATACAGCCAAAACTCAACAAGTAAATCTATTATTAGCCGATAATAAGAAAGGTTGGTTAGGAACCGGGATGGATGATATTTTCGATCATCGAATCAGATTAACCAGAAGCCCACAAAAATTAAAAGCTGGTAATTACACGTTTACATTACAACAAATTATGCGGGAAGATCCTTTAAGTGGAGTGTTGAATGTTGGTATTCGAATAGAAAAAGTACTGCCATGAGTAAGCCTCGGCAACAAAAATTAGTCTTTGTAACTTTTGTTTATTGGTTCCTGCTGTTTTATATGATAGCAGCATTGGCTTGGTGGTTTATTGCACTTGAAAATCAGAATACTACTATAACCCAAATCAAATTGGGCGAATTAAAAAAAGATGACCCTGCGTATTTCAATCAGTATTCAGTCATTCAAAATGCCAATAGTAGAAAAACGGCTCAATATATTGGGGAAGGCTTAACTTTTTTAATATTGATTTTGATAGGGGCCATATTTGTTTTTAGGGCTACCCGACGTCAATTTAAATTATCTGCTCAACAACAAAATTTCATGATGGCCATTACCCATGAACTTAAAACCCCCATTGCAGTAACACAGTTAAACTTAGAGACTTTACAGAAGCATAAATTGGATGAAGCCAAACAACAAAAATTAATCACCAATACTTTACAGGAAGCCAATCGTTTAAATAGTTTATGCAACAATATATTATTTGCAGCTCAATTTGATGGAGGAAACTACACTGCAGCAAAACAAACCATTAATTTAACTGACTTATTGGAAAACAGTGTGGATGAATGTAAAAATCGATTTCCATTAAGACAATTCGAAGAAAAAATTCAGCCCGAAATGATCCTGCAAGGCGACCCTTTTTTATTACAAATGCTTATTAATAATTTATTAGAAAATGCCATTAAATATTCCCCCAAAGAAAAACCAATACAAGTGGTTTTATCTAAAAAAATGACAACTATTAAATTAGAAATTATTGACTCAGGTGTTGGTATCAAAGACGAAGAAAAGAAAAATGTATTTATAAAATTTTATAGAATTGGAGATGAAAATACAAGAAGGTCACAGGGAACAGGCCTGGGTCTGTATCTGTGTAAAAAAATAAGCGAAGCGCATGGTGCAATAATTTCAGTTACAGATCATCATCCTACAGGAAGTAATTTTAACGTTCAATTTAATGCTTAATATGAACAATGATCAGCCCAACATACTCTTGGTAGAAGACGAGCAAAATTTGCATGAGGCCTTAAAACTTAATTTGGAATTAGAAGGGTACGAAGTTACATCGGCATTTGATGGTTCAGAAGCTTTGAGCAAAATAGAATCGGCCTATTTCGATTTAATTATTATGGACATAATGCTTCCGGATCTAGATGGAATAAGTATAACAGAGAATGTAAGAGTACATAATAATGAAGTTCCGATTTTAATATTGAGTGCAAAAAATGCTGCTTCAGATAGAATCTTAGGATTAAAAAAGGGAGCAGATGATTATCTTACAAAGCCATTTAATTTAGAAGAATTGTTACTTAGAGTAGCAAAGCTGATCACCAAAAATAAAAAAATTCAGGTCAAAGAATCTGTTGGAGATGTGTATCATTTTGGTGACAATAAAATTGACTTTAAAGCACTAGAGGCGATCAATTTTAATGGAACTACCATTGGACTTAGCAAAAAAGAAGCGATGTTGCTTAAACTCTTGGTAGAAAACAAAAACGAAGTAGTAACTCGAGAAAAAATATTGCAAGTAGTTTGGGGTTATAATGTTTATCCAACAACAAGAACCATTGATAATTTCATATTGAGTTTCAGAAAATATTTTGAGTCAGACAGCCGCAATCCACGCTATTTCCATTCTGTCCGTGGAATGGGGTATAAGTATACAGAATAAGGATGCATACATGTCATTTGTTCATTTTTATTTTCTAACCAGATTCGTCTTCAACTTTTTTTAAATTATATAATAAGGTCTACCTAGATAAGCCTGCCTTTAGACGAATGGCGAGCTTTGAATTTTCGTGAGAAAATTCAGCCATTCGGATGAGCAGGCGTTCTAGTTAGACCTTATTCATCATTTATTTGATGAGCAGACGCTCTAGTCTGTCATTTCAGTAAAATACAATAAAATGAATACAGAAGCGTTATTTCAAGGCAAATAACACCCTATGTCTTTAAACAGTTTACTCGATTTCTTAGAGCCAGTGAATATGGCATTGTTATCTAATGATGAAGGATTTAAGGATACACAGTTGGGTAAACATATATTGGTTTTTGAAGAAGAACTCCCTGATATTTCTACAGCAGATTTAGTAATTGTGGGTTGTGCTGATATGCGCGGAATGGGAATGCAGTATACATCCAATAATGCCCCAAACGCCATCCGCGCTCAATTTTTTGCTTTATTTTACTGGCATACAGAAGTTACTATTGCTGATCTGGGCAATATAAAAACTGGCGCCACTATTGCCGATAGTTATGCTGCGGTTAAAACAGTTGTAGCCGAACTCATTCAAATGGGTAAGAAAGTATTGATATTAGGTGGTTCTCATGATATGACCACAGCACAATATCTGGCTTATGGTAATAATGAAAAAATCATTGATGCTGTTGTAGTAGATGCAAAGATCGATCTGGATATGGAGAGCATTGAGCCTGCTGATCAGTTTTTGGTTGATTTGTTTACTGGCATTCCTAATTATTTAAAGCATTATACCCATATCGGATTTCAAAGTTATTTCATGCATCCGCATATGCTAGAAACCATAGATAAATTAGGGTTTGATTGCTATAGAGTAGGAAAAGTGAAAGAATCGATTGAAGAAATGGAACCTGCTATTCGCAATAGCGAATTATTCAGTTTTGATATTGCTGCTATTCAAAATGCACATGCCCCTGCAAATTATATTACTCCCAATGGCTTTAATGGAGAAGAAGCTTGTACATTAATGCAATATGCTGGAATGAGTAAAAACTGCAATAGTATCGGGCTGTATGGATTTATTGAAGAACAAGATTTGCATCAACTTACAGCAAAACAACAGGCACATATGCTTTGGTATGTTTTGGATGGTATTCAAAAAGGCAAGCAAGAAGCCGATCTGGAAAACCGAAATGCATTCAATGAATTTACTATGGCTTTTGCAGAAGTAGAAACGACTTTTTTACAAAGCAAAAGAACAGGAAGATGGTGGATGCAATTACACGATGGCAAATATGTTGCCTGCAGTTATCGCGATTATGTTACTGCTTGTAACAATGATATTCCAGAACGTTGGATGCGCGCTGCTGAAAGAATTTAATTTTTAATGCTTGATTATTGTAAATTACAGTTTGATAATTGTAATTTATGAGGCACTCAATTTCATTCGCTGTACTTACCGCAGCCTTCATTTTCTCTGCATGTTCTGTTCAAAAGAAAGCAATTGTAGAAAACCCTACAAGTATCGCTTCATTAGCCAAAACGGCTATACTCGATAAAGCTGATTTTGCTCCTGCGCATGTAGGAATCAGTATTTACGACCCTGCCGAAAATAAATTTTTATTTAGCTATCAGGACACCAAGTATTTTGTGCCTGCCAGTAATACCAAATTATTTACCTGTTATGCAGCGTTGAAAAATTTAAAAGATAGTTTGGTTGCTTTTGAATATTTACCCAGCACAGAAAACACTGCAGTTCGTTTTACTGGAGACCCTACATTTTTACATCCCGATTTTAAGCAAGAAAAAGTATTTAGTTTTTTACAAACCAATGCACCCAATATCACTTTTGTATCTCCAAGATGGAATGCTGCCTCATTTGGAAATGGCTGGGCCTGGAATGATTACGACGCTAATTATATGCCGGAAAGATCGGCCATGCCTATCTATAGCAATTTAGTTTGGTTTTCTAAGAAAGGGAATCAATTAAACATTGTCCCTAAAGCATTTAAAGATTCGGTCAATATTTTTGCCAGCATGGCAGATGGTAAGTTCGCTATCGATAGAGATAAATCCGATAACCATTTTGAAATAGTAAAAAGCACCAGAACATTTACTGCTACGCAAATTCCTTTTACAACAAAGAAGTCATTCGAAGATGTTTCTTTGAATTTATTAGAAGATACACTCAATCGCGTTTTGCAATTTGCCAGTGCCATCAACGATCAAACAGCAGTTTGGAAAAAATTCTATTCTCAACCAACCGATTCTATGCTCAAATTGATGATGCACGAAAGTGATAATTTCTTTGCTGAGCAAACATTACTCATGGTAGGGAATGAAAAAATTGGATTAATGGATGATAATAAAACCATCGACACTTTATTAAAATCTGATTTTCTAGGATTACCTCAAAAACCCAAATGGGTGGACGGGAGTGGATTGAGCCGTTATAATTTAATGACTCCTCAAGATTTTGTTTGGATACTTACGCAGATGAAAAAATCATTTTCATGGGAACGTATTAATACCATTTTACCCGGTGCCAATGAAGGCACTTTAGCTGGCTTATATAAAGGCTATGAAGGAAAGATTTTTGCTAAAACTGGTACATTAAGTAATCATGTTGCATTAAGTGGCTATATCACAACAAAGAAAGGAACAACACTTATTTTTTCTGTTTTGGTAAACGCACATCAAACAGCAGCAGGAACCATCCGTAAATCTATTGAGCAATTTATTACTGGAATAATCGACAACTATTAATTATAACTTACCAAACATTCTATCCAGGTAGTCTTCTTTAAACTCTAAATAAGTGGGGCTTCCGTTCGGGCTAAGATTGGGACTGGAGCAGGCAAATAAAGAACTAATTAACTGGTTCATTTCTTTTTGATCTAATGCTTTGCCGGATTTAATCGATTGTTGTTTTGCCATGCAACGGATCAATTGTTCTCTTTTACTAAATTTCACTTCGCTGCTAAAATGTTTGAATTGTTCAATCAACATTTCAACTGCATGTTTTTCATCGCCAGCAACAACATCCGCAGGGGTACCCTGAATTACAAAACTATTTTGACCAAAAGGTTCTATTTGATAGCCGATGGCTTGAAGTTCGGGCAATAACTCAGTTAATAAAACGGCATCGGCACCTACCAGTTCCAGACTTATGGGAAACAAACTTTTTTGTGTGATGGTTTGCTGATTATGCGCCATTGCACTATATCCTTCATATAAAACACGTTCATGTGCCAATTGTTGATGTACCAATAAAAATCCGTTTTGAATAGTAACAACAATATAAGTTTGATGTAATTGAAACAGTGGTTTATCTGTTAATGTAATTGTATTGGAAATAATTTTAGCAGCGGGCGTAAATAAAGATTCATTTACAGTGGACATTTTTGAGCCAGCAGCATTACTAGTAAAAAATTCTTTCCAATGTTTCAACTCACTTTTTTCATTCGGTTCAATGAAATGAGCCTGATTTTTTTGCGAAAAAGTTTTGTATAAGTTAGAGGATACTGCTGCATTTTGCTGATCGTTGGTAAATGGTTTACTCACCGCATCCAAGCCTTGTATATCTGCATTTAAAGAAAAATCCAAAGAAGGGGCAATGCTAAACTGCGCTAAAGCATGTTTAATGGCAGCTTGTACAAATGCATATATAATTTTCTCATCTTCAAATTTGATTTCTTGTTTAGTAGGATGCACATTAATATCAATTTGAGCAGGATCTAGATCGATGTACAATACATAACTAGGAAAACTATCTTTCGGAACAATTCCTTCAAAAGCTGCATTGACTGCATGATTTAAATAAGCACTTTTGATATAGCGATTGTTTACAAAAAAATACTGATCACCTCTTGTTTTACGAGCAGTTTCGGGCTTGCCGATAAAACCAGTAATATTCATATAGTCGGTATCTTCAGAAACAGTTACTAATTTTGCATTATAACTATTACCTAAAATTTGTACAATTCTTTGTTTGCTATTGCCAGCTTCTAAATGAAAAACTTCCTGACCATTGCTGGTTAATGAGAAAAAAATATTGGGGAATGCAATGGCAACTCTAACAAACTCTTCTACAATCTGTCGCATTTCTGCGGCATTGCTTTTTAAAAAATTTCTTCTTGCTGGAACATTAAAAAAAAGATTCTTCATACTGATGCTCGTTCCATTGGGAGCAGCACAGGAAGATTGATTGATGATCTTGCTATTTTCTATTTCTATAAAAGTACCCAGCTCATCTTCGGCTCTTTTGGTTTTGAGTTCTACTTGTGCAACTGCAGCAATCGAAGCCAAGGCCTCTCCTCTAAATCCCATGGTTTTGATGCTGAATAAATCATCGATATTTCTGATCTTACTGGTGGCATGTCTTTCAAAAGCCATTTTTGCATCTGCTACCGTCATGCCTTTTCCATTATCAATCACTTGAACCAATGCTTTACCAGCATCGTTAATGATCAATTTAATAATGGTAGCACCAGCATCCACTGCATTCTCCAATAATTCCTTCACTGCACTGCCAGGTCTTTGAATTACTTCTCCTGCAGCAATTTGGTTGGCAATATTATCAGGTAATAATTGTATGATATCTTCCACGGGGCAGCAAAAATAAGATTCCTCATCCATCTTAACGCGCTCTTGCACTAAATTTGCGGTCTAAATTTCCCTGAATCATGCCAAATGCAGCAATAGAGAAGATTAAAAGAGCTTTTTTACCCCAAAATTTTGAAATTACTAATTGGGAAGCCCTCGAGCCCTATTTCCAATTATTGGTTGATCGGTCAATTAACAGTAAGTCCGATTTAGAACAATGGTTGAAAGACATGAGCGAGTTAGAAGCAGTAGTAAGTGAAGATGCCTGTTGGAGACAAATAAAAATGACCTGCGACACCACGGATAAAACATTGGAAGAAGCCTTTACATATTTCTGTATGGAAATACAGCCGAAGCTTCAACCATATGCCGATTTACTCAACAAAAAATTAGTGAATTGTTCTTTTACAAAAGAATTAGATCAATCATTGTATCATACTTATTTGAGAAGCGTACAAAAAAGCATTGACTTATTTAGAGAACAAAATATTCCTATTCAAGCTGAACTAAGTGTGTTGCAACAGCAATATGGTGCCATTGCAGGAAAAATGACTGTTGAAGTGAATGGTACAGAATATACTTTGCAACAAGCGGCAAAATTTTTAGAAAGTTCGGACCGCGAATTAAGAAAAGAAGTGTATACTAAAATACAAGAACGTAGAAAGCAAGATGCATCTCCGATGCACGATTTATACAGTAATTTAATTGGCAAACGCCATCAAATAGCTGTCAATGCTGGGTTTGAGAACTATCGCGATTATAAATTTAAAGAACTGGGAAGATTTGACTATACAAAAGAAGATTGTTTTCAATTTCATGAAGCAGTGAAATTGCATGTGATTCCATTGGTCAATGACATCTATCAACATAAAAAACAACAGCTTGGATTAGATAGTTTAAAACCTTGGGATACAGAAGCAGAACCAGCAGGAACAACCCCTTTGAAACCATTTACTGATGGAAAGGATTTGTATGAAAAATCAGTAAAATGTTTTGAAGAACTACATTCATTTTTTGCCGATTGTTTGCGTAAAATGAACGAATTAAAACATTTTGATTTAGAAAGCAGGAAAGGAAAAGCACCAGGCGGATACAATTGTCCATTAGCTGAAAGTGGTGCTCCATTTATTTTTATGAACGCTGCTGGTCAAATGAGTGATGTAACAACGATGGTGCATGAAGGTGGTCATGCAGTGCACTCTTTTCTAGCACATACCTTGCCCTTAAGTGCTTTCAAAGAATATCCGATGGAAATTGCTGAAGTAGCAAGTATGGCTATGGAATTATTTAGTATGAATCATTGGGGTGCATTTTTTGATAATGCGGCAGATCTGAAAAGAGCCAAAATGCATCAGCTTGAAAGAACCATTACCATTTTTCCATGGATTGCCATCATCGATAAATTTCAGCATTGGGTATATGAGCATCCACAACATAGTATTGAAGAACGCACTCAATCTTGGATGAGTATATTGAATGAATTTTCTACATCAGCGATTGATTATGCAGGTTTAGACCAATACAGAGAAATCGGATGGCAGCGTCAATTGCATTTATTTGAAGTGCCGTTTTATTATATTGAATACGGCATTGCGCAGTTAGGTGCTATTGGCCTTTGGATGCAGTACAAACAAAATCCGGAACAAGCCCTTCAAAATTATATGAATGCATTGAGTTTAGGCGGAACCAAAACCTTGCCTGAACTATATGCTGCTGCTGGCTTATCATTCGATCTTACACCTGCATACATTAAACAATTAATGGATTTTGTAAAAACCGAAATGGAGCAATTATAATATTCAATGTATTAGAATAAAAACGCCCCGATTCATCGGGGCGTTTTTTATGTTAATCATTTTTTGGTTCTTGTGGTGCGCCTTCTCCAGCATCTCTTGGAGGCCTGTTCTGTTCTGGCCCACGCGGATTTTGTGGAGGTCTATTTTGTTGGGGTCCACGAGGTCCTTGTTGTTGTGGTCCTCGTTGATTTTGTGGAGGTCCTTGTTGCTGAGGCCCACGCGGATTTTGTGGCGGTCTATTTTGCTGAGGTCCACGAGGTCCGTCTTGTTGCGGCCCACGAGGTCCTTGTTGCTGCGGTCCACGCGGATTTTGCGGTGGTCTGTTTTGTTGAGGTCCTCTAGGTCCTTGTTGATGAGGTCCGCGATTATCTCCGCGAGAATCACCAGATCTATTGTCGGGTCTTCGCTCATTTCTTTGTTGATCTCTTCTTTTACGATCATTTTTTTCTAATGATTGTAAACTGATTTGACCAACCAATTCTACAAATGCTGGTTCTGCTTCTTTCTGCTTGCTATTGACAATTTCTATAGCTTGTAATTCGTCTACTTTCTGACCTTGCTGATTGATCTTTTTAATTTCTTTTACACGCTGAATGGTCAATGGGTAATGCTTATTGTTATTCGGCAATACATACCACATCAGGTTCTTGAAAATATCTTTTTTAATTAAATGTGCAGTGCCCATTGCAGTATCCAAAGTATCCGCATAATCCGGAAATTGTTGCAATGCATCTAGATAAGTATCCAGCTCATAATTCAAACAACATTTTAAGCGACCACATTGTCCACTTAATTTGGTTTGATTGATCGACAAATTTTGATAACGTGCAGCAGTAGTATTTACACTCTTAAATTCATTCAACCAGGTACTACAACAGAGTTCTCTACCACAACTTCCTATACCGCCCACTTTAGCAGCTTCCTGGCGAATACCGATCTGCCTCATTTCTACTTTAAACTTAAAGTCTGTGGCAAATATTTTAATGAGTTCTCTAAAATCTACACGATCATCTGCAGTATAAAAGAAAGTAGCTTTTTTCCCATCCGCCTGAATTTCTACCTCACTCAATTTCATTTGCAAATTCATCGTACGAGAAATAGCACGGCTACGGGCAAGTATTTCTTTTTCGCGACTCTTGCTTATCTGAAAACTTTCAATTTCCCGATCATTGCTTCTGCGAAGAATCTTTTTGATCTCAGGGCTAAATTCTTCTACCCCTTTTTTCTTCATTTGAATACGAACCAATTCTCCAGTAAGGCTAACTTCACCTACATCATAACCACTTACCCCTTCGAGGGTAACATAGTCGCCTTTTTCAAAATAATGCAATGTAGTATTGCGGTAGAATTCTTTTCTACTGCCTTGTTTGAAACTTACCTCAACAATTTTACAATTGCTTTCAGGATCGCTGAAAGGAAGGTTCATTAACCAATCATGTACATTTAATCTGTTGCAACCACCTGTGCTACAACCTCCATTGCTTTTACAACCGTTAGGAGTTCCGGTTCCACAAGATCCACAGCCCATATCTACAAATAAGAAGGTTAATAAAATATTTCGGGGAACACATTATTCAATCGTTTCAGTTCTTCCCCTTAGGCTTTAAATTTAAAATGTATTCACATTAAAAATTATTACCCATTCAAAATTAGGGTTTTGTTCTGAATGATATGGTATAGTTTAATGGTGAGTGCCTGAAACAGCATTTTAGCGTTGGCATTGCGTTCGATATAATAAGAAGCCTTATCTAATTCCTCAATAATCGCTTCTTGTTGACTCACAGAAGCAATTTTATTGAGTCTTTTGGCAAAATCCAGCTCATTTTCACCCTGATTCACTCCATTTTCTCCCAAAACCCTGATTCGGATGCTTTGTTCCAGTAAATGATTGAAATAACGAAGAAACTGTTTTTGTTTCTCCCGACCCAATTTGCTCATTTCTTCTACAAATAGTACTTGAGCAGCAGGCCCTTTTTTAAGCATGGCGTTTAACCATTCTTTTAATAAGCTATGCCAGTCTTCATCGGCATGTTGCAATAATTGAAGGGCTTCTCTATAATTTCCTTCGCAAATTACACTGATTTGTTTGGCAATTTCCGGACTAGCTTTTGCTCTTACTATTAGTGAAGTTTCAATTTCCGTA
Source organism: Sediminibacterium sp. (assembly GCA_040403975.1). Taxonomy (GTDB): domain Bacteria; phylum Bacteroidota; class Bacteroidia; order Chitinophagales; family Chitinophagaceae; genus Sediminibacterium. Next base: position 22,229 of record JBBAJS010000011.1, read on the forward strand.
TCTTCTAAAGAAGGAATTCTTACCAGTTGACACCTGCTTAAAATAGTCGGAAGTATCAATTCCTCATTTTCTGCAACCAAAATAAACAAGGTATTTGGTGGTGGCTCTTCAATGAGTTTTAATAATTTATTTCCTTCTTTACCCAGGTATTCTGGCAACCATAATAGCAATACTTTGTATTTGCTTTCAAAACTCTTTAAGCTAAGTGATCGGATAATACTATTGCATTCTTCTGCGGTAATATTTCCTTGTTTATTTTCAGCGCCAATACTTTGCAACCAGTCGTATACATTTCCGTAAGGATGTGATTGAATAAATTGTCTCCACTCTTCTATATAATCTGCGCTGGTAGGTTTCTCTCCAGGTTTTTTTGTAATTACTGGATAAGTAAAATGTAGATCGGGGTGAATTAATTGAGCAGCCCTTTGAAAAGAAGGCTGTTGGTCTATTTGATCAGGATGAATAAAACCTGCAGAGGGAGCAAGTGCAGTCATACCACCAAAAAGATCTTCTACCAGTGGCGCATCGGGAGGCAAACTGACAATGTATTGAGCAAATGCCAAAGCCAATGGCAATCCGCCCACTCCTTCCTTTCCTAAAAAAAGCAAAGCATGACTCAACCTATTCTGCTCCACCATTTCCGCAAGGTGTTGTTTGGTAGAAGATTGCCCGATTACTTCAGAAAATAACATTCGAATGATTATTCAATTAATAAAAAAGAGAATGCATTTACATTCTCTTCATTTAAACGAAAGTACTTAATTGTATTATTTAATGTACTTCAAAATATCTTCACTATCTGGTTTTACTGCGCTTGGAAAATATTGTAATAAGTTTCCTTTTTCATCCAATAAAAATTTACCAAAATTCCATTTGATCTCTGCATCCATCACACCATTCTCTGCTTTTGAAGTGAGCCATTTGTAAATGGGAGCCATATCATCACCTTTTACACTCACTTTGCTGGCCAAAGGAAATGTTACACCAAATCTTGCTTTACAAAATTCTTGTACTTCAGCATCGCTGCCTGGTTCTTGTCCACCGAAATTATTGGCCGGGAAGCCCACTATAACCATTTTGTCTTTGTATTGCTCATACACTTTTTGTAGAGCTTCGTATTGAGGTGTGTATCCGCATTTAGATGCAGTATTTACCACTAAGATTTTCTTTCCTTTAAAGCTGGAGAAATCGATGGTTTTGCCTTCAATAGATTTTACTTTAAAACTATGAATGGAAGGATTTGATGGAAATGTAAATGCACTCATTAATATAAAAGAGGCGATGGCTGTTAAAAGTTTCATTTGATTATTTTTTTGGAACATGAAGTTAGTACTAAATAGATAAAAAAGAATAGGCTTCTTCGGGTGTCATTACTGGGAGTTCGCTTTTTTTATAATCATTGGTGTCTCTTGTAATGATTAAACCTATTTCTTTAACATTTGTAGCACAAAAATGTTGAATAGCATCTTCAAAGTCTTTAAAATTGGAGTTTATCGCTTTTTGTATTACCCATTGATCAACTGGGGCAACCACTGTTAAATTGTCTAGTTGAGCAATTAATTTGATAGTTGCTGAATGTGTTAAACCCTGTTTAAGTATATAATAAATGTTATTATAGGATACTGCAGATATATAAATTGTTAGTTTTTTCTGTTCGACAAGATCAAAAATTTTGCCAGCAAAGAATGCGAAAGGTGCTCTATTGGCTAAAAAGTCAATGATCACATTGGTATCGATGAAAACAGACTTCATTATTTGTATTTTTTCCTTATTGATTTACTCAAAGCCGATTTATATTCAAAACTGTCGGGCAATTGAATGGAACCTATTAAATTAGCCACTTTGGGAGAAAATGGCAATTCATTTTCAATGGTTGAACTCATTGTTTTGAGGTAATTTTCTACCATTTTAGACAAGCTTTTTCCTTTTATGGCGGCATATTTTTTGGCAGAAACAATTACTGTTTCATCTATCGTTAAGGTGAGTTTCGTAGTCATTGCACGTGTAAATTTATTTACAAACATACGTATAAAATTTATATAGTGAAAGCCACTGTAGCTATACTTAATTGGGTACCTGGAACAGTCAAAATAGCTGCTCCACAAGCCTCAAGGCTGGCTCCAGTGGTAATTACATCATCTATTAGTAGTACATGATTGCCTTTTAGGGAATCAGGATCCCTCACTTCAAATACACCTTCCATATTTTCCCAACGGCTGATTCTGCTCTCCTGGGTCTGGGTTTTGGTAAAAATTAATCTTGAAACAGCTTGTTTAATGTGTTTTTTTTGCCAAACGGAGCTCATTCCATCTGCAATCAGGTCTGCTTGGTTATAGCCTCGCTGGTACTCTTTTTTGGGATGAAGCGGTAGCGAAACAATACAATCGATCGAATTAAATCGACTGGATGCTTTTAATAATTGTCCTAATTGTCTACCAAAAAAATAACCTACTTCTTTGTTGTTATTGTATTTTAATTGAACCAATAAATGTTGGAGTAAACTTGATTTGGTAAAATAATACATCGATCCAGCAGCAACTAAAGGCAATCTGCCGATCAAGATTTTTTCGATGGGGTTGAATGGGATATGACTGAACTGAGTTAGTGGTAATAAACTATTGCATTTTGCACACAAGAATTCTTTTGTACTAATAAAATCTACTCCACATCCACAACAAAAATGAGGATACAATAAATGCTGAATAGCTGTATTGATTTTTTGGAGAGATGAAATCATGCGCAAATTTCATCACAGACCAATTCAATCAATTAAGTGTATTCCGAAGAACAAAATGTTTTTTAACGGATCAAAATAATTGTTGATATACTTCATCCACTCTGCTGAGCGCAACAACTTGTATGGTATAATTTTTAGGGTCGAAACTTTTTTTATTATAACGCGATACAATGATTTTTTCGAAGCCTAATTTTTGTGCTTCAGCAATGCGTTGTTCAATTCTGTTTACTGCTCTAATTTCTCCATTTAATCCAACTTCTCCTGCAAAGCAAACTGCTTTTGGAAGTGGATTGTCTTCGTAAGAAGAAAGCAATGCACATATCACTGCTAAATCAATGGAAGGGTCTTCAATTTTTATTCCACCAGCAATGTTTACAAAAACATCTTTCATGCCAAATTGAAAGCCACCCCTTTTTTCTAATACGGCTAATAATAATTGCAAACGTCTTAAGTCGAATCCAGTAACTGTTCTTTGTGGCGTACCATATACACTTGTAGTAACGAGTGCCTGTACTTCAATCAATAAAGGCCTCATGCCCTCTAATGCAGCGGCAATGGCACTTCCACTGAGCACCTCTTCTCTTTGTGCAATTAAAATTTCAGAAGGATTGGTAACTATTCGCATCCCTTCTCCTGTCATTTCATAAATACCTAATTCCGATGTGCTGCCAAATCTGTTTTTAAGCGTGCGTAAAATTCTGTAAGCATAATGTCGATCTCCTTCAAATTGCAAAACAGTATCTACCATATGCTCTAAAATTTTTGGTCCTGCAATGGCACCATCTTTAGTGATATGACCAATTAAAAAAACCGGTGTATTGGTTTCTTTGGCAAAACGTTGAAAAGCTGCTGCACATTCCCTGATTTGAGAAACTGTTCCTGCCGATGAATCAATTAAATTTGATTGAATTGTTTGAATGGAATCTACAATGACTAATTGAGGTTTTAGTTTTTTGATTTCTTTGAAAATGATGGTGGTATCTGTTTCCGTAAGTAAATAAAAATTATCATTGACAATTTTTAATCGGTCGGCGCGCATTTTTATTTGTTGCTCACTTTCTTCTCCACTGATGTACAAAACACGAAGCTGATTAATATGCAAACCGTTTTGTAAAAACAAGGTACTTTTTCCAATACCAGGTTCACCAGCTACCAATATTAAACTTCCAGGAACTATTCCACCACCGAGTACCCTGTTTAATTCGGAGTCTTTGGTTACGATTCTTTTTTCTTCTTGAACAGTTACATCACTTAATGCTACCGTCTTGGTAATTTTTTTTGTTTCAGGATAATCTTCCCAGGTAGTTTTTTCTTTTGCATCGCCACTATGAATCACTTCTTGGGTAAAAGTATTCCATTCATTACATGAAGGACACTTGCCAATCCACTTGGTACTTTCATAACCACAATTATTGCAGAAAAACGCGGTTTTTATTTTGCTCATAGGTGTAAAATAGGAGGTATTCTATAAAAGCAAAAGGGCCAACATTACTGCTGGCCCCATTACTTACTAACCCATTAAATTCTACCACTAAATTACAATAATGGGCCACATCTCAAAATTAATTTTTCAAACTATTCTTAAATAAGTCAGATCATAAAGACATATTTATCAGATAAGGTCGATTATAAAACAATTTTACATAGCTATAAATTTACATATGTTTAAAAGTGATATAAAAGGGTTGAAATACTCAAGCTACACCGATTTGTTTTGGACTTTTACCCAAAAGAGGCCAGATTTTTGCCAGAATCTCAAAATTATTTTTGTTTGATTTAATGGCAATTATAGCTAAACAGAATATTGAATCTAACCAATTTGTTTTTATGGATTTTCCTCGGAAATACAGAGCTGGATTGAGTTTAGACGCTATCGGATTTTATTAGAGCAAATTCTCAAAACTAACAATTGTTCATTTTATGAAATTAAAAAAACATTAAAATTAATAAACTGTTAACGTTTTTGAGCAGCTATTTAGTTATTTAGATGGTCAAATGACCTGATAAAAGGTCTATTTACCTAAAATTAATTACATGAGAAAAAAACTGCTGATGAGTTTTTGCGCCTTCCTATTAGTCCTTGCGACTGGTTTGGCTCAAACAACTACTATTACTGGAAAAGTAGTAGACGACAAAGGAAATGCTCTTTCCGGAGCATCTGTTATTGAAAAAGGCACCAAGAATGGTGTTAGCGCCGATGCAAACGGCTCTTTTTCTATTAAAGTAAAATCTGGCGCTATTTTGGTTATTTCTACCATTGGTATGGAAAATCAAGAAGTTGCTGCAACTTCTAGCAATTTATTGGTAAAATTAAATACCGATACAAGAGCTTTAAATGAAGTAGTTGTAACAGGAGTTGGAGTTGCAACAAGTAGAAAGAAAACAGCCATTTCAGTAGAAGCGGTGAATGTTGCAAATCAAGTAAAAGTTCCTACAGGTGATGTAGGTCAACAATTAGTAGGTCAAATTGCTGGTGCGCAAATTTCTTCAACCAACGGTAACCCTGGCCAACCATTGAACATTTTATTGCGTGGTATCAACACTGTAAGAGGTGGTACTTCTCCAATGATTTTGATTGATGGAATTGAAGTTCGTGCAACCGATTTAAATTCAATTGACGTAAACATTATTGAGCGTGTGGAAGTGGTACAAGGTGCTGCTGCAGCTTCTTTATATGGTGCTCAAGGTGCGAATGGAGTAATTCAATTGTTTACTAAAAAAGCAAAGTCTGGAAAGATCAATGTAGATTTCAGTTCTAGTGCTTCAACTGCACAATTATTAAATGTTGGTAATGTTCGTAAAGCAGACAAACATGCTTTTGTAACAGATGCTTCTAATAGAGTAATTTCTGGAACTGGCGCGGTATTAACATTAAACCCTGCAACTTTAAGTTACAATGCCAATGTTCAATATAATGCATTGAGTACAACTAGTTTTGCTGATAAAGCATATGATCAAAACTTAAGATTTTACGATCATTACGCTATGTTTTTTCAAAACAGTACTACATTGAATAATGCTGTAACTGTTTCTGGAAACAAAGACAAAATGAATTTCTTATTGTCTGCTTCTAATAACCAGGCCAATTCTCCTTTTAAAGGAAATGGTGATTATAGCCGCTCAAACTTGTTAAGTAAATTACAATTTGAATTAGCTAAAGGGTTAACATTAACTTCTACAACTCAGTTGATCTATACTAAGAACACCTTGAATGATCAAGATGGTAGAGGTATTGTATATGCATTAAATAATACTCGTCCATTTGCTAATTACGATCAAAAAGATTTAGATGGTAATTATGGAGTTTACCAAGGAGATGCTGCAGGTGTAAATGCATCAAATCCTAATTATACCAATCAATATTCTAGTACCAATATTCCATCGATTGATGTAGTACAGAATTTTAATTTAAACTACAAATTTTCTCGTTTTGTTGAATTAGATGCTAAATATGGTTTGAACTATAATAGTACTATTACTAATTACAGATGGGAGAATCAAGAAGGTAATGCAAATGCAAAAGACCAGTTCTTCTTCATAAGTAATAACAACCCAAATGCAGCTGCTGACGGTTCTACAACTGGAGAAGTAAATCAATTTAATGATCGCACTGTTTTCCAAAACTTTATTGCAACTGCAACTGTACGTACCGATTTTGAGAAAGATTTTAAATTAAAAATTCCTATCAAAACTAGTACTCAGTTTTCTTATGATTATCGTAAAGATGTTTTTAGAAGATTTGCAGCTTATGGTTACGATGCTCCTTCTTATACTCCTTGGAATGCTTCTCAAGCAGGTGTCTATAAAGTTACAAGTGATTTTATAAGACCATTTATAACATATGGTTTCTTAGTTAATCAGCGTTTTGAATATGGTGATATTGCAGGTTTATCTGTTGGTGTTAGATCTGACTTATCTTCTGCATTTGGATCTGGTCAAACAGCACAAACTTTCCCTCGCGGAGATGTTTATTTAAATATTGACAAGTTTAACTTCTGGCAAAATGCTGGTATTTCTAAAACCATCAATGCATTTAAATTAAGAGCTGCATATGGTGAAGCGGGTATTCAACCTGGTGCTTTCCAACGTTTCCCTGTATTGGGTGCGGCTAACCTAGGTACCAATAGCGTATTTACTTTCCCTACCAATAACCCTAACCCAGATTTACAAGTAGAAATTTCTAAGGAATTAGAAATTGGTACAGATATCGGATTCAACATCTTAAAAGGTGCATGGTTAAGAAACGGTAGTGTGTCTTTCACTTATTGGAAAAGATCTACCGATAATGCAATTTTTAACGTAGATGCTGCTCCTTCTTCTGGATTGGGTACCATTACTAATAATGCTTTCGGTTTAGGTTCTAATGGTTTACAAGCCTCTTTGAATTTGAGTATTTTAAATAAGAAAGACTTCTCTTGGGATTTAACCACCAATTTTACCAAACAAACATCTGAAATCACTTCAACTAGTGGACAAGAAGTAGTAGTAACTTCTGCTGCAGGTAGTTCAAACTATGTATTGAAAGCTGGTCAGAAGATTGGTCAATTATTTGGTTTCTTAATGATCAAAGATTTGAACGCAGTAAATCCTGCAACTGGATTGCCTGCAATTGCAGATGCTGATAAAGCTAACTGGACTGTTGCTAGCAATGGTTGGGTAGTAAATAAAGCAACTAAGCGTCCTTTCAATATTCCTGGTCAGTTTAGTTTCGGAGATCCAAATCCTACTTTCAACATGAGCTTTATCAATAACCTTTCTTACAAAGGATATTTAAATTTCAGTATGCAGTGGGATTGGGTTAATGGTAGTCATTTGTACAACCAAACAAAATCTTGGATGTATCGTGATGGTATCAGCAGTGATTATACTCAACCAATTACAATTGATGGAGCAACTCAAGCTTATACTGCATTTTACCGTGGTGTATATCAAGCTGGTGCAAACAATGGTACTAAGAACTATTTCTACGAAGACGCTTCTTTCTGGAGATTAAGAAATATTTCTTTAGCATTTGATTTTGCAAAAGCCTTTAAATTAAAAGGGTTTAATAGATTACAATTAGTATTGAGTGGTCGTAACTTGATTACTTTCACTAAATATACTGGAATGGATCCTGAAGTTAGTTCTGGCGCAAACAGCTCTGCGTTTGATCGTGGTGTAGATCACAATACCATTCCTAATACAAGAGCCTACACAGTTGGCTTAAACTTTGGATTCTAATTGATAAAACTAAAATTTAAAAGAATGAATAAGAATAAATTATTAATTGGATTACTTGGTCTTACGCTTGGTGTAAGTTCTTGCAAAAAAGACCTGGATATTTCCAATCCGAATCAACCCACTCCTTCTAGTGCGGCCAGTGAATCTGGAGTACTTTCATTAGGACAGGGAAGTATTTACAGAAATGGCTTTTTTGATCTAAAAACTTCAGATGGAGTATATGGTCGTTTCTGGGCTGGCGCTACAGGTTTTCATGAAATGATGGGAGACATCATTGGTGTGGAAGCTGCTAATGCCTATATCAATCAAATTGGTTGTCCAAATTCTGTAAGAACAGATGCTGGTGTAGTCATCAATAACCCAAGTGCTGTAAATACACAATACGCTTTATTGCGTTCAGTGAATTTCAATGCTCAAGGTGGTGGTAACCCAATTTACTATGAGTGGGCTTATATGTATAATTTAATTACATCAGCTAACACAGTATTAGATATTGCCAATAAAACTCAGTTTTCTGGTGGTACTGCTGCTGCTGCAACTAAATTAGCCACTATAACTGCTTGGTGTAATTTCTGGAAAGGATATGGCTACAGCAGAATTGGTTCTATATTTTTTGCTGGATTGATCAACAATGGTGTGAATGGCTCTACTAATGGTAATTATGTAACAAAAGAAGCCATTATGGCTGAAGCTGAAGCAAATTTTGCTAGAGCAGTTACCGCAATTAATGCAGCTACTTCTACTACAGATTACACAGCTACTTTAAAATCTTTAATTCCAGCTTACCTTCAGATTGGAAAAGGAACAGTTCCAACTGCTGCTGCATGGATTCGTAATATCAATACCATGCGTGCCAGAAATATTTTGGTGAACAATTTGGTATCTGCTATGACTCCAGCTCAGTGGGCACAGATTCAAACATTAACTACTGCAGGAATCACTGCTTCTGATCCTGTATTTACAGGAAGAACAGACGCCAATGGTGATTTCTTAGGAACAACTATTGCAGATAAAGTACAATCAAGTGCAAGTTCTACCAATACGTATAAGTTGAGCGAGCGTTTTGTACAGGAATTCTTTCCTGGTGATAGACGTTTTACTCAAAATATACGCACACTAAATCCTGGTGTTGGAATTTTCAACCAAGATAGAGGTAACAGTTTTAACACTCGTTACACTTTATTTAACGGCGGTAACAACGTTGCAGGTGCTATTGTATATGCTAATACTGTAGCTGGTGCCAACGAAATAACCCTTTGTGGTAGTTTTGAAGAAAATCAATTGATGTTAGCTGAAGCATTGATTCGTCTAGGTGGTACTGCAAATATTGATCAAGCTGATAATATCATTGATGCTGTAAGAACTTACCAAGGCGCTGGATTAGCTCCAATTGGTAACGGTTTAACACAAGCAGCAGCTGCTGAGATTTTAAGAAGAGAAAGAAGAGTAGCTTTGGCTTTCAAAGGCCTTTCTTTCTACGATGCTCGCAGATATGATATTATTGCTCCTACTAAGTCTAGAACTGGTTGTGTATTACTTGCTGGTACAGCTGGTACATTAAACACCAATGCTACTATAACTTATGGTTTCTTAGATTATTGGGATGTTCCGGATAATGAATTGGCTTACAATCCTGCAGCTTCAGGAAGTGCACCAATCAAAAATCCTAAATAAGAATCTCTAGTTTCTCTTGTTTAATTTTAAGTACGCGGGCCCCATTCATGGGGCCCGCTTTTTTTATTCTTCAATTGAATAAACAGTAACTTTGTAGTTAATTTTTAACTATGTACAAGATCATATCGCTCTTATCATCATCATTATTCCTCAATCTGATTCAATTAATTGCCCAGCCAGGTTTAGGACAGAAAGCAGGAAAATGGGACAACCAAGTTTATATACAAGATGTGAGTGGCCGACCAATGAGTGCTAAATACATAGGTGTAGATGGATTCCCTTATCTGGTAAAGGATTTCAAAATTGGATCAATAGAATTAAAGAATGGTCGAAAATTTACTACTGTTCCATTTAAATTAGATTTGGTTGCCCAGGAAGTTATTTTCCTATCTCCCGATAAAGAAGAAGGGGTTATTGGGAGTGATTTTCTAAAAGAAGTTTCTTTAACAGATACAACTGAGTCGGGTGTTGTTTCATATGTATTAAGATCAGGATATCCTGCAATAGACAATTACAAACCAAATCAGTTTTGCCTGGTAATTGCCGATGGCAAAATAGCTTTACTAAAGTCGATGGTTAAAAACATTGATACAAGAAAGAATGAATTATCTGGAGAAATCTCCAAAGAATTTGCTTTAGCAGAAGATTTCTTTACTTTTCAAAATGGAGTGATGACCAGGTTTAAAAGAGATAAAAATGAAGTGTTAGACCTATTCTCCAAACAAAGAGATAAAATCGAAAAATTTATTAAAACCAATAAAGGCTCGTTCAAAAATGAACAATACCTGGCTTCAATATTCAATTATTATAACAGCTTATAATTTTATCTCTTCTTCATGTTCATTGAAAAACCTGAATTCAATGATATGATAATTCGTATTCTCTTTCACTTTAATTTTTGTTTTAAACTTCTTACTCCAGCGTTTTACAATATTGCTGAAAAATCCTTTAGTTAAATGCGAATACACAATAGGATTAACTGTTAGGGTAATATTTTTATGCGCATGAGAAGTTAAATACGATAAACGTTTTTCTATTTCATCTTCTAATAAAAGGGTAGAAGTGATTTTACCAGTACCATTACAAACCGGACATAATTCAGCCGTTATAATATTTACCTCTGGGCGCATTCTTTGACGCGTAATTTGCATCAAGCCAAATTTAGAAATAGGGAGTACAGAATGCTTTGCTCTGTCCGGTTTCATAAAACCTTCCATGGCTTCCTGTACTTTTCTTTTATTATCGGGCAATTTCATATCTATGAAATCTACCACAATAATTCCTCCGATATCGCGTAAACGCAATTGGCGTGATATCTCTTCAGCCGCTTCCATATTAGTTTGTAGGGCATTCTCTTCCTGATTATTGCTCACACTTTTAAAGCCACTATTCACATCAATCACATGCAATGCTTCGGTATGCTCAATAATTAAATAAGCGCCACTTGGCAAATTCACCGTTTTTCCAAAAGAAGCTTTTACTTGCTTGGTAATTCCATATTGATCAAAAATCGGCAATCCTCCACCCTGATATAAACTAACAATATCTGTTTTATCTGGTGCAATTCTTTGAATATAATTTTGAGTAACAGTAAATAAATTTTTATCATTCACTACTACTTTATTAAAATCTGCACTTAATAAATCGCGCAGTATACTCGTAGTTTTTGTTTCTTCACTTAATATACGAATGGGTGCAACTGCTCCTTTTAAATTGGCTTGAATACTCTTCCAATTATCGGTAATGGCCAATAGATCTTGATGCAATTCTGCAGTGCTTTTTCCTTCTGCAGCGGTACGTACAATGATGCCGAAATTTTTCGGACGAATGGCTTCCACAATTTTATGCAATCGCTTACGCTCTTCAGAAGAATGAATTTTTTTAGAAACAGCCACTATTTCATTGAATGGGGTAACAACTACAAATCTACCGGGCAATGAAATTTCGCAACTTAAACGAGGTCCTTTTGCAGCAATGGGTTCTTTTAAAATCTGAACCAATACATTGGGTTTTCCGCTAAGTACTTCATTGATCTTTCCGCTTTTTACAATCTCCGGTTCTGTTTGAAATTTGGCAAAATCAAAACCATTTGGCTCTTTATCATTCATGGCCATTTGGGTGTACTTAATAATCGATTTTACATAGGGGCTAAGATCGGTATAGTGTAGGAATGCATCTTTCTCAAAACCTACATCCACAAATGCTGCATTCAGTCCGGGAATGAGTTTTTTCACCTTACCTAAATACAGATCGCCTACTGCAAAATGCATATTGGCACTTTCGTTATGTAACTCAACCAGTTGTTTATCTTCTAACAGGGCTATTTCTACACCTGTAGGTGCTGCGTTAATTATCAGTTCTTTGTTCACTATGGCAACTTTAAAATACAAATACACTCTCCTAATTGCAGGGAGTGTTCATCTACTTAAACTATACAGTGTCGTTGCTTAGAAGGAAGGAAAGTAAGTAAAGTTGCAGCTAGAAGGATGCAGCGACATCATGTAGAAAAGTATTAAATGCACCACAACATGGGTTGCAGTGCATTTAAAGTATGTACAATAGAAGCAGAATTATTTATTCTTCTTCTTATGACGATTCTTTCTCAAACGTTTTTTTCTTTTGTGCGTCGCAATTTTATGACGCTTTCTTTTCTTACCACAAGGCATACCAAGACATTTTAAATAGTTAAACAATAATTTATTTTCTCAACTCAATGATTCTTTTGTTCAGCTCTTCCTTAGCTTCAGGAATATTCACCAATTGCTTTGCTTTTTCGTAATAAACAATTGCATTGGCTTTATCTCCTTTTAGGTCATATGATTCGGCAATATGAAATACTGCTTCAACATTGGTTGGTTCGGCCTTTAAAACAGCTAAAAAACGTTCAATCGCTTTATCGTATTGACCACTTTTTTTGCCTCCAAGGCCTAAAACCATCTGACCATATACATTTCCGGGGTTGCGTTGAACCACTTCCCGCACCGGTAAAATACCCTCCATAGGGTTGCTACTGATGTTTCCGAAGATATAACAGGCGCCTAGTCCAATCTTGCTGGAATCATTAGCAGGATTGATTTTCAGGGCGTTTTCTAAAAGAACTTTTGCGTTACTAGCTAACCATGTTTGCATGGCTGGCTCCGACGTTGCCATTAGACGATCTAAAAACAAGCGGGCGGCAAAGGTGAGGCTTTTTTCAGAATTTTCCAACTTAGATGCTTCGGCAGTATAATATGCGTATGGTTCAAACAATTTGGCCGAATCTTTCCAAAACCTGGCCAATTGGTGATATACATGAATTTGTTGCTCGTTGACATCCCCACGTATTACAGAATTTTCTAATGCAGTAATTCTTTGAGACTGTTCGGGAGTTAATTTCTGCTTGGCTTCAGCCAGAATATCCTTCTTAAAATCGATTTTTTCGGCTGCATGATCGTGCCCATCATTCTCAGAATGGGGCGTATTTGTTTTAACCGGAACGGTTCTTCCGCCAAAATACAATCCGAATAATAAAGCCAGGGATAAGACTGTAAGTATAATTGGAGACTTCTTCACTTAGCGATTTAATTTTCGCAAAGGTAACTTACTTACGCTTGCTTTTTACCTCACTAACAAATTCTTTAGCGGGTTTAAAAGCAGGAATAAAATGTTCTGGAATTTCAACAGCAATATTCTTTTTGATATTTCTACCAATTTTAGCTGCTCTTTTCTTGGTGATAAAACTCCCAAACCCACGTATATATATGTTCTGGCCTTGAGATAGGCTATCTTTTACTTCCTTGAACATGGTTTCTAAAGTAACCAATACATCCACTTTTGGGATGCCAGTTTTTTCAGAAATGTTATTGATGAGATCTGATTTTCTCATTGTGGATGATTTATGACCATTTATGGTACTTAAAGTAAAATAAAAAATGTGAATTATACAAGAAAGATATAACTATTTTTGTCAATTTATACTTCGTACCTCAAATAATTCAACCACTTACAGTTATAAAATTGATTATATATTTAACATTTAGCCATAAAAATTGAGCAATTCTTTAAAAAATAGCGAAAACTCCCTCGAAAAATCGGCTAAAACCTTGTTTACTAAGCGGTTAATGACTTGGAATACTCAATTTAACAAGCGATTTATGCCCTGGAAAGGGGAAAAGGACCCTTATAAAATTTGGCTCAGCGAAATTATCCTTCAACAAACAAGGGTGGAGCAAGGATTGGCTTATTATAATCGATTTATTGAAAAATATCCGACCATTCTGGACTTAGCCAATGCCAAAGACGAACAGGTGTTTAAATTATGGGAGGGCCTTGGTTATTATTCTCGTTGTAAAAATCTATTAATTACAGCCAGGTATATTGCTTTTGAATTAGGAGGCATTTTTCCAACACATTATGAAGAATTATTACAATTAAAAGGAGTTGGTCCATACACTGCTGCTGCAATTGCATCTTTCGCCTATAATCAGCCATATGCTGTTGTGGATGGAAATGTATTTAGGGTAATCGCAAGGTATTTTGGAATGGATGAACCAACTGATTCTACTACAGGCAAATTTTTATTTACAAAATGGGCCAATGAATTATTATTGGTGAAAGAACCTGGTTTGTATAATCAGGCTATTATGGATTTTGGAGCTACTGTTTGTAAGCCAGCATTGCCATTATGTGCTACCTGTATTTTCAACGAAAACTGCACTGCACTTGCTTTTGGCAAAGTGAATGTTTTGCCAGTAAAATCAAAACTGATTCAAAAAAAATTCCGTTGGTTTTATTATTTTATTTTTCAAATGAATGGCAAAACGGCCATTATGCAAAGAGTCAATAAAGATATCTGGCAAGGGTTACATGAATTTTATTTATATGAATCATCCAAAGAAATAAAATGGAATAAAGCATCGATCGATCAATTTTTACACGATCAATTAGGGATAGAAGAAGCTTCGATCATCCAGATTTCTACTCCCAAAAAACAACAATTGACCCATCAACAAATTAATGGACAGTTTATTGAAATCAACCTTCAAAAAATACCCAATGCTTTGAGTGGATTGCAATGGATGAACAAGGCTGCATTGAAGCAATTGGCATTCCCAAGGTTCATTACTGCTTATTTTGAAGATCCACTTTAACTTCAATTTTATAGTAGAAGTAATTTATTTAACAAAAAAGGGGTATTTTTAAATGAAGATTTGTCAATACCTAAAATGTTCTACTATGCGTGGTGTTAATAAGGTCATGTTGATTGGCAATTTGGGCAAAGATCCCGATGTGCAGCAATTAGAAGGCAATATAGCAGTAGCCAAATTTCCATTAGCAACTACAGAAACCTATAAAGACAGAACAGGCAAACTAGTATCACAAACTGAATGGCATACAGTTGTTCTATGGCGAGGCTTGGCCGAACTGGCTCAAAAATTTCTCCATAAAGGAAGCCTTATTTATGTGGAAGGTAGATTAAGAACCAGAAGTTGGGAAGATAAAGAGGGGCATAAAAAATTTGCAACTGAAATTGTAGGAGACAATCTGATCATGCTCGATAAAAGAGCTGATTCACCTGGCGGACCAGGTTTTGGAGAAGGATTAGAAGGTTTTGGCGATTCACCCAATTTATTACCAGACCCTGGAGAATCTCTGCCATTTTAATGGTTGATAAATGATATTTTTGTGACAGTAATATAGCAAAGCTTGTAAAGCATTGCTTCTTTTTTAATTAAAGCGCGCAGTTTTGGATCACCACCCGGTTATTGGATATTTATCGTCTGTACATTTATTAGCAGCTATACAAGCTCAGGGTACCACCGTACTTATCATGTTATTGATCTGTTTATTGTTTCTTTCCTTTGTTTTAGCAGGAGCTGAAGTGGCTTTTTTTTCACTCACACACAAGGACATCAATGTACTAAGGTCTAAGCAGCAACCTCCCTATCAACGAATTGTAGATATGTTGGAGGAGCCAAAAGTGTTATTAGGTTCCTTATTGATCGCGAATAGCTTTATTAATATCTCTATCATTATCATTTCTAATTTACTTATCGATCAAATGTTCAACTTCGAACAGTTCAATGCTGCCTGGGTAGAATTTCTGATCAAAGTAATAGCTGTATCATTTGTGTTGGTTTTGTTTGGAGAAGTTATGCCAAAGGTGTTGGCTACACAAAACAATATTCGATTCGCAAAAGATTTTGGTGGGATTGTACAATTTCTTACTTACATAACATCTGGATTGAGCAGAAGATTGGTGAAGTACTCCGATATTATTGAAAGAAAATTATCTACAAGAACCAATGGTGCCTATAGCTTAGAAGAATTAGACCATGCCATTGATATTACTACAGAAAACACCGCTTCGGAAAATGAAAAAAATATCCTGAAAGGAATTGTAAAATTTGGAAATATCACGGTAAAACAAGTGATGAAAACCAGGGTGGATGTGCACGGAATTGATGATGAAACCAGTTTTGCTACATTAATGGATACGGTAAGAGAATTGCATTATAGCCGCCTCCCTGTTTTTAAAGAAGAATTGGATAATGTGGTAGGGATGATTCATACAAAAGATCTTTTGCCCTTTTTAGATGAAGCAGATGATTATAATTGGCATGGATTAATTAGACCTCCCTATTTTGTTCATGAGCAAAAACTAATTGAAGATCTATTGAACGATTTTCAATCGAAGCGTATACATTTTGCTGTTGTAGTTGATGAATTTGGGGGAACCAGTGGAATTGTTACGCTCGAAGATATTCTGGAAGAAATTATTGGCGATATTAAAGATGAATTCGATGAAGAAGAATTGGGTCATAAAAAACTGGATGACCATAATTATATTTTCGAAGGAAAAACCATGATCAATGATGTTTGTAAAGTGATGGGACTTGGTGCCGATACTTTTGATGATATTAAAGGGGAGAGCGATTCTTTGGCTGGCTTGGTATTGGAAATTGCTGGCGAGATTCCATTAGCTGCTACGGTTTTAAGTTCTGGGGATTTTGAATTCACCGTTTTAGAAGTAGCTAAAAACAGGATCAATAAAATCAAAGTGACTATTAAAAAAGTATTGAGCGAAGATTAATCCTACAAAGATGCAAAAACGGTTGCTGTTAATATTGGTTTCAATCCCTTTTTGTTTTATTTTTTTTGCATGCAATAGCCCATTCACTCCAAAGCAGGTAGGATATTTTAATATCCCCTTCCCCAAAAAAGAATACCAATTGTTTAATCAACCCGGCTATCCATATACTTTTGAATATCCGGTTTATGCCTCTATTACCAAAGACAGTACTTTCTTTGAACAAACCACAGAAAATCCATGGTGGATCAATATTAATTTTCCATCCTTTAATGGTAGAATTTATGTGAGTTATAAAGCAATTGGAGTGAATCGTTTTGACACCCTGATTAAACAATCATTTGCTCTAACTGGTAAACATACCAGTAAAGCATATTCAATTGATGATTCATTGATCAATACCAATAATGGCGTGCATGGTGTTTTTTTTACAGTAGGGGGAGATGTGGCAACCGCTAATCAATTCTTCTTAACCGATTCAACTAAACATTTTTTTCGGGGAGCACTTTATTTTGATGCAACTCCCAATGCCGATTCTTTGGGAATTGTCAACCATTTTTTAATGATAGATGTTAAACATTTGATTAATAGTTTTAAGTGGCGTAAGAACCAACCCTAGTTGATTATTCGCCTATCTTTACACAAATACTAAGCAATAATGATAGCAATAGATCATGTACTGGTAAGTGATGATGTGGTTTCCGAACAATTTGTTTGCGATCTCAACAAATGCAAAGGTGGTTGTTGCGAAGATGGCGATGCGGGAGCCCCTATGGAGAAATGGGAATTAAAAAAACTCGACGAATTTTATGATGTGATTAAACCTTATATGACTAAGGAAGGCATCGCAGAAGTTAAAAGAGCTGGAAAATATGTATACGATCAAGAATTTGGTTGGGTAACTCCAACCATCGATGGGGCCATATGTGCGTATGGTTTAAAAGACGAAAACGGAATAATCAAATGTGGAATTGAACAAGCATATAATGATGGAAAATTAGATTGGAAAAAACCATTGAGTTGTCATTTATTTCCTATACTCACTAAAAAGAGTAAAAAAGACCCCGATATAGAATATGTAAACTATCAACCAAGAACAGATCTATGTAAATCGGGTTGCAATCTGGGCAAAAAATTAAAAGTGCCTGTGTATATTTTTTTAAAAGATGCATTGATCAGAAAATACGGTGAGGAGTTTTACGATGCATTGTCTGCTTCTGCTGAGCAGCTAAAAAAACAATCGTCCAATGAATAATAATGCTGCATCATTCATAGCGAAGAGTACTATCAAATCTGCAGATTTAGACCATCGCAGGAAAATTAATTTCAATATCAGTAAATACAATGCTGTAGTACCTATCGGAAAGAAACAGTTTACCGATGTAATGGCTGCACGTGAAATGGCCAAGAATAAAAAATGGGACGCCATTGAAAATTTAGATAAATACTTAGAGGAGTTTGAGAAAAAAATAACGGAAAGAGGAGCCAAAGTGCTATGGGCTGAAACAGGCAATCAGGCCTTGGAATATATCGGAGCTATTTGTAAGCAAGCCAATTGCAAAACATTGGTAAAGAGCAAGAGCATGGTTACGGAAGAGATTCATTTGAATGACTACCTGGGATCCAATGGAATTCAAAGTGTTGAAACCGACTTAGGAGAATATATCCAGCAATTAGATGGAGAAGCACCTTATCATATTGTAACGCCTGCAATGCATAAGAGTAAGGAAGATGTTGCAAAATTATTTGCTCAAAAATTAGGTACTCCTGGCGGATTGACACCTGAAGAACTTACCCTTGTTGCTAGAAAAAAATTACGTGAAAAATATGTGCAGGCAGAAGTTGGCGTTACCGGGGCAAATTTTATATTACCTGATATTGGTGCAATTGCAGTTACTGAAAACGAAGGCAATGCAAGATTAAGCTGTGCTTGGCCTAAAACTCATATCGTTATTGTTGGTATTGAAAAAGTAATTCCTTCGGTGCATGATCTTGCTTTGTTTTGGCCATTGCTATCTACTTATGGAACGGGTCAAAAAGTAACGGTTTATAATACCATTATAGCAGGTCCTAGGCAGCCCAATGAAAATGATGGTCCGGAAGAAATGATTGTTATTCTTTTAGATAATGGAAGAACCAATTTATTGGCCAACCCAACTGCAAGAGAGGCTTTGTATTGTATCAGATGTGGCGCCTGTTTAAATGCTTGTCCTGTTTATAAAAATATTGGAGGTCATGCATATGAAACTACTTATAGCGGACCAATTGGAGAAGTAATTACGCCTTATTTAAGTGGGATGGAAGAATACAAGCATTTGAGTTATGCTTCATCACTTTGTGGTAATTGTACAGAAGTATGTCCGGTACGAATCAACCTACACGAATTATTATTAGACAATCGTCACGAATCGGTGAAACAAGGAACCAGTACTATCGCAGAACGTTTGGCTTGGAAAGCCTGGAAAACTGCTAGTTTAAACCGTTTTATGATGAATGCTGCAAATTCAAAAATGAAAAACTGGGTAGTGAATAAGGTCTTCAAAGGATGGACTGCTCACAGAAGTGAATTGGATTTTAGTAAGCAAACCTTTAATGAACGCTGGAAGCAATCGCATGACTAATGGTGGTTCTACTATATTGGTTTATTGTACCATTGTCAATGAACGTCTTCGCTATATAGTTGAACAAATTTTTGAATCAAAAGCAACACTTACCAACTCTATTGATGAGTTCAATCAATTTGATGGGTTTAAAATTAATTATTCCGATCAACAAATAAAGCCTGCAAACTTTCAAGCCGAGAAAATTAACTCTCCGGCAATTCAAATCATTCCACATGAATTATTGTATGAAGAAAATATTCGTGTTCAATCTATTGCTTGTTTTGAGTGGGAGGGATTGACTGCATTTTTTAAAACTGATGATAACGAGTTATTGCCTTTTGATTTTTTTGCAGCTTCTTTTTATTTAATTGCTCGTTACGAAGAATATTTGCCACATACTAAAGATCAATTTGGCCGATACGAACACACTAATAGCATTGCCTATCAACAAGGTTTTCTACAAGTCCCATTAATTCAATTATGGAGAAATAAATTATTTGAAAAAATAGGCTATCCTTTGAATGAATTTACATCCAGTTTCTCTTTTATGCCGACCTATGATATTGATATAGCGTATAGTTACCGATATCATACTGTTGCTAGAAATGTTATTGGTTTTTTTAAAGATTTAATAAAGGCAGATGCTAATGCTATTATTGAAAGACTTCAAGTGCTGGAAGCTGTTCAAAAAGATCCTTATGATATTTATGAATGGTTGAATTTATTGCATGAAAGTTTACAATTAAAGCCCATTTATTTTTTTCTGGTTGCAGCTAAAAGAAAGGGGCTGGATAAAAACATTAGTCCGGCTAATCGATCAATGCAGCATTTGATCAGGCAACATGCACAACAATATTCAATAGGCATCCACCCATCTATTCAATCAAATACCCAACCATCTTTACAGATTAGTGAAATAAAAAAATTATCATCTATAGTAAGTGCAAAAATCACCCATTCGAGAAACCACTATATCCAAATTCAATTACCGAAAAGCTTCGAAAGTTTAATTGAAGCAGACATTACCAACGATTATTCAATGGGTTATCCAACTATAAATGGATTTAGAGCATCTTATTCAAAACCTTTTAGATGGTTTAATTTAAATACCAATCGGCCAACCCAATTAATGATACATCCGTTTTGCTATATGGATGCAACAGCTATATTTCAAGAAAGGATTACTCCACAAAAAGCATCGGAAGACCTACAATATTATTTTAATACAGTTAAATCTGTAGGTGGAGAATGCATTGCCATTTTTCATAATAATATGCTAACCAATCAAATTGAATTTAAGTCTTGGAGAAATGTATTTGTAGATTTTTTATTATCCAATTTCACTAAATAAAATAGCTTCTTACGTATATTTACTTATCATGGAACAATTAAACACAGGAATATGTATAATTGGTGCTGGCCCTGCTGGAGTAATAACTAGTTTAATGCTTTCAAAAAATGGGATAAAAAGCATTTTGATCGATAAAGAGACCTTTCCAAGATATAAAGCCTGTGCCGACTGTATTACTGGTAATACCATCAGGATCGTTAAAGAGATTGACCCTGATTTAATAAAGGGCTTAGTGGCTAAAGAGGATATTGTATCAATAAATGGGGTCTATGCTTACTCTTCGAGTTTAAATAAATTAAAAGTTCCATTCAAGAATTTAGAAAAGGATTTAGATGAACCATCATGCTATGGTATTTCTCGACTAGAATTTGATAATCATTTGATCAATCTGGCTAAGAAAGATGCCAATATCACTGTAATAGAGAATTTCAATGCTTCCAGTGTTTATATAGAAAATGAGAAAGCATTTGTAAAAGAATCAAATGGAAATTTAATTATTGCAGATTTGCTGGTCGTGGCAAATGGATCTAATACTTTATTGAGTGAACAACTGGGCAAATTTAAAAAGCAAGAGAAACATACTGCGGTTGGAATTAGAGGATATTTTACAAATGTGACGATGCCTTATCCTAACTATTGTGAGTTGTTTTTATTTAGGAAATTAATGCCAGGAGGCGCTTATTTAACTCCGCTGCCAAATAACATGGTTAATATGAATTTGGTTGTTCGAATGGATAAACTGAAAAAACATAAAATAGACTTAAAGGAAACCCTTAATGAGTATATTAACAAACACCCAATATTTATAGAAAGATTTAAGGATGCACAACTAGTTGGAAACTTACAAGGCAGTACACTTCGACTTGGAACAAAGAAGCGAAAAATTGCAGGAGATCATTTTATATTAGTGGGTGATGCAGCAGGATTGGTAGACTTATTAAGCGCAAATGGTTTGCCACAAGCTTGTATGAGTGCAAAAATTGCAGCTAAACACCTGACAAATGCAATAAAAAATAACAACTTTAAGAAAGCAGCTTTAATTGGTTATGAGAAAGAAGTGCATCATGCAACTGCTAATTATTTAAAGCTTAGCAAAATAGTATCTCCTTTATTTAAGAGCGAATGGTTTTTAAATTTATTTGATTTTGGGTTGAACTTTGTCACTAAAAAAAGTTCAGAAAATGAAGCTGTTGAAGGTCTTGTATATAATGGTAATGCAGTAAAATCTTTGATCAACCCATTGTTTTATAGAAAACTTTTCTTTGGGCTTAAGAATAGCTCATCTTCATAATGCGACATTAATCTATTGGCTCTATCAACGATATTTTTTGCTTTTTGATGCTATGATTTACAATATAAACGCCAATAATTGTAATCATTGATCCAATAATAATGTTTGCTGTAAGAGCTTCTCCAAACACAAGTGATCCAACAAGAATAGCAACAATAGGGTTGATATATGCATACAATGATGCAACTGATGGTTCTAAATTTTTCATTGTATAGATAAATGCAACAAAGGCGAATATCGATCCCATACCTACCAGATAGCTTATCGAAATCCAAGTAGAAGCTATAATTTGATTTAAAGGGATAATGTCACCAGTAATAAATGCCAAAACAAATAAAATAATTGAACCCAATAACATTTGCCACCCGGTAGCATAATAAGGATTCATATCGAGTTTGTTTCTTGAGATGAGTATTGTACCAACGCTCCAACTTAACATAGCAATTACCGAAAATACAATGCCAGTAAGGTATCCTGCCGCATGATGGTGAAAAGCATTTTCATAAAAAACCAATACAATGCCGGAAATGCCAATAATAATCCCAATAAAAGTGCTGGTTGTTATTTTGGTATTTTTAAAGAAAAGTTTTTCAATCAATACAACACATAATGGGTATAAAGCGGCAATCAATGCACCAAGACCACTTGATATATATTTCACTCCAACACTGGCAAAACCATTGGCAGATACAAAAAGTAAAATTGCCATCAGCGCTAACCATTTTAGTTGCTTCCAATTGGGAAGTTTTGCACCCTTCAGTATAAAAAATCCAGTAAATAAAATACCTGCAATTCCTTGTCTAATAGCAGATACCTCTAAGGCAGGTGTATGTTGAACAGCCATTCTACTGGCAACCCATGTGGTTCCCCAAACGGTGCTGGTGATGGTAAGTGCTATATAGGCTTTCTGCTTGGTGGTCAATGCATGATTGATTAATGTTTGAAATGCCTTGTTCCAGTAAGTACCATTGCCAATTGATGATTAACACAATACTCAATACTATCCTTATCTCTAACCGATCCGCCAGGTTGAATAAATACTTCGATTCCCGCTTCATGCGCTATCTGAACACAATCATTGAAAGGAAAGAATGCATCTGATGCAAGAACTGCTCCGCTTAAATCAAAATTAAATTGATGTGCTTTTTCAATAGCATGCCTAAGTGCATCTATTCTGCTTGTTTGACCACATCCCTTGCCAACCAATTGCATGTTGTTGATTAAGGCAATGGCATTGCTTTTTAAATGTTTACAAACAATATTGGCAAATATCAAATTCGTTTTTTCTGAATCGGTACAAGTTCTTCCGCCTACTTCATCCCATTTTTCATAGTTGGCATTATCAGCATCTTGTTCCAATGAACCATTCAATATAGATTTTACAATCCTTGTAGTTTTGAAAGAACCACTTTTCAATTGCAAGAGAATTCTATTTTTCTTGCCTTTTAATACGTTAAGCGCGTCTTCATTAAAAGAGGGGGCAATCAATACTTCAAAAAATAATTCATTAATGGCTTGAGCTGTACTAATATCGATGGGTTGATTGCATACCAATACTCCTCCAAATGCACTCTCAGGATCGCCAGCTAGTGCAGCATCCCAACTTTCTTTTACACTTGCTCTTGCCGCAATTCCACATACATTGGTATGTTTAATAATTCCAAATACAGCTTCTTTGCTTTCGCTAAAATCGGTGATTAATTGAATAGCTGCATCAACATCTACTAAATTATTATAAGAGAGTTCTTTGCCATTTAATTGAGTAAATACTTGTTCTAAATTTCCTTTGAATACAGCAGTTTGATGCGGATTTTCTCCATATCGCAATACCTGCTCTTGTGTAGGGTTGAAATAATTACTGATGGCAATATCATAATGCATCACTACTTCAAAAGCTTTTGCTGCAAACGCTCTTCTTTGTTCAATGCTGGTTTCCCCCTTTTGATTGATTAATAATGCTTCTAATTCAGCATAACTATCTTTTGCTGCAATGACTGTAATGTCTCTGAAATTCTTTGCTGCAGCACGAATCATGGAAGGCCCACCAATATCAATTTTTTCGATGATTAATTTTTCTTCGTTGGTATTCTTTAAAGTTTCTTCAAAGGGATATAAGTCTACAATCACCAAATCAATTTCAGGTATTTTGTATTCCTTCATTTCAACCAAATCTTGAGGCTCGTACCTTCTCCCTAAAATTCCACCAAACACAGCTGGATGCAATGTTTTTACCCTTCCTCCTAAAATAGATGGATAGGTAGTTAAACTTTCAACCGGTACGCAATTGATCCCCAGACTCTCTAAGAAAGTTTGTGTTCCACCAGTAGAATAAATAGTGATTCCTAAAGACTGTAATTGACGTGCAATAGGCTCTAGACCATCTTTATAAAAGACAGAGATGAGCGCAGATTGAATTTTTTTTTGCATTTTTTATTGCTTTTGGCCCTTGGGCTTTTTAAATGGGGCAAAAATTAGAGATTATACTCAAACGCACCTTTTTCGGGTACTGAATGATGGCGCAAATGTAAGCGGTCTGCTTCTTTTTTCCATTGCTCTATTTTCCACATTGTATTGCTACAATCAAATACAAATTGGGTACAATTAAAGTAAACGCTCAGATTTTCCAAGCTAATAAGAGGGTTACCAGAAAGAATGATCAAATCGATCGGATGATTAGCTAAATAGCTGGGCAAATTAAATACAGCATTTACCATCAATACTCGTTTTTTGGGGCCAACGATGATTGGTATTGAGCCAATGCCTTGCTGGGTGGATATTGTTGAATGGATAGCAGCAGTATTTGCTCTGTATAGAATTCGGGTAGGGCTTAAGTAATTTTTTATGGCTATTTGATTTTGATCTATAGTAGGATCACCAATAAATTGATGCTTTGTTCCTACAAAAATATCCAATGCGCTTTTTTTAGGGAGATAGTATACCATCAATTTATATTGTGATGCAGCTTTTATTTTATCATTGGCATGTATAGCACAGCAAATGATCAAACAGAATAATGCAATATAGATGGATGTTTTGTTTTTCTTCAAAAGTCCAAAAGCAATTAACAGAATGAAGGCATATAAAAGGATTGTTTGCAGTAAATTAATTTGAATATCATAGGTTACTGCAAAAGGAATGCGTGCAGTATTTTCTATTACGTTATTCATTGAGCGAATTAAAAAGCTGGTTAATTCGCCGATATGAATAGCAAATAATTTAATTGGAACAATTACCACTAAAACAATCTCCATATACAAAATAATTCCTGAGAGGGGAACAGCAATAAAGTTGGAAAAAAGAAACAAATTGGGAAATTGATGAAAATAAAAAAGCAATAATGGAATAGTGCCAATTTGTGCTGCAATGGTTACTGATGTTAATTCCCAGCAAGACCGCAATAGTTTATTTTCAAGAAAAAACCAATTGCGAATTGTTTTTGAAAATGCTACAATACTTATGACTGCTGCATACGATAATTGAAAACCAATATCCCATAATTGCAATGGATTGAAATATAAAATACAAAATGCAGATGCTGCTATGCTGTTGTAGATAGGTGCTTTTTTTCGATAAGGTTGGCCTGCAATGATAAAACTGAACATGATGGCCGAACGCAGTATGGATGCAGCTGCTCCAGTAACTAAGGTAAAGGTCCAGATCACCAATAGCATTATGATCAATCTCAACCAATTGCCCATTCTCGTTTTACTGAATGGTTTTAATAGGAATAGTAATAACCCATAAATCATTCCCAGATGCATTCCGCTAATAGCAATAATATGTACCACTCCTGTATTGCTATATGCTTGTAATAATTCAGGGTCTAGATTTTTTTTATAACCAATTAATAATGCTTCTGCAATGCTTTTTTCTTTTGCTCCTTGTATAAATTTTTGGATTGTATTAAGCACATATTGTTGAACAGAGGCTAGCACGCGATTGATATATGATGGAGAAACGGTGCTTATTATTCGGTAATCATTATTGGTTAAATAACATTGATAATAAATTTGCTGAGTAGCTGCATAAGCTTTGTAATCAAAACCACTAGGGTTATGGATGCTATTAATCGTATCTGGTTTTTTAATGAGCATTATTTGAGTACCTATTTTAATGCTCGATGCGATACTGTCTTTTTTAAAATAGAGCGCCAACTTTGTTTTGCCAATAACACCAATTGTTTTTAAAGATTGTTTGCTATTCGATAATGGATCTGTAATGCTAACTAAAAGAGGCGCATTCTTGGGTAGAACTGGCTTTTGTTGATTTAAATGAAGGAGGGCCCATCCAGATCCTATAAAAACAACATGTATCAACAATCCTCCAATCCAATTATACCTGAATTTAATGGAGGTGGGTAAAAAATAGAATCCAATCAAAAAAATCAATCCAATGACCATTTCAATTTTCAAAGCGATTATTGGTAATAGCCAATAATGGCCGAGAACAATTCCAGCAATGAATGCAATGGTTATGCGAATAAAAGGCAATCGGTACCAGGCAGTTTCTTTAAAAACCGTTTTCATACTAAACAAAATAAAAGGCTGCAAAAAATAGTGCAGCCTTTCAATATTATCTCAGGTATAATTACGGAATCTGGAGGGTTATCTACTCAGGTTCATACTGCGCTCTTTATACAAAGTGCGGAAATATGGATCTCTTAGATCTTTAATGAAGCGAATGGCTTCTCCGGTACTTTTCATTTCTGGTCCTAACTCTTTGTTTACTCCAGGAAATTTTTCGAAACTAAATACGGGCTCTTTAATGGCGTAGCCTTCTAATTTCTTTTCAATTACAAAGTCAGTAATTTTTGCCTCGCCCAACATGATTTTGGTAGCGATATTCAAATAGGGGATTTGATAGGCTTTTGCAATGAAAGGAGTGGTTCTCGAAGCACGAGGATTGGCTTCAATCACATATACTTTATCGTTTTTAATAGCGAATTGAATATTGATCAATCCCTTTATTTGTAAAGCCCTTGCAATTTTTTCTGCATAAAACTCCATTGTTTCAACTACCAATGGCGTTAAATTAAATGCAGGCAATACTGCATTACTATCGCCACTATGAATTCCAGCTGGCTCAATGTGTTCCATCACGCCCATGATATGGAAGTTCTCTCTATCAAAAATGGCATCTACTTCTGCTTCCTGGCATCTGTCGAGAAAATGATCGATCAAGATTTTATTTCCAGGGAGATGTTTCAACAAACTGATCACTGCTTTTTCTACTTCCTCATCATTGATAACGATCTTCATTCTTTGACCACCAATTACATAACTAGGTCTTACTAAAACCGGGTAACCTACTCTGTTGGCCACTCGGATGGCTTCATCTGCATCAAAAGCAGTACCATATTCGGGATAAGGAATATTTAATTCTTTCAATAAATCGCTGAAACGACCGCGATCTTCGGCAATGTCCATATTGTCGAATGAAGTACCTACAATTGGAACGCCCTTCTCGTGTAATTTTCTGGCTAATTTCAAAGCGGTCTGACCACCTAACTGTACAATGATACCATCTGGTTTTTCTAATTCGATTATCTCCCATAAATGTTCCCAAAATACTGGCTCGAAATAAAGTTTGTCGGCCATGTCGAAATCGGTGGAAACCGTTTCGGGATTACAATTCACCATGATCGATTCAAAACCACATTCTTTTATGGCCAATAAGCCATGTACACAACAATAATCAAATTCAATACCCTGCCCAATTCTGTTAGGGCCACTGCCTAAAACAATAATTTTTTTCTTTTTAGAAGGGATCGATTCGTTGGAATTAAGTGTTGGAGTCATTTTCTAGTAGAATTGTGCAAAATTAGGGTTACGGAGCAATTTTTCGGGTTATTTTTTTAAAAATTGTTCTATTCGGCTAGATTCATGGTGTTTATGGCTCATTTTAGTAAATTCGAACCTGCTCAGCAAAGAATACAAATGAAGAAAAGCATAAAGATTACATTGATTTTGTCTGGTATTTTACTGGGCCTGGTTCTATTGATAGTGGTGTTCATTTCACCGATTTCCAAATATTTAATCGAAAAATACAGTGAGGAGTACACAGGGCGTAAAATCATCATGAATAGTTTATCCATTAATATTTTTAATGGAAGTGTCACGGCAAAAGGATTCACCGTAAACGAAGCCAAGTCCAGCAAAGCATTTTTTAAAACCGATATACTCGATCTGAATATTGCAGTATATAAATTATGGGTAGGAAAATACGATATCACTTCTGTTGAATTAGTGCATCCATACATTCAAATTATTCAAAAAGGTGATCATTTTAATTACGACGATTTGATGAAGCGATTTGTTTACGATGATCCTACAACAAAAAAAGACAGCGCTGCAAAACCAGTACAATACTGGGCAAGAAATATCAAAGTAAAAAACGCAACGGTTCTTTATACGAATACAAAACCCCTTACTAAAATTGAATTGATCAAAGGGGAAGTATCTATTCCACTGATTGCCTGGAATGATCCTGTGTATAAAATTCAATCTAGTTTTTCACTGGCAACAGGGGGTAACTGCAAAGCTTATTTAGTATTCAACTCCAATACCCATGATTATAAAGTAAAAGCAGAAGCCGCTCAACTGAGCATCAGCTTTTTGTACCCTTATCTAAAAGATTACATGAAAGTAAAATCGCTGGAAGGATTATTGGAAGCGAATATGTGGCTAAGTGGTAATTTCAATCAACCTACTGCTATTGCTTTGTCTGGTACAATCAAAGCCAATCAATTTGCCATTGTAGATGAAACCAATGAATTACTCACGGCCATTGATGAAACCGATATCAAAATCGATACGATTAACACAGCTAAGAATAAATACAATTTTAGTTCGATCAGTATGGATCATCCTTTTTTCAGGTTGAGTATGTACGACAAAGGATTTAACTACGAGCGGATCATGACAACACCAATGGCTATTTCGGGTGATACTGCTTCAACTGTTTACTCCAATGTATTTTTAATGATGTCTGGCTACTTGCAGGAAATTGTTCGCGAGTATGATGTAAACAACTATCGCGTCAATCAATTAAGAGTAACTCGTGGGCAATGTATTTTTACTGACTTCACGCATGGAGATAAATTCAGGTATGTATTGGATTCGATGACTTTGAGTAGCGATCGATTGAGTAGTTCCAATCCCTTTTTGTTATTCACTGTAAAATCTAGGTTGAATACATCAGGTAAATTACAAGGCACTTTAAAAGTTGATCCAAAACATTATAAGGATGTAGATATAGATGCATCTATCAAGGAATTATTGATCACCGATTTCAATCCTTATTCTAAATACTATGTAGCTACTCCATTTTTAAATGGAACGATTTCTTATGTAAACCGAACCATTGTTTTGGGTGGAAAATTAGACAGCAAGAATGTATTGGATGTGCAGCAAATTAAAACTGGTAAAAAAGTAAAGAACAGCACGGCTATGAATTTGCCTGTTCCCTTGGCTGTTTCATTATTAAAAGATGTGAAAGGAAATATTCATTTAGATATTCCTGTGAAGGGAAGCTTGGATGATCCAAAATTCAAATGGGGTAAAGTAGTTTGGGGTGTGGTGAAAAATTTAATTGTAAAAGCAGTTACTGCGCCATTTCGTTTATTGTCCAATTTGTTTGGCGGAAAAGAAGATGATTTTAAAGAAATGCAATTTGATTATGTACAAACAGAGATCTTACCCAATCAGCAAACCGTACTCGATCGATTGGCCAAAATTGCAACAGATAAACCCGATATTAAATTAGAATTAACACAAGTAACCAATATCGCTGATGAAACAGAAGCCATTGCCGTTTTTACCATGAAGAAAAAATACCTGGGCATTGCTGATGGGAATACAGCTGCTCAAATAAAACATCGAACAGATAGTATTACCAATAATGATGCTGATTTTGTAAAATACATTAGTGCTAAATTAGGTTCAACCTCCTCCTTACAATCCACCGAAGAAAAATGTGTGGAGCTCATTGGTAGAGATAAAATTGCTCCTGAAGTGCAAGTGCTGATGCAGAAAAGAAATGAGGCAGTAATGAACTATTTGGTTAATCAGAAAAAAGTACCAGCTACCAATATTGCCATTGCCAATACCAAGGAGTTGAATCAATTGCAAAAAAGTGCTCCGCCTAAATATGTGATTAATGTTGCTACAAAAGAATAATTAATTAATTTTAGTTTTTAAATAAATAATATGAAACAATTATTTCTATTCGCAAGTTTGATTTTCATTTTTGCCTGCTCTTCAGGTATTAAGGTTGCCAATGTATCTGCTTCTCCTGATGCAAATTTTAGTAAATACAAGACTTTTGGTTTTTATGAAGTAAAGGCTTCTGGGGATACGATCACTGCTGGTTTTACGGAACGAATAGGTTTTTTAAAGAATGCGATTAGTGAAGAAATGAGCAAGCGCGGATTTACTGCTGCTACCAATCCAGATTTATTGATCAATATTGGTATTGTGGTGAAAGAAGAAATACAAACCCGTCAGACCGACTGGGCTACTGATGGAAGATATACTTATACAGGCCAACGCAATTATAAATGGGAGTCTAAAGAAATTGAAACCGGTCGCTACAGAAATGGAACGGTTAGCATACATATTATAGATGCTGCACAACGCAATATGTTGTGGAAAGGCACTGCTGAAGGAGTTGTTCCTGAAAAGGAAAAAAATATTCCCCAGGCGGCCACTAATGGAATGAAAGAGTTGTTTGCAAAATTTCCTGTGCCAGCTAAATAATTATTTCACTTTACACAATTCTTCCCAACGCGAAGTATAACGTGGGCTGCGGAGCTCTTGACGCATCTTCCAGTTTCTGGTGGTGCCAGATGCGGCAAATTTGATGAGGTCGTTGCGCATAGAGAAATTAACATTGTCGATCATGCTCATCAACATCCGATTTTTATTGGGTTCGGGCGGAGTAAATAAATTTCCCTGGATGGAATCATCCGGAACAATATTGCTGAGTATTACGCCGCCTTTTTTATAGGTTCTTCCTTTTTCGAATAAGCGATCAACCAATGCCACAGCGGGTTTGATGAGTTCGTTGGTAGATGAAGTTGCTTGCGGCAATTCCACATAAGTGCCGATGGATGGCCCATGCCTGAATCGGGCTCCAGGAGCAGTTTCTTCTTTAGGTACAATAAATACACTGATGGTAGCTGCCGCCGAGTGTTGACGCCTCAACTTTTCTGCTGCTCTGCTAACATAAGTGGCAATGGCTTCTTTGATTTCTTTGAGGGTACTTACCGGCGAACCAAACATGCGTGTAGTAGCGATTATTTTTTTATTGATGCGCTCTTCGTTCATGGGCATGGATGCTTCACCATTTAATTCTCTGATCAATCGCTTACCTACTACACCGCCTAAATTCCGATGTGCCCAATCAATAGTTTGCTTGCTCAATTCGAATGCGTTATGAATATTGTAGAGTTGTAATTTGATAGCATACTGACGCCCCACTCCCCAAATATCTTCTACCAAAGTTTTTTCAAGGGCTTGTTGCGTTTTACGCGGACTGTCTAATACCAATACGCAATTGGTAGCTAATTTATGTTTCTTGGCCAGTCGATTGGCTACTTTGCTCAATACTTTGGTAGGCGCTACGCCGATTGATACTTTGATACCGGTCCATTGTTCTACGGTGTCTTTAAGGTGTATGCAAAATGCGCGCAGCTCTTTGATAGGAATATGACTCAGGTCTATAAAACATTCGTCTACAGAATACACTTCTACTGTATTCGGTGGCAATAATTGGCGGAGCGTTTCCATCACCCGCCAACTCAAATCGCCATAGAGATTGTAGTTAGAAGAAAAAGTAGCTACACCATGTTTGAGTATTAATGGTTTGGCTTTGAAGTAAGGACCGGCCATTTCAACACCGATCGCTTTGGCTTCATCGCTGCGCGATACAATGCAACCATCATTATTACTCAATACCACCACGGGCTTGTAATGCAGTTCAGGCCTGAACAATCGCTCGCAGGAACAATAAAAACTATTGCAATCGATAATGGCTTTCATGACCCCCCACCCCCTAAAGGGGGAGTTGCACCCCCCAGCCCCCTAAAGGGGGTGTTACACCCACCACTATCTAAAGGGGGAGTTTTTAAAATAGTTTCAATTTGATGGATGGTTTGCTCAAATTCATACAGTACTTGTTTATTCGTGAAGCGTATAATTTGGATACCTTCTGATTGGAGTGTATTTGTTCTTTCTAAGTCACTCAACGCAACTTCAGTTAAACGATGAATACTTCCATCAACCTCTATGATTAATTTCTTTTTATGACAATAGAAGTCTGCTATAAAATGTCTTATAGGATGCTGCCTTCTAAATTTGTAATCCAATGGTTTTGTGCGCAAATACATCCACAGTTTAAGTTCTGCGTTAGTAGGATTATTTCTTAGCTGTTTTGCATTTGCGAAAATCACTTCGGCTGCTCCCAAAAACATTGTTGTCTTCATACTACTATTTTTTTTATCCCCCCTTTAGGGGGTTAGGGGGTGTATCGAATATGTAACTACCCCCCATACATGCGCCCTGTCATCGAAGCCACTGAGTGGGATATCGGCGAATTTTTTATTCTCCGATTGAAGGGTCATCGAATTAATGGTTTTATGCAATCGCCGCACCAGTAATTCACCATCTAATATGGCGATGATGATTTTTCCGCTCACTGCTTTGATGCTTCGGTCTACAATCAGCGTATCGCCAGTAAAAATGCCCGCCCCAGACATGGCATCGCTATTCATTCGGAAAAAAAAGGTAGCCGGTTTGTTGCGGATCAGTTGTTCATTCAGGTCGATCCCTCGTTCCGCAAAATCGTCGCTGGCTGCCCCAAACCCCGTGGCATTGGCAGTGGGTACTTCCCACTGGTCGTACTGTTTGGTGCCTTTATAGGCGGCACCATACCATTCTTCCCCATCCATAAAATAAATTGTTTAATACTAAATTATTTAGTAAATTTATACTAAAATAGTTATCAAAGTAAAAATTTATTTATGCAGGCAGGATTTATATTGAACCCTTCGGGAAGGGTGCATATCAAAGAACAATGCAGCCAGTATTTGTTGATGGCATACCCTCAAATAGGCAAGCAGTCGGGTATAGTGGCTCCTCCCATTGAGTTAGCCGTCTTTCAAGCCAAAGAACCGATGGAAGCAACGATTATTCGCTGGATGCACCGAATCATCAGTAATCAGCAGCATTTTATGGTGCAGATGGAGCAGGTTTTCGATACCAGTGGTAAACGATTGCAAGCGCGCATTCAGGATAAATCGGCTTTTCAGCAATTAGCCAGACAATTAAAAGTAGTAAGCCAATATATCTGTAGCTATGATTGTCCTGAAATGATTTTTAGTATACAACCACATGTACAAGTCAGTAAAACCATTGCCGATCCGGCCTATCATTTATTATTGGCAGCACAGCAAACACAGTCATTTGTTGGCAGTTTCGAAATCAGGGAACTGCTTCTATTAAAAAAGCATCACGATTTTGATAGTTATAAACCCATGAATGTATTTGCGTTGAGGCCTTAAATGTGGTAATACAGTATCGAATCTTTATTTTCGTTGAAACTTAGATGCGATACATGGAAGCTGTAATGGAAGAAATCGGGCAATTGTTTACCAAACTACTGAGTGAGCAGGCAGACAGAATAGAAAAAATTCCACAGAGTGGGAGCGACCGTGTTTATTTCAGAATTTACACAAGTAGCAAAACCTATATCGCTACGTATAATACCCATCAAAAAGAAACGACCACATTTATTTATTTCAGTAAGCATTTTAAAGCCGCGGGTCTTTCTGTTCCGGAAATATACGGAGTGAATGAAAGCAATACGATCTATATACAAGAAGATATGGGAACGGCTTCACTCTTAAATGAGTTGGAAGCGAGGGGACATAATGATCAGGTGTATCAATTGTTTCAAAAAAGTTTGAGCGAACTGGCACGCATTCAAATACTGGGTGATAAAGGATTGAATTACGATCACTGCCTAACGGCCAAAGAGTTTGGCAAGCAAGCCATCATGAGCGACCTGCTCTATTTCAAATATTATTTTTTGGATACGCTCCAACTGCCATACGATAAGCAAGCCATGTTGGATGATTTTGATGCATTGAGTACTTACCTGACCAGAACAGAGAATAAGTATTTTATGTTTCGCGATTTTCAGAGCCGAAATATTATTGTGAAAGACGCAGCAGTTCATTTTATCGATTACCAGGGAGGAATGAAAGGTGCTTTGCAATACGATGTAGCTTCATTATTATGGCAAGCCAAAGCAGAGTTGAGCGAAGAATGGAAAAAGAATTTGTTGACTTATTATATGGATCAGGTAGATGTATTGTTGGAGAAACCCATTGATCGCATCACCTTTGTAAGTCAATACAATGGGTATGTATTGATAAGATTACTGCAAGTGCTGGGAGCTTATGGATTTAGAGGTTTGTTTGAACGAAAAGCACATTTTTTATCGAGCATACCATTGGCCTTGCATAATCTGCAATTTTTTATTCAACACGAAAGAGTAGGAATTGTAACGCCAGAATTTGATCGCGTGCTGCGATTGGTGGTGGATGAAGAAATGATCAATCGATTCAAAGCTACACAGGCCAATGAAAAAACGCCCTTAGTGATTGAGATCAATAGTTTCAGTTATAAAAAAGGCTTACCGTCTGACCCCACCGAAAATGGGGGCGGGTTTATGTTTGATATGCGCGGTATTTTAAATCCTGGAAGATTTGATGACTATAAAAAACTCACTGGCCAAGAAAAACCAGTGCAGGATTTTTTAGAGCAACGTACCAAAATGGATAAATACCTGAACAGTGTTTGGGACTTAATTGATATTACTGTAGAGAATTATTTGAGCAGAGACTTTGAACACTTAATGATTAATTTTGGATGCACTGGCGGGCAACATAGAAGTGTTTATGCTGCAGAACAAACAGCCAGGCATTTGCGCAACAAATACAAAGTAAAAGTAAACCTCACCCATACCAATAGTGCAAACTGGGTTAGATAAATATTGATTTATGAAGGCAATGATTTTAGCAGCAGGATTGGGTACTCGTTTAAAACCGTGGACAGACAAACATCCTAAAGCATTGGCTGAAGTAAATGGTGTTTCATTACTCGGAAGAAATTTGCATTATTTACAAGCGCATGGAATCAAAGAAGTAATAGTTAATGTACATCATTTTGCAGATCAGATTGTGGAAGCGGCAAAGCGTTATGATGGCTGGGGGTCCAAAATTTATTTCTCCGATGAAACCGAAGAAGTATTAGAAACTGGTGGAGGTTTAGTAAAAGCGGCGCATTACTTTAAAGCGGAAGCTGATTTTGTGTTGATGAATGTAGACATACTTACTAATATGGATCTATCAGCTATGATTCAACAACACTTTGCCAGTAAAGCCATGGCAACTTTGGCAGTGAGTAACCGAACTTCGAGCAGGTGTTTATTATTTAATGAACAGCAACAAATGGTGGGATGGCGGAACAATGCAACGGGAGAAGAAAAAGGACCTGTACTGAAAATGAACAACAGAGCAAGCATTTTTCCAATGGCATTCAGTGGCATCCATGTATTGAACAATAGCATTTTTTCGGCGATTCAACACACTGGTAAATTTTCGATGATCGATGTTTATTTAGAGCTATGTAGTAAGCAGTCAATAAAATTGTTTGATCATTCTGGTGCCGATTTGATTGATGTTGGTAAGCCGGAGAGTATAGAGCAAGCCACAGCAATATTTAAATAAAATCAACCGTTTTTTAGTGCATGTATTTAATGCGATTCAGTCTAAAACTGATGATCAAAGTAATACTGGAAACAATAAAAGCGGCAAGACTGATCAGGTATAAAAAATTATACTTGCGTAAAATATAAGACCTGATAGAAACTTCGCTTGTCTTTTCTTTTCCTAATACCAATTCCAAAACCCATTTAGCTGCAGGGCCAAAATACTTGATTTTATTCCAGTTGGTATAGTTTACGCCTTGATAATTGTAAGCATCAACATAAATAGAATCGGTTTGTTTTTGATAATATGCCCAATTATCACGTACATCTTTAAACGAAGCCAAACTGCCATCGGGTTTTTTAAAGTATTGTTGTAAGAGCGGATCTAGTACTATCCAGTTACTCCTTTTTTTTACTTCTACCACCATATGACCTCCAATAGTGCCATTAACAATCATTTGAGCTATTCTAACTTGATAACCTCCTGCTTTTAATATTCTTGCCAATACTGTTGTATAACTTCCACATGCTCCATCACCTGTCATCAGATCAATAGTTGCTGGTCTGAATAATTCTGCTTTTAATCCTCTCAAGCGCTTGCCACTAAAAATTTTTTGCCTATTGTATTCAAGTGTGTGCGTCATTTTCATGGCGGCAACAAAAAAAGAATCTAGGTTTTCATCTGGGTGGGCCTGCAATTTAATATTGTCTACGATGCCCTCAAATATAGCGTCTTCGTATTTCGATTCTGTTTTAAAATAAAAACAAGAGCTCAACAAAATGCCGTTAATGAACAGCAATAGTCCCTTATTCAATAAAACTTTATATAGGAAAGATTTCATTCTATGAAGAGCCCTTTTGAAAGTGAAATGTAGCTTATACTTTGATGTAAATCTTCTTTTTATCTAAAATATATACAATCAACCAATAAAAAGCAATCATTAATAAAGCGTATAATAATGATGGGATCCGTTCGTCGGTAAAAAATACTTTGATGTTTTCATAAATAAACGGAAGTGTTGAAGTGTAAATTTTCTTTCCTGTTTCATCGGTTGCAACTTGCCATCTTAATAAACCCAATACCCTTGGCAAAAATCCGCTCAACACAAAAATGAATAATGGGTTTTTACCAAACACATCAAAGAATTTACTCCAATTGCCTTTTACCTCTTTGAATTCAATTAAGTAAATCAATACACCAATAGTGAGAATAGCTAAGCCTGAAGTGTAAATGGTATAACTACTGGTCCATATTTTTTTATTGATCGGAAAGCTCATGTCCCATAAATAACCAGTAACAATGAGCATGATACCTGCAATGAGTAAATGCGTAAGCATTTCAAAATTCTTGCCCTTTAATTGAATGTATTGCCCTACCAAAAATCCAAAAATCACTTGAACAATGGCTGCAGGCGTGCTCATCAATCCTTCCGGATCAAATGGTACGCCTTCGCCTTTATACAAATGCAACTCACCTAATATATTGGTATCAATGGCAGTGCCAAACCAACCTGCCAGACTATAAGGATCTCCTGCAGCTCCACCAGCAAAACAAATAAACCAATAGATTAGTAGTAATGCCATCCCTACTAAAAATGCTCCTTTGGTTTTACCATAAAACACAATTACTGAACCAAAGAAATAGCAGAGTGCTATTCTTTGTAACACACCCATGATGCGAATTTTTTCCCATGTTTTTGCCACTAAGAAATCTCCATCCCATTTAACAAATGGACTCCAATTTAAAAAGAGACCTATGGCAAAAATGAGCAAAGTTCTTTTGATTACTTTCTTCCAAAACACAGAAGGGCCGGTTTGTTCAAAGCGAGGCATTACAAAAGCCATGGCATTTCCAACAGCAAACAAAAAGAATGGAAAAACCAAATCGGTAGGTGTGCATCCATGCCATGGTGCATGTTCTAATGGGCCAAAAATATGTGACCAGCTTCCAGGATTATTTACGAGAATCATGAGTGCCACAGTAGCACCTCTAAATACATCTAAAGAATAGTATCTATTTCCCATTGGCAGCAATTTGTGCAATGAAGTTAGTTTTTATTGGCTAATTATTGTGGTTTTTATGGAGCTATAATCTGTAATTTGCGAGAAGTGAATTTTTCAAGACACGATATTAAATTCTTATCAAAATTTATATTGATTTTTCTGGTGCTCTATTATGGCACTTATGCTTTTATTGGGTTATCGGAAAAGGGAGGATATTATATTGCGTGGCTTCACTATATTGATTATGTAAGTTTTTACAGAATGGTATTATTGAAATCGGCAACTTATTGGCTGGGCGTGTTTGGAGATTATGCCTTGGTAGAAGGTAGATTTTATTTAAATATGGGTGGGCGGATGCGTATTCAATTAATTTACCAGTGCTTGGGAATTGGAATTAATTCATTCTGGGTGGCATTTATATTGGCTGATACTATCAATAATATAAAACAAAAAATTACCTGGCTGTTTTTTGGTGTTGCATTAATTACCATATTAAACATCACTCGAATTGTCATTCTTGCTAAAGCATTGTTTTATCAATGGCCACTATTGGCAAAAATAGAACACCATACGTTTTACAATTATGGAGTATATGCGGTAGTAATGGCAATGTTATTCCTCTATAAAAAGAAAACAATAAAAACAGAAGATTCAGTAAAAGTAAATTAGGGATTAAATCAGTTTGAACCGATTACGAACAATTTTTTTCTTTCTTGTTTCTTTTTAATCCGATTAATGCTCCGGCCAATATCAATCCTCCAACACCGCCATCTAAAGGAATAGCTGCATCGGCAGGAGGATCAAATCCACCACCGCCACTACCAGGGCCGCCAGGATCAGTGTTTGTAGTTAACCTTCCAAATACTCTTGCACTGTCAGTAATAAAAGGATTGCTTCCAGGATTAGGATCGATTGTAGGTGTCATAGATCCGTTCGACAAATATAATGTATCTAAACTTGGTGTAATAGAAGTGGCAATTTGTGCAAATGAAAAATGATTCATCAAAACAAAAAGGGTGGTGATAATTGATATTATTATTTTTCTTTTAATCATTTTTTCTTCTTAAAAATCGGCCCTATTATTGGTTACTTTGAAAAATAATATTGCTGGTGTAAACTTTCAAACTGGTTGTATGGGTTAGTTTCAAACGATACATTCCATTGGTGAAGTTTCTGTTGAAAGTAACGGGTATGGTACTGCTATTATTTTGATGCGATATTTGTTGAGTGAACAATGTTCTGCCTTGATTATCAATAATGGCTAATTGATAATTACCTGGGTCTAACTGATTCATTTGAACACTCATCGTTTTTCCGGTAACCGGGTTTGGATAAACTGAAATATTCGATGATTTATTAGAAGGCTCCATTAAAACGGTATTGGTAACTGCATATTGTGCTTCATTATTATAATACCTTACTCTATAATAGACTTTTCCTGTAATGTTATTGGTGTCTATAAAAGAATAATTTCCAGAACCATCGGAGTAAACTTTAGCGATATTGATGTACTCATAACCATTCAGCGATTTCTCCAACTCATAATACAATTGATTATTATCATTCGCAATTTTCCAATTTAATCCAATGGCAGTTCCTGTTGAAGTGCCTGTAAGTGTTGCATTATTTATATTGGAATTGATGGCAACAGGTTGCTTAAATATTAAACTAAATCTTTTAAAATAAGAGCTGGAATCGGTATTGAGGGTGGTGAAATTTATTTTGATCGTGTCTATATCGTTCCTAATGAATGTTTGCTTTTTTAAATATGCATCATTCAAAAACGGCAGTCTTCCATTGGATACAAAGCTTGTTGGAATAATATTTAATGTATATGAATCATTGTTCACTACTTGCCAAAGTCGCAATGCAATGGTATCTTTTTCGGTCACTGGTTTTCTACTTTCGATGCTTAATAAATTGGTTCCTTCGCTTGTATTTACCAAAGCTAAATTTTCTGAACCATTGGAAATTTTTCCGGCATCTTCTGTAGTAAGTACGTTGTTGCTATTATTGGCATCAAACAATAAAGTAGCTCCATCGAGTAAAACATTTCCTCCTCTCGATGCTACATATTTTTGTAGGATCAATCCAATTTTATTTTGTGTTGAAATCGTCAGCGGAACACTGAAAACGCTGGTAGCACTGCTTGAAATGGCTTTATTGGTTTCTTTGAATACAACTGCAGGACTGGTGCTGCTATTGTTTCTTACAAATATTGCCTGCCCAGGTTGAATAAAATTATTGGTACTTCCCACACCATTACTTGTACCAGCTTCTGAACCTCCGCCGCCAGTTCTGATCCATGTAGCATAAATTCCATTAATGCCCAATGTGGGATCAAAATACCAATAGGTACTTTGAATATTACTAGTACCTGCATTATCTAAAACCTTTCCCCAGCTTACTGGACATGCATAAGGATTGCCAATTAAACTGAATCCAGTGCTACTCGAACTAGTTAATGCATATGAAGAATTATAAACACTATTGGTTACTCCAGAAGTAGAATAAGTTACATCACCATAAATTAATTTACCAGTAGCCCTTAAAGTAGTGGCCTGATTCATAGTAGTAGGTGTGGGTAATTGCAAAAGGTTTACGTTTCTATCTCCTCTAATTAATATTCTGTAACCACGATAAGGATCTAATGCAGTGGAAGCAGTATTGGTAACAGTTGGAAAACTTGTTCCATTATAGGTAAACATTGTTGCATTTCCTGTTTGTGTTTTGTCTAAGCCAGAAGCTAGATCAACCCCGGGGCTTCCTTGAACCCCAGTAATATGAGTGCCATATCCAACTGGGCTAGCACCATTTTCTTGCCAGTTTCCAAGTATGGTTCCATTAAAAGTTTGTACAGATGGAGTGAGATCTCTGTAGCTTCTGAATCCACTGGGTATATATCTTTCAACCCTGAATCCACCGGAACCACCATATAATATAGAGCCTGTAACCTGATCTACTCTGGCTGTTGAGCCTATTCCTGTTGATAAAAGACCCAATGTGCTGTTGTTGGTATTTAAACTTCCAGCAGTAACAGTTAGTCTATCAACTATATTCATATCAGTTAATAATATTGCGCCTCCAGCAGCTCTATTAATCGTTAAGTTTTGCAAATAATTATCGGTTCCAGATTGATTAAAAGCAATACCAGCAATAGATCCAGTGGCTCCTCCCACAGATATTTTTGAACTAGATGATCCTTTTAATTTGCCATTGGTTAAATTGGTGCTATTGCCATCCAAGTTAAGAGTTTGACCATTTAGCGAAAGAAATCCTGCAGGGTCTGTAACACTCAATGTTCCTAAAATAGTTAAAT
This sequence comes from Sediminibacterium sp., assembly GCA_040403975.1. Taxonomy (GTDB): domain Bacteria; phylum Bacteroidota; class Bacteroidia; order Chitinophagales; family Chitinophagaceae; genus Sediminibacterium. The sequence goes on from JBBAJS010000011.1 coordinate 63,270, forward strand.
CAGCAGCGATGGTTTTAGTACCAGTTCCGCTGATAGTAAGGTTTTGGTAGGGAAGGATTGGAATGGATAATGCCCCATTGCTCGTGTAATCGAAGGTTGAACCTGAACCAATTGTATAAACACCAGCACCTGGAGTAAAAGTTCCGCCAATAAAAATACTCGATGAAGCTGCTATCGTTCTATTGCCTCCTGAAGCATTGATATTGGTGTAGGTGCCTCCTTGTATATTTTGATTAACAGTGCTATCTATATTTACTGTAAAATTCCAGGTTTTACCTGTAGAAATATTATTAGCATTTGTACTACTAATTCTAAGCGTTCCTGTTCCACTAGTAGATGAAGGACCTCCTACAATAGAGCTGGTAACCCTTAAATGCAATGTACAAGTATTTGCAATGGTTAATACTGATTGAATGTTTACAGAAGCATTTGCTCTAAAAGCAACTGTTTTACTTGCCCCACTTATTGTAAAATTGCCAAAGCCAACTCCACCAGTAGTAGTATGGGTGCCAGACTCACTAATTTCGAATGTAGAAGCTGCATCCAAAATACTTGAAGCGGCTGATCGGAGAATACTCGATGTTAATCCTAAATTAGAGCTGGTATTGTGCACATACCTTCCTCCAGCATCTATTTGAAAAACCGTTTCAGTTCCTGAAAATGTAATTACATGGCTAGCTGTTAATACACCTCCATTGTTAATGATGAGTTGACCTCCACCTGGTGTGCCGGCGTCGTCAATTGTAAATGCTGCACTGGTGGTTAACGAACTTCCATTTCTAACATTGAATACATCACCAGAAGTAAAATCAGCAGGATTGGCGCCACTGCCATCGGTGTTAACACCCCATGTGGCAGTACTATTTGCATTACCCGTTGCTTTAGAATAATAATTGGTTTGGCCAATTAATGCATTGCCCCAAATACCAATTGTTAATACAATTAGAACAATAATTTTATCCCTATTTTTAGGTAAAAAACGCATTAAATACAAAGATACCTAATTTAAGTAAAACGATGCTTTTATCAATTTGAATACAATATAAATTAACATAATCTGTACCTATTAGAGTACCAACTAGTTGGTATATCAGTTTGTACTAATTTTTGTCAAAAACTTGTTGATAGGAACTGCGAAACAAAAGGGCTTTGTATCTAAACAACGTATATATTTGATAAGTAACATCCAATACGCTGATTCTCTTTCACTTGTGACTGAGCAGGCGGCGCTTTAACCTAAAATGTATGATTAAACAAATCATTGCTTTTTTCGCCCTAGTTTTTCTATTAACTGGTTGTTTAAATACCAAAAAATTTAGGGATGAAATGCAGCTTTTTCAAAAAGGGCTGGATAGTATTGGTACTTACCAATACAAAGAAACCACTATCAAACCTGGAGACAACCTTATCGTAAAAGTGTATACCCAGGCCACTAATAATCAAGAACAAGCTACTGTATTGAATATGGGTGGGTTGGGAAAATCAGAAGGTACTTATCAGGTAAATTTACAAGGTCAAATCGATCTGCCTAAAATCGGGTTACAGAAAGTAGAAGGGTTAAACACCAAACAAGTCAAAGCATTATTAATATCCAAGTGGTCTCCTTATGTAAAAGATATTGGTGTTAATGTTCAATTAGAGGAAATCACAGTTAACATGATTGGAGAGTTTAAATCTCCTGGAGTAAAAAAGTTTAAAAAAGAGCAGGTTACTTTAATGGACGCTTTTTCCGAAGCCAATGGATTAACTGATGATGGTTTGAGAAATGATGTATTGGTCATAAGAGAAGAAAATGGAGAAAGAAAAGTATATAAGGTAGATTTCAGGGACGCAAAATTGTATAATTCGCCTATTTATCAGTTACAACAAAATGATTTGATTGTTGCAGGAATCAATGATTTTAAATTCCAGCAAAGAGCATCTCAAAGTTTTACACAAAAATTCGGACCACTATTAACCATATTGGGTCTATTTAATTTTGTAATAGGTATTACTTTAATAATAATTACATTAAGTAAATAATCGTTGAATAATTATTCTCCACAAGGTTTTATTGAACAACCAGTTTCTTCTAAAGTTAGTATAAGAGAAATCTTATATCGATACTTGATTAATCTTCCATTGTTCATATTAAGTATGGTTATTTGTACTGGGGCTGCTTATATTTTTTTAAGATACTCGGATAAAGTCTATTTAGCCAGTTCGCAAATTTTAGTGGGAGGAAATAGTGCCGTATCAACAAATAATTCCGACTTGGTTTCACAAGGTCTCTATGGGGTAAGAGCTATCAATATTGATAATGAATTAGAACTATTGCGATCTAAAAAATTATTGGAAAGAGTAGTAAAAAAAGGACAGTTTAATTTGCGATATTTTAATGTGGGTACTATCAAACAGATGGAGCTCTATAATTTATCGCCCATCAAAATAACCTATTTGGGTTTAAAAGATTCTTCCCTTGCATGGAATATTAAAGTGACTAATTTATCTAATAGAGGCGGAAATTATCAATTAAACAATGAGGGAGTTAAATCTTTTAAATGGAGTGACACGCTACATTTATTTATTGGAAAAATTGTATTAAGTAAGCGATATTCAAATCAAACTTATGACGATCAACCCCATTTAATTCAATATAGTTCTGTTGATCAAGCAGCAGCAGAAATAAGAGGCGGTTTATCTGTTAAAAGTTTGAGTAGTAGAACTACAATTATGTCTTTAACACTTACAAGTGCAAATCCATTTAGAGCGGCTGATATTCTCAATTTATTGGGATATGAGTTCTCTGAGCAAGATGTGGAACTTAAAAAAGAAATTTCGATTAATACATTGGCTTTTATTGATGATCGTTTACGAATTGTATCCAACGATTTAAAATTGATTGATAGTGCAAGGGGTAGTATGTATGAGAACCCCAGGTTCAATGATGTTTCCAGTGAAATGATGTATTATCAAAATAAATACGGAAGTACGGAGAATCGCTTGGATGATGCTTTTATTGATACTGCAGTAATTAGATTAATAGAAGACTATGTAAAAGATGATCGTAATCGATTTAAAAAAATATTTTCTCCTTTGGGTATCGGTGACCCTAGTTTATCCGCTACTATCAGCAAGTACAATGATGCAATTACAGAAAGAGACAAGGCCACTTATGAAAATCCAAATGATAATATCATTATGTCCTCTATCGAAAATAAGATTGAGAATTTTCGGAACAATGTGATGGTAAGTTTGGGTAATGTAAAAAGGGCGTTTGCATTAAAGATAGATATATATAATCAACGCAATAATGATTACATGGGCAAGTTGGGGTTGATTCCTGAAAAAACCATGCGTGAAATGGAGTTGAAAAAACAAAAAGAACTCAAAGAAAGATTGTATTTGTATTTATTGCAAAGAAGAGAAGAAATTGCAATATCTGCTATTTCTACAAAATCCAATTATTCTTCCATCGACCCTGCTAGTTTTTCTACTGCACCTATTGAGCCCAAAGAAAAACAAATCAAAAACTTTGCATTATTGTTGGGACTGGTAATTCCAATCGTGATAATTTATTTGATTGATTTATTAAACGACAAAATTATTTCACGCAATGATTTATCCATTAAAACGAATATTCCTATTGTAGGTGAGATTAGTCATTTAGATGGGGGCGAAGAACTAGTTGTAAATAAAACCAGATCCATCATTGCTGAACAGTTTAGAATAGTGAGAAGTAATTTACAATTTATACTCCCTGTTGTAAAAGATACCAAGGCAAAAACTTTTTTAATTACTTCTACCATTAGTGGAGAGGGCAAATCTTTCATAAGTGTCAATTTGGCTGGGGTATTAGAATTGACAGGAAAAAAAGTTGCTTTATTGGAATTTGATTTACGCAAACTCAAGAGTTTAAAAATAATTAAGAATGAAGAATTCAATAAAGGGATCACCAATTTTTTAATTGGGCAAACAGATGATATTAATGAGTTGGCATATACGTTACCCGACTTCCCTAATTTAGATGTTTATAAAACGGGTCCTCTTCCTCCGAATCCATCTGAATTGATGATCAGTGACCGGATGGGATTGTTATTCGATAAATTAAAAGAAGCATATGATTATGTTGTCATAGATTCTGCACCAGTAGGTTTGGTAAGTGATGCATTTTCGTTAAATCAATTTACTGATGTAACCATTTTTATTGTTCGACAACGTTTTAGTTTAAAAAAACAAATAGACTTCGTAAACGAATTAAAAGAGAGCGGTAAGTTTAAAAATATTGTGTTGGCTATTAACGATATTAACTTAAGTGGCCGATATGGTTATTATGGATATGGGTATAGTTATGGTTACCAATACAATTATGGATATGGCTCATATGGTAATTATGGTATTTATGGCAACAAGTCAAGGAGGGATCCTTATTTCTCCTCAAAATCTGCCAATCCATATTTTGATCAAAAAAAGAAAAGTTTCTGGGATAAATTATGGCGGAGATAGTTTCTGAATATTTTGAGGAAGAAGAATGGTCGGAAGTTATTCAACCAAACGCTGGTTTATTGGATATAAAGCTCCATGAAGTCTGGCGCTATAGAGATTTGTTATTGATGTTTGTTCGAAGAGATTTTGTTGCAACGTATAAACAAACAATACTTGGACCGCTTTGGTTTTTTATTCAACCGCTCTTAACCACTTTTACTTTTATGGTGGTGTTTGGAACCATTGCGGGAATATCTACCGATGGAATTCCGATGATGGTGTTTTATATGAGTGGAATTACGCTTTGGAATTATTTTGCAGAATGCTTAAACAAAACGGCCACTGTATTTAGAGACAATGCAGGCATTTTCGGAAAAGTGTATTTTCCACGTTTGGTAATGCCATTGAGTATTGTGGTTTCTAATTTGGTAAGATTGGGAATACAACTCTTGTTGTTTGTTGGCGTTTGGTGCTATTATTTATTCAACGGTAATCAGGTACACCCAAACGTTTATTTGATGTTGATTCCTTACTTGATATTTCTAATGGCCCTTATTGGATTGGGTGCCGGAATGTTAATTAGTGCACTTACAACTAAATATCGTGACCTGGTTTTTTTATTGAGTTTTGGTGTACAGTTGTTAATGTATGCAACACCAGTAATTTATTCAATGAAAAGCTTGCCAGCTAAATATGCCTGGATCATCAAAGCCAATCCTTTATCGGCCATAGTAGAAACTTTTCGATACGCATTTACTGGTTCAGGTTCTTTCTCCTGGTTTTCTTTAGCATATAGTTCTTGTTGTGCAATTATATTATTGACATTAGGCATAATCGTGTTTAATAAAGTAGAAAAATCATTTATGGATACAGTCTAGTATGAGTGTAGTTATTAAAGTAGAAAATTTATCGAAGCAGTATCGATTGGGCGATGTTGGAACTGGTACATTAAGCCATGATCTTAAACGCTGGTGGTATAAAGCTCGTGGTAAAGAGGATCCCTACTTACAAATTGGTGAGATAAATGACAGAAGTACAAAAGGTGAGAGTGATTATGTATGGGCTTTGAAAGACATTAATTTTGAAGTAAAAGCTGGTGAAGTGTTGGGAATTATTGGAAGAAATGGAGCGGGAAAATCTACCCTTTTAAAAATTTTATCTAAGACCACTGCTCCAACAACAGGAAAGGTAAAAGTAAAAGGACGAATAGCTTCTTTGTTAGAAGTTGGTACAGGCTTTCATCCAGAATTGTCTGGTAGAGAAAATATTTTTTTGAATGGAGCTATTTTGGGAATGACCAAACAGGAGATAAAGTCTAAGTTTGATGAGATAGTTGATTTTAGTGGAGTGGAAAGGTACATTGATACGCCTGTAAAGCGATATAGCAGTGGTATGTATGTGCGTTTAGCATTTGCTGTTGCTGCACACCTGGAACCAGAAATTTTAATTGTGGATGAAGTATTGGCAGTGGGCGATGCTGAGTTTCAGAAAAAGTGTTTAGGGAAGATGAAAGATGTAAGTGTGAATGAAGGACGAACGGTGTTATTTGTTAGTCATAATATGGCGGCAGTTCAAGGGTTATGTTCTTATGGTTTGGTTTTAAGCAATGGGGGAGTTATATATCCAAAAGGGAATGCTTATGAGGCTATTGAATTGTATAGAAAAAGTATTATTCCTAAAAATAATTCTAACAAAGATTTTAAAAATGCAAACAGAACGGGTAATAGAGTTGCTCAGTTAGAATCAATTACTTTTTTAAATGCTTTAAATGAAGAAATATCTACGATTAATTGCGGTGAAAACATATCGATAGAATTTCAAATTTCTTCTAAAGTTTCAGTTACTGGCGCTTCATTAGGAATTGGATTTTATTCATTAACTGGAGAGTGTAAACTATTATTATGGTCAACTTTTTTAAATGTGTATTTTGATTTTATTTCAGGAGTTAATAGAGTTAAATGTTATATTGAAAAGTTCCCCTTAACACAAGGAGAATATTCAATTAATCTGATTCTTACATCAAATGAAGAAGTACTAGACTGGATACAAGATTCAATTTTAATAAATGTTAATACTGGTGATTACTATAACTCAGGAAAAATGCTTGAATCAAATCATCAAACTGCGATGATTCCACATGAATGGATTAAAATTTAAGAATGAAACTTACTAAATATCTGGGGTATGCAAAAAACAGCCTAACAATTGATACTACACCATTTCATTTATTAATCTTTTATTATTTTAAATGGCTTAAGTATTCGAAACCAAATAGATCTTCATTGATAGATAAAAAGCCTTGGATAATATTCGAGGCTTTTGATTTCATATTGTCAAAATTGCTGAAAAAAGATTTTAAAGTATTTGAATTTGGATCTGGGGGGTCAACTTTGTTTTTTGCTGACAATGTAATAGAATTAGTAAGTGTTGAACATAATAAAGAATGGTATAGCGAAGTTCAGAAGATAATTACTTTAAATAACTATAAGCATGTTGAGCTAAATTTAATTCAACCTGAAAAACTTGAGCTAGAAATATTAAATCCAGATTATTCAAGTTATCGCCAATATCTAAGTTCTGATAACTTATTCTTAAATAAGTATTCATTTTATAATTATGCAAATTATATTGATAAATATGAAGATGAGTATTTTAATATAGTTTTTGTTGATGGTAGAGCAAGGCCATCATGTATATTTCATTCACTTCCTAAAATTAAAGTTGGCGGTTATTTAATTCTTGATAATTCAGATAGAAGATATTACACCCAAGATTTGCAAAAAGAGTTAATAAATTTTGAAATAATTTTTGAAAAATTTGGGCCTGGTCCTTACGGCGAAGAATTTTGGGCAACTACTGTTTACAAAAAAAAGTATGGCAATGAAAGCAACAATTAAAAAAATTGTGCGAGGATTAATACCTAGTGCAATTAAAAATATTATTAATGAACCATACATGATAGAATTAAACGAAACACGTATGCAATCATACTGTTTTGCTCAAGAGGGAGAAGATCTAATTCTTGAAACATTCTTTTCAGGTCAACAAAAAGGGTTTTATGTTGATATTGGAGCTTATGATCCAATTCTCTATTCAAACACCTATCTTTTTTATAAAAAAGGATGGAAAGGGCTAAATATTGATGCGCGTCCAGGTAGTAAAGCACTGTTCGATGCAATTAGAGTTAATGATATAAATGTTGAGTCAGGAATAGGCATTTCCAATGAACCATTAACATACTATAAATTTGATGAGCCTGGTTTAAATGGATTTTCAAAAAAAATTTCAGAAGATAGAAATAAGAATACAAAATATAAAATTATTGAAACAATCAAATTGCCAATAAATACTCTTTCCAATGTTTTAGATAATACAATTTCGCCTGACCAGAATATTGATTTTATGAGTATAGACGTTGAGGGACTTGATTATGAAGTTTTGTTATCCAATAATTGGGATAAGTACAAGCCATTAATGATATTAATTGAAACGTCAGTGATTGATAATGAATTTGAGAATAGTTCTCCAATTCATAATTTTTTGATTGAAAAAGAATATACACTTGTTGCTAAAACTTATCGAACATCATTTTATAAATTAAAGAAGTGATAGCTCCTATTTTAATCTTTATTTACAATAGGCCTGAATATTTAGAGAAAACATTAGAGTCTTTAGCATTAAACCCACTTGTATCAGAATCTACTTTATATTTCTTTGCAGATGGGCCTAAAAAAGATGCTAGTATTGATGATCTTAATAAAATTTCGGCTGCTCGACAAGTAGCAAGAAAAAAGAAATGGGGAAAAGAAGTATTTGTTTTTGAACAATCTGAAAATTTAGGTTTAGCAAATTCAATCATTCAAGGAGTAACAAAGATTATTAATCAAACAGGTAGGGTCATTGTTTTAGAAGATGATGTAGAAGTATCTCCATATTTTTTACAGTATATGAATGATGCTTTAATGGTGTATGAAAATAATCGAAAAGTTAACGGAATTGGTTCTTGGAATTTCTTTTCTAATAAATCCACCACTCCTGATACTTTTTTTTGTCCAATTCCAGACACTATTGGCTGGGCTACTTGGAGTAATAGGTGGTCTTCATTTGAAAATGACAGTAATATTTTATTAGAGTCTTTAAAAAAGAAGAATTTGATAGCTGCATTTAATCTATTTGGACAGTATAATTATTTTGGAATGTTATTGTCGCAATCTCAAAATAAAATTGATTCATGGGGCATTAGATGGCAAGCAGTCGCTTATCTTTCGAACCGCTTGACATTATACCCGAAGTATGCTCTTGCAAATCATATTGGTATAGACAAAAGTGCTACACATTCTTCTGGTGTTGATTTTTCAGACAGGATTCGCCCAGCTTCTAAAAGCGTAAATGTTGAAAATAAATCAGTTAAAATAGAATATCGTGTATTTAATGAAATGCTGAGTTCATATGAAGATATTTTTGGACAAATCAAATCGAAGTCAAGTTTTTTAAAATATTTAAAATCTAGATTACAAGTATTCATTTATCTCTTTAATACAAATCATTTTTAATTATTAATTCAATGAATAATCATTAAATGATAAATAGGTTAAAAATTTTTGTAAAAAGTATATTAGGCATTAACCAGAATAGAAAAATTGTTTCAGAATGGGTTGGTGATTATTCTGATTGGACAACTGCGCTTAAGAATAGCAATGGGTATGATGCTAAATTAGTACTCGAAAAAATCAGAGTAAATACTGGAAAAGTTCGGGATAATCAAGCTGTTTATGTTAGGGATAGTTTTTTATTTGATAAAATTGAATATAGTTGGCCTCTTGCAGCAATTATTCAGAAAACCTTTTTAAAAGATGGATTTTTAAATGTTATAGACTTTGGAGGCGGTCTAGGAAGCACTTACTATCAGAATAAAGAATTTACAACTAACATGAACAGTTTTAGTTGGAATATTGTAGAACAACCTTCCTTAGTTAAAATTGGCAAAAGTGAATTTCAGGATAATAAGTTGTTTTTTTATAACACTATAGATGAGGTTCTGTCTATCAAAAGAGTAAATTTAATTATTCTTTCAGGGGTTCTGCAATGTATTGAAAACCCAAGCCATATAATTGAATCTATAATTCAAAATAAAATTCCATCAATATTTATTGATAGAAATGCTTTTATTTTCGATATAAAAAGTCGTATTTCAATTCAGCAAGTTGCTAAAGAAATATATGATGCATCATATCCGTCTCATTTCTTTTTGGAAAATGAATTTATTGAGTTGTTTCAAAAATCATATAATCTTGAAGCTGATTTCAAAAGTTATTGCGATCGTGATCAAGTAACAAGTGATGGTAAGTCAGTATATTGGAAAGGATTTTATTTTACAATCAGATAATAATCCGCTTCTAAACAGAATAATACTTTATGAGTTTTAATAAATGACCTATTTTGCTACTTTATTTGATTATAATTATCTCTCAAGAGGGATTGTATTATACAACTCATTAAAATTACATTGCACTCATTTTACATTATATATACTTGCATTAGATATTCAAACTGAGCGTTTTTTTACTGAAAACCATTTTGAAGATATAGTTGTAATCTCACTACATGAACTTGAAGAAAACGATAGTCAATTGTTTTCAATAAAACCTAAAAGATCTTTGTTTGAATATTACTTTACAATTAGTCCATGTTTTCCTTTGTTCCTTTTAACTAAATATAACTTACCACACATCTGTACTTTAGATGCAGACATCAAATTTTATAGTAGCCCATCATTATTGTTTGAATACCTGAAAGAGTATTCAATTGTTATCACACCTCATAAATTTTCAAAGGAAAATAGTAATCTTACTTCCTATGGTACATTTAATGTAAGTTTTCAAATTTTTAAAAATGATGAAGTTGGATATTCATGTTTAAATCATTGGAGGGGTCAATGTATAGATTGGTGTTATGATTATGTTGATGGATATAAATTTGCCGACCAGGGTTATTTAAATAATTGGCCGTTGGTTTATAAAGATTCTTTAAAAATACTAGATGACGATGTTTCTGGAATTGCCCCATGGAATGTAAATCAATATAAAATGGAATTAAAAAAAAGGATGTTTTTTAATAATAGTAAAGAATTAGTATTTTATCATTTTCAGGGATTTAATTCATTCCAAGACAATATAGCTACTGGTTCATTTGAAAAATACAATGTAAAAATAAACTTTGCTATAAAAAAATTATACGTTGATTATTGGTCAGATATAAAATCAACAAATCAAAAATTTCAGTTGAATTCTACTCTTTCCAATCGAAATGCTTTCAACAAGAAAGTAAAGGATTTGATATTATACCAAATACCTTTTTTTTATAATTATATTAACTTATATTTTTCTTTTGATACAAGAAAGATTCCTGGAAAAGTTATTTCAATATTTAAATTCTTTTAAATTTATATCCTCTATCTGAAAGATACTATTTTTCAGGCTCATTTTCCAAGTATCATTTTTCCCTAAATGATACTGCTGTTTAGGCAACTTTAGCTTTATGATAATTAAAATTTAATGTCTAGTTTCATTTCAATAATTACTATTAATTATAACAATAGACTCAATCTTCAGTCTACTTTGTTAAGTGTGATTAATCAGATGTTCAACGACTTTGAATTCATTATTATTGATGGCGGCAGTAATGATGGTAGCAATGAACTTATTGAATCACATTCTGATAGTATATCTTATTGGGTATCAGAAAGAGACAATGGTATATATCATGCTATGAATAAAGGGATAAAAAAGGCAACTGGTGATTATTTGCTTTTTTTAAATAGTGGTGATGTATTTCATAATGAGCTAGTATTGAAAGAGTTTAGCGATTTTATTCATATAAATGATCAATCTGATATAGTATATGGAGATTATATTTACGTGGATAAAAAAGGTAATGAAACTAAAGTGATTTTGCCTGAAAGCATAACACTAGAATGGTTATGTAAGGCCAGTATACCACACCCAAGTACTTTTTTTAAAAAATCACTTTTTGATAAGTTTGGATTATATAGCGAAGATTATACCATAGTTTCGGATTGGTTGTTTGTTCTAAAAATATTTGCTCGTTCTAATTCTAGATTCATTCACTTTAATAAATTTATTTCCAAATTTCATGAAGGGGGTATCAGTACTCAACTTGCCTCTCAAAACATGATACGGTATGAGAGAGACAAAGGCATGAAAGAAATTTTCTCCGAGCCCTTACTTAAAATCATAGCTGAACATTCTGATTACAAATTTTACTGGAGAAAATATAAATTTAATTATATTATAAACTTTGCTAAAAAAGCCAAACTATTCAGTAAAAAAATTATAACACCAGTCCATAAATGTTTCCAGTATATTACTTATTTCATTAACACATTTCTGTCCTCTTTTTTGTATAAAGCATATAAAAAAGAGAATAATGTATTTTCAAAGTCCATTCCAATTATCATTAATAATAGAAACCGGTTAACATTTTTAAAAAAGCTAATTGATTCTCTAATTTCCCGCGGTTATTATAATATTTATATTATTGATAATGCATCTACTTATGAACCATTATTAGAATATTATAAAAAACTCGATTATAAAATATACTATCTTACTACAAACACTGGCTTTTGTGCTTTATGGGATACAGTAATATTTGAAGATTTTAAAGATCAATATTATGTATATACCGACAGTGACCTTGAATTAACCGAATCCTGTCCCGATGATATTTTATGCTGGTTAATGTTTCTTTTATCAAGATATAAAGATGTTGATAAAGCTGGTTTGGGTTTGAAAATTGATAATCTTCCGGATTATTATCAATTAAAAGAAAAAGTTGTACAATGGGAGTTGTCTTTGATTCAACAATCACAGCAAATTGAAAAAAATGTATTTAAAGCTTCTGTTGATACAACCTTTGCATTGTATCGACCAAATAAATTTGGACCTGCTCAGTTTTTGCAGTGTATAAGAACTTATGGTAAATATCAAATAAGTCATCTTCCATGGTATATTAACTTTGATAATTTAAATGACGAAGAATCTTTTTATATAAACAATGCTCATACCACAAATTATGCCTATTGGACGGCCGCTTCAAAAGAAATAATTTCTCAAAAAGTTGAATTTAATGGGTAGAAGGATATACAGATTTTTGAGAATTCTTTTTTTGACAAGAAAAATAAAATTCTCCATTTATTTTTCCAGGTTTATTGGATCAACAAATCAATATTACATAGACAATTTTGAAATTGTAGATTCAAAATTGATACATATTCCATCCAATAGTTACTTATTGCTAAATAATTGTTCTTATTTTAATTTCAATCTAAATTCCATTTTCTTTGCTTTTATCAACTTTAGTTTCTCCGACCAAAAATCAGATTCTTTTATAATTCAAAAATCAAATTACAATTATGATATACGTGTTCTGATTCGTAGTAAAGAAGATTTTGAATTGTTTTATGAGATTTACATTCTAAAGCCATATTCATTTTCAACCAATATAAAGTGCAATGTCATTGATGTTGGTATGAATATTGGATATGCCTCTTTGTTTTTTTCATCACTGCCAAATGTTAACAAAGTATACTCTTTTGAACTCGTAGAAGAAACTTTTGAAAGAGCAGAAAATAATTTTAGATTAAACGATGAATTAGCTAAAAAGATAATTGCTCATTCCTATGGACTCTCTATTGAAGATAATGAGCTTACAATTCCATTTGCTCATCCGGGTAGTGTAGGAGCGTCTATAATAAACAATCTTACTTTAGAAAATGATGATAGAAGCAGTATTGTCAAAGTAAAAGATATTATTCAGGTGTTTACAAAATTATTGGAGACAGACCAGATGCCATTAATAGTTAAATTTGATTGTGAAGGGTCGGAGTACGAATTAATTGATGCCATTGAATCTGCCGGTTTATTTAAACATATCCATATAATAATGATCGAATGGCATAATAAAGGTCCTGAATCAATTGTAAAATGTTTAAGCAAAAACGGGTTTGTTGTATTTGATAATCTCGTTCCTGCTCATATGCCAATTGGATTTATTTATGCCGTTAATTCAAAACTGGAGCATGTATAATAGTAATTTCAAATATTATGCAAAGATGCTGCTTGGCAGAAAAAATGAAATGTGGCATTTTGATAATTGGGCACGAAAATATGCTTCAACCCAGGGGAAAGCGCTTAAGATTTATTCTGATGTTAATAGCGGTATTAATTTTGAAAAAAAAGAGTTAGTTAATAAGAATCCTTTGTTCAAATTGAGTTGTGAATTAAGAGATGCTTGTATTATTAAGAACCTAAACTTTTTTAAAGATCAAAATTTAAAAGTAGCATTGCATATCCCACCAATTGCATATTCTCCTGCTGCTAACTCTTTTTTTTGTAGCTTAAAATCTACATTAGAGCATATGGGAATTTTGGTTTATTCATTTTGGGATGACTTTGACGATAATGAACTACTGGAAACAAATTATGTATTTGGAATTGGTGCAGAATATGTAACAAATTTTATTAATTGGGATAGATTAAATTCAATAAAAAAAAAGGCAAAATTTAAAATTCTTCTTCAGGCTTCTTTTGATATTTTAAATAAAAAAAGCGCAATCGATTTTATTAATTATTATAAACTCAAAGGGGTAGATTCTTTCTTCTCATTTGATTTTGAGTACTTCAATCATAATTCTGGATTAAGCAATTTTTTTGCTGAACATGGTACTCAATTGCTTTCTATTCCATTTTCAGCTAATCCATTAGTTCATTTTCCTTTAGAATATGACAATAAGATTATCGATTACACTTATGTTGGATCTATAAACTATGATAAAATATATAGATATAACCAGTATTTTCCGAATATTATAAATTCGAAATATTCAGGGTTAATCATAGGACCTGGTTGGCCATGGAGTAAATCATTTAAATATAATGTGGAAAGAGATAGGTTAATATATGCTCATTCCAAAGTGGCTCTTAATCTTCATCTTGAATATCAGATTAATATCAATGGTCAACTCAATGAACGAGCATACATCTTAACTGCTTTCGGAATACCTCAAGTAATTGATAAAGTTTTAGATATTGAAAAAAACTTTCCAGAAATCGGCACCATAGCAGATACGCCAGAAGAATATATAAATCTGGTTACAACATTAGTAAACAATCCTGAACAAGGAATTTCTAATTCTAAGAAAGCTATGATTGCTTTATATGCTAGTCATACTTCTTTTCATCGAGTAAAATATTTGTTCGATCAATTTAAATCAATAGGAATATAAAATATAGATTAATGAAGAAAATATTTATGTCAGGTGTAGGTGGTATGTTGGGGGATGCATTTTATAAAACCTTTAAGAATGACTATATTCTTAAATGCACAGATTTCGATTTGAATACAACTTGGCTAGAATATCTTGATTTTAGAAACAAAGAGGAGTATTATAAAATGGTTTCTGAATTCAATCCCGATTATTTATTCCATATTGGTGCTTTTACAGATTTGGAATTTTGTGAGTTGAATAAGGATAATGCTTATTTAACAAATATGTTATCAGTTCAATATGCTGTTGAAATTGCCAATGAGTTAAAAATCCCATTATTATATATCAGTACAGCGGGTATATTCGATGGGTCGAAAGAAGAATATGACGAAGATGATATTCCTAACCCTTTAAGCGTCTATGCAAAAACTAAATATGAAGCAGAGCTCTACGTGCAGAATAATATTCAGAACCATTTAATTTGTAGAGCTGGTTGGATGATGGGGGGTGGTATTTTAAAAGACAAAAAATTTATCAATAAAATTATAAAACAGTTAATTCAGAAAAACGAGACTCTTTATGTAGTTGATGATAAAGATGGAACACCAACTTATACAATTGACTTTGCGAAAAACGTTAAACTATTAATTGAGAATAATCAATATGGACTTTTCAATATGGTTTGTAATGGAGTTACTAGTCGCTACGAAGTAGCAAATGAACTAGTTAATATATTCAGTTTAAATGATAGGATAAATATCATTCCAGTATCTTCTGATTATTTTAAGAAAGATTATTTTGCAACAAGACCTATTTCTGAACGATTAATTAATAAGCGGTTAAATCAATTAAACATGAATATTATGCGTGATTGGAAAGTTGCACTTAATGAATACATTAATGAATATTACAATGATATTTATACAACATTAAGATAAAGATGAAGCTAAGCAAGTATCTTTCCTATTTAACTTTCCCTGAAAAAATAGCATTTTTAACAGGAAAGACTTTTAATACTTTTTTATTTAGAGTCCCCAAATTTGCGGATTTATATCGGCAACAAAGTTTGCTTTCAATCATTACAGATCAATTAAATTATACTGTACAATTTGAGAATGATTTCTTTATTCTTAATAAAGATGACCGAAAAATATATCTTAGAAAGAATAGTTCGGATTTAGACGTTTTTTATCAAATATTGTGTTGTAAAGAATATAAACCAGCGATAGATTTAATTTGTAATCAATTAAAGATTAATGTACATACAATTATTGACCTAGGATCTAATATTGGGTTGTCAACTATATATTTTAAAGAGATATTTCCTTATTCGAGAATTATTTCTGTAGAGCCTGATAATGGAAATTATAGTGTTTTAAAATTAAATACACTTCACCATTCTAATATCGAATTACTAAATACAGCAATTTGGTCTAGTGCAATACCATTAATAAAAAAACCAACTTTTAGAGATGGAAGAAATTGGTCAACATCTTACAAAGAATCAAATAAAACCAATAGTATTGATCAGGTTGAAGCATCTACAATACAGGGAATAATATCAAATCATGGAATTGATCATGTTTCTTTTCTTAAAATTGATATCGAAGGTGCAGAGAATATTATTTTTTCTAACAAAAAGAATGTTGATTTTCTAAATATTGTTGATGTAATTGCAATTGAAATACATGATGAAGTATCAGATAGAAACAACATTCATCAAATTTTAAGATCATACGATTTCTTTATTGTTGATTATAATGAGACAACTTTAGCTTTTAAATTAAGTTTATTAAATTGATTTCATCTCCTGTTGTTTCTGTCGTTTTACCATTATATAATTCGGTTAATTATATCAAAGAATCAGTTGAAAGTATTTTAAATCAGCAGTATTCTAATTTTGAAATAATTATTATTGATGATTGTTCATCTGATGGTTCAGCTGAAATTGTTCAATCCATTAAAGATAATAGAATAAGGTACATCAAAAATGATTCGAATATTGGATTAAATAAGTCATTAAATCTTGGTATTTCTTTGGCAAATGGCAAATACATTGCAAGAATGGATCACGATGATATTTCTTTGCCTAATCGATTTAGCATTCAAGTTAGTTTTTTAGAAAATAATCCAGATTATATATTGATTGGATCTAATCATAATATTATAAACGAAAACGGGTCGCTTGTTTTTAGTTCACCGCTTATTAGTTACGACGATAATGAGTTAAAGTCTTCACTTTTTTTTGGATGCCCATTTATACATCCAGGTATTATGATCAGAAAGTCTATTTTGCAAAACCTTACACCTTATTATAATGAAACAATAAAGCAAGCTGAAGATTATGTACTTTACTGTTCAATCATGAATTATGGAAAATTCTATACACCAAAAGATATTATTTTTTCATATCGTGAACATCAATCTATAAATAGGGGCACTTCTCCTGCCAATAAAAGTCTCATTATTGATGGGAGAATCATTGCATGGAAAACAATATTAGATAAATTAGATATTCAAGCTAATCGCGATACTTTATTGGTACACGATAAGTTTTGCTACTATATTAATCTGATTAATGACCAAGATGTTCCGATGATAAAAAACTATATTAGTTTATTGTATAGTATCAAAAAACAAAACAAGTTTATTTTTTTATTTGATCAATTAGGTTTAGAAAAACAAATTTCAATTAGAAGTTATTTTGTTGGAAAATATCTTATTCAAAGCAAGCGTTCAATTATTCCTTATGGAGTAATGTTTTATAAAACAACATCAATTTCTAGTTTAATTAAATTAATCGTATTAAGTATTTTTAAGTGAAATCAATTTTAGTAACAGGCTCTTCAGGTTTAGTAGGATCTGAAGTTTGTACCTACTTCTCTTCCATTGGATATTCTATACATGGTTTAGACAACAATCAGAGAGCTGTATTTTTTGGTTCTAATGGTGATACAAGATGGAATCAAAAGAGACTACAAGAATCTATTCAATCATTTACTCATTATGAGCTTGATATTAGAGATAGAAATGGTATATTAGAACTCATTAAATTACTAAGACCAAATGTTATAGTTCATGCTGCTGCACAACCAAGTCACGATAAGGCAGCAGAAATCCCCTTTGATGATTTTGATACAAATGCAGTTGGGACATTAAATTTATTAGAAGCCGCCAGGCAATATTGTCCAGAATCGCCATTTATTTTCATGAGCACCAATAAAGTATATGGTGATGCCCCTAATCGTATTCAACTTATCGAAAAGGAATTGAGATGGGATTTTGATGATTTAAATTATGTAAATGGAATTAATGAATCGTTTTCTATTGATCAGTCAAAGCATTCACTTTTTGGAGCTTCTAAAGTAGCTGCTGATATACTGGTGCAGGAATATGGAAGATATTTTAATATGCCAACAGTTTGCTTAAGAGGTGGCTGCCTTACAGGGCCTAATCATAGTGGAGTTGAATTGCATGGTTTCTTAAGTTATCTAGTAAAATGTAATTTAGAGGGAAAAAAATATTTTGTTTACGGTTATAAAGGCAAACAGGTTAGGGATAATATTCATAGTTATGATATTGTAAAGTTTATGGAAGCATTTATTAATAGACCTAAAGTTGCCGAAGTTTACAACATTGGGGGTGGTATTGATAATACTTGCTCCATATTAGAAGCTTTCTCAATTGCAGAATCAATAACAAATAAGAAGCAAGTTTTTGAATATGTTGATAAGAACCGTGAAGGAGATCATATTTGCTATTATAGCGATCTTAATAAAATGAGATCTCACTATCCAAGCTGGGATATTTCGATTAATTTAATTACCATTTTTAAAGAGATCGTTAATAGTTGGACAAAAAAGCTTCAACCCTAAAAAACAAATTTTTCCGATGTCTCTTTTGAAAAACAGATATACTTCAGCTTTCAATAATTTTATACAGAGTTTTCAGTATAAAAAACAACTGCCATTAGTTAATAGTTGGGAAATCAGCATAGTTCAGAAAAATAGATCAAACGAGATCAAAATCCCTATATGGTGGGATGAACAATTATTGAATGATTCTATATTTCAGTATGGAATTGTAGATGACATAAAGCCTTTTTTAAACAAGCCTTTAGGTACTACGTATAATTATTCTGATCTTTTATGTCATTTTCATGATCTGATTAAACATAATAACAAACGAATTAATTATTTAGAATTAGGTGTTTCTGTAGGAAAAAACCTATTTACATTACTTAATTATTTTGATAATGCTGATTTGTATGGATATGAAATAGAAGAAATTAATCCTTATTTGAAAAACCATTTAATTTTTGATAATAAAGTTGAATGGCTGACTTCAGCTACTTCTTTAAAAAAGCATCCATCTAGTTTGACTAATTACTCATATTCTACTAATAAATTACATTATTTATCTGGCGATATATGGGATGAAGCAAGTTGGGAGAAATTATCAGGCAAAAAGTTCAACATTATCTTTTCTGATGCATTTCACAGTCCAGATGCTTTATTGTTTGAGTATGAAATGCTAGTCAAGTATAATTTAATTGATGAGCAGTTCATCTTAGTATGGGATGACCTTCATTTTGGGATGAAAGATGCTTTTCTTACTATCAACAAGAAAATAAAAAAATCAAGCCATTTGATAAATACTAAATGTTTTCTTATTCAAATTAATGGGTGGCTTGGAGAAAATTGGGGGAAACATCCTGTAGGTATTATTACTAATTTATTTTAAAAGTACAATCCATTTTAAATGAAAAGTTGTCCTGTATGTTCTTCTTCATCTGATTTAGTAAAGACACTGAGCAAAGATTTCATTGTAGCTTCATTGGAAAAATTCTATCATGAATCAATTCCTGAGATTAATTTAATTGATTATTCAATTTATCAATGTAAAAATTGTACTCTACAGTTTTGCGACCCTATGTCTGGAGGAACTAAAAAGTTTTATGATTGGATGATACATCAACCTAATTATTATCCAACATATAGATGGGAGTGGGGAGTTGCTTTAGAACAAATAAAGCCCTTATCTAACAATCAATCAAATTTAGTTGAGGTAGGATGTGGTAATGGTGACTTCCTTAAATTTATTAAGAGCAATTCATCTATTAATGGTTTAGGAATTGATACATCAGAAAGTGCAATTTCAGTTTGTAAAGCAAGAGATTTGAATGCTATTTGTGAAAGCATTGAAGCTTACACGAACAAACCTTATCCGATTAAAAAGTTTGACTTTGCATGTAGTTATCATTGTTTGGAGCATGTAGAAAATCCATTGGGTTTTATTAAAGAAATAAAATCTATTTTAAATAAAGACGGTAGTATCTTTCTATCTACACCTTATTCTCCAATGTGTTATGAGTCTCAATGGCATGATCCACTCAACCATCCTCCCCATCATATGACTCGATGGAATAAAAAAGCTTACGAAGTATTGGCAGAAATGGTTAACATGAAAATTAAATTTTATACCCACGAACCTGCTACATTGCTTCAAAGAACACTCCTGGCTTTAGACATAAAATATTACGGTTTCAAAATATTTCATTCTAGAAAGCAAATGTTTTTTAATACAATATTTAAATTCAAAGATTTTATTAAAGAATATCAATTTCAGAAAAGCAGAGATATTGTAAACGGAAAGCCTGCTCCAGATGTTATACTTGTTGAATTGACCTCGATTTAGTGATTGTACAATAACATGAGTATTCAGTTAATTAGTTTCGCCACTCCAAATTTTTATTTTTCACAATATAAATTATTGACTAGTGCAAAAAAACTAGGCATAGATCAGGTATTTATTCACAATCACAATGATTTTAAGAAAACAAACTTTTTTAAAGAAAATCAATTCATTACAAAACAGAAGCGAGGTGCTGGATATTGGATTTGGAAGCCTTATTATATTTTAGAGCATCTACATTCATTGGTAAATGGGGATATTCTGATTTATTGTGATGCAGGTGTTCAAATTATAGAGAGTATTGAACCTCTGACTTCTTTATTGAATAGATCAGAAAATGGAATCATGTTGTTTGAAAATTATCAAGGTTCTGCTTATTTTTCTAAATCAATTGATTTTACATTTGACTATACTGGTATATATATAGAACCTAATAAAAACAAATATTGGTGTAAAGGAGATGTTTTTGAATCTATAGCTCCATTATCTAAAGAATTTTTAGATTCATTTCAGGTGGATGCAAACATAATGATTTTCAAAAAAACTAATTCGTCTATTAAGTTTGTTAATGAATGGATTGAATTGTGCAAAAATCCACAATTGATAACGGACTCTCCAGAATCAATTCATTTAACAAATAGTCCTACTTTTTTTGGGCATTTACATGATCAGTCTATACTTTCTGTATTAGCTGCTAAATGGAAGATAGAACTGCATCGTTCTCCTACGCAATTTGGGAATCATTTTAAATTACCTGATCATCGAAAAGCAGGTGAATTTTTATTGTTGCCTTATAGTCCTTTTCCTAAGAACAATAGCACTTATGGAACCTTATTTTTACATACAAGATTACGTACAATTCCGTTTATCAATAGGTGGAAAGATTTCTTGATAACTGAGGTTAAATTGATTTTTGTAAGATGTTATTTGAAATTTTACAGGAGTTTTAAAATTAAGTTTTGATAACATGAAAATTCTTATAACTGGAGCAGCCGGATTCGTTGGATCTAATATGGTTGAATACATAAGGGCAACAGATAAATCAGTTGAATTATATGGTATCGATAATCTAAGCAGAAAAGGGAGTGAATACAATGTAGGCAAACTAGAAAAATTAAATTGTAAGTTTGTTAAAGGAGATATAAGTAGTCAACTTGATGTTCAGTCTTTACCAAAAGTTGACTGGATTATTGATTGTGCAGCAGAGCCATCAGTATTAGCTGGATTAAATGGAGGAAGTCTTGAGTTGATTAACAATAATCTTTCAGGTACCTTTTATTTATTGGAAAAATGTAAGAAAGATCATGCAGGGTTTATATTAATCAGTACTAGCAGAGTATATAGTATTGATGCTTTAAATAATATTCCTTTTGTAAAAAATGTGAATAGATTTGAAATTTCTCAGTCAGTTAATTTACCAATTGGATTCTCCCAAAACGGGGTCGCTGAAAGTTTTAGCTCCAATGCACCGATTTCTTTATATGGGGCTACAAAATTGGCCAGTGAAGTATTAGCATTGGAATATCATTATAGCTTTGGTTTCCCTGTTTGGATAAATCGTTGTGGTGTGATTGCAGGACCTGGGCAATTTGGCAAAATCGATCAGGGAATTTTTTCGTATTGGATTTATCAATATTTATTGGATAAACCACTCTCTTTTATCGGCTATGGCGGAATGGGTTTACAAGTAAGAGATTTAATTCATCCTATCGATATTTATAAAATGATTATTCAGCAAATACATTTTCAATTTGGAAATGCCCCAAGAATATTGAATTTAGGAGGTGGAGTTCAAAATACTTTGAGTTTAAGTGAATTAAATGATTTCTGCAAGAAGAATATACCAGATGACAAATCCATAGGTTCTATACCTGAAAACAGGAAATTTGATATTCCTTATTACTCAACTGATTTTACTTTAGCCCAATCTTTTTGGAACTGGAGCCCAACTATATCAGCCCATGAAATTTTAGATCAAATTTTATTCTATGGGCGAAACAATATAGATCATATCGCTCGAATCAATTAAATGAAAATCGCATTCTTTGTACAGTACTGTCATGAAGCAGGAACCTATTTTCGCTGGCATAATTTGGCAAAAGCTTTTGTATTGAATGGTCATGAAGTACATGTATATGCCGGGGACTTTAATTACAAAGCAAAAAGAAGAACAGAATGGCGAGATGGAATTCAATATAGAATTATACCGTCTTTAATTACGAGTAGAATTTTTGGAAATCCATCTGATCCGATTAGTGCTTTGTATCGTTTATTTCAGCGAGTTGATAAAGATTATGATGCTTACCATTTGTTTCAGCCTTTTTTACAAGCATTTATACCTTGGTATTATTTAAAGTTGAATAGAAAAGGGAAGTTTTTCTATGATTGGGATGATTTATGGACAGGGGGTTTATTCCAGAATCCTAAATCATTAAGAGAAAAATATGTTTTCAAGTTGGTTTCTTATTTAGAAACAAAAATTCCTTTGCAAGCCTTTTCAACTACCACTTGTTCTCATTATTTAAAGAGCTTGCTTCCCGACAATATAAAGAAAAATATACTTTATAATGGTTACTGGCCAATTACAGAAGAAAATAAAACGAATGTACCATCTGTTTTTAACAAAGACCCCAATTTATTTTATCTGGGATATATTGGAAAAACAGCTGCAGAATTAGACTGGATAGTTGATGCTGCCAAATTAATAATATCTAAATTCCCAAATGTAAAGTTTATTATAGTCGGCCCAGCAAAATCACAAATAGATCAATCTGGTTTAGCCAGTGTTCCAAATATGCAATACTTAGGCGAAGTTGACCCAAGTGAGGCTAGATTCATTTCATCAAAAATTGATGTTGGTCTCTTACCTTTAGAGAATACTGTTTTTAATCAAAGCAGATTCCCTATTAAATTTTTTGACTATTTAACTGCTGGAACACCTGTTTATTATTCTTGTATTGGTGAATTAAAATCTGTAGGCGAACATTTACCTTTTGTATATGAAGGGGGTATTACAAAAGCTGAATGGATTGATGGTCTTATTGATTTGATTAAAAGAAAAATCGATAAAGAGAAGGACGATATAGATATGCGGTTGCTAGAAGAAAAATATTCATGGCAGTCTCTATCAAATAATCTTGAAAAGATTTATATAAATCAGGAGTGAGTAGCAGAAAAGTATTTTTAGTTTGCACGGGTCTTGGAATTGTTCAGAGAGGGTTTGAGACATATATTGCTGATTTAGCAGGAAAATTGCGATCAGCAAAAACTACTTTTGCAATTACATTATATTCTGGCGGAAAATATGAAAGTAACAAAGTAATTTCTGAACAATTATTTTGTATTTCCCGTAATAACCGTTTTTTAAATTTTTTGTTCGGACATGCTTTTGTTTCAGAACTTGAATTGTATAGTTTTTTTGTAAGTCTATTTTTCGAGACTATCAGAAATAAACCAAATGTTATTTATTTAGGAGAGTATAAGTTATATTGTTATTTATATAAAATACGAAAACTTTTTAATTTAAATTATTCTTTAGTCTTATATACAGGCGGTCAGGTTAGCCCTGGTTTGTTTGATGTAACAAAAGATTTTGTACACCATGTAACTGATGTGTATTATAGTGAACTTTTAAAAGGAGGGTATCCTAAAGAACGACAATTTGTGTTGCCACATTTTTTTTCGCAACCGGAAAATGAAAAAGTTATAGAAGAAATCAATATCCGCTCCATTGCTTATGAAAAAAAAATAATTATCAGCGTAGGCTTGATTGATTCTACAATTAAGAGAATGGATCGATTAGTGAATGTTTTATCTAAGTCCCCAGATAAATATTTCCCCGTTTTATTAGGTGAATATTCGAGTGATACTCCTTTTATTAAAAAGCAATTAGAAGATTGTTTCGGTAAAGACAACTATTATATTGGAAATGTAAGTAGAAATGAACTTTTTGCATACTTAAAACAGGCAGATTTGTTTATTTTACTTTCTCCTAAAGAATCTTTCGGATTGGCAGCAATAGAAGCTCTTTCAGTTGGCTTACCAGTGATTTGTTGTGATTATCCAGAATCTAGGTATGTGTTAAAACACATGGCTACTTTAATAGATTGTGACCAAGATAATAACATAGGTTTACTTATTGATCAACTACTAGATCATACACCTACACAGAATCAAATAAAACAACGTGTTGATTTTGTAAATAATACTTATTCATGGGATGTGCTTTCGAACAGCTATATAACAATGTTCAATAAATTTATACTCAATGATTAATTGTGATTTATGTTGGCTGTAATAAAAAAAATGATTCCGGATATAATTAAAACTCCTATAAATAAAATTCGTAATCAAATTCGTTGGAATCGTCAGTTAAATGCTATAGTTAAATTTTATGCCAATAAGGTAGACATTAATGAAGAAGAACAAGAAGCTATCCAATACTTGAAAAAAATTAATGGGCTCACCGTTTTTCCTTATGATTTCAATAGTTCTTGGGATTTTATGTCCATTAATGTCTTTAAAGACATATCTGTTGATTTGCTGTATGTTGTTCACAATGGTTATCGGCTTTATTTTAAACGTGGTTTATCTGCAATTGATGTGAAAGGAATTTATTTTGGATTAATGAATGAACAGTCTGAAAAGTCACCGCATTTATACCTTACAAAGAGTTTTAATATTGAGGATAATTCAGTAATCGCAGATATTGGATCAGCAGAAGGAATATTTACTCTTAATTCAATTAGTAGTATTTCAAAAGCTTATTTATTTGAGCCAGATCCACTTTGGGTAGAAGCATTAGAACAAACATTTAAACCTTGGAAAGAAAAGATTATTATTATTAAGAAATATGTTGGATCAACAGATTCTGAGAGTACTATTGCCCTTGACTCTTTTTTTAAAGAAATTCAATTAGATTTTATCAAAGCAGATATCGAAGGTGCAGAGTCAGCAATGCTTTTGGGTGCAGATCAGCTATTGCGACTTCAACATAAGTTGAAATTAGCTATAACTACATATCATAAGCAAACAGATTTTGAACAATTCTTTATGTTATTAACCAATCAATATGGTTTTAAAGCGGAACATTCTTATGGGTATATGTTATATTTTATTAATAATGATCTAGAACCTCCTTATTTACGACGTGGTATTATTAGAGCAGAAAGAAATATCAATTAATGAAAAGGATTCTTGTTCTAAATAACTATTCTGTTAATCGAGTTTTAAATGAAATTAAAGAAGGAAAAAAGCCTTCTCACCATCTATATGGAATTGTTGAGTTAGAAAGATTAGGTTTTGAGATAATTACAATTGAAACCAATAAACAATCAATTATTTATTTAATTGGGCAACTGATTTCGAAAATTCCATTGTGTAATCTTGGGGACTGGTATATACAATTTAAGGCGCTTAAAATTCGGTCCCAATATGATTTAGTATATGCACCTTGTCAAGATGTAACTTTACTTCTTGGATTATTGAATTATTTTAATTTGTTCAATAAACCAATTATAGCATTAGCTCATCATCCTTTTTTGAAGGGTAGGTTTAAGCAATTGAGAAAAATCTCATTATTTTTCTCCATAAGAGGTCATTTCCGTTTTCCAGCTCTGAGTAGTCTTGTTGGAAATCAAATTAATCAAATAGCAAGAAAAGAAATCTCCGAAAAATTACATTGGGGACCAGATCTACTGTTTTATGAAAATGAAATGAAAAGGAATGACTCCGAAAATATTAAATATGACCTAATTGCTATTGGAAGAACCGGGAGAGATTATACTACTTTCGTTAGTGCCTTTTCTAATACTAGCATTCGTGTTGGATTATTTTGTAATCAAATATTTCAAAAAGTAATCGGATTAAACATTTCATCAAATATTGACATTCATTACTTGGAATTTGATGAAGAATTAAATTATAGAGAAATTATAAGTTTGTATTCCAAATCTAAAATTATAGCTATTCCATTGACCAATGATGATAGTTTATGTGGACTAACAAGTATTTGCGATGCGCTTGGTTGCGGTTTACCTGTATTAATGACATATAATAGATACGTAGATTTAAATCCTGCTAAATTCCAATTTGGCGAAACTGTTCCATATGCAGATACACATAGCTGGATAAATATGACTGAAAAAGTTTTAAAAAATTATGGTCATAATTATAAACAAAGTATAAGAAATGTTACAGAAAAATTCAATATAGAGGTATTTACTAAAGAACTAGTTTCTCTCTTCAATTCAATTAAATAAACTTTAATCTTGTATTTTTCAATCATTATACCAACATGTAATAGAAACGATTCTCTAAAAATTTGTTTAGAATCTCTGTATATAAATGTTAAGAATTTTGAGAGTCAACTTGTAGAAGTAATTGTTTCTGATGATGGAGCTTTGAATCAAGCCAAACCATTAATTGAAGAACACTTTTCATGGGCAACTTGTGTAGAAGGAGCAAAAAATGGGCCAGCAGCAAATAGAAATATAGCAGCAAAAGCTGCTATTGGCGAATGGTTGATTTTTTTAGATGATGACTGTATTCCAGGTCCAACTTTATTAAAGTCATACTATGATTATATAATACAAAATCCTTTGGTTCAAATTTTTGAAGGTTGTATAAAACCAGATGGACTTCCTAAGACGCCGCTTGACTATGCACCCATTAATGAAACTGGTGGCCATCTTTGGAGTTGTAATTTTTGTATTAAAAAAGAATTATTTCAGCATTGTAATGGATTTGATGAAGCCTTTAAATTTCCTCATCTAGAAGATGTTGATTTATTAACTAGAATTCGCGATAAGAATTTGCCTGTATTATTTTCCAAAAACGCCTTTGTGGTTCATCCTTGGCGTAAGTTTACTGATGGTAAAAAATTGGCATTATTCAATGAAATGGATTTTTATTTTGCAAAAAAACACTCAAAGCCAATTTCTGTTATAAAAACATTTATCGCAATTGTCCATGTTCATTTTAGTATGTTTGTTAGAAACCCTCAGTTTCGATTCTTTCTTTCTTCTTTAAAAGTGGGGTTTGATCATTCATTTTATTTTTTATTATTTTCTAACAAATGGAAAAAAAAATATTTTAAGTAATGAAAATTAAGAGTTTAATTTTTGGCTTTATACCTCCAAAAATCAAGAATAGAATATATACCTATATGATTCAGCAGAAATCTATTCCAATAGATTTTGTTAATAGTAGCGATTGTAAGCTAGATAGTAGCTATACCTTTCATGTTCAATCAAATAATGAATTGGAACTATTGGGTAACAAATATGAGCCAACAAAAAGACTACACAACTATTTGCCTAATTACTGGAAACACTTCAGAGATATAAAAGACAATGTAACTCGTGTGTTAGAAATTGGCGTACAATCTGATAAGTCAATAAAAATGTGGGAAGAATTCTTTCCAAATGCAGAAATATTTGGCATTGACATTGAGCCCTGGTGTAAGGATTTTGAAGGTGGACGCAGAAAAATATTTATTGGAGACCAAAGCGACGAAGCATTTTTAAATTTAGTTGTAAAAGAAGCAGGGGGCGGTTTTGATATTATTATTGATGATGGTAGTCATAGGGTATATCATCAACTGAAAACCTTTAATATTTTATTTCCAAAATTGAAAAGTCATGGTATTTATGTAATTGAGGATACTGGTGCATGTGTTGGAGATACTAATTTAAAAACGGTAAATGCAATAAAAAAACTCATTGATAAAATAATGTATTTTCCAAAAGGACTTTCCTTTGATAAATGGTCTAGTTTAAAATCTTTTGGAAACGAAGCAGATTGGAAGGCTAAAAATATAGTGGGAATAGCTTTTTATAGATGGATTTGTTTCATCGAAAGAGGTCGAAACCCTGAGGATAATTCTTACATCACTACAGGTATTGCTGAAAATAAGTAATCAATAATGAAAGGAAACGCGTTATTACATTTTATTATATTTATTTTGAATTTAGATTCTGCTCAAACCCAAACTTCTGAGCAGGAAAGAGCAGTTTTAAAGAAGTTTATTTCAAATGCAGTAACCATTGCTGAGATTGGTGTTTTTGAAGGAGTTAATACAGGCGATTTTGCGTTGTATTCTCCAGAATCTGCAACTATTTTTGCTATAGATCCTTTTTTCAAAGGTTCATTAGGGTTTAATTATGGAAAGTATATAGCATTAAAAGATTGGAGTAAAAAAGGAGTTAAAAATAAAATCCAAATTATAGAAGGGTTTAGCTGGGATGTTATCAATCAATTGCCATCGAGTTTAGATTTTATCTTTATAGATGGAGACCATAGTTTTGAAGGTGTCAGTAAAGATTTTGAAATGTATAGTAAAATACTATCTCCTCATGGGGTTATTGCTTTGCACGATGCGCGATTATTTGAAAATGGCTGGACAGAATCTGATTGGGGACCTGTTAGACTTGTTGAAGAAGTAATTAAACCTTCCGGAAAATGGACCATTTTTGACCAGGTTGATTCTTTAGTATTAATAAAAATGCATTCTACATAATGCATATTCTGCATGTTGCTTCTGTGGAACTTTCGCCTAACTCAGGAATGGGTAGAATTGCATTTGAATGGAAAAAAGCATTTGAAAAAAGAGGAATTCAATTTACTCATATTGGCTGGAAGGAATTGAATAAAACTGCCCATCCACTATTATTTGGTTGGTTAGTTCGAAAGCATATTATAAAAAATAAAATCCGGCCAGATCTAATTCTTGCTCATGAACCTGCTGCAGGTTTTCTTTCATTTAAAAATATTCCATTAGTAGTTTTTAGCCATGGTATTGAAGCGCGTAACTGGGAAATTCAAAAAAAATATAACTATTTTACTCCTTCAATAAAAGCCAGAGTAGTTCCTTTAAAATGGAGATTCTGGTCTAATAATTATGGTTTTCTTAAAGCCACCAAAATTTTATTATCTAATAACAATGATAAAAATTACTTAATTAAAAGCAAAAGTATAGATCCGAATAAGATAATGGTTTTTAATAATGGTTATATACCTTTTGTCAATCACATTCAACTTGACAATAAAACAATTGGTTGCTTATTCAATGCAAGTTGGATTGAAAGAAAAGGAACTCAGTTGTTAGTAGAAGCCTTCAATCTTTTACTATCAAAATATCAACATCTTAAACTATTTATTGCTGGTACAAATTTATCTGATGATAAAGTCATGATCAACTTTTTACCCCAGGTACAATCTCAAATAACCATTATTCCTCCATTTTCTGATGATACGGAAGCGGCGATTTATACAAATGCATCCATTTTTGTTTTGCCGTCTTTTTTTGAAGGTCAATCTTTGGCATTAACACAAGCCATGCATATGGGCCTTTGTCCTGTAGTTTCAGATAATTCCGGACAAATTGATTTTATTCAAAATAATATTAACGGTTTATTATTTGAAACAGGCGATACAAATACATTTATTGGAAAAATAGAAACTTTGATAAAAATGCCTTTATTAATTAGTGAATATGGAACAGCTGCAAAAGAATCCGTAAAGGAGCTTGAATGGAATTATGTAACTGAAAAATTAGTTGATTCAATTGTTTCGATAATTAATAAATAGTTTTGACTTTGCTTTTAAACCAAAAAAATCTTGATGCTATTATTCTTTCAGGTAATTCGTCATTCAAGTATGATGGTGTGGGGGATTATAGTTATATTTTGTTGCAACATTTAGTATTAAATGAAAAGTCTATTGAATTATATTGTGGGGAAGGAGTAGATAGCCCATCTGTAGATCATTATTTTCCAATAATCCCTAATTGGGGAATAAGCAGTCTTTTAAAATTGACCACTATTCTAAGACAGAAAAAACCAAAATGGGTATTCTTACAATATGAACCCTATTCGTTTTCTTCTTTGGGTACACCTTTTTTACTAATTCCCTTTTTAATTTATACAAGAATCTTAGGCATAAAAGTTCATGTTAATTTTCACGAAATTTCGATAAGGTTAATAAGTAATGGAATGTTTGGTTTCATTAGAGCTTTGATACAAAGATCTATTGCTTATTTTATATCTATAGCATCAAATCGAACTCATACTAGTAATCTATATTATCAATCATTGCTTAAGCCATTTAAGACAGATCTTGTTTTTGTTCCATCTAATTTTGAATTTTTAATAGATAAAGGGTTTACTCCAAAAATTATTTCTGATAGCCTTTTTTTGATTGTAGTTAATGCGAATAGGTGTGAGAAAATTCTTTTTGAAATAATTAGTAAACTATCAAGTTATTCAACACAACCAATTCAGGTTAATATAATTGGAAGAGCTTCACAAAATGATTTAATTAGAATAAATCATTATATAGAAGTGTTTGGTCTCAAAAAAGTATTTACTTTTTCTGTAAATCTAGAATCTGATAAAGTGATTGAAGAATTACAAAAAGCTCATTTGTATATTCAATTGGAAGGGGTTAGTAGTCGTAATCAAGGTGGTATTTGTTCTAAAAGTGGAACCATTGCTACTGCTATGTTATTAGGGATTCCCACTATATCAACTTGTGGTGATATGACGGATTTACAGATTTTTAAAGATGGCATAAACATTATTTTTGTTAATGGTGATCCGAACAACATAGCTAAAAAAATCAATCATATAAATTCAGATAAAGTATTAAAAGATTCGATGCGAGAAAACGCTAAGCGTACTTATTGGAAGTTTTTTTCTTGGGAGCATTCTATTGCCTATTATTTAAATTTATTCAATTAGTGCAAGGTAGATATCCACATACCACCAAATTGAATATGCATTTAAAAATATTTCTTTTGATTTATTTTTTCACTGTATTAAGTGGCGCTTTCAGGAAATGGTTCATTTCAGACAAGCAAATTGGAAACGTTATTCTATTTTTTCAAATACTCATTCCTTTCGCTTTTATTCTTATTGGAGGTGGAATGAAGAATTGGCATAAAGGAAAATCCCAATTTATAATTTTATTATTTGTTTTAGTAATGGGTGTATTAAATCCTTTAAGCCTTACTTTGAATCATGGATTACTTGGTATTCTGTTGCATTGTAGCTTTTTTTTTATTTTATTTTTTTACATTAATAACAGACAATATTTTCAATTTGAAAAAATTATTGGAATTCTATTTGTAGGTGGGATGCTTCAGTTATTATTGGCATTTTTTCAATATACTCAACCAGCGGGTTCTATTATTAATACTTATGTAGATGTTGATGCGGTTGGGGGAGTTGCTCTGGTAGGTAATTCAATAAGAGTAACTGGAACATTTTCTTATATTAGTGGATTTACTGGTTTTCTATTTTTTAATAGTTTGCTTGTTTGGGCAATGGTTAAATACAATTACAAAAGTCTTTATATACTTTTACTTTTACTATTAGGTATTACAGCCTGTTTTATGAGCGGAGCTAGAGCTGCTACTTATTCATATTTTATCATTCTAGCATTAATAGCATTTACAGAACCCGTTTTCTTTAGTAAATCCATTGTAGATCTAAAAAATATTTTCCCTATTTTAATTATTGCTACCATTGTATTAGGCTTTGGCTCCGATCAATTTGTTGAATTGATCACCAATTCTTTTACTGGATTTATCGAAAGGAGAAGCCGAGGTATAGAATCTGGTGAAGAATCAAGCAGGATTTTTGGAGACTTTTACGAAATCATCAATTTCCGGGGCAGCTTTCCTGTTATGGGCGTTGGTTTAGGATCTACTTACCAAGGTGCCAATAAATTATTTGGAACTTCCGTTTATGTTTTAGAATATGGTTTTTTTGAATCTGAATTAGTAAGAATAGTTTTAGAAGGTGGTTTTATATTGCTCATTACAAGAATACTTATACTGATTTTTTTATTAAGACAGTTGTTTATACCTACTGCAGGTAAAATTATTCTTTTTATCCTTTTATTATTGTTCTTTCCTTATGTTTTTAATTTATACAATGCAGTTTTTGCTGCACTTGGGATAATATTGGTTGATTATTTTTATTACCAATATCACTTACAAAAAATGATAAATTTAAAAGCACCTAAAAAATTTGCATATCCATTTCAGCCTTAAACTCTAATAATGATAGAACGCTCCAATAAAGGACTCCATGATTTTGTTTATAATTATTTAGTTACGAATGAGAATAAGTATCAGTTCAATAATTTATTAGATATTGCTTCTGGCAGTGGGGCATGGTTAGCAAGGTTTAATAATATTTCAGCTTCTAATAAATTGGGTCTTGATTTAGATGTCAAGCAGTTCCAATTGAAAGATGTAAAAGCCATTCCTTTTAATTTTGATAATTATACGAATGAGCAATTTGGTCAGTTTGAGTTGATAACCTGTTTAGAATTAATTGAACATTTGGAGAATCCTGGAAAATTAATTCAATTAATAAAAGGGAATCTATCAACTAATGGTGTTTGTGTTATGAGTACACCCAATATTCACAGTATTCAAGCCAGACTTCGATTTTTATTAAAAGGAAGGCTAGGCCATTTTGATGATAAAAGTGATCCTACTCATATTTATCCGGTGTATATCGAAAACCTTCAACGTCTTTTAATTAATCACCAATTGATTTTAGAACAAACGGTCATTTATCCTTTTTGTGATAATTATGGACCAGGTATTAAGTTCTTAGCGACTTTATTAAAACCATTCATACCGCAAAGTTATTTTGGTGATAATATTATTTTTGTGATCAAGCATAACGTTTAAAATATTTTGAACCTTTTATATATTCTCGAACGACCCATTCAAAATGATTTGCCTTATCATTTAATTCAAAAGGAGGATGGGATAAATTCAAGAGTAATTTGTTTTTCATTACACAATGGTTCTTTAAATGGTAATGAGAATATAAATCAATCTGTTTTTAAGAGTAATTCATTGTTTACATTTCAATATGAGTTAGTAAATTCATTTGGATTTTTAATTAAAGCAATTCGATGGTCTAACACCACAGTAGTATATGGTCATTATCATCCAATGTTCAAATGGGCTATTTTTCTTTCTAAAATATTCAATAAAAAACTAGTACTGACTTCTGATGCAACAAGTAATCAAGGAATTGCTGGAAGTAATGGAGTAATGCTGAAAATTAAACCTATAGCTTTTAGAACTTTGTATAATATTATTGCTGATGCTCTATTTGTTCCTTCAAATACTAGCCTACACTTTTTCACTTCACTGGGAATAAAAACCAACAATATAGTTCTCACTCCTTATACAGTTAATGATTTCATTCTACATTCATTATATGATCAAGCTAATATAAAGCATCTTCATGCTTTATATCAATTGCCAGATCAATCAAAAATAATTTTATTCTGTGGTAAATTTATTAACAGAAAAAGACCTCAAGATGTACTTGAAGCTTTTGCAAAAATTGAATATTCAGGCACTTATGTAATTATGATTGGCGATGGTCCAATGCGTCAGGACTTAGCGGCATTAGCCAGGCAATTAAATATTCAGGGCAATGTTTTATTTCCCGGTTTGATTGATTATACAGATTTGCCAAGCTATTACAAATTGGCGGATGTATTAATTGTTCCTTCAGAACATGAGCCTTATGGTTTAACAGTGAATGAAGCTATGATTTGCGGGCTGCCTGTAATTGCAAGCAATGCAGTTGGTGCAGCATTTGATTTAATTGATGAAGGTATAACAGGGTTTACCTACCCTGTGGGAGATATTGCAGAATTGACTAAAAAACTCAATACCCTACTTGATAACCAACCCTTAAAGGACACTATATCAACCAATGCCCAACTAAAAATGAAACATTGGTCCAGCCAATCCAACGTAGACGCCCAGGTTCAATTTTTTAAACAAAAAGGTTGGCTTACATGAAAATTGTAATTTTTAGTTCTACTTTTCTTCCAAATATTGGTGGTTTAGAAAATATTATGGCAGGTTTAGCAGAAGAGTGGACAAGTAGGGGTCATGAGGTAACTGTTTATACAATAACTCCACAAGCAAATAGACAATTTAATCCTGTTTATTCAATTGTGTTTAAAGAATCGAACAGTCAATTAATAGCAGCTATATCAAAAGCAGATATTTATCTGGAAGCCAATATTAGTATCAAAAATATTTTACCAGGTTTACTCCATCAAAAAAAATGGTGGGTGGTGCATCATATACAATACGATCATCAAGCATCAAAAACAGGATTGCTAAAACAATTCTTCGCCCGTTTTGCAAAAAATATTAGTGTAAGTAGTTTTATCGCTTCCAAATTAAAAGCCCCTTCAACCATAATACATAATTTTTCTGCTCCAATATTTGTAGAGCAAAATGTTGGAGATCGAAACTATGACTTGGTTTTTTTAGGGCGATTGGTTTCTGATAAGGGCGTGAATCGATTAATCGAGGCTATTGCTGCTTCAACAAATAGTTACAAATGCCTCATCATTGGAAATGGCCCGGGAAAAAATGTATTGGAAAAATTAGTGCAAGAAAATTATCTCACAACAAAGGTTGTATTTACCGATTCTTTACATGGTCAAGAATTAGTCAATGCACTCAATCAAGCAAAAACCATGGTCGTTCCTTCTCTTTGGGATGAACCTTTTGGCGTTGTGGCCCTGGAAGGAATGGCTTGCGGGTGTACTATTGCTTGCTCCAATAAGCAGGGACTCCAGGAAGCAACTGGCGGTTTGGCTTTTTATTTTGACCCTTTAGTTCAAACATCAATATTAGAAGCTATAGACAATGCTATAAACTTTAAAAAAGATGATTTATTTATCAATAAAGAAAAACAGCATTTACAAGATCACAGTAGATCGGTAATTGCTAAAAAATATATTTCCCTCTTTGAAAATTCTACTCTCTAATCCATCTATTCAATACAGTAAGCATACATTTAAATCTTTACACCATGCCGGTCACGAAGTTTTATTTGCAACTGCTTATTGGTACCGTCCTAAGCGATTAATTGAAAAATTAGTTGGCTTTACTTCTTTGGATAGTTATATCAAACGTTATTCAGATACATCCATTCCCACTCAATCTGTACAAACTCGTATTTGGGCTACATTTTTCCATTTTCTCATTAAGTTTATGCCTTTTGATGTAGAACAAAAATCTTATTGGGAAGATCGTTTACATGACCAATGGGTTGCTCGATTGGTTAAAAAATGGAAACCCGATTTAATTATTGGGTATGAAAAATCTTCCTTAAAATCCTTTATTGCGGCAGATGCTATTGGAGCTACTAAATGGCTAGATCTCGCACAAGTTCACCCAAATACAATTGCATCATTAAGGGAAAAATTACCTTTTTTTAAATTGGTTACGGGTACTAATCAATTATTTGCTACTATAAGATTGCTAAAAGAAAAAGAGTATGAACAAGCCAATACAATTACTTGTTTATCTCAATTCGCAGCAAATACACTAAAGGAAGCTGGAATTGATAGTAATAAAATATTTATTAATCCATTGGGATTTGATGAATCAATTTTTTATGAAAATGTACAAGATGGAAACGATCAAAAAACACCAATACATTTTATATATACGGGTATCATCACTAAGCGCAAAGGAGTTGAACTGTTATTAGAGACTTTCGCAAGTATTCCCAATCAGTTGGCTAAGTTAACTTTAATAGGCCCTGCTGGGGATGCTACACCCACTTTGAATAAATTTTTAGAAAATGACAATATTTTTTATCAACCATACCTAAATCAAAAAGAATTAGCCAAAGCTTTGCGATCTGCAGATGTATTTGTTTTTCCTAGTTATTTAGACAGCTGGGCTGCAGTTGTTTTGGAAGCGATGGCCTCAGGGTTGCCTGTTATAGTTACCAACTATACTGGAGCAGCTCAACTGGTAAATGTAAAAAATGGAATTGTTATTCCTGTTGGTAATAAAGAAGCTTTATTAAATGCCATGCTTAATTTCATCCAATTTCCCAATCTCATTTCAGTAATGGGTAGATCAGCAGCAGCAATTGCTAAAGAGAATACCTGGGAGAAATATTCTGCCAATTTAATAAAGGAAATAAACAAACTAGTTATCAATAACAACCATGTGTAGAATCGCAGGAATCATTCGCCCTGATGCAACTATTTCTAATACAGAAATTATTGCTATGCGCGATTGTATGCAACATGGAGGGCCTGATGATGCAGGTGTTTACTTGAATGAAGAATCTCATTTAGCATTTGGCCATCGGCGATTGTCTTTGATTGATTTGTCGGAAGCAGGTCACCAGCCGATGTTTAGTAAAGAGAACAATCTGGTGATCGTTTTCAACGGAGAAATTTATAATTATTTAACTATACAGGCGGAACTAAAATTATTGGGCCATCAGTTTATTTCGCATTCAGATACCGAAGTAATTATTGCGGCCTATGAACAATGGGGAGTTGATTGTTTTGAAAAGTTCAATGGCATGTTTGCCCTGGCTATCTATGATATTCAAAAAAATGAATTGGTATTAGCACGCGATCATGCAGGAATTAAACCGCTGTACTATAGTTTTTATAAAGAAGGTTTTTATTTTGCCTCTGAAACAAAAGCATTCAAGCAAATTGATCATAACTGGCCGGAGAACCCCGATTGGAAAACATTTTTATTATGCTTTGGGCATATGCCCGAACCCTATACTACTTTAGATGGAGTGCTGTCTTTACCAAAGGGTAGTTATATGAAAGTAGATTTGAATAATCTTAATTCAAGTTTATTTAGTTTCAATCAAACTCATTATAAATATACATTAACAAAGGAATCTGAAGCCATTGATGCCATTCGAACTTCACTGACGGCCTCAGTTAAGCGGCATTTGATTTCTGATGCACCAATTGGTTTGTTTTTAAGCGGAGGAATAGATTCCAGTATTTTAACCATTTTGGCAAAAGAATTTACTGGAGCACATTTAAATACTTTGTCGATCGATTTTGCAGAGTCTGCTTTTTCTGAGAAAAAATACCAAGATATCATCATTCAACAAACCGGTGCTAAACATCAGTCATTCACCATTGATCAATCTATGTTTAATGATTCAATCGATGATATTTTATTGGCAATGGATCAGCCTAGCAATGATGGCATTAATTCCTATTTTATTACTAAGTATGCACAGGAAGCAGGATTGAAAGCCGTATTGAGTGGAATAGGAGCTGATGAATTATTAGGTGGATATCCTTCCTTTAAACGAGCTGCTTTACTCTCCAAAACAAAACTTATTCCAGTTTTTTTACTCCATTTAGCAGAGTTATTCAAAGATGATAAGAAAAGAAAAATACGTTTTTTGGAAAGAAAAAATGCTTGGGGTCAATATTTATTCAATAGAGGCTTTTTTACACCGCTTCAAATTTCATCAATTCTTCAGATTAGCATAGATGAAATTCAAGCAACAATCGATAAAGTGCCAATGCCCCCATTCTTACCTCAGTTAAACTTACAAGAACAAGTGAGTTTTACAGAAACGAATTTATATATGCAAAATCAATTATTGAGAGATACCGATTTTATGAGCATGTGGCATTCTGTAGAAGTTAGGGTTCCTTTTTTAGATAAAGAATTTATGCAAGTTTGCCATTCCATTCATCCATCCTTGAGGTTGAATGGTGGACCAAAACATTTACTCATTAAAGCGTTTAAAGATGTATTGCCTGAAGCAATTTGGAATAGACCTAAACAAGGATTTGCTTTTCCTTTTCAACAATGGATGGTCAATACACCATTACCTATTAATAACAATGAGTTAGACCAGCAATTTAAATCTGAATTAAAAATTGGAAAAACACACTGGAGTAGGTACTGGTGTTATTGCCTCTCACAAATGCCTCCAAAAGACAATAGAGCTTGGTAAACAAAACTGCATTCATTTATTTAACCGCATTTTCCAGAGCTGGTGGAATTGAACAGTATAATAAAAATGTATTGGCTTCTTTTAAGGAAAGCGGTTTGGATGCATACTCCGTTTATGATGAAGCGGCAGATGAAAAATATTTTAAAAAGCAATTTTTTAAGGGATTCAAGGGAAATAAATTGGCCTGTTTGATGTCATTAATATGGAATGGGGAAAAATATTCAACCATATTAATTGGTCATATCAATTTGGCACCATTGGTGTATTTACTGAAACTATTGTATCCGTCAAAACAACTGATTCTCTTTGCACATGGTATTGAAGTATGGAAACCTTTGGTTGGAAGAAAACAATGGTTATTAAAAAA
The DNA here is from genome assembly GCA_040403975.1 of Sediminibacterium sp. GTDB lineage: Bacteria > Bacteroidota > Bacteroidia > Chitinophagales > Chitinophagaceae > Sediminibacterium. Next base: position 101,896 of record JBBAJS010000011.1, read on the forward strand.
TGCCAGCGCAATTTATGCTGTGAGTAATTTCACAAAATCTACTTTGTTGGAAAATAATCCAATACTTGACTCTGCTAAAATTAAGATTTTGCCCAATGCAGTAGACCCATTTTTTGATTATCCAACTGAATTTGATAAACCCTCCTATTTATTGAATAGATATGGAATTCAGTATGATGAGAAAATTATACTTACTGTATCTAGACTTTCATCAGAAGAGCAATACAAGGGCTATGATCAAATCATTAAACTACTTCACGGACTCAATAGTGATCAATTGAAAGTGAAATACATTATTGCTGGAAATTCAGATGATAAAGAATTAATACGAGTTAAACAATTAATTGAAGCAGAAGGACTTTCCGAAAAAGTAATACTTACAGGATTCGTAAAGAAGCAAGAACTGATTGATCATTATTTACTGGCAGACATTTTTGTTTTACCTAGCAAAGGAGAAGGATTTGGAATTGTTTTGATTGAAGCCCTTGCATGTGGCAGAAAAGTAATTGCTGGAAATAAAGATGGAAGTGTGGATGCGCTTAAGAACGGTGAGTTAGGAACTTTGGTTAATCCTGATAATCTTGATCAACTCAAACTAGCTATAATTAATTCATTGAATGATTCTACAACTGATCATTTAGCAATACAACAAAGAGCTCGTCAGTATTTTTATTTTGAAGGGTTTAGAAACAATCTTTTACAAGTCAACACTTGGTTGAATTAACAATATTTAATGAAAACATTTTTATTAAAATTAAGACGCGCCATTTTGGCGAAATTTATTCCAGAAATATTTTGGCCAGTTTCCGTAAACATCGCCGGAGCAATCATCCCAATTCGAAACGAGCCTTTTAGCTTTGGAACAAAATGGATTCTTAAAAAGAATGAATACGAGGGTGCTGAAATAGCATTGGTAAAAGAATTATTAAATGGAGGAGAGTATATTTTAGAAATGGGTACTTCCATTGGTGTTTTAACAAGAGTAATGAGTAATTTAATTGGGCCATCTGGAAAAATTATCAGCGTTGAATGTAATGATACTTTGTACAAAAGCTGCCTCAGATGGAAGGCTGATTATCCTAATATTTTTTTGCTAAAAGGATATGGCTTCCCTGTTTATACAGTTCCGGACAATCTTTCAATTGATGGATATTCTGATGATTTAGGTTCCCTGGGTACACAAATTGATTTTTCAGTTAAACCAGATAATGTAAATAAAGATGAAATGATTATCGATATTAAAACAGTTGAAGATAAATTCAATTTTAGGCCTTCTATTTTAGTTATTGATGTTGAAGGAAGCGAAGAATTAATGGTAGAAACAGCATTTCATCTCCCTGATTATATTAAGCATATCATTATTGAGTTGCACGGAGGCATGTATAAAAAACAATTAGAAACTCAGGATGCGATAATTAATGCAATTAAAAAAGATGGATTTGCATTGAATAAAATGATTGCAGGATCTTATCATTTTCTAAGAAGTTAAAAATGGCTGAACCCAACAAAAAAATACTCATCATCTACGAATTCTTTTCTCCTGCATATAAAGCTGGAGGAGTGATTCAATCTTTACGCAACTTGATTGCATTGCTGCATAACGATTTTGATTTTTATTTCATTACAGGGGGTTATGATTTAAATGAAAGCGAGCCACTTTCAACTATTCAACTCAATCAATGGAATGATATTCTTATAGAAGACCAGGCAAAAATAAAAGTTTGGTATGACGATAAAAAGCGACTGGATTTAGTCAAAATGAAATCCTTGATCAGTCAAGTAAACCCAAATACCATTTACATTAATGGTTTTATGCATATCGCTTTCTTATTAAATCCGCTTTTAGTTATTAAGTATTCTGAGTTTAGAAATACAAGTGTAATAGTGGCTCCGAGAGGAATGCTTCAGTCTGGTGCGCTTTCAACCAAATCCTTCAAGAAAAAATGGTACCTAAAAGTTATTCAATTATTAGGCTTAACTAAAAATATACATTGGCATATTACTTCAGAAGAAGAAAAAGAAGGGATCAATCAATATTTTCCTTCAACCGCTAATCGATTTACACTCCTAGGAAATATTCCTCAATTACCTGTAAATGATTTTCTCCATTCTGAAAAAACAGATGGTATTTTGCGTATAGTGTACGCATCCATCATTACTGAAAAGAAAAATCTTCATTATACTTTAGAATCTCTACGGTATTGTACATCCAGTATATTTTTTTCAATATATGGAGTAATAAAAGAGTCTGATTATTGGAGTCGTTGTGAAGCAATAATCAACAACCTACCAGCAAATATTCAGGTGAAATACTTCGGAGCATTTAAGCCTGCTGATATGCAGCAGATCGTAAGTAAACACGATGCTTTTATTTTATTGAGTAAAGGCGAAAACTTTTCACATGCCATTTTTGAATCATTGGGAACCCCTCGGCCCATAATTACCAGTCATTTTACCAGTTGGAATGGTTTAAAAGAAATAAATGCAGGCTGGAACCTAGCCATTGATAATCCTCAAGAAACGGGGCATCAAATAGATGAAATTGCAAGAATAGATAATGATCATTGGCAAAAATATTTGAAAGGAGCACATGATTTAGCAAATAACTATCTTGCTAGGCAAGATTTTAAAAATGAGTATACTGAATTACTGAATTTAACATGATTGTACTTGGAATAAATGCCTATCACGCTGACTCTTCTGCAGCAATATTTAAAAACGGAATACTCATTGCTGCAACTGAAGAAGAGCGATTTAGAAGAGTAAAACATTGGTCGGGTTTTCCATCCAAAGCCATTGCATTTTGTTTACAAGAAGCTGGTATAGACATAGATGAGGTAGATCATATTGCTATTGGAAGAGATCCTAAAGCCAAGTTTAAAAACAAGCTTTTATTTTTTGCATCACGGCCTATAGAATCCATTATTCATACTGTTGAACGCTTACTCAATCAACAAAAAGTAAGTTCATTAGAACAGGAATTCAATACCCATTTTGGCATTGCCATCGATGTTGTAAAACAAAAAATTCACCAGGTAGAACACCACCGATCTCATTTAGCCAGTGCCTTTTACGCATCTCCTTTTGAAACTGCTGCAATTGCAAGTATTGACGGATCTGGTGATTTTAGCACTACCATGTTGGCTATTGGCAAAGGCAATCAAATTGAAGTAATTGAGTCCATTGACTTTCCGCATTCTTTGGGTATTTTTTATACGGCGTTTACTCAACTCTTAGGTTTCCCTCATTATGGTGATGAATATAAAATTATGGGACTTGCGCCTTATGGAAATCCCATTTATTTAGATCAATTAAGAGATGTGGTTCTATTAGAAAAAGGAGGTTTGTTTAAATTGAACCTACCTTATTTTCGATCTCCAGGAAAAGGATTCGTTGCTTATAACAGCGATAATATTCCTGCAATACCCATTGCCTATAGCAAAAAAATGGAAACCGTTTTTGGAAAAGCCAGAAGCAAAGACATTCCTTTAACACAACACCACAAAGACCTCGCAGCTTCTGTTCAACGTATGGCCGAAGAAAGTATTTTTCATATTCTCAATCATTTGCACCAGGTAACCAAGTTATCCAATTGCTGTTTTGCTGGTGGAGTAGCGCAGAACAGTGTGGCCAATGGAAAAATAAAATCACAAACTCCTTTCACGCAATTATATATTCCTTCTGCTGGGCATGATGCAGGTATTGCAATGGGGGCTGCACAGTATGTATACCATCATATATTGAATCAACCTAGAGTGGCGCCTATTTTTTCTGCTTGCACAGGTGCTCATTTTACCAATGAATACATTGAGCAAATGCTTCAAGCAAAAAATATCGATTATGTGAAAATGGAGGATGAATATTTATTCAATTATGTAGCCGACAGATTAATCAATGCAGGCGTTGTTGGCTGGTTCAATGGGCGTGCGGAATTTGGCCCTAGGGCATTAGGAGGAAGATCTATTTTAGCTGATTCAAGCAGACAAGATGCCAAAGACTTGATCAATAGCAAAATAAAGCGCAGAGAGAGTTTCAGGCCTTTCGCCCCAAGTATATTAAAAGAATATGTCGACGAATATTTTGAAATAGTGGATGATGTTCCTTTCATGGAAAAAGTATTTCCTATAAAAGAATCAAAGCGTTTGATCATACCTGCAGTAACACATGCTGATGGAACAGGCAGATTGCAAACAGTAGATAAAAATATTTCGCCGAGGTATTATGCACTCATTGATGCATTCAGAAAAAAATCAGGCATTCCTATTTTGCTAAACACTTCATTCAACGAAAACGAACCAATTGTAAACGCTCCAGAAGAAGCACTGGATTGTTATTTAAGAACGAGCATGGATATGTTGGTTATGGAAAATATCATCGTTGAAAGAAAATAATATTTCAAGTTCGCATAGATTATGAAAGTTTCCATCATTACAGCTACTTATAATAGTGCAGCTACCATTGCTCATTGTTTGGCATCTGTAAAAAATCAGTCCTATCAAAATATTGAACACATCATTATTGATGGAGGGTCAACAGATCATACTTTGTCAATTGTAAAACAAAATGAATTTTCAGGAAAACTTATTTCCGAAAAAGACAATGGCATTTACGATGCCATGAATAAAGGCATTGATTTGGCAACAGGCGATATCATCGGCATATTAAACTCTGACGATTTGTATGCGAGCGATTCAATCATTCAACAATTGGTAGCCCTTTTTGAAACAAGCCAATCAGATGCTATTTATGGCGATTTAGAATATGTAGATGCAGTAGATACTCAAAAAATTACCCGTAAATGGAATGCAGGCCAATTTACCCCAAAAGCCTTCTTATATGGCTGGATGCCTCCACACCCTACATTTTTTGTTAAAGCGGAATTATACAAGCAATATGGCAAATTCAATCTCAATGTTTATACTGCTGCAGATTACGAACTCATGCTCCGTTTTATATACAGATTTGGCATTAAGGTTGCATATTTGCAGGAAGTTATGGTGAAAATGAGAACCGGTGGAGTAAGTAATCAATCCATCAAAAACAGGCTACTCGCCAATAAGGGAGATCGAATGGCTTGGGAAATCAATGGTTTGAAACCCTATTGGTTTACTTTGTTTGCCAAACCGCTTAGAAAAATTACCCAATTCATCCGATAATAAATGAAGAAAGCATTAATCACCGGTATTACTGGCCAAGATGGGGCATATTTAACT
>JBBAJS010000012.1:0-67479 GCA_040403975.1 Sediminibacterium sp.
ATCTACTGGTTCTACTGGTTCTACTGGTGCTACTGGTGCTACTGGTGCTACTGGTGCCACTGGTTCTACTGGTTCTACTGGTTCTACTGGTTCTACTGGTGCTACTGGTGCTACTGGTGCTACTGGTTCTACTGGATCTACTGGATCTACTGGATCTACTGGTGCTACTGGTTCTACTGGTGCTACTGGTCCTCAGGGTGCTGATGGTGTGACTGGTGCCACTGGTCCTCAGGGTGCTCATGGTGTAACAGGTGCTACTGGTGCTGACGGTGTGACTGGTGCTACTGGTGCTACTGGTGCTGATGGAGTTACTGGTGCTACTGGATCCACTGGTTCTACTGGCGCTACCGGTTCTACTGGTGCACAGGGCATTCAGGGTGTGATAGGTGCTACTGGTTCTACTGGCTCTACGGGTTCTACTGGTTCTACTGGTTCTACTGGTTCTACTGGTTCTACTGGTGCCACTGGTTCTACTGGTTCTACTGGTTCTACTGGTTCTATTGGTTCTACGGGTGCTACTGGTCCTCAGGGTGCTGATGGTGTTACTGGTGCTACTGGTCCCCAAGGTATTCAGGGTGCTACTGGTGCTACTGGTGCCGTAGGTCCTATCGCAGGATCTGACACACAGATTGTATACAATGCTTCTGGTGCAGCTGCGGGTTCCTCCAATCTGACATTCAATTACACTACTGGTTTGACTACACTCAGCGGTCTTCTAGTGCACAATGATATGGATGTAGACGGTCATGCAGAGATGACAAGTGCCAATGTTATCAACAATCTGAGTGTTGGGACACTCAATGGATATTCATACCCTTACGGTATCAAGTTCGGTACTGGATTCATTCGCGTTGCAGTTGATGGCAATGATACTCTTGGTGCTTCCGCTAAATATGTGAATCCTTTCCAGACTATTTCTGCTGCTCTTGCTTCTTCTGTTGCCGGGGATGAAGTATTCATTCTTCCAGGTACATATAACCAGGGTTCAGAGCTTGTTGCTCCAACAAATGTTTCTATCCGTGGTGCAAATGCTCAGAGCGTTATAGTCCAGCGCTTGAACGCTACAACATCCACCAATCTGTTGACAATCGGTTCTAACTGTCGTGTCGAAGATATGACTCTCACACTATCCACATCATCTCAGCCTGTTGCCGGAGCAGTATATTCAGTTTTCCATGTTTCTGATAATACTGTAACTGGACCTTCTACAAAATTAAGAAGTCTGGTAGCAAATCTGAACTTGAACAATCCTTCTGGAAGTGGTGCAGGTCTTGTAACCAATGGTTCATCTGCTACTGGTTTCAACTCTGCATACCTCACACGCGGTTGCACGATCAATGTGAATGCGTCTAATCTTGGTGGAAACTGCTATGCTAAGTGTGTAGATGTCAATGGGAAGAACAGAACATCTCTGCGTGATACAATCATGAATCTCAATGCTGTCGGATGCAGTGGTTCTAGAATAATTGGGTGCGAGACATCTTCTGCAAATTCAGTCATTGATTTGAAATGCTGCACACTATCTGCATCAGGTTCTGCTCTCACCAACTGTTCTCTTGCAGAGATTTCCGAGACAGCTACTGATTCGGAAATAATACTTGGATACACTAACTTAGAAAACAAGGGTACTAACGGATTAGGGTTCACAATGAACCAATTACCAATGAACATGATATCAACGGCTATAACAACTGGTGGAGCCGCATGGTCATCTAACCAGTTCAAGAAAGTATATTACATGCTACCTGGTGCACAAGTTATTACAAACTTAGCGACAACCTCTGCTAGTGCGATACCATACGCACCAGTACAGCCTTCTGTATTGCATGATGTGCTATTACGTACAAACGTTTCTCTTGGACCGGCAACACTGTATGCAAATATATACAAGAATACGGTTGATTCTAATGGGTTACAGGTTGCGTTGAGTGTATCAGGTGATTTATTATCTGCAAAAGATGATAACACGTCATTTTTAGTAGGATTAAATGATCGTGTATATGTTGAGATTTCGGGAGATGCAAATTATGCTGGGAGTACAAATCTCAGAGCGGTCTACATTGACTATGGTATGTTTTAAACACTCCGTATAAACATCTTATAAAAAGGCGAATGTAATCGATAATGAACATAGTTGACAACCGTTCGGTTGCCGACTTTCAAAATTTCACGTTTTCGGGTCACTCCCGCAAACTTGCAATCAAATCGCTGCTCGAAAGTATTCGATTAGGTCATGCAGATTACGCATGTTACTGGTCCCTTGAAATATTGTGTTCAGGATTAGTGAACTCACTGTGGACCACTCTATTTGAAGCATCTTCATTATCAGTGCATCGAGCGTGTCCAAATGTTTTCACATACCTGATAACACAGTATGAACAGTTCAGACAGATTCAAGACAATTTTAGTGTCGCGAATATGACTGATATACGAAATAGATTGGACGCACGTAATCTAGTATGTGAAGCAGCATGTGTAATCTCATTGTGTAGAAAACAAAAACCTCTAACACTTCCTAGAATCAAAGAAGAACACGATTTTGAACCAACAACAATTCGTGAAAATTTGAGAGCAACTTCTCAGCATTTTGGCAGTGGTATCTTATTGTCTGAGGATCCATACGAGTTGGCTATTCCTGTGAATGAGTTATGTTTTTCTATTCAATCAAGGGATACAATCCGGTCATTGTACTGGACCGCATGGATATTTGCATTTGCAAGACTGAAAAAGAAACAATCGAAACAATCACTTTCAATCACTCCAAGAGTTTCACCACTTATACCTGAAAAGTATGCACGAAATCTGGTATGGCTATTGTGGGATATTATTCATAAATATACTGGTCATTCCGGGTTTTTGAAGACATATATTGAATGTATTGAAAAGATGTATTGTTTGAAATGGGAACCTTCTGTTGCAAGACAACGCCAGACATTTTTGATCACTGCAATAATATTTTTAACAGAAGGTCATGCGTTAGATGTTAGAGAACCTGCTAAAAAGAGTGAAATAGAAGTGTCAGCAGTGATGGAAGGAATCCCAAAATGGTTAGAAGTCATCCAACAGACAAGAAATAGTTTCTCAGGAAGATAATAAAAATGGCAAGCAAGATTCAGATCGCCGCGTTCGCTGGACTACTTTTCTACATTGTTTCTAATCCTATCACCTACACCATCGTTGATTCTATGTTTGCGATGATTGGAATCAAGACTGCGTTTGGAGGTAAACCCAACGGATCTGGTCTGCTGATCCACTCCGCTGTGTACGCTGTTATTGTCTACTTCTTGATGAAGCTATAAAAACGAACCTAAACAGAACACAAAATAACTGTATAACAGAATGACATCTCCACTCAGGTATCCAGGTGGGAAAACGCGGGCAACAAAACTGTTGTGGGCGTTTTTAGAGAAAGAGTATCCAAAGACGAAATATATTGTTTCACCATTCTTTGGTGGAGGTAGTTTCGAATTATTTTGCGCATCGAAAGGTATCAAAGTATTCGGAAATGATGGTTTCGAACCTGTTTCTAACTTTTGGGTAACGTTACGATACAATTCACATGACTTAGCAGAAACATGTAGATTATTAAGACCAGCTACAAAAGCAGACTTTTATAGATTTCGTAAACTTATTCTAACAGAAACAGACAATGTTCTAAAAGCAGCTTACTATTTTGCAATCAATCGGAGTTCATTTAATGGATCAACATTCTGTGGAGGGTTTTCAGAAGAAGCTGCAAAAGGTCGTTTTACAGAATCATCAATTGAACGAATCACAAGATTGGATATGAGCAATGTTATGCCGATATATAATGATGATTTTGAAGTATTTATGAAACGATATGAACCCCAAGATAATTTGACAGTCTTTCTGGATCCACCATATTATATCGAAAACTATCTGTATGGTCGCGATGGTGATATGCATCGCCAGTTTGATCATGAACGATTGCGCGAGATATTAAAAACTCGATCAGACTGGTTGTTGTGTTACAATGATTGTGAGTATATCCGAAAGTTGTATGAAGGTTGTCGTTTTCAGAAAGTTAGTTGGTCGTATGGGATGAACACTTCAAAACAGTCAAATGAGATGTTGATATTCCCACTGCGATAAAAGTTTACACAAACGATTCATGATAACGTACAATAACCATGCAACAAACAGTATGTTTGAACATGATTGTGAAAAATGAATCACATATCATTGAAAGCACACTCACCAAACTCCTACAAAAGTTCCCGATCATTACGCATTGGGTAATTTCAGATACTGGTTCAACAGATAATACTATTGAAATTATCCAGAATTTTTTTAAGTCGAAAAATATTCCTGGTGAGATTTTCAATGACGAGTGGAAGAATTTCAGCTATAATCGTTCACAGGCGCTCAGAGAAGCATACAACAAAACCGACTATCTTTTGATTTTCGATGCTGATGACGAAATTTCAGGAAATATCACATTTCCTAGACGCTTAACAGCAGATGCATATAACATGAAACTAGGAAGTCCTGGATTTTCATATGAGCGTCCTCTTTTGATAAATAACAGAAAGAAGTGGGAGTTCAAGAGTGTGATCCACGAATATTTGTCTTCTATCGACCATCACCCTACGTACTCTAAAATTGAAGGAGACTATTATGTTATTTCTGGAAAGAGCGGCGCTCGAAGTCAAGATCCTCAGAAATATGTGAAGGATGCTCAGCTACTAGAACGTTCATTCGATGAGTCTCTTGAAATAAAAGATGGACTCCATAACCGTTATGCATTCTATTGTGCAAACAGTTACAAGGATGCAGGAATGCCAGACAAGGCGATTGATTGGTATAAAAAGACGCTTACCTTGCAAGGTTGGATTCAAGAGAGATACGTATCTTGTATTCAATTGCATGATATTTACAAAGATAAGGGTGAGACTGAAAAGGCGTTGTACTACGCTCTAAAATCACATGAATATGATCACGAACGTCTAGAAGGTATCTATAAACTTGTATGTCATTATTGTTGTGAAGGCAATAATGAAATAGCATATGCGTTTTACAGTATTATTCAAGAGCACTATGAGAAGAACTATTCAAGCAATTACACGTCAAGTAAACTGTTTGTAGATTTGAACATTTACGACTTTTTTATGCCATACCACATGGTAATTGTTGCGGAAAAACTCAAAAAGTACGATCTTGGAATCAAATTTTACAGAATTGTTTTTCAGAAAAAACCTCAGAATATTAGTGAGTGGCACATTAAGATGTTTTTGTTCAATATGCAGTTTTTCATGAATCGGGCAACAAAGGCATTTATCAAGGAGGCAAAAGAGTATGTTAAATATCTAATTTCAAAAGGAATCAATGTTGAGTCATTCGATTTTCTGGACAGATTCAAAAACTATGATATTTTCCCGAAAAGTACTCCAACAATTGGTCTAGATGAATGTATCAAAAGTAAGAATATAATTGTTTACACCGGTTTTTCAAATGAACCTTGGAACTACACATACAGTTTGACAAATGCTCTTGGTGGATCTGAAACAGCAGTTGCGTATTTAACAACCTACTTCCCCAAAGATTACAACATTTTCGTATGCGGGGGCGTAAAAGAAGAAACTATCGGAAATATTCAGTATGTCCCCCTTGACAAAATACCTGCCCTTGTCAAGAAAACCGCATTCAAAGCAGCTATTATTTCGAGATACGTTGGATTTTTAGAACAGTATAATTTTAGTGCCCATAAAGTTATCATTTGGGCACACGATACTCATCTACTACCATATGGATGCGATCTATCGAATGAGCAGATAATCCAAAAATATCAAGACAGCATCGATGCCGTTGTATGTTTGACACAATGGCACAAAGAACTTTTCCAGGCACAATATCCTCAGATAAAGCAGAAAATTGTACTTATTAACAATGGTCTGAAAGAGGATCTTTTTAATATCGAGGTCCCCAAGAAAAAGAATCAGTTTGTGTACACGTCGTGCAGCGAGCGTGGATTGAACAGACTTCTAGAACTATGGGAATCAATTCTTCAAAAACTACCCGATGCTACACTCAAAATTGCATCGTATGGTCCATTCCCTAAAAATGAAGAAGATATCAAGATGGACAAAATTATAAAGACGCATCCAAACAGTATTCAACATCTTGGAAAACTCGGATCCAAAGATTTGTATGAATTATTGTGTTCTTCTGAATATTGGCTATATCCCACATGCTGGCAGGAGACATCATGCATTACAGCTCTTGAAATGCTTCGATGCGGGGTAATCTGTGTGTATTACCCTGTTGCTGGACTTCCATTTACGCTAGATGGTAATGGATTTCAAACGTCATATGGTGAAGAGTTGAACACTATTTTGAATTTGACAGATGAACAGAAGCAGAACTCTATTCTCAAAGGCAAACAGTATGCATCAGAATGTACTTGGAAGAATCGAAGTGTAGTATGGAAAGCGTTGATCGAAGATCCGACAGTAAAAATTATCAATCTCGAAAGAAGAGATGACAGGAAGCAGTCTATGTTGACCAAACTCAGTAAATCAGATGTAATGAATTATTCATTTGTAAAGGCAGTTGATGGCGAAAAACTCAAATTGACAAAAGAGTTGCAGCCAATGTTCAAAAGTATGAACAAGTTTCAACTAAGAAGAGGTGTAGTCGGAAATATTCTGTCTCATATGAAAGTTTGGGAATCTCTTGTGAAAGATAATAATCGCGATTATTATGTTGTTTTGGAGGATGATACATTTATTCGTGAAAATTTGAATGCGCTTCTTTCAAGAGTATGTTCTGAATTTATTTCGAAAGATTGTGAATTTTTATTTATTGGAAGAATCAATCTTCAAGAGAATACTGAAAACGATGTTGTCATCCAAGCATATTCTACAATGCACTATGGTCTTGACTGGGGGAATTACTCATATATTATCCATAAAAATGCTGCAAAGAAATTAATAGATTATTATTATTGCAATTCTTTCAAACATTATTTAGATTATGTCAGTACATATTCGGATGCAAATGTAAAAGTGTCATTTTTGAATGAAGCAGTGGTAACATCGTACTATACCACTGTGATGAGCCCAGGAGATTCTGATGTTAAAGTTATGGATAACGACCCTCTAACATTTGACAACAATAATCCTGAAACATACAAAAATGAAGAATATACATTCCCCGTTCATATTGTCAATATGGAAAAGAGAGCCGACAGAAAACAGTCGATGATCAAACAGTTAGATGCGCGAAAAGTAAAGGGATATGATTTTTTTACAGCAGTCGATGGAAAGGCACTAAAAAATACAGAGTTTATTCGCAATTTATTTTATGGAAATGAATTCAACTATCAGAAAACAGTTATAGGTGCTTCACTTTCGCACCTTGAACTTTGGAGAAAACTAGTTGCAAGTGATGACGAATACTTTATTATTTTGGAAGACGATGTAGACTTCTGTCATAATTTTTCAGATAAACTAGATGTCTGTCTAAAAGTATTCAACCAACGTAATTTAGAATTTTTGTACATTGGCTCTAACTTGATCAATTGTACAAACTCTCCGATTGAAACTATGACTATTGGAAAATGCGATTTATCAATTGCCGACAACCATGGTGCTTTTGGATACATAATCCGCAAAAAAGCAGCTGTTCGTATGTTAGACTATATTTGCAAATACAGTTTAGATTGTGCAATCGACTGTCGTAAGTTGTATGCAAACACGAATACGGATTGTTATGCAATAGTGGATGATTCGCTGGTTTACACTAAAATGGCAATCCATAATGAAAAACTATTCAAGATAGACAGTGATGTACAATACGATTACATCAGTTTTGAATACCCTCAAATTCCGAAAGATAACCGATTCGAAGATATTGCTAGAAAATACTACTTTTTGGATGCAGATCAGACACTTGACAGTATCGAAGGAAGCTTTGTGTGATCATCGAGCGAATACGGAGAAGGCGCTGGATTCTTAGAAACCCAGAATGATGCCATCACAGATGTTGGAATATCCTTCCCAGTGACTGGGCACTTCTTTCCGTGGCGCTTGCAACGAATTCTCAGAAACGTTGGACACTTGAAATAGGGTACACCAAACTCACAAACATCAACTCCGGTGTGATACAGTCCCAACCCACGAATCTGAATGTACGAGTTTCCTTTTTCAAAGTAGTATTTTGAAATTACATCTGATGGTGCAGGATACTGTTCATCCTTAAAATCAGCAGCAACCTTTTCCCATTCTGGGAAAGTGAATCCAGTCTTTTGAAGAAACGCAGGAATCTTTCCATTAAACAATTCTGTATGTGCAATGCAATCTTGAAATAAGGGATGAGGTATAGTTAGTACTCTATCCGTTATTTGTGCACGACGTTGTCCAAATTCTGCTTTTATTGTTTGTTTTGCTTCGATGTCTACAAATCCATCCTTCCATGGAAGTCGTATGTCATTGATATTCTTGTTGGATCCTGCTGTTGCAGAAGTGATTCGTAACACTCCTGCAACAATCGATTCGTAAGTCTTTCCTGATAGTGAAGAGTTCATTTTGCCAGTATTATCTAGATTTCGGGAACAAAACGAATCCATTTTTATTACGATAATCCCAATAGAGTGCTGTAAAATGAAGTACTTATTCTTTGACACTGAGACAACAGGACTTTCTAAGACCGCTAACCTGGTTAGCATCGCATGGTTAATGGCAAATGATTATGGCGTTACTCTTCATTCAGAGTACCATATCATCAAGCCAGCAGGATGGATTATTCCAGAGGAATCTATAAAGATTCATAAAATTACACAAACACATGCCGAAAAGTATGGAGCAGAACTGAGTGATGTGATCAACCGATTTCTGTGGTACGTAAATGAGTCTGATGTTTTGGTTGCACACAATATCCAGTTCGACCAGAAGATTATCAATAATACGTTGAAGTATAATCTTGGGAAGACACTGACACTAGACGACTACAAGAAGAGAATGTTCTGCACAATGACAAGCTCCAAAGAGTTTGTGAGCAAGCCATCTAAAACTGGAAAGTTTAAGAACCCAACGCTTGGAGAAATGTATATAGAGCTGTTTGGAAAGGAACCATCTGGGGTATTGCATAATGCACTAACCGATGTACAAGTGATGGTACAGTGTTTCTATAAATTGTGGGGAACTCCGTGCGAACTCCCTGCTATTGTGAATATGGCGATCGATTTACCCGCACTTGATCTAAATATTATATACGATGCAGCTTCGGCTCCAATCATTACAACAGCACTCACTTCCAGTCCTACCGACCCCTCTGATGCAGTATAAAACACAGTTTATATGGTGCGGTGATGTATGTTACAACCCGAAAGAGAAAACAGCTAGACGTATTTTTGCCAATTTGACAACAGAAGAACTAGATTATCCTGCAACACTTTCAAGAGTAGATCACATAGAAGATGTAAACTATGTGCTCTATTCTTCGCATCCTCGTATATGGAGTGAAAATAATGATTTATTCATAGAAGTTGTAAAGCCAGAGGATCCTGCGAAACACTATCGTAAAAAATGATGCTTTCAAATTGTCAACGTAAAACAACATGGAATTACTGGAAGTCTTGTATATTGCTCTCGGCACTGTTGGAATATTAATAGTTCTTCATCTTGGAACTTTTTGGGTATCGAGGATTATGCAGCCTCCAAAGCCGAAGATTGTATATGTTCAGGCGCCACAACCACCACAGTCTCAACCTGCACCGCTACCAGTACAGGCTCCTGCGCCGGTAGCACCGCCTGTCACTTTGAGCCAAGCAGCACCATCTATACAACTACCGACATATGAAGTCCCACCCATCACCAATCCAGAGAATACTTCGGTTAAATCACCGATGGGAACCCTCCCTCCGCCTATCGAGACGAGGAGTACCGCCAAGCAATCAGGCGGTGACATGGGCGCACCAAGGTAGTGGCATTCCAGGTTGGTTGGTTCTCACACGTGATCCCGAACCAATTGCACTGTTCGTTGATCGCGATTCAAAGATTGAAAAACACAGTCTAGTTATTGACGAACGATGTTTCGAAGATTCTATTTTTCGTGTTGAAAAAACACCCACACATTTGTATCTAGCAGATCTGTGGATGTTCAACGGAACCCCTATTTTTGACAAGACAACATTCGAAGAACGTCGGGAAAAAATGAAAGAGTTATTTCATACATTTTTTACTAACTGTCCTGCATTTCAAACGATATGTGTAGACTTGCGATCGAATATGAAAGATTATCGTGGAAAAGAGTACTATACAAATGATAGAGGAGCAAGAGGTATTTTTGTTGAAAGTGATCTGAACAAAGATGAAATGCGTTTGGAAGTAATACGTACTGATATCCCAGATGTATACCGAATCCCTTCTAATAACGAATATTTGCGAGTTCGTACATTAGAATTATCGAGTAAGCTTAAAACGATGGGAGACAAGTTCTTCGTACGTTGTAAAAATAATAATGACGGCACGTGGGATCCTCTTCTTTCTTCTAATACAGTAACAAATGAAGAGAAGTCGTCGCCACAGTAGAAAACACAAGGGCGCCGGTTACGGATTTGGTGGGTCTATTCTATCTGATGCAGGTGGTTCTAACGGTGGAAATGCTGCATGGGTATCCGATACTGGTGCCGACTGCGGTACTGTCCCTGGGCGTGCAGGAAACAATCTCATGGGCGGTCGTCGTCGCCGCATGAAAAAAACAATGAAGAAGGGAGGACAACTGTCAAATGCTTCTCTCTCTGGGCGCGGAGGTAATAATGTAACAGGCGGTAGACGTCGTAGACATACTCGTAAGCATCGTAAGGGTGGGGCATATGTTGATATGGCTCAGCAGGCACCTCGTACAGGCTATGGATTCAATGGAACAGGCGTTGCAGGGACATCCAATACTATTCCATACTAATTTTGTGATATACTCACAATGAAAGACATATTGATCGCAGGAGCGCTCCTATTGGGTGCCGAGCTATTTTTACTCCAACGTAATCTAGCATATCTCAGTGTATGGTTATTACTAATTACAATTGTGCTTTCATACGGTACTCGTATGAAATATACTGCTGCCGTAGTAATTGCAATTATTGCAGTGCTTGCTGTCATACTCGTCAGCGGTCAGAGAATACGTGAAGGCATGGAAGTAGAAGAGAAGAGTGGCGATGATGACAAAAAGAAGAAAGAAAGCAGCGATGAGCCCGAACCACATATGGACAAGGCGCAGACAATGATGAATGCTTTCAAATCTCTGAGCCCCAAACAAGTCTCTGCTATGCGAGAAGATACAAAAGAACTTATGGAGACACAGCAGCAGTTAATGGAAACATTATCTTCATTAGGACCCCAAGTTCAACAGGGAGCCGAATTAGTTAAGAGTTTCCAGGGAATGTTCGGTGGAAACTTATTTGACATGGTTAAGCAGTAAATTCATTGCGGAATATTTGAATAATTGATGAGATGGATGTGATGAATTAATAACATACTGTACAGGTGTTTTTGCATACTTAATGTGCTCGACTAAAAAGAATGTGCCAAGATTGTAGTATTCTATCATCTTGCTCCATTTATCATACATATGATACGCTACTTGAATGCTACTAATAATATAGAATAGCATTTTCATTTTTGTGGGTGTACCGGAATACCCAAACTTTGGTAGAATAGCAGGGAATGCGAATAAACATACCCAGAAAAAGAGATGACTCAGTGGTTGAAATGCCAAGTCGCTAAATATTTTTAATCTTGAAAGGAAATCAGGTGGATCTAAAATCTTTTCAAGTTCAAGATATCTCCAAACTTTATTGTACATTATTTGATTATGATTCCATTAGAAGGAAATTTGATTTCTTCAAACGTCTTTGTATCTAGAATTGTCCAATTTCCATGTCCAAAACGCCAATTCAAAAAATGAGGTCGAATGGTGTTTCCTTTGGCAATGTATGGATGTAGCTTTTCAGTATAGTCTTCACCGTCTTTTGAAATCATTAACCACGGTGGTATAACATGTTGGAACAGTTCTTCAAATGTAATATTGTTTTCTTGATTATGCCATTTAATATGGTATTTTTCATCTACTTGTCCATTCTCACGTGTACGTGACACTTGTTGAATTATAAGAGGAGCATCATCAGGCATTTCGGTGACAATCAAATAACCTTTTTGAGGGCGGAAACAATGACAATGTTGTTTTATTTTCATCCATGCCCATACAGCCAGACGTAGAACTCTAAATGTACAGTTCTGCATTGATTTATATATGTTTAAGCCTTAGTAAGCTGTTTTAAAACGTGTCTGTCAAGATCAATACCCATCGCAACAGATGTTGCAAGAGCAGTGATGACAAATGGTAGAGCGACCAGGAACCATGATACAATACCCAAGTCCAGTCTGCACATATAATCGAGTAGGAATATTGCGGCACCGCCAAATATGACCTTGAAGGCAGCTGTAACCAATGCTAGATCAGATACATCTAGACCCAGGTTAACGGCTAAGAAGATCGCATATAAAAACGCAGGAGGGCAGAGGCTGTCTAAGAAACGCATTTTAACGCTTTGTACAAAACATATATAAAAATGAGTGACGACGAGTCTCTTGTCATGTCGATGCTCGGATGCACACACGAAGAAGCCAAAGAATATCTTGTAAAGTCGGATGGCGATGTGCTTACTGCCGTTACAGATAACATGAAAGTTATTGAAGTATCTGGTGAAAAGTATATTCCTCCTCCGCCAAAGATCGATGACGGTCTGACAGATGAAGTACGATCTAAGCTACAAGATGCTCGCAAACTGTCAGAAGCATTTAGCGCCTCATTCCGAAACGACCTCCGGGGAGTCCCAGCGCAGAAATCTGACGAGGCATCATCTGCGGTTGAGATGATTCTACCTGAGGTGCAGCAGGTGCCTGCGGACGGTTCAGGTGAAACCCAGAAGGACGCATAGAATTTGTAATTTGCATTCTACGTTGTGGTGCGACAATTGGTTCTCCTCCTTTGACCTTTAATGGCGCAGGGTACTTCGAAGCATATTCGTAGAATCGTTTTTCAATATCAGGTATCTCAGAAAATACATCCATATCGTGTGTACATTTGTATCCACGATCTGAATAGTCGTTGTAATATCCATTATCATCCAACTTATTGATTTCTGCAATCCATTCCTCGATATTTGTGCGATCGCATTCGATTGCTGCATCTCCTATCCACTCTTTCATACCCTGCGTAGTTCCTGACTTAAAATTGAATCCTGGTAGACTGTCAACAGGTTTGGTATACAACACTGGAATTCCATTGTACATTGCTTCGAACGCTACACGACCCCAACTCTCGTATGCAGAAGGAACCAATAGGACACGAGTATCTCTCAGAATATCTTTTACATCATCCTGAATATCTATCCATTTGATATTCGGTACATCTGTCGGTACTTTTACAACATTGTAATATGGTTTCACACCTAAAAATTTACGTTCAGGCATGCGTTTTGCTAGATTGACAAACACTTCAAGACCTTTCATGATGTTTGCATTAATGAGCGTTATATACTCTCCTGTTGATCTTTGAGGAGGGCTAAATACTGAAAAATCACTCTCAATAAATGTGGGTCTCACGAGATGAGTCTCAACAAAACTAGGGGCAATCTTAATGGTCGATAATACTTTCTTTTCGATATTAGGAGCTACAAACCACAAAAACTCAGACCATTTCCCAGCACGAGGACAAAACTCTATGGAAGGCGTATCTTCTCCATAATGCATCGTAATCAATAATGGTTTTTCGTATGTTTCATTCAACTTTCGAACAAATGGAACTATTGGAAAATGAGGGGTACTCCATAAATCGGAACTACCTAATTCATTACCGGCACTCTCGTAGTACACAAATGGTAATCCACGATATATGCCTCTGATTGGAAACTTGCGTGAAACAGTTACAAATAGTACCTGGTGACCACGCATTTGAAGAGCCCTGGCTAGTGTGACATCGTGAAAAAATGCACCACACGGGTCAGGGATGAATTGTACAAAAAATACAATTTTCATCTATTTATTATTCTTTGGCAACTGCTTTCTGACGAATAAGACGCGTGGGATCTCCGCCGCGAGTCCAATCAGAATGTACCCAGTTATCTACATTTTTAATTTCATCCCGAACAGATGGGATTAAAGGATCAAACTGATTGGAAAAGAACTTATCTGAAACAGTTGAGCACTCCTTTCTAGAACGTACAGGAATGCTCTGAATCAATTTACTCTCAGTATCCTTATCTTCTGTGGGTGCACCATTCGCCATAAAAGGAGAGCTAGACCATGCACGAGGGAATACCTGTTGGTTGCCTTTGGGTCTCTGTGTATTTGGGTCCCCAAGAGCTAATCTAGAATACAGATCAACATCGCAACCGCCCGCAGCCATGTTACCATAGTTACCTGTAAAATTCATAGTAACATACTGTGAAGCAAAGTCACCTGTCTTGGATGCATCTTGGCAACCGACAGGGGGGCGTGACGTCAAATAATATGACTGCTGTGCAGAGTTGTCAACTGCTTCAAATTGCATCTGACGCGTATCAGCCTTGGGGCGAGTCGGAGCATAAAACCATGAAAGTGGATTCGATGTTTGAGGTTCGAGATCTGCCATTATTATGAACAACGGAAAAGTATAAAACGGATAAAGAACGTCAACATGATAATTATAAGTCAGCTGAAAAATGGTACTTACACTACAACCTTGTGATTGGATTGAACACGATGAGAAGGGCAAATATGTCGTCGACGTTTATGGTCGCACAGAAGAAGGTCCTGCAATGGTTCGAATCGAAGGGTTCAAGCCGTATATGTGGGTTCTTCCTGAAACTAACACGATCGCCCAATTCAAATCTAAACTAAGTGGCGAAAAGATTAACGCTTCAAAAGTAGTGGTTACTGAACACTCAAAATATGATGCTTTTGAGGGATTCAATCATTTCAAACCTGCACGAGTATGGAAGATTGAATATGAGAGCATGCGAGACTGGCGAACTGGGAGCAAAGTTTGCAAGGATATGTTCTCAAAGATCTACGAATCAAACATTCCACCATTTCTTCGTCTGTTTCATGACAGGGAGATTGGTCCTGCAAGTCCGATTGTATTCCATCCGTCTTCTAAGTTCGAAGGAGGCTGGTCTACACAGTGCCGCGATGTCTCTGCTGATCCCTCAAAGGTTATTCCGTTGAAGGTAGCTGCATATGATATTGAGTGCACTTCACGAACTGGTCGGTTCCCTCAGGCAAAGAAGGATTGGAGTTATGTGATTAAGCATTTCGCAGACGATCTAGAAAAGGATGATGAACTATCATTGACCGATCTTCTACTTCGACGTCTAGAAATGGAAGGTTTTGTATCTCCACCCGGTTGGCGCGACAAGGCTCTTATTCCGTTCTTGACACGCAGTATCATTCAAACGTATATCGAAGACAATAAATGGGACAAGTTTGAAAACGAGTTCTCTAAGCTGATGGGCTCCACTCAAATTGGAGATCCTATTATTCAGATTGGAGTCTCTATCCGATTGAGCACTGATATGCTTACAACTGTTAAGCGTCGTGTATTCGTTTGGGGGACGGTCTCTGGGTCATCAGACTTTGTCACATGTGACTCTGAGGGCGACACTCTCGAAGCGTTTGAGTCCTTTATTCGTGATGAGAATGTTGATATTGTATGCGGCTACAACACATACGGCTTCGATGACAAGTACGTACACGATCGCGCTGAAATCAACGGAGTAAAGCTCAACATCGGTCGTACAGATATCCGTGGAGATCTACTCGATCACAAGGTGTTTGAACTCGCTTCTGGAAAGTACAATGTTAATCTCCTGAAAATGCCAGGACGTCTTTCGGTCGATCTTCTACTGAACATGCGTCGTGAGCACAATCTTGACAGTTATACACTCGATAATGTAGCTTCAACATTTCTCCGAGACAAAGTTGTAAAAGTCGAAGGGTCCACTATCTACACAAAGACAACTCGTGGTCTGTTTGCAGGGAATTATGCAAAATTTGATATTGTTGGAAATACGATCAACGGATATCAGGAAGGTAAGAAGTTCCTGGTAAAATCTGTTGCACCAAAGTCGTTTGTTATCGATTCGGATGAATTGTTCAGTGATCTCTCAGACGACGATCGTTCGCACCTAGAATGGTCATTTACTAAGGACGATATTCATCCTGCTGATATTTTCAGGATGCACGATGGAACTGCCGAGGATCGTGGAACGATTGCAAAGTACTGTATTCAGGATTGCGATCTGGTGTTGACTTTGATGGCAAAACTAGATACTCTTGTCAATGCTCGTGGTATGGCAGACGTATGTTTCGTCCCATTCCAATATCTATTCCTTCGCGGACAAGGGATCAAGATTTTCAGCAGAGTCGCATATGAGGCATCGAAGCGTAATCAAATCATTATGGTGCAGGAATCATTTGAGGGAGATAGCGGTTATGAAGGTGCGATTGTCATTTCACCTAAAATTGGAATGTATCTTGAAACGCCTGTCGCTGTTTTGGATTTTAACTCTCTGTATCCTTCATCCATGATCGGCGAGAACCTCTCACCAGATACTCTCATTTCTATGAAGACGTATAATGCAGAAGGAAAGGTTCTTACATGTGAAGGGATTGTAAGTGCGAAAGATATTCCTCACAATGAGGTCTCATATGACATCAAACAGGGAGATACGGTTGTTGGAAAGTGTGTATGTCTCTACGTGAAACCCACAGAGGACAACGAACTCTCTACCGGACTGATTCCTCGTTCATTGGAAATCATGTTGAAGAAACGAAAGGAGGCGCGAAAGAAGATGGAAGATCCTACTGTGGATGATGCCCAAAAGTCAGTGTACAACGGTCTTCAACTTGCATACAAGGTTGTTGCCAACTCTATTTATGGTCAGATGGGTTCGAAGACATCGCCTATTCGCAAGATCTGTGTAGCGGCTTGTACAACGGCTGTTGGACGTCGTCAACTGCTGTTTGCAAAGTCTACGGTAGAAACTGAGTTCGGTGCAGATGTAGTGTATGGTGATTCGGTTGCAAATTACACTCCTGTAATGGTTCGCATTCATGGAAATATCAACATTCTACGTGTCGACCATCTCGATGCATATGGAAAAGGTTGGATGCAATATGGAGACAAAGAGTTGTGTGAACTCGATGGGGTAGAAAGCTGGACTGAATCAGGCTGGACTCGTGTCAAAAATATTATTAGGCATCGTCTAGTAGATGGAAAGAAGATGATGCGAGTGCTTACCCATAGTGGTGTTGTCGACGTTACAGATGACCATTCACTTGTTCGATCAGATGGAAGTCCTGCGTCTTCGATTGATTTGAATATTGGTGATAAACTACTTCATCATTCATATCCTGATGTCACATCGGAAACGTTTGAGATCACAGTAGAAGAGGCTCGTATTGCAGGCTTCTTCTTCGGAGATGGAAGTTGCGGTTGTTATGAGTGTCCGAGTGGAGATAAGGCTTCATGGGCTCTAAATAATGCAGATATGAAGATGCTAGAATTCTATAAAGAATTATGTGAGAAAGCATACCCACAGCTAGGATGGAAAATCAATGATACAATTGAGAGTTCTGGTGTATATAAACTAGTCCCTTCTGGAAATGTCAAGCCATTTATTGTAGCATATCGTGCATCAATGTACACGTCAGAAAAGGAAAAGCGTATGCCGATGAGCGTTCTGAATGGCTCTATCGAAGTTAGGCAAGCGTTCTGGGATGGGTTGTATGATGCAGACGGCGATAAGAACGGTCTTAATGTTCGTGTTGATCAGAAGAGTCAGTTGAGTGCATCACATATCATGTATTTGGGCGCTTCACTTGGGTACAATGTATCTGTTACTGATCGATGCTCAAAAGAGCATATTTATCGTATCACTTGTACAAAGTCATCTCAACGTAAGGATCCGAATGCAATCAAGCGTATTCGAGAAATCATATTGTACACTGGCTTTGTATATGATCTTACTACTGAAAACCATCACTTTCAAGCAGGCGTAGGCAAAATGATTGTCCATAACACAGACTCTATCTTTGTAAAGTTTCCAAAGGCTGATCTTGTGGAAGCTATTCGACTCGGTCAAGAATCTGCAAAAATGATTACTGAGCGCTGCCGTCATAAGGCATTTGTGATCGGTTATGAGAAGACATTCTATCCGTTCATTCTGTTCTGTCGTAAGCGATATGTAGGAATGAAGTATGAAGAAGATCCTACCAAGTGTTATCGTGCATCGATGGGTATCGTTCTGAAACGGCGCGATAATGCCCCTATTGTCAAAGATGTATTCGGAGGTGCACTTGATATTCTCCTGAAAGAGAAGAATGTAAAGGTTGCAGCAAAGTTTGTAAAAGATATGTTGATTCGTGTAGTGAAAAATGAGTTCCCGATTGAGAAGTTTGCAATTACTAAACAGCTTCGAGATGACTATAAAGATCCTACTCGTATTGCACATCGAGTACTTGCAGATCGAATGACTGCGCGTGATCCTGGAAATGCACCCAACGTAGGCGACCGTCTGAAATTTGTATACATTCAGACTCGTGATAAGAAATTACAAGGTGATAAGATTGAACAGATCGATTATGTGAAGGAAAAGAAGCTTTCAATCGATACGACTCACTATATCACAAACCAAATTCAGAATCCAGTTGCACAGCTGTTTGCACTCTGTATTGATCAATTAGAGGGATATTCTGAACCTCGCCCGTCATATAAAACATTATACGAACAATATCTAGAAAAACTGGGAGATGCAGAAGAAGCAACATTGAAGGTTCTTGCTCATAAAGAGAAACATCTTGATAAGTTAATGTTTCTTGAAACGTCTTATCTTAAAAATGTAGTAACATCAAATACACGAGGACCAATCGACGCGTTCTTCAAACGTGTTTAGAAATAGAAAGTTACTCTAATATAACATGTCAGACAATCTGAATCTACTATTGCAATCTCGCGCAGATTTTTTCCGTAGATACCGTTCTGAACGGAACATGTCTCTATTTTTGAGCAACGAAACACGCCTGATTTCGCTTGTTAGTTCGTCTCAAAGTATTGATGCTCTTCGGAACATTGGTATTAGTTTGACATCTGCAACATTTTTGGATCCAGTACTTGTAGCTCCATCGCAGCAACAGTTGGACCATGCATTTCTTACACCCAATCCGCGTCCAGACGGTTCATGTCCCATATGCCAGGAAAACTTTGATGATACTGCACCTCTTGTCCGTCTCCGTCATTGTAATCATTGTTTTCATCGCGATTGTGCTCGTACGTGGTATCGTATGAGTGTGTATTGTCCGATGTGTAGACATGATATTCGCACGTAGCGTTATTTAGATAGTAACTGAATGAATAAAGTATACAATGAGTGTAGTGATATGTACTCCGACTTATAATAGAAGATTTTCACTTGAATTTTCTACTATGGTTATGAAACGCCAGACTTATAAGAATATTGTAGGTTGGGTTATTTTAGATAATTCTGACGATGATTCAAAAAGCTGGGAACCAATCACTCGTATGGAAGGTCTACCTCCTGTAAAATACATTCGACTTGAAGGTAAGAAACCTATTGGTGCTCTTCGCAATATACTACTTAATGAAGCGAAAGCATTCAATTCAAAGTATATTGCATTTTGGGATGATGATGATTACTATCCATCGCAGCGTATTCAAGTGTCAGTAGACGCTCTTGAACGTGATTCTAAATTTGATATCGTAGGTACTGAAATTATGCCAGTATTTATTTCAGAGGATAACGTCCTCATGGAGGTTGGACCATATGGTACAAATCATGCAACTGCTTCCTGTTGGCTTTTCCGGAGTCAAATACTAAAAGACCGAAAGTTTAGTGATACCGATGTTAAAGCAGAGGAAGGTTCATTTACACGCGATTGGACACTTCCTATGAGTATGCTTCCGCATAAGGATATCATTTTGGTGATTGGTCATGCACATAACACAGTCAGCAAAAGACAAATGGTTCCGGATCCTGCACGTTTTGCAGGAAAACTAACAGAAACTGCTAATGGTAAAAATATTATTAGGTTCCAGTGGCTCCGAGACCGCGAGTTATGGGATTGTTTTCGTAAAACGTTTCTTCCTGACGTAGGAGGTCAGTGATTATATCGCCGGTCATTGTAACTATTCTAGGTTTATCCGATATACCATATTGAGCTCTATACAATATTCTACGAACATCATGTTGACATTCTTTCACAATATTTTGGAAATCTGAGAATGTCATATTTGTAAATTTATTTAAGGATTCGTAAAGTGTGCGAGCATTCAAAGGCATGCATCGGTGAATAGTAACATTCTCCGCTGCACGTTTAAAAATAACAGGTATCTCATTTGCTGTGAACAGAATAGGAACTTTACGTTCTGGATCTCGAATCCATTCTAAAATCTTACGCTGAGCGTGTGGATCTGAACCATCTACTTCGTCCAGAATAACACAAGTCTTGCGAGGTTCACTATATTTTATCAGAGACGTGAATGAAATAGGTGCTCTGCATGAGTCTCGCAATTTTGAGACATCATCATGCGATCGCAATGATCGAGATGCATTTATTTCAAGTGGTTCATAGTTACAACATTTTGCAGCAGCCAAAACAAGTGTTGTTTTTCCTATACCAGGTGTTCCAGAAATAAGAACACTTTTTGTTGAAGGATTCTCTTTAAGATACGAACAAAGTGTCTCTTTTGCTTCTGTATGACCTATGATTTCTTCAAGTGTAGAGGGTCTATATGATTCGGATAACATATATTACTTATCACATGAATGCACAAAGTCCTTTCCAAGTTGTACCGCATGAGCGTGAAATATCGCATTTCTGAGAGTCAGTTTGTTTGTCGGGATCAAACGATGTACATTGTGTTGCATATTGGGGTTCACACTCGGATGTATCTGTATTATACACCCATCTTGACGGGCATTTTGAAATCACTGATTCCGGTGGAAGAATAACAGTAGGCTTCAATCTCAAATAAATAAACGTCGCCAGTGCAAACACTGCTACTGTGGTGACGACAATTACAGCATCCTTGACAAGTGGATTTCGTACAATGACTTCCATAGTTCTCTCTTCTATACTTAAGAGAGGAATGTCTGTATTAGCAGCTCGCCATGTATGTGACACATACTACACAGATACCCCAAATCCTATCGTGCAACACCATATCGACTCATACGATGATTTGCTAGCACGTCAGCTACCATTGTTTTTGAAAGCATCGAATCCAATCAAATTGGTACTACCTTCTGAAAAGAGGACTATCGATATTTACATCGGAGGTCGCGACGGAAGTCGTATTGGATACACGCCGCCCCTCGATGAACTAGGGAACGCTATTATGCCGAATACGTGCCGAGTAGAAAACAAAACATATGCAATCGACATCAGAGCGGACATTGAAATTGTTTATTCATTCGAAACAGGCAATCCAGAGGTCGCAACATTTGAAAAGATATTGATTGCACAGCTTCCACTTATGCTCCGATCTAAATTTTGTCATCTTTCAAGCTTGACACCCCAACAGATGTTTCTACAAGGCGAATGTTTACACGAACTCGGAGGTTACTTTATCATCGATGGAAGTGAACGTGTGTTACTAACTCAGGAACGTCTAGGAAACAATTTGTACTATGCCGGAGACAAAGCATACAAAGCTGTCAATATTGAAGATGAAGAATTATTTGGAGGAGAAATGGAGGGCAAAGGAGAAGATCGTTCTTATTTTGCTGCTATTCGAAGCATGTCAGAGGATGGCACACGTGGTCCATCGTCACACTACATTGAACTTCCTCCAAAAGTGAGAAGTAAGACTTTGGATGAACTAGATGAGAAAGGAGATTTCTCACTAGGAGGAGATCTAACACATTTGCGTATTGGAAGTTCTGGGAGAATTCCAATCATTACATTGCCAGGATTCAAAGATCCTCTTCCACTACTTTCTGTGTTCCGAATGTTTGGAATATCGAATGATAAAGATTTGTATGATACTATTCTAGCAGGTATTCCCGAAGGAGACCGAAGTGTTTACGATGATATTTTTATGCAGATTGTTATTTCGCATGATAAAGCCCTGCAAGATAGAGACACCACTGATCTGGCACTTATTCGTAGAACAACTAAAACAAGATCTATTGAAGAAGTATTTTACAATTTACAAACTTTGGCATTTCCTCATATAGAAAAGGAAGAAGGCGAAAGTATTGCAGACCTTTATAGAAGAAAAGCGTATTGTCTAGGCTATATTACCAGAATGTGTCTTGAAAATGCAGAAGATATAAAACCACCAACCGATCGCGATCATTTCAAATTCAAGAGGTTTGATGTATCTGGCGATCTGGTATTTCAAGAGTTTCGAAGAATGTACAAAGAAGTGTCAAAATCCATGACACTTGCAATGGATACTCGTCTGCATTTTGAGGAACGCATGTATGCTGGTAGAGACATTGCAAACTTGATTCAACGCGAGAATATTGGTTACTATTGGAAACAGTATATGTTTTTGAATGAAATCTCGAAATCGTTCAAAGGAGTATGGGGAGGAAAGGATGGTGTTTCTCAGATTTTGAGTAGAGTATCACTACTTGGAACTATTTCTCAATTGCGAAGATCCAAAGCTGATATGGATGAAGGTTCTAAAATTTTAAGTGCAAGAAGATTGCACGCAAGCTCATATGGATTCACATGCCCATCTGATGTTCCCGATGGAAGAAGTGTAGGATTGGTCAAACATTTATCACTTTTGACAACTATTTCAACAACATCTTCTAGAAAGGAAATTTTGGATGTTCTCAAAAAACGAGCAGAATTTCGTTGGATTGCAACAATCCATCCATCCAGCTGGAATCCTTCATGGACAAGAGTTCGATTGAATGGAGATATCGTAGGAGTTGTTACTTCAAATACCATCGAAGTATACAATGACCTTCTTACTCTGCGAAGGAATTCAAAGATTAATCCTACAATTTCTATCGCATGGAACCGAACGGACAACGATATGGTGATTGCAACGGATCCTGGACGCCCGATTCGTCCGCTGTATCGTCCATCAGTAACTTCTGAAATGGTAATATCTAAAAAGAAATGGGATAATCTGAAATCTGAACTTTTTGATTTAGTAGATTCTGAGGAATGCGATACTCTGAAAATTTCAATGGTTCCTTTTAATCCAACATCTTGTTCTGAGATTCATGGTATTTTCTTGTTGTCTCCTCTATCCGCAGTTATTCCTTTCGCAGACCACAATCCTTCCCCTCGTGTAGCGTTCTCATGTGCACAGTGCAGACAAGGTGCTTCGTGGTTCCACAGTAATTTCAATAAACGTTTTGACACAATCACACTCATTCTGAATTCTCCTCAACGACCTATTTGTGAAACATGGGCATACCCTCATATTCTTGGAAAAGGTGGTTGTCTTCCATACGGAGAGAATGCGATTGTTGCGATTGCAATGTACAGTGGATACAACCAAGAGGACTCTGTGATACTGAATGGTGACTCTCTAAAACGAGGAATGTTCCAGACATCCTATTTCCATTCTTATAAAGCTGAGGAAGACATGATTGATGAAGCATCAAAAACGCATACAATGTTTGCAAATGTTACAAAAGATCCGAAATATGCAGAATTTGTAAAACCCAAAGCAGATAAAGATTATTCAAAACTAGATGAGGATGGAATTATCAAAGTTGGGTCTCATGTTGACGAAAACACTGTTCTTGCGGGAATGGTTGCTCCACACACGGATCCTATAACAGGTACCATCAAAGAATACAGAGATGTATCTGTACTACCCAAAAGAGGACAAAGAGGTATTGTTGATGGCGTCCAGATTTACAATATCGATGTGTCTATGCGATCAGATAAAGGAGATTCAGCACCAACAACGCCATTGCGCGGAATCAAAATAAGAATAGTTGAATCTAGAATGCCAATTTTGGGAGATAAATTCAGTTCGAGAGCAGGACAGAAAGGAACAGTCGGTATGATTATTCCAGGTAGTGATATGCCATTCAATGCCAATGGATTGAAACCCGATTTAATTTTAAATCCTCACGCACTTCCTACTCGAATGACTACTGGGCAATATCTAGAATCGATGGGAAGCAGAATTGGTAATGTGATGGGATCGCTTGTGGATGCAACTCCTTTTACAGCTCAGAATCAACTAGTTGAATATCGTGAAATGTTGGACAAACTTGGATTTGAGGCGAATGGATACGATATCATGTACAATGGTATGACTGGCGAGATGATGGAAATGGAGATTTTTATTGGACCTGTATACTATTTGCGTTCGAAACTGATGGTAGAGGATAAAATCAACTATCGCGATACTGGTGCTCGTACACTTCTGACACGCCAACCATTAGAAGGACGCTCATCAGGTGGAGGTCTCAGAATAGGCGAAATGGAGCGAGATGTATTGATTGCTCACGGTGTCTCTGGATTTATGCAAGAGAGCTTTATGAAACGTTCCGATGAGCACTCAGTACTATTCCAACCAGAGAGTGGACTCCTCGACACAACACTCGATGAGTCGCCTATTGAAACACTCAAAATGCCATATGCAATGTCTCTTTTCATAAAAGAACTAGAAGCAATGCACGTTCAACCGAAAATTATAACATCCAAATAATTGAGTAATGAATGTTTATGTTTCGCTGACAACTATACCCTCTCGATTCAATAATGTGTATAAAACTATTGACTCGATTGTGAACCAAACATACAAAGTAACAAAAATATTTTTGAACATACCATTCTCATATGTTCGATTTCCCACTCAAACAATAACTGATGACGATATTCGAACTCTGTCTGAAAAATATCCAGATATATTGTGCATCAACCGTATTGAAAAGGATTATGGTCCTGGTTCAAAAATCAGGGGTATTCCGCCCCATATTATTGAGGAAGATGCGTTTGTTATTCTCATTGATGACGACGTTGCATATTCAAAATACGTTGTAGAATCACATGTTACAGAATATTTGAAAGATATAGAAATACAACATCCTGTCAAAAAAGTGTACGGAACAGATTTTGTTGATATTTATGGAAAATTTAATATGATTCAAGTTGTTGGATCCATGGGAATTCCAACACAAAGTTTAAGACAGCTATCTTCGTTTCATTTGTTTGTTTCAAATTTTGAAGCACTATTTTATGTAGATGATTTATGGATTACTTACTATTTTGTGAAAAAGGGTTATGAAATTAAATCAGTGAACTTAATCGGAAATGACGGAATGCCAAATATTTTTACAACAACTATTGATGGTTTAGTATTAATGGACGGAAGTTACAGAAGAGGTAAACTATTAATGGAAGGATACTATATGTTAAGAGGAGGTGAAGCTGATAATCGTTTCTTGTTTTTAGATAATGAATAACATCCAAAAGAGATTCTTGCTATTTTTGGGCGGCTGTATATTGACACGTGCATTTTTTGCATACTATGCTAAGATAACAACGCCTCAAATTCTACAATATCTTGGGTATTTGGCACTAATCCCTGCATTCGGATTTTTCTACATTTGGTTCAACAATCTGAGAACAACCGGCGCAGAAGTTCTCGGTGATAGAATATGGTGGAACAATCTCAGACCTGTTCACGGAGTATTATACACACTCTTTGCATACAATGCTATTCGAATGAACCCTTCTTCTTGGATGATTTTAGCAATCGACGTTGTTTTAGGGTTAATAAGCTTTTTAACTTTTCATTATTCCCAAGGTGACTTTGCTAGACTATTAGACGGAAGTCGTATCTAATATATAAGAATGTACGTTGTTACTCGTACCGGTAAACGTGAAGAAGTTTCGTTTGACCGTGTTTTAAATCGCATCAAGTCATTGTCGAACGATTTAGAACATGTGAATCCAACACTGGTTGCTCAGAAAGTATGTACTCAGATCGAAGATGGTATTTCAACTGCACGACTGGATGAGTTTGCTTCTGAAATTTGTGCAAGCATGCAAGCACGTAACCACCCAAATTATGGAACGCTTGCAGCACGTATTGTGATCGATAATCATCATAAAAATACTCCTTCAACGTTTGCTGAATGTGTTTGCACGCTTGGTCCAGTTGTTTCCGAGAAGATTCATGTCGTTTCAAACTATCGTGAAATTCAAGAAATGATAAATTATGATAGAGATTTTATGTTCGATTTTTTTGGATTCAAGACTCTCGAACGTGCGTATCTTCTAAAAAAGGATGGAAAGGTCATCGAACGCCCTCAGCATATGTGGATGCGTGTGGCAATTGAAATTCATACAGAATCCTTTGAAATTGAACATTTTAAGGATGTTCAGTTTTGTCCGGAACTCAAACAGATTAAAACAACTTATGATGCCCTCTCGCAAGGATTTTTCATTCATGCAACACCAACTCTTTTTAATGCAGGAACAGATCACACACAATTGTCATCCTGTTTTTTGGTTCACATGAAAAATGATTCTATCAAAGGTATTTATGATACTCTTTCAGACTGTGCACAAATTTCAAAATGGTCTGGTGGTATTGGAATCTCAATGCACAATATTCGAGCCAAAAATTCCACAATCAAGGGAACCAATGGAAAAACATCTGGCATTGTTCCTCTTCTAAAAGTGTACAATGATACTGCACGATATGTCAACCAAGGAGGAAAACGCAATGGTTCATTCGCAATCTATCTAGAACCTTGGCATGCAGATATTGAGGATTTTCTGAGACTCAAATTGAATCAAGGAGCGGAAGAGGATCGAGCACGCGATCTTTTCTATGCGTTGTGGATCCCAGACCTTTTTATGAAAAAGATGGAATCGAATCAAGACTGGTGTCTATTCTGTCCCAACGAATGCCCTGGACTCTCTGACTGTTGGGGTGACGATTTTGAAAAGTTGTATAACAAGTATGAATCGGAAGGAAAGGCACGCAAAATTCTTCCTGCACAGAAACTTTGGCAGATGATTCTGGATGCTCAAATCCAGACAGGTACACCTTATCTACTTTACAAGGATGCCTGCAACAAAAAGTCAAACCACCAACATTTGGGTACAATTAAAAGTAGCAACCTCTGCAGTGAAATCGTAGAGTATACGGCACCAGATGAGACAGCCGTGTGTAATCTAGGCAGTATTGCACTTTCAAAGTTTGTAAAAGATGACAAAACATACGATTTTGATAGTCTTCGCCAATACACAGAGATTCTAGCTGAGAATCTTGATAAAGTGATTGACAGGAATTACTACCCCACAGAAGAGTGTGCCCGCTCTAATTTCAGGACACGACCTATCGGTATTGGTGTTCAGGGACTTGCAGATGTATTTGCAAAGATGGGATATGCATGGACTTCTGAAAAAGCAAGAGCACTCAACCGTGAGATTTTTGAACACATATACTATGCAGCCATTTGTAAGAGCACACAACTTGCTCGTGAACTCCCCAAGAATGCTGGACACGTTGGATCACCTGCTTCGCATGGAAAGTTGCAATATCATTTGTGGGAAGATGAACCAATCACTCGACTCAACTGGGAGTGGCTAGAAAATGAAGTAAAAACATATGGTCTTCGTAACTCTCTGTCTATTGCACTGATGCCAACTGCTTCAACATCTCAGATTTTGGGCAACAATGAGTGTTTTGAACCGTTCACTTCAAATCTATACGTTAGACACGTTCTCGCAGGAGACTTCATTGTGGTAAATAAGTATCTTGTTGATGACCTGATGAAGGCTGGTCTTTGGAATTCAGAACTCCGAACAATGATTATTGCAAATAATGGAAGTATTCAAAATATCGAAGGTATTCCGGCAGATATCAAAGAGCGGTACAAAACTGCATGGGAGATCCCTCAGAAGACATTGATTACAATGAGTGCAGATCGCGCACCGTTTGTATGTCAGAGTCAGTCACTGAACCTATTCGTTGCGGATCCTACATATGCCCGCATTTCAAGTATGCATGTGTACGCATGGAAGCAAGGACTAAAAACAGGATGTTATTATCTAAGAACCAAGGCAGTCGCCTCGGCTCAAAAATTCACGGTTGAGCCGCCACAATGTACTACCTGTTCTGCGTAAAAATTATATCAATCAAGAATAAACAAATGTCATTATCTCCTGCTCCCGTTGTAGAAGTTAAGCTAACTGGTGGACGCCGTCGTCGCCATGGTGTCGGAGGTGAGGAGCCCGCTGCCGAAGTAATTGTTGGTGATGCTGATGCCGTTATGGATGCTGGTCGCCGTCGCCGTCGCTCTCGCCGTGCCGGGCAGGAGTCTGAGATGGTCGCTGGTCGCCGTCGTCGCTCTCGCCGTGCCGGTCAGGAGGCTGAGATGGCTGCCGGACGCCGCCGCCGTCACCGGAAGGCTGGTCAGACTGCAAAGATGACTGCCGGTCGTCGCCACCGTAGCCGCAAGCATTAAGCAAAATATCTAACCTAAATAATAAAATGTTCTGGTTGAAGGTTGTTTTGTTCGTTCTGCTATCACCAGGTATTCTCTTGACCATTCCTCCCATGAGCGGTGGTATCTGGATGTCCGGTCAGACCTCTCTGATTGCCGCTGTGGTCCATGGATTGATCTTTGCGTTCCTCTCGACTCGCGTCTTGGGATACTTGAAGGGTGCTGGTATGGCTTAAAAACCATACGTTTAGTGTAACGCTAAACATTTGATAACATGTGTTTTCAAATGTTTGTCGATATACCAATTATTTAGGTAATGTTACTTCTGGTTCTATTTTATTACGAGTAACCCATTTATTACGAAGTATGTATACAGCTGATACAGTTAATAGTGATATTTCTGTACCGCTTCTTACTGTCATTGGCATATCGTCGCTTTTAACACTGTAATATACCCACATAGAAGATGAACAAATACTTAGTATGCAAAAAAGTAAAGATAAACTATTGGTACTTTTATTTTTATAGAGAAGGAAGATGAATATAAACCTACCTACCACAGAGAGTGAAGTTGCTGTATATGGTAAAAACTTCAAATCTTCAACCATGTGTACATTGTGCTTTCATTACTAAAACCTATTGCGACTTCTCTTTTAACGCCTCACCAATCGTACTTACCATTTTATACAAATCA
Organism: Sediminibacterium sp.; assembly: GCA_040403975.1. Lineage (GTDB taxonomy): Bacteria > Bacteroidota > Bacteroidia > Chitinophagales > Chitinophagaceae > Sediminibacterium. The sequence continues at coordinate 29,163 of JBBAJS010000012.1, forward strand.
TCTGTGAATCCGAAATGGCATCCATTGGGTTCCATTCCGGCAGGCGCTCTACGAGATGATGTTGTACGAGGATGCACAAGACTCACAATCACCTCTTGTGGCGATAGTTCTCTGCATTGTGATTCTCTTCCCTTTATGAATGACTCACCTTCTGCAATTTTGATATCTTCATCAAACCCCTTCTCCTCCCAAAAAGTCTTTGTGAACGCCATCGTAGCTTCTGACACACGCTGAGAAGGAGGCAGATGAATAGGAGGGACATTCACAAATGAGATATAGTTTGCAATATCATATGATGGTAATGTTGTACAATAAACTGCTCCCTTATTTCCACGCAAAAGCATAGAAACTCTGAATAGAATACTATTCGGAGGATAGATATCATCATCATCAAAATTCACAATCACTGGGAACTTTGCAAGTTTCGCTCCCAGATTTCTCTTTTTCGCAACTGACATTCCAGGAAGCTCAATAACGTGTCTCGCATATGGAATGTGTTTGATTTTATCCTCGCAAGTATCTTTGCCATCATCGATAACAATCCATTCAATTTTATCTTTGGGATAACACTGAGAATCTACACAACCAGCACACAATTCCATAAAGAAAGGGCGATCACGAGTAGGTGTTACAATAGTTACTCCTGGAAGTTCATCTTCTGGGATCGCAGTTTTATCTAGCGAAAACTCAGACATATCTTTGAACTCATCAAGTGTATTTTTCATACGAACGATCCACTCATTATGATGCTGAACATACAGTTCTGCATTTTTGACAGACATTGCTTTCTTCTCCTTGAAGGACATTGCAAGGTATTTATCGAACGCCTGAATAATATCTGGACCCTTGAAATTGTACATCTTGTCCACTCTATCCGACGGAATCTCTTTTCCTTGGGGAACATAAATACCCTCGTATTCAAATTCTTTGAATGCTGGAATATCGGACATCATCAGAACACATCCAGTCGATGCAGCCTCATTGATAGCGTGTCCAAATCCTTCACCAGAAGATACGCATATTGCTAGACCACATTCTTGTACAAGTTCATTATACTCTTTTTCTTTGAGTGTTTTGGGATATAATTTCACTTTACTTTCAAGTTCAGGAGGAAGAATAACATTCATTCTAGAATCATCAAAAACAACATGGAGTTCTGGTAGCTTTGCTCTATCTTTCTCCTCTGTGAGTAGATATGAATTAATTACAATTTGAGGGTGTCTGAACACATTTTTTCCTGCAAGGACAAGCGCTTTACTGAAATTCTTACGTTCAGGAACACCTTTTGCAATCGAAGACCAACCGATATATTTTGCGTTTGCACCGAACTTGTTGAATATATCTACTGCATGTTGTGTCTTGCACCATATCTGATCAAGTTGTGAAAAATAAGGTTCCCAACTTGAATATGTCCACTCGGGGTTTGGAATCCAGATATTGATAGCTGCATACGTGAAAAGAGAAGGATTCAGTATTTCAAAAAACACGTTAATCTCTGCTTCCGGACATTCAGGTTGAGCATGATGAATACGTCTGAACTTCGTGTTTTCTGCAACGTGATGCCAGATACCTTGCAAAATATCAACATCCTGCATGAGTCCTGTCTGGTTGCGATTGTTTGAAATAAGGTTGACTCTCATTAGTGTTTTATAACTTTTCTTGTTCCGTGTAAATTCCGCGGGGCATGTTTGCATGTTTTGGCGTTGAGTCTGTATCGAAGTAAATACTGTTTTCTTTGGGGGTCCCCTGCACACGGATGCACTCTCAATCCTCTATCACCAACCCAAACAAGTTTTGTTCCAGACCATCTCCAAAACTCTTCGATTGTTTGTATTTCTTCTGCATTGTTCAAATCATAAGCATTTTCATCTGTGAACGTTATACAGAAATCGTGCATATCGTTTGTTCCGAATCCATAGTTTACATCAAAAATATCATGTGTGAAAATTCCGAAATAGGGTTCTAGTTGATTGTTTATCGGATTCCATACAATCGACTCTACCGGGCGAAATGTTTCCCAAGAAGACTCCCACAGTAGAAGTCCTTTTTGGGTCATTGCATAAACTTTATCTTGAAACTGTTTCATATTGTAATTTTGTTCTCTTAAAAGAAGGTCTTGAATTCCGCAGACTTGGAGCCAACAATATTTGCATTGATTGGTCTGCTGATAGGATCGGGATAGTTCAATATATCATTGCGATATTTGACATACTGTTTTGCCTCTACCATAACTCGGTCAACAGCAAACCCTACAACGCGGCGGTTTAGTGAATCCAACTCCTGTTGCATCTTGTCAGGATCATTCATAGAATACTGTAAATAGTAGCTTCGCATAATCGTTTTTAGATCATCAGAATTTTGGGGCTCAATGATATACTCGTTATTACTGGCTACCCATACACCGTAGCGTATCTCATCTTGAAGATGTTGAATATTGCGCTCACTGAAAAATGACTGATTCAGTGGGGTGGGTGTATGGATACGTATTGTTGCCTGCTGTTGATACGTCGACGCAAACGGAAGTTTTGGGTCGTCTGCATGCATCTTAAACAGGCGGAAAGACTGTGTAGATGTTGTTTCAGGATCTACGAGGTTAGGTACGAAACCAGTGTGCTTTGGGGCACCAGGTACTGCTGTTTCTACAAAATATCTTGACAGCTCTGACATTCTTGTTATTTAGTCGGGATGATTTTCTTGAGGCTTGCCGTATCAGCTTGTGCTGTTAGAACTTCAAATGCATATGTTGCTTGACAATTTTTGTTCAACATCGGAAGTGGATAGTATGCGTTTCCAGAAAATATATCTCTGAGAAGAACAGTTCCTATGTCCGGAGCCACTATGTAATTGGATGCGATAAGTGATATATATTTCAAGCCATTAAATTTGCTAAGTTCTCCGGTGATACCAAAGAATACTGGAATTCGTGGATCGGTTGCTATTTGTGAAAAACAGTTATTGTACAACGCATATGTTTCATCGACGCTTGATGTTTTAATAACTGCATCGAATGTGTATGCAACATCAATAATCGGGATAGTTGTATTTGAGGTCAACGTTGTATTTGTCACAACCATACCGTTCGTCTGCATATAATTAAACAGATTTGAAATAACTGGTAAACAAGATGTGTCTGCCTGAATCTGTGTTGTCACTGGTTGATAAAATTGCAATTGATCACCTGGACGCAAATCGTTCGAAGCAAAGAACCAGTTACATTGAGAACTTGCAGTCATATCAATTACAGGATTCCCGCGATCACGTGTAACCAAAAATGAGATCTGACCTGTTAACTTTCCTGATGGATTCTGACCAAATATAAGTATAGTACTGTTCAAATCGTCAAGATGAGTGTACGGCTGCCCCCCACTATTTGACAGAGATATCGCAGTATTTGAAAGTTGAGCAAGAGGTGGATCAAATGCATAAGCTTCGGGTCCCCACGGATAGTAATCTTGATACTGTGCAAGTACTGTTGCATTTGTACTATCTATTAGCGTACGCTGCTGCTGTACAAGTGCAGTAAATGCATTATGCACAACTGGCGCTGCACCGTAATACTGTCCAGTCAGATTATTGATATTCATGAGAATGTACGGTTCAGAGTGAAATGTATTCAAAATAGTGCCTGTCGTAAAGTTGGCACTCGCATCGCCATATATTACGGGATCAAATGAATCGAAACGTCTCATTGGTAGTGTTGCCCGAGACAGACGAAGCGATTTCACATTCGTAAGAGCAAGTTGTGTACCAAACGCAATCTTATTTGATGAGAGAACATTGAGTGCGCTGTCTGTACCTATCATTTGACCTTTGCTTGATGTTGGGTCAAATACAGGATAGTATACTACACGATCTGTTGGTTGAATATACGATGAAGGATCTGCAACATTGTAATGTTTTAGATTTCCGGTATTCCCATCAAAAACCAACCTCCATCCCCAAGTATTTGCAAGCAACCCCTTTTTCAAAAACTGTTGGTTGATCGTAATAATACCACCTTCACTCGGATTAACAAGTTTGGGTCTGTTGTTTGGAATGTAAACAGGGGCGTTACGAACATATGTACTGCTGTTTATATCCGGGAAGTCATACGATGAAAACGGGACAACAGCATTGTTGTAATAGTATGCCTGTGGTCCACTCGATGTAATGGTCGGGTTTATAAACGAAAAAGTATTTGAATACGTATCGGGTTGAACAGTCCAATCGCGCTGTGCGGTATCTATAATAACGATAGAAGTAGACTCTATAAAGTCTGGCTGATTTTGTACAGGAACTGCAAGAGAATCAATCTCGCGTTCAGGTTCATCAGTTGCGATTTCATTTTCAGTCTCTTCTTCCATAGTAGCAAATGATACAGATGATAACGGTTGAGTATATCCTGTAACGTTATTGTTAGACGCATACCGTGTATTGTAAAGTATCATCCGTGGATCAACTGTATACTCTTCGTTTGCTTCTTTATCAACTTCTGCTAATAATGACTGATATAGAAGTTGTGGATTTGTTTGAGCACTCATTATTGTGTCAAATGGGAGACATTACTAAATCAGTTTCATCATGCTCAAATCATGAATCCACATCTCATGGGGAGCGGTCTTCTCGATGACTGAGATTCTCGAATTAATATCGTCGAGCTCAGCCTGATGTTTCGAAATATTCTCCTTCGTAATAGAACGCATAGGCAGCTTCAACAGGTAATCGAAGTTGTCATCAATCCGTTCTAGACCCGCATCCTCCAAAATCGTCTCGCATTCCTCCTCAGTCTTCCGACGGAGATCAATCTCATCATCACAGTTCAGTCGAATAAACTCAACTACATTACGATGATAAGGCAACTTCCCGCGCAGATCCTTCAACATAAACTCCTTGCGCTTTTTGTACAGTGCAATACGTTGATGTGCAAATTCTACAAGCATTTCGTTCGGATTCGCATACTTGCGAATATGCCCGTTTACATCGAATGCGTGCATGTTTGTGGTCTTGATCTTCTCAGACAGACCGAGAACCTTTTCAAGCTTGTCTACGGATAGTGCATCAATCAGTGTGATCTCAAAGTGCACATCGGTATCCGTAGACGTGTCCGCATAATCCTTTACAATCTCCTTCTTCTCGCAATATGCATCCAACATCTGCTTGAACTGAGCGGTCCACGTCCCAGGTGGAAGATCAGTTACAACAACGTTCTTTCCAGAACAGACATACTTCGCAGTGACAACGAAATCACCCTTCTCCGTCTCCTCGATCTTCCCAGTGAATCCCTTCACGAATGGCATCAGCTTGGCACGAGTAAGTATAGAATCATCCTCACACTCGCTGAGTAGCCATTCATTCAGTGCATTCGCAATCGTATGAGGATTGTACGATGGAATGAATGTCGAATACCCAGTACCGATACCACGCGCTCCGTTTACCAGAAGCATTGGTAGAATAGGCGCATACCATTCGGGTTCTACCGACAGACCGTCATCATCGCGATACGCAAGCAATGGCAGATCCTCGCGGGGGATGAGATGCTTCACATTCGGTTGCAGATATGTGAAGATGTATCGGGCAGCAGCAGAATCGCCGCCGCCTTCCAAACGAGTACCAAACTGTCCTTGGGGTACAAGCCATGGAATATTGTTAGATCCAACAAAGTCCTGAGCCATTCCAATGATAGCCTCAGTCAGTGAGGCTTCGCCATGATGATATCCAGATTGCTCAGATACATAACCAGCAAGTTGTGCAACCTTGATTTTGGTGGTAAGGTTACGCTTCAATGCGCTGAACAGAATCTTACGCTGAGACGTTTTGAGACCATCCATCACAGAAGGAATAGAGCGTTCAAGATTGTAATGAGAGAAGTGAATCAGATCTCGATGGACGAAATCATGATATGTCAGAGTCTTATCTGGCGTTGGTAGCACAATATTCGAAGGGTCGTGTGTAGACAGCCACTCTTTACGATCATCTGCCCTCGACTTGTTGAATGCGAGATCGATAGCAGGATCAGCCGTTTCAGTGTACTTGAATTGTACAACGTTCATGTCCTTGAAATACTCCTTTGCCTCATCGCGTGTAGAAGTACCCAATCCTTTGTAATACATGATGCTCCACCCCCTTTCAGTCTCTTTCCACTGCTCATATTCATATTGTGTGTAGAATACGCGAGTTTGCTTTCCCTTCGTAGCCTTGACGATAGGCGTAGCCATATACGTCAAGAATCCAGGAATAGTCATGAGCTCATGCCAGAGCTCGTGAAACAGATTGATAAGTAGACCTCGGATGTGAGATCCATCGTAATCCTGATCAGTCATGATCATAATCGAACCATATCGCAGAGAAGACACATCAGTATACTTCTTTCCAGATTCGAGACCGATAATCTTTTTGAGTTCTGCAATCTCCTTAGCCAGTTCTACCTTGGAAGCAGAGCTATCTTTGACGTTCATCACTTTGCCCCGCAGAGGGAACACGCCGTAGGTCTCGCGCTGAGCCTTATTAAGACCCGAGAGAGCCATTGCTTTTGCGGAATCACCCTCTGTGAGAATAAGGGTACACTTGGAGGACTTCGCGGTACCTGCCCAAGTAGCATCGTCAAGTTTCGGGATGCCATAGATTTTTGATTGTTTCCGTCCATCACTCTTCTTATTGTCCTTTTCATCTTTTTCCTTTTGTGCTACAATCAACGTATCCACAAGTTCAAGCTTCTTGTGCACCTTTTCCAGAAATTCATCTGGGAGCTTGCACGTGCTGCCGAACGCAGTAGATTTCGTTGTCAGGCACTCCTTCGTCTGTGATGTAAACGAAGGATTCTCAACCATTGCAGTGACAAACACTGCTAGGTTCTCCTTGATCATCGAAGGCTTAACCTTAATCTTCTTTTTGGTTTCAAGATAGTCTGCGATGTGTGAGACGATCTGATTCGTAACATAGTCAACATGAGTCCCCCCCTTTGAAGTCCAAATACCGTTAACAAACGATACATTGAAGAACTTCTCGACAGGAGTGTCGGCTACTGCAACAGCCCAACGGTCATTGATTTGAGCGTATACAACCGGTGTGGTAACATATTCGCCTGCATAGACTCCGAGATCGCGACACTTGATCGTCACCTTCTCTTCACCGTGCTTCCAGTGTACCTTGACCTCCTTACCGACCGTCATTGCGAGATCGGTTGCCCGTCGACGAAGCACTTGCACAAACTCGGCAGGAATGTCAGTCATCTCGAAGCGTCCAAAGTCAGGCTTCCAAGTGATAGCCGTATATGGCTTAGTCTTACAAGCGGTGATCTTGGGCTCCTCGACAACAGTCATATTATCCTTCCAAGACTGTACATACTTCTTCGATCGAGTTGCATCAACAACCTCGATTTTTAGCTCCTTGCTGAAAATGTTTGCGAGCTTGACACCATACCCATTCTTACCTCCTACCAGCTTCTTCTCATCCTTGTCGTAGTTTGTAGAAGTAAGAAGCTCTCCGAAGATCATCTGAGGTACCCAGACCTTGTACTCAGGATGATGGATGATATCAATGCCCTCACCGTCGTTCTCGACGTAAATCCAGTCATTGGTTGGAGAAATCTCAATCGTGATGTTCTTGACAGGGGCAAGTCCACGTTGACGAGTACGAATCACATGGTCGTGTGCGTTCACCAGAATCTCATCGAAAAGCTTGTAGAACCCAGGATTGAAACAAGATACAGTCTTGGGTACGAACTTCTCGTCTTCGACCACAAACATGTCTTCCTTCGTTGTCTCCACCGAACCAACATAGGTATCGGGGAGTTTGAGAATATGCTCTCGGGGCGTAAGCTTCTTGTAGTTATCGGCTGCTGATGACATCTTTGGCGTGATTGGTACTATTCTCCCTTCTCTGTAAATGGAAGTTCGTTTTGGAGAAGAAGTTTAAGAGAACAAACGTTGACTAATAAAGAATGCCCCCTCGTGCAAAGAAAACGCCCGCACCCCAAAAAGAACAACCAGTATCAGATGCACCTATTATTCTGTTTTTGAAGGTCCCGAAGGATGTTCAACAGAACATTCTAAAAAAGAGCACAACTACACCAGAAGCTTTTAAACAGAGTGTCGAATATTCCGATATTCTAAAAGAAGAAATCGTCCAACAACAGTTCGATGAGAGTGTTATCCACGAAATTGTATCTAAAATTCACCAACAGGCGGAATATCCTACTGGTACGGCATGCTTCTGGTGCTGTCATACATTCTCTTGGAAATCGATTGTTCTTCCGACTCACTATGATGTATATACAAATCAGTACAGCGCAGAGGGGCATTTCTGTTCACCGGAATGTGCTCTTTCATTTTTGTATGCAGACACATCTCTCACCGATTCTCAGAGATGGACTCGTCACTCTCTCCTGCAATCCATGTACAAACGGAAGACTCTAAACTTTGCACCCGATAAACGCGTGCTTAGACTATTTGGTGGAACGCTAAGCATTGAACAGTACCGTAGATATGTGAAAGAAGGAGGAGTACCACTCCAACTCGCAATGCCTCCTATTCGTCTGTATATGCCTTCTATTAACACGCAGGCATCTGTTCGGGATATTAAGTCGTATGTCAGTTTGTCAGATGAGACCGTAGACAAAGCATCTCAGCAACTTCGACTCAAACGTTCTAAGCCTGTACATTCAAACGTACAGACTCTCGATAAATGTATGGGGTTTAATACCAAGCAGTAAAAATAAGTAATGGCACACCCCGGACTCAACATAGGCGAACTTTTAAAAAGCACAATGATGTTTCAAGCAGTGTCTGGTGCTGGACAAAAGGACGCTCTTGCACCTATTAAAAATATCGTTGCACTTGGGATGTATGAACAATGTATTAGATATCTTCCACAAGTAATCAGTTATTTCAGTTCGAAAAACTCTTCACTTGCAAAGATGATGCCAAAACCAGAACGTGTTCCCAAAGGAGAGATTGAATGTGAACGAGGAGTCAATGCATCTCAACAAACAAAAGGCGGAGCTCCTCCATTTTTGACTCGCATTGATGCAATTATTCATTACGTAACATGCACTCCAAACATCAAGAAACTGTTTGCAATCGCTAATCACGATTATCTTCCTTATGAATTTGAGCCAGTGATGATCGACACAGATATCTTCTTCCATTTGAAGAACGTTGAGATTGACGATGGTAGTGTCAAAAATATCAAGTTCAAGATATTTTCATACGAGCACGATGTTCATCATCTTCAAAAATTTATTGATTCCTGCAACCAAGATTATGATAGAAAGATGCAGAATAAGTTAGGTACTCATTTATATTTCTTTGATCAGGTAGTCCAAAAAGGCACTCGTAGAACAAATCAGCAACCGTTGCCCACTCAGTTTTTGGTGTATTCAAAACACAAATTCAGTACTACGCGAACATTTGACAATGTGTATTTTGATGATCAGCCAAAGGTAAAGAAACATACTGAGTTTTTCTTACATAATAAACGTTGGTACGAAAAGAAGGGTATTCCGTATACACTCGGATTCTTATTCCATGGAGACCCTGGATGTGGAAAAACGTCGGAAACAAAAGCGATTGCGAATGTTGCAAAACGCCATATCATCAATGTTCAGCTTTCTGAGATCAAAACAAAAGCCCAGTTAAGACATCTATTTTTCAGTGATGAAATCAATGTGTATAACGGGCAGAACTTAGAACGATTTATTATTCCAATTCATGAGCGGTTATATGTTATTGAAGACATTGATGCAATGGGAGATATGGTCCTGCGAAGAGAGTGGAAGAAACCCGAAGTCAAATTAGATAAGAAGGAAGACGATCCTTTTGCACATATTGCAGACGATGAAGTTCTCAAAGAACCGATTGATCTATCATTTTTACTGAATATTCTTGACGGTACACTAGAAGCGTCCGGACGTATGTTGGTAATTACTTCAAATTTCCCTGAGCGTATTGATCGTGCGCTTATTCGACCTGGGCGTATTGATATGATTGTGAACTTCAAAAAATGTAGTGTAAATGTTTTGAGACAAATGGTAGAAGGATTCTATGACAAACCAGATATTGATCATAGAGCGTGGTGTGCACCGGTTATGGACAAAAAATGGACGCCAGCAGAAGTGAATCAGATTCTATTTAGAAACTTTGATTCACCCGAGAGTGCTCTCGATGAACTTACGGACTTACAGCCGTCGGATTTGTACGGATTCCGAACAGAAGAACAGAACCTGCTGCTGCTGCCAGAGGGAGAGACGACGCTATCGTCGCTCCTAGAATCCACAAAGTCGTAGTACCCATAGAAGGTACAATAATAGATCCTAATATTCCTGCAATCGGTATTAACCATGCTACAAATAATACAGTTTTTACTTGACCTTCTAACCGTTCACCTGTGAGGTACAATAATGCCTCCCATGCGATGCGGTGGTACAAGAAAAACGCTGCAATGATTCCAAGATATATGAAAAACGAGTTTGGACTCGAAATAGGTGCTTTCTTTTCGGAAGGTGTGATTGAAAGGTCCGGCTCGACGTCCGGTACAGGATCTGAGGAGCTCATTATGTACTAAATATGAGATTTGCAGTGCCTCCTGTAACTTTGAAAAAGTTGTATGATTCCACATAAATTACACCATTGTATTGGAAAACCATGCCATTTTGCGCTGGTTGGTTGTAAAGTGATATTGTTTGACCTGCATTAATCAGCGGTTGTAATCCAGGTCCAGCGGGCACTGTTGCTCCTGCGGGTACAGGTGTGGGGACAGGATTGAATACAGTACTTTTCACAACACAAATAGGTGGGTTATTCGCTTCTGATGCTGCAACAATCGCTTGATCAACGGGTGGAACTTGAATTGTGTACTGTAACGCAGTCTTGTTGAACATTGACCCATTCGCTGTGCCGGATGGCTGTGTTGGCTTATTTGGGTTTAATGAAAACGAGTATTGATAAATTCCTTTCAGTTGAGTAGTATCTCCTGTTGCAAATTTATAGTTTTCAATCAGATTGAAAAAGTTTGAATTTTTTGTTGTAAATCTATCTTTTCCATCGAATGACAATTTTCCTTCTTGGAAAATGTTGGGTGCGAGAGGAATCAATGGATCTACAACACCTGATGTGAAAAATTGAAGAGGTCCGGATGTGGTTGTTCCGCCGAGTGTAATAGGCGCATTATCTGGATCACTCCAATTGGTATAATTATCCCATTGGTTTAGGAGTGCTGCATCCGTTCTCTGGAAAAGTGCTACCACTCTTGTACACAAATTGAACATGGGAATTAGAGTATCGTTATAGCCATATTCATTATTCAGTGCAATAATCCGAGGCTGTGTAATCAAATACGTTCTTTCAAATCCTGCAACATGTGCTCTCTCAGTCTCTGTCAAAAATATATAATTTGCTTCAATGTAGGGATTCATATTCCATGTTTGAAGTGTCAGATCGGTAGGGAACCCTCTCAAATCAGGCTGACTCAAAAAGTTTTGCATTCCCAAAAAGTTGTCTCCTGGAATTCCGGGGATTCGTGTACCATACGTTGATGGAGTGTTTGGATTATTATTTTTACGAACATCTATCACTGTGAAAAGTTGATATACGTTTCTGATATTAATAACTACTTCAACTTCTGCTTCTGTGAGTGCAACAAGTGGAAGTGCCTGTCCGATTTCTTCACAGAACCAGAATGGTAGAGGAATAGTAAGTTGTCTTCCTCTGATTGAAGGTGCGACAGTCGCAAGTGCATCAGGTGGCTGTGTTGGCTGAATAGCGCTAGGATACTGATTTTGACGCTTTCCAACGTTTCCAGGATCGTACATATCTTGGGTATTTCCAACCATCTCATCTAAGATAGCACGTTTTGTTCGATCATATTTCAGATATGATAGTACTTTCATCCATTCTCCGGTCATTGTTACGATTGCTGTTCCGTTAACGACAAGTGAAATATCTTGAATCATGTTGTATCCCAGGTTCTTTACCCATTGAAACTGGTATGGTGTAGCAGACGATTGCCAACCGCCTTCTGCATTTATTTCATTATCGAGTGAGAGTGGGGAATAGATATCCGGGACAGTCACACAAAAGTACAAATCATGAAGCATGTCTGCGTAACGAGGAACCTTAGCTCTCAGTGTTTTGATACCCGCTTGTGGCATCGTCATATCATTGCCCCTGACCTCGATGCGAAAGTGTTCCATAGCAAAATTGGTATGTTGTTTGTACATCGCGTTGAAATAGGTCATAGATGGATTTCCATTAATAAATTGGTTTTGGGCTCCCACCCCGACAAGCTGTAAGAGTCCGCCTGGCATATTACCTTACTCCTCTGATTTGTTTCAAAACTTCTAACAAGATGGCGTGGTTAATTCTGTTGATGCTATTAGCAGTAGCTATTCACGGTTTTTTGAGTCTCAAATATAATTACGATTGGATTGGTCACAATATCAAGAAAATGTTTACACCCGTTCGCGACCAGTCTGTCACGGATCTCTATCCTATTCCAAATGTTCCGTTTATGGATAGATTTGAATCGTACACGCGTATTCCCAAGATGAAGGAGAATGCTAGATACTAATAATGCAGTACGATTCGATTGTGACTGCTATTGTTAATAAATTTCAAGAACGTGCAGAGACAGGTCAACGAAAGTATGGAACTACCCTTGACCGGACTGATTTGAAAACATTAGACTGGATTAACCATGCACAAGAAGAACTGATGGATGGTATTTTATACTTAGAGAAACTCAAACAGAGTACAATAAATGACGCCAATCGAGCTGATAAAAATGATTAAAGATTCTGTAATGTACGGTCTTGATGCATTTGTAAGTGCATACTATATCGTATTGGATGAATATGAAACTGAAACTGACCCTGAAAAAAAGGAAGTATTACAAGAGTTGATAGATCTGTACCAACATCTCCATCAAATCTTTTTGGATCTAGAACAACATCGTCAAAGAAGCGAACAGCTTAGATGTCATGAATATTAAGTAGGGTTCAACTTATTGTGTAAAAAGTATGGAATAGTCTTTCCATCCGATATTAACCCGATTGTTCCGGGGCAACAAGTACTTTCAGATGATGATACTTTTTGCGATTCACCTCCAATATAGGTCGTAATAATAGAAGCATATCTATTTTTGACAGGATACATGTTTGTAGGACTATTGTAGTATGCAGTAACTGTCTTTCTCTTTTTGAATTCAATCACCTCTGATGCACTTAAAAACTGCATCACCGGTTTAACAACACACGATGAACAAGTTGGTCCGATATTTTGGAGAGGTGCGCTTCTTGATACTCCGTTCTTTGACATATTATAGAACACTCACATTTCATTTACAAGGAAGCGAAGCAGATTATATAAAATGACGACTAAGCCTATTCGCTTTCTCCTCGTATCTACGCATACTGAACAGGTAACTGGTTATTCGAAGGTAAGCTATAACCTTCTTCGTCAACTGTCAACGCTTCATCCTATTGTAAAGGTATTTCACTTCGGATTTCAACGTCTTGTAAATGGTCCTACGAGTATGCGCAAGCTTGAAAATGTGATTCAATATGATGCAGCTGCAAACGAGGATCCCAAGCAGCAGGGGTTCGGCTTCAATAAGCTTGCTGAGTATGTTGATACTGTAAACCCTGATATTGTGATGATCTACAATGATCCTATTGTTATCAATCAATTCTTAGACGCAATCAAGGATATTCCCAAGACGTTCAAGACTTGGATCTATCTAGATCTTGTATATGATCATCCTGATCAGGGTCTTATTCGAAACATTGAGCAGAAGGCTGATCGTATCTTCTGTTTCACCGAGAAGTGGAAGAAGCACCTACTGTCCAAGATCCCTACAACGAATAAGCCTATTGATGTGATGGAGCACGGTGTGGATACTATAACTTTCAAGAAGTGCAGCGATACTGAACGTCTTGCAATCCGCAAGCAGCTACAAGTTCCTCCGGATGCTATTGCATTCCTGAATGTAAACCGTAACTCTGAGCGCAAGCGTCTTGATCTCTCACTAATGGGATTCGCTCGCCTAATTCAGCGCCATCCTAATCTTCCTCTCCACATGGTATTTGTAACGGGCATGAATCCCCAGGCAGGAGCGTATTACAATCCTATTCAGATCTTTGTATCTGAGCTACAAGAGCTGGGTCTTGATGTCCTGAAATATGGAAATCGTGTAACGTGTGTTGACACGAACCGTCAACTTTTTGACGATATGGCGATTAATACCATCTACAATGCTTGCGACTATGGTATTAACACCTCGAATGGTGAAGGGTTTGGTCTCTGCCAGCTAGAACATCTTGCAACGGGCGCACCTCAGGTTGTGATTGATGTTGGTGATTATCATTCGTTTATGACCCCCGAGGTCGCAGAGTTTATCCCTGCAAAGGAGTACGCGTATCTGTCTATGGGTGCTGGTATTGGCAGCATTGCTCGCACAGCAACTGTTGCAGATGTCACCGAGGCAATGGATCGCATTCTATCAAACAAGAATAGTGCTGCGTGTATCAAGATTGCAGAGACTCGCCCTTGGTCGCGTATTTGCGATGGTTTCCTAGAAATGGTCGCTACTCACAGCAACACTACGATGTAGAAACCTTAAACCAAGAAATACGATCTTTATCAAGTGTTCCTAGTTGTATCAATCTTTGAGCATCTTCAAACGCAATAGAATCAAATACCTCACGCGTATCGGGGTCTACTAGAAGAACAAATCCTTTAACCTCAACCCGCTGAAGTCTACGTTTACGCTTCATCTGATTGCGGAGGAATGTTACATCTAGCTCATCATCTTTAATATTTGGATGATATGCGAGGTCTTCTCCTTTTACTGTTGAATCAAAACGCATACATTGAATGACTGGCTGTTCTTTTGAGTGTAATTTTCTATGAATTTCACAGTCGACAGCTGCTTGTTTCAATAAACGTGTAATACCTGATGTAATGCGTCCTTTCTCATAAGATATTTCGTACAAAAACTCATCCGATGTCATAAACGCTTCTGGGGGTCTGGCATCTGGAATATCAGGAGCATTATAACGTTTCGGCAACGTGTCTGTTCTACGAATAGGTACAATATTGAAACCGTTTGCAGTAGTCATCTGGCTGTCTGAGAATATCGTAACATAGAATGAAACTTGGATTGTACGTTCTTCTACCGGAACCGGCTCTCTGACAATGTTACCATCTTCCAGTTTTTGACGACTAGCGTGCGAGCACAAACGAATACCACGACCAATAACCTGATCGTGTCTTGCAGGATTCCAATGTGGTTCCAAAATATGAATATGACGTACATTCATTAAGTTCAGACCCTCAGCAGCAGATGATGTACCCATCAAAACGCACAATAACTTTTTGTTTCCTCGTTTTATGATACTTTCGCGAATCGACTGTGAGTGTTTTGGGAATTCTGTGTCAAGACCTTTATAATCTTCATTAAAGATGTATCTGCAAATTTCACGATACTCTGCATCTTCTTCTCCTGAATAGAATGCAAACGCTGGTTTTGCAGGATCCATAGACGGATCTTCTTTGTACATTCCACCTTCTTGGATAAGTTTGTATTGTTGAAAACCATTCGCTCCCAGTATTGCGCCAAACACTCCTAGACCTTCTAATTCACGATATGCAGAATATACAAACTGATTTTTGAAATCTTCTTTCCCAACACTTTCAGATAAATATTGAAGAGCACGTTTCAACTTTGGCGAATATGTGTCGAGTCCAGCAGGACGCAGATATTTGTCAGGATTCTCTTTCAGTTTTAGAAGTACCTTCGATTTATCGACTTTCTGATTTTCGGATGTCTGTTCTTCTGTTCCCTCTAATAATTCTGATGGTACTGCATAGTTACATGCCAATCTTGAAAGTACCCTAGCTGTTGTAAAATCCTCATTTAATGCACCAGGACCTTTCGTAGCTTTTCGGGATTCCATCTGAATCTCTCTCCAACGAACTTCCAAATATCGGTTGAACTGATTGTCTGACATCGGAACAAGTTGAAGCATTTTATCATCGTTAATTCGCTTAGGAAGCATCCGCTCATCTGCACCCTTATAATACGAAACCAGACCTTGAATACGACGTTGGAACAACAGTGAATTTTTGACGTCCAACCCATCAATGAAAAAGTTCACAAACTCTTCGAATTTTGTTGGAAGACATTCTAGATATTCTTTTGAGATCTTATCGGGAGGCGCTAATTCTGAGCCAGGGAACGCCGCTTTGAACGGTTCTTTAATAGATGTAACCCACGCGTCTGTTGTGAGTCTGTCCAAATCCTTCGAATATTGAACAGCTATTCTGTCGCCTTTATCGTTATAAACACTCTTGAAATGTGGCGGATTCCTTGTGACATAGATGATTCTTTTCATACTGTTAAATTCCACAGTGTCAACATCTTCTCTTGATTTGAAGAATTTGGTGAGAGAAGATTCATCCCACTGGGGCATTTCTTTTGTGGGAATGATGATACGCTCAATAGGTCCTTTCAGAAGGTTCATGAAATATGCTACTTCGTTGGGTCGATTGATTACAGGGGTTCCTGAAAGCATGACAACCTTGCAATTTTGAGCATAATAGATCGCTTCGTACAATCTTCGAGCAATATCTGATTTGTTGATAACTCTTGAAATAAGGTTATGAGCTTCATCAATAATCACTACTGAATCGTTGAACGTTTTGGATGTTTTGGGATCCTCTTCTGGAACAAGAAGTTTGATGGCATCTTGTGTCAATCCATTGTAGTTCACAAATTTGTAGCGATTGTTAATCATGTCTCCAATCTGTGTATCGATTCCTTTTCGGATATCCATTGGGAGAGAATTGTAGTTGGGTGCTGCTCCTTCAACAGTTACGAAATATCTACGCTGTGATCTCAGAAATTCTTCGGAAATGCCAAGTGCTTTTGCAGGGGACTTATCCTCTTCTGTACGGATTAGACGAGTTTCCCAGTGATTGTTGATCATGTAGATAGGGTCACCGCACTTACGAAGCTGTTGACGAAAGTTGCTTTGGAGTGATGCAGGCAGCATAACAAAAACCTTTTTGTTATGGAGAAGCGACTCAGCAACACCGATAGCAGAGCATGTTTTACCAGAACCCAATCCATGGTATACTAGTAATCCTCGGTAGGGTGTCTCAATTAACAAGTAGTCTCGCACAAGTTTTTGATAGGGAAGAAGTTCTTGAACATTGGAGCCTTGTTTGGTACACATATCAACATCTTCATCTTCTGCATCAAACCCTTGGCTCCTATCTCTTAAAAATATGCGTGTAATGTAGTCTGCGAACGCCTTTCTGTTCGGCAACACGGCGGTCCCATTCATTATAGAACGTCTGTATTTTTGTTCCAAAAGTATTTTACACAGTTTCAAATAATGATAGAGCAGGTCAGACAGAATCCAAAGCTCTGGATGGTAACATTGTATTTATTTCTGGTATCAGGGCTATTATACCTACAACCAAAGTTAGCATTCGATGAATATGGGCGTATTCGTCCGTTTGGAACACAGAAGAAGGCGTCCACAGTATTTCCATTGTGGATATGGGTCATTGGGCTTGCAATCGTATCATATCTAGTTATTTTTGCGCTATTACAGCAGGAGTAACCTCTTGTGCTTTTTCTTTCTGAGCTTGCCTTTCTAGCATTTTCTGTTTGAATGCCTGCGCTTCATCCTGTGTAGGCACGCAAACATCATTGATTGTAGAATCCATCATTGAATACATACCTGCGAGTGCAGCCAACATCATTACGTATCCAACAGAAATCCAGCCGGCGCGTTGAGCACCTTCTGATGATGTGTCTAACCCTCTATAAAATCTATCAAAGTATACTCGAATTATCTCGAATGTACGAATCAGTAAATACGCGACTGTCGGGAACACTGACCATATTGCACCTTGAACAAAGTGGACACGAGTGTCTGTTTTTTGGCACTTTGAAAACGATGCGTACGATGAAGCGCCTACACCCATTAATAGAAAAAATACGTATATTCCAGCGGTCATAGCCAACAACCACCCATATTCACTTGCTGAATTCAGTGCAAGTATTGCCATTATCATTCCCCAACGAAATTAGGAATCATGAGTTCGACGGAACCTACAAATTTTCTGAGATCCGTTAGAAGAGTGGGTCTTGCAGTATAATGAGGTCGCGTGAGTATTTGACATTCGTTTAGTGATTTCCATCCAATCGCAGATATTTCACGTTTTTGCACAGGAGTGAACTTCTGATTCAGATTGAACAGTTCTGGTTTTACAACAATCGCTAAGAAATATCGATGTTGATAAGGTGTACCATTTGTTCCAATAAATGTTTCATTGAACTGAACATCCTTCACTAGAATATATGAAGATCGTGGAATATTTGTCTCTTCAAAGAATTCGCGTTCTGCACATTGAATATCTGATTCACATCTATATCGTCTCCCTTTTGGAAATCCCCATTCTGGTTCAATATGCTCAGAAACAGCTCCATTCAAAAGATGCGAAATCTGTTTGAATTTATCACGAGCGATTGGCATCTCGTGTTCGTGTCGATCTGCATGGTTCCACATACGAGCCCACAATTCTTCAAACGGCTTTGTACGAAGATTCTCAATTTCAGATTCTGTCATATTTTTCAAAAGTGTTCGAATATAAGTGTGATCGGGTATTTCATACTTTCCTCGCATAAATTCTGTATAACTCATACTATCTTTACGGCGGACCATCAATATTTCAATATTTTCCGCTTCTAATGGAAGTTGGGTGGCATCCCCAGGAGTTGATTTATTTCGGATGAGCATGAGTCCACACGACAACACTGGTTTTACACAGTCTCTGAACGTATGTCCACGGTCTCCACAATTATTACAGAATATAGGTTGCATAACTACTACTATACTGCCGCTAGACAACTATCTGTCCGTTTTTACCTCGGTTGAAAGTAATGGTGTCCTGGGATAAAACAACTATTATTTTCGTGTCAGTCATCGCATTCTTGTTCGCGGTGGTTGCATACAGATATTTGTTTAGCTCTGAAACTCGTAACATTTCATCATTTTTGATGTATGGAGGATTATTATTAATTTTGGGGTTTGGGATATATTTCATCTATCAGGGGGTATCCGGAGAAAGTGCAATGTCTGGTAATCTTGCTCCATCAGCCGTAGATTCGTCGAGCAGCACCGTTGTTCCAGGAGAAAAGGCGCCGCCGCAGAGTGGTCCTGATGGTGGAAATTATGGTATTCAGTTTTGGATGTTCATAAAGGATTGGGATTACAAATTTGGTGAAAAGAAACCAGTCATCCGCAGAGGCATTGACTCATTCAATCCCTTCATCTATTTGCATCCTACCGAAAACAGTCTGAACGTACAGGTTAGCGTGTTCCCGAATGATGGATCAACCGTAGGTTCCTCCACACCAGCACCAACAGGCTCCTCTGGAAGTGCGACAGACGACACCTTCACATGCACTGTTCCTAACATTCCATTGCAGAAATGGTGTTGTGTGAGCGTCTCTGTATCTGGTCGTAACTTGGATATCTATTTGGATGGATTACTCGTCCGCTCATGCATGCTCCCCGGTGTGCCAAAACCATCGACTGGAAGTTTGGAAATCATGCCTGGTGGAGGATTCTCTGGTAGCGTGATTGACATGTACCACTATTCTAGGGCGCTGGTGCCGAATGATGCCCAGAAGTTCTGCTCAGCAGGTACTCGCGGAACCCAGTATAATGCATTGCCTTCCAAGTCATTGTTCGGATATAAGGTCAAGCTAGGGGTTGTGGATGATGCTGGTAAGGAAATTAAACAGTACGCATTTTAACAATGGAAACCAGGACAATTTTGTTGTCTTTTATGACATTTATCGTGGTCGGAATATCATTGCTTGTGATTTATGGTCTCGTACGAGCAGGAGGTTCTACCGGTAGTGCATACAATCCTGTTTCTGCTCAAAAAGACAAAGTCGAATTAATCGGTCCTATCCGAATGGGGAATGATTCACTATCGTTGACTGCTAATTTACCTCGATCAATGAACGAAAACGAGGGATTAGAGTATTCCTACACTGCATGGATTTTGGTCAACGATTATGGATCTGGAAATACACAGAAGCCTGTAATTTTTGAGAGAGGCACTGGAACACCTAGTTTAACGTTTGATGTGAATTCCAACACCCTAAATGTTATTCAAAAAACGTACAAAGGACAGGAGGAAGTAAAAATCAGGAACATGCCTGCTGAAAAATTGTTTCACTTTGGAATTGTGATAACCCAAACTTCAATGGATATATTTGTAAACGGTCTGTTACACACCCATAAAAGTTTAGATTCTTTGCCACTCATTGAAGATAGCGCTCCTGTGAATGTTGGACCAAACGGTGGCTGGAAAGGAATGATTGCAGATCTGATATACTATAATTATGCTCTGTCCCCCGGGGAGGTAAGAACTATTGCTTCCACAAAAGCAACACCAAATCCTGCATTGACGCCCCCAGAACCACCGTATTTTGCAACATCTTGGTGGGTTAGAAATCATTAAGAAGTAATCATCTGAATGCCTGTGGTCGCAGCATCAACGTCATTCATCGATTTTGATAGTTCTTTTTCCTGTTTTGCAATCTTCTTTTCAAGAGTCTGTGTTCTTTCGTCCAAATCATTAACATCATCTCCCAATTGAGCAATGGCTAATGTCTGATTTGCTGGGAGCTCGCCGAACTTTTCTGTTGACTCTGATTTTACGATCAGGATCAAGAGAATCATGGCTAGTAGAATGAATGCAATAACGAACCAACCTTCGTTCTTCATCTTTCTCTTTATAGTAGATAAAGATGTCAAACGCAGTACAGATACGCGATGCTTCCGATATCACAAAATACAAGAAGGATCGTGCAATTTACCAGCACTATGTTCAGCTTGAAGCCAAAAAACAGTTGCCAATCGGAGGAATTCCTCATGAGCATCTGATGGCGCTGGCTCGGGCGAATGATACATTCATTCCTATGAACTCAATCATCCCTAAGGTTACCGCCGTTTCATCTTGCCCCGAGTGCTCAAATACAGTTACATACACTGCTGGACAAACGGCTGCATCCAATTGTGCAACATGCTCGCCCGGTGGAAACTATATGCCTGAGACTTACACGAACAGATTTTAAAATGCTTTTTCGTGATCAAGTACCATTTCATCAACAACAGTTGGTAAACGTTTTGTTGTTCTTCTCAATCTCTTTCTCAAAGAATTTTTGCGTGTCTTTGTAAGTTTTGATGGTTCATATGTAAAAAAGAATCTCAAAAAATCATCAGACTCTTTTGATGTTTTATTTTTCAGAGTAGATGCATGAGCTTTCATTTCTACGAGTGTTTCTTGATGACCAAGGCATTCGAGAGGTGTCAATAAATCGAAACGGCGTGTTTTGTCCTTGTGTGCAATATCAACGAGACGTTGGGCAATACATATAATTCTATTCTGATCGAATCCCTCCAAAAAGTGTGCATCAGCATATACGAACGCAAAGAAAAACTGTAAAAGTGTGGGAATTGAAGCAACACGTATTCCGTTGTTCATCTCATGGAAACTGTGACAAGCCATTGTTTCAAAAACTCTCACCAATAAAAGCCCAGTCTCCTTTTCAATAATATCTGCATGTCTTGGAAGAAGTTCAGCATATGCAGGATGTTCAACTATTTTTACCTTTTGTCCAAAAACATCTGCAAACATATCTGTATAACTCACGAAGTGGTCGGGAGTCACCAAAACATCCAACGGAATTTCCCAGACATTCGATTTTGAACGCTCGTGTAGTTTTGTTGCATGCAATCCTAGAAGAATAATTTGCTTGGTTCTCAAAATATTTTCAACCGCATCTTTTGAAGAATCTGATAATTCTTCATTATATTTTTCGGATGCATTCCGAACACAACCTACTGGGTACTGTTTGTTTAGGAGCATCAATCGTTTATAAACTTTTGTCCATCGTGAGACATCGCCTTTCGGACGAGAAAGTTCAAGATACATTGACATTCTCAGAAAGTTCGGAGAAACATAATGAATTCTTTCTGCAACAACATCCTCTTTCCATAAAGATTTGAAAATGGCTGGTTCCAAATATGTGATATCTGCAACACCTGCGTAATCTACAAATACCTTGAATGTCAATAAGTGGCTTCCTGGTTTTACTTGAATTTCAGTGTAACCCATCGCATGGAACTCATCTGCAAGACGCATTGCATGAATTTGAGGGGTCTCAGAATAAAAGTCATAATCGGGGATATCGTAGTTTGGATCATAGAATCTATCCTTCGGTTGAAGAAGATTGTTGATCGCTGTTCCACCATAGCACATCACTCTGTTTTTCTGAATAAACTCTTTTACGATCCTAAGAATTTTTCTGATATTAGGATCGGTTGCCGCCTCTCTATCGATTAAATTCTGAGCCTTTTCGGCTACTGATTCAATATCCATTATACTTTCTGAACAAAATGAATTCGATTATTGTCTTTTCTAGGAAGTGTGTAATAGGAAAGAATGACAGACAATACTACACGCCGACGACGTACTAAGAGTGGGGAAGCCGGACCTCCGCCTTCATCCCCCCAGGACACAAAGCGCAAGAGGTACAATCTACGTTCTAGAAAGAATGATGAGGTTCGCTGGGTTGACGACGACACGCTCAAAATCCCAAGCGTAGAGGAGGATGAAGACGACTCTACTTACAATCCTTCTTCCGATGAAGAGTCAGAGACTGAAATTATTGTACCAAATAAGCGGAATAGGAAAGGTAACGGACCTGTTTCTGTGAAAATTGTAATTAATACACATGGCTCTAACACTGATTCAGAGGACGAAGATGAGTATGAAGACGAGGACGAAGACGAGGACGAATATGAAGAGGAGGACGAGGATGAGGACGAAGAGGACCTTAACGAAGAAGAACAGGCTATCGCACTTCTTCTTGCTCGATCTCTTGGATCTTCGTACGGGCGTGGAAATAATCGTCTAGAACTGGATAATGTAAAAAACAAAAAGAAATCGGAGTTCCCAATCTACATGTCTAAAAAAGAGAAGGAGTACTTTGAGACACTTCCAAAGATCAAGTCTAAGAAGTTAATGGAACGTATGACCAATGTCGAAAAGATGATTGGTGACACAGTGATTCCTTTAAAGTTCAAGGTGCTTGAAATGGATACATCGGATGAGATTAAAGCGATTATTATTCGCAAAATTGATACGATGACACGCATGGGTCCCGAGAGTGGAGAGGCTCAAAAGTTGCGCGTATGGGTCGAGGCACTATTGCGTGTACCCTTCGGGAATACGGTTCCACTTCCTGTGACCATTCCAGATGGAGTTGAAAAGTGTGGAGCATTCTTAAAAGAGGCACGAGGGAAACTGGACGCAGCAACATACGGTATGGAACCTGCCAAAATGCAAATTATGCAAAATATGGCGCAGTGGATTAGCAATCCTGAGTCCGTAGGTAATTGTATTGCAATGCAAGGTCCTGCTGGTGTAGGCAAAACTAGCTTTGCTCGCAATGGTATTGCTTCTGTGTTGAACCGACCATTCATGTTCTTCTCCCTGGGCGGAGCATCCGATATCGCACATTATATCGGTCACTCGTACACATACGAGGGCTCTACTTGGGGGCGCATCATCGATAGTATTATCCAGTCGAAGTGCATGAACCCAGTACTGTATTTTGACGAGCTAGATAAGATCAGTGGAACTCCCCATGGAGAAGAGATTGCTTCAATGTTGATCCATCTGACAGATCGATCTCAGAACTCTCAATACCACGATCGATACTTTGCAGGAGTAGACTTTGACCTTTCAAAGTGTATGTTTGTATTCTCGTACAATGACGAAAGCAAGATCAATCCCATCTTGAAGGACCGAATGACAATCATTCAATGCCAGGGTTACAAGGATCCCGAGAAGAAGATTATTATTGCGAATTATGTCTGGAAGGATGTTCTGAAACGTTTGGGTATTTCACGAGATGAGCTGAGCGCCTCGGAAGATGCGGCTGATTACATCATCAAGGAGTACTCGAATGGAGAGCAAGGTATGCGTTCACTTATTCGAGTGGTAGAATCAGTTGTGTCTCGCATCAACCTCATTCGAATCTCAGATCCAGATACTGCTTCAAAATACAAGTTCTATATGCCGATCAAGTTCCCGATGAAGCTAGAAGTACCCGACATCAAAAAACTATTGGCGGACTACTCGCCGAAGGAACCAGAGACTTGGCGTTCAATGTACAATTAGCCGTTCTGTGTTGTACATAATAAATGAGTGAAGTACAGTTTGCAAAAAAACACATACGTAATCGTTTTTCTATTTTGGTGATTCCTCACATCTCAGAAGGTCTGTGGAGCGTCTACGAGAATGCATTAACCATTTGTACAAAGAACAAACAGTTAGATCAGACACTCAAAACATTCCAAAATTTACTGACATTCATTCCCAAGTGGGACGAATCTCGTCTGAACACAGAAGTTGAGCGTATTCAGACTGCTTCTGGATGCAACTATTTGGAGGAGATGTTGACTGCCACGCTGATTACATATTTGCGTGCATTTGCGTCTGTTCAGTACTCTGCAAACACTGATATCGAAGTAGAGTTTGAGCGTCCTCCTCTTCCTCGTTTCATTCATGATCTGTACAAAATGGCTGCGCGTCAGTGCTGGGAGCATGCATATTTGTTCAAGACGTATGGTGTAACCACTGAACAGCAGGCTCGCAATCGCAAAGACATTAACCTACTTCTTGAAAATGCTATGGATGCGTCACTCGATTCTTTCTTGCCCTGGAAGTCTATTGTTGATAAGTATTTCAAGGAGCCTGAGGTCAAGCAGAGTGAGATTGTTGCTACAACTATGATGGCTGAGGAAGAGAAGTCCGAGCCCGAAGCAGTAGCAGATGCGGATGCAGAATCTCCAAAGAAGAATGTGTCATTTGGCGGCGCAGATGAAGAGGATGAAGAAGAAGATGGTGATGAAGAGAAGCCCAACCCGAATATGAAATTATCCGAAGAGGAGTGCGAAATCGACGTAGAATCAGTCGATGGTGGTGAGCTTCGAGAGGAAAATGTTGAGAACCTGGAAGCTCAGGATGAGCTCGTTCTGAAAATGTGAAACAATACTGTTTTTTCTAATAAATGGTTGACTGGACAATACTTGCAATCGTCGTTTTTGCTGTTATAGTTCTGTACGTTGTTGAAAGATACACACGTCAAAAGAAGATTGAAGTAGGCGATGCTATCAAGCTCGGCGTACTGTCTGCTGGAATTACAGGAGGAGTACTATATTCCATTGATGGTGATATTCCATCAGTCGCCGCCGCAGTTGTTGACAGTGCCCAAGAAATGTTTGTTGGCAAACCATCATTCTAAACCCAGTGAAACGGATTTAGTATTGTTCTAGTTCAATATAGAACACAAATACGATGACTCGTTGTTCTGAAAAGACTCTCGCTGGTAAACGCTGCAAGAATTCTGCATCACACGATGGTAAGTGTATGATCCATGTTGGATCGTGGATTAGTCGATTCTTGGATACAAAGACTGAGCCAGATACCATACCTAGCGGTATGAAACGGTGTGGGCACAAGTGTCATCTGACGACACTATTCTGTTGTTCATGCTCAGACAATCGTCCTCTCGACACAATCTACTATCGATTTGTAGATACAGTTGGAGACATGCCAACTGGATTGCGCGATGACGGGTATTGCCATGTTTGCAAATACTCAAAAGATGTAACGATTGATTACCCATATTTGTCAGAATTCTATTCTGCAACACATCATAGCATCGTCAAAAGTATGTCTTACTTCAATCGATCCACTATTGAACAGATTGTAGCGATGGCACTTAACGAAAAACGAATTCGTGAGTCGAAAGAGACTCCCAAGTAACATGTCAACGGTTACACTTCGGTTTATTTACGCGTTTAAGGACTCACATGGACAACTTCAATTCGTAGAGAATAATGTTTCTGTTGAAAATCTCGAATGGGATTATGAAAATAACAATTGGGATGATTCCCAATACATTAGCATGGTTTGCACGACATTTGCACCTTACGAATTTGTACGCACTAAACAACTCTCAATTTCAACAAAGTTCAAAAAGGATAAACTATTTATACTTGTAAATAAGTTTAAGTTCGAACTTACTATGGGTCTAGACAACATTTTGTATGTGAAGATGTATCAAATTACAGGCGACGGAGATTGGTGTTTGAAGTATAAGTTTGATCGCGAGTTTCCAGATGAATTTGGCGATTGTGAGTTATATACACTCACAGAAACGGAGTTAGATTTACCATAAACATTCATATGAATATATATGGTTAACCTAGTAATTGTTTGGAAAGATATTGGAGATAAAGAATCAAAAACACTATCAATATTGGACATCAGCTGGATAAACAGTTCAACAGATGTGGTGGGTACATGGTTGAAAGAACAACCTTTTTTGAATGCTCGGTTTATTCACGAATGCGCTGGATATGAGCAATCATCCACCAGCCTCTGTATTCAACATATGGCGTACGAAAGGAATATTGATTTCGTAGTTTGTCACAATGATGAGTTTCTGGTTTTGCGTGTTTCACTAGACGATGATGGAGATGTGGTTGTACGTGTCGGATCAAAACATGCTGACGGATTATATCGTCAACGATACTGCGAAGAAGTAGAATTTAATGATAATATGATTGTACAAATCGAGACTGAACAGATAGTTGAATATTACGACAATACTATTGTAGGGTTTATTAGAAATCAATAATTGTACAAATTTCTCCCGAGGGAACTTTACCAGTATTCAAATAGGGCGTTGCCAATCTTTCTATTTGAGTTCGAGGCACAGCTGTATTTTTACAATATCTTGCAATAGCTTTGTATAAGTGGAATCCTCTGTATCTTTCGTGTACATCCTCTTCTGTTAAATTTCTAAAAAGTACGGATGTTCCATCTGGCAAAGTTGTCCAATTCATAACAATCTTGAAAAGAGGATCAGATTCATATTCTTTATGCAAAGGACCTTTTGGAAAACAGTCCCAGAACATTGAAGTAGCAAGTCTTACTAAATCGAATGATGGATTCGGCTTAACTTCTGCAAACTTAGAATTGTAGAATGGTTCAACATTGTACTGACCACCTGCTTCCTCTTCTTGACTAAACTGATCGGACATGAAAAATCGAGAATCTCTCATTCCAGTCAACTTTACTGAAAATGTTGCTCTATCAAAATCAATAATTTTCATAATATAGCCATGTGTAGGAACTTTGTACTGTTTTCCAGAAACATTGTAGTATAAATGTTCTTTCGATGTTGAAACATACATAACATTGTTTACGTGCAAATCATTGTGAACAAGCCCATAATTTCGCTGAGCATATGCGAGTGCAAAAACAATCTGTGCTACCCAAGCTACGCGTTTATGCGGCTCTACATTGTTCTTCAAAAGTTGATAGAATGTACCTTCACATTTCTGCATCACTGTTGTCTGAACAGGTACATCATGAAAAATAGCTTCTGCAAATATTTCGCAATCTTCATCTTCGAATCCAATACCATCCTCATGATCGTCTCCGTCACTTGAACATGTTTTTACTCCAAAAATATATCCAGTTGATGTGCTATCATTTGATCCATCGTCATCGTCTATGGTTTCGTCATCAAATTCTTCAACGGGTGCTGGAACATTACTATCGCCGCCAATAGGTTGTAACTCTTCTGATTCAAGCTCAATATTTTCTCCAAGCTCTATTTTTGGTTGCTCAGAAGGTCCGTCAAACGTTCTAAGTTTTAAATCGAAAAAATGTCCTAAATTTTGGAGGAACCATGGGCGATCAGACAAATCTTCATAATCATCTGAAATATCTATTGAGTGTTTTGAAGCAATTCCTGTGAATGTTCCATACACTTCTGGAAAATGTATACACCCCGATTCAGACAGAACAATATTTGCAAGTGCACCGACGTATGCAGCGTTATGAGGAGAATGTATACGCTTGTGTTCCTCTTCTGCCATATCTTTTTCACATGGTAGTCCGGATGTACCAAAGTCGCCGCGCATGAATCGGTAGGATGGAAGAATCATGGTAGTCTTCCTGTGTATCTCAGTTTCACTGCCATTCGCATACACAGAAGATGGACCAGATATAGTTTGGATTTGATTGCGGGTGCGGAGTCCATACAAGTAAGGCGTTCGAATAGTTTCAAGTTTAAATAACTGTTCCATTGAAGGAAAAAGTGCCTGAACTCGCTTGATGTTCCACCATTTTTCAATACCCTCCTTCACACTCTGAATATTTGAAATCTTATGAACTTCAAGTGGGACCACCGAAGTTCGCAAGTCCGGCGTGGGTTTTGGCATATTATGTACTCCGATCAGTAGTTATATACTATTTTTTACGACTAGTAGTATAAATGCTGGCTATACTCTTGGCATCACTAGTGGGAGTCGCTTCTGCTGCGTTTGGTCCGGCATCGTTATACAATTCTTTATCCACTCAGACATTGAATCTGAATGGATATGTGATTCAGCCATATTTACAGGTATCGAATGGGAATGTAAGTTACGGTCAGTTTAATGATTACGTCGCAACAAATGGTGTGTACACATATCAGTACTACACTGGTGGAAGTTCAGTAGGTTGTGCATCTGCTCGTAGCATGAAATTATATATTGATTGTGGTTCTACAACATCGTTGGGTCCTGTATCGGAGCCCATGCCGTGTTCTTACCAATCTGTTCTAACAGTTCCTCAGGCGTGCGGAATATCATTCGATGTAGGAAGTGAGTTTGCTTCTCCATCGCCTGCTCCTAAAAATGCGACAGTGGCTGCTGCTACATCTTCTTCGGCTGATGGTTATATCGGAATGATCTTGGGTGCAGTAGGTGTTTCGGGGGTTGGTGTTGTAATTGCAATCCAAGTGTATAATTCGATGAAAAACAAGGGAGGACTAAAAGCTTTATTTACTGCTCATTCTGCTACAATCGATAAAGTGTTGGACAAAGTACCAGTTTCAGATTCTGTCAAAAAGAGTCTTAAAGATGTCGCTTCAAAACAGGTCGAGAAACTTGATTCAGTCGTTGATGAAAAACTGAAAACCACAAGACAGAAAATTGCGAAACTAGAAGGTAGAAAGGAGGAGATAGAAGTCGATGTGGTACCTTCGCGTTCTCAATCGCCTGTTGCACAAAAAACACAGAAGTTCTCTCAGATTCGTCGTTCATCTATTGATCTGGATATTGCTCCTGCAAGCAAGGTAACATCTCCTGTCACGGAGGCACCCAAACAGGTTGTTGTAAGAGCTCTATCTCCACATCCTATTCCTATTATACCCGAACCCGAACCTGCAAGAGAAGAAACTGCAAAGCTTGAAATTTCATTGAATGATCTTGAAGAAATCAAAAAACTGCTTGAACGCCGAAACAAAAAGTTTGCGGTCGCGGAATAAAACAAAAACAACTGTAACACAACAATAGATGGACTTTAATATTCGTAAATTCAATATGACTTTATTGAAGGACAGAACTGCAATGGATTCGCGTAAATCTCCTATGATCGTGATTATTGGTAAGAAAGACACTGGGAAATCGTTCTTGGTTCGTGATATTCTTTTCAATACACAAGATTGTTATCCGATTGGCACAGTTATTTCAGGTACCGAAGTAGCCAACGAGTTTTTTCAACACATGGTACCTTCAAAGCTTATTCATGACAAGTATAAGCCTGAGATTGTGACAAATGTTATTCGTAGACAACTTGCACTCAAACAAGCAAGAAACCAGAGTAAGGTTGGTGGAAGTTCCAGCGTTGATCCTCGTGCATTCTTAATTCTGGATGACTGTTTATACGATGCATCCTGGATCAAAGAAGAGTCAACACGTTATGTGTTTATGAACGGTCGTCACGTGGACTTGTCTACAATGATTACTATGCAGTATCCGCTCGGTATT
Organism: Sediminibacterium sp.; assembly: GCA_040403975.1. Classification (GTDB taxonomy): domain Bacteria; phylum Bacteroidota; class Bacteroidia; order Chitinophagales; family Chitinophagaceae; genus Sediminibacterium. The sequence continues at coordinate 59,125 of JBBAJS010000012.1, forward strand.
ACTCCAAATCTTCGTACAAACGTAGATTTTGTGTTTATTCTGCGTGAGAACATTCTGGGCAACAGACGTCGTATATATGAGAACTATGCAGGTATGTTTCCAACATTTGATATGTTTTGTCAGTTTATGGATCAATGTACTGAAAATTATGAGTGTTTGGTTATTTGTAATAACGTGCCGTCAAACAAACTAGAAGATCAGGTGTTTTGGTATAAAGCAACTGATCATCCGCCTTTTAAGTTATGTGCACCATCGTTGTGGGTTGATAATAAACCGTTCGCATCATCTATGTTGGGTGGAGAACATTATGACCCATCTGCTGTTCATAAAAAGAGTGCAGGACCTTCAATCTACGTCAAAAAAGGAAAAGAAGACAACAGTCGACTTTAAGCGTCGCGAACAGCTCCCTCAGAAGGGTGTGCAGCAGGTGCATTCATAACCTGTTGAGCAGTAGACTTCTTATTTTCTAGCTTGCGCTTATCGTTCTCATCTTTCTGTGCCTTAATAGCAGCCTCGCGCTCCTCTGCAAAGAAGAGCTCACGGTTTGACTCGTTCTCCTTGTACTTTCGCATGATCTCATTGAGCTGAGCATTCGCATACTCAACATTCTCCATGAGATGATCCGAGGGATCCCAAGGTAGCCAGCATCCCATCTTGCCGATGATGATATTGTCTTTGGGATATTTGCGTTGTAGGACCTTGCACCAAAGCTGTGCCTCCTCATACGAAGGGAATGCGCGACGAACCTTGACACCACGGACGTTGCAGTGGAACTCAACCTCCTTATCGAATGCAGCCTGCACCTCCTTCTCATGTTTCAGAAGGAATACCTGATACTTCTCGGGAAGATCAGACTTCTTAATCTCCTCCTTGTGAACATTCTCAAACTCACGAACATCCTTCATGACATCGTCGACATTCAGAGAATACTTCTTTGAAAGAAAGTGTACAAACTGCTCCATACCTTTTACCTTCCAATCGTAGTCAGCCCACTGAACAAACTTCTGAAAGAAGAAGTGCTCCTTCTGCTGAATCACCTTCTCGGGGGAGATGAACGAAACAACAACATATCGCTGGTTGGGTAGCTCGGGGTCCTCGTCTAGGTAATCGACTTCGGCACCAGACTCATCTTTGGAGGGGAGTGTAACTTTCTTACTCATTTGTAATTAGTATGCGCAGCGTTTGTTAAAATAGTAACGCACGTTATTTAGCCGGCAATTTAAGGAGGACAATACCTGCTAACAGTAAAAATAGACCAACATACTGTTCGACTCTTTCAAGTCTATCGCCGAGAATTACAAACGCAGCAATACTTTCGATAATATTGGACATTCCGTCCCACAGAGCATTTACAAACAGTACATTATTATACAAAAATGATTTGTATAAGAAATATACTACTCCAATGTATCCAAGTATACCGTATCCTAAGTATTCAGGCTTATTCGTCTGTGCATAAAATCTGAGGTTAAAATCCCCGAAAATTTCGACAAAAGACAATATGAACACATGAAGAAAACCCCAATCCATCTTATCTATACGCAAAAAAATCTTCGTCCTGAAATATAAAACAGAATGTCCGATGCTCCCAAAGCTGCCCCCGCGTCCTCATTTGGAATTGATGTTGCTGATTTAGTTAAGCGCCTTGTTAAGTATGCCCTGGAGGGTCTTGCCGTCGCGGTTGCTTGCTGGCTCCTACCCGGCAAGAAGCTCCGCACCGATGAGATCGGCACGATTGCGTTGACTGCCCTCGCTGTCTTCGCCATCCTCGATATCTATGCCCCCTCTGTCGGCTCTTCTGCCCGTACAGGGGCAGGGTTTGGAATTGGTGCTAATCTTGTTGGATTCCCCCGATTTTAAACACGACATAGTTTGAGTTTTAACGAAAAAGGTGAGTTAACTTATAATGGAAACGTGGTATAAACCACCTCTGTACACTGCAAGTCATATAGGCTTTGGTGTACTTTCTTTTTTTATACCGGCGTTTATACCTATATTTTTGATATATCAATTCGTTCAGTATTGGTTCAACGTACGTTTTTTTATGAAAGAAAAGGAGATACGTGAAGGAAATTCGATTGCACACACTGGAATTAAATTTGCTGAGTTTTCACTCGGTTTACTGATTGGCTACGCCATATATACATGGAAACATTAATCAGATACAACGGTAAATGGTATAATATTATCCCCAAACCAGGCGAACCAGCTCGCATTACAGACGAGGTGGCTTGGCTGAAAATCAAAGAAGGAAAGGGATATAAAGAGTTGTTTGAAAAGGAACGTAAGATTTCCAAGTTACTCTACAATGAATGAGCTCCTAAAATCTGGATTGATTGCCGCCGGATTTACGCTATTTTTGTTTCTTCTATTTGTAATCTCATATTGGGCATTCAGGGGATTCTTACCAGGAAGCAGAGTCGTCGAACAACCTTTGATTGCACCTAATGATTTAGATGGTACAACAGCAAAATTCAAACTCTATCATGTGAAATGGTGCCCATACAGTAAAGAGGCTGTCGAGATTATGGAAAGTTTCCGCGGAGAGGCTGAACAAAACACATACGGCGGAAAACATGTTGTTGTCGAATTTGTGGATTGCGAAGTTCATAAAGATGATTGCGCACTCTATAAAATTGATTCATACCCAACATACAAACTTGAAACATCCATCAAAATGTATGAATACATTGGTCCAGCTGATATTCGAGCATATCGCGAATTTTTAGTCAGCGCTCTTGGAAAGGAAGAGCCTATAAATGGATGAACCTATATCTAGCAATTTTTCATTATTTGCTGAAAAATCAATCATACCCGTAGATGATTCTGTTAAAAGACAGACATTCTGTGGATACTTTTTTTGTGACCATTCTGTTTCTTTTAAAGATGGTGCGTGAATCACTTTTGACATTAGTTTTGTAGCACTTGATGTGTCATTTGAAAAATTAACACACAAAAGTGCCAGCATTTTATGCCGTTCTGTTTTAGGAACCATTTTTACAATACTTTTACATAGAACAGCTCCATCCATAAAAATACGACCTTTTAGAACATGCGGTGTAAACACTAATGGTAGCGATATCGATGCTCGTATTGCATCCCACACTCTGACAGAATCATTAAAAATGATCGTTCGGGTATTAGTGATATCCGACGCAATAATATACAATGGAACGCCCGAATCTCCTATTAGTAGAGTATCCAGATCAAGCCCTTTCGTATGAAATACGGTTTTTAGAAAATTATATACTCTTTCGCCCGTATCAAACCCCATACGTTTATGAATATTCAGTATATGATCCAGTCTTGGCGGGTCAATCAGTTCATCAAGTTTTAAATTTTTGGCAAAATGAAGAATTTCACTCATAGAAAATTTGAATGCAATCAGTGAACATATTATTGAACCGATCGATATACCGTATAAACCATCTGTAAATATTGTATGAAGATATTCTTCGTGTAGTTCAGAAAGCGCTCCAACCTGTAATAACCCTCTCACTCCTCCTCCATTCAGACATAGGACGGAAAATTTGCTCATTATTCTTCTCAGCCCCTTAGTAGGAAAATGCTTCAAGCAAAAGAGTTGTGGAAAGCAGAGGAAGAACGTAAAGCGTATAAGATGCGCGCAATGAGACCTGTACTTGCTGGTCTTTCAAACGATATTAAACGTTATGCGCAGTTGAATCCAGACAGTCCGTTGTTTGCATTCAATGTACCATCGTTTGTGTTTGGATATCCATTGTACGATCACGAAGAAGCGATACAGTATATACAAGAAACACTTGAAGAACAGGGGTTTCGTGTATGGAGAGCGCCTCCTTCTGTATTAATGATTTCTTGGATGAAACCTGCCAAGTCTCAAAAAGAGAGTGTAAAACCTCCAAAGCCTGGACCCGATTATCGTCCGTTTGTGTATGATGAATCTGCATTTGCGTTTTTAACACGATAAAGAAAAACGGACTACAAAGTACCACACTTGACTATGAACTACAAGATGTGTGAACACCCATTTAAATTTAAAGTTGTTGAAGAAGGACAGAACGTTTGCTCTGGATGTGGTACTATTCTAGAACAAACGATCGATGATGGACCTGAGTGGCGTTATTATGGTGCTGATGACCGTAACGATGATCCTACTCGTACAGGCGCTGCAAACAATACACTACTACCAGATTCGTCATATGGTTCTATGGCTATGAACACAAAAGCAGTATCAAATAACTTTCGTCATGTTGTGAAGCTATCTGCATGGGCATTGGCTTCACATTCTGAGCGCTCATGGCTTTCTGCCATTGATATCTTACAGTCGTACGCATATCGTACAGGGTTCCCAAGAGCCATTCTTGCAGAAGCATGCTCATTACTTCGGTCTCAGGAAGATGCTCTAAAACTGCGCGGAGAGACACGCAGAGCACTTATGGGTGCAGTATTCTTCGTTTCATGTCGTCGAAACGGTGTATCCCGTACTCATGAAGAGATTGCAGATATGGTAAATGTGAGCACTCGTTCTTTGTGCAAAGCGATTCAACGCTTTGATATCAATATTACAGAAGAGTCTGACAATCCTTTGTTGGCAACTCAATTATCGCTTGTAGAACGTATGATGAACGGTATTAGTATTAATGAAACACAGCGCGATCAGATTATCGCAGCCATTAAAAGTGTGTTCAAATCCCCAGATGAAGAACTTGAACATACTCCCAAAGTTATTGTTGCAGGAACGATTGCTTCTATTCTTGTGAAGGGTGCATCAGATCCTAAAACGATTATTAAAACATTCTCAAAACATTGTGGCGTATCTGTTGTATCTATTCAAAAAATAGTAGGAAAGCTTTAACCAACTTTATAGGCAATCAATGTAATAACTCCATTTTTGCCTGCACCTCCGTTTCCAGGAGGGAATGATGTACCTGACAGATTTGACGAATTTCCAGAACCACCACCACCTCCTGCTCCGTAATACTGTCCTACACCTCCACTTAGGTCTAATAAGTTCGATGTCGTCAAGTACCTATTAATACTCCCTCCTGTACCACCTGTTGCATTTACTCCTCCGCCGCCGCCTCCACCATACCCACCTGCAATTCCTTCTCTACTGCCTCCTCCTGGTGCACCTCCGCCGCCACTACCTCCTGACGCATTTTGCGCATTGCATCCGCTTTGAATAAAGCCTGACCCACCGACACCTCCAACACCCCCGCCACCTCCTCCATAAAACCCGTTACCTCCATTCATACTTGCTGATCCGTTGGATGATGTAGGCGAATAACCGCCGAATCCACCAGATACTGTAATAATTATACCTGTACCTGGGAACTCAACGAACGTAGAACCGCCATTGATTCCATTTGTGGGTTGTGTATTTGTACCTGAGTTATATGCTAGACCGCCTGCACCACCAACTCCGACAGAATACGACAAATTGGTTGCAGTGCCTACTGACATAATGACAACACCATTTGATACTGTACTTCCACCGCCGCCTCCGCCTCCATAGCCGTATGTAGGACTACCATTTGATCCACCGCCGCCTGCACCACCGCCTCCACCGCCGGCAATATTATAGTTTATAGCCCACATACCCGCAGGTAAAAGAAAGTTTGATGTCCCGTTCGATGCAGAAAATAGTTGAACACTTGATAGTACTTGGAGTGATTGATCCCATTTTACACGCCCATTACCGAGAGATGTCAGAATCTGTCCGCTACTGCCAGTATATCCAAGAGAATCGACGATACCGCTTGTCGATGTGATAGTACCATTAACAGTTAGCGTTGCAGGAAGAGTTGCATTAAATGAAGTATTTATACCAACTTTTACAGAAGACAAATCTCCAACGATCAACGCCCTATCATCGACCTTTGAATATAACAATAGTTTGTCATTGCCTGTATTAATTCTGGACGATGCAGGATTTGTACCTATAAACACACAATTGCATCCCTGGTTTTGATAGCCGGCGTCTCTTCCAATAGAAATAACATCTGCTGAACCAATGTTGAAGTATCCCGCCTGTTTCCCGATAGCAATAACATCTGATCCAGTATTATTTACTAGCGCGTTCAACCCGACTCCTACAACACTTGAACCAGTATTATTTACACCAGCATTTGAACCAACAAATACTGCATTACAACCACTATTTGAACTACCTGTATTTGCACCAATAGCTACAACATTTGAACCTGAGTTGTTTACTCCTGCTGCGTTTCCTATAATTGTAGTGTTTACACCGCGATTCGATGTTCCTGCATTGATTCCGATAGAAATTGCATTAGAACCTCTATTTAATGATCCAGCATTAAATCCGATACCAATAGTATTTACTGCACTATTTGCATAGCATGCGTTTTGTCCTGCGCCAACCACATTTGTTCCAGTGTTATTGAATCCTGCAAAAAACCCGGTCAGTGTAACGTTGGATCCTTGATTAGAAAATCCAGCTCCATCTCCAATACACACAACATAACTACCAGTATTTGATACTGCTGCGTTTGAACCAATAGCCGTTACATAGTTACCGGTGTTAGTTGCACCTGCGTTGAGACCAATAGTTGTTACGAATGCTCCATTATTGTTTGAAGCTGTGTTTTGACCGATTGCAACCACATTTGAACCTCCGTTTGATGCACCGGCACCTACACCCATTGCACACACAGAATTACCATTATTACTTGCAAGAGCATTGTAACCTATACCAACAATGTTGGAACCTGTATTACTGATACCTGCATTTGTGCCAAACACATCAACTATGCTACCCTGGTTTGAAAGACCTGCTGCAAAACCAATTGCATTAATATTACTTCCTGTGTTGCTGGTTGCGGCGTTAATACCAACAGCTATAACATTAGTTCCCGAATTCGTGGCAGCAGCGTTCAGACCGATACCGATAACATTTGATTTGTTATTCGATAAAACAGCATTTGTACCGATTGCAACAACATTTGCACCAGAATTCGATGCTGCTGCATTTGCACCCATGGCATCCACATAGTTTCCAGTATTTGACAGAGCTGCATTTGAGCCGAATGCATTCACATAATTACCGATATTACCATCAGCAGAATATGCACCGAGTGAATTCAGATTAGAACCATTACCTTTACCGTTTGTTTTTCCGATGGCAACAGTGTTGTTTCCTGATAATAATAACACACTTACACCATTTATTCCAGTTAAGTTGACGAGTTGATGATTGCCCATATTCACATCTTGAATTGCGGGGTAATCTGCCCATGCAGATGGGTATACGCTTGCATCGAGGGTAAGACCATTCACAGTGAATGTATAATTCGTGTTCGAATCTCCGATTGCTACGTCTCCTGCGATGTTTACATTACCGTTCAGAGATGTGTCAATATATGCTTGGAATCCACTTCCTTGGGTCCACTGGTACCGTGGGGTGAATATTCCATCCAGGTAGTTACTCATTGTATAAAGAATACAGAAGCGTTTAAAACTTTATAATGTAGTTCACTGAGATGCATGGATTCAGAATGCTGAATGCATTGTTTGCGTTTGTACTATTATTTACTGTTACATTTGTAGTGATCGTTAATGCTCTATCTTGTATAGATATACCAGTGGTGTTTGAAAGAAGATCTGCATACCCAAGTTCACTCGTACGTAGATTATCTGGAACTCCATCAACGCCTTGATAATCAAAATTTGTACCATTTACGTCGCAACGATTTACGGTTTGGTCATAATAATTATGTCGATGCCCGCGATCAGAATGAGAATGTCCAGGATCATTTACACCGTGATTGTGATTAGGTACAGATGATGTAGCAGATGCTCCGTGATTATGTACTGGAAGATTGTTTGAAGTTAATGTGTATGTTGCAGAACCACTAGTAGTAGCAAGTGGATATATCGTACTGGTTCCGATAGGGAAACGACTTCTGAGATCAGGCACATTGAAATTTGTCGGGTTACCTCCAAAATTGCTACCGATGATTGCACTCAGCGCAGGATATGCTGAACGTAAATATGATGTTCCGTCGCAAATTAACCAACCTGTTGGTGCTGTTCCTGCACAGTACATTGTAATCGTACCCACGGGTGTTAAAAAGTTAATGGTACCATTGAGTGTTGTTAATGAAGAAACCGTTGGAACAGTTAGTATACCACCAACAGATGCATTACTTTGTATTGCAGCACCGCTTATAGTCGCAAGACCTGTAACGTTCAAATTGCTCTGTAAGGATACTGCGCCTGTAACATTCAAATTGCTCTGTAATGATACTGCACCTGTAAATGCACCGGCTCCACTCACATTCAGATTGCTCTGCAATGATACTGCGCCTGTAACATTCAAATTGCTCTGTAATGATACTGCACCTGTAAATG
>JBBAJS010000012.1:67579-101028 GCA_040403975.1 Sediminibacterium sp.
CACCGGCTCCACTCACATTCAGATTGCTCTGCAATGATACTGCACCTGTGAACGCCGAAGATCCAGATACATTCAGATTGCTCTGTAATGAAAGTATACCGATAGTTTGAACAGTCGATGTAAATGTTGCAGCATTCGATACACGCAATCCGCCACTATCTACCGTCAATGTATTACTTATTTTAGTAATACCATCCAAATATGTAGTACCGGCGACTGTAAAATTATAATTAGATACAAATGACGAACCGTTTATACATAATCTATTGTTCTGCATATCTCCATACATGAAGGGTGTTGACTGGTTTGACGAATACACTAAAAACCTATAATCACCATCATTTGAAAATGCAGTATTTGGATTAGTTCCTAAAAGTATAGAATAGTTCCCAGAATTGTTATATCCTGCTCCACGACCGATTGCAATGACATCTCTACTTTTGTTATTGTATCCAGCAGATACCCCGATTGCAATTACATTTGAAGCAGTAGGATTCAAATTATCACGAGCGCCTGCATCATTACCGATTGCAATTACATTTGGAGCATCATTTGATAGAGCTGCATTCACACCCGCTGCGAATATATTAGAACCTGTGTTGCGATACCCTGCATATGAACCGAATACATACACGTTATTTCCACTATTCGACCAACCTGCATAATTACCTAGTGCATAAATTGTAGATACATTGCTTTGGTTGCTTAGTGCTGCATTTGATCCGATTGCAAAAATATTACTACCATTTCCATATACATATACTGGTAAGTAATTGATTGAATTTAGCTTTGTAATTCCCTTTAAATTAACATTTACTTCACTTGTAGCTTCATAGTTTGCCCAATTTGACGGTGTTCCTCCTCCGCCGCCCCCCCCTGTAAATTCTGCACCATTCAAAAATATCTTATATGTATCTCCTGTTGTTCCAACATTCAGATTTCCTGGAATATTTGCATTGATCTGTCCACTAAAATTGCCAGATGCGTCAAATACAGGGTTGAACACACTAGAATATCCTGCCCGTAAAGCCATAGTATTGTATTAATGCATTTAACTATTTTAAACGGTTATAACATAATGTTCAGCCAGCACGAGGTAACCGATGGTGAGCGTTACACACTCTTTCCTATCAAACCCTCCGAGGACACACTCTATAAAATGTACAAACAGGCTGTTGCATCGTTTTGGACAGCAGAAGAAATCGATTTTAGTAAAGATGAAGCAGACTGGGACAAACTATCTGAAAATGAAAAGTATTTTATAAAACATGTTTTGGCATTCTTTGCAGGCTCCGATGGTATCGTTCAAGACAATTTGGCATCACGTTTCCAGCGTGAAGTACAATCGCCTGTCGCTCGTCTGTTTTATGCATTCCAAAATGCTATCGAAGGCATTCATTCAGAGACTTACTCTCTTCTGATCGATAAATATGTCAAAGAGAAAGATGAACAGAACACTCTATTCCGTGCAATTGATAAAATACCTTGCATCCAAAAGAAGGCACAATGGGCAATCAAATGGATTGAAAGCCCACATGACTATCCTACACGACTTGTAGCATTTGCATGTGTTGAGGGTATCTTTTTCAGTGGAGCATTCTGTGCGATCTATTGGTTAAAGAAACGTGGTCTTCTACAAGGATTGACATTCAGTAATGAGTTGATCTCACGCGATGAAGCGCTTCATACACTGTTTGCTATCCAGATGTATCACACTCTTGGAGCACCTCTTGAAAATAAGGTAATCGAAGATATTATCCGTGAAGCTGTTACAATCGAAAAGGAGTTCATATGTGACGCTCTTCCATGTAATCTGATCGGTATGAATTCTGTATTGATGTCTCAGTATATCGAATTTGTAGCAGATCGTTTAGCCGTTCAGCTGGGTCTTCCAAAGTTGTATAATTCTTCTAATCCTTTCGATTTTATGGAGATGATCTCTCTGGAAGGAAAAGGCAACTTTTTTGAGCGTAAGATTTCATCATACAGTAAACCTGGTGTAGGTAAAGATGCTTCGGATATGGTTATCAAGACAGATTTAGACGATTTTTGAGATACTAAACAATGAACGCACAAGAACTATTAGTAAAGATCGACACTGAAAATGAACAAATATATGGTCCTATCAAGATCAACAAATATGGTGGGTCAAACATGTATATGAACGAACTAGAACATCGTAGATGGTCGCATCCAGATTATCAAAAATATAATGAAATAAAATGGATTCCGAATTATGTTCTTGATCCTTCTAGCTACGTTAAAAACTTAAAATAAGTGGGGAGCACATACAACAATAATCATGGACTTTTTTTATGGAGTCGTCGCACTACTCGCTTTTGTTGTTTTGATTTTGACCGCGCTCACCGCGTGGATGTACGTTCAGCAGACCCGAACGATGCAGGCTGTCAACGCTCTCACCGCAGCAATTACAGCTCCACCGCCCAACTTTTTTGAGGCTGCCAAGGAGTTTCCAGTTGATGCTGCATATGAGCCCGTCGAGGAGACACCACAAGTGGATGATCGTGTTAGCGTTCACGAGGAGGACGAAGATGATTCTGAGTCCGAGGAGCAGCACGAAGAAGATCAACACGAGGACGACTTAGGCGGTAAGACTATTGCACAGCTGCGTGAAATGCTGACTGGAAAGGGTATTCCATTCAACAAGAGTGATAAGAAGCCGATCCTTCTGAATCTATTAAAGGTAGCATCATAAGTATAATCATGAAACTTATATCCGTGGATATCGGTATACGTAACCTAGCAATCTGTGTTCTAGAAGGGACTTCGCGAAAAGATGTAAACATCGTTCATTGGAATGTCATTGATGTTCTCGGTGAAAAGAACGGAGTCGACCGCCCACTATGTTTTCATTGTTCAAAGGCTGGTATGTGGTATCAGGGTGAAAAATATGCATGCACTCGGCATTGTCCAAAGGCGAGAGTTCCAACTAAAACGTCTGTCTCAAAAAAGAAGATTGATGAACTGCGGAAAGAAGCGACAGATTTAGGAATAAGTCCACTACCATCAAAGAAACCGGAACTTGTCAATGCAATATACGATAAACTTAAACAGGCAGGATGGATCAAATTTAATGGAGGCTCTGCTGTCAAACATTCCCCTGTTCTTGACTTGTCCGCTGATATTGCTCGTAGTTTGGATTCACGTCTTTCATGGTGGGAGGGGGCAAATCTTGTGGTAGTCGAGAACCAGAAAGATCGCAGAATGTTTGCTGTACAGGCAATGGTACATATGTATTTTACTACAAAGGGTATCCGAGTGAAAGGTGTTTCTGCAATTCATAAATTGAATAATATTCTGACAATCGAAGATGCTACCGGCTCATATCGCGGACGTAAAAAGACAGGTATTGTTCATTGCGAAAAATTGATGCCGGATTGTCAGAGGGCATTTTTCAAGACTCATAAAAAGAAGGACGATTTAGCAGACTCATTTTTACAAGGTTTGTGGTTTTTAGAACATCCTTAATACAATGAATAAAATATACTTTTATATTTTGATTATTGTCGCCCTAGAAACTTCCGCAATGTCATGTTTCAAACAAAGTTTGAATGATCCTAGATTTTTTGCACTAGGTGTACTCTTTTATGGCTGTGTTGGATTTATGCTGTGTCAGACATTCACTATGTCTGGATTGGCGATGACAAATGCTATATGGTCGGCGCTGTCTGTTGCTTCAACAACGACCGTTGGCGTGATGTTGTACAAGGAATATTTACATCTGCACGACTATTTTGCTATCGCTATGATCGTATCTGGTGTTATGATTTTGAACTTTACGCGGTAGCCGCGTTACATATTTCAGAAGAGGCTCGTTGAATTTCATAAATGAGCGACATACTTGGCGCTGACTTACTAATGAATCTATCAGCTCCTGGATCGACACAACTGCCTGCTCTGGAATCCGTAACGCTCGATTTCCCCGAGTTCGACGACGCAGGTGAAATGAAGGGCTCATCGTCCGCCCCACCTCCGAAGCTAGTACCTTCTGCCGAAGATGTTGGACCCACTAAATCATGGGATGGTATCGACAATCTGAATGCAGATGCGTACAATCTAAAACCTATTCATAACGCTCCCAAAATGTCCGAGGATGCGCTCATGAAGGAGAAATATGAGATTCTGCGAAAGTTTGAGAGACTCCAAAAGCTGGGTGTTCCTATTCGCAAGCGTTTTACTATGGACTCTCCTCTGGATGAGATGAAGATGGAGTTGGAGTTTATTCGAAAGGAGAAGGCGATGGATGCTACTATCAAACAGTTTTCTGAGTGGTTCATTACCGGCATGTCTGCTATGGAGTGGGGTAGCAAAAATATCAATATGCTAAAAATGTTTGGTCTCCAACTGGATGGTCTCTCACAGTCTGCACAGATGAATGTTGGCGATTTCGAGGAGGATTTTGAAGAACTGTATGAACTGTACGGTGATAAGATGCGTATGCATCCTCTGGTTCGTATTCCTATGCGTACGTGTGTAATGGTATACATGGTTCACTTGACCAATCAGATGGCTATGAAAGCACCTGTACCCAACATTCAGGAGATTTTGAGACAGAATCCTGAGATTGCTCGTCAAATGGCGAATGAGGCGATGAAGACACAGGCTCAACAGTTCCGTCAACAGGCTCCTCCTTCTATGCCTCCACCGGTGCCTCAGCGTTCAATGCCCGCTCCTCAACCTGTACGGCAGGAACAGAGTAATCCTCTTTCGGGTTTGATGAACTTTTTGGGAGCAACTCAACAGCCTGCACCCCAAACTACAAATATAATGCCTCAGGTTCAGACGAAGAAGGTATCGATGCCAACAAGATCTATGCCGCCTCCTCAGATGCCATCCATCATTTCTAGACCTCAGACGAACACGGGTGCACCTCCACCAAGACAACTTGGTGCAGAGGGAGGTATTGCAAATATCCTGAGCAGTATCAAATCGTCTTCTGAGAGGGCGCCTCCGAAGTCAGTACTCAAACGAACACCCACTTCGACAGCCACAAAGTCTCCAAAGAACTCAGTCGTTATTAAACTTTAAGTGAGCCCTACTGAGATAGCAGGCTCTTTTATGTCGAATGCAGGATTCTGAACAGTAGCTGGTGCACCAGCCATTACACGTAATTGACCAAATGGTCCATTACCTGTGCTGAGCGGTTTGGTAGAAGGTCTCATACTGTCTGGCAAAATATACATAGGACTAGATTCGTGAAGTAAACCATCCACTAGAATGACAAACACTGCGGTTAGCAGAAGTGATATCATAATATCGCGTGTTGCTACAAACGATATACAGAAGATCAATACCTGTCGGAGAATTGTGTTAGACAGCAACTCTTTCTGTGTATCTGATAGATTGATAACTACGAATTTACTCCCAATGTTCATGAATATCATCATCAACCCGACCAATAATTTGTTGTCATTGAGGGATTCAAACATTTCTTACTTATTATGTAATGGGAGATAAGTTGTATGTTGTGTTAGACATTGACGACACCTTGCTGAAAAATATTAAGGACGATATTAAGGACAAAATACCAAATTTAGGTAAGTTTGAAACAGCTGTAAATGTGCCAGGTAAAACGTTTGTTCTACGCCCACACGTGCGTGAATTTATGGACTATCTTTTCAAAAACCATTACGTTTCGATTTGGACATGGTCTGATCATGCGTATGCTATGCGAGTTGCAAATATACTTACAAATGGACATCCTGAAATGTTTAAAGATATATTAGCAGAAGAAGATGCAGACATTTCTGCAACACTTCATAAAGTAAGAGGAAAGGACTTGAACTATTTGTGGTACGATTACAACGAGAAATACATAACTCCTGAAACAAAAGCCAAACTAGACAAACGTAATGCAAACATTGCCAAAATTAACGAAGAAAGAGATGGCGATGAACTCCCTACATTTACTACGTCTCCAAAAGTACCGTTTACTGGATATGCACCGTGCAATACAATTTTGATCGATGATGCAGCTTACAATGTAAATTCTTCGAATAAGTTCAATTTATTTCAAATCAAACCATTTGGTGGACATACCACAACACATGGAACAGTCGATGTTCTCCCAGAGTTTGATGATTCTGATGTAGAGTTCCCAAAATTAATGAAATATCTGGATGAATTGAAAGCGAAGAAGGTTTGTGAAAAGGATGAAGAGCTTCATATTATGAAGGCAGGTCGTAGGACCCGTCGTCATAAGCGTCAAGTGAAGAAAACTCGTAAACTTAAAAGAAAGCTTAGAAAGGTGCGGCGTTCATGAGGCTGAATGGCTCAGACCCCTTCTTCTCTGGAATGGCTTCTGGCTGACCAACTGATTTAGATTTCTGATCGGTCTTTGCCTTGTCTGCCTGAGGGGGTACAACATCCTCTTTGGCAGCCGGTGGCTTCATAGGTTTAGTGGCATCAGCACCATCCTTCTTGATAGAAGCCTCAACCTTGGGCTTTACATTACCACCAGCCTGCTGAGCAAGAGGCTTGGTATCAGGCTCAACCTTATCGAGCTTCTTCTTGTCATCATTCGTCATGAACTCACGACCAGGAACAGACATAACAAGAGCAACTGCAAGAACGGCAGCAACCAAAAGAGACTGTTTCGCACCAACGTAGACAACTACACCGAGCGCCGCAATCTGTGCTACTGTTGAAGATAGCATATTTGAAACCGCTGCTGGCGCGGGACGTGTGTAAAACACGATATAGAGAACGATAGCAGCGGCTACTGCGTACTGTGTATTTTTGTTCATCATCCCTTTATTGTTGAACGTGTGATTTTTTCTACATGCAATTTGACAATGGCACAGTATGCGTCGCTTGAAGAAGCATTCGGTGGCACTTGGGGAACCACTAAACGCAAAGCTCCTCTTCCAAAAGAAGAAGACGTGCATTCCTCCCAGAAAACGTACAATAGTCCCACTCGTCGTACCGAAGCCGCCTTATCAACTCATGGCAATCTGATTAAAGAGACCATGAAATCCTTACCTATCGGTGACTCGGACAACAATTATGCGCCCGCTCGTTTGAGCGGTGCAGCGCATAGTTCTCGAAACCAAATCGAACCATTTAGTGTTTCTGATTATAAACCTCCTTCAATGCCAGGCACCGGTGATTGGGCATATGCCTCGACCGCACCAGAACTTGGACAGCACTTGCGCTTCGATGAGAAGCTCAATAAGATGATGAAGATGATGGAGGGTGGTTATGGTACCGAAACCCCATCATCTCACGATCTGTTATTGTATATTTTTACAGGTGTTTTTGCACTATTTGTATTAGACTCTTTTGTTACACTCGGTAAGTTTTCTAAGCGGTAGACGTAATACCACGAGTCTGCGAACGAGTGATCGGACGAGACGAAAGAGGCTCAGCACTTGGCCAGTTGCGAACAGTGTTTCGTACAACACTGTGAATCGACTCGCGTACGTCGTAATTAGTTAGAGATGAAACCAGAAGCATAACTGGTGGAAACGAAGGAGCAGTAATCTGAACGTGAGAGAATGGGTCCTGATCGTTGGGCAGAAGATTTAGGAAGTTCTCAACCATATCAGAAACCTCTGACTCGGTCGAGAGAGACTTGTTACGAATCTCATTTAGGCTATCACGATATTCAATCGAATACAAGTTCTTGTGCTTACTCTCCTTGATTAGTAGATGGTCATCGTTACTGCAATTCTTGACATTACGGATGAACGCGATCATAATGCTATTCGTTACAGACATCTCTTTTACATGTATTGGCGGACTGTCTTTAAACTATTTCCACCATTTGCGCGCTCTCTCGGAGCCCTCCTTTGCCCGTCTCACAATGTCTGAATCTGTTGAATGATAAGTTTTACCTTTCAGTAACATTGAATATACGCGTGCATAACCCCACTGTTCTTGGGTTGCACCTGGTCTATGACCTGTTCTCCATGCAGCCATTCCTCGATTGTATGACTCGCGCAAAAATCGTATGGGAACACCTGTGTTATGAGCTGCATCTTCTAACCCATGTGATCCGGGAAATTTACGCTGCCATTTCGCACTATATGACGATTTTCTAGTGCGAACCCCTTTATCTGTCTGAAATGGTCTGTATGCGCGTGGGTTTTTCCAGCTTAGTCTACTGCGTGTGCGTATCTCTTTACTGCGTCGTATTTTTCGTGTCTTGGATAAACCAGAAAAATACTTAGATGGTTCGTATGCCATTACTGTTTTGAAAGAGTTTTATTAATTCTTGATAGCTCTTCTGTCATTTCTTCTATTTCCGATTGTAGCTGTTCTACTCTATTTCTATCTGGTGGACCATAAACATGTTCTTTACGAATCACGATATTGTATTCCACAATCGTATTTTCAAGACGTGTCTTTCTCTTTTGTAATTCCTGTACACTCGGGGTGTTTCCCATTATACAACCCGCGCAATAAGGTATACAAAAATAGCCGCAGCTCCCTGAGCAAGTATATACGATGAGAGGTCTCCTGAGCTGATTTTACCTGAAATATATGCCCACAGAGAGACAGCAGGATTGAAATGTCCTCCTGAAATACTTCCTACAAGCAAAATAGCAGCTGAAAGAGCAGCACCAGTTGCATATGCATTACCAATGAAAGAAATGACTGAAATCAGCAAAACAGTACCCAAAAATTCGGCTACATATGCATACATTTGTATATTACTCTTCCTCTTTTTTGGACAACCATAGGTCCACATACCCGGACCATCCATTCTTTGCAATATACTGAACCTGTCGCATAGACCAGGCGTACGATGATCCACTATGATGCTCATGCAATTCCATATTTTTTGCGATATTCCCGAGCATTGGATTGGACGAGAACATAAACCCACGAGAGGGGTCGGGTTCGAATGTCTCCATGAATTCCCAACCACCATCAGTCTTTGTTACAGCATTGTACGTATCTTGTACCATGCTGCGGTACATCTTATCGGTCATAAAGCTGAAATCACCATTAGTGTAAGTGGTCATTATGCGTGGTGATATATAGCTGCCTTAAAACTCCCAAATCCGTTTTGATTCGTTTCAAAGTATAATGAGAGTCCTCATATTTTTTGTAATATTTGGACTACAACTGTTTTTGACAATTAAAGAGTTTATCAATACATGTATGCATCCATCCTATCTACTTTATGCAGCACATCATGCATTCGATGTATTTTTGTTTTGGGCTCCTCTGTTTTTAATAACGAAACTTGAATATGGTCTTCATCTTCTGTTTGCAGTAGGCATTGGAATCCACTGGTTCACAAATGACAACAAATGTATTGCCACCGTTGAGATGAACAAACAGTGCGGATACGAAGAAGAACGATGGCTCGATTCGTTAAAAAACATGTTCGGAGTTCGCAAACATTTTGAGTATTTCCATTTTATGTGGATTGGGATATTGATGGCGTACGATTTAAGAGTAGTTTTAGGCTAGTTTATAATAAAACATATTCGTTGTTCTGTTTGATTAGAATTAGTTAAAAACGAACTCACTCATATATGAGTATTTTTAACTCATCATGGAACTCACACGCAACGGTTATAAAGTTTTAAAAACCGCTGAAAACGAAGTACTCAAAAAACAGTTAACCGTAAAACCTTACGTACCCAAAGTATTTGTAAAGCCTCAATTTGTAAAGCCTTACAAAGTCTACCATGAAACCGAAAGTTATCTCTATCTCCCGAAACAATTCGGTATCAAAAAGTTTGGTATACCTCCTACTGATAATTGCTCTGTTTCGCATGGAACCGATGAACGGTGGAAATTTAATGGTAGTATTCGAGACGCTCAGAAACCAGTCGTGGATGCTTACCTTCAACCAGAGCCACGTGACGGAATGATTTGTCTGCACACTGGTGGAGGTAAAACAGTTTGTGCATTGTACATCGCTGCTCAACTAAAAGTAAAAACACTTATTGTGGTCCACAACACATTTCTCAAAGATCAATGGGAAGAACGTATCAAGTCGTTTCTACCCAATGTCAAAATCGGTAAAATCCAAGGTGAAACAATCGATGTTACCGATCGCGATATTATCATTGCGATGATTCAGAGCATTTCTATGAAAGATTATCCAAAGGAATCATTCTATGGTATTGGTTTGACAATCGTAGATGAATGTCATCATATCGCTTCTGAGGTATTTGTGCAGGCATTTCCAAAGATTACTGCAAAACATATGCTGGGTCTTTCAGCAACACCAGATCGCAAAGACGGTCTGATGTACGTTATTGAATGGTTTCTTGGACCTATTCTCTATCGCTCAGAATCATCTGACAAAGAGGATACAGATGTAAAAGTTGAAGTATATCAATTCAATCCAGACGATGAAGAATTCAATAAGATTGTTTACAATAATCAGGGTGTTATGAGTTCTGTATCGATGGTCAACAAGATTGCAGATTTTGCACCACGCACTAAAATACTTGCAGACATTTTAGATGATGTTTTGGATGACAAACGCCAGATTCTAGTATTATCAGATAGAGTTCAACACTGTAAAGATATTCTAGCTGCGTTGTCCCCAGAAAATCAAGAGAAAGCATGTATTTTGGCACAATCAGTTCCTGCACCAAAACGAGCAGAATGGTGTGTTTCTAAGAAGATTCTGATTGCAACATATTCAATGTGCAAAGAAGGGTTTGATGTTCCAACATTGAATACTTTGATGATGGCAACACCGAGACCAGATATTGACCAGATCGTTGGTCGTATTCTGCGTACTGAAAAAAGTAAAAGGACAGTCAATCCTCTAATTTTAGATATTGTTGATTCGACGATGCGTCGCCAGTTTCAACAACGTCTTGCTTTATACAAGAAACGTAACTATCAAGTGGATATGATGGAAATGACATAAACCATAAACAACATGAATCCTGTACTCAGTGCAATTAACATCTTATTTCTATTTTCATTTGTAACTTTGATACCTAACAGCGCCAAAAACACATCAATCACTGTTCTGTCCTCTCCATGCAGTCTGCGTTCGACACGAGTGACAGGGCAACCTTTTTTCACTATATGATAAATGTACAATGGCACATAAGATATAAAAATTGGTATACGAAGCATTGTGACTCCTATAAAAACCAAAGGCATTACAAACATTGCAGTCAAATGCAGGTAAAATAATGAATAACCTGCTATTTGTTTATTAGGTTCTATCGCCAGGACAAGCGATTGTAGAACGTCTTCCATTATTTACCTCCAAGTAAAGAACGGCTGCACAAAATGTATAAAAACAGGGCATTCACCAGAGGTAGAGCGAATGCAATGACTGATCTCATCAAAAGCATCATACCACCCTTTCTGCCTCCGGACGAAAACATGTATGCAACATCGCCCAATAGAACGATCGCAGCGGCAACCGCAATAATCATGAAAATTATATAGAAATAGTTGCAAATCGCATTGCTAGGAATAGTCTTAAACCACTCAGGCTCCCACATTTATACTTTCTGACAGTTAAAATTCTTCATCTGCGAATGGAAGATTACCTTCATACTCTTCGCCGTCTGCATTGCGCGCTCGCATATCTCCATAATCGCCGTAATCATTTTCAAGTTCGACTCCATTCACTTCGGGAACTTCTCCTTGTGCTCCTACATCGCGCTCAATATTTACATCATCCTCGTTGACTTCCGGAGGCGCTTCCGCAGTTGGCGGTGGAGGTAGATCCAACTCTTTTGCAAACGTTTCACGATCACTTCGAGTAATCAAATATGAAATTAATCCTTTGTCTATCAAAATCTTTGTAATTTCACGTTGAGCATCAGGGATACGACGCATTCTATCTTTGAACTCTTCACGTTCACGTGCTCGCAATGTATCCACACTCTTTTTGGATTCTTCTGCTTTTGCAAACAATGATCGTATTACAATGTTATCTGTAAACGAGCGTTCAATAAGTGTTGTTAACGTTGCATCTCCTTCAATCAGTGAAACAAACTCTATCAAAATACCCTTTAAATAATCACGAAGCAGTGAGGGATCTGAATATGCACGCTCGATATTCGGTCGAATTTCTCTGATAAATCTACGTATTGCACCAGTTGTAGTTCGCGATTCTGCTACAATCACCATCCATTCTAGAAGTACAGAACGTAAAAATTCAGGGGCATCGATCTCCAAAACTATTTTCAACTGTTTGTTTGCAGGAACCTTCTTTTTCAGACGATTTCTGACTTCTTCTGTTGTCGGGGTGTATCCAGAAAGACCCTCTCGAATAAGTGGAACACCTACTGCCTTTGAAGATGGGCGGATTGGCAAAATAATTCCAAGTTCAGGTTGTCTGAATGAAAATGGCATTGAAGGAATCAACCACGGGGGTGAAGGATCCTTGCATCTGAATTTTTCAGTATCTATTGTTAATTTTTCAGATGGAGGTAAAAATTCAACATTTTTGGAAGGTTTTACAATCGGAGGTTGGAATGTATTTTGAATAATGTATGAAACATCCACCGACTTCATAGAATCTCTTGAACGTTGTAATTTTTCTTTGAATGCAGGAATAAATTGTTTTGTCATTGAAGAAATTGCAACCTTTCGTACAGTTTTTCTATCGTTCAATATATTTCTCAAAAGAACAGCTGATGTTCCTCTAAACGTGTTTGGATAACTTTCAAACGTGTTTGCAAGTGCTCCCATCAAAGAATCAATTAAGGGTGCATCCGATGAATCATCTGTATCGCGAGGAAATCCACGAAGAATCAATGGTCTAGAACCAAACGATCTACGAGGGACCAATTGCGGTTTATGAAGTTGTAGAAGAACAACTACACCATTCAATCCAAACAATGACAATGCATAATCAACATTCGATTTTTCCTTTCCTTCCAACTTTTTACCAGCCATTCTGGAATTGACTTTTGCAACTTCTGAACGTACAAAATCAAGTACTGGTTTCAATTGTTCCTCTTCTGGTAAAACTTGAATAAGAGACAACATCAAAAAGAATATATCTTCTGCTGGGCTTTCCAAATTGAATACTGTTTGCAACTTTCTGAGAGAGGCTGCAAATGTTAAATGCTCCTCTGGAAGGAATGATGGCTTTTTGATTTTCGAACGCATCTGAATCATTCTACCATTTTCATCATATTCATCTTGTGCTTGCAAAATATTCACAATCCTCTCTCCACAAAATTTGCATACTTTGTATCCTCTGTCAACCACTGACCATTCCAGTAAAAAGTTTGCAGAATCTTTTTCGTAGTCTCCGTCAAATTGACTGAGCGTATGTTGACATATTAAGAATTGTTTGGTGTCCTTATCTGTGTAAATTTTTTCAACAAGTACACTTTCAGAATCATCCAATAAAACTTGAATATCATTGGCTTTGTCTTCTGGGACACGATTTTGATCGTCCATGATTGCCTGAATAAATTCACGAATTTCCGGAGGAGGAGCCATTGGTGGAGCCTCTGGTGCTTTTGCAAACAAATCAACAGGTTTCTCAGTATACTGAATAATCAGTGACTGATAATCCTTCAATATTTTCTCATCTGTCCCAGGGGTCCATGCTTCTTTTCCTTCGTGTGTTGTCTCTTCACGTTCAGAAGTCACCAAACCAAGAGGAATACAACCTCCTCCATTTTTGTACTCTTTTACGACTGGACCCTTTCTATCAGGACATGTTGAAGCGCCATGACCATACCATCCACATACTGCACAACGTGGCGTTCTAAAAATACCTCTGGATGCAAAATCTTCAAAATTGGTGATGACTGTTGGCAAACAATCTTCGGGACCTCCTTCAATCGGAACAGCAGGTGGCAAAATAGAAGGTGGAGGTATTGCGATGGGTCCTAAATTTCCAGATTGAGATTGTAAAATCTTTGAGACAAGTTGTCCTCCATCAATTTGTGTTGATAGCCATAATCTTGCCGAAAGTCCAGGAAACCAGCGACTACGATATACATCGGTCAGTATTTTTGAGGGAGCTGCTCCTTCGTCAGATTTGAAAGGTATTTCAATTGGCGGTGCACCTTCTTCAACTAATTCAGCAGGAGGAAAACTCTCTCTCCAAATTTTCCAAGGAACCTGTGAAAGTTTGACATCATAGATTTTCATGTATGGGGTAGCATCTTTGTATGGATTTGCTGTTCGAGGCACAGCATGTTGAAAAATAGCTTCCATCGAAGGGAGTAATACTTCAAGAGGTTCATCGGATTCAATATAAATGGGTGCTTCACGCGCGCCCAAAAAAGGATGACCATCGAGAGGTGCCGGTGGTGCAAGTGGAGGTACACCTAATGTGTAACCTGTAAATTTTGCAGTATCTCCTGTATCTGGTCTAGGCATTTTTTTGATGATAAACGTACCATCCTCTTTGTATGCCGTTTTTGTGTACTCATAAGGTCCCAGAACTTTTGTTTCATTCACTGTTGAAGGATACAACACTTGCCCAGGACCCTCAGGATATGTGATTGCATTCTTTGGTAGAGAATCCAAAACTTGGACATAATAGTTTGGTTGCAGTCCTCGATCAGGAGCATACAGTGGTGTCCAGCGCTCATTCCAACCGAAAGCAGTTCTCAACACATCATTTGTATTCGAATATGAAATCCACGGAAGTGATGATGGACGAGCATTCACAGAACTTTCAAATCCTGTGGGTGTTTCTTTCAACAGTTTTGAATACAGTTTTTTGAAAGCGGCTACCTGATATTCAGTTTTCTGAATAAGTGCTTTGCTAAGTTTTCCCTTCTTTGGAAGCAGTTTTTCAAAAAAATCAGTAGTCTGTTCAGTTAATGTAAAAAACTTTACTTCTTCTGGGCGCTGAATAAGCTCATCGAATTCAAATTCTTCTAATATTTTGAATTCGGTGTCTGGATTGAATACGAGTACGTCTCCGTCTTCCATTATAACTTGGAAGCACTGATTTTTATAGTTCAGACAAACACGTGTCGCAGTACTCTGCAACTTTCGTGGCGACATAGCCTGTAATTTCTTCTGGTTTCTTATCGGTCAGGAATCGAATAACCATGTCTGTACGCAGAGGATGAGGAATATCGTATGAAATAAATGAGCATAGTCCTGATTCGTATAGAACCGCTTGAACGAGAGCTCCTACTGTGTGACCACCCGATTCTGCATTGATACGATAAGCGTTATCCTCCTTCTCTCGGATAATATCATTCTTGGTCCAATCGATTACTAGTTTTTTAAGAATGGTTAGAGCATCCTTTACAAGATCGCGTGCAGGTACAACACCAATACTCTCTACCTCGAAATCAAACCAGTCTGGTCGACCCTTGGCATTCTTGTGATAAGACTTTTGACGATAGAAGTTATCAAATGCTCGGGCAGCACCATCCCAACCTTCGTTGTCGGCTACAAATTCAGCCTTATCTTCTTCTGCTTGTTCATCATTAATATGATACATATACGTTGCAACACATACATGAGAAGAGTTGGTATTGATTCGCAGACCGGCGGTAACGTGTAGCTTATCGCCATCACGCATCTTCATAAAATAGAGTGGTGTGTCAAGATCTCGATCTTTCAGAATAATATCAGAGCGACCACCAGTAATTACAAAGTCGGACGTGTAAACCTTGCGTTCGCCGGCAACGTTTACCGAGAGCTTTGCAGATCGAATAAGATCCTCTTCGGATGGTCGAACATTGACAGGCAACAGTTCAGTACGAAGTTGAAGCATTTCATGAGGCATAAGGGTTGTGTTTTCATGAATCACAACATCCGCAACCTCTACGACTGGCATCTCATTCAGAAGGATACGACGAATTGCATTTGCATATTGAATAGGTGTTCCCTTGATCTGGAACTTCATACGATAGCCATTTGTGTCAGTAGTCTTTGCGGGAATCATCTTTACTTCCTCTTCTGCCATTCGTTATCAATGTATTCGTTTTTATCTGCGTAAGTGGAAATATGTCGGCAAACCCACACGTGCCGGTTCTGTTCTACAGTGAACGTTGTTCGAATTCAAAGGAGGTTGTGCAGACAATTCAAGCTCTGAATAAGGCATCTCTATTTCGGTTTGTATGTATTGATACGACGCCTCGCCAGTATATTCCACCAGAATTGAAGTCTGTACCGACTGTGATTGTGCCGCAGACAAAGGAAATCATTGTAGGTAAGGCTGCTATATTTGCACGTATTTCGAAACCCGTTGACTCCCGACGTGAAATACCTCAGGCACGTGCCGCTGCGCCTGCCGGACCCACTGAGCCCGAACTCTGGTCATTCAATCAGGTGAATGGTCTTTCACAGGGTTATTCAGTATTCGATGATAAAACACAACAAGAGAACGACCAGTACCGATACAGTTTCATACAAGGTATTCGAACTTCTGGGGAAGATGCGGTTATGTCTGATGGTACTATCAGTTCAAATGTAGGGTCGATGATGGAACAAATGCAGAACGCGCGTGATGCGGAATTTAAAGGGATCGCGCGCTCTTAAATATAGATAAACATGTCCAATATTGTTGCTACTAAGGCATTCTTTTCGACACTTGGCGATGTCGTTTCTAATCTGACCGATATGTTCCCAGAAGATGCAGATTTTCTGACATTCAAGACATTCTTGGGAATGGTTCAGAAGACGAACCCTATGCTGGTTATCAATACTATGTACGATGAGCTTTCAAAATATGAAAAGTACATCGACACTCGTGATGAGAAGTTTCTTCTAGATTATACACCAGTCGATTATGGTGCGGAGGGTTCAGATATTTTTGAGAAGGTTAAGAGCTATTGGTCTGTACTGGATGATCAAACGAAGGATTCGCTTTGGCAGTATTTCTATATTCTCAAAGAGCTCTGTAAGAAGGCTCACTCATAAATAGTTTAAAGATTGGTCGATATTGGTATATAATGTGGTTTGAATCCGATCTTGATTACTATAAAAATGGCGCTAACACCGGTATGAATTCTGGATTTGATCTGTATGTACCTCAGGATACTGTATTTCCTGCAAAAAAGGTAACATTCCTTGACCATCAGATTAAGATGACTCCTGTCACTGGTGGAAAGGATAGTATGGGCTATGGATTCTGGCTGATGCCTCGGTCATCTATCTCAAAGACCCCTCTGCGTCTAGCGAATAGCATGGGTCTAATCGATTCAACCTATCGTGGTAATCTAATTGCTGCTCTTGAAAATACGAGTGATACTGATTATGTTGTACCTCGTGGAACACGCCTCATGCAAGTGTGTCTTCCATTTCTACAACCGTTCACTCTGAACAAGGCTAATAAGCTACCTGATACAGAGCGTGGTGCAGGAGGGTTTGGTAGCACTGGTGGTACTACCGCGTAAGCAAATCTAAAATGAATCTAGTCAATCCAACTGTCAACACTGTTGTATACGATGCACCAGTGTTTTCAGCGACTTTGAGGGCTACGTTACATGCAGGGCTTCCTGCTGTCAACATACCTGTAATATATCCCCATACTCCATCAGGCACGCAAAAATTGTCATACACTTTTACACTACTGTAATGTGCGGTATACACCATTGCAAGCGATGCAGCACTCTTTACTATGCTTTCCATTAAATATACTTACGATTGTGTTTTCCAATTGGCTCGTCGTAAGTCTCTGCCTGTTTGAAATCAGTTACACGAATCTTACCATCAAACCCTTTCACAAACATGCATTGTTCGACATACCAGTTCAAGATAATACCGCGGTCATATAGAATGTCCAACAATTTGTTAGCTTCTGGTACATCGGCTTTTTCGATCGGTAGACCTGCATCTTCACAGATCCACATTACAAACTTTCGGTTGTTCTTGTCTGCTTTGACATTCTTTTTTAGTAGTTTAGGAGCCAATCCATCTTTCGATAGAAGCTCTTGGTAATTGATTTCTTGGTCGTAGAGTTCTTGTGAGTCGTCATAACCCATAAAGAGTCCTTTGAATACGACAAACTCCGATCCGTACTTTCCGTACCGGACGAAGTTGTCTGTATCCGCGCTTATCAATTTGCCGAATTTGATCATTTTCCATGCTACTATTTAATTTCTCGGGAACTCACCAATCCATTTTTCAAGCAATTTTGATTCTGCAAGTTTCCATTCATAGTAAGTGCTCTCCATTGTGGCAATACGTTCAGCCAGATATGCCCTGTACTTCTGAACAACATCTTCAATCTCATTGAATTGAAGAAGCGTGGCTGCTGCATCGTAATCCTCTTCATTCAGATGAATGACCTTATCATCTGTTGTAGGTAGATCAACCACGATATGTTTCTCTTCTGATTCTTGGATAGGCTTTGCTTCCTGATCTAGAAAACGTTGCAGACGCGCTTTACAACGTTCATAGCTTCCAAACGTAGCAGCTCCTCGCTTTTTGAGTTCTTGCTTGATATCCATTGTGTGATATTAACTTACTTCTGGATTGAAATAATCCATTTTTGACGTAAAACGGATCCACTTTAACGGGTGATAGTAAGTATCATCTGTTAAAATGATTGGATATCTTATTATGAACATGCGCGAAGGTGATATGATTTCGTTGGTTTCTGCACACACTGTTCGTGCAGACGCGCTACAACGTATGATCCATCTTATGGAAAACGACAATAGTAGTACCACTTGGTGGAAGGTTATCGAGATTGATGTTCCACAATATGGAAATGAATATGACATTGTGGTACGTGTAAGTTGGGGATCATCAAACCGCGTTCGATTTATCGGCGCATTTCAAGTGGGAACTGTACCTCACCGATATGACGGAGACTGTTACTTTGCAGAAAGTTTGATGTGCCAGTAAATTGGTAGATTAACTTTTTTACTGTCTGATCAGTTCGAGTATCATATATCCTGCACCTCCGTTGCCGCCTGGAAGTTGGGAAGGACCATTACCACTACCTCCACTTCCGCCAGAACCATAATAAGTTGCATCACCCCTTGGAGCATTACCACCTCCAATGCCCCCGCCGCCCCCTCCATTACCACCGTTATCAGTCGGGCTTGTACCACCTAAACCACCATATCCTCCATTTCCACCGTATCCTCCCACCGATCCTCCGATTTGACCACTCTGTCCTGAAACATAATATCCTATACCTCCCGACGCCCCAAGCGAAGCGCTTCCAAACGCGGTGCTTCTTCCTCCTCCTCCCCCACCGCCATAAAATCCAATCCCTCCGACTGCTCCATTGATAAACGCTCCTCTTCCTCCACCACCTCCGCTTATAGTTGCTTCTATAACACTGTTTATAAGTAAACTAGTATCTCCACCATTTCCCCCGCTTCCACCCTGTGGTCCTCCTGTTCCTGCTGCCCCCACATTCCATGATAATGTATTTCCTGTTGTAACTCTCTCTGATCCAGATACCCAAGTACTTCCGCCACCACCGCCTCCACCTCCGGTGTTACCGCCACCCCCACCACCACCTCCACCAATAATACGATAATTCAGCGTATATGTACCTGAGGGAACAGTGTATGTACCAGAAGAAGGTCCTAGTGCACTGATTACAATAGAAGAAGATCCACTGATATACGGATTATTCGACCACACCAACGAATTTCCTGCTGAACCTGCTGTCAGTATTTGTGATGACGTTCCAACGCTATTATTCGAATCGAGTATACCTGTTGTGGTAAGTGCCCCAGATACAGATAGTGTACCACTCAGATTTGATGTACCTATTCCTAAACTTATCGTTGTAAGATTAGCATATAGTAGAGGTGCAGTTGCATTATCGGAATACACTGTAAAACTGTTGTTTATCGTATTTGTAATACTTGTGTTAGGATTTGACCCTATAAATATAGAATTGACCGAATTATTTCCAAATCCTGCATTCGTTCCAATACCTATAACATTTGATCCGGAATTGTTTGTTAATGCTGCATAACCAATGGCGATTGCATCTTTACTGTTTGATGTACCACCGCCTGCTAGTGGTCCCATAAACCTTGCTATTTCAGATAATCGTGCATTCGACCCAGCATTAGGTCCTAGTGCAACAAAAACACCTCCGCTTGCACCATTAAGAGCGCTTGAACCTATCCCAACCGAATTTGGTATATTTCTTCCAGATCCAACATTACTTCCAACAAATACGCTATTTGAAATATTTTGTCCAGTAGAACTTCCGATTGCAATCGTGTTATCAGTATTCGAGCTATTTGATAATACATTGACACCTAATACAACACTACCTGATCCTGTATTAGCAGTTAGTGCATTATTACCAATAGACACGCTGTTTCCGCCAACATATCCAGAACTATTTTGAAACCCAATACTCACACTATCGCTTCCAGATAAGTTGGAACCCGCAAATTGACCTAATGCGATAACATTGTTTCCAGATACATTTCTTCCAGAGTTAATACCCACAAATATATTACTATTATTTCTGGACGATATACCTGCGCTCTGACCAATCAGAATATTAAAGTTCCCAGATATATTTGTGATTGAAGTACCTATCGATATCAAATCATTACCAATATTGAATGCGCCAGCTGAAATACCGATCGCGATAACATTACTTCCCGCATTTGAAATACCCGCATTGTTGCCAATCAATACAACATTTGAACCACTATTATTGATTCCAGTGTTTGATCCAATTGAGATGACTCTATCATTTCTATTTGAAGTACCTGCACTCATTCCGATAGCTAAAACATAACTCCCAGAATTATTGTATCCAGCTCCAAATCCAATTGCTGTTAAATCAGTTCCTCTACTCTGATACCCAGCATTTGTTCCGATAACTGTTGAATTAATACCTGAAAGTGAAACCCCTGCGTTTGTACCGATAGCAAACAGATTAGAAGTTGTTGCACCAAATCCTGCACTTGTTCCCAATGTTAATGAGTTTGTTTGTAGACCTGCACTCATACCCGCTGCAAATCCATATGTCGCACCTGCCAAATTTGAAACACCATTTCCAAAAATCACATTGTAGTTTGATGATGTTCCCGTATTCTGTCCAATAAACACATTGTGAAGTCCGTTACCTGCATTTTTACCAGAGTTTGTACCAATTGCAATCACATTTGATCCAGTATTTGAGACTAGCGATTCATAACCCAATCCTATTTTGTTTATGTTTGTTGACAGAACACCCGCAGAAACGCCAATAAATACATTTGTGCCATTCGAACTGCTTTTTCCTGCGTTTTGTCCGATGTATACACTATTCGAATTAGAAGTCGCAGAATCACCTGCATTTGTACCAATTGATACAACAGATGATCCGGAAGAGTTGTATCCAGAATTAAATCCCAAATATGTAGAATTGATACCTATTCCAGCACTCTGTCCAACGACTGTCAGATTCAATCCAGAAATATTCGAACCAGAATATGATCCAACAAACACAGATGATCGTGCTCTGTTTTGAATACCTGCATACTGACCAATAGCAACAGCGTTTGAAGCACTGTTTGAAACCCCAGCAGATAGTCCCACAAATACTATATTTGATCCTACATTACTAACTCCTGCATTATTTCCGATAAATGTCACATTGTCTCCACTATTATTTTGTCCATTGTATGACCCAATGCTCAAAACAGAATTACCGCGGTTTGAAAGTCCTGCACTTCTACCGATAAAAACGTTGTACAATCCTACATTTGAACTACCTGCGGATGTTCCAACACCAACCACATTATTACCACTATTCAGTAATAGCGACTGGTACCCAATTGCAACATTAGAATTACCTGTATTCGAAAATCCAGCAGAAACGCCAATAAACACACTATTGGAACCGACATTTGATCTTCCACTATCTGTGCCCAGACCAATTAGTATATCACCACCGCTGTTATTATACAATGATGTCGTACCAGTACCAATCACTTGGTTACCCAAGTTGGAATATCCAGCAGACGTACCCAAAAATATATTCGAATCTCCGGTGTTATGATTGCCAGAATCTGTACCCATAAACACTAATTCAGAACCATAGCTTTCACTTCCAGAACGCACTCCCAAAAAGTTATTGGAATCGCCGTAGCTTGTGTAACCAGCAGAAACACCAATTGCATTAATGTACTGCCCAATTATTTGTGCGGCTGCACCATACCCAAGAGAGTTCAAGTTTGATACAGAACCGGCTACAATAGTTGTTACCGCAGCATTTCCGCCAGATGAATTATTTTCATCAATAGCTGCTGTATATCCAAACTGTTGAGGATCTGGGTCGTTTGCTTTCTGAGCGACAAGCTCCATTTCAGCATATTTAGTATCAGATGTCAAACCAATCCATTCGATTTCTGCAAGAGACTCTTGTACGTCAGATGGATCTACTTGAAAAATATACAATTCAGATCCACTCCCAGCGTTTCCGTATCCAACTGTGCCAACATCGACAGAGTAATCACTCAAATCTCTTTCAATTGTTGCAGTGGACGCAGGTGCGTTAGATGGTGAGACTGTTGTTCCCAAACTCACAATTGAGTAAGAACTATTAAATTGAACGGGTACTCCGTTAATAGATGTTATATTCTGAATATCGTATCCAGCAACATTTACTGTACGATATGCAGGATACACTGACCACTGACTCATCTTATGCATTTACCGGATAAATTGTGAACGATACAAAACCTGATCCACCGTTGCCTCCATTTGTTATGTTTGGTATATTTGCACCGCCGCCGCCGCCTGCGCCATAGTAACCGCCATTTGATGCAGCAGTAATACCTGCACCATTTCCACCTAAATAACCTCCGCCTCCTCCTCCTCCACCGTAACTAGTGTTTGTAATCGAACCTAATCCTGCATTAAACCCTCCTCCATTAGCACCAGCAGCACTTGCGATTGTACCATTATTCGATATTGCCGATGCTCCACTTCGTATAGTTCCTATGCCACCAGTACCTCCTGGATTTCCTGTGTTATGCCCACCACCACCGCCACCGCCGTATGCACCGCCTCCACCTTGTCCGCCTGCGGATCCAGTACCATTCAAACCTCTATCTCCACCACTTACGGTATATACTACGCCTGCAAGTGTTATTGAAGAAGATCCGCCATTGGTTGAAGCAATCGATATTGTTGCGCCTGAACCATTTGAACCAGCTGTCCACGATATCGCACTACCTCCACTGACTGCTTGTGTAGCGTTTAATACGTAGCTACCACCACCGCCGCCGCCGATATACCCGCCCCCTCCACCGCCGCCAATCACAGTATAATCAATCAGATAGTTTATATATCCAGACGCGAGTGTGATTGAACCGCTTGATGGACCTACAATCGAATAACTTGAAATAGTTATAGGTGTAGTACCAGTTATCCATCTGACACCTGCACCTGTTGATGTTAAAATCTGATTCGCATTGCCAGTAGACGCACACACATCCATAATCGACTGTGTCGCCAATCTTCCATTCAATGTTAATGCAGAAGATAGAGTTCTTGTTCCGAACCCTACCTGTCTTAACGAACTATTACCAACAATCAGCGGACTAGTTCCACTCAATGAATATACTACTAACCCTCTTGGTAGGGGCTGTATTTGTAAAGGATTGTTGCCGATATAAATATTATTACCACTGAATATACCTGCATTAGAACCTATACAAATAATATTTGATCCGCTCGCGCAATATCCTGCGGATGTCCCGATAGCAATATTTGTATTACCAACCGTTCCATATCCGGTAGCTGATCCTATAAATAACGAATTACTTCCAGTATTTGAAATGCCTGCATCTCTACCAATTATAACATTTGAAGATCCGGAACTGTTTACTCCGGCATTTTTACCGATAAATGTGTTTCCTGTACCTGAACTAGACACGCCAGTGGATGTTCCGATAATAACTGACCCGTTGTTTAAAAATGCATTTTTACCTGTGTTTCTACCGATTGCGACTATAAACGAAGAAGATGTATTTGTAGCAGCTTCATTACCAACAATGATACTGTCGGATACACCTGACATATTAATTCCTGCATTTTCACCAATAATAACAGTGCTTGAAGAGTTCTGTAAATTAGTACCAGCAGATGATCCAATAATCACATTACATATTGTTATTCTGTTTGAATTCCCTACGTTTGCTCCTATATACACAGACAACGTGCTCGATGTATTTGTTGCTGCATTTGCACCAATAAACATGTTGGAGCTTCCAGATACATTCAATCCTGCATTGGATCCAATACCAATATTTCCATATCCCGAACTGTTTACGCCCGCTAGTGTTCCTATAAACACAGTATTTGATCCGGTAGCATTCGATCCGGTGTTTTTACCGATAGATATTCCAGTATTTCCCGCGTACCCAGCTCGTTCTCCTAAATTGATTGAAGATTCATGTACATTTGAAACACCTGCATTTGAACCAATAGAAATTGTGTTCACAGTTGTTCCTGAAATATTTTCACCAATCGCAATACTTGCTTGTGTTGTAACCGTATTTGTACCAATATTAACAGACCATGCACGTGCGCCACCACCAGCAGCAGTGTTTGTTCCAATCGCGATTACGTTCGATTGTGTGTTCTGATACGCAGCTGAGGTACCTAGTGCAACCAAATTTGAACCAGCATTTGAATAGCCTGCTTGTGCACCAACCGCAACAGAATTTTGTCCAGTATTTCTGAATGCAGAACTTACTCCAAAAGCAACAAGGTTAACACCACTATTTGAGTATCCAGCATTATTACCAACTGAAATCAGATTTGAACCTGTATTTATATACCCAGCTTCGATACCTAATGCGACAGCATTCGATGCACTATTTCGAAATAATGCGGCGGACCCAATGCCAATCGCATGTGGAACGCTGTTGGATACAACTGCATTCTCACCGATAGCCACTACATTTGATCCTGTGTTTCCAGATGCAGCATTTCTACTAATGGCAATATTATTTGAACTTGCGGCTCCCGATGATATACCAATTGCTATACTTGATGATCCTGCATTTGATCCGATTGCAATCACGTTATCAACAACATTTCTGAAACCAGCAGATACACCGATAATTGTTGCATAATCGCGTATATTCGATATTCCAGCATTTGTTCCAATAATGATTGCAGCTGATCCAGTATTTCGAATACCAGTGTTATTACCTATTGCAGTAACGTTTACTCCTGTATTTGAAAATGCAGAAGACATACCTATTGCGATTGTAGAAAGTTGAGTATTACTGGTTGCAGAATCTGCACCGATTGCGATGCCTGCATATCCTGCACGACTTCCAATAGCCAATGAAGATAGTGTTGCAGAATTTCCAATACTTATATTGTCAGATGTTGTGTTTTGTACACCCATATTGAACCCAAAAATATTCACATTATTACCAGTATTTTTGATATCACCAAAAAGATTGGCATTATTTCCACTATTTGAAAAACCGGCGTTCAACCCGATTGCGTTTACGTTTGATCCGGTATTCAATAATCCAGCAGATGCACCAATTGCAACTACATTTGAACGTGTATTGAATGCACCTGCGCCCTTTCCAATAGCAAGTAGATTTGCACCTGCATTTGAATACCCTGCCGATGTACCGATTGCTACTGTATTCGATACTATGTTCGATACTCCTGAATCAACACCGATAGCAATAAGACTATCACCAGTTGACGATGTATATGATGCAGTGTTTGTTCCAAATGCCACAACATCATCTCCAAAATTTGAGGTACCAGCTTGTGCACCGATAGCGATCGTTCTATTCCCACGATTACCAACTCCTGTCAGCGCACCTATATAAACATTTGACGAACCAGCGGTATTCATTCCGGCGTTCGAACCTATACCTGTGATATTTGTACCCGTACTATTGCATGTAGTGTTAGAACCGATAGCTATTCGGTTGGTTGAACTTGCAAAACTGATAGGTGTACCGTTAATAATTCGTAAACCACTACTGATGCCATACCCTGCAAAATCGACATTGTGTATTGCGGGGTATGCCGACCATGCATAATCATCGGAAGACATCTACTACTTATTATTAGATAGGTATTAACGTTATAGAAATGAATCCTGCACCACCATTGCCGCCGGTTGCAGATCCACCAGCACCTCCTCCTCCGCCACCATAATATCTAGCAAATGCACCGTTGAAGCCTCCGTTACCACCGTTTCCACCACCATAACCACCTCCGCCGCCCCCACCATCACGAGTTATATCAGATGTTATTGTCGAACCTCCGATGCCTGCATTTGGTCCACCGCCATTACCTCCAATAGGTGCACTTGGATTTCCGTTTACATACACACCACTCCCGCCTGCTGCTGTTCCTGCTCCATCCCCTCCTCCTCCTCCATACCATCCAGACGCTCCATTGCCGCCCGCAAACATATTAATACCAAAACCTCCGCTTGCTCCGAATGATATTAATGATAATCCATTTACAGTTATAGAGCTATTACCACCACTTGTTCCATTAGAACTGGTAACAGTACCAGATACTGGACCTCCTACGCCATTACTACCTGCTGAGTACGATATTAAAGTTCCGGCAGTAAGTATTAAACTGCCAGTGACTATTTGTGAGCCTCCTCCTCCTCCACCTGCTGCGGTGCTTCCGATAACGCTTCCGCCACCACCACCGCCTCCACCAATAACAGTGTATTTCAAACTATACGATCCGCTACCCGGTACAGTATATGAACCAGAAGATGGACCCACTACTGCAAATGATATAGGATTTCTTGTTTGAGCAGTAACCCATCCTAAACTTCCACCTGTAAGCAATTGATCATTTGTGCCTACATTACCAGAACCATCTGGAATACCCCCTGAAAAATACGATGAACCAGATACTGTTAATGCACCTCCCCGCAGATTCGATGTTCCTATACCCATACTGAGAGTTGCAAGATTTCCGTATATAAGCGGTCTAGAACTGATTGTAGAATACACAATCATACTATTCGTGAATGATGTTGTTTCGGTTATACCAGCAGGGTTGTTACCAATGAATATAGCATTACATCCAGTATTGTTCAATCCTGCATTTGAACCGATTGATACTGAGCGCATATTTGATCCTCCTCCGCCCGCTCGTGTCCCAACGCCGATTGAATCTGTTGAATTCGTGTTACCTTGAAGCCCACCAATTGCGATGAAACGTTGACCCGAAATATTACTTCCACCAGGTGTTGTTGCATCGGTCATGCCAATCGCGATACCATCGTTCAGTAATCTGTTTGATGTATTTTGTAATTGTTGTGGTCCAATCGATACGATATTAGAGCCTTGTGCACCCGATGAGTTTTGGTATCCCAAAATAATGTTATCATTTCCACTAAGATTGAATCCAGCTTCTCTACCGATAATAGTATTTCGATTACCATTATTTCTGATAGCTGCACTCATTCCAATAAATACAGAATCACTCCCCACATTCGAGAACCCAGCAGCAGCACCGATTGCAATCACGCTGTTACCATTATTTGAACGTCCAACGTCTCTTCCGATAAATGTTACATTGTTTCCACTATTGTTGAAACCGGCATTTAATCCAAACATGATATTCGATGATCCTACATTTGAAATACCTGCTGAAACACCGATCGCAATATTACTGTTTCCACTTGCGTTTACTGCTGCATTTGTTCCGAAAAAGATATTGTTGTTTCCAATCAGATTCGAACCAGCATTCAATCCTATATGAATTGCTTCGCTACCAATATGCTGATGCCCTGCATTTGAACCAATGTATACATTGTTATAACCGGATGCAGTAGTTGCAACTGTGCCTGGACCTATTGCGATGATATTTGATCCAGACATTTGGTTTCCAGCGAAAGCTCCCAATATAATAGAATTGCTTGCACGATTTTGATACCCACTTTCACTACCGATAGTTATCACATTTTGTCCGCTGTTGTTTGATCCGGCAGAATGTCCAACAAATATTGAGATGATTCCTCTATTGGATACCCCTGCTTGGTTACCTACGGCTATTGCATTTATGCCTATTTGGCTGTTACCTGCAAAATAACCTGTATATACACCGTTATCGCCAGACGCCGAAGTGCCTGCTGAATGTCCGAGAGCGATAACATTCGAACCTTTATTCGATTTTCCAGATTGATACCCAACCGCTAAGAGTGAATTGCCAGTATTTGAAAAGCCTGCTTCGTGCCCCAGTGCAAATGAATTACTACCGATATTTGAAATCAATGAAGACTCTCCTATACCAATGTTTGAGTCACCAGTAGAATATGAACCAGCGCTTTGACCAATAAATACATTACGAGATCCAGAAGCCGATATAGCTGTTTGATACCCGATAGCTATATTGGAATCTCCATTCATGTATGATCCGGCACTCTGACCAATCAGAATAGTATTTGTTGTACTCGCAGACATACCGGATGCAGCACCCAATGCTATGTTTGAAGAACCTGTGAGAGATCTTCCAGCGTTTATTCCAACACCGATATTATTCGATCCCGATACAGATACCAAAGAACTATCTCCGATTGCAACCAGTGAATCTCCGGTTGCATTCGAACCAGCGAATGTACCTACAAGTGTTATATTTGAACCTGATGATCCGCTTCCTGCATACGACCCGATAGATACAATGTTTGCACCAGATGAATTCATAGAAGAATGATCGCCAATAGCATTCAAGCGTAGCGTATTATTTGATTGTCCTGCAAATGCTCCCAAACAGACTGAAAAATCCGAAGTGTTATTCTCCCCTGCGAATGCTCCTAACGCTACAACATTTGAACCTCTATTACTGTAACCAGCAGCAGTACCCACCAATACAACAAACGATCCACAGTTATTGTATCCCGCGGTTGAACCAATAATGATAGTATTTGAATTACTATTTTGGTACCCAGCATAACTACCTATTCCAGAGTTTGCGTATTCACCGATTGCCACTGTACCATATACACTGTTTGATTGACCAGCATACGATCCTACAAATACGCAATCATTGCACTGATTACTGTACCCTGAATAAGGACCAATCGCATTAACATTGGACCCGGTATTATTCGCAACAGCGTAAGTACCGATTGCGTTAACAAAGCTACCAGTATTTGATACTCCGGCATATGGTCCAATACAGTTCAAAAATGATCCTGCTGTACGTGTACCAGTGCCTTCGCCGAACAAGTTAATGTTACTTAGTGCTGCTGTAATAACCGCACCTGCGTTCCATCCAAATGCATTCAGATTGCTACCATTGAAAAATGTTACAGAATTGTTTCCAAATATAACCATATTTGAAGCAAACGAGTTTGCACCTGCACCATTTCCAAAAATATAGTTTGAATTTCCTGAAATAAGAAACTGTATACCACCGATTGTTGATACACCAATCAGCTGTTGATTTGCAAAGTCAACATTCTGCAATGCTGGATACAATGACCAATTTGAACCAACCGGTATATCTCCTGACACTGATGGAGGGCATGAACATATAGAATATACGCCACCTGGAAAATATCGTACAATAGATCTATTTACTCGTCCGACAGAATTTGAGCCAGTATCGAGTACTGGACAAAAACGTGTCCTGTTTCTGTATCCAGTGGACATCTCTTACTTTTTACAATTATAACATCCTAACAAACAGAATCCGCAACGGTACGGCGGACTTGAACTAAATTTACAACGAAAGCAAATACGAACACCATTTTCAACGAACGTATATACTTTGTCTTCGCATAGTGAGCACTGATAGAACGTTGCAGATTTGTGTGCAGCCAGTTCTACAACTTCGGAATATAATCGTTTGATGTGCTCCATCTCAGTGAAAAATGTTTTTATTTTTCAGGTTTTATTCGTTTTTGTTTGGTTTTGTGTTTTTTGAGTTTTTGTTCTGTTTAAGCACGAATCATCATGCGAGCGAACCGTGCCAGGTCTACCTCATCGCTGTCGTCAGATGCAACTGACTTAATGTCCTCCTCTTCATCCTCCACAGGATCACGCATCTTTGCACGGCGAAGCGCATCTGCGCCACCCACGCACGAGAGAATGTCCTTCTCCAACTTCTTGATCTCGCGCTGTTGCGACTCGACCGTATAGAAGTGGACTGCTGGCGTATGGATGTACTCCTTACGCAGCTCCAACAGCTGGCTGAGCACGCTCTGTACCACTGCCATCTGCTTGGGTTGACGGAAAGCCCGGCGCTTATCGTCGACTCGCGATGCCCATGCGAGCCAGTCGTTCCAAGACTTGAATCGCTTCGAAGTCTTAGCACGACGCTTCTCCTCTTCCCAATCGGGGCGAGGAATGCTGACGAACTTAGAGTCCGCCATCTGCTCTTCAACCATCATCTCGTCACCCCAAGAGGCGGAGATAAAGATGGGAGGAAGAACGGTTGTCATTTTGTTGTCGTGTTGTGTCGTAGTTGTGTCGTGTTGTTGCTTTGTGCGCTTGAAAGCTTATACCCCTCAATGGTATTGAATACGGTTTTAGCATGTGCTTGGAGCGTATTACCCACTCTAATCCGATTCTCCGGAAACTCATGAATCCGTTTTGGTGAGTTGACAAAAACGGATTGGTGAGTATCCAGAAAAGTATGTCCAGTGTGGAACTATGCAATACACCTCCGCACACCAAGATGACTACTCTCTTCGAAATGACACCCTCCCACGAAGACATCTTCAATATGACCGTTCCCTCAGGGGAACCGTGTGGCTGCTACGACAATCGCGGCTGCCTTGATAGTATGTACTGCTCTTGCGAGTGTACATGCTGCTTGGCACAACGTCTCATCGACGCAAATCGCACGTGCTCCGCGTGTAAAAAACATAAAGCGATCCAGTGGATCGAGTACGAAGACCTCAACGGCGACGAGTCGTTGCACAAGGTCTGCGTCGACTGTTTCAGAACCCATCTGATCGGTCAAGGTCTACTCGAACCGATCGAAGAGGAGGATGAAGAAGAGGAAGAGGATGATGAGGACAGCGACAGTGAAGACGGTTACTATTACAGAGTCACCGCAGGAGGTCGCATCGAGTACCGAGACGACGATGAACATGAATACGATCCTGCCGAGTTGGCTGCGCAAGAGGCATGGGAGTCGATGGATGATGAAGAGCGTCGCGAGTACTGGGAGACCTACCACTACTGGCAAGATAACGGACCCATCTAAACCAAAACACAAAAACACAAAAAAAACGTAAACAAAAACATTTTTACATGTTTTACTTTTTCTCTACCTCATGAGTATTAGTTTTAACACTCTTATCTGGACATTCAGGATGCCCGCAATACACGCCATACTTTTCAAATTTAGGATCAACCTCTGCTCCCACCCCCGCCCAGTAAATACACCAGTAATGTAATGGTTGATCGTATCCTCCCCAAGATGCATTTGCACGCGCTGAGTGCGGCGGTGCCATATTGTTAACAGTCGTAGTAGTAGTAGTATTGATATCCATATTGTACTAAGCAATAACTAGTGTATATTATCAATCCGTTTTTGCGAGTATATTTTCTCTATTTGTTTTATCTTCTTCGCTTAATCCACCATATGACCACGAACGATATATATTCGCATTGCAAAATTTTGAAATATCACTGTTATTCAAAACTTTGTAGTATACGATATCTTGGTCGAATTTATTCACATACGAACCGTACGCATTGAATTCACTAAACATTTTTAGATCATACTTGAATAGAACATCCCACAGACTGGTTGCGTTGTGTATTTTTTTCAAGTAATCTATGAATCTGTAAGTTGTGTTTCTTTCAAAAATGAAAAGAGAACAACACATTGCTTCAAACTCTGGTTCAAATTGTAGTAGTTCAGTTGTTGGTGCTTTCCATACGTTTGCACTATCTGCAAATTCCCAGTTCCTATAAAACCATCTCCATCTTCCATGTGCATCTCTAAAATCGGATGTTGACAGTTCTTTTGTCAGCATTTCATCACTATCTATAACAAGTATAGCATCGGCATCAGTATATTCTGTCCAATTGAGTTTCAGATACTGTTGCCACAAATATCCAGGTCGATGTTGCAAGTTTGGAGGGAATGTGTCGGGCTGTTTTTTGTAGATTATGTTGATTGGCATAATATTAGCCAAACTATCTGGTACAGTATTTCCATCATCATCTGTTACCAATATGACGTTTCGGAACCCTTTTGCATATTTTTTGATACTTTTGAGACAGAACTCAGCCCAGACAAAATCATTCACATATGTTACTATGAGAATATCGATGCCTGGCATTGTATGTATTATTTAAAAAGATAAAAAGGAAAATACGAATGGAAAAACATACATTAATGTTTGTTTAGCTCTTGATGATCTCTTCTAGCTTTGCCTTCTTTTCTTTTAAATCCTGCAATACCCATTCTACTGATTTAAGTTCCTTAGCAAGTTTACTTGCCTTGTATTGAAACTTCAAGATCTTCTTTTGATTATACTTCAAATCGCATGCAGCATTGATTTGAGCATTCTTTTTTTTCAGATACGCTTTTACATCAGGTCCGATCAGACCAATAAGATCTATATGTGCGGTCTTAATCTCTTTTTCTCCATATTCTGCGGGAAAAGGGCGTGCAGACACATGCACTGGAAACCCACCAAATACACTATATAGTGACCCGATATTGCATTCATAATACTTCCACCGTCTAGTATAGTCTGATCCGTTAGGTGTTAGCACTTCACGATACTTGTTCACAGTCGCAGTCAGATTGTTGAACGCATCACGAACTGCCTCGTTCTTCAATAGATGAGGAGCACCTTCTTTCATGATGAAAAGTAACCACTGGGTATATTCGTAACCACAATGATCGATAAACCCGTTTGCATCAGGCTTTCCAGTAATAGATCCTGATGATTTGGTTGCATCTGCACGAACTTCCATATCAGCTCCACGTTCTGCTTTCCAGCTCTCATGAGAATCGTATGTCTTCTTTTCTGCACCGTCATTATTTTTAACTTCATAGACCTGACCAGTGTTAAGCACCACAGCGGTGCAAACATAGGTGTTATCGGTCTTGTAAAGTCGTAGGAGGGTCTTGGGGGCGTAGGTCGTCATTTTGATTATAGTATTCCAGAACACTACATGTAAAAACATTAGTATGCGTGAATCCGTTTTGGATTGTTGAACTATTCAGGTTTGAGTGCATAGACCATCAATAGTACTTTTACAGAAGTGAGTGCAGGAGTCCAAGATTCATCTGAGCAGAATATATCTTCTACTCGTTCTCCTTCGCGGTAAATCTCAGGTGGGAACAGAAAGTCCTCGAACCGAATTACACTCCATACAGAGCCGTCATTCATCGTAACATTAACCATGTGATCCGTTACATGAACCACTTCTTTGAATTCAGTTTTATAGCTTTCGTCATCGAATTGTTCCATCTCTCGTTGTAGTCTTGTGATCTTGGGCATCTTGATTGTTTCTTGTTTGCATAGTCCTCCACACTCATTCTAATTATTTGTGTACTTCTGAATCCGTTTTTATTCGAACGGTAAACAAAACGGATCGGAGAGTTCCCAACCCTTTCCATACAGTGTGTTGGAAGCT
>JBBAJS010000013.1:0-95258 GCA_040403975.1 Sediminibacterium sp.
TTGCCATTTCGAATATTGCATTAGATTATATCGGACAAGCAAGGAATTTGTATCAGTATGCAGCTGAACTGATTAACAGTAAAAATGATCCATCATTAGGTTTTGTTTTACCTGCTACCGAAGATACATTAGCCTATTTAAGAGATACTACCGATTACAAAAACCATTTGCTATTAGAACTACCAAATGGAGATTGGGCAGTCACCACTTTGAGACTCTTTTTATTTAGCAGTTACCAGTATTTTTTATATAATGAATTAATAAAAAATGAGGACGCTCAATTGAGTGCCATTGCAGAGAAATCTTTGAAAGAAGTAACTTATCATGTAAGGTGGAGTGGAGACTGGGTGATTCGCTTAGGTGATGGTACTGATGAAAGTAAAAATAAAATAGAAAAAGCAATTGACTATTTGTGGCCATATACTGGAGAATTATTTTCGGGAAATGATGAGTCAATTGAATTGAATTGGAATAAAAAAGTAGCATCTATATTTAATGAAGCAACATTAATGATACCTGAAAATAAATGGATGCAAGAAGGTGGCCTAAATGGAATTCATACAGAACATTTAGGATTTATTTTAGCTGAAATGCAACATTTACAAAGAGCATATCCGAATAGTGAATGGTAACACCCCAAACCCAAGCCCTCCCGACTAGTCGGGACAGGCTCTAAAGGGGGAGCATTATGAATTCAGAAAACAAAAATATTATCTTATTAGAAGGAGCGACTGCAGATATTGTATGGGCTATTTTGAAAACTATTAATGATCCTGAAATTCCTGTTTTAACCATTACTGATTTAGGAGTTATAAGAAATGTTAGC
The DNA here is from genome assembly GCA_040403975.1 of Sediminibacterium sp. GTDB lineage: Bacteria > Bacteroidota > Bacteroidia > Chitinophagales > Chitinophagaceae > Sediminibacterium. The sequence goes on from JBBAJS010000013.1 coordinate 827, forward strand.
ATTCAAAATGAAACAGATTCAAGTGAACCAATCATTACCATCACCATCACACCAACTTATTCAGGTTGTCCTGCAATGGATTTGATTCGAGTACAAATTAATATGGCGATGCTAGCTGCAGGATTCCATCAAACAAAAATTGAGCAGTCACTCTCTCCTGCCTGGACAACCGATTGGATTACCGAAAATGGAAAACAACAATTAAAAGCCTATGGCATTGCGCCTCCTGTAGGAAAAAGTTTCGATAATGTTTATTTAGAAGATCTTCAAATCGAATGCCCGCAATGCAATTCAACCAATACAACTTTAGTCTCAGCATTTGGAAGTACTGCCTGTAAGGCTTTGTTTAAATGCATGGATTGTAAAGAACCTTTCGATTATTTTAAATGCCATTAAATATGGCTAACTTGTTATTGAATTAATCTCTAAAAATTTATCAATGTCTTCTATACTATTATCCATTGAGAATGGAATTGCAACCATCACCCTAAATAGACCCGATAAGCTTAACTCATTTAATAGAGAAATGGCTTTATTGCTTCAACAAATATTAGATGACTGTGCATTAGATGAATCCATTCGTTGTATTGTTTTAACGGGTGCAGGTAAAGGATTTTGTGCAGGTCAGGATTTGGCTGAAGTGGTTGACCCAAATGGTCCTGGAATGCAAAGAATTTTAGGCGAGCATTATAACCCAATCATCGAAAGAATAAGGAATCTGCAAAAACCAGTTGTTGCTGCAGTAAATGGAGTTGCTGCAGGTGCCGGAGCCAATTTAGCTTTTGCATGTGATATTGTAATAAGCATTTCATCAGCATCTTTTATTCAGGCATTCTCTAAAATTGGTTTGATACCTGATAGTGGAGGAACGTATACATTGCCTCGTTTAATTGGTTTTCAGAGAGCAAGCGCATTGATGATGTTAGGAGATAAAATTGGTGCTGATGAAGCACTTAAAATGGGAATGTTGTACAAGGTATTTGATGAATCTGTTTTTATGGATGAAACCAAAAAAATTGCAACAACCTTGGCACAAATGCCTACAAAAGCGTTGGCTTATATCAAAGAAGCACTCAACACATCATCTACTAATAATTTAACCCAACAGTTGGCACTAGAAGACCAGCTACAACAAAAAGCAGCAGCGACCAACGATTTCAAAGAAGGCGTAGAAGCATTTTTGGCTAAAAGAGCACCGATATACAAAGGCAATTGATCATCTTAAAAAACTAAAAATGAATCCCTCAGAAATTGTCAACCACATGCTAATAACTGATGCCTTTTCTAATTGGTTAGGCATCAAAGTAATTGAGATTAGAGAAGGATACAGTAAAATTAAAATGATTGTTCGTCCTGAAATGTTGAATGGATTAGGCATTGTGCATGGTGGAATCGCATTTTCATTAGCTGATAGCGCTTTTGCATTCGCTTGTAACAGTAGAAATAATTTATCAGTAGCCCTTGATACTTCCATTAATTTTATAAAGGCTGTTCATATTAGTGATACACTTGTAGCAGAAGCAATAGAAATGCATAATGGCAGAAGTACTGGCTTATATCAAATTACCATCACCAACCAAGAACAGCAAACTATTGCATTATTTAAAGGAACCTGTTTTAGAACTGGCAAGGCGGTTGTTTAATAATTGTATTTTATGATATATGCTTTCAAAGGATTTATACCCGTGATACATGAATCTTCATTCATTCATCCACAAGCCACAGTTACCGGAAATGTAATCATTGGTAAAAATGTTTATGTTGGACCAGGAGCAGCTATTCGTGGAGATTGGGGTGCCATAATTATTGAAGATGGTTGTAATGTGCAGGAAAACTGCACCATTCATATGTTTCCTGGCACAACTGTTTTATTAAAAGAAAATGCACATATTGGCCATGGTGCAGTTATTCATGGAGCGACTATTGGAAAAAATTGTTTGATCGGAATGAATAGTGTTATTATGGATAATGTGATCCTGGGAGATGAATCTATTGTTGGGGCATTGAGTTTTGTGAAAGCAGATGAAATAATTGAAGCAAGAACATTGCTAGCTGGCAACCCTGCTAAAAAAATAAAAGATGTGTCCGACGAAATGATCAATTGGAAAACAAAAGGGACTCAACTTTACCAATCTCTACCGGAAGAAATGAAAAAATATTGGATGGAAACTAATCCACTCAGGGAAATTCCTGAAAATCGCCCGCCTCAAGAAAATCTTTACCAGACTTGGAATGAGCTGAAAAAATAGCTCAAATTACAAAGTTGTATATTTGCAATGTGTCAGAAAGAAACAACTTCATAGATTATATTAGAATTTTTGCCAGAAGCGGCCACGGAGGTGCAGGGGTAAAGCATTTTATGCGCAATAAACTCACTGCTATGGGAGGACCTGATGGTGGAGATGGTGGACGTGGTGGCCATATTATTTTAAGAGGAAATAGTAATACATGGACATTATTGCATTTACGCTATTTTAAGAATGTCTTAGCTGAAAATGGAGAGAATGGAAGTAAAGACAATTGTACAGGAAGAGATGGAAAAGACATTTATATAGATGTGCCTCTTGGTACTATTGCTCGTGATGAAGAAACCGGCAAAAAAGAAGCAGAAATTTTAGAAGACGGACAAGAATACATTTGGATGCGTGGGGGTAGAGGTGGTTTAGGCAATAGCAATTTTGCTACACCAACCAACCAGGTACCCGAACATGCACAACCAGGAGAGTCCGGTGTAGAAGGTTGGAAAAATTTAGAGTTGAAAGTGCTTGCAGATGTGGGTTTGGTAGGATTTCCCAATGCCGGTAAATCTACTTTACTTTCTTCAATAACAGCTGCGAGACCAAAAATAGCTAATTACGCTTTTACTACTTTAACTCCTCAATTAGGTATGGTTGCTTATAGAGATCAGCAATCATTTTGTATTGCCGATTTACCTGGAATTATTGAGGGTGCTGCTGAAGGAAAAGGATTGGGTCATCGTTTTTTAAGACATATAGAACGTAATTCGGTTTTACTTTTTTTAATCCCTGCAGATAGCAATGATCATAAAAAAGAATTTGACATTCTGCAACAAGAATTAAAATCATACAATCCAGAGATGCTTGATAAAGATTTTATCATTGCTATTAGCAAAAGTGACATGTTGGATGATGAGTTGAAAGAAGCTATTAGTAAAGAATTGCCAACTGGCATTCCACACTTATTTATTTCATCTGTTACTAATAAAGGATTGATAGAATTAAAAGATCTTCTTTGGGAAACCTTGAATAAATCATAAGCTGCTAAAAGTAACACTACCATTTTATTTCAAGATGAGTATTAAAAGCATTATTCATCCATTTTTTGGCCTCTTTCTCGAAAAGTTTTTTTGCAAAACCACTTCCTATAAATAAATTCAAAGAAACATGTTGAATAGATGTAGGAACAATTTTAGCAAAATTGTTGTAAAATGTTGTTTCTGTATTTAGCCTATAGGTTGCCTGGTGCTGGTAATGTTGCATTGAATTTGCATCAAATTGATTATTAGCCAACGCTTTTTCAGCGAATTGTGCAGCAGCCCAACCCGAAACCATTGCAGAACCAACTCCTTCGCCATTTAGAGGATTAATTAATGATGCTGCATCACCTAATAATAAATAATTATCTCCTACAATTTCTCTTTTCCCTCCTGCCATTGGTAAGCCCCAACCTTTAGGACTTTCCATTCTTTCACAATTTTCAAATCTTGGTGCTAAAACTTTGTCTGTTGTAATGATTTTTTCAAACTCTTTTACTAAATTAAACTTTAGTTTACTGGCATGATTACTACCTAGACCCATTCCAACATTGCAGATATTATTAGCTAGAGGAAATATCCATAGATATCCCAAAGGAATATTTTTCAAATAAAACAACTCAATTAAATTATCTTTTTCAATGCCCTTAATATTTTTACAATACATTCTAACAGCAGCGGCATAATAATTTCTATCAATTTTTCTACTACTTAATTTCCTTAGTACTATCGAATGATCTCCATCAGCTCCTAATAATAGCTTTGTGAAAACTTGATGTGATATACCTCCCTTTGTATAAGTAACTATAATGCCATCTTTTCTACGTTCAATATCAGTTACCGTTGCACCTAATTGAATATCAGCATAGTTTGGGTTTAACTTATTTACAAGAAAAAAATCAAAATCAAAGCGTTTAGCTACAAAATACATAGCTGAAGGTATATCCTTACTAATTGGATGATGGTAACATATAGCTTCTTTTCCATTAGGTGCAACAAATTTAACTCCCTTAGAAGGACTAAATAAATGAGGTTGCAATATCATTTCTTCAACCAGGCTTTTATCGTAAGTATTCATTACCCTCATACAGAGCGCATCAATTGCATCACCGCAAATTTTATCTCGTGGAAAGATCGCTTTATCAATTATTATATGTTGAATACCAGCTTTGCTTAAGAACAATGAGGCTGTTGATCCAGCAGGTCCAGCTCCAATAATACATACTGGTGTAGATAACATTGTTTTTATTCGATTTATAGTGTAATATAGAAATAACTATTAGGATTGATGGTTATTTAAAGCTTTACATTAAGGAATGCTAAAGTAAAATGCTCGATTAACAATTAGATAACATAGCCTATTAATTTGATAGGGTTACCTTTTCCACCTACTGGTATTAACATGTATAGTGTACACTAAGTAGCTAACGCTACATTTCGATTATACGCGTTTCGCGTATTCATTTGCTTGCCAAAGTGAGTTGAACAAATTTTTTACACCACAAAAATTATTAAGTATGAAAAAACAAATGTTATCTGCTTTCGCAAGAAAGTTTTTCCTAGGAAATATAATGGCAGCAATGTTATTCCTATCTGCGAATGCATCAGTATCTCCGGTTCATTTTAATTTTGAACCAACAAAAAACAATAAAGCGAATATTACCTACAAAGGTATTGATAGCAATGATTATCTAACTTTTCAGGTTGTTTACAATAACCCTACAGGAAGTACTTTTAAATTAGTAATTACTGATACTAAGGGCGAATTGTTTTTCAGCGAAAACTATAAAGAGCTTGCTTTCAGCAAAACCTTTAAACTGTACAAAGAAGACATCAGTAAATTAAACTTCTCTATTCGCGATGCTAAAACAGGCGAATCAGAAAATTTTGATGTATTAATTAGTGAAAGTATTACGGAGAAAGTTGCAGTATCTCGCAAAAATTAATTGATTTACAAAAAGAAACTCGCTGATTTATTTCAGCGAGTTTCTTTTAAATACAACTCATTAATAAGTTTACTAATTATCGGTAATAGGCACTAGTACCATGGCCTGTGGCCCAGTTGTAACTGAACTGAACCCTCGTAAAACAAGGGTATAGTTTTTGCCTGCCACAAAGTCTATTGCAGGTAATTGAAATAAACTAACAGAACTTCCAGCAACAAATACACCCAGACTATAGGATCCTGGATCCATAGAAGTGTATTGAGTATAGCTTCCGTTGGCAGAATGATCATTGGTTGTTCTGGATGTAAATAAATTGGTTGTTCCTCTTTTTATATCAACAGAAACAGAGCCTTTGTAAAAATTAAAAAAACGCATGTTGATTTTTCCTGTTGCAGGAGCTGTTCTATCATCTTCTACTAAACTCACTTTAAAAGCTGTTGTAGAGTCGTAACTAAAAAGAGAATAATATTTTGAAGCTTGTAATAATAAGTTAGCACTTAAATATGGAGTTGCTACACCTGCGGTTGTAATAGTTACCAATGGACTATTCGAAGCAATGGGTCTATAGGAACTTGCCACACCATAAGATACACCCCCAATTACTAATGCATTGTTAGCATTCAGATCTAGGTTATTACTATTAGGAGATAAATTTACTAAACGAATATTGGCATCGGCTGGAGTATCAGTTTTTTTACAAGCAGCAAAAAAGAGAATTGCCACAGATGCTAAAGTGATTATTTTTTTCATATTAAGTGATTTGTACGGCCAAAAGATAAAGTTAGTGAATAAAACAAAAAAGCTACCAGTAATTAACTGATAGCTTTAAAAATTATACATAGAATAGAATATTATCCTACAGCTTCTGATTTCATGCTCTTTGAAGCTTTTGTTCTATCATTCTCATCCAAAATGGTTTTACGCATACGGATATTTTTAGGAGTAACTTCTATACACTCATCTTGTTGAATATATTCCATACACTCTTCTAAAGTAAACTGCAATTTTGGAATAATTCTAACCGCATCATCACTTCCGCTTGCACGGTGGTTGGTGAGTTTTTTCATTTCCACTGCATTCACATTCAAATCACCTGGCTTAATATGTTCTGCAATCATTTGGCCAACATAAACTTCATCTCCTGGATCAACAAAAAAGCTTCCACGATCTTGTAATTTATCAATTGAATAAGCAGTAGTTACCCCCTGAAACTTAGCAATTAATACACCATTGCTTCGTCCAGGAATTGGGCCTTTCCATGGTTTATAATCAATAAAGCGATGAGCCATAACAGCTTCACCTGCTGTACCTGTAAGCATTTGAGAACGAAGACCAATCAACCCTCTTGAAGGAATTTCAAATTCAAGATGTTGCATTTCTCCTTTACTTTCCATGATTTGCATTTCTCCCTTACGCTGGGTAACTAAATCAATTACTTTACCACTGAATTCTGCAGGAACATCTACCACAAGGTTCTCATAAGGTTCATGCTTTTTACCATCAATGGTTTTTACCAATACCTGAGGGTTACCAACAGTAAGTTCATATCCTTCTCTACGCATGGTTTCCACCAAGATGCCTAAGTGAAGAATACCTCTACCAAATACCAAGAAACTATCTGCACTATCTGTATCTTCTACTCTTAATGCCAAATTCTTTTCTGTCTCTTTCATTAAACGATCACGCAAATGACGAGAAGTTACAAATTTTCCATCTCTACCAAAGAAAGGTGAGTTGTTAATACTAAAAGTCATACTCATAGTAGGCTCATCCACACTAATAATTGGTAATCCTTCTGGATTTTCTACATCAGCAATTGTATCTCCGATATTGAAATCTTCTAAACCAACAACCGCACATAAATCTCCTGCAATAACTTCAGATACTTTACGCTTACCCATTCCTTCAAATACATACAATTCTTTAACACGGCTCTTTTTAATAGATCCGTCAGCTTGAACCAATGCAATTGATTGGCTTTCTTTAATAGAACCTCTTGTTACTTTACCTATGGCAATTCTTCCCAAGAAAGAAGAATAATCCAATGAAGTAATCTGCATCTGTAATGGCCCTTCATTTACTTTGGGAGCTGGTACATATTTAATGATACCATCCATTAAAGGGAAAATATCTTCCGTTTGAGTAAGGCTATCATTGAACCAGCCATTTTTACCACTACCATAGAAAGTAGGGAAATTCAATTGCTCTTCTGTAGCATCTAAATTGAAGAACAATTCAAAAACTGCATCATGTACTTCATCCGGACGACAGTTTGGTTTATCAACTTTATTAATAACAACAATTGGATGTAAATTCAATTGCAATGCTTTTTGTAAAACAAAACGCGTTTGAGGCATAGGTCCTTCAAATGCATCCACCAACAAAATAACTCCATCTGCCATCTTTAATACACGCTCCACTTCACCTCCAAAATCACTGTGACCCGGTGTATCAATTACATTGATTTTATAATCCTTATAGGTTACGGCTGCATTTTTACTGAAAATGGTGATACCACGCTCTCTTTCCAGGTCATTGCTGTCCATGATTAACTCGCCAGCATCCTGGTTGTCTCTAAAAACCTTAGTTGCACCTAAAATACGGTCTACTAAAGTGGTTTTGCCATGGTCAACGTGTGCGATGATGGCAATGTTTCTTATTTCCATTGTTGTGTATTTGCTTCAGTATCAATTACTTATGTAAATAATACCATTTATTTGAGCGGCAAAGGTACGATATTACAATGGGGCAGCAAGTAATTAAGTGTCAATATTATGTTACCGTAGCAATCCTTAGTCGCATTTTAGTCATAGATTTATATGAATATCAATCTTTTATGAAGTCTTTATTGCTCTATTTACTCATCGCTTTTTATTTATTTGCAGGATATAATCATTTTGCTAACCCACGTTTTTATACCCCTTTGATTCCCCCCTATTTAACTCAATGGACCAATTTGATCAATATAGTAAGTGGAGTGGCTGAAATCATTTTGGCAATTGGTATGATTTTTCCCAGTACCAGATTACTTGCTTCATACGGAATCATTGCGCTCTTAATCGCTTTTATTCCAGCTCATATTTACATGATTCAATTGGGTCACTTTAATTTAGGTAAAATCCAAATGACCCCTACTATTGGATGGATAAGATTGATAATCATACAACCTGTTCTGATCCTATGGGCTTATTGGGTAAGAAATTAATAACTTTAAAAAAAAAATCATGCGCTTTCTCAAAATTTTTATTGGTATAGTTGCTGTTTTAGCGATTGTTTATCTGATTGGGCCAACGCCTTCAAAACCCAATTATAATAATACTATAATTGAAGTTCCTTCAGAACCAATTGCATTGGAAAAATTTATTGCAGCCAGAGAAGCTTCTCATAAGATTAAACCCAACAATGAAGCCAGGATTGTTTGGGCCAACGATTCATTGAAACAAAAAACTAAATACGCAATGGTGTACTTGCATGGCTTTAGTGCAAGTCAGGAAGAAGGCAATCCTGTTCACAGAGAAATTGCCAAGCAGTTTGGCTGTAACCTTTATCTATCAAGACTTTCGCAGCATGGGATAGATACCTCCGAAACCTTGATGAATATGACTGCAGAAAATTTATGGGAATCTGCAAAAGAAGCATATGCCATTGGGAAATCAATTGGTGATACGGTGATATTGATTGGCACATCAACTGGAGGTACACTGGCTTTAATGCTTGCCGCTAATTTCCCTGAAGTGGGAGGGCTGGTTTTGTATTCGCCGAATATTGCTATTAATGATCCTAATGCTTGGCTGTTGAATAATCCTTGGGGATTACAAATTGCCAGAGCTGTAAAAAAGTCCAATTACAACCATATAGAAAAATCAATTCCTCAATACAATCAATATTGGAATCATCATTATCGATTAGAGGCAACTGTGCAATTAGAAGAATTATTGGAAACTTCAATGAATCATCAAAATTTTGAAAAGATCAAACAACCTACTTTAGTATTGTATTACTTTAAAAATGAAGCCGAACAAGATCCAGTAGTAAAAGTAAGTGCCATGAAAGATATGTTTGCAACCATTCAAACGCCAAATGAAAAAAAGAAAATGGTGCCTATTCCGAATTGCGGCAATCATGTGATGGCATCCCCTATTCAGTCAAAAGATATAGAAACGGTGAAAAAAGAATCCGCCCGTTTTTTAAATGAAATTATGATGTTAAAGCCCATAATGAATTAATGGATGTTTGCATCCATACAATTTCATTATCTTCATCCCCCTAAATTGCTTGCATATGCCTCTTAGTAAAATAGCTGGCATTGGTAAATATGTACCTGCCAATGTTGTAACCAATAATGATCTTACTAAATACATGGATACCAATGATGAATGGATCCAAGAAAGAACAGGAATAAAAGAACGCAGGTACGCGCATAGAACAGAAGAAACCACCACTACAATGGCAGTGGAAGCGGCTAAAATTGCTATTGAAAGAGCAGGTACTACTCCTGAAGAAATTGATTTCATAGTATTCGCCACTTTATCTCCGGATTATTATTTTCCTGGTTGTGGGGTAATGGTACAACGTGCCATGAAGATGAAGGAAATTGGCGCTTTGGATGTTCGTAATCAATGCAGTGGATTCTTATACGCATTAAGTGTTGCCGATCAATTTATTAAAACAGGTATGTATAAAAATATCTTGGTGATTGGTAGCGAAAAACATTCTTTTGGTTTAGACTTCACCACTCGTGGTAGAAATATTTCGGTGATTTTTGGAGATGGAGCAGGGGCAGTAGTATTACAACCAACTGAAAAACCGGGTCAAGGAATACTCAGTACGCATTTACATAGTGATGGAGAATCCGCAGAAATATTGGCCATGTATAATCCTGGCACACATGCCAATCATTGGGGTGCTCAGAATTATGCCGACTTTGATGAAGCAGAAATTGCACAAATGTTTATGAGTAATCAAATGATTGACAATGCACAACTTTTCCCTTATATGGATGGACAGGCAGTCTTCAAAAAAGCGGTGGTGAAATTTCCAGAAGTAATTATGGAGGCATTGGAAAAAAATGGTTTGAAATCTTCCGATATCAATATGTTAATTCCTCATCAAGCCAATTTACGCATCAGCCAATTCGTGCAACATAAATTACAACTTTCCGACGACCAAGTATATAATAATATTCAATATTACGGAAACACTACTGCTGCTTCGGTACCTATAGCTCTATGTGAAGCTTGGGAGAAAGGAAAAATTAAAGAAGGCGATTTGGTTTGTTTAGCAGCATTTGGAAGTGGCTTTACATGGGCCAGTGCATTAATGAATTGGTAGTTGATCTATTTAGTACCCCCTATGGAAAGAAAAATTATTTATCTCATTAATCCTATATCCGGAACTTCTAAAAAAGAGAAGACTCGTTTACTGATTGAAAGAGAAACTGAATTACAGCAAATCCCTTTTAAAGTATTTTATACAAATCCTGCAGGTGATTATGATTTAATAAGAGATCATATTTTGCAAGAAGGCTATACTGATGTAGTGATGATTGGAGGTGATGGAACGGTCAATCAAGTTACCAATGCTTTGAGAGATACTGGTGTTCAATTTGGAATCATTCCTTCGGGATCTGGAAATGGATTGGCTCGAGCTGCCAACATTCCATCTAAACTAAAATCTGCCCTTGCCATTATTTTTGGAGGAAAAACAAAAGCAGTGGATGCATTTACCATTAATGGCGATTATTCATGTATGTTGAGTGGGATTGGGTTTGACGCTCAGGTAGCGCATGATTTTGCACAAAAAACAACGAGGGGATTATTTACCTATACACAGCAAAGTATTATCAATTATTTCAAAGCCAACCCCTATCAATTTGAAGTAACCATCGATCATTTTTCATTTTTCACTGACGCATTTTTTATTAGTATCGCCAATAGTAATCAATTTGGAAACAATGCAACGATTGCTCCACAAGCGAGTTTATCTGATGGATTATTGGATGTTGTAATTGTACAAAAAATGAATAAAGCAAAATTGCCTTTTGCTATTCTTCGTCAAATGAGGGGTAACAATAAATTACAACAACTAGTTGATGACATGAGTACAAAAACTATTTTGTATTTTCAAACACCTTCATTATCCATTAAAAACGAGAAACTTGCCCCTTTACACATAGATGGCGAACCTAGAGAAACGGCAGAAACATTTAATATTGAAATAATAAAAGCTGCGTTTAAACTATTACAGCCTTAGGATATTATTTCTCAATGATTCTTTTTAAACTTTTAAATGCATCTTGATTGATTGGGTTATCTAATGCATGGGAAATATCTCTTTTCTCTGCTGCAGTTAAGTGAAAACTCAAACTCGCTGCTGCGTCCTTAGATGAAGGCACATATTGAAATGTAATACGGTAAAAATCTGGACCATAGTTTTTTGATAAATAATCCAACTGGTCATGCTGTGCATAATCTTGCATCTTAAACCAATTGTTCTGAAGAATTAAAAATGGTTTGGTTAAAAAACCAATCAAAGAATTATTTTCCAGGGGCTTATCCCAATCACTCACACCCCGATCTCTGATTTGAATTAATACCACTTTAGATGTATTTTCTTGTAACCAGTCTTTAAATACTTCAACAAATCGCAAACTGGCTTCTTGCCCAAAATTATCCCTCAATCCAGCATCCATTACATCAATAATTGGATTAGTTGGTAGCCAAACATTGGGTAATACATATGGAAATGTAGCGTTCATTCTCAATGCAGAAAGCAAACTGATTCCATTACTATTTTGTTTGTTGAAAAATGAATTAAAATCAATTGCATCAGGATCAAAGGAATTAATATTGGCTTCTATTGCAATGGGCTTTAATAAAAATCGAACTGGACGAGTTGCAATGATCATTTTTCTCCCGTCTCTTGTAATAACAGAATTAAAAAAAATAGCCGGCAACTGAGCAAGTCTTTCTGCTTCGGCATATTCCGAAATTGGCTTATCTAAAACAGAATCTGTATTCTCATTTAATTTTTGCTCAAAAGCATAGCCTCTGTCTTTAATATATTCAAATCCATTGTATCTAAATTTTTGTGCAGGGCTAAACAAATCTCTGGTCAGGAATGAAGAAAAAATTGGGCTCAATAAATCTTTTGTAATATTAGCTATATATCGTTGATCTTGTAAATCAATTGATTTTCCTTTTAATTTTTGAAAGTATAATTCTCTAAAATAAGCTGCTCCTAACATTCCTCCAGACGCTCCATTAATGAGTATTGTTTGCTCCATTAACCGTCCGTTCAATTGTTGATCCAATCGTTGAAGTGTATTCATAGTGAAAGCTGCGCTTCTAGTGCCACCTCCACTTGTATTGATTATATATAAAATTGGTTTGGGTGAAGATTGCTTTGCTTTCCAGTTATTTAAAATGGCAATATATTGAGCCCGATCTTTTAGTATACTCGAATCATTGGCCATTGCATTCACTGATTCTTTACTATACAAAGGCCTTTCCGATTTATGAATATAATCTAACCCATACGCTTTGTTTCTTGGATCGATAATTTCTTTTTGATATAAAAAGTTAGCTAAGACATATATAGCAACTACAACAGGAATACTCCATGTTTTTAGGAAAATTGACATTGCACCTGCAAAAGCAATTAAAATGGCAAAAAATAAAGTAATACTACTACTAGCAGGTATTTGAAATAATTGTGCATCAGAACTATAACCAGTTAAAATTAAAAACACAAATGCCAATGTAATAGCTAATACTGCTGCAACATGGTGTCGGTTAAAAAGTGCATCTATAAATTCGGGGCTATAATGTCTGACATCTCTTGGTTTTCGCAAACGTAATCCTGCACTTAAAAACCAATCAATTCGCATCTCATATTTTTCTTTAGGCAACATTTTAGTAGACACTATCCGATCGTATTCTTGATGTGCATATTGAATACTGGATGATAGTGTGTAGTAAATGGTTTTATCTGCACTAAAAAAATATAGAAAAGCAATGGCTAATGATGAAATCAAACCGCCCGTATATCCTAATGCTAAAAAAATAATTTCTTTTGTATCAAATAATTCTTGAGAGCTAGAATAATGAATTGCCCTTATTAAATAATACACTAAGAAAGTAAGAGGAATGATGGCATTATTGATACAGTATTTTAAAAAAGGCTGGGCATTGGTTGCTAAAAATCGAATACTCTTTCCGTGCAATATAAAAGTGGTAATATTCCAACTCATAATGAATACCCCTGTAGAAAACCCTACGATAGCAGTACTTAAAGCAGTAACCTCGCCATAGTATTCAGGAGCCAGAAAAAGAGAATCGGCCCCAAATGTGTGCATGAAATTACCTGCAACTGTGGCAAATAATACATACCAAATCACCAAAAAAATCTGGTATCTCCTAAAATGCATCAGAAAAAGTTGAATGGGCAAAGAGAACCAAATTCCAACTAGATATTTCTTCATACAACTAAGATGATTTTATGAACCTTCTCGCTGCACTAAGTTACTTAAATTCTCTAGCTTCTTTTTGTGTTAGGTATAGCATCATTACCATTGAGAGTAACAATAACATTCCTGTTAATTGATGTAATTGAGCAGTCCATTCAAATAAACCCCAATTTCCTGGTATAATTCCTTTACTGAACAGAACAGTTCCTATTCCTAGAGCCACTTGAACAAGAACAATTACAAAAGGTATTTTTTTGACCCGATTAAAAATGGTTGATCCATTTATTTTATTCAATCGTAAAGTCCATATAGTAATGTAAATCAATAACAGATAGGCAATTCCCCGATGAATGAAATGAATCAATAAAGTGTTATCAATAAAATTGAGCAAAAAGGGTTGTTCTTTAAATAATTGACTTGGTATCCAATCTCCATTAATGGTGGGCCAGGTAGAAGCAACATTGGCCGCTTTATGGCCTGCCATTAATGCTCCATACAATAATTGAACTACTAATAAGCCTAATAATATATAGTTTGTTCTGAGGGCTTTTGAATTTCGAATCAATTGATCCTTCTTAATTAAACAACTGAGTGCAAACCAAAAAGTATAACTGAGTAATCCCAAGGCCAACACAAAATGCAATGCCAATCGGGTTGGCTTAACATATACTGCATCTCCTGTTAATCCACTAGCCACCATGATCCAGCCAACACCACCTTGCAATGCGCCCAATAAGAACAATATAAACAAAGGCTTTATCATTTCTTTCTTGAAAGCCTTCTTCCATAAAAACCAAATAAAGCCAATGGCAAATACTAAACCAATTGTTCTTGCCCAAAGCCGATGAAACCATTCCCAAAAAAAGATGTATTGAAAGTCCTTCAGTGTAAACTCAAAATTGAGTAATTGAAACTGCGGTGTTTGTTTGTATTTATTAAATTCTACCAGCCAGGCAGATTCATTCATTGGAGGTAGGGTTCCAGTAATTACATTCCATTCTGTAATAGACAAGCCACTTCCTGTTAATCGGGTAATTCCACCTAAAGCGATTTGTACAATCGTCATTCCCACTCCTACCAATAACCAGATAGCCACTTGTTTATCCGAGCGATTCAATTTCTCCATTTTTAAAGTATTTCGATTTTATACAAAGGTATAACAACCAAAACGGTTGTTTTGATTAAATCAATTTGATACTATTGAAAGGAAAGTGGAAATTTACAGGATGTTACCTTCTTATTATCAGGAAATCCTTGTAGAAGCCGGATGCGATGAAGCTGGAAGAGGATGCTATGCAGGTCCTGTTTTTGCAGCAGCAGTTATTTTACCGAAAAATTTTAAACATCCATTATTAAACGATAGTAAACAAGTAGGCGAAAAACAAAGATTGGTTTTGAAAGAAGTGATCGAGTCAAATGCAATAGCCTGGTCGGTTGCAAGTGTTGAAGTGGAAGAAATAGATGCTATCAATATATTAAAGGCCAGTTTTAAAGCGATGCATAAAGCTATTGGGCAGTTAAAACTGCTTCCAGAATTTTTATTGATTGATGGAAATCGGTTTATTGCTTACCCAAAAATACCTCATATCTGTATTGTAAAAGGAGATGGAAAATTTGCTTCCATTGCAGCAGCGAGTATTTTAGCAAAAACGCATAGAGACGCTTATATGGAAAAATTACATCAGCAGTTTCCTCAATATGGCTGGAATAGAAATAAAGGGTATGGTACTTTAGAGCACCGTATTGGTATAGAAAAAAACGGGCTATGCATTCATCATCGTAAAAGTTTTAACATCGTTCCTTCGCAAATGAATATTCCTTTTTAGTCCACTTCCCAGATACCAGCTCCCAAGCGAATCAATTCATAAGTTGCAGAGGTACAATCAATAATGGTAGAAGGTATCATCCCTCCATTTCCTCCATCAACTACTATATCCACCAGGTTTTCAAATTTTGTATGTATCAAATCGGGATCAGTAAATTCCTCTACCATCTCTCCTGGTAATGATGCAGACAACAATGGATGACCCAACTGTTCAACAATGGTTCTTGCTATGAGATTGTCGGGAATCCTTAACCCGATTGTACTTTTTTTACTTTGCAATAATCTGGGTACTACTTTACTCGCAGGAAGAATAAATGTATAGGGTCCAGGCAAATGACTTTTTAATAATCGATAAAGTGAAGTATCGATGGGTTTGCAATATTTACTGAGGTCGCTTAAATCATTACAAATAAAACTCAATTGCGCTTTTGTAGGATCAACTTGTTTTATTCTAGCAATTCTTTCAATTGCCTTTGGTTGAAAAATGTCACAGCCCAATCCATAAATTGTATCAGTTGGATAAATAATGATCCCACCATCATGCAAACATTCAATGATTGTTTTTATATGACGCGGATTGGGATTATCAGGATGAACATGCAATAACATAATTGAAGTTACGCTATAAAAACGAAGACGGCTAAAGCCGTCTTCTCTTTGTTTGTAACCCCTGGTTAAAAAATAATAATTACAATGAACAGTCACCATCCGCTGTAATTACATGGTAAAAATAGACGAGCAATAAAACCAAAACAAGGTGTTATACACCCATTTTTTGTAGGTTAATAAACGGCAAAAAAAAGGTAGCAATTCAATTGTTTTAAGGTTAATTTAATTTAAATTCGTTCTAGATAGTTACCCCCGGCTCTTATACTTAAACTGTATGAAAAAAATTGTATTGGTAGATGATCACGTTTTATTAAGAAACGGATTATCGGGTATTATTGGTAGTTTTCCTGACTACACTATTTTGTTTGAGGCTGATAATGGAAAAGATTTCATTCGTCAATTAGACCCTAATAATTTACCCGATTTGGTTTTGTTGGATGTTTCTATGCCAGAAATGAATGGCTATGAAACTGCTCACTGGTTACTCAAAAATTACCCTGATATTCCCATTTTAGTTTTGAGTATGTTAAGTGATGAACAATGCATCATCAAAATGCTGCAATATGGAGCTAAAGGTTATATACTAAAAGATATTAAACCAGTAGAACTACTCAATGCTTTAAATACTGTTTATGAAAAAGGAATGTATTTCAATGATGTATTGTACAGCAATTTAGTACACACTATTAAAAATGGCGTTTGTGAACCAGCCGATCAATATCAGAAACTAATCGCTTTGCCCGAAAGAGAAAAAGAATTTTTAAAATGGGTTTGCACCGAAAAAACATTAAAGGAAATTGCTGCAGAAATGTGTTTGAGCCCAAGAACAATAGATGGTTACAGAGATAATTTATTTGAGAAATTAAACGTAACCAGCCGTGTTGGCCTGGTACTTTTTGCATTAAGAACGGAAGTAGTGAAACTATGATTTGATTTCCCAAACTTCTCTACCACGCAATAACTTATCTAAATTTCCTTTTCCTTTTGTTGCAATGGTTTCTTCAATCTGCATGGCCATAACATCTTCATAGCATGGTCGATCAGTTTCAAAAAACACACCAAATGGTCTTGGGAAATGTCCGCCTTCCTTATTTGGGTTGTCGAACATTCTTGTTAAAACCTGAGCCTTATAAAAATCACGCTCGTCGTGAATCCATAAATCATCGGTACTTGCGCCTTCTCCTAATTCCACAACAACTGGCTTAAATCCATCTAATTTAATGCCTTTGTTTTGACCGGCACCAAATATCATTGGCTTACCATGTTCTAAGAACAATGTTTCTTCTGCCTTAGTAGATTTCTCTGTAAATATTTCGAAAGCCCCATCATTAAAGATGTTGCAATTCTGATAGATTTCTAAGAATGAAGAACCTTTGTGTCCGTTTGCACGAGTGAGCATATATTGTAAATGCTTTGGATCACGATCCATAGAACGTCCAATAAATGTAGCATCTGCTCCCATCGCCAATGCCAAAGGATTAAATGGATGATCGATACTTCCAAAAGGAGTACTCTTAGTTATTTTATGCTCTTCAGATGTAGGAGAATATTGTCCCTTTGTTAAACCATAAATTTGGTTGTTAAACAATAAAATATTTACATCGAAATTTCTCCTTAATAAATGGATGGTATGATTTCCACCGATGCTTAACCCATCTCCATCACCAGTAACGATCCAAACGCTCAATTCTGGACGAGACGCTTTTAATCCACTTGCTACAGCTGTTGCACGTCCATGAATGCTATGCATACCATATGTATTCATATAATAAGGGAAACGGCTACTACATCCAATTCCACTGATGATCACGATATTTTCTCTAGGAACACCAATGTTTGGCATCACTTTTTGTACCTGCGCTAAAATGGAATAATCTCCACAACCAGGACACCAACGAACTTCTTGGTCTGTTGCAAAATCTTTAGACGTTAAAACCGGGCTAGCAATTGTTTCTGTACTCATATAAATGGATTGTTCTACAAGGCAATAAAGTTACATATTCGGAGGGAAAAAATGCCAATTTTTCAATTTCTGTTACCAATAACTCAATAACTTAATAACTCAATAACCGCCTAATGCGTTGCATTAAGCTCCTCCCAATATTCCGCAGCCCTTCTGGTATGCGGAATTACAATGGTTCCACCTACAATATTCGCTACTGCAAATACTTCATACATTTCTTCGGTATTCACCCCCAATTCATGGCTTTTGCCTAAGTGGTATTTGATACAATCGTCGCAACGCAATACCATACTGGCCACCAAACCCAACAATTCCTTTGTTTTTTTATCCAGCGCACCTTCATCATAGGTATTGGTATCCAGATTCCACAATCTTTTCATCACCAGGTTATTCTTACTCAGAATAACTTCATTCATTCTTTCACGATAACTATTGAATTCATTCACCATTTCGCTCATAAAAATATTTTAGACAACAAAAATACAGTGGCTGCATAGAATTATTTGTATTTTGTACGACTAAACTTGCAGATATGAAAAAAATGCTCTTTTTGTTGTTCATCCCATTTTGGGCGATTGGACAAAACAAAACTGATTTAATCAAAATCACTGATATGCTTCAAATGAAGCAAATGAGTGGGCTGAGTTTTAGCCCTGACGGAAGCAAAGCTGTTTTTGTGTTGAATAGTATAGAGCAAGAAGGAACTAGTAAATGGGAATTCAAATATACCAATCAATTATACCTGGTTGCAACCGATGGTTCAGTTGCCCCGAAAGCCTTGACTACTAAGGAAAGCGCGGGACAGCCTTCATGGAGCCCCGATGGAAAACAATTAGCATTTGTTAAAACGGTAGATGGCAAACCACAGATCTTTTTATTGTCAATTGATGGTGGTGAGCCGACTCAATTAACCAAATTTAAATATGGTGCCAGCAATCCAAAATGGAGCCCAGATGGAAAGCAAATAGTATTTGGCGTTTCTGTTCCATTTAAAGATTTATTAAAAGATAGTATACTCAATCCGGGCAAAAGCTTACCTAAATGGCCAATGGAAAAACCTGGTTTTGCTCAAAATGAATTTTTAAATGCATCTACAGCAAATGCAGATCCCGATGGATCGCTAGAAGAAATCAGGGCTTATTTAGATTTGAATGCGACCGATAAAAAAGCCAAGGTTTTTAATAAATTGAATTTTCAGGAAGAAACGACCACCTCACCTGAACTATCATTCAGTCATGTTTTTGTTACAGCAGTTCAACCAAATGCAACACCAGTGGCTATTACCAAAGGATTTTATCGTTTTGGAAATGGCGTATTTTCTCCTGATGGATCAACTATCATTTTTACAGGCAGTATGAATGATACACAACATCCAGACAGGGTGCAGGAAAGTCAAATATTTACAGCATCCAGCAATGGCGCTAATATGAAAATGATCCTTGGAGCAAAAGGCAAAACCTATAATAGTCCTTCTTTATCCCCTTCAGGAAAATGGCTGGCTTTTCAAACTGGACTGACCAATACAGTAGATATTCCAGCATTGGCGGTAATGCCATTTAATGGAACAATGAGCGAGGCAATTACACTTCCTTTCGATAGAAATAAAGGTGGATTGAATTGGAGCAATGATGAAAAATATATTTATTTCAACGCACAGAGCAATGGAGGTGCTCCAATTTATAGAGTAGATGTAAAAACAAAAACAGTAGAACAACTTACAGAATCTACCGCTGGTATTAGCAGTTTCGATTTATACAAAAATCAACTGGTATATGTAAAAACAGAAGTAGCCAATCCTTTTGAAATTTATGCAAGTGATGCATCAGGAAAAAACGCTCAGCGTATTAGTAGTTTCAATTACAATTGGGTGAGCAAAAAGCAATTGAGTATACCGGAGAAAAAAACGTTTAAAAACGAAAAAGGTCAAACAGTTGAATATTGGGTGATGAAGCCTGCTAATTATGAAGCTGGAAAAAAATATCCTGCTATACTCGATATTCATGGCGGACCAACAGCTATGTGGGGACCTGGCGAAAGCTCTATGTGGCATGAGTTTCAGTACTATTGTGCAAAGGGTTATGTTGTAGTTTATGGCAACCCAAGAGGTTCCGGTGGATATGGTACCGAATTTTTAAGAGCGAATATTAATGATTGGGGGAAAGGCCCAACATCGGATGTATTAACTTCTTTGAATTTAGCAGCTAAAGATGGTTTTATTGATACAACCAAACTGGCAGTAACCGGTGGATCTTATGCAGGTTATTTAGTAGCATGGATCGTAGGGCACGATCAACGATTTAAAGCAGCATGTGCACAAAGAGGTGTATACGATCTAGGAACATTCTTTGGAGAGGGAAATGCTTGGCGCTTGGTACCGAATTATTTTGGTGGCTATCCTTGGGAAGAAAAATCAAAAGCAATTATCGAAAGAGAATCTCCTATTAAATATGTAGCCAACATACGCACTCCTTTAATTATTTTCCATGGAGAAAATGATTTAAGAACTGGCGTTATTCAAAGTGAAATGTTGTACCGCAGTTTAAAAGTGTTGGGAAGAACGGTTGAATATGTTCGCCATCCTGGTGCAACACATGAAATTACCAGAACAGGAAATAATCGCCAAAGAATCGATCAAATGCTTAGAACAATGGAGTTTTTTGAACGATTTATCAAGCATTAATGCTATCCTTTCCAAAATATCCATGCAACACTTTAGGCAAATGAATTCCAGCTTCGGTTTGGTTGTTCTCTAATAAGCATGCAACTATGCGAGGAAGTGCCAATGAACTTCCGTTTAAAGAATGCGCCAATTGGGTTTTCCCATCAGCACCTTTAAAGCGGCATTTCATTCTATTGGTTTGGTAATTTTCAAAATTACTTACACTGCTCACTTCTAACCAACGTTGTTGTGCTGCACTGTATACTTCAAAATCATAAGTGATGGCACTGGTGAATCCCATGTCACCTCCGCATAAACGTAAAATGCGATAGGGCAATTCCAATGATTGCAATAAACGTTCTACATGTGCAATCATTTCCTGTAAAATTTCATAGCTTTTATCAGGATGAACGATCTGAATAATTTCTACTTTCTCAAATTGATGCAATCTGTTTAATCCACGAACATCTTTTCCATAACTGCCAGCCTCTCTTCTAAAACAAGGAGAATAGGCGGTCATCTTAATGGGTAATTCATCTTCCTTTAAAATGGTATCGCGGTACACATTGGTAACTGGTACTTCGGCCGTTGGAATTAAATAAAAATCGTCTTCTGTGGCATGATACATCTGCCCTTCTTTATCGGGCAATTGACCTGTTGCATAAGCAGATGCTGCATTCACCATGAATGGTGGAAGGTATTCGGTGTAACCTGCAGCAGTATTAAAATCTAAAAAATATTGAATCAAAGAACGTTGCAATTTGGCACCCTTTCCTATATAAACCGGAAAACCACTACCCGTTATTTTATTGCCTAATTCAAAATTGATCAAATTATATTTTGTGGTTAAATCCCAATGCGGAACTGCATTTGCATAGAGTGTTGGAATGGTTCCCCCAGTTCTCACTATTTCATTGTCCTCTGGTGTTTTTCCTACTGGCACTTCATTAGCAGGCAAATTGGGTAATTGAACCAACGCTTCAGACAAGTCTTTTTCTACTGCTGCCATTTGCTCTTTCAATGGTTCGAGGGTCTGCTTCCATTCAGCAACATTTTGTTTGATCAAATCTGCCCCTGCTTTATCGCCCTTTCCCATCATCATCCCAATTTCTTTAGATGCCGCATTCACTTTAGACTGGGTGTCGTCGAAAGCTGCTTGTACTCTTTTGCGCTCATCGTCTAATTGAACAATGGTATCTACCAATGCTAAATTGCTAAAATTCTTTTTAGCCAATCGTTCTTTCACCATTTCTGGGGCAGCTCTTAAAACACTCACCTGTAACATAATACTCGAAATTTCCTGCAAATATACCGCAAGCAGGTTGATGATGGCATTCAAAGAGCCTTTACCTTTGTTCGATGTTTATTACCGACGATTTACAGCAACGCTGGTGGGCCCTGGAAGCCAAAATGATGGCCAGATTCGATAAAAAGCCCGATTTAGAGGCCATTTTATTCTTAATTGGCATGCAGGAAACGGGGTTTATGCAAGAAAAAATCTCCAAAGAAGAGAAACAAGACCTGATGCATGTGGCCGTTTGTACGGTTTTGGCACAAAGTGGCTACTATATTATTGAAGGGAATGATCCTGATCATTGGCCTCATTTTAAACAATTGAAGCAATTGCCCGAAATGAGTATGCCTGAACAAGAAAACTTCATTAAAGACCATGTATTATTGTATTTTGAGCAACAAGGATTTTAATTGCCTTTTTTAATGAATATTTGTACTATAAAAAATCAGTTATATGAATTTTCCTGAAGAATTACGTTACACCAAGGACCATGAATGGATTCGCCTAGAAGGCAATGTTGCTACCATTGGAATTACCGATTTTGCGCAACATGAATTAGGTGACATTGTATACGTAGATATCAATACCGTTGGAAAAGAATTGGCCAGCGAAGAAATCTTTGGAACTGTAGAAGCAGTAAAAACAGTAAGTGATTTGTTTTTACCTGTTGCAGGAACTGTTTCTGAAGTAAATGCATTATTAGAAAAACAACCTGAACTGGTAAATACCGATCCGTATGGTGATGGTTGGATGATCAAAATGACTGTTAAAGATATTGCAACAGTGGAAGGTTTATTAAGTAAAGAAGCATACGCATCATTGGTTGGATAACTATTTACTTTTTTCATGAAATACAATGAGCTAAAAAAGATACTTGGTTTAAAAAAAGCTGAAATCTCTTTGGAGAATAAGATTTTTAACTTAGTATCTTTTTTGGTTTTTGTAGCAATGACAATTGCATTTATCAGCAATATATATTTGGGTAGGAATTTTATTCAAAACGCCCTTGTTTTTTCTTTACTATTAGTTTCTTTTTATTTCTTTTATCTATCCCGTTATAAAGACTTGTACCAACCAATTGCTGGCTGGTATGTACTTTTCTGCCATTTATTTTATATCCCTATTTGGTTTACCAATGGCGGTATGGAAGGCCCTACGATCATTGCTTACAGCCTGATTGTTGTAGTGGCAATGTTTATACTTCAAAAAAAATTCCATGCCCCATTTATTGCAGTAACAATTGCAATAATAATGGGATTGATTTTCTTTGAGCAAAAATATCCAGATTGGGTAATTCCTTATGCCAATGAAAAAATCAGACAAGCAGATTTATTGGTTACACTCTTTTTATATTTTGGCATAATAGGAGTTACTGCTAGTTTATATAAAAGAACTTACGATCTCGAAAGAAAGAACTTGATGAAAAAATCAAGCGACTTAGAAGATTCGCAAGCTTTTTTATCAGCTACAAAACAACAGGCAGAAGAAGCTACTAAAGCCAAGTCGAAGTTTTTGGCGAATATGAGTCATGAAATCAGAACACCCTTAAACGGCATTATAGGAACGATTGACTTGATGAAGCATACTTCGTTGACTTCAGAACAGGAAGAACTAATGTTATCTCTAAAATCGAGTAGTAGTGTTTTATTAGATATTATCAATGATGTATTGGATATTTCCAAAATAGAAGCCGACAAACTGGATATATTCGAAGGGCCTTGTAATATCAACACTATTATTAAAAATGTGATTGAGATTAGCTCGCCAAGAATTGGAGCTTTAGAAAAAAATATTGAATTGAGTGTTTGGATTGATCCAAAAATCGAATCAGAAATTATTGCTGATGAGAGCAGGATCAAGCAGGTATTGATCAATCTGGTTGGCAATGCCATTAAGTTTACTGAAAAAGGTTCTATTAAAATTGAAGTGAACTCTATATCAGTTGATGAATCTTTACAAGAACTACAGTTTTCTATTTCAGATACAGGCATCGGAATAAGCGAAAAAAATATTCAACATTTATTTATTCCATTTAGTCAAATCGATAATTCAGCCACCAGAAAATACAGCGGAACTGGTCTAGGGCTTTCTATTAGTAGAAAAATTATTGAAGAAATGGGCGGTAGAATTTGGATAGAAAGCAAAGAAGGTGTTGGAACTAAATTTAGTTTTATCATCCCTGTTCAAATTAACCTGGTTAAAAAAGACCACTCCACTGCTTTGAATACCAGCATAGAACATTTTGAAACAAATACCAGCACCAAAGGATTAAAAATTTTGGTTGCAGAAGACAATGGGATGAATCAATTATTGGCTAAAAAAATGTTTGCTAAAATAGGTTACCCGATTGAAATAGCTAATAATGGCAAAGAGGCATTTGACAAAGCAAGACTCAATCATTACGATATTATTTTCATGGATATTCATATGCCTGAAATGGATGGTTTAGAAGCCGCCAATGCCATTCTTCAAAGTGATATAAGCGCCAAACCCATTATTGTTGCAATGACTGCCAATGTAGTTAAAGAAGCAGAAGCCGATTGCTTATCTGCCGGAATGAAAGACATTATTACAAAGCCTTTTACAATTGATCAACTGAGAACAATTTTAGAGAAATGGACATCCTAGCAATACAATTATGATCAAGCATTTCTCTCTTATTTATCTTTTGCTTTTTATTGTTTCTTTTTTGGGAAGTTTTTATTTGTTTACAATTCCTGGAAATAGTTTGCCTAAAATTTATTGGTTGAATATTCCCCATTTGGATAAGTTCATTCACGCTGGTATATTTTTTTACCTTTGTTTTATAGCTGCCTTAGCTTGGAAAGCAAACAATCGAGGAAAAATTAATTTAATTATTGCTACTGTAATTCTGTTTTTTTTTATAAGTTATGGAATTGGCATTGAATTTTACCAGGAAAAATTTGTTGAAGGAAGGGCTTTTGAATTATTGGATATAGTTGCAGATAGCATTGGCTGCATACTATTTTTTTGTTGGTTCCTGATTGGAGGCTTCACTAAAAAAAGTTGGTCCCGATAGAAATCGGGACCTCAACCAAAACTAACTGCTTATGAGAAACTTTTAATAATATTCTATTAGTACTAATTCAATTAACGTGCCACAATTTGTTTTGCTTTTGTTAAAGCCTAAATTAAAGATTCAAACATTTGCTTTAACGCTGCCTTATAAAGTTCTATATAATAGACGATATATACTAATAAAGGATTAATAAGGAAATGTTAAAGAATCAACCACCTAAATTGTACTTTTACAGCTTATATGGCGTATTTTAATTGGAACGATAGCATTAATTATTTGAGTAAACTAACAATCCGTAGGTTTTGGAATGCTACTAAAGTGTACCTCAGTTACCAATTGTCTAAAATAACAGGCAACCCCATTCAATGGGGCCTTCCAATTTCCATTTCCTTTGAGCCAACTACTTCATGCAACCTTCGTTGCCCGGAATGTCCGAGTGGATTGAGGGAATTTACTCGCCCTACAGGAATGTTGCAAAAGGACTTTTTTAAAGAAACAATCGACGATATTTATAAAGACCTGCTTTACCTGATCTTTTATTTCCAAGGCGAACCCTATTTAAATCCACAATTTTTAGATATGGTGGCCTATGCCCATCAAAAGGGTTTATATACAGCCACTTCAACCAATGCACATTACTTAACGGATGAAAAAGCCAAACAAACCGTAGAAAGCGGTTTAGACCGCTTGATTATTTCGATTGATGGAACTTCTCAAGATGTGTATGAACAATACCGTGTAGGAGGTAAACTGGAGAAAGTATTGGAAGGTGCCAAAAACATTGTAAAATGGAAAAAGGAGCTAAATAGTAAAACCCCTTTTGTTTTCTTTCAGTTTTTGGTAGTGAAACCCAATGAACACCAAATTGAGGAAGTGAAAAAATTGGGAGCCACTATTGGAGTAGACCAAGTTAGATTTAAAACGGCCCAGGTGTACGATTACGAAAACGACCCCAATCAATTGATTCCAACCAATAACAAATACAGTCGTTATAAAAAAGACGAATCAGGGAATATGAAAGTGAAAAGTGGTCTCAGTAATCATTGTTGGAAATTATGGCATGCCAATGTGATTACCTGGGATGGATTGGTTGTACCTTGTTGTTTTGATAAAGATGCCATGCATCAATTGGGAAATTTAAAAACACAATCATTTAAAGAAACCTGGCACAATGAAAATTATCAGCAGTTTAGAAAAGAACTGATGACCAGCAGGCGCAATATAGATATTTGCGCCAATTGCAGTGAAGGTTTAAGTGTTTGGGAGGATTAATATGAGCATAGAAAAAGATATTCAACAACAGAAATTCAGAAATAGCTATCAAAAAGCTACTGTGAATATTTTATTTTCTGCCAATTGGCTCAACGAAAAAATCAAAGCGTTTTTACAGGAGGAAGGTATTACTCCTCAACAATACAATATACTTCGGATTCTTAAAGGCAGTAAAAAACCACTCAGTACTTTACAAATTAGAGCACTTATGCTCGATAAAATGAGTGATACAAGCAGAATTGTAGACCGATTATTGATAAAAGGGTTGGTAGAGAAGAAAATATCTTGCACCGATAAGCGTTTGGTAGATGTAAATATTGCCAAGAAGGGAATTCAACTGATTGAACGACTAGATCTACAAAACGAAAACCTGGATGGCATTCTACAGCAATTAAATGAAGAGGAAGTGATTTTACTCAATGAATTATTGGATAAAATGCGCTTTAAAGATTGATTTAAAATATTTTGAATAATGAAAAACCAGATGAAATACTTTTTTGCAGTTTTATTATCAGTAATCATGTATTCGGCGAATGCTCAACAATCACCTAATTATGAGTTTAGGGGTGTATGGGTAGCAAGTGTAGAAAATATTGATTGGCCCAGTAAAAAGGGCTTATCGGTGGCCCAACAAAAAGAAGAATATATACGATTGCTCGATATGCATCAGGCCAATGGTATGAATGCAATGGTTGTTCAAATTCGTCCGGCAGGTGATGCCTTGTATCCATCACAATATGAGCCTTGGAGTGAATATTTAACAGGAAAACAGGGCTTACCACCAACCCCATATTATGATCCTCTAGAATTCATGATAACCGAAACACATAAACGTGGTATGGAATTTCATGCTTGGGTTAACCCATATAGAGCTGTTTTCAATATTTTAAAATCATCTGTTTCACCAACACATGTTACCAAACTTCACCCAGAGTGGTTTGTAGTATATGGCGACAAAAAATATTTTAATCCTGGACTTCCTGAAGTTCGTGAACATACAGTTCGTGTAATTAAAGATATAGTTGCTCGTTACGATGTAGATGCCATTCACATGGACGACTATTTTTATCCATACAGAATTGCTGGTAAAGAATTTCCTGATCAAAAATCATTTGAGCAATTTGGTGGAAAGCTTAATAAAGATGATTGGAGAAGAAGTAACTGCGATAGCATCATCGTTCAATTGTATAGAACTATTAGAGCAACCAATCCAAGAGTAAAGTTTGGAATTAGTCCTTTTGGTGTATGGCGCAATAAAAGCCAAGATCCGATGGGAAGTGATACAAAAGCCGGTCAGACCAATTACGACGATTTATATGCCGATATATTATTATGGCTAGATAAGGGTTGGATAGATTATGTAACTCCTCAATTGTATTGGGAGAGAGGTCATAAATTGGCAGAATTTGATGTGCTATTAAAATGGTGGAACGATAATGGATATGGCAAACATATTTATATAGGTCAGGGTATTTATAGAGCAGGAAGTAATGATGCTTGGAAAAATAAAAATGAATTGCCCAATCAAATTCAGGAATTGAGAAAATATAAAACTACTCAAGGAAGTATTTATTTCAGCAGCAAAACTTTTGAGAAAAACCCTAATGGCTGGAATGACAGTTTGAGAAATAACTACTATCATTATCCAGCTTTGGTTCCTCCAATGCCTTGGATCAATAATGATGCTCCTGAGCAACCAACCATAGTTAAAAAGTCTTCTACTGAATTTCAACTTAGTTATGTAGGCAATTTAGCTTTGAAAGGTTTCGGTGTATTCATGGTTCCCAACAATAAAGAAGTAAAATTTGTAAATGGTCAATTAGTACAACTGTTGGTTACCGACAAAAATATTTTATTGGACCTAGCGAAAGTTCCAGAAACAAAGGGAATGAAAATATGTGTTGCTACAATTGATATAAATAATAATGTTAGTGCGCTTAAGCTTTTACAATAATAGTAAGTCTGAATTTAAGTATTCCATTATACTTTTCATTTCTTTCTTCATTTGCATGACTACTAATTCACAAGTAGTTAATACTGGAATTAACGACACTGCAGCAGAAAAAAGTTTGAAAAAAATCAATGTATCGGCATATGTTGATGCTTATTGGGGAACTGATTTTCAAAATAAAAGCAATGCCGATATCCCCTATTTGGTTTCAATGAATAAAATCAATCAACCTAATATCAATTTGGCCATGGTTGATTTTAGGTATCAAAGTAAAAACTTACGAGTAAAATTGTTACCTGGATTCGGTACTTATATGAAAGCTAATTACAGTAATGAAGCTGGTGTAGCACAATATTTAGTTGAAGCAAATGCAGGAATTTTACTTTCTAAAAAAAGATCTATTTGGCTAGACGCAGGAATATTAAGTTCTCCATATACCAATGAGAGCGCCATTAGCAAAGACCAGCTTTTATATACAAGAGCAATGGGTCCAGAATATTCACCTTATTATTTAACAGGCTTTAAAGCAAGTATACCTATACATAAAAAAATAAATCTCTATTTGTATTTGATTAATGGATGGCAAGAAATAAAAAGGCAGGGCAATAGTTTAGCCTTTGGAACACAAGTTGAATATAGACCTAATGATAAAAATTTATTCAACTGGAACACTTATTTAGGTAACGAATCTTCTTCTATTACGCCCAATTATCGTAATCGATATTTTACAGATTTTTATTGGCTACATAATCCAAATAAAAAAATGTCAATTGCATTAAGTGCGTATTGGGGAATTCAGGAAAAAATAATTGCAAACGGAAATAGGGTGTCAAATAATTGGGGGCAAATGAATGTATCAATGTCTTATCAGTTTGCAAAAAAATGGTCTGTTTCTGGAAGAGTAGAGCGTTTTATAGACCCAAATTCTGTGATGGTTAATCCTATAACTCCTACAAATGGTTTTACTACGAATAGTTTTAGCACTTGTTTAAATCTTTCTATTAATGCACATATTTTATGGCGTACAGAATGCAGGATATTTAGTAGCGCTAATCATCTTTATTTAAACCAGCAAAACATGCCTACCGATCAATTGGTCTGGGGCATTAGCAGTATAGCGATTCGATTTTAACCAAAAACGACTTCATTCTGCGCACCTGGCCATTTTCCAAATTTATCATCCACGGCTTTGTATCGATAATTAAAAATGCCTTTTAGTTGAGATTTGACCATGATGGTATTAGCAATATCCCCCAGGAACCAAAGAGGTAATTTATAATGTACAATATCGGTCATTTCTACACCGCCTTCAATGGCTTTGAAATGATGCTGGTGGTGCCACATGCTGTAAGGACCATAGCGTTGTTCATCCACAAAATATTGTTGTTCGCTAACATGGGTGATTTCGGTCATCCAATACAATGGAATTCCGGCTATTGGACGAACGGTGTATTCGATGATTTGCCCGGGATACATGGCTGACCCGTGATGTTTACTAATAATATTAAATCCCAAGTTATCTGGAGTGATTTCTTTTAAATTATCGGGTTTACTAAAAAAATCCCAGGCTTTTTCCAAGGAAATGGGGATTTTTTGGACAGTTTTGATATTGTATACTTTCGACATAATAATACTATTGATTAAATAACAGTTTTAAAGTAATAAGGTTCATGGTATCTTTATTGTATGGCAACAAAGCAAGAACAGCTGGTACATTTTCAACGAATTTATGAGTCGTTGAATGATACACAGAAAAAAGCAGTAGATAGTTTGGAAGGGCCTGTTATGGTTATTGCAGGACCAGGTACAGGCAAAACCCAGATCTTGAGTGCAAGAATTGGTAAAATATTACTCGATACCGATACAAGACCCGAAAATATCCTCTGTTTAACTTATACCGATGCTGGCGTAATGGCCATGCGCAAACGACTTCTTGGATTTATCGGACCAGATGCATACAAGGTGAATATTTATACTTTTCATGCTTTCTGTAATGATATCATTCAAGACAATCTGTCTTTATTTGAAAAAACAGCTTTAGACCCAATTTCAGAATTAGAAAGCATTGAACTCTTTAAAGATTTAATCGATTCATTCCCAAAAAATCATCCGCTCAAAAGATATAGAGGTGATGTGTATTTTGAAATCAATAATTTAAAGCAGCTTTTCAGTAATATGAAAAGAGAAGGATGGGCCAGCACAGCAATCACAAATGCTATCGATACTTATATTGCCGATCTACCTTTAAGAGACGAATACGTATATCAAAAAGCATATAAACAATTTAAAAAGGGTGATTTAAAGCAAAATAAAATTGATGAAGAAATTGAGAAAATGGAAAAACTGCTTGCAGCAGTAAATGAGTTTGATCGTTTTCAGGAAATGATGCAGCAAAGAAATCGATACGATTTTGATGATATGATCAATTGGGTACTTCGTGCTTTTAAGGAAAATAAATTACTACTTGCAAGGTATCAGGAGCAGTTTCAATATATTTTGGTGGATGAATACCAAGATACCAGTGGAACACAAAATAGTTTAGTTGAATTATTGACCGGGTTTTGGGAAGTGCCGAATATTTTTGTTGTGGGAGATGATGATCAAAGTATTTATCGTTTTCAAGGAGCGAATATTGAAAACATGGAACAGTTCGCAGGAAAATATGCTGCATCCCTTCTTACCATTGTGCTTACTAATAATTACCGATCAACTCAACCCATATTGGATGTATCTAAAACATTGATTGATCGCAATGATGAACGTTTAGTAAAGAAGATAGAAGGACTTACTAAAGATTTACAAGCATCCAATAAAAAAATAAATACCATTACTTCTCCTCCATTATTGCGGGAATACGAAAGTCAGCAACAGGAAATGATTCATCTGACTACCGAAGTAGCGGATTTACTCAAAAAAGGAATTGAGCCAGGCAAAATTGGTATTATTTATAAAGAGAATAAATACGGAGAGGAATTAAGTCAATATTTTAAGCAAAAGAATATTCCTGTTTACAGCAAACGCAACTTGAATATTTTGCAATTGCCGATTGCGCAGAAAATAATATTAGTTTTAAAATATCTTGCGGCCGAACATGATATTCCTTATGGTGGAGATGAAATGTTATTTGAGATAATGCATTTTGATTGGTTTGGAATTCCTTCTATAGAAATTGCCAAAATGAGTTCGGCGGTTGCCGATAAAAGATTTGGGGAAGATAAAATTTCGCTTCGAAAATTCGTATTCAATAATGCCAATCTTCCTCCTAGAGACTTATTTTCGGTTCCTGTTAGGGGCTTAAAAGAATTGAGTAATGCATTGGAACAATTGATTACAGATGTATCCAACGAAACATTGCAAACACTATTTGAAAATGTAATTCAAAAAGCAGGTGTATTAAGCTATATTATGCAACACCAAGAAAAACATTGGCTGCTGCAAATATTAACTGGTCTGTTTAATTTTATTAAAGAAGAAACCAGAAGAAAACCAAGTCTCAGTTTACAGGAATTGGTTACTGTTCTCGAGTTAATGGAAAAAGAATCCATTAGTTTACCCTTGGTACAAGTCAGTGGAAATGATAAAGGAGTGAATTTACTTACAGCGCATGGTTCAAAAGGATTGGAATTTGAATATGTATTTATTGTTGGAGCCAATGCAGCATTTTGGGAAAAGAAAAGAAAACCAGGTGGTGGTTATTCCATGCCCGATACGTTATTTAGTTCTCAGCCTAATTCAACGGACCAAGAAGAATTAAGAAGATTGTTTTATGTTGCCCTAACAAGGGCAGAAAAACAATTAGCTATTTCGTATAGTAATTTTAAAAATGATGGGAAGGCATTGGAGCCATCTATGTTTATTGCCGAAATTCAGGAACAACATCATTTAAAAGTTGAACAAATAAAAATACCGGTTGAAACAATTAGTGAATTTAGCGCATTGGCATTTGAGAAAGTATTGCAGCCTGAGATAGAGAAAGTAGAAGCTGAATTCATCAATAGAATACTCGATAAATTTGTGATGAATGTAACTGCATTGAATAACTATTTAAAATGCCCTTTGCAGTTCTATTTTAATAATCTGGTTCGTGTTCCATCGGGCAAATCTGAATCAACAGAATTTGGTTCTGCGGTACACTTTGCATTGCAAAAGTTATTTCAACAAATGCAAGAAAAAGAAGTATTTCCTGAATTAAAGGTTTTTATTGGAGACTTTGAATGGTATATGCGCAGGCATAGAGAAAATTTTACCAAAGAACAGTTTGCCAGAAGAATGGAATACGGCCAGGAAGTACTTAAAAATTATTACAACGCTTACTTGAACGAATGGAATAAAATAGTAGTGATTGAAAGAACCATTAAAAATGTAGTGGTAAATGGAGTGCCATTGAAAGGAAAATTGGATAAAATTGAATTCAATGGAAAAACAGTCAATGTAGTTGATTATAAAACGGGAGACATAGAAAAAGCAAAAGATAAATTGTTGCCTCCTAATGACAAGTACCCTCATGGTGGTGATTATTGGCGTCAAGCGGTTTTTTATAAAATTCTAGTAGACAATTATGATCAAAAGAATTGGCAGGTAGTGAGTAGTGAATTCGATTTTATAGAACCCGATAAGAAAAAAGAATATCGAAAAATAAAATTGGTGATTTCTCCAGAAGATATTGCAACCGTTACACACCAAATTGGTGAAGTATGGGAAAAAATTCAAGCCAAAGAATTTTACACAGGTTGCGGAAAACCGGATTGTCATTGGTGCAACTTTGTTAAAACCAATCAACTGGCAATTGCTTTGCATGAATCAGATGAGGATGGAGAAAATCTTGAATTGAATTAATTGAAAGAATTATGTTTGCATTATCTATGTTTGAATCATCTATACTTGAATTGCGCTCTTCATTCACTAAAATACTGGGCTTTGCTTTATGCTGTATTATTTGCACATATATGAGCTCTTGTGCAAATATCATTCCGCCTAGCGGAGGAGCGAGAGACAGTTTGCCGCCCAAGCTATTATCGGCTTTACCTAAAGATTCAGCAGTTAATGTAAATCCAAAATTGATCACACTCAATTTTAATGAATATGTAACCCTTCAAAACGTAAATGAAAATTTAATTGTATCTCCGACAATTAAAAATAATCCAATCATTGATTATAAATTAAGGTCGGTTACTATAAAATTAAAAGATTCATTAGATCCGAATACAACTTATTCACTTCATTTTGGAGAAGCCATTAGGGATGTGAATGAAGGAAATATTTTAAGAAATTTTGCATATGTATTTTCAACCGGAAAAACCATTGATGACTTCTCTTATAAAGGAAAAGTTTTCTTAGCAGAAAAAGGTAAAATTGACACTACACTCATTGTGATATTACACAATAACTTGAATGATTCTGCCATTGTAAAAGAGAGACCACGTTATTATACAAGAATCAATGGAAAGGGTGAGTTTAGTTTCTCCAATTTATCAGCTGGTACTTTCAGGGCCTATGTACTACCCAATGATTATACGAGAAAATATGACGATAGCACTAAGATGTTTGCTTTTAAATCGGAGAATTTGGTGATCAGTAAAAACACGCCTTTTGATACTTTATATGCTTTTGAAGCATATAAAAGAGTAGAAAAAATTACAAGGGCAGTAGAAACCAGTTCCAAAAATCCAAAAGAAGACAAAAGATTAAAATATGGTGCTGACTTTGAGGGAGGCCAACAGGATTTATTAAGCAACTTAAATTTAAGTTTCAACAGAAAATTGCAATCAGTTGATTCCAGTAAAATCGCTTTCTGTGATAGTAATTACCAGCCAATAAAAGGTTATCGAATTGTATTAGATACGAGCAAAACCAAAATTAGTTTTGTTTACCCTTGGAAAGAATTGAGTGCATTTAGAATTGTCATTTCAAAAGATGCCATTAAAGACACTGGGGGTATTTCTTTACCAAAAACAGATACCCTACGCTTTATTACCAAGAAAGAAGCTGATTATGGCAGTATAAAATTAAGATTCGTTAATTTGAATTTGGCTAAACATCCTGTTTTGCAAGTTGTACAATCGGATAATATTGTTGAGTCTATTCCACTTACTTCTTTGGAATTAAATCGAAAACTGTTTAAGCCGGGAAATTATGATTTAAGGATCTTATACGATACCAATCAAAATGGAATTTGGGATACTGGATCATTCGGAAAAATCTACAAGCAACCTGAAATTGTAACACTTATTTCAAAACTGTTTACTGTAAGGGGTAATTGGGATAATGAAGTGACCATCACACTCTAACTAATGTTTCTTCAATAGGTATAAAAACCTTTGCCAGTTTTCTTTCCTAAGTGTCCATTTGCTACTTTTTCTTTTTGCAGCGGAGAAGGTGTTAATCTCTGAGGCTTACCCAATGCTTCCCAAACTATATTACTTACACTGTAATTAATATCCATACCAATTAAGTCCATTAGCTTAAATGGTCCCATTTTAAATCCTGCAGCTTCCATCATTGCATCCACTGATTCTATGTCAATTAATCCATTACTCACCATTTCCATTGCTTCAAGATAATAATGACGGGCTACTCTATTTACGATAAAGCCAGGGGAATCTGTACAAAGCACCGGTACTTTCCCCATGGTTTTTGTTAAACTCATCAGCAATTCTATCGCTTCTGAAGAACTGTATTTGCCAGCTATTACCTCTACTAATTTCATTATGGGAGCTGGGTTAAAAAAATGCATGCCCACCAACATAGATGGTTCATTTAATCCAGCAGCAATTGCATCGATACTAATAGAAGAAGTGTTGGTAGCTAAAATAGTGGATGGTTCATTAATAGCAGCTAATTGTTTAAACAATTCAATTTTGACTTCTATTTTTTCAATAACTGCTTCTATTATTAGATCTGCCTTGCAATCTTCTATTGCTGAAGTAAAATGTAGCAAGCCCAATATTTGAGCTTTTTGGTCTTCGGTTAATTTGCCTTTCTCCACCAATCGGTTCATTTGCGACTGAATCGTATCCTTACTTTTTGCCAAAGCAGATTCATTCAAATCGAATTGAATGGTTTTCAAGCCAGCCTGAATAGCTACTTGTGCTATTCCGCTTCCCATGGTTCCAGCACCACAAACAACAATAGATTGAATTGATTTCATAATATTTGAATGGGCAAGATACTTACATCTTATCCACTCGAGCTATTTTTAGGTGCGCCGACAAAAAAATCGTGCTAATTTTAATATATGGCAAAATTAATACAACAATTGGATCTTTTTGGGATGCCTATGGAAAATCCCGCACCAGCAAAAAAATCCAAACAGCCAGCAAAAAACAATGCTAGCTCTCCAAGTACTATTGTAGAGCCAGTTGAGACTGCTAATTCAACACCAATTGTTAATGATATTACCAATAGAGATAGTGCTTCTATTGCTGATACAGCCTCTCCAGTTGTATATTCAAACGAACAGATTATTGTAAAAATAAAAGCTGCACCGGCTCCTAAAGAAACCATTAAACCTGAAAATAAAAGAGGTAGAAAATCATTCAAAGAAATCAATGCAACAGTAGATTTAATTGATGTGCCTGATGATGAAACACTTCAAAAGAAATTGTATTATTCAATCAGCGAAGTAGCTTCTTGGTTTAAAGTAAATACCTCTTTACTAAGATACTGGGAAAATGAATTTGATATTTTACAACCCAGAAAAACCCGCAAAGGAGACCGCCTATTTAGAGCAGAGGATATTAAAAATTTAGAATTGATTTATTTTTTATTGCGCCAACGTAAATTTTCTATTGAAGGTGCAAAAAGTTATTTGAAAAACAATAAAGGAAAGATTGATACAGAAACACAATTGGTGCAGGTATTAACCAGCTTCAAGGGTTTTTTATTGGAGTTAAAATCTTCACTTGATAACAAAAACTAAATCCCACCCCAATAACCAATAACTAATAACTGCGAACCGTAATATCCGTATTTGCTGCAGCCATCCTAACCTGATTGGCTTCCATCCATTCAATTATTTTTAATAGAACAGATTGCCTTTCCATTAAAAAGGTTTCGATGCTTTGATCAATTGAGGAATAGTATTCTATACTAATTACATGTGCATTTTTACCTGTGTCAATTAAATTGATTAAACATTGAGTTGAAAACGGAGGCGCTACTATTTGCTCAACTGCTTTAATTAATGCTGCTAATTGTTGCGCACTTGCTCCTAAATCTATTTCTAATTTAATATCAGCCTTACGTTCTGTACGCAATGAGATATTGTCTACAATGGTATCCACCATTTGTTTATTGGGAACCGATATATAGGTTTTCTCTTGTGTGCGAATTCTTGTACTTCTTAATCCAATTTTCTCGATGGTACCTGTAAAGGAATTTACTTTTACAAGGTCACCTGTTACAAATGGCTTATCGAAGAAGATGATAAACGATGCAATCAAATTCTCCATGCTTTCTCTAGTGGCCAATGCAATTGCAGCACCTACTATACTTAAGCCAGTGAGCAGATTGCCAATATTCTTATTAAAAGAAAAGCGAAGAATGAGCAATACCCCAATGATCACCAGAATTGCTTTAAAAAAATCTTTAAAGAATATGATAAGTTGATTATCGGTTTGATCGGGAGTTAAATTGGCTTTCTCCTCCAAAATCAATGCAATAAAATCGATGATTCGTAAGCAAAGCCAAATAAATGCAACAATCAAAACTCCATCTGCAACTGCATCAACTATCTGCCTGATGCCTACTCTGTGTATTTTAAAATCTAGAACCTGAGGAAAATATAATTTATCAAAAGCGATCAACGCAATGAGTAAAATCAAAAATAAATCCAAAGGCTGTAAAACCAGGCTTAGAAAAGATTCACGTGCAATTTTTTTTCCAGCTTTTCCAACCAGCTTAAATAATAATTTGGCTAAATACTTTGAAACTATTCTTTTGAGAATAAAAGTCAATGCAATTACGCCAAACACATAGAGATAGCTTTCTATGGTATTATCTAAAATAATTTTATGTAAAAATGATTCCATAGAAATTTCTTTCCATTAATGGTATTTGCAAAGTTTAAGCTCAGTTCCATCAAACTCAGCGTATGTAAAATTACTAATCCAATCCCCTAAATTGATATACCTGCTTGTTGCTGATAATTTAAAATCAATTGGATAATGTCGATGACCAAAAATTAAATAATCAAAATGTTCTTTTTGAAGTAATTCTTTACAATAAACAATCAGCCACTCATTCTCTTCTCCTAAAAAAAGCTCATTTGAGGTTCCGGTTTTTTCTCTACTTTTTCTGCTGAAATAATTGGCCAGTCCGATACCCAGATCTGGATGCAACCAACCGAATAGCCATTTACAAAGAGGATTTCTAAATACTTTTTTAATGAATTTATATCCATGATCTCCAGGGCCCAATCCATCTCCATGGCCTATATAAAACCGTTTGTTGTTCCATGTAAATATTTGGGGTTCATGGTAAACAGGAATATTCAATTCTTTCTCAAAATAACCACTCATCCACATATCGTGATTACCAATAAAGAAATGTACAGGAATTCCAGCATCTGTGATTGATGCTAATTTTCCTAGTAAGCGAACATACCCTTTTGGAATTACCTGTTTGTATTCATACCAGAAATCGAACATGTCTCCAACTATAAAAATAGCCGAAGCAGTATTCATAATTTGATCCAAAAATTCAACTATTTTTTTCTCTCTAATTAAACTATTCGCCGCGTCGGGTGCCCCCAAATGAAAATCGGAAAGAAAGTATATTTTTTTGTCGGGAGTAGCTACCATGCTTAATTATTTCTTTTGTTGCAGATATGCTAAGATATCACCACTCTCAATATATTTTCCGTTAGTAATTGGTTGGTTGAACCAATATACCCATGCTTTACTTGTTTTGCCATCGTGGTAAACAGTTGTTAATGCTCGTTGATAGTTTGGGGCATTGCCATCTTCATCTATCTGCACACCTTCATAATCATCTAGCTGAGCCAATGCCCAAGAAAGTTCTGCAGGTTCTTTGATATGGTA
Source organism: Sediminibacterium sp. (assembly GCA_040403975.1). Lineage (GTDB taxonomy): Bacteria > Bacteroidota > Bacteroidia > Chitinophagales > Chitinophagaceae > Sediminibacterium. Next base: position 39,167 of record JBBAJS010000013.1, read on the forward strand.
TAATTCACCTTTTACAAAAAAATCGTCCTCGGTTGGTACCCCCACAACCAATGCATCTTGCTCAAATAATTTACCTTTTGCAGTACATTCCGACATTAAGGAAAAATATTTACTTATATAACTGTATGCAGGATGTTGAAATCCGCTTCTGAGTGAACTATAAACAAATAAATAATGAATAGCTGATTCCATACATTGAATTTATCATTCATCTATGAGAAAACAAAATACTTCTTTTGGACCATGCACACCCACTACCAATGTTTTTTCAATGTCTGCGGTTCTGCTAGGTCCAGAAGCCAAGCTAACCATACTCGGGAAATTGGCAATGTACTTATCTCTTAACTGCATTAAAGAATCATCGATATCGTAAACCAACTGCTTGGTGCTGGCTATACAAATATGAACCGGGGCATAAACACTCACTGTTCTTCCACTATGTTGAGCACTACTCAACATTAGACTACCGGTTCTTGCTACTAAGTATTCGCATCCAGTAATCGCAGCATCACAATGAGCTAAATCATCAAAATAAGTGATGGAGAAGCCTTGTTTTGCTAAATTTGATTTAATATCATCTTCTCTGCAATAAATATTTTTCCATCCTCTGGTATCAAACAATGTTTTCAATTGAGCAACCAATTCCGATTGATTGGCGCAATAGGAGAATCGTCCTTGCAATCCACTAAAATTAGCTGCAAATTCTAATTCCAACTCTTGTTGAGAAGGTTGAAATACAGTATTAATAGAGGCTTGATTGGCCGAAAAGGGAACAGGCACTTTATGGACAAGTGCCTGTTTTATTTTTTTTAAAATATTTGTTCTGGCTTCTGACATTACTAATTTACTGGCGTTTCATCATTAGTGATATTTCCTTCTTTTGGAGTATCATTTATTTCAGCACCTGGTACAACAATAGAATCTGGTTCTATCTCTAATAATTTTTTCTCTTCGAAAGGACGTTTGCCAATTAAAATTTCAACATCAGATTTATGCAATACTTCTTTATCAAGTAATTCTTTTGCCAACACTTCAACTTCGTGCTTTTTGGCAGTTAATAAGTCCAAAGTGATTTGATAAGCATTATCAATAATTCCTCTTACTTCTTCATCAATAATTTTTCCAGTTTCTTCAGAGAAAGGTTTGGTAAAAGTATTTTCCTGTGTAGGATCGTAAAAACTTACGTTACCAACTTTTTTATTCATACCATATGCCGTAACCATACTGTAGGCTATACGAGTAATTTGTTGCAAATCATTGGCAGCACCTGTAGATATTTTCCCGAAGAAAATTTCTTCTGCAGCTCTTCCACCTAAAGTCATACAAATTTGATCCATTAACTGATCGGTATTGTACAAATATTGTTCTGTAGGAGTATATTGAGCATAACCCAATGCTGCTGTACCTCTTGGAACAATGGTTACTTTTAATAATGGATATGCATGTTCTAAAAACCAACCACAAACTGCATGTCCGGCTTCGTGATAAGCAATGATTGCTTTTTCATGTGGAGCGATGATTTTATTTTTCTTTTCCAATCCTCCGATCACACGATCAATAGCATCCTGGAAATCAGACATATCAACTGCTTCTTTTCCTTTACGAGCAGCGATCAATGCAGCTTCATTACATACATTGGCAATATCAGCTCCTGCAAAACCAGGAGTTTGTTCAGCCAGTTTATGTAGATCTAAAGTTTCAGAAACTTTGATTGGTTGTAAGTGCACTTTTAATATTGCTTCTCTTCCTTTTACATCTGGTTTATCAATAGATATCTGACGATCAAATCTTCCTGGTCTTAACAATGCTGTATCCAATACATCCGGACGATTGGTAGCAGCTAATATAATAATTCCAGTATCTCCGCCAAATCCATCCATTTCCACTAATAATTGATTCAGTGTATTTTCTCTTTCATCGTTACTCATGATGGCATTTCTTCCTCTCGCTCTTCCTATCGCATCGATCTCATCAATGAAAATAATACATGGTGCTTTTTCGCGTGCTTGTTTAAATAGATCTCTTACTCTACTTGCTCCAACACCTACAAACATTTCTACGAAATCACTTCCACTCAAACTAAAGAAAGGAACTTGTGCTTCACCAGCCATCGCTTTGGCCAATAAGGTTTTTCCGGTTCCCGGAGGTCCTACCAACAATGCCCCTTTAGGAATTTTTCCTCCAAGTGATGTATATTTTTTGGGGTTCTTGAGGAAATCTACAATTTCCATTACTTCCACTTTTGCTTCATCTAATCCGGCAACATCAGAAAAAGTAATATTTACTTTAGCACCTTTATCAAATAAAGTAGCTTTTGATTTTCCAATATTAAAAATACCTCCTGGACCGCCACCGCCGCCAGGGCCGCCACCGCCCATTTTACGCATTAATAAAACCCAAGCTCCTACAATAAATAACAATGAAAGCATGGTATTAAATACAGGTCCAAACCATTCAGGATCTGAAATAGGATTTTCTGGAACTCTAGATATAGTTGGATTTGCCGTGTAAATATCTTTCAGTTCTTCTTTAAAACTTTTGATATCTGTTACTTCAAATTCAAATAAAGGCACTCCATTTACTTTGGATTTTTCTTTGCTTAGGTCTTTTTTGAATTTTTTTACATAGAAATCTTTGGATAAACTTTCGGTTTTAATGTAAACACGAATGCGTTCTTTATTTTTTACAATATCCATTCGCTCAACATCGCCTTGAATCAACATATTATCAAAGAATTCTCTTTCACTGGTTTTGGTTAAATCAGGTGAGAATTTCATGAATTGTGCAGATAACAATATCACTGCAATAATTGCGTAGATCCAGTATATATTGAATTTTGGGCCTTTTTTAGGGCTATCTCCTTTTTCGGGTATCATCTTATTCGGTTGCGGGTTTTCCATTGAAATTGCTTAATGCTACTGTTATAATACGTTTAGTAGATAAATTGTTTAACAATGCTTACAAATCATGTAATTGTTGAGGTGCATCGCTCCACATTTCTTCTAATTGATAAAATTTTCTTGATTCTGGGTGCATCACATGAACTACCACATTCACGTAATCAATCAATACCCACTGAGCCAATGTTTTTCCTTCATGTTTATAGGGCATTTCGCCACATAATTTTTTTACCTGATCTTCCACATAATCACTAATGGCTTTCACCTGAGTGGTACTGGACGCTTCACATACAATAAAAAAATCAGCAGCAGCTTCGGGTATTTTCCTTAAATCGAGGCTGATTACTTTTTCACCCTTTTTGTCTAGTATTGCCTGAACAATAGTTTTAACAATTTTTGAGTTACGCGTTAATCTGGTAATGGCGCTTTTTTCGCGGGTTTTCAGAACAGAAAGTGGTTCCAATAATGTTGAGATTTTAGTTAATTAATTTTGCCTCTTTAACTTTGCCAAAAATAGTAATTCTTTGCCACGATTAGCTGTTAAAAGTATCATCGGTAACCCCTTTACAGAATTATCCTCTGTAAGCAGTACCAACATTTATGCCATGGACAAGGTACAAGCTAATTTGGCTGCTCATGGGGCTGCTTTTTTTGCCTGGGAACAAACAGAAGGAAAAGGCCAAATGGGAAAAACTTGGTTGGCAAACAAAGGGGAGAACTGCTTGCTATCTGTTGTTTTAGATAGTGGATTCCTTTCCATCAATCAACAATTTGCGTTAAGCGTGGTAGTCGCTCTTGCAGGATATGATTGTTTATCTGCATATATCAGTGAAGATTTATCCATCAAATGGCCCAATGATTTGTATTGGAGTGACAGAAAGGCAGCAGGAATATTGATCGAAAACAACTTGCAAGGCAATAAATGGACCTGGGCAATTGCTGGAATTGGTATAAATGTTAACCAAACTGAATTTCCTGATTTAGCAAAAAAAGTGGTTTCCATCAAACAGATCACCGGAAATACGCTTGATCCTATTCTGATAGCTAAACAATTTTGCGGGTTTTTGGAGACCCGTTTCAATCAATTGAAAAACCAGGGTTTTGATGATTTATTAAGTTTGTTCAATGAACGGTTGTATAAAAAAGGGCAAATGGTGAAGTTGAGAAAAAACAATATTGTGGGCGATTACCTAATTAAATCAGTTAACCCATTTGGAGAATTGGTAGTTGAAGCGGGAATTGAAAATCATTTTGCGCATGGTTCAGTAGAATGGATTGGGTAAGCTACTCAGTTGGTTATACTTTCGCAGAAATAAATAATGATGTCTGAAATCAAACTCACTCAATTTTCGCATGGTGCCGGTTGTGGTTGTAAAATTGCTCCCGCTGTTTTAGAAACCATACTGGCTTCTTCGAGTGTGCAACCCAATTATCCCAATTTATTGGTTGGCAATAGCAGCAAAGACGATGCAGCAGTGTACGATTTAGGCAACGGCAGTGCATTAATCAGCACCACTGATTTTTTTGTGCCGATTGTAGACGATCCTTTTCAATTTGGAAGAATTGCTGCAGCCAATGCCATCAGTGATGTATATGCGATGGGCGGAAAACCGATTATGGCGCTCGCTATTTTAGGATGGCCGGTTGATAAACTAGCTCCTGAAATTGCCAAAGAAGTAATTGAAGGAGGAAGGTCCATGTGTTTGGAAGCAGGTATTCCTTTAGCAGGTGGGCACAGTGTAGATACCACAGAACCCATTTTTGGGCTTTCGGTAAATGGCCTTGTTGACATTGCTCATCTCAAACAAAACAATACAGCCAAGCAAAATGATTTGCTTTTTTTAACCAAGCCATTGGGTGTAGGCATTTTATCTACTGCACAAAAAAGAGGTTTGTTGAGTGAAACTGATTTAGCCATTTTGATTCATCAATTGAATCAACTCAATAAAGTAGGTGAAGCTTTAGGGAAAATAAAAGGAGTGCATGCAATGACCGATGTTACTGGTTTTGGATTGATTGGACATTTAATAGAAATGGCCGAAGGCAGTGGATTAGGTGCAAGGATTGATTATAGTAAAATTCAAATTATTGATGCATCAAAGGAATATTTAAAACAAAGAATTGTTCCGGATGCCACTTACAGAAACTGGAATGCTTATAGCAGTCAGGTGTCTTTTGAAAAAGGAGTTGATGTTATGCAGGCTTTCTCTGTTTTACCCGACCCGCAAACAAATGGCGGAATTTTAATTGCAGTAGACCCTTCGGCTGTTAATGAAGTACAGCAAGTGTTTGCTGATTTCGGATTGGCTGATTTTGCTGAACCGATTGGAACACTTACGCCAGTAACAGAAAAAAGAATTGCAGTTGCTTTATAAAATGAATTTGTAAATAGAACTGATCGCTATCTAAAAAATCATGTTGCCTTTATTCTTGATCTGCTCATTGGTTAACTCTGTTACCATTTGAACCCCATTCAAATTACGAATGGTTTGTTTGATCCAATTGCATTTTTCATCATCTACATAATCGTATTTCATCAACCACAAAAAATCCATGTGTTTGAATTCGGGCAATAAATATTCTCCATCAAATTGATTTTGATAGAGATAATGAATGAGTGGTGAATGATTTTCAGAAAACTGATAAATAGAAAAATAATAATTTCTTTCTTTTTTTCTAAGGTGAATTTCTATATCGGGGTTTAACCTGAAATCGTAGCCCAGCATATTGTTGAGCTGCATGCAAAACTGATAATTTTTTACTGTAGCAGTAATCCCCAATAATCGGGTATCTTCAAAAAAGTCATCGTTAATTTCATCAACATCCAAGCGCAGTTTCATAATTCCATTTTAAAACTCCAACTCAATTTTTTTCTCTTCTGTTCCTCTTTTGATGATTAAAATCGTTTTATCGCCTTTTTTAAATTTCGATAAAGACTGCATATAACTATTTACATCCACGAATTTGTACTCTCCCAATTGCAATAAAATATCGCCCGCTTGCAAACCTTTTTTCTCGGCTAATTTACCAGGGCTTACACCATCAATGCGCATACCTGTTCCGGAATAACCATAATCTGGAATCACCCCTAAACTAACTGTAAAACGGGTACTTCTACCCATTTGTTGTTCAGCAGTTTTAGTAAAGGCAATTTTACCTTTATCGTTGGTTTTTTCAATAATCGAATACACCATTCTGATGATGTCTTTCTCCCCTTCATATTGAATTTTATCCCAATCATCTGTTGTTTTATGGTAATCGGAATGGCTGCCAGTAAATAAAAACAACACAGGAATATCTTTTCTGTAAAAACTGGCGTGATCGCTTGGCCCACTGCCTGCACTGTCTAATTTATATGCTATACTTCCAGCTACTGAAGGAATTACAGTTCCCCAAACAGGTGATGTACCGTAACCACCAATGGTTAATTTTCGAGCAGTATCATATCTTCCTACCATATCCATATTGATCATATAATTTGGAGTAATGGTGGTTGTAGGATTTTCCAACCAATATTTACTTCCAAATAAACCAAGCTCTTCTCCTGAAAAATTAATAATAAGGTAATTATTTGCAGAAGGTGATTTTTTCTGCAATAAACGAGTCAACTCAACCAAGGCAGCTGTTCCACTTGCATTGTCATCAGCTCCATTGTGAACAAAATGACCAGTATCCAATGCATTTTTATCTTCACCATATCCCAAATGATCGTAATGGGCTCCAAGAATTACCGTATTAGGCGCATTGTTGTTAATATACCCAACTATATTTCTGGCTTTTCTAATTTGCTCACTGATAGAAACACTTAATTCGATAGAATAAGACGCAGTTGCATCGTTCAGGTATTTTTTTACTCCCTGCTTGGTTAAATAAATAACCGGAATGGCTATTGATGTTGTTTTATCATTTTTATTGAATTGCACATTATCTACTGTAGTTGAACTATTCATTAAAAATAATGCAGTAGCTTTTTTTGCTATTGCATTGTTTGCCTCTTTTTTAATGGCTTCTTCTATATCAAAATGTGGGTTCGATTTATTTTCTTCCAGCCACTCCGCCACATCTTTAAACCAAGGTTGATTGGCTTCACTCAAAGCCAATGCTGGCTTACCTTTTACCGATTTTAATGCACTAAATGCCAAGGGGAAATAATCATCTTGCAATTGCAATTTTTTTCCATCAATAGTTAATTGAGTAGCCGGATTGATTTGCTTTCCTTCATTGATTTCAAATTCTTGTACAAAACCATTGGACCCTTTTGGTTGGAGCCCTATTTGTTTGTATTGTTCAATGATATATTCCATTGCCAATAATTCTCCCTTTGAGCCAGTTCTTCTGCCTTCCAATTTATCATCAGCCAGGTATTGAACATGTTTTTTGAGATTATTTACAATAATTGTATTCTCTTTCTCTGTTTCAATTCTTATTTTTCGCTTCGATTGAGCTTGTACTAAACAGGGTAAAATCACTAAAATGGCCGCCCATTTTTTCATAAAATCAAATTATGCCACAAATGTAAGTGGATGAAGTCAAATTCTGTTCCCGATATCGTAACCAACTGCCATTGCATGCAGTTAGTTTTGCAACCTTGTCTAAACAACAATTCCATATCGCATTAGTAGGTAACCCCAATAGCGGAAAGAGTTCGTTATTTAATGCACTTACGGGCCTCAATCAAAAAGTGGGTAATTTTCCTGGGGTCACAGTAGATAAAAAAACTGGTATCTATTCCATCGAAAAAGAAAAAGATACCGAATTAATAGATTTACCGGGCACTTACAGTTTGTACCCACGCCGATCAGATGAATGGGTGGCTTATAAAGTATTGATGGGTGCTGACCCCGATGTAAAAGCCGATATGGTCATATTAGTGGCCGATGCCAGTAATTTAAAACGCAATTTGCTTTTTTGTAGTCAGATCATCGATTTAAAAATACCAGTAGTCATGGCATTGACCATGAACGATCTGGCCGCCAAAAAAGATATCAAAATAGATATTGCCGGGCTCGAAAAAGAATTGGGTATTCCTGTAGTAGCAGTTAACCCCAGAAAAAATAAGGGATTAGGAGATTTAAAGAAAGCAATCTCAAAACTCATTGTATCTGACGCTACAAAACTGGATACTATTGATCCGAAATCTGATTTTATTGATCTAGAAAAATTAGCACCATCTGCCATAGCAGCAATACAAAATAAATTTCCTGGACTAAGTAAATATGCAGCCATTCATCATTTGATCAATTACGATGAATTGCAGCCCGCTTCGGAACAGGCAGCAATTGAGAATATTATAACAACAGAGCAATTCAATCCTACCAAAACGCAGGCGGAAGAAATTATGCAACGCTACACGCATATTCGCCAGATCATGAAGCAATGTGTTGTAGAGCCAGGTCCATTAGATAAAAAAATATACAGCGATAAAATTGACAGGATTTTATTACATCGTATATGGGGTTACCTGATCTTATTAGCCGTATTGTTTCTATTATTTCAAAGTGTATTTGCTATTGCAAAATATCCGATGGATGCTATTGAAAGTAGCTTTGCGCATATTAGCAGTTGGTTGGCCATTCAATTACCCGATGTTTGGTGGAGCAATTTAATTATCAATGGATTTGTTGCTGGCTTGAGCGGCATTTTAGTATTTGTTCCACAGATCATGATTTTGTTTGGATTAATTACCATGCTGGAAGACAGTGGATATATGGCCCGCATCGGTTTTTTAAGTGACAGATTGATGCGCAAAGTAGGGCTGAATGGAAAGAGTGTAATGCCCATGATCAGCAGTTTTGCTTGTGCAGTGCCCGCCATCATGAGTGCCAGAAATATTGAAAATAAAAAAGAGCGTTTGCTCACTATTTTGGTAACACCACTCATGAGTTGTAGTGCAAGATTACCAGTGTATACTATTTTAATTGCATTGGTTATTGATGATCATTATTATTTTGGGTTTATCAGTTTGCAAGGATTGGTTATGATGGCTTTGTATTTTTTGGGTACATTCATGGCTCTTTTTGTTAGCTATATTTTGAAGTGGTTTATCAATATCAAAGAGAAAAGTTTTTTCATTTTAGAATTACCATTGTACCGTTCTCCTCGTTGGAAAAATGTGGGCATTACCATGATAGAGAAAGCACGCATATTTGTTACTGATGCAGGAAAAGTAATTATGATCATTAGTTTACTCTTGTGGTTCTTGAGTTCATTCGGACCGGGTAAAGCTATTGATCAAGTAGAAAATAAATATGCTACAATGATTCAAGCTGCACCAACATCGAAAGATTCATTGAAGCGTGTTGCATCAGCAGAAAAATTACAACATTCCTATGCAGGTATTTTAGGCAAAGCTATTGAACCGGCTATTGCTCCATTAGGATACGACTGGAAAATTGGCATTGCACTCATTACCTCATTTGCTGCAAGAGAAGTATTTGTAGGAACGATGGCAACACTTTATAGTGTTGAAGCAGATGATGACCAATCGCTTCGCGCCAAATTACAAGCTGCTACTCACGAAGATGGACGAAAAGTTTATACCCTTCCAGCAGCATTGTCATTAATGGTGTTTTATGTTTTGGCGATGCAATGCATGAGCACACTAGCTGTAGTAAAACGCGAAACCAAAACATGGAAATGGCCCGCATTTCAATTTGTTTACATGACTGTGCTGGCTTATGGTATGAGTTGGTTGGTCTATGTTTTATTTAGTTAAAATACTCCCACAATAGTTTACTCAACTGATTTGTAAGCACCCATGCTTCATTGGAATTTTCCCAGGATTTATCTTGATTGTTTTTAGTGCAGATGCAAAAAATATAACGCGCATCATCTGCATTTACATATAGCACTTCGCTACGACTTGCATTTACAGCTCCGTTTTTACTGGCCACAAAAACACCTGCAGGTATTTGAGACAAGGCTTGTTCATCCCAATAATTTCTTCCCAAGAGTCTCAACATTTTTTCGCTGGCAGTATCATTCAATAATTTTTTAGTGGCAATCATTTCCATTAATTGCGCCATTTCTTTTGGGCTTGTTTGACCCCATCCATATTGGGTTCTGTTATTTTCTCTTCCCGGTGTTCTACTATTCACTCTTGTAACTGCAAATCCATTTTCTTCCATTAATTGATTGATGCGTGTTCCTGTTCCGGCCAATTGTTGCAACCATAAACTAGCTGTATTATCGCTGGTAGTGAGCATGAGCATCATTACTTTACTCAATTCAATTTTTGCGCTGTCTTTTAAATTACCTACCACATCTCCATCATCATAAAATAAACTATTGGTATAAGTAAGTGTTTGATGATAACTCAATTCATGTTTATCCATCTTGTCCATAATGCCTACCAATATGGGAACTTTTACCATACTGGCAGTTGGAAAAACCGTATCGGCATTGATGGATACTATTCGATTCCGCTCCAGGTCATGCACATAAATACCTACATCGCCTTTAAAGCCTTTGATTAATTCGTTGATTTTTTCAGTGAGCTTCTTATCCGTTTTTTGAGCAATGCTGGAAAAGCTCAACAGGATAGTCACAATAAAAAAGAGGAATCTTTTCATAGTAGAAATTGATTCCTCAAGATAAATATATTTTCAATCGCTTAATCGATAAAATGCATGATCACCGATGTGCCTTTGTCTTGCTGGCTTTCAACGGTAATGGTACCACCCAGCATTTCAATAAAATCTTTGGTTAAGATCAATCCCAATCCACTTCCTTTTTCATTGCCCGTTCCTGATGTACTTTGGTAATGTTCTCCATCAAACAATTTGGCTTGCATTTCAGTAGTCATTCCAACTCCCGTATCACTTACAGATACCATTACTTTTTTATCTTCTTTGTGCGCGTATACCGTAATTACCCCTTCCATGGTAAACTTATTGGCATTGCTGATCAGGTTGCGCAAAATAAATCGAATAGCATTGATGTCAGAACGAATGAATAGATCTTCATCCACCAAATTCACCATGATATTCGATTTCAAAGAGCTCATTACTTCAAAGCTCTTGAACATATTACTTACCAATGTTCTTACGTGCACTTTTTCTGTTTCAAAACCCTTGCCCTTCATTTGCATGGAACCCCAGTCTACCAGGTTGTTCAACAACTCCACTGTTCCATCAATTTGTTTACCTGCCATATTCATCAATTCCGAAGAATCTTGCTGGCTCAAAATTTTTCTTGCGTTTAATTCTATGATCGATTTTACAGCACCAATCGGATTGCGAACGTCGTGTGCAATGATGGATAAAATTCTGTTTTGCAGTTCCATCTGTTGTTGCAATTTGATTCGTTGAGATTCTAATTGCTTGTTCATTAGATTCTGATCTAACAACTTTACTACCTGTCTTGCCAATGTTTGTAAAGTAAAAATTTGTTCTGCATTGATTTCTCCAGGCTTGGTATCTAAAACAGAAATGGTTCCCATTTTATAACCATTCTGGTTGATCAATGGAACTCCAGCATAATATCGAATATATGGCTCCCCTATTACTAATGGATTGTCTAAGAAACGCTCATCTTCTGCAGTATCGGTAATTTCAAAAACTTCGGTATCAGCTATAATTGTATGTCCACAAAAAGAGATATCTCTCGGAAATTCATTCAAATCAATACCCACTTTGGCTTTAAACCATTGTCTTTTTGCATCGATTAATGAAATAAGGGCAATAGGAGTTTTACAAATAGTTGCAGCCAGCTGAGCAACATCGTTGAATTCGGCTTCGTATGAAGTATCCAATACTTCATAACGATGCAGCTCTTTCAAACGCCGTTGGTCGTCGGATGGTATTTGTGGAGGTACCATAAAAAGATTTATTTGCTTAAGCGGCTCCTTCCTTTTTGGCATTGAAAGCTAGGTTTTCCCTGCCATAAACGCTAAAAACAGCATTTTATTGGATTTGCCAAGCAAATTAGATAGTTGCCCAGGCCGCTAATATCTCTTCAGTATGATTTTTAGTATCTGGTTTATCGATGATTTTGCGAATGATTCCGGCTTCATCAATCAAAAAAGTAGTACGGGTAGTTCCCATGTAGGTTCTTCCCATGAACTTTTTCTCTCCCCATAAATTGTATTTGTCTACAATTTTTTTGTCTTCATCTGAGATCAATGGAAAAGGTAGCTCGAATTTCTCTTCGAATTTTTTGTGGCTTTTTACACTGTCTACACTCACTCCCAATACTTGAAAACCTTTTTTAATCAAAGCACTGTAATTGTCTTTTAAGTTACATGCTTGTGCGGTACATCCCGGAGTATCGTCTTTAGGATAAAAATATAATATCACTTTCTTTCCCTTGTAATCTGCCAATGAAATGGCTTTGCCATTCTGGTCTAGCGCTTTAATTGCCGGTGCTTTACTGCCTTCTTTTAATACTGCCATATTGTTTTATTTGTTTTTAAGGGAAGATTTGAGCTTCCCGCCTTACATTTGTACAATTTATTCAAATATCATGCCCAAAGATCAATCAATTAAATCTGTTCTCATCATCGGTTCTGGGCCAATTATCATTGGTCAGGCCTGTGAATTCGACTATGCGGGCTCTCAAGCCGCAAGAAGTATTCGTGAGGAGGGGATAAAAGTAATACTTATCAACAGTAATCCCGCCACAATTATGACGGATCCCATGATGGCAGACAAAGTTTATTTGCTGCCATTAACTGCTGAAAGTATCGAGCAGATTCTCATAGAGAACCAAATTGATGCCGTTTTGCCAACTATGGGGGGACAAACAGCATTGAATTTATGTAAGGAGGTAGATGAGTTGGGTATTTGGGAAAAATACAATTGCCGATTGATTGGAGTGGATGTAGCTGCTATAGATACTGCAGAAGATCGGGAGAAATTTCGTCAATTGATGGTAAAAATAGGCATGCCAACAGCTCCTAGTCATGTTGCCAATAGCTTTTTAGAAGGAAAGGAATTTGCCCAGCAAATTGGTTTTCCATTGGTAATTAGACCATCATTTACCTTAGGTGGAACCGGAGGAGGCTTTGTGCATTCTAAAGATGATTTAGATGCTGCTTTAGACCGTGGCTTAAAAGCTTCTCCGATTCATGAAGTATTGGTAGAAAAGGCGGTGTTGGGATGGAAAGAATATGAATTAGAATTATTAAGAGATTGTAATGATAATGTAGTGATTATTTGTACGGTGGAGAATCTCGATCCGATGGGCGTACATACAGGTGATTCAATTACAGTAGCACCGGCTATGACCTTGAGTGATACTGCTTTTCAGGAGATGCGCAATAAAGCCATTTTAATGATGCGCTCCCTTGGTAATTTCACTGGAGGATGTAATGTGCAGTTTGCTTTGAATCCGGAAACCGAAGAATTGATTGCAGTAGAAATCAATCCAAGAGTGAGTAGATCTTCTGCACTAGCCTCTAAAGCAACTGGGTACCCAATTGCAAAAATTGCATCTAAATTGGCCATTGGCTATAGTTTGGATGAATTGAAAAATCAAATCACCAAAACCACTTCGGCCTATTTTGAGCCCGCTTTGGATTATGTAATTGTAAAAGTGCCTCGTTGGAATTTCGATAAATTTAAAGGTGCCAACGATACATTGGGTCTTCAAATGAAGAGTGTGGGTGAAGTAATGGCCATTGGAAGAAGTTTTGCAGAAGCCTTACAAAAAGCCTGTCAGAGCTTAGAAAATGAAGCGGTAGGATTGGGTTATTATGGTAAGAGTTTAATGAAAAGCGATGAACTGGTAGAGTATATTAAAACACCAAAATGGGATCGCATATTCAGGATCAAAGATGCGTTAATGCAAGGTTCTACGGTTAAATCGATTGCACAAGCAACTGGCATTGACCGTTGGTTTTTATACCAGATACAAAATATTTGTACGCTAGAAAAAGAAATAGCCACCTATAATATTGATAGCTTACCCACTCCAGTATTAAAAGAAGCCAAAAAAATGGGCTTCTCCGATATTCAGATTGCAAAAATCATGTCGGGAAATAGTACCGAAGACCAGGTGTATGAAAAAAGAAAAGCATTGGGTATTACCCGTGTTTATAAAATGGTGGACACTTGTGCGGCAGAATTCGAAGCAAAAACCCCTTATTTCTACAGTACATTTGAAGGATAAAATAATTTTATTTTGTTAAGCCCCGATATATCGGGGCTTTTTTAATTTTACAGCACAGTATTTGTAAGTTCAGGTGTATGGCTAAACACGAGCAGCAGATTTTTCAAACTGCCAATCCGAGCAGGTGGCAACGATTTAAATGGGGATCTCGTTTAGTGATTTTTTTAATCATTATTGCCATCCTCGCAATTGTCTTTGCCATCCGGAACGCTTATATGCCGGATATTCCAATTGCACAGAGTCAAGCCTATAAAAAAATTCTTGAATCCCCTACTACCAACGATCCCATTACCAAAGAATACCAGGGCTTTAGAAAATACATTGATAAAAAATGGGCAAAGGGCAAGGGTTGCGGGCAGAATGATAGTTCAATAAATTTATCTACTTCACATTTATTCAATGATAGCATTGGTATTAGAGCTGCATTTTATGTAGACTGGGATCCTCAGGCTTTCTTTTCTTTGAAAAGAAATGTTTCTAAATTGAATTTAGTATTGCCTGAATGGTTCTTTCTAGATCCTACAGGTGGAGATTCACTCATTGTAAGAAGAGATAAAAGAGGATATGATGCCATAAAAGCATCGGGTGTTAAAGTAATGCCGATGTTAACCAATAATTTCAATGGTAAATGGCAGGGAGATGTGTTGCATAGAATACTTACCAATAAAACAAAAAGAGAAAAATTAATCAATGATTTATTGCATCATATTCTTACAGAAAAATTTGCTGGTATAAATATCGATTTAGAAGAGTTGGTAGAAAAAGACAATCAGGTATTGGCCAATTTTCAAAAAGAATTGTATGAGAAATTTCATGCAAATAATTTACTGGTGTCGCAGGACGTAATGCCATTCAATGAAGATTACGATTATCAAACACTTTCCAAATACAATGACTATTTGTTCTTGATGGGCTATGATCAGCATACTACCGATACAAAGCCCGGGCCTATTAGCGATCAGAAATGGATTGAAGCAGCAGTTGATCAAATGGCTAAAAAAGTTCCACCTCAAAAAATAGTATTGTGTATTGCTGCATTTGGATACGATTGGCCCAAAGGTGGTATTGGCGTAGATCTTACTTATCAACAAGCATTGACCATTGCTAAAGAAAGTGAGGGCAAAATTATTTACGATAATAATTCTTACAATCTTCATTATAATTATTGGGATGACAATGATCAACCAAGAGAAGTTCATTTTACAGATGCAGCTACCAACTTTAATACACTTCGCTTTGCCACCGAATATGGTTTAGCAGGAACTTCACTTTGGCGCATGGGTAGTGAAGACAGCAGGCTTTGGGATTTTTATCATCTACCAATGAACAAAGCTGCTTTGAAAACTTTTGATTTCAAGGAATTCAGTAAAGTAGAAACCAATAACGATGTAGATTTCATGGGCGAAGGAGAAATACTAGATGTATTATCAACGCCTACTCCAGGAAAAATAAGAACGGAATTAGATACATCTTGGATGTTGATCAGTGAACAATATTATGATACGCTTCCTTCGATGTTTGTAGTAAGACAGTTTGGTAATTCTACTGAGAAAAAACTCGTACTCACATTCGATGATGGCCCCGATCCAAAATATACCAAACAAATTTTAGACATATTAGCTAAGTATAAAGTAGTGGCTAATTTTTTTATTGTTGGAATTGAAGCCGAACAAAATATTCCGCTGGTCAAAAGAATATTCAACGAAGGTCATGAACTAAGCAACCATACATTCACTCATCCGAACATGGCTACTGTAAGTAAACAGCGGGCATTTTTAGAAATGGATGCAACACGTTTACTCATCGAAGCTATAACAGGTCATAGTACTATTATGTTTCGTGCGCCATATAATGCAGATAGTCATCCTGAAAAAATGGAAGAGCTCGTGCCTGTAGCATTGAGTAGAACCAAAAATTATTTAACCATTGGAGAAAATATTGATCCGGAAGATTGGCAGGCCGGAGAAATACCCAACTTCAATGCAGATACAATTTTTAACAGGGTTGTTAGAATGAAGGACTTGGGTAATATTATTTTATTACACGATGCCGGTGGAGACCGAAGCGCAACAGTAGAAGCACTTCCTAAGATCATTGAATATTTTCACAAAGAAGGATACACATTTACAACCGTTGCCGATTTAATGGGAAAAACAAGAGATCAGGTAATGCCTCCCGTTCCTAACTATAAAGGAAATTATATTTTACGAACCAATTATTATTTAGCCGAAACAGGATACTATGTAAGCAGGATTTTTTATAGTTTGATCCTATTATTCCTAATTCTAGGAACCATAAGACTATTGATTACTTTGGTTTTTTCTTTACTACAAAGAAAAGTAGAAAAACGTCAACCATTGGGAGAACAAAGTTGGCCATTTGTTTCGATTATTGTTCCTGCATTTAATGAAGAAGTCAATGCAGTGAGTTCTTTACAGAATTTATTAAAATGCGATTACCCCAATTTCAATATCATTTTTGTAAATGATGGAAGTACCGACCAAACATTAAAAGTGGTAGAAGCGGCATTTGCCAATCATCCTACAATAACCATATTAAATAAGGTGAATGGAGGAAAAGCATCAGCACTCAATGAGGGTATTCTATCGACAGATGCAGCTTATGTTGTATGTATAGATGCAGACACTAAATTGAAAACCGATGCTGTGAGTAAACTCATGCAACATTTTACCAATGAAGATATAGGTGCTGTAGCAGGAAATGTAAAAGTGGGCAATGAAATAAATTTAATTACTCGTTGGCAAAGTATTGAATACACAACGAGTCAAAATATAGATCGAAAAGCTTTTGGTTATTTTAATGGAATTACTGTTGTGCCAGGAGCCATTGGCGCATTCAGTAAACAAGCTATCGAAGATGCTGGAGGTTTTACAACCGATACTTTAGCAGAAGATGCCGACCTAACGGTAAGAATTCTAAGATGTGGTTATACCATTCTCAATGAAAACGAGGCCATTGCAATGACAGAAGCTCCGGAAAGTATTAAGCAGTTTATGAAACAAAGATTCCGTTGGACTTTTGGAGTAATGCAAACATTTTGGAAAAACAGAGATGCACTGTTTAATTTCAATTACAAGATTTTAGGATTCATTGTTTTGCCAGATATTTTATTGTTTAAATACATCATTCCTTTATTTGCACCATTTGCAGATTTACTAATGTTCATTGGTTTATTTACGGGCAATGCCAGCGAAATAGGTTTCTATTATGCCATTTTCATGGGAGTAGATATTTTGGTAGCCACCATCGCATTTATTTTTGAAAAAGAACCATTATGGAAGTTGGTTTGGCTGATTCCTCAAAGGGTCATTTACAGATGGTTGCTTTTAGTGGTTCTATTCCGAACAATGCGCAGAGCAGTAAAAGGGGAATTACAACACTGGGGAGTTTTGAAAAGAACAGGAAATGTACAGGATGCCATTTAAAAAACACTTTACTTTGCAACTCCAAAGCATAATTACAACTTATGAAACTGAAAGACATACAAGTACTTAACGAAAAGGAAACTAGGGGTGGATTTGGTGAAGGTATCCATGAAATTGGAAAGGAAAACCCTAATGTAGTTGTTCTTACTGCAGATTTAGCAGGCTCTCTAAAACTTGGGCCATTTATTAAAGACTTCCCCGATCGTTTTGTACAAGTAGGTATTGCTGAAGCCAATATGATTGGTATTGCAGCAGGCATGACCATCGGAGGAAAAATACCTTATACTACCACTTTTGCTAATTTCAGTACTGGTAGGGTTTACGATCAAATTCGTCAAAGTGTTGCATATAGCGGAAAAAATGTAAAAATTTGTGCTTCGCATGCTGGCTTAACTTTGGGAGAAGATGGAGCAACCCATCAAATTTTAGAAGATATTGGATTGATGAAAATGTTGCCTGGTATGGCTGTTATTGTTCCTTGTGATTTCAATCAAACCAAAGCTGCTACCAAAGCCATTGCATCTTATGAAGGGCCAGTTTACTTAAGATTTGGCCGTCCTAAATGGCCCAATTTTACCAAAGAAGATGGATCTGATTTTGTGATTGGAAAAGCGCAACAATTAAGTGAAGGAACAGATGTTTCCATTTTTGCTTGCGGGCATATGGTATGGAAAGCCATAGAAGCGGGTAGAATTTTAGAAGAAAAAGGAATCAGTGTAGAAGTAATTAATATCCATACCATTAAACCTTTAGATACTGAAGCAATTATCAAATCTATCTCAAAAACAAAAGCTGCTGTAACTGTTGAAGAACATAATGTAATTGGAGGATTAGGCGATGCTATTGCGCAAGTAGCAGCTAAACACTGCCCTATACCTATTGAATATATTGGCACCAACGATACTTTTGGAGAAAGTGGTAAACCTACTGAACTACTTACTAAGTATGGTTTGGATACTCCTTTTATTTTAGCTGCTGCTGAAAAAGCAATGGGTAGAAAATAAATTGTGGGATTTTTTAAGGAGCCAATCTTTCTCTTTTCCAATTTCCATTTGCATCTATGGTATATTTGAGTCTGTCGTGCAAGCGGCTACTTCTGCCTTGCCAGAACTCCATCGTTTCTGGCCTTACAATATATCCACCCCAATGAGCTGGCCGAGGAACCATTGATTCATCCGGATATTTTTCGCTGACTTGTTTGAAATTATCTTCTAAAAATGCTCGGTTAGGAATTACCTGACTTTGTGGAGAAACCCATGCGCCAATTCTGCTTCCCGCAGGGCGAGAAAAAAAATAAGCATCACTATCAGCTGCACTAATTTTTTGAACAACACCTTCTATTCTTACTTGGCGCTCTAATTCTTTCCAGAAAAAGAGCAACGAAACATGATGATTGTTGGCCATTTCCTGACCCTTGCTACTATTGTAATTAGTAAAAAAAGTAAAGCCTTCTTCGGTATACCCTTTTAGTAAAACAATTCTTGCAGCAGGTTTTCCTTCATTTGTGATAGTAGCTAAGGTCATGGCATTCACTTCATCAATTGCAGCATTGGTAGCTTCTTCCCACCATGCATTAAATTGAATGAATGGATCAATTGCAGCATCTGCCTCATCAAAAGATTGAAGCATATAATCTCTTCTAATATCAGCAATTGAACTAGCCATATAACTTTTTTGCAAAGTTAATCAGAAATAGTCATGGTCTTTGCATCATGTTTACCTGATATATAAGTATACATAGCAGGAATAACAAATAGTGTTAATAATAGAGAAAACATAATACCTCCAACAATTACAATACCCAAAGGCATTCTACTGGTTGCAGCAGCACCCAAGCTCATAGCAATTGGCAAAGCTCCTAATGCGGTTGCTAAACTGGTCATTAAAATTGGGCGTAACCTTTGTGCAGATGCTTCTAAAACTGCTTCATTTTTAGGTAGTCCAAATTCTCTTTTTTGATTGGCAAACTCAACAATCAAAATTCCATTTTTGGTCACCAATCCGATCAACATGATCATACCAATTTGCGAAAATATATTGATGGTTTGATCGAATAACCACAAACAAAGTAATGCACCTGATAATGCCAAAGGCACAGTAAACATGATGGTGAGTGGGTCTTTGAAACTTTCAAACTGTGCAGCCAATACCAAATAAATTAATATCAATGCAAGTCCAAATGCAAATGTGGTATTTGATGAACTGTCAGCATAATCCCTGGATGGACCACTCAATGCAGTTTTAAAACTTTCATCCAATAGTTTATCGCCAATACGTTGCATAGCTTTCACGCCATCACCAATAGTTTTGCCTTCTGCTAATGATGCAGAAATAGTTGCAGCTTTGTAACGGTCGTAATGATAAAGTGTAGGTGGATTAGAATTTTCTACAATTTTTACTACTGCACTTAAAGGTATCCTTTCCCCTCTGTTATTTCTAACATATAATTTTTCGATATCTCCTGGTTTTTGGCGATCGGTGTATTCTACCTGTGAAATTACCTGATACTGCCTTCCATTCATAATAAAATAAGCCAACCTTCTTCCACTAAAGGCACTAGAAACCACATCGCCTACATCTTGCATACTCAATCCCAGATCTTTTGTTTTTATTCGATCAATGGTCAATTGCAATTCTGGTTTACTAAACTTTAGATTAACATCCACGTTTTGAAATGTCTTGTCTTTCTTGGCTTCCTCTAAAAACTTAGGGATTACTGATTTAATTTTTTCAAAATCTAAATTTTGTAAAATATATTGAACAGGCAATGCACCTCTAGATCCAGTTCCTACAGAGATGGTTTGTTCTTCTACAGGAAAAATTCTAAGGTTGTTAAAACGAGGTAGTTTTTTTGCAATCTCCTTGGCTATTTCGCTTTGACTTTTCTTTCTTTCATTTGGTTCAACCAGTCGAAGACCAGCTGTTCCTGAATTGAGTCCAGATCCACCAAATCCGGGCATTGCCACAAACACGAATTTTTTTTCTGGAATGGAATCAATTAGATAATTCATTAATTTATCTCCAGCTTCTACCATATATCCATAACTGGCTCCTTCAGGGCCTGTCATTTGAAAACGAATCCTATTCTTATCTTCTAATGGAGCTAGCTCACTTTGTAAATTGGACCCAATAAAATAAATGGAAGCCATACAAGCAACAATAATTACCCAGGCCATCCAGCGTATTTTCAAAAATCCAGCCAATAAATTTTTATATCCATTCTCCATTCCCCTGAAAAATGGTTCTGTTCTTTCATAAAATTTTCCGTGTCCAGCGTCTTTTCTATTAAGCACCACATTCAACACTGGCGTAATAGTTAATGATACAAATGCTGAAACCAAAACAGCACCTGCCACTACAATTCCAAATTCACGGAACAATCTACCCACAAATCCTTGCAAGAAAATTACCGGAAGGAATACTACGGCTAGTGTTATAGAAGTAGAGATTACCGCAAAGAAAATTTCCTTACTTCCTTCCAATGCTGCTTTACGAATCGGTAGCCCTTGTTCTAGTTTTCTAAAAATATTTTCTGTTACCACAATTCCATCATCCACCACTAATCCTGTTGCAAGCACAACTCCTAATAGTGTCAATACATTAATGGAGAAGCCAGAAAGATACATTATAAAGAATGTAGCTACCAATGAAATAGGAATGTCAATCAACGGACGAATGGCAATCATCCAATTTCTGAAAAAGAAGAAAATAACCAATACTACCAATGTAAAAGAAATTAATAAAGTTTCTTCTACTTCTTTCAAAGATTTTCGAACATTGGCGGTTTGATCAATTAGGATAGTTGTTTCAAAATCACCCTTTTCATTTTTTTTAATTTCTTCTAACCTTTTGTAAAACTCATCTGCAATTTTAATATAGTTGGCTCCAGGTTGCGGGGAAATATTTAATCCTACTGCACTTACTCCATTTAAGCGCCAACTAAATTCATCTTGTTCAGGACCTATTTCTACTTTAGCAACATCAGACAATCGAACTATACCCGTTGCATCCTGCCGAAGTATTAAATTTTTAAAATCATTTTCAGTTGTTAATCTTCCTAAAGCTCGTATAGTTAATTCTGTATTATCACCAGAAATTTTTCCGGAAGGTATTTCAACATTCTCAGCATTTAATGCCGCCCTAATATCGGTGAATGTAATATTGAATGCATTGAGTTTATCTGGATTAATCCAGATGCGCATCGATGGTCGTTTTTGCCCTACAATACTTACACTACTAACTTCAGGAATCGTTTGAAATTTTTCTTGTAAAACAGTTTCTGCATAATCACTGAGTTCTAGTAACCCTTTTGTTTTACTTTGTACTGCCATTAAAATGATAAAGTCTCCACTCGCATCCGATTTACCTACCACCGGGGGAGCATCTATATCTTGAGGGAGATTTCTAACTGCCTGACTCACTTTATCTCTAACATCATTTGCTGCAGTTTCAATATTCTCTGTAATATTAAATTCAACAGAAATATTACTGGAACCATTTGAACTGGAAGAAGTAATGGTTCTGATTCCAGGAATACCATTGATGGATTTCTCCAATGGTTCGGTGATCTGACTTTCGATGATGTCCGAATTAGCTCCAGCATAAGATGTTCTTACATTCACTACTGGAGGATCAATGGCAGGATATTCACGTACTGCTAAAAAACTATAACCGACTACTCCAAATAAAATGATGAGCAAATTCATCACTGTTGCAAGTATCGGTCTTTTTAATGCTAATTCTGAAATATTCATTGTACAATGAAGGGGTTGCTAATATTATTCAGTCAATTTTTTTACACTTCTTACTTTAACAGGCAATTTTGGACGAACGAATAATACACCTGTTACAACTATGCTGTCTCCAATTTTAATTCCTTTGGTTACTTCTACCATCCCTGCAGACCTAAACCCAGTTTCAATGTCTACAAA
This sequence comes from Sediminibacterium sp., assembly GCA_040403975.1. Classification (GTDB taxonomy): domain Bacteria; phylum Bacteroidota; class Bacteroidia; order Chitinophagales; family Chitinophagaceae; genus Sediminibacterium. The sequence goes on from JBBAJS010000013.1 coordinate 61,553, forward strand.
AACACCCATTCCATTTTTTACAACAATTAATTTTTTAGCCCTGGCATCAGGAATGATTGCATTGGTAGGAACCATTATTACGTTTCCACCTGAACTATTGTCTAAAAATACTTTTACAAATGTGCCAGGATTAATTGAAGAGCCATTTAACAATGCACGCACTTTTAAATTTCTTGTTGTTGCATTCAATTGAGGATCTGTTGCAACTATTTCAGCTTTTCTTTTAGTGTCAGCTTCATTGGTTTGAATGGTTACCATTCTACCTTTTTTAATAAGGCTAGTATAAGATTCAGGTACGTTGAAATCAATTTTTACTCGGTCTACTTGTTGCAATGTAGTAAGAATCGTTGCTGGAGTAACATACGCTCCAGGGCTTACCTGCCTCAATCCTAACACACCAGAAAATGGAGCTTTAATAATTGTTTTATCTATTTGAGCTTGTGTAACTGCCAAATCGGCTTTGTAACTATTTACTTGATTCAAAGCCAAATCATAATCGGCTTGATTGATGCCATTGATGGAAATTAATTTCTTAAGGCGTTGTTCTGTTTTCTGTGCCATATCTAATAGCACTTTTGTTTTACTTACAGAGGCTTGTAGATCGGCATCATTAATTTTAGCTAAAACTGATCCCTGACTAACATTTCCTCCATCGGGAATATTTAGATATGTTAGCCTTCCACTAATTTCTGAATTGATGGAAACTGTTTCATTTGGAATAACAGCACCACTTACTTCAACAGTATTGGATATAGTGCTTCCGCCTGCTATAATTACATCTACAATTGGAACCGACTGAGGTTTGGCGCTTTGAGCTGGTGCTTCTTTTTTTTGCTTGCAAGAAAAAAACAATACCAAAAAAGACAAGCCAATAATGGTTTTTTTCAAATCCTTCATTTTTAGACCGTTAAAGATAGAATTTATTTAGCCTTTTTACAGCAACAAAGTACAAATGGCTAAATAGAGAAATACGTCCCCTAAACTGAACTTTCCGCAATCAATTTGTACATTCATAGCCTAAACGATTGAACTTATGTATTCTCTTTCACAACAATATCCCTCTAAAAGAGCATTTATTACCGGTGCGGCATCTGGCCTGGGTAAAGCTTTTGCTACCGAATTGGCCACAGATGGATGGACTATTGGCATGGCAGATAATAATTTGATTGAATTACAAAAAGCGGTGGAAGAAATGAAAGCCCTTGGTGCAAATGCACTGATGTATTCATTAGATGTTTCCGATAAAGACCAGTATAAATCAGTATCCCAACAGTTTTTGACTGAAGCAGGGGGCATTGATTTGCTTTTTAATAATGCTGGTGTAGGTGATGGGGGCAATTTTGAAGAATATTCTTTAGAAAATTATGAGTGGATGATCAGTATCAATCAATTGGGGGTGGTATATGGTTGTTATTATTTTATTCCTGCAATGAAAAAACAACAATCAGGTCATATCCTCAATACCGCAAGTGCAGCAGCTATTGGGTGCGCCCCAACAATGGGTGCCTATAATATGACAAAAGCGGCAGTGGTTGCCATTAGTGAAACCCTATACAGTGAGTTGATGGATTTTAATATTCATGTGTCTTGTATTCAACCAACTTATTTTAAAACGAATATCAGTCAATCTGCTAGGGGAGGAAATACCATACAGAAAATTACTCAAAATTTTATTGACAGATCTGGTCTCGAAGCAAAAGAAGTTTCACAGGAGATATTGCATAGAGCTGGAAAAAAAGAATTGTATATTATTCTTCCAAAGTCTGCTCATAAAATGTGGTTATACAAAAGATTCGCACCAACTAAATTTAGAAAAATAGTAAAAGAGCAATTTATGGGTGCCATGCAAAAAGCATTAAAATATTCAAAATAAAAATGATGAAAGCCAATCAGGTATTTAGTTTAGAAGGAAAAGTAGCGTTGATTACAGGTGCCAGTAAGGGCATTGGAGAAGCCATTGCCCGCATTTTTGCAGCCAATGGAGCCAAAGTAATTATCAACTCCAGAAAACAAGAAGAGCTGGATAAAGTAGCTGCTGCTATTCAGGCAGATGGTGGTATTTGTACTGGTATTGCAGCCAATGCAGGGGATATAGCTGCCTGTAAAATATTGGTAGAAAAATCAATTGCTTTATTTGGAGGAATTGATATTCTGGTAAATAATGCAGCGAGTAATCCGGTATTTGGGCCAGTAGTAGAATGCGAAGAATGGGCATTCGATAAAATCATGAATGTAAATGTAAAAGCCCCTTTTGAATTAGGTAAATTGATCTACCCGATCATGAAAGAAAGAGGTGGAGGATCAGTAATTAATATAAGTTCTATTGCAGGGCTTACTCCAGACCCAGGATTAGGCATGTATTCAGTTTCTAAAGCGGCGCTGAATATGCTCACCAAAGTATGTGCTAAAGAATGGGGCAAAGATGGAATAAGAGTCAATTCTATTTGCCCAGGACTCATCAAAACAAAGTTTTCTGAAGCATTGTGGCAGGATGAGAAATGGTTGAACCGATTTGTGAAAATGGCCCCAATCGCCAGAATGGGAACAGTGGAAGAAATTGCAGGAATGGCCCTGTTCTTAGCTTCCAGCGCTTCAGGTTATAGTACTGGAAATATTTTTACTGCAGATGGAGGTGTAACAATTTAATTATGGAAGCGATATTTATTACCGAACGATTAAAAACATTATTGCCCGAAATCAAACAATTCGTGCTCGATGAACTAATTCCATTAGAGAAAGAGCATACTACAAGACCATTTAAACAGACCGAAAAATTATTGGCGGTTAAAAGAGAAATGGTAAAAGCCAAAGGTTGGTGGAATTGTCATTTACCAAAAGAAGAAGGTGGTATGGGTTTAACCCTTTGTGAATTTGGTCAAGTAAGTGAATTGTTATCATTGGCCCCTTATTATGGTCAATATACTTTTAACGCACAACCCCCCGATATTGGTAATACCGAACTCATTGGCAAATTTGCTTCTAACGCCATCAAAGAAAAATTTTTACACCCACTACTCGAAGGAAAAATTCGCAGTTGTTTTTCAATGACCGAACCAGAATACCCCGGCTCAAATCCAACCAGAATGGCCACTACAGCGGTTCGAGAAGGAAACGAATATGTAATCAATGGTCATAAATGGTTTACTTCTTCAGCGGATGGTGCTGCATTTGCAGTGGTGATGGCAGTTACCAATCCTGATGCGCCAAAGCACCAACGTTCAAGTATGATCATTGTTCCAACTGATACGCCAGGTTTTGAATTCATCAGAAATATACCTGTATTTGGCGAAGCAGGAGAAGGTTGGGCAAGCCATGCAGAAATCAGATACAATAATTGTAGAGTGCCTGTAGAAAATTTAATTGGAGTTGAAGGTGAAGCATTTAAACTGGCGCAGGAAAGATTAGGGCCAGGAAGAATTCATCACTGCATGCGTTGGGTGGGAATTGCAGAAAAAGCATTCGACCTCATGTGTAAGCGAGCTGCAACCAGAGAAATGGATGAAGGTGTTTTGCTAGGACAAAAACAATTTATACAAGGATTTATTGCAGAGAGCAGGGTTGAAATAGATGCTTCCAGATTATTGGTATTACGTACTGCCCATAATATTGATTTATATGGCGCAGCAGCCACCAGAGATCAAATTGCTGGCATTAAGTTTTATGTTGCCAATATGGTATTGAAAGTGTTGGACCGAGCCATACAAGTGCATGGTGCCATGGGCATTTCCGATGAAACCATGTTGGCGAATTTATATCAACATGAAAGAGGTGCCAGAATTTGGGATGGGGCCGATGAAGTGCATATGCAAAGTTTAGCATTGAGCATTTTAAAAAAATATGGAATGGAGAAAAGAAAATAATTAGCTAATACTTTTCTAAACAGTTGACGAGTTAATCAAGCAATATTCATGGAAAAAACGGTAGCACTTAGCGAGGATGAATTAGGATTGAAAGATGCTTTGAATCATTATATTTCGGCTCATTCTTTGCCCATTCAAACCATCGAAAATATCAGTCGATTTCCTGGAGGATATTCCAATCTTACATATTGCCTATCTACTAAAGAAAAGGAATATGTACTCAGAACGCCGCCACATGGTGCCAATATAAAATCTGCTCATGATATGGGTAGAGAGTTTAAAGTACTCAGTTTATTAAAGCCCCATTTCGCGCAAGTGCCTGCTCCTATTGAATTTTGTGAAGATGTTTCCATTTTGGGTGCGCCATTTTATATCATGGAAAAAATGGAGGGTATAATACTTAGAGCATACAATGCACCAAAAATGCAATTGCCCCCTTCCACTTTTACATCTCTCTCCGAACAATTGATTGATACATTGGTAGCATTACATTCAATCAATATTGATACTACTCATTTAGATCAATTGGGTAAGCCAGATGGATATGTTCAAAGACAAATAGAAGGTTGGATCAGAAGATATTATGCAGCCGAAACAGATACGATTGAAAGTATGAATCAGGTTGCAAAATGGTTACAAAGTTTTCGTCCAATTGAACAAGCACCCTGTTTCTTACACAATGATTTTAAATACGATAATGTTATTTTCTCTACTGATTTTTCAAAAATTATTGGAGTGCTTGATTGGGAAATGTCTACAGTGGGAGATCCATTAATGGACTTAGGAGCTATGATGGCTTATTGGTTTGAAGCAGGAGAAGGAGATGTATTTAAACAATATAATTTAAGTTGGTTACCTGGAAATTATACAAGACAAGAACTGCTTGATCGTTACGCAGCAAAAAGCGGTAGAGATTTAAGCGATATGCACTTTTACTATGTTTTCGGTTTGTTTAAGAATGCAGTAATTGCACAGCAAATTTATCATCGGTATAAACAAGGTCATAGTTCGGATGCAAGATTTGGTGCATTGCTTCCCATGATTCAATTACTAGCAGCACATGCCGAAAAAAATATACGTTGAGCTTAATCTAAAATCCATCCTTCCTTCTATACATTCCGCCTCGCCAATTGAAGCGAGAAGACTGATATTGTTCAAAAGATTTCTGAACATAATAGCCCAATTCTAAATCGTTAAGCTGATGAACCAATTCGGAACTAGGTCTGTAACGAACCATGAATGTATCTAATTCAGGAGATTGCAGTTTAGTGATCTTTCTTACGAAAGCCTTACTAAACCTACTGTTTACATATTTTTCATTTTCCTGATCGATCAATCTTTTCTGCAAAGCCAAAATACTTGCATTACGTTTGAAACGGAACATATTGATGATCTCATCCAAATCAAAACCAACTGCAGTTCCCGGATTATAGGTAGTTGGTGGTTTAACGATACCCAATGATGGCTTTCTGAAATTAAATACCTTGGCATAGTCCTGCCGATTCATTGCTGAATCGTAGCGGTAATAATTATTGCGCACTTTTACTTCTGGTAATTGTGCCGAATACACATGAATCATCACATTGAAATTGTCCAAATTACTGATGGTATCAATAGGGTACTTCATCGTTGATTTTCCAATCAATGAAAACCAAATAGAATCAGTTGTTTTTACGGTAAGTAAATACCTTCCAGTAGAATCTGTAAGTGTACCTCTTCCGGAAGTGCTTTGAACAGCTACCGCTTCTAATGGTCTTCTTGCAGAAATATCATATACTGTTCCACTAACGGTAGTGTATTGAGCATTAGCAGCGCCAATCAATACTGCATTCAACAGTACCAATAAAATCAAGTGAATGCGTAGCTTTTTCCTCAATGGCCTTTAATTAATTTGTAATATTAAAGCAGCAAGGGCAGAGTACCATCTTTTAGCAAGGAATTAACGCCTTTTTTGCACTTAAAATTTATGCTCCAGAATATAAGGCAACATTTTACGCCAAGTAGGCCAGTCATGGGTAATATCCGCGCCCCAAACGTCTAAATCATTCCAAATTCCCTTATTATACAATACTGTTGAGAACCTTTTAGAGGCTTCTGGATCTTCATAAGAGCCACTGCCTGTATAAAGATGGATATGATGGCTGGCACGGATCTTTTCCAGATACCATTCGTCCGACAAATTAGGCACATAATGTTCTGGACTATTAAAATAAACCTGGTCATCCCAAAAACCATCTGTGTATTCAGATAAATTATACACACCGCTCATGCTGATGGCGCCGTTAATAATATCCGGGCGTTTCAAAAATAAATTCATCGCATGCAAAGCACCAAAACTGGCTCCACAAGTATAGATCATCGTTTCACTACTTGTATTGGTTCTAATAAATGGAATCACTTCATTAAAAACATACTCGTTGAATTGGTTATGACGAATGGCTTTATGTTCAGGAATCATCTGCTTGTTCATCCAACTTTCTTTATTCATGCTGTCGATACTAAATACACGAATTTTTCCAGCATCAATTAAGGGGGCCAATGCATCGAGCATTTGAAAACGTTCATATTCCAAATAATCAGCTGCGGCTGTTGGAATTAACAATACTACAAACCCATAATGTCCGTAGGAAACAATTGGCATTTCTTTATCGAGTGCGGGACTATACCAAGATGATAACTCTCTATTCATAATTCAATTTTTAATTTTGTATTCCATTTAATAACACGCAATAGTGCGTATTAATCAATACATATTTTTTTAATTTCTTTCCAAAGATCTCTAAAGCATTGAGCCGCATAACTACTTGTAGCAAAGGTTTCGAGAGGTGCTTCATTCATGCCCATTTTTTCTACATCACTTAAATAAGGAATATAATTTTTAAAGAATAACTTGTCTTTATAAAATTCATTGATTACTTCGTGATGTAAATTTTTACGGTGATCTACCATGCTAAAAAAGCATTTTAATTTACTGATGTCTACTTCATTTTCTTTGCAATAGTTCAATACCGATTCAAATGAACGTATAGACAATGTTGTAGGAATATTAGGCATCAAAATCCAATCAGCGCCATAAAAAATAGCATCGTGCAAAAAGGAAATTCCCGGAGGGCAATCCAAAAAAACAATATCATATTCTTTTTTTACAGAAGAAAGTATGCTTGCTATTTTCTTCTTAGATTGTTTCATTTCGTTTAACAATACATCGGCATGACGTGCAGATAAATCAGCGGGGATAATGTCTAAATTTTCGTAATCGGAATGTTGAATGGCTTCTGCTAATCCGATTTCGCTATTCAATATTTTTTTTGCCTCGTTTTTAATGGCAGAATTAACGCCTAAATAAAAAGAAGATGATCCTTGAGGATCTAAATCCCAAACCAATGTTTTATAGCCTTCTTTTGCAGCCAGATACGCCAGGTTAATAGTGGCAGCTGTTTTACCTACTCCACCTTTTAAATTGTACAATGCTATGGTAACCATGGAAACTATTTTTCGTGAAAAGAAAGATAGCAAAATTACAATAAGGCACCCAATAAAAGGCAACCTAAAACAATAATCGGTGCGGGAATATGGTTGAGTTTGAGCAAAACAAAGGTGATTATTACAATAAAAATATCCCAAATGGCAGTAGACCAATTTCCTTCAAATAAAGGAAAGAATATATTATCCTTTAATAAATAAGCTGTGGCGCCAGACATAATGCCCACTACAGCTGCGTTAATCCCTTCCAGAGAACGATAAATAACTGCATATTTTTTAAGGTTATGCCATACCGGGAAAAAGAATAAAACCAATAATGCACTTGGCAAGAATATGGCTATTGCTCCAATAATGCTACCCATTAACTGTGTTGCCGAACCTTGCTCCCTAAGTGCCATCCCTCCAGTGAAAGCTCCAATTGAAAATACTGGCCCTGGAATAGCACGCACCATACCCGATCCGGTTAAAAAATCTTGTCGATCTATTTTCAATACGTCTCTACCAGTTAATTGTATATGCTTTGTTTCAGGGCGTGTTACATATTGCTCATACATCAAAGGCATTAAAACATCTCCGCCACCAAATACCAAACTACCAAAACGATAATTGTTCTCAAATACATTGATAATTTTTTGATTCTTCCATTTATTGTTGGTGGCTGTTTCCGAAAAATAACCTGCTAAACCAAACAATGCCAAAAAAATCAGCATATTCCCCCATTTAATTTGTTTGGGGGGCACTTCTTTTTGAGGAATTCTTTTCTCACTAAAATTGGTAGCAATTCCTGCTAATACAATCAATCCAGGAAAAATCCAGGGCGTTTTGAAAGCGAGGAATGTAGCAATGGTGGCTACAATCATGATCACTCTAGTGATGGTGTTATGTATAGAAATTCCAAAAATTTTAAAAGAAGAATAGGCGATAAACCCAATGGCCATTGGTTGAATAAATTGAAAAATGGCTGCTTTTTTTTGGATGTCTGCAAAATAATCCAATAAGAAAGAAAGACCAGTCATGATGATACAAGCTGGCAAAATCCAGATCAATAAAGTGAGTAATGCCAGGCCAATACCACCTCGTTTAAAACCAATCAGGGTAAGCGTTTGCGTTGAAGAAGCCCCTGGCAATAATTGACAGAATCCATTGTATTCCATCAGCTCAGCCTCTGTAATATCTCTTCTTTGCTGAACAAAAGTTTTCATCATCATGCCCATATGACCTTGCGGACCACCAAATGCAGTAATACTATGCAAAAAAACAGCACGTAAAAAAGGTATATGTCGGTGGAAAATCATTTCTTTAAACCGATCTCTCTCAAACGTTCGTCTAAATATTCCCCTGCGGTGGCGTCAGGATATGCTTTTGGATGTTCTTTATCTATACAACTTTCTAGACATGCTAAATTCATTTCACTTCTTGGATGCAAGAAGAAAGGCATTGAGAAACGGCTAGTATGCCATAATTCACGGGCAGGATTCACCACACGATGAGTAGTGCTTCTTAATTTGTTATTGGTCAATCGTTGCAACATATCACCCACATTCACTACAATTTGTTCGGGCAAGGAAGTTACATTGACCCAATCACCTTGTTTGGTCAATATTTGAAGTCCATCAGCAGAAGCACCCACCAATAAAGTAATAAGGTTGATATCTTCATGTTGCTCAGCACGAATAGCCGATTTAGGTTCTTGCGTTATTGGGGGATAATGAATACAACGCAGAATAGAATTGCCATTTTGCACATATTGATCAAAATAATGTTCATCTAGTTGTAAGTACAAAGCAATTGCCTGTAACAAGGCTTTACCGCTCTTTTCGAAATTGCGATAGGCATTATACAATGTTTGATTAAATGGAGCTATCTCGGGTACAGAAACATTTGGCGGATATTCCGACTGAATTGGGTCATTGTCTTCCACTGTTTGACCATATTGAAAAAATTCTTTTAAATCCGGGGCTTCACTCCCTTTTGCATGTTCTCTTCCGAAACTGGTATAGCCTCTTTGTCCGGCTAAACCGGGTATTTCATAGCCTAATTTTTTTTCTAAAGGCATCGAAAAAAACTGTTGCACATATTCATATTGTTGCGCAATCAACTCATCTGGAACGCCATGGTTTTTAATTGCAACAAAACCTACTTCTTCATAGGCTTTTCCGAGCTGCTCTACAAATGCTGCTTTTTGAGCTGGGGTTCCGTGGGTGAAATCAGCTAAATCAACTACTGGGATGGCCATTGCAAATCATTTTAAGTGAAAGGATGAAATAAAAGGTAAATTACGAAACTCGTTCCAATTAGCGGTGTTAGTGAATAAAATTGCTAATTGCCGAATTTTTATCAACTTTAGAAAATGAATCGAATAGTTAGTATTGGTATACTCGTATTGATGATTAGTTGTAGTTTAAGCTGTAGTAAGTCAACTTATGTAAATACCAGTAATTTTTCTACTGAACTAGTAAATCAACAACCAGATTATTCCGATTTGAATAACTGGGCTGCGCATCCTTACAAAACCGATCCGTCTGATAGTGTTCCAAAAGATTTACAGTTTGACTATCGACCAGATTCTACGATTGATGTTTTTTTCATTCATCCTACTTCATATGTTGATCAGAGCAGACCTATTGGTTGGAATGCATCGCTGAATAATTTATCAGTGAACCAAAAAACCGATAACGGATCCATTCTTTTTCAGGCAAGTATCTTTAATGAAGTAGGAAGAGTTTTTGCACCTCGTTATCGTCAAGCAAATCTTTCGGCTTATTTCCCTAAAAATTTACAAGATAGTACCAATGCAATGGCTGCTTTTGAATTGGCCTACCAGGATGTAAAATTGGCATTTGAGTATTATCTATTGCACAATAATAATGGCAGACCAATTATTATTGCTTCACATAGCCAAGGAAGTACACATGGAAAAAGATTGATCAAAGAATTTTTTGATAATAGTAATTTAAAAAACAAACTGGTAGTTGCCTATTTAGTGGGCATGCCCATTGAAACGGATTATTTAAAGAATATTACAGCATGTATCAGTCCTATACAAACTGCTTGTATTTGTAGTTGGCGAACTTATAAAGACGGGTACCAGCCTCCCTTTGTTGAAAAAGAAACATTTAAAGCTATAGTGACCAACCCGCTCACATGGGACAGTAGCAAACCCATCGCTACAAGGGATTTGAACAAAGGCGGAATCTTATTGAAGTTCAATAAGAAGGTAGAGAAAGTAACCAATGCTGCAGTATATGGCAATGTACTTTGGTCCAATAAGCCACATTTCTTTGGCAATGTTTTTTACACCACAAAGAATTATCATGTAGCTGATATGAATTTATACTACTTGAATATTAGAGAGAATGCTGCATTACGCTCTAAGCTTTTTTGGAAGCAATAAGACTTTTCTAATTACCGTATACACTCAAAAATTTAATCCGCATAATTTTTAATTGCTCCCAATTATAATCGTATTCGGATAATTCTTCGCGTGCTACATCTAATGAAGATGTTTCACAGCTTTTAAAGTATTCAATAATTTCTTCCTGATCAACTTCATCTAACCATTCATCGATGGCATAATCCAAATTCAGTCTTGTGCCACTTGCTGCAATGGTTTCCATCTCTTCCAATAGCTCATCTAATTTCAGGCCTTTGTTTTTGGCAATGGTTTCGAGCGGAATTTTTTTATCTACATTCTGAATGATATAAATTTTATTGCTTCCGGCATTTGCTACACTACGCATTACAAAATCATCGGGCTTTTCTATTTCGTTCTCTTCAACATATTTAGCAATTAATTCAACAAATGGTTTGCCGTACTTGATAGATTTGCCCTTACTTACTCCCTGGCATTTTTCCATTTCTTCTAATGTGGTAGGATAGAGTGTGGCCATGTCTTGCAGCGAATTCTCCAAGAATATTACAAAAGGAGGAAGCGATTTTTTCTTCGCTTCTTTCTGGCGCAATTCCATCAGCATAGTAAATAATTTATCATCGGAAGCTGCACCGGTTTGAGAGGCATTTTCACCTTCTTCATCATCTGCATTGGCATCTTCGAATAAATTATTCATTACAATTTTAAAGGAAACTGGTTTCTTTAAAAACTTATCGCCTTTTGGTGTTACTTTAATTAAACCATATTCTTCAATGTCTTTCTGTAATAAATTATCCAATAACATTTGTCTTATCAGACTGCTCCAATAATGAGGCTCCTGATCATTACCAATAGCAAACAGAGGAGATGCGTCATGGCGGAACATGGTATTTTGTGGAGTTAATTTTCCAATTAACACATTCACCACATAATCGGTAATAAATCGTCCATCCAATGCATTCACTACTTTCAATACTTTAACTACTTCATTTTTGGCTTCTATTTTTTCTTTAGGGTTTTTGCAATTATCACACAAACCACAGTTTTCGGTATTCCAATCTTCACCAAAATAATGCAACAATATTTTTCTTCTACAAACAGAGCTTTCTGAATAAGCCACCATTTCATCGATCAGCTGAGCGCCCACTTCTCTTTCACTCAAAGGCTTGTCTCTCATGAGGTGTTCTAATTTAGAAACATCTTTATGAGAATAATACAATACACAAATTCCTTCCAGCCCATCTCTTCCAGCCCTTCCTGTTTCCTGATAATAGTTTTCAATGGATTTGGGAATATTAAAATGTATTACAAAACGAATATCTGGTTTATCAATACCCATTCCAAAAGCAATGGTAGCAACAATAACCTGCACATCTTCATTCAAAAACTGGTCCTGTCTTTTTGCCCTTAATTTTTGATCGAGACCCGCATGATAAGCCACTGCTTTGATTTTATTCGCTACCAATAACTCCGCCAGTTCTTCAGTCGTTTTTCTATTGAGGGTATAAATGATCCCACTTTTCCCCTTATGCTGGCTAATAAATTTTACAATGCTTTTTACAGTTTGTTCTTTCTCGATTTTAGGTTGAATCTCATAAAACAAACTGGAACGATTAAAAGAAGAGATCAGCACTTCTGGAGATCGTAGGCCTAAATTTTTTACAATATCGCTCTGCACTTTAGGGGTTGCTGTAGCAGTTAAAGCAATCACTGGAATGTCTGGGTTAATGATATCCATCATTTCGCGAAGTCGGCGATATTCAGGTCTGAAATCGTGCCCCCATTCCGAAATACAATGTGCTTCGTCAACTGCAAAAAAAGAAATATTCAAATCGCTGAAATACTCCAGGTTTTCTTGTTTGGTTAACGTTTCTGGAGCTACATATAATAGTTTTGTTTTGCCACTATTCAAATCGTCTTTTACAGCCTTGATTTGTCCTTTGTTCAAAGATGAATTGAGAAAATGGGCTACTTCGTCGTTCTCACTATAGCCTCTAACCAGGTCTACCTGGTTTTTCATCAATGCAATGAGTGGAGAAACTATGATCGCACAACCTGGCTTAATTAGGGCAGGTAATTGATAACACAAACTCTTACCGCCTCCAGTTGGCATAATTACAAAAGTATCTCTACCATCCAGCAAGCTATTAATGGCTTTTTCTTGTGTGCCTTTGAATTCCCTGAATCCAAAATATTGTTCTAACGCTCCATAAATATCATATTGGTGAGCAGTAACAGGTGTTTTTTTACTAATTGGTTTTTTTACAGCCGATTTTTTTGTGGTTGTCATCTCTCGAAATCTATTTTTACTAAAAACAGTCTTAAATAATAAGCAAACTAATATAATCTTTTTTACTGAAAAATCCATCAAATTGTGAAGAATGGATGTACTTTGTAAAAGGGGAGCTAAGTTAACAAAATACAAGCGCATTATTTCCCCATAGTTGTTAAAGTTTACCTTTGTTAAGCATGAAAGCAAATATTGTACAAACAGCACTCAACACTATTGAAATAGAAACCCTTGCCATTAAAGGGCTGGCATCATTGATTGATCCATCCTTTGAAGCGATCATTCAAAAAATCCATCAATCAAAAGGGAGATTGATTATCAGTGGTATTGGTAAGAGTGCCATTGTTGCTCAAAAAATAGTAGCCACTTTGAATTCCACAGGAACGCCTTCTTTGTTCATGCACGCAGCAGATGCCATCCATGGAGATCTGGGTATGATTACTGAACATGATGTTGTACTTATAATCAGTAAAAGTGGAGAAAGTCCAGAAATAAAAGTATTGGTTCCCTTAATAAAGAATTTCGGAAATACAATGATTGGAATGGTTGGTAATATGGAAAGTTTTTTAGCTAAACATGCCGACTTTGTGTTGAATACAACTGTATCAAAAGAAGCATGCCCCAATAATTTAGCACCAACCAGCAGTACTACTGCTCAAATGGTGATGGGCGATGTGTTAGCGGTTTGTTTGATGGAACTCAACGGATTTAATAATAGAGATTTTGCTCGTTTTCATCCTGGAGGTAATTTAGGAAAGCGATTGTATTTAAGGGTGGAAGATATTGCAGCTTCCAATGAACAACCAGCAGTTTTATCCAATGCCACACTCAAAGAAGTAATCGTTGAAATAACCGAAAAAAGATTGGGCGTAACAGCTGTAATTGATGATCAACGTAAATTGAAAGGAATTATAACAGATGGAGATTTAAGAAGAATGCTCGAAAAAACAACTGATATCGGTGCAATTTGTGCTCGAGATATTTTAACCCCAAATCCTATTACAGTTAGTCCTGATGCATTAGCCGTAGAAGCATTGGAAATATTAAGATCAAATGATATCAGCCAGCTTGTAGTTGCCAATAATGGAACTTACGCTGGGATCATACATCTACACGATTTAATCAGAGAAGGAATTGTTTAAAGAAACAATAAGTTGATGTTAAAATCGTTCAATAATGCAGTACTATTGCAACGCAAAATTGAACTTTTAAAAACTAAATCCTTTCAATGAACAAACACCATTATGTAGCGATTATGGCCGGTGGAATCGGCAGTCGTTTCTGGCCAAAAAGCAGAACATCATATCCAAAGCAATTTTTAGATATCTTAAACACCGGAAAATCTTTAATAAGATGGACCTATGAAAGGTATGCTGCATTTATTCCGAACGAAAATATTTTTATTGTTACTTCCGATGAGTATGTGGACATTGTAAAAGAGCAGTTACCCGAACTACCTATAGAAAATATTTTAGCAGAACCAAGCAGAAAAAATACGGCACCATGTGTAGCTTATATTTCTTATAAACTATTGCAAAAAGATCCAGAAGCTTCATTGATTGTTGCACCAAGTGATCATATGATCTTGGATGGAGAAAATTTTAAGAAGATCACTTTGCAGGCATTGGATTTTGTAAGTCATATCAAATCGTTGGTTACTTTGGGAATTAAGCCAACTCATCCAAACACTGGTTATGGTTATATTCAACATGAAACCATGCAAGTGGCCGATGGCATTTATAAAGTAAAAACTTTTACTGAAAAACCTAATTTAGAATTGGCTAAAACTTTTTTAGCTAGTGGAGATTTTTTATGGAATGCGGGTATTTTCGTTTGGCAGGTTAAAAATGTAATGAAAGCGTTTGAGCAATATCAACCTGAAATGTTCGAATTATTTGATGCTGAGAAAGCACATTTTAATACGCCTTCTGAAAAAGAAGCCATCAATAGAATTTATCCATTGTGTACCAATGTATCGATCGACTTTGCCATCATGGAAAAAGCCGATAATGTATACGTAATTCCTTCCTCTTTTGGTTGGAGCGATCTAGGTACATGGAACAGTGCATATGATAATTTAGAAAAAGATTATTTGGGCAATGCAGTGGCATCTCCCAATGTAATTGTGATTGATGCTACAAAATGTATGGTTTCTGCTAATCACGATAAACTCGTTGTATTACAAGGGTTGGACGACTTTATTGTAGTAGATACAGATGATGTTTTATTGATTTGTAAAAAAGAAAAAGAACAAGCCATCAAAGAATATGTAGCCGAAGTAAAACGCAATAAAGGCGATCAATATATATAAACGATTGTTAGTTTTTAAAAAAAAGGGGATGGCTTAGCTATCCCCTTTTTTATTTTGCCTACATTTGAAAGAATACAAACTACTATCGATGGCTTTAATGCGAACAGTTATCACCGGAACAGGCAGTTATATTCCTCCGCATATAAAAACGAATAAGGATTTTGCAGAACAGGTTTTCTATGCAGAAGACCATGAAAAAATTGCTGCCCCATCTGCAGAAATTGTAGAAAAATTCAAAGACATCACTGGTATTGAAGAGCGTCGTTATGTAGGTAATGAATTTACTGCATCAGATATGGGTTTAATAGCAGCAAAACACGCCATTGAAAATGCAGGTATCGACCCAGAAACATTAGACCAAATTATAGTTGCACATAATTTTGGAAACGTATTAAAAAATACCATTCAAACCGATGCTGTTCCATCATTGGCGTCACGCATTAAAAGTGCATTGGGAATTCGCAATCCTAATTGTATAGCATATGATGTATTATTTGGTTGCCCTGGTTGGATATTGGGAGTAACACAAGCCAATGCATTTATTCAATCGGGATTAGCCAAAAAAGTATTAGTGATCGGTACCGAAACATTGAGCAGGGTAATTGATCGTTACGATAGAGACAGCATGATTTTTAGTGATGGGGCTGGCGCTACAATCATTGAAGCCATTGAGGGAGATGAAAATTCAAAAGGCATTATATCGCAAAGTATGCAAAGCCATTGTGTAGATGAAGTGAGCTATATCACCATGGGTAAATCATATATGCCTGATGCAGATTCTTCCATTCGTTATATTAAAATGAAGGGGAGAAAAGTATACGAATATGCCATTAAAAATGTGCCATTGGCGATGAAAGCATGCTTGGATGAAGCAGGAATTCATGTGAGCGATGTAAAGAAATTTTTCCTACACCAGGCCAACGAAAAAATGGATGAAGGGTTTATTAAAGCACTCTTCAAATTATATGGCATCAAAGAAATACCGCCCAATATTATGCCAATGAGCATTCATCATTTAGGCAATAGTTCTGTAGCAACCATTCCTACATTATATGATTTAGTACATAGAGGTGAATATGATGAACATCAATTGGAAGAAGGAGATATTGTATTATTTGCCTCGGTTGGAGCAGGTATGAATATTAATGCAATCTGTTATAGGGTATAATGTATAGGGGCAAAAAATAAGGCCGTCCACCGTGTGATGTTCGATGAACGACCTTTATAAACTATCCCCCAATAGTTCTGCGTAATAAAACCCCTCTCACTTTTGACTTTCATTGATATTGGATATTCAACGGGGCTTTTATATTAATTAAAATACTTATCTTAGAAAACGATTGCGCTTTCAAATAAGTACTTAATTAACAGTAAAATTAGATGTTGCAATCATGCAGAACAACTGTGTCTTTACACAGGTAGTGTTTAATTTTTTAGACGAATTTTAATATGAATATTAAACAAAACGATTATAATACCCCAAAAGTCATCAGTTCGGTTCCAATTGATATTCATAGTTCTACATATCAGCAATTTGCTAAAACCATTAAAAGATTTCCAGAAGAAGCCATTTATATTTATTCATTCAAAGAAAATCGATTGGTATATGCTGCAGGATGGGAAGAAACTTTAGGTTATAAAGACAGTGAAATAGATTTACAAACGATTGTACAACAAACAGATCCTGCCCATGCCCCTTTTGCCTTTGACTTAAATGACCAGGCGGTAAAATTTATTTTGAGCAATAGGTTTCGTATGCTCGAATATTATTTTACCATGGAAATCAACAAAATCCATAAAAACGGAAGTATGGTTCCTATGATGGTTAAACTAGGAATTTTTAGTGTTCATGAAGATGGTAGTGTGAAAGAAGCAATTGGTAGATTTCAAATAAACAGGGGATTACGTTTTGGAAAAGTAATTCGTTATGCATCTTATGGTCCTAATAAAGATGAATTTGAAGAAGCATTGAACAAGGCATTATTTCATCATATTGCTATTTCAGAAAAAGAAAAAGAAGCACTTTCGTTTATTGCCAAAGGACTTACTTTAAAGGAGATAGCACATGAATTGGGAATTAGTCAATCGGCCATTGAAAAAAGAGTGAACCCCTTATACAAAAGATTTGATGTACGTGGATTGCCCCATTTAATTGGGTTTGCTTATGAGAATTTTATTCTGCCTTAAAATTTTTTGTTGCCTAGTTGAACAAGATGAATATTTTCATCAGGAACGCCAATCGTTTGCAAAAATGCTTTCCAGTTATTTTGCAAATCGGCATCTGTATCATTTCCTAATACCCAAATGATATTCCCGTTTTTTATTGCTGCTGCGTTCATTGGATTTGCATTTAGGTGTTGAGCAAATAAATCTGCAGTGATCGTTTCATTGCGAATAGGATCGCCAGGATTAATGTCATCTATTACCAAATAATCGGCTGTGCGCCAGGTACACAATGCATAAGGATCATCTTTCAAAATGCTTTCATTTGATTGATATAAAAGCGTTAACAGTTTTGTGCCAGTTGTATACAAGCAGCTAAACCGTTGAATCGATTTTTCATTGGCCAATGCAACGGCTAAAGGTGTTTTACCGCTATTGGCCGGACCCATCAATAAAATATGTTGGCCTTGATTGGATTGATTATGAAATTGCAATACTTTATCTCGAACATTTTTTTCAATCGGATGATTCCATTGACTCAGCCTCAATTGAAAAGGATAATTGGCTGTTTGCTGACAAATTTTAGTAATGTACCAAGAGCGACTGAAATACAATAATGCAATAAAAATAATTATAGGTAAAAGAAAAAACCATTTTAGTTCCAATGTACTGCCAGCCGCAAAACTCAAACCACCCACCGTAAAAAATCCCATATCAATTAATGTATCTTGAATGATGTTTGAATTATCTGGAGGAAAAATATATTTACCATCATTGCCTTTTCCTTCTTTCAACTGCTCCGAAATATTGTATACTTCAAACCCGATCCAAGCCAATGCCATTCCAATACCTGCCCATAAGCCAGGATAGGAAATACCTGGCCAACAATGATGAAGCAATAAAAAAATTCCTGCAGCCGGTACAAATGCCAATGCAAAATGGCCTGTTTGATTGGCCAGATAAGCATAACTCAATGTAATACCTCTGTAAGAATCCTTGCCAATCAAATCGTATTTGAGTTGCGCTTTAATACGGGCAGAGGATAATGGATTGGATTTTGTCATTAGCTAATATAAAAAAATTAGCTGAAAGCTTAATACCCTCTCTCGTTCTTTCCTTCTAAATAATTTAAGAATGCTTTGTTCACTACACGGTTTCCGCCCGGAGTTGGGTAGTTACCTGTGAAGTACCAATCACCCGTATTCGTAGGGCAACTATCATGCAGGTCTTCGATGGTTTGATAAATTACCTGAATCGGCAGATCCACTTCTGGAGGTGTGATCAGTTGTGCAATTTTATCAGAAATTTCTTGTGTAGTAAAAGGTTTATAGATCTGCCTTACCACATTTTCTGTATGTAATTGATTGCCTTCTTTTAATTGAATAATTTTTTCTTTCACTTCGGCAATAACATGATCCATACCTCTTTCATTCAATAAAGCAATGGCTGCACGAAATGCAATAAAATCGCCCAGCTTACTCATATCAATTCCGTAACAATCAGGGTAACGAATTTGAGGAGCAGAAGAAACCACAATGATTTTCTTAGGCTTTAAACGCGATAACATACGAACAATACTTTCTTTCAAAGTAGTTCCGCGTACAATGCTATCATCTATAACCACCAAAGTGTCTTCGTTTTTTCTAACGGTACCATAAGTAATATCGTACACGTGTTGCACCATTTCATTTCTATTGGCATCTTCCGTAATGAAAGTGCGCAGCTTCACATCTTTGATGGCAATTTTTTCCTGACGAATTTTTCGGTTGATCATTTCTTCGAGTTTCTCTTCAGAGAAATCTCTGTCCCAACTTAAAATACGTTCAACTTTAATTTTATTCAAATAAGCTTCCATGCCTTTTACCAATCCGTAAAAAGCCACTTCTGCTGTATTGGGTATATAAGAAAAAATGGTGTTCTTTAAATCGTTGTTGATGCTTTCTAAAACGGTTTCACTCAAGTGTTGACCCAAAGCAATTCTTTCTCTATAAATTTTTTCATCGCTACCGCGAGAAAAATAAATTCTTTCGAAACTACATGCCCTTCTTTCTTTTGGCTCTAATATTTTTTCAATGCTATAATTACCCGCATCATCTACAATCAAGGCCATGCCCGGCATGAGTTCCAACACTTCATTTTCTCCAACATTAAAAGTTGTACGAATAGCAGCACGTTCACTGGCTGCAACAATTACTTCATCATTGATATAATAATATGCCGGACGAATACCATGTGCATCACGCATTACAAAGCTATGTCCATTGCCGAGTAAACCTCCAATGGTATAACCGCCATCAAATAAAGGAGTTGCTTTTTTTAATACAGAACTAATACTTGCTTCATTTGGATGCAAGGCATCTTCCTTACACAAATAATGATGCAACACTTCTAACATAGCAGCCAGATCGCTCTGCTTTTGAAAATCACCCGGTTGCATATTGATCAAATCGAATAACTCATCGGTATTCACTAAATTGAAATTGCCTGCCAATGCCATATTCTTTCCAGGCAATAGATCTCTTTTTATAAATGGATGGCAAAACTCTACATTGTTCTTGCCCTGTGTACCATATCTTAAATGACCCAATAATAATTCACCCAGAAAAGGCAAATGTCCTTTCATTAGTCCTGGATGTTGTTTAATATCCGGTTGGTATTTTTCTAATTCCTGTATTTCCTGCCCTACTTTAAAAAATAAATCTGCGATCGGTTGTTGTGCACTGCTGCGCATTCGATGCAGAAAAGGGTTACCAGGTTCTGTATTTAATTTTACTACGGCTAGGCCTGCTCCATCCTGCCCTCGATTATGTTGCTTTTCCATGAGCAGGTACAACTTATTGAGGCCATAAGTTACCGTTCCATGTTTTTGGAGAAAATAAGAGAAGGGCTTTCGCAAACGAATATAAGCTAGGCCACATTCGTGTTTAATTTCGTCGCTCATAGTATTTATTAAAAGAAGTGGCGAAGTTACAACTCCGCCACCTTTTTTTATATTATTTATCTACCGACACTGTTTGTAATGTTTCTGCCAACCATAGAAACTCATGTAGAAAATTATCTACCGATTTTTTAAAGCCAGGATCCAATAAATTGCCCATTTCATCAAACTTTTTGTCTACCATAGGAGTGATAAGCATATGGGGTGATGCAATACCAAATAAGCCGGGAACCAATAATAACATTTGTTGAGAAGCTCTTATTCCACCCATTCCGCCAACTGACGCAGGTGCTATACCAAAGGCCTTCCTTGATTGTTTGGGGAAATAATCCAATAAATTTTGCATAGCAGGGGAATAACTACCATTGTATTCTGGAGTAACCAAAATAAATGCGTCAGCAGCAAACATCCTTTCCGCCAAAGGCTTATATTGTTCAGGAGTATTCTCTACAGAATTGAACACACTTTGCAATAAAGGTAAATTCCACTCACGTATATCAATAATACCTACGTGATGCAAAGTATTTTCTGCTATTTGTTGTTTCAAGTGAAGCGCTAAACGGTGGGTAACACTTTTTTGTCGGGGACTGCCTGCTATTATTTCAATATTCATATACTACTAACAATTATTGGGGGTTCTGGTTCACTGTCCTATGCTTGTTTGACCATTTGCACAGCCATGTTCAGTTTTATTTCATCACTCACTACTACACCACCTGCTTCGGTTACTGCGCTCCAAGTTAATCCAAAATCGCTTCTGTTGATGGTGCCATTGATTTCAAATCCAGCTTTATTTTGACCATAAAAATCAGTCATTGTTCCACCGAATTCCACTTTTAAGCTAACAGGTCTGGTGTTGCCCTTGATGGTTAAATCACCATTTAAAACATAGTCCGAACCACCTTTTGGAATTAAAGAGGTAGAAACAAACTGAAGCGTTGGAAATTTCTCCACTTCAAAAAAATCAGCGCTTTTCAAATGGGTATCTCTTTGTTCGTTGTTGGTAGAAATACTGTTGACGTTTGCAGAGAAATTAATTTTTGCATCGCTGAAATTTTCTTCAGCAGATTCTAAAGTAGCATCAAATTCCTGAAAACTACCTGTTACATTGGTGATCATTAAGTGTTTCACTTTAAAAGTGATTTCACTGTGTGATGCGTCGATTTTGTAAGTTGACATTGTTTTGTTTTTAATTGTTGATTGATAAAATTGATATTGATTTTTTCGAATGAATTAGTCCTCGATCAGTACTCCCATTTTCCCCATTTGATAATCCCTGAATGCTTCCATTATTTCAGTTTGATTGTTCATTACAAATGGACCATGTGATGCAACTGGTTCATTTAATGGTTCGCCAGTTCCCATCAGTAGCAAACTATCTTCCAATGCATTGATGTTGATTCCTTCACCATCTTGATCTAAGATGGCCATGTAATTGGCGTTGACCAAAGAATTACGTGCATCGCTCGTTTCGCCCAAATTCACCAAGCCATTCAAAACATAGATAAATGCTTGATGGGTTTTTTCGAAAGGAATAAAATAAGTTGCTCCTGCCTTTATTTTTATGGTGAACATATTTATTGGAGACTGTGGAATAATCGGTCCTTTTAATCCAGCCAATGATCCTGCAATTACTTGAATAGTAGTTGACCCATCTTCGCTCAGAATAGTAGGAGTATCTTCTTTGGTGAGTGGAATATAAACAGGTGCATCCATTTTATTTTTTGCAGGTGAATTGATCCATAATTGAATCAATTCTTGTTTGCTGCCTAATGCATGAATATCTGCTGGAGGTCTTTCGCTGTGAATCACACCCATTCCAGCATTCATCCATTGTGTTCCACCAGCGTAAACAATATGATCGTTGCCCCTGCTATCGCGATGGTGTACACCACCTTCAAAAATAAAAGTGACAGGAGAAAAACCTCTGTGTGGATGTGCACCCACTCCAGCATTTTTAAGATCGGCATCTTTGGCAACATCTATTTTTGCATGATGCAATAATAAAAATGGATCGAGCATATCTACATTGGCAGAAGGCAATGCCTGACGTATTGGAAAGCCGCCCATATTCATGGGTTGGCCGTATTCTAACGATTGTATGGTTCTGTTTTTCATGATGAATTATTTTATTTGCATTGGAACTTCTATTAACAATAATTCTGCATCGGTACTGGCAATAATTTGCAGATCCTTGATTTCAGATATTCCAAGCCCATCTCTTTCATTCAATTCAATTCCATTGATGCTAATATTTCCATTGATCAGGAAAGCATACACGCCGTTATCACTTTTATGCAATGCATAATTGGTTGTAAAGTCTTTTGATAAATTGGCCAACGAAAACCAGGCATCCTGATTGATCCAAACAGCTTTATCATCATCCGGTGCAACTACAGTTAGAATTTGATCAACTCTATCTGCGGGATTAAATGATTTTTGTTCGTACCTCGGTTCTATATTTTGGGTTTTAGGAAATACCCAGATCTGTAAAAATTTTACTTCTTTGTTTTTATTCGCATTCATTTCGCTATGCGCAATTCCACTACCAGCACTCATGATCTGAACATCGTGTTGTCGAATAATTTCATTTCTTCCTGTGCTATCACTGTGATGTAAGTCTCCTTCTAAAGGAATAGAAACAATTTCCATATTATCATGAGGATGTTTTCCAAAACCCATTCCCGCGGCTACCGTATCGTCATTTAAAACGCGGAGAGCGCCAAAATGCATTCTTTCCGGATCATGGTAATGACCAAAACTGAAACTGTGGTAACTATTGAGCCAACCAAAACTATTGTGACCCCTTGTTGCTGCTTTATGTAAGATTGTTTTCATAACAATTGTTTAATATTGAATGTATATACACCTATTTATTTAAAAAAAATCTATTCTGTTCCACGCAAATTTTCTAATAACTGATTGATCTGTACCGCATCCTGTGATTTCATAATAACTGTAGTTTCCATCAATTCATTTATTTTTCCCGTTGTTATTTCTAAAATAGTTATCCCGCTTTGTGTTAAGGAGATCACTGTTTCTCTTTTATCGAATGGCGAATCGGCACGCTTCACTAATTTCTTGATCACCAATCGATCGATGATTCTAGGAACATTGGAACTTTTCTCAATCATTCTGCAACTAATATCCTTCACACACATTTGCTCAGGATGTTTGCCTTTTAAAATACGCAACACATTGTACTGCTCATGCGTAATACCAAACTCTTTCAATTCACTGCTCATGATCGTTTTCAACCACCAGGCAGTATATAAAATATTTAAAGTGGCTTTATGCACTTCGCTCTTGAATTTACTGCTCTGTATGGCTTGTTCTAACTTCACTATGCAAATATACATGTATATACATGTAATTACCAAATAAACTTTTTTTGTGTCGAAATAACTCTTAGGAAAATCCCAATCAGCTATTTCATCTTTCTTAATTCTTCTTTCTGCTTTCTTAATTCTTCTTTCCTAATTGGTTCTTTTTTGTGCTGCACGATCAGCTGCTTTGCGCCAATCTTCTAATCCAGCACAATTGCTGAATTCTTTGTCGATCAACACATAATAGTTGGGGATATGATCTTTGAACCATTTCTCTAAAGTAGCTTGCTTCTTGTCTTCCAGCGCGCGTTGTGCAACGCGGTTATAATCTTCTTTAAGATTTTCGCGATGAGGTTCTTTTTTTGATTTATAGTAAATTATTCTTACTACTCTGCCTTTACGTTCCTCTGTATAAATTTGAGGCTTTGAGATTTCTCCTGGCTTCATCGTGCTGATTGGCTGAATCATCTCTTTATCTAACATGTCCAAAGAAATAAAGGTAGAGCCATCTCTTCCTGTAAAAGCACCAGCACTAAACTTACTGCCTTCATCGTCGCTGAATTTAGAAACCGCTTCAGCAAAACTCATTTTACCGATTTGAATATCTCTTCTGATGGTATCTAATTTTTCCTTGGCTTCTTTAATTTCATCATCTGTTACCGGAGGAATTCGTAAAATATGACGCACAATCGCTTCATCACCAGAACGACTGATCATATAAATAATATGCAATCCAAATTTCGACTTAATCACATTCGATATCTGGCCTTCTTTTAATCTAAATGCACCTGATAAAAATGCTGGATCCCAAAATTTGTCGTTTCTATTCAAGGTATATTGACCCCCATTTTCTTTCACTGCTGGATCTTCGGAATAATTCTTAGCCAATTGTTCGAATTTTTTTGGACCTAGTGCTTCCGCTTGTTTTTTGTAATCATACAACTGTTTGGAAACATATTCTTCCACATCTTTATTTGCTTTAGGATGTATAACCAATTGGCTTACTTCTACTTCACTTTCATAAAAAGGCAAACTGTCTTTATTAATTTTACTGTAGTAGGCTTTAACTTCTGTTGGAGTAATTTTAATGCCATCGTCAATTTTACGACGCATTTGTTCTGCCAGTTTTTGCTCTTTAAATGGTTCTCTAAAATCGTCTTTCAACTGATAGATCGATTTTCCTGCAATCTCTTCCAACAAATCTTTAGAACCATATTGTTGAATGGTCTGACGAATACGATTATCCAATTCTCCTTCAATTTCATCTTCACTTACGGTCAATGAATCTTTATTGGCTTGTAATAACAACGCTTTTCTGATCAAAAAACCTTCCAATACCTGGCATTCTGTTGGAATTACCACATTCTCCTGACCTTGAGATTGTCTTTTAGCATCAGCAATGGCATTCATGATATCTGAACGCAAAATAATTTTATCTCCTACCTGACCTATAATCTTATCAGCCAATACTTTTTTAGACTGTGCAACAACTGATGTAAACATCATAGAGGCAATCAAAGTGCTTAATAAAAAAACTTGCTTCATTGATCTGTTGAATTTATTCATACCAAAAGTAATCAATCAGGGCTTGTTATAATACCCGTTTACCGCTTTTAACAAAACATAAAAACCTCCAACCAGTTGCCAGTTCAATTGATGTAAAATGGCTTAGGTTAGAGGTTTTCAATAGTAACAATTATAAAGTACGTTTTACTTCTTCTTCTTCAAATGCCTCCACTATATCGCCCACTTTAATATCGTTGTAGTTCTTAATGGTCAAACCACACTCCATATTAGAGGAAACTTCTTTAGCATCGTCTTTGAAACGCTTCAAGCTGCCCAACTCTGCACTTTGGCCTTCTCCTTTCGGATACTCCACAATACCATCACGAATAATCCTGATTTTAGAGTTACGGGCAATTTTTCCATCGAGTACAAAACATCCTGCAACGGTAGCTTTATCAAATTTGTACACTTCTCTGATCTCCACGTTTGCAGTGATTTTTTCCTGGTACTTAGGTTCCAACATACCTTCCATTGCACTCTTAATTTCATCAATTGCTTGATAAATGATAGAGTACAATTTAATTTCCACTCCTTCTGTTTCAGCCAGTTTATTGGCATTCATAGAAGGTCGTACATTAAATCCGATGATGATGGCATCAGAAGCAGTTGCTAATAATACATCACTTTCTGAGATCTGTCCAACACCTTTCAATACAACTCTTACTGCAATTTCTTCAGTAGATAATTTTTGTAATGAATCACTCAATGCCTCTACCGATCCATCCACATCTCCTTTGATAATGATATTGAGTTCTTTAAAATTACCCAATGCCAATCTTCGGCCGATCTCGTCTAATGTAATATGTTTTCTGGCACGCAATCCTTGCTCACGCAAGATTTGAGCACGCTTAGTAGCTGTTTCTTTTGCTTCTGCCTCATCTTCAAACACTTTGAATTTCTCACCAGCCTGAGGTGCACCATTCAATCCTAAAATAACAACAGGCGTTGATGGTGGTGCAATTTCAATACGTTGATTTCTTTCATTGAACATGGCTTTCACACGTCCGTAGTGTTGACCAGATACGATCAGATCACCTTGATGCAAAGTTCCGTTCTGTACCAAAATAGTAGCTACATATCCACGACCCTTGTCTAAAGATGCTTCAATAATAGTTCCACTTCCTTCTCTGGTAGGGTTGGCTTTTACATCGAGTATGTCTGCTTCCAACAATACTTTCTCTAATAATAGATCTACGTTCAATCCTTGTTTAGCAGAGAGTTCCTGGGTTTGGAATTTTCCACCCCAAGCTTCTACCAAAATATTCATTTGAGATAATTGCTCGTAAATTTTTTGCGGATTAGCTCCGTCTTTATCAATTTTATTCACAGCAAAAATCATCGGAACACCCGCTGCTTGTGCGTGACTAATTGCTTCTTTTGTTTGAGGCATTACTGCATCATCAGCAGCAACAACAATAATGGCAATATCAGTTACTTTGGCACCACGAGCACGCATAGCTGTAAAGGCTTCGTGACCTGGAGTATCCAAGAAAGTGATTGCTCTTCCGTTTGGAAGGGTTACTTCGTATGCACCGATATGCTGTGTAATTCCTCCTGCTTCTCCTGCAACCACATTGGCACTTCTGATATAATCGAGTAAAGATGTTTTACCATGATCTACGTGACCCATGATGGTTACAATTGGTGGACGCGCAGTTTGTGCTGCTTCATCTTCCTCTTCTTCTTCTTCATCTAATTCATCTACTTCTTCAACTCCAATGAATTCTACTTCAAATCCAAATTCACTTGATACCAATTCAATTACTTCTGCATCCAATCGCTGGTTGATCGATACCATGATGCCGAGGTTCATACATTTTCCAATAATGTCCGCAAAACTTACGTCCATCAAATTGGCCAACTCACTTACTGTAACAAATTCTGTTACCTGTAATTTGTTGTCTTCTAAGCCCTCTTCGCCCATTGATTCTGCAGCTTCATCACGCTTAGCTCTTCTGTATTTTGCTTTAAGGCTCTTACCTCTACCACCCGTTCCGGCAAGCTTGGCCTGCGTTTCACGGATTTTTTCCTGTATTGCTTTTTGATCGATCTCTTTGTCTTCTTGCTTCGGAGCATTTCTATCGTTGCGATTTCCACCACGATTTCCTCCGCCACCACCGCGATTGAATCCTCCACCACCGCCTTGTCCTCCACGATTGAATCCGCCGCCGCCGCCACCTTGAGGGTTGTTGTTGCGAGCAGGAACAATCGGACGATTTGGACCTGATATTGGTTTGCCATTTGCATCTTTTGCAATTGGTGTTGTTGGAATATTGTCTCCTTTTTTGTCAACAGGAATACGTTTGCGCTTGCGCTTTTCATCTCTGCCCATTGGCTTCGGACGAGTATCGCTATTGATAGGCAATTCTATCTTACCTAAAATTTTAGGACCTTCTAATTTTTCAGCCCTGATATTTTCTATTGTTGGAGGAAGGTCTGCTTCAGGAGCAATTGGAGCTGGAGCAGGTGTTGGAATTTCTTCTTTCGGTGCTGCAGTTTTTGTTGTCTTGGCTTTATCTGTAGATTTCCCTGCAGGTTTTGCTGCGGGCTTGTCTGTTGATTTGTCTCCTTCAGTCGCTTTTGCAACTGGCTCTACTTTCTTGGCTGATTTTTTAGGGCGGGTTGAAGAGTC
This sequence comes from Sediminibacterium sp., assembly GCA_040403975.1. GTDB lineage: Bacteria > Bacteroidota > Bacteroidia > Chitinophagales > Chitinophagaceae > Sediminibacterium. Next base: position 89,492 of record JBBAJS010000013.1, read on the forward strand.
AATGGTTGATAAATCAATCTTATTGATCACTTTCGGGCCTTCTAATTCAGGCGCATCTATTTTTACTGTATCAGATTCTACAATCGGAGCTTCAATTATAACTTCCGCTTGTTTTTCAACAACTGCAGCTGCAGGAGTAGGTTCTACCACTTTCTCCTCTGCTTTTACCTCTTCTTTAGGTGCTGAAGCTGGAGACGCTGTATGAAACTTCTTCTCGTCTTTCTTGAAACTGATTTCTTCCTCGTCTCTTTTTTTGCGTGCTTCAGAATGAGCAACTTTTGGTATTTCTACCTGATCGGCTTTATTCTTAGCCACTTTATCGCTTTGAAACTCTGCCTGAAGGGCACGATACTGGTCTTCTTGAAGCTTTGCTGTTGGCTTCAAGTCATCCTTTTTAAATCCTTTTTTCACCAGGAATTCGATCAGGGTATCCTGACCAATGTTGAATTCCGTAGCGGCTGCTAACAGTCTAGGTAATTTCAGTTCTGACATTCTTTGTTTTTAAGTCCATGGTCCATTCGATTAGCCTGTGGAAATGGACAAAAGTCCACGGGCTTTATCTTTTTGGCACCAATCTTAGCAGGGTTGTTAATCCCCTGACAAAGATAGGTGCTTATTAGCTGCTTATTCCTCTCTATCAAATTCTGCTTGTAACACTTTTTGAACTTCCAAGATGGTTTCTTTTTCCAAATCGGTTCTTCTTTCTAGTTCTTCCACGGTTAATTTTAAAATACTGGTTGCGGTGTCACAGCCAATCTTTTTAAATTCATCAATAATCCATGGTTCAATTTCATCACTAAATTCATCCAAATCAATATCAAATTCGTCGGTGATTTCTTCATCTTCGCGATACACATCAATTTCATATCCGGTTAACTCACAGGCCAACTTGATATTCACTCCTCTACGACCAATTGCTAAAGAAACCTGATCAGCTTTCAAGTAAACATTGGCTTGTTTTTTATCGTTGTCTAATTCCATGTAGCTGATTTTAGCCGGAGTTAAAGAACGTTGAATCAACAATTGTGTATTAGTAGTGAAATTAATTACATCGATATTTTCATTTTTCAATTCACGAACTATTCCATGAATACGACTTCCTTTCATACCCACACAAGCACCCACCGGATCAATACGATCATCATATGATTCAACGGCAACTTTAGCACGATCTCCTGGATCGCGAACAATCTTCTTAATAGCTATTAAGCCATCGAATATTTCAGGTACTTCTATTTCTAATAATTTAGATAAGAATAAAGGACTGGTTCTTGATAAAACAATTACCGGTGAATTGTTTTTCATGTCTACTCGTGCAATTACTGCGCGAACATTTTCTCCTTTCTTAAAATAATCTTGTGGAATTTGTTCTGTTTTAGGAAGAATCAATTCATTGCCTTCTTCATCTAATAATAACACTTCTTTTTTCCAAACCTGGTATACTTCCGCACTCAATATTTCTCCGATTCTATCTTCATATTTCTTTACCAAAGCATTTTTCTTCAAATCGCTGATACGGCTTGCCAGCGTTTGTTTTGCTGCAAGAATCGCTCTACGACCGAAGTCCAGAATATCTACTTCCTGGTATAATTCTTCACCCACTTCAAAATCGGGTTCAATTTTAGCAGCATCAGTATAGGCAATCTCTGCCAAAGGATCCATTACTTCTCCATCTTCAACAATCATACGTCTACGGATAATTTCCAAATCGCCTTTTTCCGCATTTACAATTACATCGAAGTTTTCGTCGCTTCCGAATTTTTTACGAAGCAATGTTTTGAAAACATCTTCTACCACTTTCATCATCGTAGGACGATCTATACTTTCTGCGTCTTTGAATTCCTGAAACGCTTCTATCAGATTGATACTTGCCATAAAGCTGTTTTTTTTCTGCTAAAATTTAATTTGAACGATTGTTGATTGTATATTTTCAAAAGGAATAACCAATTGCTCGGTGATGGCCTTTTTACCTTTACCTGTTACTGTTTTAATAATAATATCTGCTTCTGCCACTGTTTCTAATTCTCCTTCTTTTACTGTTCCATCGATCAATTTCACTTCAATGGATCTGCCAATATTCTTTACATATTGACGGTGCAATTTCAAAGGCTCTTCAATTCCTGGAGAAGATACTTCCAAAGAAAAATCTCCTTCAGGATAAATGGCTGCTTCTTCAATTAGTTTATACAATCTTCGATTATAAGAAACGCATCTTTCAATTTTAACACCTTCGTCTCCATCCACAAAAACCTTGATATTGTTACCCGGCTTGATGGTTAAAGACACCAAAAAATAAGCAGGCTCATCCGCCAAAATGCTTTCCAGCATCTGCTCAATAGTCGAAAAATTTGGATCTGTTGCCATATTAAAAAAGGAGAAGGGAACGATAGTCGTTCCCTTCTGTTGATTCTTTTGTTGCTGCAAATATAGGAAAAGAAGGCTTTAACGCCCAAATTTTTACCGTTCTTCCGATTTTAGGGCATTTTAACACCCATTTGCCTCCTTTTTAGGTAATTTTACTCCCTTATGTTAAAGATTATTCTGTGGGGTTTATTTATATACATGGCTTACCGATTCATTTTTGAATTTGTGGTACCCGTTACAAAAACAGCCAGTCAGTTAAAGCGTAAAATGTCGGAAATGCAACAAAATCAAGCATTTCAACAGCATCAGCATGCTGCTTCCTCGGCTCCCGAGGCTAAATCAGCTCCTTCAACCCCTAAAAGGGATGATTATATTGAGTTTGAAGAGGTTAAATAGGAAAGATGAATTAAGAGATACAGATGGGAGTTATAATTTAAGATCTAATACCGTTTGTGGTGCCACCAGGTGAATGGTTTGCAGCCCCGCCAGTTTTGCGCCTTCAATATTTTTGATGGTATCATCTATAAATAGGGTTTCAGCAGGATCAAGTTGCTGTTCAGTTAAAATCTGCTGATAGGATTCTACATAAGGCTTTCTTAAACCCAGTGTTTGAGAATAATAGGCTTTGATAAAATGACCATTGAAATCCTTTCCTGGAAATGCATAGGAAAAATCTTCGATGAATTTATCGTAGTGAATTTCATTGGTGTTGGAAAACAAATAAATATTGTATCGATTTTTTATGTCATTTAACCATTCAATTCGCTCTGTCGGAAAATCGAGTAAGAGTGCATTCCAAGCTTTTTGAATTTGGTCGTTACTTAGATCGGTTTGACTTTCTTTTCTGAATGCATCATAAAATTCTGCTGGGCTCAATTTGCCGGTTTCTAATAATTCAAACAAATCATTGGAATGATGTTGATTGAACATCGTTTCAAAACGATCTACTCCTAAATTGTTGAAAGCCTGATTGGTTAACTGAAAATTGATATTGAGAAATACACCTCCTAAATCGAAGATGATGTTTTTGATTGGTTGCATGCGGCAAATCTAAGGCTTATGTAAATACGCAACAACAGATCCCAGGATACTTGATTGTTCTGGATTGGCTGATGGTATAATTACACAATTATTTTGGGCATTTATAAATTCTTCTTTCAATGAAGGATAAAAATAATTCCATGCGCCAACAATACTACCGCCAATTACAATGGCTTTGATGCCACATTGATTGGACCAATGCAGTAAAAATATTCCCAATGATTTTCCAAAATCAGCAAATAAATGAATTGCTTTTCCCTTCTGATTATCTGCATGTTCTTTGATTGTTTTAACTCCCTCAACTTGAATACCAGTATGGTCAAAATATAGACGCACCAAGGCTTTAGAAGAAAAATAATCTTCTGCAACACCGTCTTTATAAGGCCAATTATAGAGTTCTCCATTATTAGGTATGAACTTATCTGTTAGACTTAACAATTGATAATTATTAATAAATGATGATCCCAGGCCTGACCCTAATGTAATGGCCATCATATTGATACTTGCGTTATGCAATTGTTCGTATTCACCTAATGAAAAAGACAAAGCATCATTACAAAAAAAGATGGGAATATTGGTTTGCAAATCTTTTTCGAGGGTTTCGCGAATATTCAGTCCATACAATTTTTCAAATTTTTTATTGGAACCATCATATAATCCAATACCGTTTTCATAATCGAATGCACCAGGAAAAGCCAAACAAATGGCAGCAATCTTTTTTTCTTGCAAGGATGCTGAACATTGTTTTATTAAACTGATCAGCGTTTGCATAAAATTTGCCACATCAATTTCTGTATGGATGTTTGCACGAAATGTATTTCCGATTATTTGCATAGAAGCCCCGTCAATTGCTGCTATGGAGATATGTGATCCGCCTATATCTGCTCCAATAAACATTGCTTGATTCATTCAATAAAAGTACAAAATCGAGTGCAGTTTTTAAATTCATACCTTGCTGCTTCAAAATACTGGAATGAAAGTAGAAGATGCGGTCATCAAAAGAAGTGAAAATAAATGTGAATTATGTGGATCAACAGAAGGGCTTAAAGTGTATGAGGTTCAGCCACAGGACAATAATAATGAAGATAATTCCATTTTGATTTGCGCTAATTGTTTATCTCAAATTGATAAAAAAGCTGAACTAAACCAAGATCATTGGAAATGCTTAACAGACTCTATGTGGAGTGAAGTTGCAGGTGTTCAAGTGGTTGCCTGGAGAATGTTGAACAGACTACGTACCGAAAGCTGGGCTTCCGATTTATTGGATATGCTATACTTAGACGATGAAAAGCTGGCTTGGGCAAAAGCAATGGGTGACCATGAAAATGATGCCAGCGTGGACTTACACAAAGATTCAAACGGTACAATTTTACTGCAGGGCGATACAGTTGTGTTGACCAAATCTTTAGACGTTAAAGGTTCTACCTTAAATGCTAAAATGGGAACCGTAGTAAAAAATATTCGTTTGGTAGAAGATAATACTGAACAGATAGAAGGAAAGATTGAAGGCCAGGTGATTGTAATTTTAACGAAATATGTACGTAAACAGGGATAGTTTTGTATTAATTTACAACCACATGTAAGTTCAATTCATCCTAAACGTATACCATTAAATAGGTTTTATGAAATATCTAGTAGTTGGTTTGTTGAGTGTGTGTTTAATCGGCATTTTATCTTTTAAGCCGATTGAAAAATTGGGCAATAAAAATGATGAAGTTAAAAAGGCAGCTGGTGGTATTAGCTTTATTGAAGGAGACTGGAAAAAAGCGCTTGCCAAAGCCAAGGCAGAAAAGAAACTCATTTTTGTAGATGCTTATGCTACATGGTGTGGCCCCTGTAAAAAATTACAAAAAGAAGTATTTCCTGATGCTGCAGTAGGTACCTATTTCAATAAAAATTATATCAATATTACCATTGATGTGGAGCAAGGACAAGGCATTGAATTTGCTCAAAAGTATGGGGTAGAAGTTTTACCAACACTATATATAACAGATGAGAATGGTAACCCAATTACTTATACAAAGGGTTATATGAGCGCATCCGATTTGTTGAAGTTTGGGCAGTTCGGCATTCAGAAAGCGGCTAAAAAGTAATTATACCGAAGAACTGGGTCATCTCATTTGTAACTTCTCTCATTTTTCATTATTTTCGCCCCCCTTAAAGAACAGCAATGTTCTTCGGGCCTATAGCTCAGTTGGTTAGAGCATCCCGACATGGTCGGGAGGGTCCCAAGTATCATTTTCTGTTTCGGGCCTATAGCTCAGTTGGTTAGAGCACCTGACTCATAATCAGGGGGTCCCTGGATCATGCCCAGGTGGGCCCACATAAATTGACCACTTACATAAAAACATGTAGGTGGTTT